>CAKZNB010000001.1 GCA_937129365.1 uncultured Flavobacteriales bacterium
GTGAAAAAATATTTTAAAGGAAAAGGAGAAGACTCTTATATGATTACTGCACCAGATTCTTTGGTCCCAAGTTTCGAAAAAGAGACTTTGTTCAAAGGAATTTATGCTTTTGAAATAAGGGGATTGTACAGTATGGTAAATGATTTTAGAGGAGGACCATTTGTTAATATCTCTATGGTTGATGAGGCGAGAGGAAGAATTGTAACTGTAGAAGGTCATGTGTTTTGCCCTAAGTTTAACAAAAGAAGATTTATGGTAGAATTAGAGACCATTTTGAATACATTGACATTCGAATAATCATTTTTTTGTCCTACTTTTGAAAAAATATTTCCTCATGAAAAAAATAAGAGTATCCAAAGAATTTTCATTTGAAACTGCTCATGCACTTGATATGCATCAGAGTAAGTGCAGAAATATTCATGGACATTCTTATAAACTTACTGTAACAGTGTTGGGATTAGTAAACGAAGACAACTCTCAACCTGATGTTGGGATGGTTATTGATTTTACTGACTTAAAAAATATTGTAAACGCAGAAGTTGTAGATAAATTGGATCATGCTTTAATCCTAAAATCTGATTCAAGATTTAAAGGAATTGAAGAACATAATGAGAAAACAATTTACGTAGATTATCATCCAACCTGCGAAAATCTATTGAAAGAAATAGTAGAAGTAATTTCAGTAAAATTGCCAGAAGGTGTTACACTCGTTTATGCTAAAATGAACGAAACTGCTAACAGCTATTCGGAATGGGTGTTGGAGGATTAATTTCTCAAATTATGATATTATTCATACTAATTTGAATAATACGTCCTGTTTATAACACACCTATTCATTACTTTTGTTTTGTACAAAAAAGTTGGTGTAAACTCAATGAAGAAGCTAAAACCTTGTTACCACTGCGGAGACGATTGTCATGTTGAAATTCAACATGATGAGAAAGTATTTTGCTGTAATGGGTGCAAAATGGTTTTTGAAATATTAAGCGAAAATGGGTTGAATGAATATTATAGCATTGAGCAAAAACCAGGAACTAAACCTACAGAAGCAGGAAACAAATATCAGTTTCTTGAAAATGAAGAAATTGCCGAAGAGTTTTATGATTTTAAAAGTGAAACTCAATGCCATGTCACCTTATTCCTTCCACAAATTCATTGTAGTTCATGCGTTTGGCTATTAGAAAATCTTAATTTATTAAACGAAGGAATCTTAAAATCTGAAGTTCATTTTACCAAAAAAGAAGCATTTATATCTTTTGACCCTAATAAAATTTCTTTGTTAGGATTAACTCATTTATTGGATAAAATAGGGTACGCTCCTACTTTTGAAAAAAAAGAAAAACGCTCAAAGAAAAAATTGAACAACTCCTTTTTTGTTAAACTGGGAGTCACAGGTTTTTGTTTTGGAAACATCATGCTACTTAGTTTTCCTGAGTATTTAGGAATTTCAAAAGATGTATCAGAAAACATCAGCTTCTTTATGCAATTGATAATTGTAGCACTTTCGCTTCCTATATTATTTTTGCCTGCCTGGGATTACATCAAATCAGGTTACAAATCCATCAAAACTGGGCATATTAACATTGATGTACCCGTTTCTATTGGGATTATTACATTGTATTGCAAAAGCTTATACGATATATTGGTTGAAGGAAATGCGAGTTACATGGATTCTTTTGCTGCCTTTATATTCTTTCTTTTGATAGGGAAATGGTTTCAAAACAAAACCTATAATGCACTGTCTTTTGAGAGAGATTATACTTCATATTTTCCTATTGCGGTATCTCGCTTAAAGGATGAAAAAGAAGAGGTGATAAAAATTAATAACATAGAAAAAGGAGATATTTTAATAATTAGAAATGGAGACATTATTCCGGTTGACTGTAATCTACTTAAAGGAAATGCAAACATTGATTACAGTTTTGTAACTGGTGAATCGATGGCACAACCTATTAAAAAAGGAGAAAAATTGTATGCAGGAGGAAAACAATTGGGAACAAACCTAAAAGTTCTTGTCCTCGAAAAAGTAAATCAAAGTTACTTAACCCACCTCTGGAATCAATCTGCATTTGAGCAAGAAGAAAGCGGATATTCTAAACTAAATACTCGATTGAGTAAATATTTTACTTGGGCAGTTATTGCTATATCCATCATAGCTGCGATAATTTGGATTAATATTGATATTTCTAAAACTGTAAATGTGGTAGTCTCAATTTTAATAGTTGCATGCCCATGTGCTCTGGCATTAGCTGTTCCTTTCACTTTTGGGAGTGCATTAAGGTATTTTGGAAAAACAGGTTTTTACTTGCGTAATATTTTTACTATAGAAGATATGTCGCAACTTACAGATGTAGTTTTTGACAAAACTGGAACCATAACTTATGCGAATAGTTCTGATATTGAATTTATTGGTGAAGAGCTATCTGAAACTGAAAAAAAAGAAATAGCAGAACTCACAAACAATTCCACACACATTTTGAGTAGAAGCATTCGAGATTACTTATCTGTTTTAATTTCTGAGAAAACAATTTCTGATTTTGAAGAATTAGTAGGAAAAGGAATTATTGGAAATTTTGAAAACGGAAAATCCTACAAACTAGGCTCGGCTAATTTTGTAAATGAAAAAAAAGATACACATGGAGAAACCAGAGTGTATATTCAATTAAACGAAGAGATTTTGGGCTATTTCTTGTTTAAAAATCTCTATAGAAATGGAGTTCCAGAAATGATGAACTCATTAAAAGAAAATTACCGGCTTCATATACTTTCGGGTGATAATGAACTAGAAAGAGAAAACTTAAAAAAAATGCTTCCCGAAGGGAGTTCTATCTTATTCAATCAAAAACCAATTGACAAGCTAAACTACATTCAAAATCTACAAAATGATAATAAAAAAGTGCTAATGATGGGAGATGGATTGAATGATGCCGGAGCTCTAAAACAAAGTAATGTAGGGGTAGTACTTTCGGAAAACATCTACAACTTCTCACCTGCTAGTGACGGAATTCTGACAGCTGAAAACCTAACACTATTACCAAATTTTCTTAAGTTTTCGACAAAAACCATAATTGTATTAAAATGGTGTTTTGCCTTCTCAATTTTATACAATACTATCGGATTAGGTTTTGCAATCACAGGGAATTTAACTCCATTAATTGCTGCTATATTGATGCCAATAAGTTCTATATCAGTGGTTGCTCTATCTGTATTTTTGATTCAGTTTCACTATTATAGAATGGTTATAAATAAGAAGCTATAATGTTTATTTTCAAATAATTAAATAAGACTAAATAGTCTTTTTTTAAATAACTGATTATTATCATATTTTTTTAAATGATATAGGGTTTTTTATTTTTTATAAAACTTGTTATTTTGCCCTATGGAAATTCTCTTTGTATTAATCGGTATCAGTATATCAATGGCAATTGTCTTTTTGGCACTGTTCATTTGGTCTGTAAAATCTGGACAATACGAAGACGATTATACTCCTTCAGTAAGAATGTTGTTTGAAGACAAAAAACCAAAAGAAATAAAAAAATAAACTATGGAAAAATTTAGTTATGACAATGGAATTGTAAAGAAATTTAGCTACGCTACACTTCTATTTGGAGTTGTAGGAATGTCAGTAGGACTATGGATTGCTTTACAATTAGCTTTCCCATCCCTTAATATTGCAAAATGGGTGAATTTTGGTCGCATGAGACCGTTACACACCAATGCAATTATTTTTGCTTTTGTGGGTAACGCAATGTTTGCAGGGGTTTATTACTCCTTACAAAGATTGCTTAAAGCAAGAACAAACGACAGGTTGAGTAATATTCATTTTTGGGGATGGCAACTTATTATAGTTTGTGCAGCTATTACACTTCCGTTAGGAATGACTTCTAGTAAGGAATACGCAGAACTAGAATGGTGGATTGACATCATGATTGCCTTAGTTTGGGTAGTTTTTGGATTAAATATGTTTGCAACTATTCTTAAGAGAAGAGTTCAACATTTATATGTAGCTATTTGGTTTTACATAGCCACATTTGTAACTGTTGCTGTTCTTCACATCTTTAATTCATTAGCAGTACCTGTGGATTTTACAAAAAGTTACTCCATGTTTGCAGGAGTTCAAGATGCATTAATTCAGTGGTGGTATGGGCATAATGCCGTAGCATTTTTCTTAACTACACCTTACCTTGGATTGATGTATTATTTTGTACCAAAAGCTGCAAACAGACCAGTTTACTCTTACAGACTATCTATTATTCACTTCTGGTCATTGATATTCTTATACATTTGGGCAGGACCTCACCATTTATTATACACTTCATTACCAGATTGGGCTCAGTCTTTAGGAGTAGTATTCTCAATTATGCTAATTATGCCTTCTTGGGGAGGAATGTTAAATGGACTGTTAACACTAAGAGGTGCCTGGGATAAAGTAAGAGAAAATCCAGTGCTTAAGTTTATGGTGGTAGCCTTAACTGCATATGGAATGTCAACATTTGAAGGACCAATGTTGTCACTTAAAAGTTTGAATGTAATTACTCACTACACAGATTGGATTGTGGCTCATGTTCACATTGGTGGATTGGGATGGAACGGAATGATGATTTTTGGAATGTTGTATTACATTTTCCCAAGAATATTTGGAACAAAATTATTCTCTATCAAATTAGCTAACGTACATTTCTGGTTGGCAACTTTAGGAATCTTATTCTGGGCAATACCTATGTACTGGGCAGGATTTGTACAAGGATTAATGTGGCAAGAATTTAAGCCAGATGGAAACCTTGAGTATGATTTTATTGACACAGTTACACAATTAAGACCAATGTACATGTTGCGTTCTTTAGGTGGATTAATCTACTTAACTGGAGCCATCATTGGAATCTACAACTTAATTAAAACTGCTCGTTCTGGAGCTATAATTAAGAACGAAGAAGTAGAAGCACCAGCACTTGCTGCTCCATCTGAAAAGAAAGAAAAATGGCATAGAGTGATTGAAAGAAAGCCAATTAGAATGTTAGTTTTCAGTTTAGTTGTGATATTAATTGGAGGTATAGTAGAAATTATTCCTACAATAATGGTAGAATCTAATGTGCCAAAAATCACAGAAGTAAAACCTTATTCTCCACTAGAGCTTGAAGGAAGAGATTTATACATCAGAGAAGGGTGTAACAACTGTCACTCACAGATGGTTCGTCCATTAAGATTTGAGACAAAGAGATATGGAGAATATTCTAAAGCTGGAGAGTTTGTATACGACCATCCACATTTATGGGGAAGTAAACGAACAGGACCAGACTTGCACAGAGAAGGTGGAAAAAGAGGAGATTCTTGGCACTATACACACTTTTTGAACCCAACACAAATGGAAGAAAAATCTGTGATGCCTTCTTATGATTTCTTGATAGAAGATGACTTATACTTAGGAAGACTTAAATCTAAAATAAGTGCATTAAGAACCATCGGAGTTCCTTATCCTGAAGGATTTGAAGAAGATGCTGAAAAACTAGCTAAACTTCAAGCGATGAAAATTGCTAATAATATAGTTAGTGATTTATCTAAATTAAAAGGAAGCAAAAAAGAAAAGCAAGTGGAAGCGTTAAGTAAAAAAGAAGTAGTTGCTATGATTGCTTATTTACAAAGATTAGGAACTGATATTACAGTAACCGACAAAAAATAAAGAATGTTAAAATACATAAAAAATCATATGACCTCAATAGATGGGATTGAAATATATCCCGTCTTTTCATTGGTCCTGTTTACTGGATTCTTTGCAGTAATGCTTTGGAAAGTGATTAGCCTAAGAAAAACAGAAATTAAAAAATTGGAAAATACGCCTTTTGACTAGGGCAAACATTATATCTAAATAAAAAAACATGAGAAATTTAAAAAACTATATAAAAGGAATTTTATCCTTACTTGCAGTCTTCTTTATGTCAAATTCAAGCTTTGCAGCTGCAACTGACACCAATCAATCAGGCGGAATGTCAAATACTACTGTATTTTATATCTTATTAGTATTAGCAATTTTATTACTTATGGGAATTTTCTTTTTATCTAATTCAATAAAAGACTTAATGAAAAGTGATTTTTATAAATCAAAAATATATGAGCAAGAGAAAAAGAAAAGAGGTAACAAAAACATAGTAACCACTTTACTTTTTCTTGTCGGTATCCCTTTAGCTTCATTTTCGCAGGCAACTTCTGTAGGTGCAAACGATGACATGTCAATTAATTGGGTATGGACAATGGTAATAATAAACCTACTCTTATTAGGGGTAGTTTTCTATGTAAGAAACTTATTCTTTCAGATATTGAGAACTGTAAAAGAGAAAAAAGTAGTAATAAAAGAAGGCAAAAATGTAGAGGTTAACGAACCTAGTAAGATTACTCAGGTATTAACCGACATGGTTCCAATTGAAAGAGAGCATGAGATTATGATGGATCATGAATATGATGGAATTCATGAGCTGGACAACAACATGCCACCTTGGTGGTTGTGGAGTTTTTATGCATCTATTGTATTTGCGGTGGTTTATTTATTCAATTACCATATTTTAGGAACTGGAGATTTACAAATAGAAGAATACAACAAAGAAGTTGCTCTTGGTGAAGAACAAGTTGCTGAATACTTAAAAACACTAAAATTAAATGTTGACGAAAGTAATGTAGTTTATTTAACAGAATCTTCTGATTTAAGTAAAGGAAAAGCATTGTTTGATAAAAAATGTGTTGCCTGTCATGGGAAACAAGGTGAAGGAGTTATTGGACCAAACTTAACGGATGACAATTGGATTCACGGAGGAAGCATTACTGATATATTTAAAATTGTAAAATACGGTGCTGTTTCAAAAGGAATGCAGTCCTGGAAAGACGAACTTAACCCTGTTGAAATGCAACAAGTTTCTTCGTATATTAAAAGCATAAAAGGAGCTGCAATAGGGATAGGAAAAGAACCTCAAGGAGAAATCTACTCGGAAGAAGAAACTGAAACTCCTGCTGCAATTGACAGTACTGCTACCGAAGCTTCTGAAGTGGCTATGGTACAATAATACTAAAAAAATGGCTCAAGAAAAACCAACGGAAAACTTTAGAGATCATATCTCTACAGTAGATGAAAAAGGAAAGAGGATATGGGTTTTTGCTAAAAAGCCTTTTGGGAAATGGTTTAACAAAAGAAAAATTGTTAGCTACTCTTTACTGTTGTTTCTATTTGCAGCCCCATTTATTACTGTTGGTGGCGAACCCTTATTGATGTTCAATATTATTGAACGAAAATTTGTCATCTTCGGAAAAATATTTTGGCCACAAGATTTCTATATTTTTGCCATTGCCTCCTTAACTTTTTTGGTATTTATTGTACTATTCACTTTGGTTTTTGGAAGAATATTCTGCGGTTGGTTTTGTCCACAAACCATATTTATGGAATTCGTATTTAGACGAATAGAATATTGGATTGAAGGAGATTGGACCCACCAAAAAAGATTAGAAAGACAACCTTGGAACGCAGAAAAAATTAGAAAAAAAACTCTTAAACATATTATTTTCTTTGCGATAGCGTTTTTAGTAGCCAACATCTTTTTATCCTATATAATTGGCTACAAAGAAGTTTTTAGAATTGCCACTGACAATCCACTAAACCACATTGGAGGGTTGGTTGCAATAATAGTTTTTAGCTTCTTGTTTTATGGAGTTTTTGCTTTTATGAGAGAGCAAGTATGTACCACTATATGCCCATACGGGAGGTTACAAGGAGTATTATTGGATCCAGACTCTATGGTTATTACTTACGATTATGTAAGAGGAGAAAACAGATCAAAATTTCGTAAGGATGAAGACAGGCCTGCAGAAGGAAAAGGAGATTGTATTGATTGCAATCAATGCGTAAATGTTTGCCCCACAGGGATTGATATACGAAACGGAACTCAACTAGAATGTGTAAACTGCACTGCTTGTATTGATGAATGCGACCATATTATGGAAAGCATCAATAAACCCAAAGGGCTTATAAGATATGCTTCTGACGCAAGTATTAAAACTGGAATTGCTTTTAAATTTAGTAAAAAAGCAAAAGCATACACAGCCGTATTATTCCTGTTATTAGGGTTGCTTACTACGTTGGTTATTTCCCGTTCAGATTTTGATGTAACCATAAAAAGATCTTCTGGAGGAATGCTTTTTCATGAAATGGACAATGGGAAAATCAGTAATATTTACAGCATGAATATCCTGAACAAAACCAACAAAGATTTACCCTTAGAGTTTAAATTACTGGATGGAAATGGAAAAATATCTGTGATATCGGACTCTAGAACTTTACCAAAACAAGGAACCTACAGTTCGTCTATGTTATTAATAATGGAAGGAGAAGATATAGAGGGACTAAAAACTAACTTTAAAATTGGAGTATACTCTGACGGGAAATTAATTGATAAGGCAAACGTAACTTTTATAGGTCCATCATTTTAAAAAAACAAAACACTATGAACTGGGGATGGAAAATAACCATATTTTTAGCACTATTTATTACAGGAATATTGACAGCTGTAATTTACTCTTTTAATGTATCAAGTGATTTGGTAGCAGAGGATTATTACAACCAAGAAATTCAATATCAAATAAACATTGATGCACAAAAAAATGCATTACCTTTTGCTAAAGAAGTTACTTTAACTTCTGATTCTGACAAAATAAATGTAACATTTCCTGCAGCTTTTGATATGAATATTGAAAAAGGAGACATTTCATTTTACCGCCCTGATAATGCAAATTTGGATAAATCGTTTGATATAAATCTTGATATCAATAACACACAATCTATTGATAAAAAATCGATTGCAAGTGGTTTTTATAAAGTGACAATACAATTTATTAGCAATGGAAAAACTTATTTAGTTAACAAAGATATTTGGGTATGATTTGGCAAGGGTTTCTCATTGGTTTTCTTGGTAGCCTGCACTGCATTGGCATGTGTGGTCCAATTGCTTTGATGATTCCTACGAGTAAAAATCCTTTTCTTAAGTTTTTTCAAATCATTTCTTATAACGGTGGAAGAGTAATTACCTATTCCCTTTTTGGTTTCTTTTTCGGATTATTGGGAGAGTCTTTCCGGATAATGGAAATCCAACAATATGTCTCAATTGTGGTTGGGATACTATTAATTGTAATTGTACTCGCAACGCTTTTTTCTTATCACAAGGGAGCTAACAAAGCCAACCAATTGGTTACAAAACTATTTAATCCTGTAAAAAAGAAACTAGGGCAATACATCGGTAAGGAAAGAAAAAACTTATTGGCTCTTGGAATTTTGAACGGATTTTTACCATGTGGATTAATTTACTTTGCTTTAGCTGCATCACTCACAGCAAATTCTATTAGCGGTAGTATTGGGTTTATGACATTGTTTGGATTAGGAACTTTACCAGCCATGATGTTTTTTATGTATTTCAAAAGTGCAATTAAGAATAAAATAAACATCAGAAAATTAGTTCCTTACATGCTTTTAATCATGGGATTTATGTTAGTACTTAGAGGAATGAATTTAGGCATTCCATACCTCAGCCCAGAAATTCAAAAAACGGAAACTGAGCAAAAAGTCCTTGGTGGATGTTGTACTACTGATAAACAATTTGAAGAATAAAGAGTATATTTTTTATCTTAATATTTATATCCCCTTAGCTCTTTCTCTTCTTTAATGTAAATTGTTTTTCCTTCAGTGGTTATCAGTCCATCTTTTTTAAACTCGCTCAAAGTTCTAATTACCGATTCTGTTGAAGTACCTGCAATATTTGCCAAATCTTCTCTTGGTATCTGAAGTCCTCTTGAATATTCTTGACTGTATTTATCAAAATATTTTATCAACCCATCAGCCACTCTTTTTTTTACCGAATTATAAGCAAGGCTTAACAATTCGCTCTCTTTATCAATTACTTCCTTACTCAACATTTTGATAAACTCGTTGGCAACTTCTCTTCTATTCGCTATCAAACTATTGAATTCTTCCTTTGGAATTAATTCCAATTCCGTATCTACAACTGCAATAGCAGAATCCGAATATTCATCATCTTTTAACAAGCTGTGGTAGCCAAAAAACTCATTGTCAGTATAAAGACCCGTAATTAACTCTTTACCATCTTCATTGGTTTTAAAGGTTTTAACTTGCCCTTTTTTGATGTAGTACAAATAAAGTGGTGAACCATATTGTAAAAAAATAAAGTTCTTTGCTCTGAAGCTTTTCTTCTTTTTATTCTTAAATAAATCGTGGTCTTTGTCTACATTTTCTAAATCAAATTGTCCTTTTTCTGACGCAGTAGTATTAGTACCAAAAGACTTTTTAATCTTATCACTTTTATTTAATCGTCTTTCAATGGATTTTAATAAATCAATTTCTTCAAAGGGTTTAGTTAAATAATCATCTGCTCCTAACTCCATTCCTTTTCTAAAATCTTGAGCATCAGATTTTGCTGTGAGAAATATAAATGGAATAGTTGAAGTTTTTGGGTCAATGCTTAAATAATACAATACATCATATCCGTCCATTTCGGGCATCATAATGTCGCAGATAATCAAATCTGGCATTAACTCTTTGGCTTTAGATACACCAATTTTACCATTTTCAGCTCCTGCAACTTTATAACCAGACAATTCTAACAATTCTGTTGTGTTTTCCAGCACATCTTTATTATCTTCTATGATCAATACATTCATAACTTACTCTCTTATAGGTATTTTAATTCTTACTTGAGTCCCAATATTTTCTTTACTTTCAATATCTATTTTGCCATCCAAAACCGAAATATAACTATTTACTATGTTCAATCCCAAACCAGTTCCTTGGATATTAGCCGCGTTATTTGCTCGATAAAACCGTTCAAAAAGATGTTGTTGTCCTTCCTCAGGAATTCCAATTCCTTTATCAACTATACTAAATTCAATAAAATCTTCATCTGTAGCAATTTCTACCAACACATTTTCTTCAGAGTATTTTATTGCATTAGAAACAATATTTACTAATACCGTTTTTAATATTTTCCTATCCGAATTTATTACTTTTTCTCCAGCAAAGTTTACAATAATTTCTTGTTTACTTTTTCTTAGTCCTTCAGACTCTTCAATTACTTCATGAATTAAATCTAACACATTAAATCGAGCAAGCTCTACTTCTCCTGTGTTTTCTTCTATTCTACTAATTGTCAGTGTATCATTCAACATGTTTGTAAGACTTTTAATGTTGTTTTTCACCTTTTCAAAATGAACTTTTTTCTTCTCTGTATTGCCAAGTTGATCATATTTCTCTATTAAAGAAACCGAGGAAAGAATAGTACTTAATGGAGTTCTAAATTCATGGGATGCCATCGAAATAAACTGAGATTTCATTTCTCCCAACTCCTTTTCTTTGAGAAGAGATTCTTTCATTTTCTCTTCTACATTTTTAATTTTAGTAACATTATTTTCTACGATCAATATTTGTGAAACACCTTTCTCTGACTCAAAAACTAATGGCACAGCATGCACTTGATACACACTTCTTAATTTTTTTATTTCAAAATTTGCTACCTCTCCCTCAAATACTTTCAGTAGCTTTTCCTTTACCTCTTCTGAGTTTTCTTTATTAAAAGAGTCTAAGTAACTTTTATCTAACAGAAACTTACTTTTTATTCCACTTTTACTCAATTCCTCTCCTTCGGCAAATGTAAATCTCAATTCTTTATCAAGCACACAAATAATTCCATTTGGAAAATTTTTGGCAATCAAACTATATAAAATCTGATTTTCTTTAAGCTCTTTTGTTCTTGCTTGTACTTTAACCTCTAGCTCTGCATTTAAATCTTGGATTTCAGTTTCTTGCTGTTTCCTTTTACTGATGTCTGTAATTAAAGCCATTACAAAAAATTCGTCCTCAATCGTCATGTGATTTAGACTAATTTCAAGTGGGAGTTTATCTCCATTTTTTTTTAATCCAAATAAATCTCTTCCTGCTCCCATTTGCTTTCTCTCTGGTTTTTGAGCATAACTATCTCTTCTACCAACATGAGATTTCTTAAGTTCCTTGGGTAATAAAACCTCTATTTTTTGACCTATTAATTCTTCTCTTTCATAGCCGAAAAGTTGCAATATCGAATCGTTCAACATTTTAATCTCTCCTGCTTTATTACATACTAAAATTCCTTCAGTTGAAGTTTCAAAAATTAGTCTATAGACATCAATATGTGCAAATTTTTTCTTCTCCATTATCTATATCATTCCACGAGATTTCAACTCAAGATATTTATTTATAGAATTTACCGAAAGCTCCTCTGGCTTAGATAAGATGGACTGAATACCGTATTTTCTTAATTCTTGCACCATCATTTTTTTCTCGTTAGTAAACTTTTGAGCAAATGTTTTTAGATAAATATCACCTACATTTTCACATTCCATTTCTGTGGCTTGGCTTATCTCAGTATTTTCAAAGAAAATTACTACAATCAAATAACTGCGATTCAATCTCCTAAGAATTGGTAATGCTCTTTTTAGCGAGTAAAAACTTTCAAAATTCAAATACATGAGAAGCAAACTTCTTCCTCTAATAGTTCGTTTTACACTTTGGTAAAGCAGCTCGTAATTTGCTTCTAAAAATTCCGTTTTTTGGTTAAAAAGCACTTCCATAATCCGCTTTAACTGGGTAGAATTTCTATTTGCTTTTAATTGGGCTCCTATTTTATTAGAGAATGTTATGAGTCCTGCTTTATCCCCTTTTCTGAGGGCAATATTACTCATTACCAAACTCGAATTTATGGCGTAATCCAACAAAGTAAGGTTCTCAAAAGGCATTTTCATAGACCTACTTTTATCAATAATGCAATAAATCTGTTGCGATTTTTCATCTTGATATTGATTCACCATCAATTTGTTCTTCCTACTGGTTGCTTTCCAGTTAATGTGCTTGTAATTATCTCCTTGCACATAACTTTTTATTTGCTCAAACTCATTGGTATTACCCAATCTTCTCATTTTTTTAACTCCCTGAGCCTGCGAAGATTTATTAAAAACCTGAAACTCATGTTTTCGCATCTGAAGAATAGAAGGATAAACTCCTATTTCTTGTTCGCTCTCTACCACATATCTTCTCTCTACTAGTCCCAATATGGTAGATACAAATACATTGATATTTCCAAACCTATAAACCCCTCTTTCGTGTGGTTTTACCGTATAAAATATGGTTCTTTTTCCAGTTGGAGAGAGAGAAAAATCAAACGAATTATCTCGTAATTGGAGTTGATAAGGAAGCTCATCAATCACCTCAACTTCAAGAGGAATTGAATAAGAAGAGGAAACAGTAAGTTTCACTTTATTCTCATCTCCTAAACTTAGTTGTTCGGACATTTCTCTTTTTACAGAAACAGTTTGTTTTTGAAAAAACAATACCATAACATCTACCAACACCAAAGCCAGTAGTAAATACAAAAACACCTTAAAAATAGGGAACAGAAAATTGAACCCAAAACTCAATGCAAAACCAACTGCAATGAGTAATAGAATAACGAACAATCTATTTTTAAGATACAAGGATTTCATACTTATCTTGGCACTTCTATTTTATGAATAATTTCCTCCACCACATCTTTAGAAGTAAGTCCTTCCATTTCAGCTTCTGGAGTTAAAATAATCCTGTGATTTAGCACATGATGAGCAACTTCTTGTACATCATCAGGAATAATAAAATCTCTTCCTCGCATTGCCGCCATTGCTTTTGAAGCTTTTGCCATTGCTAGTGAAGCTCTTGGCGAAGCTCCCAAATACAACTTAGCATGATTTCGCGTACTGTGCGTAATTTTAGCTATATAAGAAAGTAATTGGTCTTCAATTTTTACTTGCGTTACCAACTCTTGGATTTTCTGTAAATCTTCCGTTGAAAACACTTTGTTTATCGCGTCCAAATTTGGAGATAACGAAGTGTTTTTATACCTATTCAAAATCTCTTCTTCTTGTTTCAAATCGGGATAATCCATAATTATTTTGAACAAAAATCTATCTAATTGTGCTTCTGGTAAACTGTATGTACCTTCTTGCTCAATAGGGTTTTGCGTAGCAATAATCAAAAACGGATATTCCATTTCATGTTTTATTCCATCAAAGGTAATTTGGCGTTCTTCCATTACTTCAAACAAAGCTGCCTGTGTTTTTGCAGGAGATCTATTTACCTCATCAATCAACACAATGTTTGAAAAAATTGGTCCTTTTTTAAAGGTAAATTCAGAAGTTTTAAGATTAAAAACCGAAGTTCCTAAAATGTCTGAAGGCATTAAATCTGGAGTAAATTGAATCCTTGAAAAATCCGTATCTAAACATTTAGAAAGCACTTTTGCAGACAATGTTTTGGCAATTCCAGGAACTCCTTCGAGCAGAATATGCCCGTTGGTAAATATCCCAATCAACAACAAATCAATCATTTCTTCTTGACCTATTATATACCCTTTTGCTTCAGCTCGTGCAGCGTTTACTTTATCTCTCACAAATCGCAATTCCAACGAAGATTCAAATTGAAATCCTGGTGCTGGTGCAGCAGGAATTTCATCACTCATCATTTCTTCCATTAAGGAATCAGCAGTAGGCTCAATCTCAGCAGCTTCCTCTTTAATTCCCTCAACAGGCTCAGTGTTTGTTGTTTCTTCTGTAGGAATTTTTGGAGTTTCCTCGTTATTTGTTTCACCTTGGTTTGTTTGTTCTTCCATTGGTTTTTTTATTTACAATGTTTATAAAAGTCTTCTATTTTTTTGTGCAAATCAATCAACTCTTCTGTTGAGAATGTGTGTGATTTTTTTGCTCTATTAAATTCATTAAAAATCTCTGTAATATCTGTCTCAGCAATATCAGATTTCATGGCTACTGCCTCAATGTATTCCTTGTTAATCTCTGAAGTTGAAATATAGTATTTATCCTTGATAAAATGAATAAAACTCTGCTCGTAATGTTTGATAAATTTATAATGCTTGTCTTGTTTTAAGTAAAGAAGACTAACATTATCTACAAACTGCAAAGAGCTATTTGTATTCGGTTCTACCGTAGGGATAATTCGTTGTCTTCTTTTTATTTTAAAAACCACATACACCAATAATCCAAACAGTAATAAAAGGTATGAATGTCTCAGATATTTATCTTTTAGAATATATTGAATTGGGCTTTTCTTTTCCATTTCCTCTGGTGGAGAAGTAGGCTCATTGTATCGCTCATCCCATCTATTGGTGTGGCTATGCCAAAAATAATTTCCCTTTGGAAAATGAGAAAATACTCTCTGTGCATATTCAAAGCCATCATCAGCAAACATAGATTCATTGTAAAAAACCTCTGGGATACAATGCAAATAAAAATATCCTTTTCCTTGAGGGATTTTAATAAAAACTGGGTTGTCATTATAGGTTTCAATTCCCATCGTTACAATGTCGTTTCCTTCAGCAAACATGTTTCTGAAAGTAAAATAATTCCAACTTCTATATTGTGCTCTATCTCTTTGGAAAATCTGAAATGAATAAGGCATATCCATCTCAAAAGATGGGTGCGTAAAATCAAGACTTATTCTATCTCCAGATACGGTATTGGTCATATAAGAATGAGAAATCCTATTAGAAAAAATACTCGTAAACTGGTCTAACGCAATAAAGGCAACATTTCCATTTTCAACAAAAGCCATAAGCGAATCCACTGACCTTGGCGAAATATCAATATCGCTATCTATCAATAAATACACATTGGGAGAACCCTTGGTATAACTAGTGTTCAAACTCGTATCCAGATTGTCATGCACAAATCGCATTGAGTCTATTTTGGGATAGCCATCAAGCATCTCTTTCAGGATGTGTAATCCATCCTTATTCATGAATTTTGTATACAATTCTTTACTTGTATCTTCTTTCACTTTCTTTTTGGGTTGAGCTGGATATAGAAAATAAAATAACACCATCAGCAGTATTACTGCCAATCCCAAAATTGCTATTTTTACTTTATTACTCACTCTTTTATTTTTCTAAATTTTCTACCAAAGTTTTAAATCTAGGCTCTAATAGATTGTATTCTTCTTTATTAATTTCTCTTTCACCATACCACACAATTTCGTAAACCGACACCGTAGATTCAAAGTCTGATTGGTAGCTGTTTCCGTTCATTTCTCTCAAGTACGAAATATTAGTTTTTTCTTTCTCCCATTCTATCCAGCCTTTGGTTATTAACCCTCTGATAATAAAAATGAAATATATACGAATTGCTTCTCGATAATCCTCTTTTGCAAGGGCTTTCTCAAGCAACAATTCCAATTCAGTTTTCGGAATCTCAGTAGGGATTATTGAATCAATATCGAGGTTTACTTTTTTGTTAGCTTTATTATCTTTTATTTGATTAAAAAACAAGAAAAATATTAATGCTGCCAACCCAATAATCACTATTACTAGAATAAAACTAGACCAAAAGGGCGAAATAGGACTGATATTAGGCATATCAATATCATTATTTTGCCTTCTCTTTTTTTTCTTCTTTTTTGGGAGTCGCTTTATTCTTTCAGCGTTTTTCTTTTCTCTATATTTTCTATAAGAACCTCTTTGTTGTCGGTATGGATTATCTCTCTGAGTATAAGAACTTCCATCCTCGCCTTCGTATTCAAAACCAGAAAACTCATTGACGATATTCAACCTCAGCCTTTCCCATTTCTCTCTATCAAACTCTATGATTTTAAGTTCTTCTTCTAAATACTTTTTGTGAGCTTTGCTTTTAGTGTATTTCTTATTAAAATTAATTTCTTCGAGGTATTCATCCACATCAAAATCATCCTGAGACAATACAGGAGTTGAAATCAATAATCCAATTGAGAACAATAGTAATATGTTGAAAAACTTATTTACCATCTTTATTCTCAAATAGATTATTTCTGGTTCCAAAAGCCTCAAATCTTTTCTTTAAACCTAGTGCTTCTTCTTTATCGTGAATACTCATAAACTGAAACCCAAAAGCTGCAATTAATAATGGCAATAGAAACTGAACAACTAGAATAATTAATACCGAACTAATAAAATTCTTTATTGTAAGGTAGTTATCAAATACTGTAATTGTATGCCAATCAACTATTACATCAATCATTGCCGTTTTTATATCCAGTTCGTTAATCCAAGGGTTGTGGTACGACCAAGAAAAAATATAGGCCAACAATGCCATCATCAAAAAACTTATGAAAGTCATTCCCCACTCTTTTCCTCCATAAGAAAGCCCTTTTGAAATTCCTTTCCCAAACTTAAACTCTCCCGAAATTGCAGGATAAAAAATCAATACTACAAACGGAGCTATAAACACAGACAGTAACAAAACCCATGTCGGCATATACATCAAAAATGCAAAAACAAGCATCACCAACGGAATAGTTTTAAGCAAATAAGGCCATATTTCTTTTACCCACCTCCTTAAATAACCTCCAGTATTAATGCTATTAATATTTGTTATACAATGTGTAACCGTAGCTATATTGATAGAGAAAAATAATACATTGGCAGCAAAACCAATCCAAGTAAATGTAAACTGACCATTGAAGGTAAGTTCAGCAACTTCTCCTTCGCTCATCATATAATCCGAGTAAGGACTATATTGATATAAATACCATAAGTACAGCAAAGTAAGCGGTAATATTACCGAGACTATTACACTTCCAAATTTACCTACATACAATTTATAAAATCTAAATGTGTCGTAAAACAAGTGACTAAAATCTCTAATCGTATATTTTTTGAGAGGCTTATTTTCAACATGAACAGGTTTTTCTTCTATTCGATTTTCTTTGTCAAGTCTTCTTCCTAATATCAATGGGTAAAACACAAAATAGTACAAGATAAATGACAGAGAACCCAAAATAATAAACCACTTAATAGCATCGGGCATTTCGGTGTGGCGAGTTACATACCCTTCCAAAAATCCTGCTACTATAAATATCGGCACTGTACCTAATAATATATTTATCCCTCTCCTAGCATGGATTTGCAAGGATTGTGTTCTTGTCAAAGTTTTTGGAAATAATAATCCATTTCCCATCACAATTCCTCCTGCACCAGCAATTATGATTACCGAAATCTCAAAAGTTCCATGAATCCAAATGGTGAGAAATGAGGTGAGAAACAACCCTTTGGTGTAGAAAAAATACTGAAATGCTCCCACCATAAATCCGTTACCAACCAATACAAAAGCAGTACCTGCCGAGAAAAATATTCCCATAATAAAAGCAATTATTGCAACCCGAATATTATTAATGGTTATATCCAGAAACATTGTTCCCTCTGCTTGCTGTTTGTATACCGCCATGGGATCGCCATTATTAATATTATCAATGGTCATATCTACATAATAATCGCCCAAAATAACCCTTGCAAACTCAGGGTCAATGTAAGAAGAAACTGCCCCAATAAGCACCGCCACAACAAAAAACAAAAAAGCAATTAGCAATTGTTTTCTACTGCGATACATTTCTAGAGGTAAGTTTCTTTTCCAAAAAAGCAGAAATGTAGACAGGAAACTCTTTTTAGTTTTATTGAAAGAGATAAAAATCTGCTGAGCCAAATAGTTGAGATACACCCTTACCGAACGCTTGGGATAAAATGTTTTGGCATAGGACAAATCCTCTGTAAGCTCTACAAACAGTTCACTCAGCTTATCAGGATCCTTCGATTTATTCTTAGAAAGCTTCTCAAACTCGTGCCATTTCTTTTTATTTTTTTCTATAAAATCCGTTTCCTTCATGAATGGCTCTTTACTTTCTTTTTTTGAGAATTTAAATTTAGAAAAATTAGTGTTTAAAAACTATATTATTCATTGCAAATTCATTTGAAACGTATATTAATCAGCTCTATTTTAGCAACAAAAATTCTTTTAACGAAATTTTCTGATTATATTTAAGGAATACATAAAAACTATTCAGATGAAAAAACTACTTAAATTTATTCCTGCATTATTTATTTTTTTTACGATAAACTCTTTTTCTCAAACAATAATTGATAATATTTGCTGGATAAAAACAGCAGATAACTCATTAATGCCTACTGAAACAGAAGATTCATTATATTTTAGTAACGATGGTCGGCTTAACTCGATATTCAACCAATATAATGTAACCAATTACGAAAAAGCTTTTATTTACTCTAAAAGTCCTGTTTTAAAAAAAATTGTAGAAATCAAGTGTGATTCTTGTGATATTGATTTACTTCATAATACTTTGAAAGATAGTTTTCCTAATTTATTCTATGAGTTCGAACGTCATTACAGACCTGATTCAATAAACACCTTTGCCTATACTCCATCAGATCAGTTATGGAATGCTCCAGGTGACCCATTATGGCATCTTAAGAAAACCGAATGTGATAAAGCTTGGAATATTACAAGAGGTCATTGGAATAATAATATTTCTGTTTTTGATTTATTTATTGATGCTCGCCATCCGGATATTGAAAACAAACTAATTCTAGACCACAATCCACATAATAGTTCTTACACCTATTCATACCAAGTTTTTGATGGATCAACAAATATATCACATGGGACAGCAGTTTCCGGAATGGCAGCTGGCGAAACCACACAAACAGGAGGAACACCTAATGGTAAATATGCCTCTGCTGGCTTTGAAACAAAAATGTATTTCTATAATTATAAAGTTCCAACTCCAAGCAACTTTAAATATGCTTCAAGACAAGAAATACTTAAGTGGCTCCAAACAGCCTCATTAAAATACAACACTAATATTATTACTACTTCGGCATACCTTGAATGTTCTAATGTTTGGCCTCCAGATACTAAAGATGTTATAAAAGAAATATTAGACCATGGAACTACTATCATTGTCCCAGCAGGAAATGGACCCACGAATAGGTGTCATGATCCGACAACAGGTAATCACATTCCATATTACCCATTTCACCCTTCTTTTGATGATAGAATAATTATTGTTACCAGTACAGATATTAATGATAAACACTATAGTGTTGCTCATGCTTCTACTCATGCCCATTTTCCTGAAGTAGATATTTCTGCTCCTGGATTTAATGTAGGAGGAATAAAGCCTTCAAACCCCGGAGACCCTCTAGATGACCCTTATGAACCAGCTATAACAGGCACCTCATACGCAGCCCCTTTAGTAGCTTCAATAGCTTCTTTATTGTATGATATAAATCCTTGTTTAAGTCCTGAGGATATTGATTATATCATTAAAACTTCAGCTGACCCCATTGTTGATGCATCAAGCTATCCAGGTATGGTGGGAGCTGGAAGAATAAATGCTTACAGAGCTTGTACTACCGCCCAAACTTATGGAACAAAACCACCTATAACATCAAATACAACTTGGAATTCATATAATTTTGTAAATGGCGACCTTTTTGTTGAAGCAGGTGCAACTCTTACTATTGTTGGAACTAAAGTGAATTTTAGTAAATCTGGACGAATTATTGTAAAACCAGGTGGGAAATTAATTATTGACAACTCCATCCTAAGTAACTCCTGTTCAAGGACTAATGAAAGATGGAAAGGAATCAGAGTATGGGGAGATCCAACTCAAAGGCAAAATGTATATTTACAAGGAACGGTAGAAATTAAAAACAATTCTATTATTGAAAACGCAGAAATTGGGATATCTACCAGAGACTTAACTGATATATCTTCTAAAAATGGAGGGATGATTTTTGCAAGACAATGTACGTTTAAAAATAATGAAAAAGACGTAGAAATACTTCCTTACAGAAATTTTCAAAATACAAATCCTAGTAACGAACTAAGAAATAGGTCTTTTTTCTTCGATTGTACTTTTTTAGGAGATGATGATGATTACCCAAGTTTATATCCACACATGAATTTAGATAGAGTGAATGGAATCAGAATTTTGGGGTGTACTTTTGAAAATGACATTAATTTAGCAAATAAAAGAGTTGGAATTGAAAGCACTTTAGCAAGTTACGAAGTTAACGAACTTTGTACCGGAACTACGATGCGTTGGCCTCCTCTGCAGAGTTGTGCTGGAAAACCAACTACTTTTAAAAGGCTAAGTTATGGGATTAGGTCTTATGGGTTAAATAATGCAAACCAATACACAATATTCATAAAAAATTCAAAGTTTGATAGTGATAATGGAGCTTATTTATCAGATATTGATAATGTAGAAGTATTATCAAATGACTTTATAATGATTGATCCTAATGCATTAAGTCCAAAAACAATGTATGGATTGTATTTAGATTGGTGTGATTCTTATAGAATTCAAGAGAATAAATTTAGTTCTTCTCAACCCACTCCTAGCCCTTCTCCTTCTCCACCTCCTATTACATTTTCAATTGGAGTTGGTCTCGTAATCCATAATTTAAGTGGGTTACCAACGGAAATTTATAGAAATACTTTTAATAATTGTTATGTTGGGATTGAAGCTTTGGGACAGAATAGAAATTCAACAAATAGTGCGGGATTAGAATTAAAGTGTAATAAATTCAATCATAACAAAGAAGATTTTTATGTCACTCAAAACCTTTCTTTTCCTTCAGGTTTTGTTGGAGTAAGGAGGAATCAAGGGGTAATATTAGCCACAACTAATCCTAATGCAAATAAAGCACTTGCAGGTAATATTTTTACCTCTAATTCTTCATTGTTGGTATCAAGTTACGATAACCAAGGGGATTATATAAACTATAATCATCACTCTACAGCAAATCCTCGTATAGTCCCTGTATCTGGAAAATATGTAAATTTGAACTTGAATACTCATTCTCCTGCATTCGTTTATGACGAACCTAACTCTTGTCCTATAGTCTTGATTCCTCCACCAATTAGTGTTCACACAAGCTCACACTCATCTAGCTCTAGCACTTTATCAAGTCTACAAATTCAATATAACAATTTATTAGACGGAGGAGATCCTGGGTTAGACGATGATGTTTCTGGGACAACTTCTCAAGAAATTTTTGATCAATACACAGAATTAAGAAATCAAGATGGTTTCTTAAGTATTGATGTACTTAGAGAAGTAATTGAAAACCTTGAATTCTCAAATGTAATGGTAAGGAATATTTTGGTAGCAAACTCTCATGGAGCAAAAGAACCTGAAATACAAGATGCATTGGATAACAGAACACCCCTATTACCATCATATATGCGTTATCAAATTAATACAAGTATGCAAGAATTATCTGCATTGGAATATCTTGAAGGAGAAATTAGTTTCTACAGTACTTTAATATATACATCTATTGATAATCAATTAAGAATATATCGCAATGATTCTGTTGTACTATCAGATAGCATTGAAGCTATTTTACTTCGTGCAGAAGGCTTGGAGTGGAAATATAAACTATTAGACTATTACAAAGCAACAGGGAACACCCAATTTGAAGCAAATATTCTGTTGGATATAGAAAATAATCTTCCTCCTAACTCTATGGAGGCAGATGTTCACCAAGAGTATGTTTCGTATTTAGATATCACAAATTCAATTAATAGAGATTCTATACATAATCTTGATTCAGCTGAATTAGTTTTATTGGAAAGTTTTATTGGAAACAATCCGCTTATTATGAAAGAAATAGTACCTGCTTTAATGCTAAATAATATTTTGCCTTATCAAGAACCTGTTTATTTACCAGACGGAGGGGGAATTGAAAACGAAGAAAATAAACCTCTTTTTGTAGAAGGAAAAAACACTTCACTATTGGCTTTTCCAAACCCTGCCTCAACACATATAACAATTGCATATAAAGTAAATACTGTTGAAGAAAACTTGTCCTATATTTTGTATAATTTAGAAGGTAGAATGATTAAGAGTGGAATTTTGGAATATAAACAAGATGAAATCCTATTAAATGTCTCAAAATATTCTTCCGGCTCCTATATTATAATTTTGAAAGATGGAAGTAGGATAATTAACTCACAAAAAATAACCTTTAACCATTAAGAAGATAGCTCTGCATATTATATATTTCCTATTAGCCAATATAGCTATTAGCCAAGAAAGGTTTTCTATTTCCTCACCTGGATTATTTGGAATTCATGCCGTAGAATACGACTCTAGTTACATATTAATTAACAATGGATACTCTGGTTATTCTAATCAATATTTATTTCACAGAATTTCAAAAAAAGGAGATAGCATAGACTTTTGGTCCTTACTGGGAGATACTAATATACACAATTACACTAGAGAACAACAACAATATGCGATTGGAACAAATTCACACATTATAAGTGGAGGGTCAATAGACACTACAAACAAAAAAATTGTTGGAGTAATCTCCAAATTTAATACTGATTATAAAAATGTAATAAATTTTAAAAATTGTTCTTTAGCCTCTCATACGGAAATAAGCAATATAATTGACCAAGATTCAACATACCTATTTACAACTTTTAATCTTGCCCCTTCTTCAGAACGTTATTCAGATTTAGTAAAAATGGACACAAATGGAACAATTATTTGGTCTAAGCGTTTTAGGAATTATAGTCCTCTTAAAGATATAAGAATTACATCAGTAACTTTATTACCTAATAATGAGTTCTTATTGAGTGCCATGTCATGCGATTACAATCAATACTATGGACACAAGCAAGACTCCACTTTTTCTTTATTAATAAAATTAGATAGTAATCGCAATGAGTTGTGGAGAATACGGTTAGGAAATTTGAAAACAAGAAATCTAAGTCCTAACCCAATATTATTAGATGATGGAAACTATTTAGTTTCTTGGACAAACCAAGAGTTAAATAAATTAAACAGAACAGGTTATGTAAGATTACACGATTCCTCTACCTTACATATTAGTAAAATAAGTCAAAATGGACATGTGATCTGGGAAAAAAACTTACATCATTTCTTAACAAGAAACGACAATTCTCTGGACTGGTTTTACCCTAATAAATTTTATCCATATAATCTCTGGCAAATGAGAAAACTGAAAAATGGCAATATTGCTTTAATTGGAAATACATACACTCAGGGTTTTATGCTTATGTTAAATAAAAATGGAAATCCATTATGGTATAGAAGTTACTACCCCCCAAGTCAATTACCAATTTTAGTTAATAAAAATTCCGATAATGGAATCAAAGGCATGATTGAAACTATGGATGGAGGTTTTTTGTTAACTGGGTATAGTTGGTATGGAGGATATAATGTACCTACATGGGGAAGACAATCTGCTTTTGTATATAAAACAGATCAATACGGCTGTTTAACCCCAGGCTGTCATAAAAAAGACCAATGGTATATTGATAGTTTTGATATAAAACTACCTGATTTAGTAGACATTAATCCAAATGTATATGATTCTGTAAAAAATGATACTACTAATAGTAAACAAATTCATACTTCATTATTGGTTTTTCCAAACCCAAGCAATGGTGAAATTAAAATTACTTTGCCTTCTAGTTTAGACTTAAGTAAACCAGTAAAGATTACTATATACTCTTCAAACGGCAAACTTATAACCACTATTGAATTAACCGACTACACCACTCGATTATCCTTAGAAAATGTATCAAAAGGGATATACATCCTCCAATTTGAAGGAAATTCATTTTCTGAAAGCAAAAAAATTGTTTTCTACTAAAATTAAATTACTATGAAAAATTTACTTCTTTTTTTATTTTTTTTAAGTTTTTCGTTTACTAGCATCTTTTCTCAAAAATATACAGACACTACTTCTAAAAGAACTTATACAGCTCATGATTCTGGAGGAAATTATCAATATGGATATAGAGTTGTAAAAATTATTAAGGATACTTTTTTGGCTGGAAGAATGGTTCAACAATATAGAGCATTTAATTACAGACAAAATGATCCTGTTGCAACAGCAAACTATTACATTTACCAATCTGGGGACACTGTTTATCAATTCATAAATCAAACAAATAAATATGAAGTCAAATTTATATTTAATCTAAATCAAGGTGATACTACCAAATTATTTCCTGTCGATGGTTTTACAGCACGCCCTTATTACGTTGATACAGTTTTTAATATCCAAATTGATGGTTTTATTTTAAAACAATATGAATTTAAAGTTATTTCATCTTCTTCACTTCATCCAAGCATAACAATAGTTGACAGAATTGGATTTATAAACTTTTTTAATTTTAATGTTCTTTCTAATCCAGGAGGGACAAAGTATACTAAATTAAGGTGCTATAGTGATTCATCATTAGACACAAATTATAATAATTACCCCTGTACTTTTATAGCTTACAACGACTTAAAAGAAAACTCCCTCAACTCTATAATTCAACTCTACCCAAACCCAGCTCAACAAATTTTGCAAATAAACAGTGGAGAACTGCAAATTGAAGGGATGAATCTATTCACTATTCAAGGGAAAGAGATACCAGTATTCATTAATCAAAATAATCAACTTGATGTAAGTAGTTTACCACAAGGAGTGTATTTACTTCAAGTAAAAACCAGCTTAGGGACTGTAGTAAATAAGTGGATAAAAGAATAAGCAAGAGTTTTACCCATTAAAACAAGAAACTTTTGAACAAATACTTGTGTAAACCGATAAGTTATTTTTATATTTGCAGTCTTAAAACAGAAAGGTAATACATTTAGAAGATGAATTTAGATAAAGAAATAAAGAAAGAAGCGTTTAAAACATACGGTGGTTCTGAAAAAAACACAGGATCTGCTGAAGCGCAAGTTGCACTTTTTACTGAAAAAATTGCTCACTTAACTGAGTACTTAAAATCAAACAGAAAAGATTACAATACACAAAGATCATTGGTAATCATGGTAGGAAAAAGAAAAAAACTACTTAGATACATTAGAAACAAAGATATTGTAAACTACAGAGAGCTTATAGCTAAAGTTGGAATCAGAGATACATTTAAATAAATGTTGATTCTTACCCAACAATTATCCTAAACATTTTTTAATAAGGCAACCCTTTTTAGCGGTTGCCTTATTTATTATATAGAAATTGACCACAAGGGTCAAAAGGTAAGAGGAGATACTTTTTTTCACTCTTCTTATTTGTACGAAACGAGAAAAAAATAAAAAAAACGTAACAATGAACATTATTACAAAAAAGATGAATCTACCAGATGGTAGAGAAATTACAATTCAAACCGGAAAACTAGCGAAGCAATCTGATGGAGCTGTTGAAGTTAGAATTGGAGACACGGTACTTTTAGCCACTGCAGTTGCTGCAAAAGAAGCTAAACCAGGAGTGGATTTTATGCCACTTACAATTGATTATAGAGAAAAATATGCTGCTGCAGGGAAATTTCCAGGAGGATTTTTCAAGAGAGAAGCAAGACCTTCTGAATACGAAATCTTAACAATGAGATTGGTAGATAGAGCTCTTAGACCGCTTTTCCCAGAAGACTTTCATGCAGACACGCAAGTGATGATACAATTATTATCTGCTGACGAAAACATGGCAGATTCTATCGCATGTTTAGCAGCTTCTGCTGCCTTAGCTTGTTCTGATATTCCTTTTGAAACACCAGTTTCTGAGGTAAGAATATCTAGAGTAAACGGAGAATTTGTAATTAACCCAACGTATGAGCAAAATGCTATTGCTGATATGGACATGGTAATTGCTGGAACAAAAGACAGCATTATGATGGTGGAAGGTGAAATGAAAGAAATTTCTGAAGCTGAAATGATTGACGCTATTAAAACTGCACACGAAGTAATTAAGCAACAATGTGCTATCTCTGCCGAATTCATGAAAGAATTAGGGAAAGAAACAAAAAGAGAATATTCTCATGAAACGCATGACGAAGCTGTTGAAGCTAAAATTAAAGCAGCTGTAAACGATAAGTGTGAAGCTATCGCAAGAGATGGTCATGCTGACAAAGAATTGAGAGGAAAATTATTCGGAGAAGTGAAACAATCATACATTGATTCATTAAGCGAAGAAGAATTAGAAGTTGAAGGACAGTTTATCTCTGTTTATTTCAAAAAAGCTCAAAAAGCGGCTGTAAGAAATGTAATCTTGAATGAAAAGAAAAGATTGGATGGAAGACAAACAACTGAAATCAGACCTATCTGGAGTGAAGTAAACTACTTACCATCTTGTCATGGTTCGGCAGTATTCACAAGAGGAGAGACTCAATCTTTAACTACACTTACTTTAGGTGGAAAGAAAGATGAACAAAAATTTGACGGAGCTGTAGAAGAAAAGACTCAAAACTTTACTTTACACTACAACTTCCCTCCTTTCTCAACTGGAGAAGCAAGACCACTAAGAGGAACATCAAGAAGAGAAGTTGGTCACGGAAACTTAGCTCAAAGAGCTTTGAAACAAGTTATCCCAACTGATTTGGATGTAAATCCTTATACAATAAGATTGGTATCAGAGATTTTAGAATCTAACGGTTCTTCTTCTATGGCATCTGTATGTGCAGGTTCGCTTGCATTGATGGATGGTGGTATTAAAATTACTAATCCAGTATCTGGAATTGCAATGGGACTTATCATGGACGAAGAAGGTAAATACGCAGTATTATCTGATATCTTAGGAGATGAAGATCACTTAGGAGATATGGATTTTAAAGTAACTGGAACTGAAAATGGAATCACTGCTTGCCAGATGGACATTAAAGTAAAAGGACTTTCTTACGAAGTATTGGCTGAAGCTCTTGAACAAGCAAAAGCTGGTAGAGCGCATATCCTTGGAGAAATGATGAAGACTATTTCTACTCCAAACGAAGATTACAAATCACACACTCCAAGAATTAAGAGTTTAGTGATACCAGCTGACAAAATTGGTGCAGTAATTGGTTCAGGAGGAAAAGTAATTCAAGAATTACAAGCTGAAACTAACTCAGAAATTAGTATTGATGAGAATCCAGATGGAGAAACTGCAACAGTTTCTGTATTGACTAATGATGGTGCTGGAATGGCATTGGCTCTTGAAAAAATTGATTTGATTGTTAACCCTCCACAAATTGAAGTTGGTATGACTTACACTGGAGCAGTTAAATCTATCAAGGAATTTGGATGTTTCGTAGAAGTAGTTCCTGGACAAGATGGACTAATCCA
>CAKZNB010000002.1 GCA_937129365.1 uncultured Flavobacteriales bacterium
AGGCCTCATTAAAACCATTCAAGGTTTGCGACAATACTTCTTTGGTATTTAGTTTTCTATAACTTTCCCACAAGGTGTATATGGGATTGCTAGCATAAGTTGTGTCCGTTGATATTTGAGTAAATGTACTGGGTATATCAAGGACATTATAAGCATCTGTTGTAGAACCTTTAGTCCACCAAGCAGGAGCAGATAAGAAAGTCGTTAAGGTATTCGAAGCTGTAAAGGTGATCTTGTTCTTTTTGAAATAATCTGATAAGAAGTTTTCAATCTGTTTTTGTAAAGAGTTTTTGGCATGAGAACTCATCAATAGTATTGTTAATAGCAGCAACAGTAATCGCCTGCTCGGTCGACAATGCTAACTTGTCTGCGTCATTTAACCCATCTTGCCAATGATAGGTTGGCATAACTACTTCAACTTGTTTAATCAGCTGTTTTTTCTCGAGCGTGTTTAACTGTGCCTTACTATAACCAAGTGTTCTTAATTCACTCCACGACAAACTTGTGTGTTGTAATAGCAATTGATAGAGCTGATGCTGCTTTGGTGCCTTTTTCGCAATACTTGTTAAAAGTGCTTCATCTATATTTTTACAAGGCTGCCATTGCATATTGGGCAGCGCAGTAGGCGTGTCTATTTGTCGCAACAATACAGGTAAAGCGGCTTGCATTACTTCGCCAATGGGGTGTTGATAATAATTAGCACACAGCGTTAATAAGGAGAGTAGTGCTTTAGAAAACTGTGTTTGATCTTTATTAATTGAAATAACGGCTTTGACTTTATTTGTATTAACATTTTCAGGGAGTACTTGATCCATACTGATGACTACGGCAACTACTGTTCTATGTGAAAAAGGTACAATAACGCGCTGACCAATAACAATATCGGCTAAGTCGATGCTCTCAGGCAATTTATAAGTGAAAAGTTGCCGCATTGGCACTGGAATGGCAACTTGTATAAAATTTTCCCGCAAAGGCTTTCTTCATCTATGGTTCATTAGGTGTTTATTTTGACGTTAACTGCGGACAAAACCAAGATAACATCACATTTATTTTTATCGCACAGTAAAAAACTCAAAAAAGCCATAATATAGGCGATAGTTACTTGCGATCTCTAAAGTGATGATTTATTATGCGCCCCCATTAATTTTTAATTCGTATGGTGCTTGGCAAAGACCAAGTGGCGATACGGCCTATACAGAGGTTTCCATGAAAGACGGTATTCATCCTAATTACGCAGAGATCAAGGCAACTTGTTCTTGTGGTAACGTTATTACAACACGTTCTACACGCGGTAAAGATATTCACTTAGACGTATGTTCAGAATGTCACCCATTCTACACTGGTAAGCAGAAAGCTGCTGAAACTGGTGGTCGTGTTGATAAATTCAACAAACGTTTTGGTGCACTTAGCAAGAAGTAATTATTACAATTACTTTGCCAAGACAAAAAAGCGCTTTTATAGCGCTTTTTTTGTGTCTAAAATATTTTTTTAAAAAGTTTGCCTTTCATTTAAACCCTTTTCCGCGATACTACATCTAACTTAACAACTAACGATTAAAGAGCACTACTTTTTGGATACAGAAAAAGTAATAAACGCTGAAAATTTATTCATGCAAGACAATGAAGTGGAATGGATTACAGCTGCACAGCAGGGTGACCAACAGGCATTTCATCAATTATATGTGCGCTACCATCGACGCATGTACGCACTTTGCTGGCGTATGCTAGCCGACAAAGACAGCGCAGAAGACGTATGCCAAGAGGTGTTTGTACAGCTATGGCAAAAAATTAGTCACTTTCGTGGCGACAGTAAATTTTCAACGTGGTTACATAGTGTGGCCACAAATACTGTTCTAGGGCATTTGCGTAAACAAAAAAATTGGCTACAAAAAGTGTTTAGTATTGAAGACCAAGGTGTTGAAGACGCCGCCGTTGAAATGCCAGAGTTACCAGAACTCGACAAACACATTATGCGATTACCTGAACGCGCAAGATTAGTTTTTGTATTGTTTGCTGTTGAAGGTTATCGACATGAAGAAATAGCCAATATGTTAGGCATGGCTGTGGGCTCTAGTAAGTCTCAGTACCATAGGGCCAGAAGTTTATTGAAAGAGTGGGTAGCGTAATGACTAAGCACAATATTACCGATCAAGAGTTAGATAAACGTATTGCACAGTTAACGACTGAAATGTCGCCTGAAAAAGATTTATGGGTAGGTGTAGAGCGAGCGATAGCGAACAAAGAACAACACTCGGCTTCACCAACAACAGCTAAACGCCATATACATTTAGCGTGGGCGGCCTCATTCGTGGCTGCAATATTGTTAACATGGGGTCTCACGATGCCTTCGCAGCAGGTACAGCAAACACCAATAGATTTAGCGTTAATGATGGAAGAAAACTTTAACACGAATAAGCAGCTTATTTTAGCTAGTTATGGGCAAACGCAAGGGCAAACGTTATCAGCAGACATGCAAAAGCAACTGAATGAATTGTCTTCAGCGCGCGCCACTATTAACAATGCCCTTAAAGCCGATCCAAATAATAGTGACTTACTTAACTTACTGCGCTGGACGCAGCAACAAGAGTTAGATTTACTGCAACAAATTTATAGCCCACAGTGGCAAACGATATAACAATACGAGGTAGTTATGCGCAATTTTATAAAACTTGTTTCGCTGTCAGCGGCATTAATTTCAACCATGAGCTACGCAGGAGATCGAATTGACAAAAGCCTTGCTGTTAATGACGCCAGCAAAGTTATTATTGAAAACCAACGAGGCATGGTAAGCATTATTGGTACTAATAACAGCACAGTTTCAGTAGTTGGTGAACTTGATGATAAAACAGAGGCGTTTATATTCGAGCACTCAGGCGCAACCATTATGGTTAAAGTTAAAGTACCGAATAATCAACGTAGTTGGCGAAACGACGGTGAAGGTTCAAATCTCACCATTAAAATACCACAACAGCTAAGAGTTGATTTTAACGGTATATCTTCAAATGTAAGTGTTGAGAAATTAGCGCAAGGTGTAGACATTAAAACAGTTAGTGGCGAAATTACAGTGAGTAAATTGCAAAATAATATTGAGATAAACAGTGTTAGTGGCGACATTGATAGCACAGAGCTGTCAGGAAAAATTCAACTATCAACCGTTAGTGGAGATATAGAGGATGTTAAATCGGCAGGGCGTTTATCAATAAAATCGGTGAGTGGTAGCATTCAAACAGAAACGATTGCGACTGAAGTTGTAGCTGAAACTGTTAGCGGAGACATTGAGTTAGCATTAGCCGATATTGACGAACTTGAAATTAGTACCGTTAGTGGCGATAGCGATGTAGATTTCGCATTAAATGAAAATGGTTCGGTTAAGCTTTCAAGCGTAAGTGGTGAGTTTGATTTGAACTTTTCAAAAGACATTCAAGCTAATTTTCGTTTACAAACCAATGCGGGTGGCTCAATTAAAAACAAATTAACGAGTGACAAAGCTAAACGAGGCAAATATGTACCGAGCGAAAAATTAAGCTTTACTATGGGAAGTGGCAGTGGCTCAGTAAAAGCGAGCACAGTAAGCGGCGACATTCAGCTGAGTAAAAAATAAATATCACAGTTATTCAAAACAGCACTTAATATTGTTAATCGGGGAGCTTACATAAGTTCCCTGATTAATATCTCGTAATTTCTTTCTCCTTCAAGCGAATTTCTGCTACATTAGACCCCCTTAAACTCAGTGAAAATTGAGACAACTTCTAGCGTTATGTAGGTGTATAAATGGCGGATCGTAAGCCAACAAACTTTTCAAAAGATAAAAAGTTTTCACGCGACCAGCAAGTGGATGACCTTAAAGTACCTCCGCATTCTCTCGAGTCAGAGCAGTCGGTACTGGGTGGCTTATTACTTGATAATGAAACATGGGACCGAGTGAGTGAAAAAGTCGTTGCTCAGGATTTTTATTCTCGTTCACATCGTATTGTTTATGAAACGATAGGTGCGCTAATTGAACTTGGCGATCCCGTTGATTTAATTACCCTCTCCGAAGCGTTAGAGAATGATCAAAAGCTTGATGATGCGGGTGGTTTTGTTTATCTCGCTGAAATGATAAAAAATACGCCAAGCGCAGCTAATATTACTGCTTACGCGGAAATTGTACGAGAACGTGCGGTTACGCGAGAAATGATTGGTGTAGCCAACGAAATCGCTGAAGCGGGTTACGATACTCAAGGGCGAACTAGCGCCGATTTGCTCGATTTTGCTGAAACTAAAGTGTTTCAAATCGCGGAACAGCGAGCTAATAAATCTGAAGGGCCTGAAAATATTCATACGGTGTTAGAAAAAACAGTCGACCGTATTGAAAAATTATATCAGCAGCCACACGACGGCGTTACTGGGGTTTCTACAGGCTTTGCCGATTTAGATAAAATGACCGCAGGACTGCAAAAGTCGGATTTAATTATTGTGGCTGCTCGTCCGTCTATGGGTAAAACCACATTTGCGATGAACTTGGCGGAAAATGCCGCCATGACCGAAGATAAACCCGCATTAATTTTTAGCTTAGAGATGCCTTCAGAACAAATAATGATGAGAATGTTAGCGTCATTAGGTCGTATTGATCAAACTAAAATAAGAACGGGTCAGCTTGGCGATGAAGATTGGGCAAGACTCTCATCAACGATGGGGTTATTGATCGAAAAAGGCAAAATGTACATTGATGATGCGGCAGGTTTAACCCCCACAGAAGTGCGTTCTCGTGCGAGACGTATTGCGCGTGATCACGGTGGTATCAGCTTAATTATGATCGATTATTTGCAATTAATGAGAGCCCCTCAGTTTTCTGATAATCGTACTTTAGAAATTGCAGAAATTTCAGGAGTAACACATGCTAATCTTTTAAAATCTATCCGGAAACAAGAGGAAGCTTGGAAAAAAGTTAGCGGAGTAAATTTTTACTCCGCTAAATATAAAGATGATCAGGGTAAGTTAAGACCCATGTATAATCTATCAAAATCCGAAAGTTTATACATCTCCTCAAAATTTAATGATGAGGTAAGGGCAAAGCTGGTTTTAAGGTGGGTTGAATTGGAAAACAACAAAAGCTCCAATACCAGTAATTTGCTTGAGCAATCTTTAGGAGATTATCCTCATGATACTGTTATAACGGTAGCAATGGGGGATAGCTCTAATCAGATTTACATTAAAGATGGAGTAAGGCTTTGCAAAATGGCTACTGTTTTCAGTTATTTAGGATATTATAATTCCCCTACACATTACATTGCTAAAATAAAAAAGGGAGTAACAGAAAAAATAGCTATAGGTAAACAAAAAGTTTGGTTTATTGATATTGTTGCTTTTGGTGAGATGCTAAACTATGGTCAAAACCATCCTTTTGGTAAAGTACAAGAGATATATCAAGGTTGTTTTGGAAAAACAGTAGAAAAAGACAAAGACAATCCGTGTACTTATCACTTTACAGATAGCGAAATTTTAGAGATAATCAGTAATGTTAATAAAAAACCGATTAACAAAACTAAAGTTCTTGAATTGTTGTTAAATGGAAAAAATTAAGATTATGAATGAGCCACACAACTTAAGTCTTAAAGACTTAACGCAAAACATGACACCGGAAGAGATTGCAGAAACGATAAGAGAGATAACTAAAGATTATTCTAACTTATACATCCAAAAATCTGAGGATTGCCTGCCAAATAAGGAGCTGGCAGGTCAATTGTATAACATGAATCTCTTAGCAGATTTTTTTGAGGGAAAGCTCTCTCAATAAAGCGATAACAGCAAAAAGTAAAAGCCTGAGATTAACACCTCAGGCTTTTTTTGTATCTTGGAATATGAAAAACCTACTAAAATTCATTAATAAGACATGGCTTTATGATTTGTGGCTTTTATTCGATGCTGATCCTGATAAGATAGAGCAAAGAAATAAAGAAATAGATAAAAAGAGGCTTAAGGAATCACATAAGGAGTAACAGGTGTAGGAGTTTCTATGGTTTTCTCTCTCACCACCTCAATGCCTACGTTTTCTTTTTCAGTTAGTTGAGCAGCTTTGCTGGCAGTATTATCAGTGATACTGGATTTGTATGTCATAGTTTGTACAAATTTATGATCATGATTGGAGTCCTCAGCACTTGAGATCCTATTCAAACTCCCACTGCAATCAGCCTGAAAGCCTTGCATAGCTTTGTGTATCAAATCCATGTAAGCATCAATTAATAGAGCTTTGTCCTTATTGGAGCTGTAGTAGTTATCATCAGCTATAGAGTCAATCCCAACATGCAGCACTATCAAAGTATCTCCCTGCTGGATCCCTCTGCTTTGAGTTTTCCACTCAGTATCCAGGAACTGGATAAGGATAGCAGGCTCAGGGATAGCCAGCTCCTGATCATCAGTGTCAAATTGATTGTTGTACCTGGCAATAAAATCCAATTTGCCATGAATAGCAGTTACTGCGGTTTTGTTTAGCTCCTGATCTAATCTCTCTGCTATTTTTAGGTATAAATTTGCGTACATAATAAGGTTTATTTGTTCATTATTTTAAAGATCCTGCTGTAGAGTTTCTTATTTATTTTGTAGTCCAGGACTTTACTATTCCCTATAAATTTTCTCTGAGGGATTTTGTGATCCATCTCTCTTGTAAATGAATTTACAGTATATTTTTTGCCAGTTCTTTTGTTAGTCCTCCTGTGGCTCCTCACTCTTTGAGTGCCTTTTATCTCAGCTCCATTATTATGAGCCTCAGCATAGGGTACATCAGCAGAAAAAACTCTCACTCTGCCAGTATAAGTCCTGTAATCAATGGAGTTTTTTAACCTCCCTGTACGGGTGAGGACAGCTCTCCTGGATCTCTCTTTTTGCTTCCTTTCCTGCCATTTTTTAAAGGGTAAATCCACAAATCCCTGCTGTTTGAAGTTGCTGGCTATGTGCTTTTTTGCCTCAACTCCCACAATACGTGGAGCATCATGCTGTAAAAACAGCCTGATGTCTCTCTTTTGCTTTGCTATGGATTTGCTGTGTTTTAATGGCATTTTTACGGTTTTGGTATCGGTACTACTGATACATCTAAATAGTATTGTGGATCTTCATGGTCTATTAACTCAGTAACCATATTGTTAAACTTATACTTTATACTCCTGTTTATATTTATAACATATCCATTTCTGCCTCCAGGTAAAACGGAGAACAAATAATCTGTTTTATCATCACTTTTTACACCTGTCAAATGCATACTAAACTCCTGGATCATTTTAAACTCATCTTTAGGATTGTCTATCCAGGCTACAGCCACTAAATCCAAATCTCTATTCATGCTCCCATGCAGGAGTAAATTATATCCATATTTATCAGCAATTACTTTGAGAGACTCAAAATAGAATGCGTATAGACTGGGTTTTGCGTGTATCGGTTTTTTACTCATAATATTAGTATAAAAATGTATCTCCCACTTTCAGGGATTTAGCCTCCTGCTCAGTGTCAAACATGAGTTGTGCAGTGCTATTTAATCCATAGCACTTATAGTCCACTTTCATCCAGTATTTATCAAACTCAAAAACTGGTTTTTTGCTGATTATTTTGGTTACTATTGCCTCTACTTGGTTCATGCTTTTTAACTTGATAGAGCCAGTTCACCATCATGGACAGCTTTAATTAATATCTCCTCTAATTGCCTTGATAAATCCTCAGGAGACAATACACCTCCCTCTTTATTTACAGTCAGCTCTCTCACTAAGTTTTGAATGTTTACGGTTACATTTCTCACCTGCTTAGCAGCTCCACTTATTCCTGTAAGATTTTGAGGAGTATCTCCTCCACTTCCAGCTCCTCCACCTGATCCAGGATCTGTAGGAACTATTGAGGCGTATGGATCCAAGCCTTTCAAATAGCTTTCAGCTTTGGTTATAGCTGACTCCAGCCTCATAATGTTTATTTTTTCTGAGGTAGCTCTTTCAAAAGCATTTACTTTTGAAGCAGCACTAAAAGAATCTTTAGAGTTCAGTAGCTCAGACTTCCAATCTTTTAGATTTGCTCTAATAAAATCTTTTGACCTTTTGCCAGAGGGATCAGTTTTATCTCTCCATTCTAATGAGTTCTTTTGAGCGTCAAACATATCTGTCTCATCAAACAGTCTTTTAGCCTTTAATGTTGCAGCAGTTTTAGTGTCTCCCTCCTCGACAAGAGATGCCTCTAATTTTCTGTCATTATAATTGTTGATAGTGTCAAAAATTTCAGAAACATCATCCAACAGTCCTGAAGTGGCTTTTTTAATAGAAAGCATTATAGGAGCAAATTTATCACCAAATCTTATCCATGAATTTGTTAATTTGTTATCGACAATATCAGACATTATCTGAAGATTACCATTAGCATTGGCTAACGCTTTATCAAAATCAAAATCGGTACTATCAAATGACCTAAATGTTTCCAAAACCTTGTCACCAGATCCTTTTACTGAGTCAAGTAATCCCCTAAGCCCCTCGTTACCTCCAATCTCTTCCTTTAATGCAGAAAACTTAGTGTCACTCATGCCTTTTAACTTTGGCACCAACTCCTCCACAATCTGATCCAGTTTCTTAGTGTTACCTCCAGCATCAAAGATTTCTAAACCTAACTTTTTAAAGCCTTTTATTGTCCTGGCTTTGGTTAAGTCCTCAAATGCTCCTTTAGTTTTGGTAGCAGCAATGTCAGCATTTTTCTCATTAGCACTAAATACAGCAAATAATTTGTTTGCCTCGTTAAATCCCTGACCAGCAGATGCTGCTGATTTAGCATATTCAGTTTGTACTTTTGCAAGTTGATCAAATGTGGTGATACCCACTTGTACCGTTTTGAAGTTTGAGGCTAAAAAGTCATCTATCTTCTCAGCTCCAAATCCAAAAATGCCCATTGCTTTAGTAGCTCCCTCAATAGAGCTGTTAAAATCTGCTTTCATTACTTGTGCAAATTTTCCAACACTTCCTACAATTTTCTCTACTTCCTTTCCATACTTTCCTGTAGCAGATTGCACATCAAAAAAGGCTTTGGAGGTTTGAGTTGCATTAAGTCCATTGTCAAAACTTACATCGAGTACACTCCTTTTTAGGGACTCGATTTCGTGTTTAGATTTATCTAAGTTTAGGTTTTGAAGCTCTAAAAACTCATAATTAAACTTTTTTGCTTCTCTTGTGCCTTTGGCAATAGCCGCTCCAAATCCCAAAGCAGCCGATGCACCTAATATCAAAGGATTTTTAATAAGACTTAAACCTCTATTTAATCCTGGTATCTCAGCTGAGGCATCTCTTAGTCCTTTCTTTAGCCCCCCAGTAAATTTTTTACTTTTTCCCTCAATATCATCCACATCTCTGCCACTCTTTTTAAACTTTTTGCCAAGTTTATCAAAAGCTGCATCACTCTTGTCTTTGAGTCTCCATTCCCATACTGTACTGTTACTCATAATTTTTTGTTATATTTGTATATCCTAATGGATAAAATGCCTGATAAAACTCCTGAAATGGAGTGATTTTATTGGGCTTTTTTTATTTCCTATATTCCAGGACTCCCTGCCTAAACCTTGAGACTCCCTGCTCAGGATTTTTATCTAATTTATAGTAGCTCATCACTGTGATGGCATTTCCTTTATTAGCTGGAGTAGTTACCAGTATTACTGGCACATCCTCATAGTATTTTATGTAGTTGGTGATAAACCTGTTATTTTTAGGATTGTCATCTAATCGAGTCCACACCTCATCAGGATTACTCACCACATTGTCCAGCTCATCTGCATAGAGGTATCTTTTTTGTTTCACTATAGATGGCTTATCCTTTAGCATGCTTTTGAACTCAATTTTATGACCAATTTTGCTGGCTAATACAAATCCAGTTTTATCACTATTTGGGCTATTTTTCACCTTTTTATCAAACCAGGCTACATAGTCCTCCTCAGTTTTGATCCCTGCTTTATATTTAGCAAGTTTTTTGGGTTTGTTATAAATATCTACATACTCCCTCATTCCATGATTTTCAACAGCTTTTAATTGCTTTTTTAAGCCTTTAGCATTTTTAAAATAAGGATGAGAATCCTCAAACACTATCCCTGTTTTGCCAATGTTGGTTTTAAACATTTTTTGCTTAATCACTCCCTTTCCCAATCCCCTTGCTGTCTCTATTTCTGTCAGCTCAGCCTCCTCATCCATTTGCTCTAAGGTACATCTACATCCCCATCCATTTTGTGGTGCATAGGTATTCCAAAAAGCATCCTCTACAGGTCTGATAATCCCATCCAATGCTCTGTGATCATTCCTCACTCTATCATCTCCTACAGTTACATATTTGAGGTTAGGATACAAATCTGCATCCTCTTTAAATCTATTCCAGTTTTTGGCGTGTTGGCTCTGCACAACCGACTGATTGTATTCAGTTTTTAACCAGTTGGTATTATACTGGAGATCAATGTCCAGCACTTTATCCTTAAACTCTGCAAAAGTCCTCACAGATCCATCCTCATTAGTAAGCTCTGCTCTTATTTGCTCAAACATTGCTAATGACTTTGCTCCACTAAATGCGTGTAAATTAGTCCTGAGCTTTGCTCTCATCACATTATCAGGATGATTGTACTCAAAATCTAATCCTATACTCTCATCAATTGCCTCCTCAAATTGGCTGGCAGTCTCCAGGTATAAATCTGCATCTATCTCTCCAGCTTTCACCTCTTTGTTAAAAAAGCGTTTGATCAGTTTGTCTGATATTTTTGGAAAGGTGATATTGAGCAGAGAGAAGTCCACAGGATCACATTTAGCACAGTTGCTACTGGTGTAAAAATGATTTAAGGCTACTGCTAAAGCTCGATACTTATTAGATGCAGCAGCCTCCTCTACTTTCCCTCAGGATCAGTATTTGGTTTGTCCTCCTCCTTTTTCTTATAATCAATAATACTGGAGTTATATTTGGTTTTAAAATACTCAGCCTCAATATCAAATATGTCCACCAGCCACTTATCAATCTCTGCCTGATCTTTTAGAGAGAGTCTCTCCTGATCATCCCACTTGAATTTTTTACCCTCCAGCGGATAGCCATGAGAAATTAAGAAAGGGATTAGATCCTCATTGATGGTAAACATCAATTCTCTTTTGTCTGCACTTACTATATCATCAGTAACCTCTGCATGTACACCAGCCTGTGAGTGACTGCTCCCATCATCCACAATCATAGTAGATCCCAGTACTCTTTTGCTCATTCCTTTCTCAGCTCTCTCTATCCTTTTGTCATAAACCTGGAAAGCATCTTTTTTGTTAGTCTCTACTATTTCAATCTCTGAGCTTTGATCAATCATAGCCCATGCATTACGTCCCATATTGGCAAGCATGTTAGCCATTTTAGTCCTTTCTCCTGGATTGTTACTGTCAACTTTACCCACTCTCATCGGAGCAGCAAACATCTCAGCAAACTCATCCCAAAAAATCCCCATGTATTTTTTAGAAATAGTGAGAGGTGTAGCCTCTAATAATAAACCTAAATCAGTAGGACTCCCCACCTCAATAAGCCATTTAGAAACACTTCCCTTTCTGTAGGAAAATCCACTATCTACCTCATCATTAGGATCCTTTACATACACTCCAAACTCAGGCTTTAAAAATCTCCTGTCAACCTCCTCCACATCTTTAAATCTAAATCCCTCAGGAGTCTCTATCAGGTCTCCAAATTGGATCAAAGTATATCCAAATAAATTGGCATTCCATCCAAAAGTAAGGAACTGCCAAAACCATCTCTTTTTTAGTAATTCAGTAGCCTCATTATCTACCTCTCCAGTAGCTATATCCACTATCTCAAAGTCATTTTTGAGGAGTTTTTCTAATCTTACTTGGATTACACTAATAAGGTGATCATCTAACAATGCATCTCTGTAAACATTGTACAGCTCAGCTCTGTTAGGGTTTTCAGGATTAAGGGCTAAAGCGTGTGCAGTCCTCCAGGATCTTACATCATTCTCTTTTAATCCGTCATACTTTCTCACCAATTTATCTACTATTTTAGTAGCCTTTTGCCTACTCATGCCATCCATTAGGTTACTCAATCTCCTTTTAGCCTGAAAGGTTTCTCTTATCTCTGTAGGTATAGAGGTTATTTTGTCAAATATGCTCATGTGTTAAAAAGTTTTGGTATTATCTTAAATTGATCCTGGTCTCAGATCCATACTGCATATCAGCAGGTACAGTCTCTGATTTTTCTTTTAGAGGGAGTGTAGGTGTGTTTTTTCCATTTGCTACATCTTTTAGCCAGTTAATTGCCTCCTCAAATCTCAATCCTACATCCTCAGGAGTTTGTCTGTTTGGTATTTTCGCAAACATGTGATACACTGTCATGTCCACTAAATACATCACTAATAATGGATTTCTTTCTGTACCCACTTTGTCAAAAATTTTAGCTATATCAAATCTATTAGCTAAGTAGGATCTCATTTGCTCCTCAGCTGCCAGCTCCGCAAAATTTCTCACGCTAACAGTGTCATCCTTAGTAAGGATATTGAGGTTTTTAGTCGCTTGGTGACTATTGTAGTCTGTATCAGTTAAAAACATAGTTTTATCATTTATTACCAGGATCTCCTGTGAGTCCTTTGTCCAAAAACTGGCTCAAAGTCACTACTCCTGGTATTTTTTTGTAACATATAAATAGCTCCCTCATCTGCATCAGGACAATCATCATGGACTTTGGATCCTTTCTCAAAAGCAAGTAGCTGCTCCAGTCCAGTCTTAGTGTCCTCATCCTCTTTGAGTTTCTCATCATAAACGATAACTCCTCTCTCGTAGTAGGGACTTAGATTTTCAATCCTGGCAAATTTGTTGGGCTTTTTTCTTTTGTCTCCTCTAATTGGCAGGTGATAGCCTCTATTCTCTCCCTCTACTTTAAACTGCTCCAGGAGCATGTCCTGCAAAAAATTTGCCTCCATCCAATATTGACAACTTACTCCCTCAGGGAGTGACTGGTGTACATCATAATAAAAGCTTACCATATTGGTGACAGTGGTCTGTCTCACAAACGATCTGAGCAGGTATAATTTTGCTCCTTTTATAGCCCACAATCTCACAGCTTTGTAGTCATTTTTAGTCCCATCTTTAAAAGAGGGATCTCCATAAAGCACAAGCCCATCCATAGTCTCTAACTTTGGTATTTTACCCCAGCTGATCCACTGCTCTCTAAATATTGTCCCCTCCTCAACAGGATTGTTGAAATATTCCTTTTGTGATCTCCTATATCCCATCAGGGCTATCTGCTCATTGATCTCATCAATAGTGTATTTTTCAGACCAGGAGGGTTGTCCCTTTTTGTCCAATGCATTTACTGTGGTGTGATAGACTCCTTTCTCTTTAGAAAACCTTGCAGTGATTGATTTTTTATGGATCCTGTTACCCACACCAATAAACCGCCCTCTACCCATATCCATTGATCCAAGCACAGCCTCAAGCAACCAGTCATAAATCTTATTTACCCTGTCCTCATTTCTCACCATTTGATCATCGTCAATATCATCAAATACGATATAATCAGGTCTATTTTGTCTGTCTCTAATCCCCCTGGGTGATTGCCCTCTCCCCAAAGCCATAAAAGCTACACCCTGTTTAGTTACAAAGTGTCCCTCCTCCCATGATCCAGCATTATACTGCTTGCCATAATCTTTATTATATCGGTGATTGTACTGTAGCTCAGCCTGTAGGTCTCCTAATAGTTTGAAAGCTGCTTTCTCAGATTTACCAATCACCAACATAAAATTTAATTCTTTATCCTCCTGGATCATCAGCCACATAGGAATAAAAATAGTAAAGTGTGTAGATTTTGCGTGTCCCCTTGCCCATTCAAAAAGCCCTCTAATTTTCTTAGATTTCAGCACTTTATTAGCTGCTTTTATTTGAAATTTAGCAGTTTTTGATTGTGCATAATGCGGGAAATAGTACTCTACAAAATAGGCATAATCTCTCCTGGCTCTTTTTATTCTATCCTCTACATCTACAGGAGTTTCTCCAATAGACACAGTAGTAGCTTGCTGTACTGCCTGACAATGCTCCTCCCATTGCTTTAGTGCTTTATTTTTAGTTACTGACACCTGCTTTTATACTTATAAATTTATCTTGATAAACATTATTCTCTCTTGTTAAATCGGTATTTAATGGCATTAAATACCTATTGTACTCCTCAAACACTTGGATGTAAATAGCCAAATCCAAATCTTTGTCTATTGTGCCTATTGTTTTATTGATTTTTGAAATCTTATCAGCCTCAGCATCAGTGATAGGTCTTTTTTCATCCTCAGCAGCTTTTAATATCAAATCAATACCTCCATACAACCTGGCTATTGTGTGATCTTTAGTGCTGGATATAGCAGCTTTTAAAACCCTCCATTCCTTACACCATTTACCCATAGTTTTAGGCGTAGTGTGGACTTTCTCTGCTATCTCATTCTGATTAAGGGTTGTATGTAAAAACAACTGCTTAGCCAGCTCCTTTTTTTCTGAGTTTTTCATATGGATTATTTGATTTTGCTCTATACAAAGATGCACCAAATACTACCTATATTAAATTGCCTTAATCTTTGATTGCAACCATTTAGCTATTGACTGCAAACACCTATACAGCAAAGGATGTAGGGTTTTAAACCTATGTTTTTTTGCTTCATATTTGTATCAGCAAACAGCCAAAGAATGAAAAAAACCTATTATACAATATCTAATAAATCTGACTCAGCTGAGATCAGAATTTATGGATATATAGCTCCTTATGCAAGTGAGGGAAACTCCAGGAGATTATCCACTGCTTTGAGAGAACTGGCTGAGAAACACTCTAAGATCACTATAAGAGTTAACTCAGGAGGAGGAGATGTAGCTGAGGCTGTAGCCATCTATAATATAATAGAGAGTACGGATGCACATGTCACTATAATAGTGGAGGGAATTGCAGCAAGTGCTATGTCATTTATATGTATGGCAGCTGATCATGTAATCATGGGTAAAGCTACCAGGCTAATGCTACACAAAATTAGTGGAGGAGCTTGGGGATCTGCCAAAACCATGAGAGACAGAGCAGACATGATGGATAAGTGGGAGGAGGATCTTTATAGCCTTTATGCTGAAAAGACAGGAATGACTGAGGCTGATATAAAAGCTAAGTTTTTTCAAGAGGGTAAAGATGTATGGATCTCTGCAAAAGATGCATTAAAGTATGGATTAGCAGATGAGATAGCTACAGGCACAGTCAAAAAAGCTCCATCCAAAAAGATTGAAAACGTAGAGGATTTATACAATCACTATCAAACACAAATAGACAATTTTTATAAACCAACAAATAATAACATGAACAAAGAACAACTAGCCATGATTGGCTTACCTGAAAACGCTACGGAGGCTGAAATTGCAGCTAAGTTGACTGAGTTAAACAACAAAGCAACTGCACCAGCTCCAGTACCTGCTAAACCAGCAGAAACTCCAGCAACTGCTCCAGTAAATGAGGCAGATGCAAATGAGTTGAAAACATTAAGGGCTGAGAGAGTGTCAAACTTGCTTAACAAAGCTCAGGCTGAGGGCAAATTCACTGCTGAGGGCAGAGCAGCATTTGAGACAATGGCAAACAATAATTATGACGATGCAAAAGCAGTCATTGATGCAATGCCTGGCAGAGAAAAATTAAATTTTGATGCATCCAAAGGAGGAGCTGCTAGTAATACTGACAGATCTAAATGGACTGTAGAGGAATGGTTCAATAATGACCACGCTGGATTAGAAAACATGAAAGCAAATGAGCCTGAGAAGTATGAGGCTTTAGTAAATAAAGCATACTCAAACTAATTTTTAAAAACCGAATAAAACCACAAATAAAATGGCAGGAATATTAAGAGAAGTATGGACAGGTGAGCTATTAAAGCAATTTAGAGCAGAACCAAGTTTCATGACAGGAATCCCAAACTACTCAAACAGAGTACAGGGTAATAAATCAATCCACTTGGTGGATGTAGGAGTAGATCCAGCAGTATTGATCAATAACAGCACATTCCCAATCCCAAAAGCTGGGAGGACAGATGCTGACATCTCAATCTCATTGGATAAGTATGATACTGAAAACACTACAGTAACATGGGATGAGTTACATGGGATTTCATTTGACAAAATCAAGTCAGTAAATGAGTCGCACAAAGATGCGTTAGTAGAGAAAACTGGAGAGAAATCTATCTATAACATTGCACCAGCTACCAACGGAGCAAAAACTCCAGTATTTGCAACAGCAGGAGCAACTTTTGCAGTGGCTGATATTATCAAAATGAAAAGGAATTTTGATGAGGCAAACATTCCAAGCATGGGTAGAAGATTAGTATTGTGTCCTGAGCATGTTGAGGCATTACTTAAAAGTGATGAGGCATTTGCAAAACAGTACTCACTTGATACTGTGAATGGGAAAATAGGTAGAATCATGGGATTTGATGTGTATGAGTACTCAAAAAATCCAGTTTACACAGGAATTGTCAAAAAGGCATTTGGAGCTACACCAGCAGGAACTGACAAAAACTCATCTATTGCTTTCTTCACTCCTCGAATGTTTCAGGCTCAAGGTAAGATAATGATGACAGCTTTAAAAGCTGAGGACAATCCTACAATGAGAGAAAATGTAATAGGATACCAAATGTATCACGTTGCATTGCCTAAAAAGCAGGAAGGGATCGGAGCTATTGTTTCTCAATAAATCGAAAACCACAGGAGGAGAGCGAAAACTCACAAAACTATCTATACAGAACCACAGAGCAGATGCCACACCAGCATCTGCTTTAGGTGGTGAAAGCGGACAGCAAATGGAGAGACCAGGAGCATATTGTCCAAAACTAAAAACCAAAAAAACACAATGAAAAAATTCACACTATTAACAATCAGTATGCTAATAGCCTTTGCTGGCATTAGTTTGCAAAAACCAAAAGAGATGCCAAAATTAGATATATCTGCCATTGTGCAGCATGATTTTCCAGCCACACAATATGTGAGAAAGGCAGTGCCTAAAACTCAAATTGTATTGCATCACACAGTAAGTGGTGAGGGAGTGAGAGGAGACATAGGTCACTGGATGAGAAATACTCCACGTATTGCTACCTCGTTTATTATTGATAGAGAGGGAACTATACACCAATTATTTAGCTCAAAATACTGGGGATACCACTTAGGATTAAAAGTCAAACATTTTAAAACCTTTGGACTCAACTACAAAAATCTAAATTCCAGTTCTATTGGTATTGAGTTAGACTCATGGGGAGGACTTAAGCAAATTGATGGAAAATGGTATGCCAGTCCCAATGATTTTGGGAGAGGTAATGCTACCTATAGCAAGTCAGGCGTAAAGATTAAGATTAAACTATCAGATGATCAAGTAGTAGTCTATAAGGATGGCTACAGAGGTTATAAAGGATTTGAGAAATATACTGATGCACAGATAGACTCAGCCATGATCCTCACCAGGTACTTAGGAAATAGGTATAGGATCCCACTTAATTTTAACTGCAATATGTTTGATGTCAATAAGGATGCATTAAATGATACTCCTGGAGTTTGGACACACACCAGTTTTAGACCTGATAAGTCTGACTGCCATCCTCAGGATGAGCTATTGAAAGGGCTTTTAAATTTAGTTTAAACGGTAGTTAAATTCATATTAGCCGATTAACTAAAAAACCACTATAAAACATGACACTATTACAAATTGGAGAGGTTGCTGATGTAGCTCGAACTACAGATTTTACAGTGGTAGGTGTCATGGCTGTGGTTATAATTGGATTGGCTTGGTTTATCAGATACCTTTTAAAAAGGGATGAGGCTAAAGATGCTGCATTGATGGATGTGACAGAGAAATATTTTAAAGTTTCTACTGAGCTGGTTAATCTGATCAAAAACAAAAGAAATGTTTAGTTTTTTACTATCAAAAAAAGGCGGTGAAGCTTATAAGGAAGTTCAAAAAGACTACGATAATTTAGTTAAGATTATCGAGGCTTTTAATGGTAAGTTACACATCCCGATAAATAGAGCAGATTTGCTAAAGTTTCCTATAGGAGTTTGGGTAGAGGTGAATGAGTTTGTAAAAGTTAGGAGGAGAAAACACAGATTTAAGACCTACTTAAACTTTGACACCATAATGGAAAAAGGTGGAGAGTTTGGGTCGCATTTCCATGAGGATTTAATAGAAAGCTGTGAGATTGAATATGGTAAAATGCAGGACTTAGAGGATAATAAAATCTACATCAAAGGAGATGTAATGGAGTACAACAAAGGATACAAACACACACCAATAGCATTAGAAAAAACAAGGTTACACGTATTGTTTAAGCCTTAACAAAATGAAAAAATTAATCTACATACTGCTTATAGTTTTGTTGTTCTCATGCAGGACATCATCACTGATTCAGAAAACTGACAAAAGCTTAGTTAAATCTGATAGTACAGCTTATAGCTATATCATGAAAGTAGATACGGTTACTATTCCAGCCGATACACTGAGAGTTGAGATCCCAATCACCGTTTTTGAAAGGGACACAATTATCCAGTATAAAAATGGTAGAGCATCCACCAGGATCATCTACAGAGATGGTAAAATTAGACTGGACACTAAATGTGACAGTTTGAGTAAACTGGTTTTAAGTTATGAGGAGAGACTTTTTAGGTCTGAAAAGGAAAGGGAGAAACTGATCAGCTCCAGCAAAGAAAAGATAGTGAAAAAGATCCCTTTCTATTATAGGTGGTCACTTTGGGTATCAATAGTTAGTGTTTTATACATAGCATTGAGCCTGTTTTTTAGAAAATTCAAAATAGTAAAGAAATAATATAATTAACCAATAATCATTAACCATGAAGAAATTAGCATTAGAAGCATTAGAACAAAATCCAAATTTAGAGATCGTTTTTGTTACCCCTGATAAAAACACATTCCCATCTCAATCAGCAGCAGTAAATCACTGTGTGAGCAACGGTAAGGATGTGGATAAAATCAAATCTTTTAACAGAGATGGAGAGGGATCTAAAGTAGATTTGAAATCTAAAGAGGATTATGACTCTCAGATGGCTGAACTGCACAAAGGTCAGGAGACATTAGCAACTGAAAAAGAGACTTTAAAAGCTGAGCAGGAGCAGTTGAAACTTGAAAAAGAGGAGTTTTTAAAGACTACTAAAAAAGCTGCTGGACTGGAGTATGCAATAGCTGAGGAGAGAGAGAAATTAGAGGCTGATAAAGCTCAATTAAAAACAGATCAGGATGCTTTTGCTAAAGCTCAAGCTGATGCTAAAAAAACGGATAAATAATGGGAAAGTTATTAATTAAAAGAGGTGAGGGAGGTCTTGGTAGACGTAACCCATCTAAGGATATGGTGTCAGGTTTAATGTTTGGTGGTGTAGCAGCTACTGGGTTAGCACTTGATACTACATCGGCAAAATTAACAAGAGTTGAGGATGCTGAGGATTTAGGAATTAACCAGGCTTATGACACAGCAAATAACATCCTGGTATATTACCACATCAAAGAGTTTTTTAGAATGAGTCCATCAGGATCTTTGTACATCAGAATAACAGCTCAGGCTGCTAATACTTTGGCAAAGATGTGTGACATTACAAATGCTCATGTAAGGCAACTATTAAAAGACGCTAAAGGAGACATTAGACAGGTGGGAGTGGTATTAAATCCACTTACAACTTACACAGCAACCAAAACCGCTGGGATTGATGCTGATGTAACTGCTGCAATTCCTAAAGCTCAGGCTTTGGCTAATGCAGAGTATGACTTAAAGAGACCTGTACAGGTTGTGATCGAGGGTAGAGAGTTTAACGGGACAGTAGCTTTAGCTGGAGATCTTAGAGGATCATCAGCTCCTGATGTGCATGTAACTATATTGCAGGATATGGATGTAGCAGCTACTGGTGATGATATTAATGAAGATCATGCAGCTGTAGGAACTACTTTAGGAGTAATCTCTGTGGCAAATGTGCATGAGAGCATTGGATATGTGGCTAAATTCAATTTAGCAGACTCCATAGCTGGTGCATTTCTTAATCCTGGATTAAGTTCTCATAAAGCAATAGCAGATTATGAGGGAGACTACGAAAACCTGACAGCCAAAGGATATTTATTTGCGAGACCTTACAATGGAAATACTGTAACAAACGGAGTTTATTTTGATGATTTCCCTGCGTGTACAGTAATCACCAGTGATTATGCTTATGGAAACTCCAGGAGAGTAATCAATAAGGCTGTGAGAGAAGTATATGCTAAGCTATTACCAAGAGTTAACTCTCCAATTTTATTGGATGCATCTACTGGTAAGATAGAGATGGCTGTAGCCAAATCTTTTGAGGCAGATGCTGAGGAGGCTATGAGCGTAATGCTCCAGGCTGATGAGATCTCAGGAATGGATGCTTTTGTAGATCCTAATCAGGATGTGCAAGCTACTGGCAAAATAGTCACTAAGATAGCTGTGGTAGAAGTCGCTACAGGTAGAATTTTGGAGGTAGAAATAGGACTAACAAAAACAATTTAACACTAAAATACTATGGCAAATAATACAGCACTAATTAATGGAGAGGCTCATGACTGGGTAGGTGTAGATGTAAATCTTTTGGGACGTACAGTAGAGGGAATCTCTGCAATCACATACGACTTAGAAAGGGAGAAAGCTAACCACTATGGCAGAGGAGCTAAGCCAGTAAGCAGAGGGAGAGGTAAAAAAACCTACTCAGGATCAGTAACTCTATCAGAGGCTGAGCTTAATGCTATTGAGAACGCTCTACCAGTAGGACAGGATTTGACTGACATTAAACCCTTTCCAATTGTAGTAAGTTTCAATAGAAACGGAGTATTTACAGTACACAAATTGATGCACTGTGAATTTACTAACAGAGGAGTGGATATTAATACTGACACTACCAATGCAGAGAAACAAATAAGTTTAATCATGGGTGATATAAACTTTAAAGGAATATAAATCAATAAAAAAAGAACAATGGGAAAATTTACAGCAAGTGAAGCTGACATCAAAAAGATGAAGGCTCAGCATGGATCTGCCACTGAGATTATAGTGACAAAGCCAAAGTCTAAGGATAAAAAAGCAGAAACATTTAGATGTTTCATTAAAGATCCTTTAGATAATTTGGACTTATTCTCAGCAGGAATGGATGTACCAAGTATCATGAATAGAAAAATGTATTTTCTTGATAACTTATGGATAGATGGTGATGAGGAGTTTAAGAATGACTCAAAAGTGAGATTAGCTGGAGCTATCCAGGTTTATGACACTATTGAGATCTTAGAGTCTGAGGCAAAAAAGCATTAGCCAGCACACACCTAAAGGACACTGAATACGGGCAGAGCTTTGAGCATTGCTCTGCCCTTATCAGCTACTTTCTTCACATACCAGACCCTGAGAAATTGAAATTTAGTGTGTATAAAAGAAAGCTGGCACAAGCCAAATGGCTACTAAAATTAAAAGCGACAGAAATAATCTAAAAAAAGCATGGCAGCATATCAAATAAATGCATTAGAACTAACCAGACAAATATTTAATATAAATGGTTATGTGCCTGTGATTAATGGCAAAGTTAATCCTGATTTTGAGTATGATGCATCAAAAATAGAGACTATCAGAGTGGCAGAGGGATCAGTCAGCTCTACATTTGGGACTCCAATCTATGAGAGCCTTACCCTATCCAAAAACAATGGAGTTTATAAGTTTACTGACGCTCCACTGATGGATGTTAACCGATCAAAACATATTGTGTCCTCAAAAGTACAGGGAATTGCAGGAGATGTCCATGAGATTATAGGAGAGCAGGATTTTATGATCAGAATTAGAGGAGTTTTGATCAATGAGGAGGAGGATGATTTGCCTCACACCAAAATTGAGGAGTTAAAAAAATGGTTGGATTATAATGAAGCCATAGCAGTAGAGAGCAGATTGCTTAATCTACATGGGATCCATAATTTAATCATGAGGAGAGTTAGCTTTCCTGCATCTGAGAAACTTGTTAATGTACAGCCTTATGTAATTGATTGCATCAGTGACAACGAAATAGAGCTAATTGTACTATGAGTTATTTGGTAGGCACACATATTACAATAGGAGCTTTAGAGATGCCTTTTGTGATGGAGGGAGTGATAAAATCCTCCTGGAAAAACCTGACAGATACAGCTGTGATCAAATTACCAAGAAAGGTAAAGGTGTTAAATAAATTAACTGAGAAATCAATCTCAGAGGTGATTAAAAAAGGAGATAAAGTCACTATCAAAGTCGGTTATGATGGAGAGCTTAACACAGAGTTTGAGGGATATGTGTCTGAGGTAGTAACAGGAGTACCATTGACCATCAAATGTGAGGATGAGATGTGGATGCTAAAACAGTCCAGCAACATCCAAGCAAGCTGGAGAAACGCTACTCTAAAAAATGTAATTGACAAAATTGCACCAGGAATAAAAACTCATGTACTGGACATGGAGCTGGGAGCTTTCAGAATTAATGAGGTAAACTCAGCACAAGTACTCCAGGAACTAAAAAAGATGTATGGATTAAAATCATACTTCAAAAACAAAGAGCTTTATGTAGGGTTTGCTTATCCACTTGACACTTACAAAAAAGTAAAGCATCATTTTCAAAAAAATATAGTGGATAGATTAGAGACTTTGAAATACAGAACTAAGGAGGACATCAGGATCCAGCTAAAAGCTATCAGTATTTTGCCTGATAATAGTAGGATAGAAATTAAGTTAGGAGATGAGGATGGAGCTTTGAGGACATTACACTATTACAATATCTCGGAGCAGGAACTGGAGCAAATTGCAAACAGAGAGATAGATGATTTAAAGTATGATGGATTTAGAGGATCTTTTACAGGTTTTCATTTACCAATTTGTCAGCATGGAGACATCACTGAGATCCAGGATGATTTTTTTAAAGAGAGAAACGGATCCTATTACATTGATGGAGTCAGTTTAAGATTTGGATATAATACAGGAATAAAGAGAGACATTGAGCTGGGTAAATTAGCCAGCAGTAAACAAATAGCAGCAGCAAATGCCTAATATTAAAGAACTCATAGAGGAGATAGTAAAGCCACTCATCAAGGTGCAAACGTTGAGAGGAGAGGTTATCTCTGTAGATAAGGAGAGTGATGTATGTGAGGTTAAGCCATTGAGAGGAGGAGCTAATTATTTGGATGTAAAGCTAAAATCAGTAATCAAAAAAACTGATACCAGGAGCATCACCTATCCAAAGGTTGGATCTATTGTGCATTTTGCACTTATAGAAAACAATACAGCTGATACTTATGTGACTCAAATAAGTGAGTTTGATAGTATGATGATTGAGGCAAAAGATGTAAGTGTGGAGATAAATAGCTCAGGAGAGCTGAAAGTCCAGGCTAAAAAAATAGAATTGAACGGAGGAGGATTAGGAGGATTGATAAAGGTCCAAGAACTCACCTCGCAATTAAACAAAAACACAGCAGCTATTAAAGCATTTCAAAACATGCTTAAAGTCTGGACTCCAGTATCAGGAGATGGAGGAGCAGTATTGAAAGGACTGAGTGCAGCAGTAATAAGTTTGCCTACAGCTGACTTAAATAGCATTGAAAACAAAAAGATTAAACATGGTTAAGGATTTTATATCAAAAGATACAGCTGACATAGCCATTAAAGATGGAGATTTTTTAGTAGGCTATTCTGATCAGCATCACATTGAGGATTTAGTAAGATCTGAAAAAGGAGAGTATAAGCAAAACCCTCTCACAGGAATTGGAATAGTAAACTATATAAATGCCCCACTAACAAGAGAGGTAAAAACGAGATTAGAGAAAGACATTAGACTCCAGTTAACTGCTGACTCATTTGAGATCACACAGGTAGCAGTTGAGAATTTTGAGAGTATTATTATAGATGCAGAGATAAATGATTAAAGAGGTTATAATAGAAAAAGGTCAGACACTGTATGAATTATCTGTCCAGCACTATGGAAGTGTGGAGGGTTTATTCCTTTTGATGAATGATAATAACATCAGTTCAGTAAATCACAGCCTCCAGGTGGGAGATAAACTCAAAATAAAATCAGAGGCAATTGATCAATCTATAGTAGATTATTACACTAAGAATTCAATAGTAGTAAATAGTGGGTTTAATACCCCAATAATAACAGGTGTAACAAGAGCATTTAGCTCAGGATTTAGCACTGGATTTAGTTAAATATTATGGCAGTAAAAACAAAAGCACAAATTTTATCAGATACAGCATCTGTTTTGGCTGATAATACATCAGGAGATATAACTCCCTCTGATGTAAGATCAGTACTGACTGATGTAGTTGATAGTTATAAAGATGAGTTTAAAAATCTATTAGACACTCCCTCATCTTATTCAGGAAAAGAGGATTATTTGGTTAAAGTAAATTCAGCAGGAGATGGATTGGAATTTTTGACTCCTGATGAGTTTGTAGATTGGGCAGATGTAACTCTCCAAAGTGGATTTACTCATGGCTCTGAGAGATTTCAAATGAAATTACAAGGAGGTTTTTTGCACTTTAAAGGTGTTGTTCTTAATTCAACAGGTTCGACCATCAGCAGCAGAACAAAAGTAGGTACTGCTCCAGCTTCTTTAGCCTCAAAAATAGTGAACAAATTTTTACCTGTAATGATTTATGATAGTTCAGGAAATAACGCTTATTTTCATGGGGCTTGGATCTATTCAAATCGAGATGTTTATATATCAAAAGGAGGTTTAGGATGGAAAGCTAATCAAGGATTTTATGTCTCAACATCCATTATAAACGATGCAAAAGCATTTTAAAAAAATAATTATGATTAAAGAAACAATCGAATTACCAAAAAGTGCTGCCTGTACAGGAATAGCAGAGCAAAAAACTCCAATAGTACCAATAAAAGGAATACCTGAGGGAGCAAAGTTAATCCATTTCAATGTTGATATAGAGAACAACATTGTTAAAGGAATATGGCAGAAAAAAAGGCATAATAACGAGGGGACAGAGATACAGTCTCAGGAGTTTGCTGCTATTATTAGAGATATTGGGGAGATAGGTGAGGTAATGATAGACCCAATAACAAGACAGCCTGACATGAACACCTACAAAAAGAAAAAAGACGAAAACCCAGTATTGACTAACTATTTTAATCAGTTGGGAGATGTTATTCTCACTCCAATGCTTAACATGATTGCAGCTGATAATGGCTATGTAGTTCAAGAGGAAAAATGATGCTAACAATAGATAACATATTTGAGGTGTCCTTTGAGGACAATCCTATAAAGTACTCCAGGATACTAAGACCATCCAACAAATGGAAACAATACAAACTGGAGAAAAAAATCAGTTTTTTATTATCCAATGGAGAGGTGATCAATATTCCTAAGGGCTTTAGATATGATTTATCCTCAGTGCCTCGTATTTTTTGGGCTATTCTACCTCCAGCTGGAGATTTTGATGCAGCAGCTCTCATCCATGATTATCTATATCAAAATAGCGACTGGGTAATAGGTCATTGGTTTGAGGGTAATAGCAAAGCAGCTCAAAAATTTGCGGACAAAGAAATGTTAAAATGGAGTCAGGCAGTTAATGGCACTCTGAGATTTTCTATCCAAAGAATTGATAACTATACAAGATATTACGGAGTGAGAGCTTTTGGATGGACTCAATGGAATAAAAAATAATTTAAGATGGCAAGAGAAATAAAAACAATATACAATGAGATGATAGCCGAAAAGGCTACAATGTCTTCATTAAATGGTTTGCAGCCATCTACAGACACTGCTACAAATTTATTGAATGATTTATCCTCAGGGAGTAAAGTAGCACGCTGGAGGCTTTTATTTTATGTGATAGCTGTAGGGATATGGATCCATGAGAAAATATTTGACACTCATAAAGCTGACATAGAAAAAAGAGCAGCAGAGTTGTATGTGGGGACTGTGGTGTGGTATCATGCTCAGTGTTTTTTATTTCAGTTTGGTGATACGCTCACATGGAATGGCACTAAATACAATTATCCAACAATCACACCAGCAAATCAAATTATTAAGAGAGCCTCAGTGACTGAGGTATCAGGTCAATTAGTTGTTAAGGTGGCTAAATTATCAGGATCATTACCTGTTAAACTCACAACTACTGAGCTGAGTGCTTTCACAGCTTATTTAACATTGATAAAGTTTGCAGGAACTAATACAGCAGTAGTCAGTAGAGATGCAGATTTATTAAAAATATATTACACTGTTAAATATGATCCTTTGGTACTTTCAGCATCAGGAGAGCTGCTCAGTACAGCAGGAGTGTATCCTGTTCAAGATGCAATTAATAACTACATCCAAAACTTACCCTTTGATGGGAATTTGAATTTAACCCAGTTAACTGATGAAATTCAAAAAGCTCAGGGAGTTATTGATCCAGTTATTGGATTGGCTGAGGCAAAATATGGGACTTTGCCCTATTCCACAATAGTAAACAATTACAATGCAGATGCAGGTCACATGGCTATAGATGCAGCATTCCCATTAAGCACTACAATCACCTACAATGTTTAATATAGATTTTCAAGATATAATAAGAAAGTTGCTACCAGCTGCACTTAGATCATCTAATTTAAAAGATGTTTTAAATGCATTGATAAAGCCTTTAAAAAATCTTAACACCACATTTAAGTCCTGGAAAGATGGAGTAGATTATGACTTGCAATTCAATGGACAAACAATGTATTTGCAACGTGTTTTAAATGATCAGTTTGATACCGTTTTGAGGAGGATTTATATCGAGGACACCAGTATTATAAATAATGTTTATGTAGCCAATAAATCTGAGGGATCAGTAACATTATACCTGGCTAATAAATCAGAGACATCAGCTCCAGTAGTTTATTTAGAGAACTTATCAGAGCAGGTAAATCAAATACATTTTAAAGTTAGAGTCCCTGCTGCACTCGTTTTCTCATCTATTCAGATGAGGGCTTTAGTGGATAAATACAAAATAGCAGGTAAAAATTACACAATTCAAACATATTAAACAATGAATAATTTAGATACTACACAATTAGGTAGGATGCCAATAGTATTGGATGATCTTAGATTTATTAATGACTCGATCAAAGAGGCATTAAATGGAATAGTAGCTCATGATGATACCACTGTGGTGGTATTGAGTGGATGTATAGTTGACTATACAGCATTAGCATCAGGCACTTTAAACATGACATCTGGCTCAATATTTTGGAATGGTGAGATATTTAAAGTAGCAGCTGTATCAGGAATTACTTACGATCTAACAGTACGCTGGGAGATGTTTGAAAGCAATGATCCAGCAGGTCAGAAAACATTTGCAAATGCCTCAGTGCATCAAACATACAAAGTGAGGACAGCTGTGATAAAGTTCGGAGGGACACCACCATCAGGCTCAGTGTTATTTGCTTTAACTAAAAATATATTTCAGCTCTATAAGAAAGGGATGGCAGATGATACTTTAGTAAATAAAGTAACTCCTTTCTCCTCATTAAATTCACCATCATTTGATCAAACAACAGATAGTCCGTTGAGAGCCTGGATCAATGTAGATGGTAGTGTTAGCTTCAAAGGAGAGTTAAAAAGCACACTGGGAGGCTTTGGAGTTGGTACAGTTGGACAATTAGAGCCAGCATTCATACCAGCACAATCCAGGAGGATAGCTTATGACTTGTACAACTCCAGCTCAGATCCATTAGCAAAGGGATACATGACAATCTCCAGCACAGGAGCAGTTACCTCAGTAAACACTATTCCATCGGTTGCACCACCAGCTGGAGCTATATTGAGGTTTAATGAGGAGTACACACTTTAAAATCATTTTGTTTGGTTAGGGTAGTTTTCTCTTTTTTTTCTTACCTAATCATATAAAAAAAGCCATCATACATTAGTGTGATGGCTTTTTTTATTTTGTACATTTGGTTTTAAAATCGGGTACAATTCGATTTTGCGTTTATATTATTGTCAATTATGAAAATTATCGAATATAAACTCATTGAGAAGTTTGTTAAACCACTGGGAACACTTTTGATTTT
>CAKZNB010000003.1 GCA_937129365.1 uncultured Flavobacteriales bacterium
GCAACATCTAAAGCTCCAGAACCATCAGCATCAAGCATCCCAGTGATTGTTCGAGTTGAGTCAGCTCCAAAAGCTTCAGTCCAATAAGCTAATCCGTTCGTGCCAGGAAAATATGAAGTATTTCCATCCGTAGTATCAGAATCTAACACTCTCACAATTCCATAAAACACATGCAATTTACCTAATTGGTCTATCACCAATGATCCAGATCCATCACAAGAAAGAATAGTATCAAAGCTACCATCAGCATCTATATCAGAACCTTGATCCACCATATATTTATTTATTGGAAAATCGTTTACTATTGTTTTAGTCCAAGTACTTCCATTATCTAGTGATTTAAAAACTAACACATCACCCCAAGAATTGAAAACAGAAACCGCAACCGTGTTTCCTCTTGAATCAATAGAATAAGCATCGGCAGAAACATAATTGAAAAATGTAGAATCTAATCCAGGAATAACATAATCCTTAATGTCCCATGTTTGTCCTAAATCCTTTGATCTATAATAAACTAATGCTGTTGAAAGTCCTTTATATAATCCTCCTGGATTTTTGTAATCTACGAAGGCAGAGTGCCTTACAATTCCTAAAGCATGAATGGTACTGTCATTAGCACCCCCAATTACAGCTCTTGGCCAAAGTACATCATATCCAGTTGGAGGAATTGTAGTGGTAACTATACTCTCAGTCCAAGTACCGGTTCCTTTAGTATTCCTTTTGTTCATTGTTAACCCTCCAGTTCCTGAGTGACTAATGATTACCTCGTTGGCAATACTCTTACTTCCTGCAACTGCTGGCCATCCATTTCGAGTTGTTTCAACTTTACTTGTAGGATAGGCTGCCCATGCCGTTCCGTTGTAATAATTATAACCTGCTCCACGGTTAGTATAAGGAGAAGATCCATTATCCATAGTCCAAGTAGCAGAAATTGTTTTATCACTCCTATTTATTATTCTTCTTTGGCTTGTCCCATTTGTCTGCAAATCATATACTGTTGTTCCAATTGTAGTATAACCTGTTGATCTGGTCATTGCTGGACGTGCAACTGGTCCCAAAATCATTTCTGATCCATCTGCGGCTGGAGTGCTTTTTACAGCGACATCTACAGGGGCAGTTTTAATAATATTTGATGAGGATTGAGCGCTAACGCCTAGTCCTAAAGAAATAGTAAGTAATGAGAGTAATGTTTTTTTCATAGTATAAAAATTTATCTTGTTGTTTTTAAAAATACCCAACTAAGCTAAGAAAAATTTATTAAAGAATTATACATTAGTCAAAATATTGTTCTATATTTGAGATTATATAAAACACAAAACAAAAATAAAATGAAAAAAATTTACTTAATTATTGCAGGAACTTTATTAGGTTCTGGTCTTTTTGCTCAAGCATCAAGCGAATACAAGGCTGTTAAGCCTAGTGGTGATGTTGAAATGTTCAAGTACAATGCTTTGAACAAAAGTATTTCAAGATCTACTATTGTTAACCATACAATAAGTTTTACTGATGATCATGCTTCATATTACTCTTCAACTCCTACTGGATTTTGGCGTACTATTTTTCCTGATTCTACAACTCCTATTCAATACACGAGTACTGTAGGGTTTGCTTATATTCACCATGCTGCGCAAGTATTTGATTTAAGCTCTCCAGTTGTAAATGCTAAAGTTGGCGGTCCTAGCGATGGATTTGACCCTTCAATTCCAGCAACTTTGGATTCAATTAACTTGGTAGGTTATTATGCAAAAGGTTCTAAAGGATATGTAGATACGATTATTGTAACTGTAGTTGATTATATTGGTGATTTTGTTTCTCATCCTGGTCAAAACGCTGCTATTGCAACACAATGGGCTACTGATACAGTAAGATCATTTGCTATTGAAATGGATACATTTACTTTTGATGTTAAAAATCAATTGGCACAATATAAAATTGCTTTGGATTTAGCTGATACTAGTGCAACTGGTTTAATGCTTTCTACTTTTCCAGCAGGTGTTTCTGTTGATGGAAGATTCGCAATTGATGTTGCTTTCAAACCAGGCGGTGCTTACACAACTGCCGATACAAGTAACAAACAATTAGGATTTTATAGATTGTATACTTCTGAGCCTAATGGAGATGGAACTCAAATGAGTTACATCAAAAATGATAGATCTGGGGCTTCTTTTTACACTAAGTTTGATAGATACAAGTCTACAATTGACAGATACCAAGCGCCATTCCATTTTTATGCTGCTGGACAATCTGATTGTTTTGAAATAGAAGCTACTTTGTCTCAATTAAATTCAAGGTCAATTATTGAGAACGTAAGTTCTGCTAAATTGTTCCAAAACTACCCTAACCCAACTAACGGAATGACTACTGTAAAGTATGAGTTAGAAAATGGAGCTCAGGTTTCTTTTGAAATGATTGATGTAACTGGTAAAAAAGTTCTTTCTTCAACTGAAGGAAACAAGACTGCTGGAGTTCATACAATTGATATCAATACTGACAAATTAAACGCAGGTATTTATTTCTACTCAATCATTGTTGATGGAGCTATCATCACTAAGAAAATGACAATTACTAAGTAATTAGTTTAAAATAATTATTATTTTGAAGCCTAAGTCGAAAGACTTAGGCTTTTTTATTTACCTAATTTTTCTGCTTATAAAGTTTGTTTCCTTTACAGTTTTTGCTTTTTTTTAATTTAGTATTTGGAAAAGATAATATATTATATATATTTGCAAACCCAATTAAAGAGGGCAATTAGCTCAGTTGGTTCAGAGCACCTCGTTTACACCGAGGGGGTCGGGGGTTCGAATCCCTCATTGCCCACCAAAAAAACAAAAAGCTTCCAGAATTCTGGAAGCTTTTTTGATTAAAAAACCTTTTTTTGTTTCAGACTACTTTAATGGTTTTTCTAATAAGATATTATTCCTTAAATATCCCGTTAAATCATAGGATATGACTATCTTTGTGAAAATTGAAAAAGAATGCCTCAGAAAACAATAAAATCAGCTTTAATTTCAGTGTTTTATAAAGACGGATTAGAGCCAATTGTAGAAAAATTAAAAGAGTTAGGAGTAACGATATATTCTACAGGAGGAACCCAAAAATTTATTGAGAATTTAGGAGTTGATGTAGTGCCTGTTGAGGAACTTACATCGTATCCATCCATACTTGGCGGAAGAGTAAAAACATTGCACCCAAAAGTTTTTGGAGGTATACTTACAAGAAGAGATAACGAGAGCGATAAAAAAGAAATAGACCAATTCGAAATTCCTGAATTGGATTTGGTGATTGTAGATTTATACCCTTTTGAAGAAACAGTTGCTTCTGGTGCAAGTGAAGCGGATATCATTGAGAAAATTGATATTGGGGGAATTTCTTTGATTCGTGCAGCTGCAAAAAACTTTAAAGATGTAACCATAGTTTCTTCAGTAAATCAATACGATAGATTGTTGAATTTGTTGAATGAAGGGAATGGGGCTATCAGTTTAGCCGAAAGAAAAGAGTTTGCCAAAGATTCTTTTAATGTATCTTCTAATTACGACACGCATATTTTTAATTATTTTGACGATAACCAGCAGACTGCTTTTAAACAAAGCATTACAGAAAGTAAATCGTTGAGATATGGAGAAAATCCACATCAGAAAGGAAGCTTTTATGGAGATTTAGACTCTTTTTTCGATAAGTTGCATGGGAAAGAACTTTCTTATAATAACTTATTGGATGTAGATGCAGCGGTAAATTTAATTTTAGAGTTTAAAAATTCAAAACCTACATTTGCAATACTTAAACACAATAACGCTTGCGGATTGGCAAGTAGAGACACCATTTCTCAAGCATATACAGATGCATTGGCTGGTGATCCTGTTTCTGCTTTTGGAGGAGTGTTGATTTCTAATAAAGAAATAGATAAGGAAACTGCTGAAAAGATTCATACTTTATTTTGTGAAGTAGTAATTGCCCCTTCTTATTCAAATGAAGCTTTAGAAATTTTAAAAGGAAAGAAGAATAGAATCATTTTGATTCAAAAGCAATTTGAACTACCTTCTTCACAATTCAGAACTATATTGAATGGTGTATTGGTTCAAGATAAAGACACTATTACTGACAATAAAACAGAATTTAAAACAGTTACAAATACTTCACCTAAGGATTCTCAAATTGAAGATCTAGAGTTTGCAAGTAAGATTTGTAAAAACACAAAATCGAATACCATTGTACTTGCCAAGAATGGACAACTATTGGCAAGTGGAACAGGACAAACATCTAGAGTAGATGCACTGAACCAAGCAATTCACAAGGCTAAGTCATTTGGGTTTGATTTAAAAGATGCTGTAATGGCGTCAGATGCCTTTTTCCCTTTCCCTGATTGTGTGGAGATTGCTGGAAATGAGGGTATAAATGCAGTAGTTCAACCAGGAGGTTCTATCAAAGATGAACTTTCTATTAATTACTGTAATGACAATAATATTTCAATGGTTTTTACGGGAACCAGACACTTTAAACATTAATTGAAAATGGGATTATTTAGTTTTTTTCAGCAAGATATTGCAATTGACTTAGGTACAGCCAACACGATTATTATCCAAAACGGAAAAATTGTAGTGGATGAACCTTCAATTGTTGCAATTGATATTAAGACTGATCAGATAATTGGGATTGGGAAAAAGGCCCAACAAATGCACGGGAAAACTCACGAAACCATTAAAACTGTTCGTCCTCTGAAAGATGGAGTTATTGCTGATTATAAAGCAACTGAAGAGATGATAAAGGGGATGATAAAAATGACTCAAGAAAAAAAGAGTGTTTTTTCTGCTTTTTCAAGGATGAGAATGATGATTTGTATTCCTTCTGGAATTACTGAGGTTGAAAAAAGAGCTGTAAGTGATTCTGCTCAACATGCGGGAGCAAGGGAAGTGTATTTAATTCACGAACCAATGGCTGCAGCTATTGGTATTGGAATTGATGTGCAGGAACCAATGGGAAACATGATTATTGATATAGGTGGAGGAACTTCTGAAATTGCAGTAATTGCACTTGGTGGAATTGTATGTGATAAATCAATAAGAGTTGCAGGGGATGATTTTACCGCAGATATTGAAGATTATATGCGCAGACAACACAATATCTTGATTGGTGAAAGAACTGCTGAAATGATAAAAATTGAGGTAGGAGCTGCAACAACTGAGCTTGAAGATCCACCAGAAGATTACGCAGTAAGAGGAAGAGATTTAATGACTGGAATACCTAAAGAGATTACTATTTCATACAAAGAAATTGCTCAGGCATTGGATAAGTCTATTACTAAAATTGAGGAAGCAATATTATCAGCTTTGGAAATGACACCACCAGAATTATCTGCTGATATTTACAAAACAGGGATTTATCTTGCAGGAGGAGGTTCTTTGTTGAGAGGATTAGACAAGCGTTTTTCTTTAAGAACTCAGCTACCAATTCATATTGCTGATGAGCCATTGAGATCAGTTGTGAGAGGAACTGGAATTGCTCTTGAAAACATTGATAGATTCCAATTTTTAATGAAAGGGATTTAACCCTTAGAAGATTTTTAACCAAAATAAAACATGAAAAATTTATTCTTATTTTTTAATAGAACTAAATTTTTTATGTTTTTTATTTTGTTACAACTTATTGTTTTTACTATAATCAGTAGAAACTCTAGTTATCAGCAAACCAGTATTTTAAATTCAAGTTCATCTATTTCTGGATGGATGTATCAGCAAAAAAAATCAGTAAGTGATTATTTTAATTTAAGAAAAGAAAATGAAATCCTTTCGGAACAAAATGCATTATTAAAACAAGAATCTTTCAATAATTATTCAATAGTCTCTGATAATGAGATTTTAATTAAAAAAGAAACTTACGAACGCCAATATTCCTTCCAACCTTCTGTAATTATTCAAAATTCGGTAAACAAGAGAAAAAATATCTTAACCATGAATATTGGGAGAAACAAAGAGGTGAAACAAGAAATGGGAGTGGTAAATTCCAGAGGAATAGTTGGATTTACATTAAACAGTTCTGCACATTATTCAACCATAATGAGTTTGATGCATGAAGATTTTAGAATACCCGTAAAACCTTTAAACGATAGCTGTGTGGGAGTGTTAACTTGGCTAAAACAAGATAAGATTAACGAGATTAGTGTAAAAGGAATCCCTTCTTATTTTAACATTAAAAAAGGAGATACAATCGTATCGCAAGGGGGTTCTGGTATTTTTCCTAAAGGAGAATTTGTTGGTGTTGTAAAAACTATACAGCAAGAAGCAGGTAATAACAATCAGGTATTAAAACTTATTACTTTCGTTGATTTTAATGCGTTGAATCATGTGTTTGTTGTGAAAAATATATACCAAGAGGAAGTAGATTCTCTTCAAAATATTGAACAAAATTAATGAGATTAATACTACTAAATATTGTTAGATTTATTTTTCTTGTTTTACTACAAGTATTTGTAATTAATCAAATTAACTTAGGATTTTTGGCTCCTTATATCTCTCTGGTGGTTTATGTTTCTTTTTTATTGACGTTTCCTATCAGGGCATCTAAATACGTCACACTATTAGTCGCTTTGTTTTTAGGACTTACTATTGATATGTTTCTTAATACTAACGGTATTCATGCATCTGCATGTGTTTTGTTAGCATTTTTAAGGCCTTTTTTATTATCGAGGTTACAAACTGACAGCCCGATGGATGAAATAGAGGAGTTAACGGTATTCACCGAAGATATTCAGAAATATACACTTTATATTTTTATTTTAATTTTCTGCTTTTTCTTGTGGTTGTTTCTACTTGAGGAGTTTAGTTTCTCTAAAATTCCTTTAATCATTTTAAAAACTATTCTGAGTACTATTTTTAGTACCCTGTTAATAATTTTGGGACAATATTTATTGTTCCGTAAACCAAAATCTTAAGTCAATATGATAGACGTAAATTTACTTGCCGAAATATGTGAAACTGCTGGAGCTCCAGGATTTGAAAATCGAGTTAGAGAGCTAGTTTTAAGAGAAATAGAGTCGCTTGTTGATGAGTTTTCTATTGATAATTTGGGAAATGTAACCGCAATCAAAAAAGGGAAAGACAGTTCCAAAAAAGTAATGTTGGGTGCTCACATGGATGAAATTGGGTTTATTGTAACTCATATTGATGATAATGGCTTTGTAAGATTTCATACACTTGGAGGATTTGATCCCAAAACATTAACTGCACAGCGAGTAATCGTTCATGGCAAAAAAGATTTGATGGGTGTAATGGGTTCTAAACCTATTCATGTTATGACTCCTGAAGAAAAAAATAAAATGCCAAAAACTACTGATTTCTTTATCGATATGGGAATGAATAAAGAGGAAGTTGAAAAGTACATTGAAATAGGAAATCCAATCACAAGAGAAAGGCAATTGATTGAAATGGGCGATTGTGTGAACTGTAAATCAATTGACAATCGTGTTTCTGTTTATATATTGATTGAGGTATTGAAAAAACTAAAAGAAGTACCGTATGATGTGTATGCTGTTTTTACTGTACAAGAAGAAGTAGGGTTGAGAGGAGCAAATGTTTCTGCTTTGAATATCAACCCAGATTTTGGATTTGGAATAGATACAACAATCGCTTTTGATGTTCCAGGAGCAGCAGCACACGAAAAAGTGACAGAACTAGGAAAGGGAACGGCTATAAAAATTATGGATTCACAGACTATTTGTGATTATAGAATGGTGACTTTTATGAAGAAAACAGCTGATAAAAATAACATTACTTGGCAACCAGAAATCCTAACTGCTGGAGGTACTGATACTGCTGGGATTCAAAGAATGACACCTGGAGGCTCCATTGCTGGTGCAGTTTCTATTCCTACTCGGCACATTCACCAATCTATTGAAATGGCAAATAAAAGTGACATAAAAGGAAGTATTGATATCCTTGTGGCTTGTTTGAGTGAAATTGATACGTATGATTGGAGTTTTTAAATATGAATAGAGATATAAAATTTTCTCTTTTTCTCACACCCAAAATTTGGATTATTTTTTCTTCCTTCTTTAACACATTGAATTATTGACTCTACTTTCTCATTAGATAATTTTCTTTTAGAATTTATTTGATATACTTTGAGCTCAGGAGCTTTTCCTAAATATGCAATAAGATTATGGTGAATATTATTTTTAAAATGAATTAAAATTTCGAATTCATAATAAGTTATTGATCTGACTCTTAATTTATAAATTCCAGTATCTGAGGTTATCGCAAGTTTTCCATCTTCCCCTCCAGTGGCAAAAGCAAAGATTAATGAATCATTGGCAACATTCTGAATAGTAAAAAAAGTAGGCTCAATGGGATTTCCATAAAAATCTAAAAAATTTACTGATAATGTAGGTGTTTTTTCTTTTGAAACTACCTGTGTTAGCTGATAGGAATTAGAATCTTCGTCATTCTGAAAACTAAACCAATATTCATGACCAAACTTTTCTTTTTTGTCATACCCCTGATAACTCCATTTTTGACCAAAAGAATAACTGCTAATAAAAAGCAATATTAAAATCATTGGCAATTTTTCAAATTGGCTAATCATCAAATTTCACTCAAAGTTTTATACCCTTCAATATTATCAATCCCCCAATTTTTCAATTCGTCTTCGCTCCATAATTCAGGAAAGAAAATACGTCTTTGGTATTTTGGGTGCATGTATTTATGCCAATCACTTCCTCCTGTGGCTTCTGCATTTCCTTTTCCACTATCTAGGTATTTTGCAGCGGCATGATAATGGTGCATTACCCAATCAATGTTTACAGTATGATCATAATGACGCATTGCATTTACCAAATCTACATTTTTTTGATATGATTCAGGTAATTGTTTAAACTTAGTCCAAAGGTTTACCTTATTATAATCCTTCATAAAGTCTATCAATTCCTTTTTATATCTTTTTTCAAAATTGACTAGCAAGGCATTCTTTTTACCCGTTTTAAAATCTTTCCCAGCAGCTTGCCAATACATGTGTTCAAAAGCATGTTCATAAGGAGTATCTCTATCAATATTATCTCTGAATCTCATATCAATCAGGTTGATAAGCTCGGTAGAAGCAATTTCTATTTGACGATATTGAGCACTTTGGAATCCACTTGCAGGAGTCAAAGTATCACGAAATTTCATGTATTGATCCACATCCATTCCTTCGCCCATTACATCAAATGAACCAGAAAGCACATCAAAATATCGGCTAACTCTCATCAAATGTTTTACAAATTTATCGGGTTCAATATTCTCTTCGTGTGACACTTGTCCAATTTCCCAAAGTATCATTTTGAACAATAGCTCATTGATTTGGTGATACATAATAAACACCATTTCATCAGGCAACTGAGTTCTTTGAGTTTGTAATCCCAATAAGGCATCTACTTGAGCAAAATCCCAATAAGTCATAGGTTCTGCATGTAACAATCCCGACAAATGCACATCTGGGTTTTGCCCCATTGCTTCGTATTTTTTGTCTATTGCTTTTAGTAATTCTTTTCTGTTCACGATAAATTTATTTGTTTTAAACCAAGTCACCCTGAACTTGATTCAGAGTCTATTGGCAAATGTCTGTGCAACTAATTAACAGATTCTGAATCAAGTTCAGAATGACTGCGTATTCTTATTTTCCTTCCAACTTCGTGCTTCTAGCTTTTACAATGTTCCTCTCTTAGCTTGTTCTCTTTCAATAGATTCAAACAAAGCCTTAAAGTTTCCAGCTCCAAAACCTCTTGCTCCCATTCTTTGAATTATCTCAAAAAACAAAGTTGGCCTGTCTTCAATTGGCTTAGTAAAAATTTGTAATAAATATCCTTCTTCATCCGCATCAATCATAATTCCAAGAGCTTTCAATTTTTCAATATCTTCTCCTAATTCATGGTTGTGAGCTTGTAATCTTCCAGGCACAGCTTTGTAATATTCTTCTGGCGGAGTAGATAAAAACTCAATTCCTCTTGCTCTCATTTTTGCCACTGTATCAATTATGTCATTAGTTGCAACAGCAATATGCTGTACTCCAGGCCCATTATAAAAGTCTATGTATTCCTCAATTTGAGACTTCTTTTTTCCTTCGGCAGGTTCATTTATAGGAAATTTAATTCTTCCATTTCCGTTACTCATTACCTTACTCATAAGAGCAGAATATTCGGTTGTAATTTGCTTATCATCAAAAGACAAGAAGTTTACAAACCCCATTACATCCTCATAAAATTTAACCCAAGTATTCATTTCGTTCCATCCCACGTTACCTACCATGTGGTCAATAAATTTTAGTCCAACAGGCTCAGGATTATAATCCGATTCCCATTTTTCATATCCTGGTAAGAACTCACCTGTATAGTTTTTTCTTTCTACAAACATGTGTACTGTTTCTCCATAAGTATAGATTCCTGCTCTTACTAATTCCCCGTGTTCGTCTTTTTCAACGGTTGGTTCCATGTAAGATTTAGCTCCTCTTTTTGTTGTTTCTTCCCATGATTTTTTAGCATCTTCAACCCAGAGTGCAACCACTTTAACCCCATCCCCATGTTTGGCGATATGCTCATTCATCCAAGAATCTTGGGTAAGTGGAGTTGTTAATACAATCCTTATTTTATCTTGCTTAACCACATAGGAAGCGTAATCTTTACATCCAGTCTCCAAACCTTTATATGCATGTGATTGAAAACCAAATGCTGTTTTATAAAAATGAGCAGCTTGTTTGGCATTACCAACATATAAAGTTACATGATCAAAACCTAAAAATTAACCAATTTAAGGTACCTTTTTAACGTTATTTTTAACCATTATAATAGAATATAATATTTAATTTATTTGCAGGATTTGCTTTTGGTAATGTACAAACTTTTTTCTCTTTAAAATAAGCCCTATCTTGTTGAGACCAGTATTGTTTTCCAGATATATCCCACTTTACATAATTTTTTGTCATCTTCTTTGTTAGTGGTATCCTTTCGTGTGTGAAAACTTTATAAGTATCGTCATAAATAATATCTCCTAAAGTAATCTTTTTGTCTTTTGGTTGTTTTATATTTGGGATGTTTGTCCAATACATTCTACGCCTGTTTTGTGCAGAAACTAAATTAGAATTTATCTCAATCGGTTCTACCCCTAACTCATCAGTTATAATATTAACCCATTCTTTTTTCATTACCACATTTTCAAGTAAAAAATACTTAGGTTCTGTTTCTTTCAGTAATCGTACAAACTCCCAAAATAAACCACTCATTTCACCGTTTAATCCATCTCCATCTGTTTTAGCTCTACTTAAATCTTGACAAGGACTTCCGCCTATCAATAAATCTATCTTTGGTAAGTCAGTACCTTTTACTTGTGTTACATCGCCTATATTCTTTGTATTTGGGTAATTATGTTTAGTTACCTGTATTGCGTATTTGTCAATTTCAGACGCAAAGTCATTATCTACTTTAACCCTTGATTTATTGAATGCTATTTGACCACACATCATTCCATCGAACACTGATAGCACATTTATTCCTTTATTCATTTTTTTATTGTTTTA
>CAKZNB010000004.1 GCA_937129365.1 uncultured Flavobacteriales bacterium
AGGTCCCAAGGGTTGGGCTGTTCGCCCATTAAAGTGGCACGCGAGCTGGGTTCAGAACGTCGTGAGACAGTTCGGTCCCTATCTGTTGTGGGCGTTAGAAATTTGAGAGAACCTGTCCCTAGTACGAGAGGACCGGGATGGACGAACCTCTGGTGTATTTGTTGTGGCGCCAGCTGCATTGCAAAGTAGCTACGTTCGGTTGAGATAAGCGCTGAAAGCATCTAAGCGCGAAACTCTTCTCGAGATGAGATTTCTTTTAAGGATCGTCAAAGACTATGACGTTGATAGGTTGCAGATGTAAATACAGTAATGTATGAGTCGAGCAATACTAATTATCCGTAAGCTTAATAAAATAAAATAAAACAAAACTACATTAAATCTTCTTTTTTAGTGATTATTGCGGTGGTGAGCACCTCTTACCATTTCGAACAGAGAAGTTAAGACCACTTGCGCAGATGGTACTACATTGTGGGAGAGTATGTAATCGCTATTTTTAAGGCAACCTTTTATTAGGTTGCCTTTTTTTTTGCTTTTTTAAAGATTTTTATTTGAGATATAAAATTATAACTACCTGCTAATTTATAGATTAGATGATTTCATGCTTTACGATCATAAAATATTAATCTTTTAGTATTATAGTTCTGTTAAGATATATTTGATGTTTTTAGAGAGGAGTTTGTTTTTCTAATAAATTATATTGATACACTTTATTTAAAGCTTAAAAAATAGTTTTAATGAGTTAATAAGATAGATTATTTTAGAACTATTAAATTAGTTAAATAATCATTTAATGATTATTACTTTAGTAATAATACTGTACCAGATTTTTGTATTGGTTTTCCCTCAGAATCTTCAATGAGGACTGTGTAAACATATATACTAGGTTGACATAAAGTGTTTTTATGTTTTCCATTCCAACCTTCTGTAATATTATTGGTTGAATATATTTCTTGACCTAATCTATTGAATATTTGTAATGAATAGGTATTGTAATTTGCAAATCCAATAACAGGTGTAAAAATATCATTATTTCCATCATCATTCGGTGTGAAAGAATTTGGGATATATATTAAGTGTTCAGGTGTTGTACATGCTATGTTTGATTTGCTTGTTTCAGCTATTCCATAGTTGTTTATCGTTTCGATTACTTCTATATAGTAACAAAATTTGCCGTCATCACTTGAAGAATAATAAGAGGAAATATCATCTTGAAATGTAAATATACCTGCTGGTACTGTTCCTATTAATACTGCGGGATTACTTCCTAATTTTCTGTAAATATTAAACTCCCGAATCGCTCCATTCCAAATTTGATAATTATTCCAGTTAAGATCAACAGTATAGTCTCCAGAATTAGATGTAGCAGTAAGTAAGATTGTTTCTCCTATATTGGTTTCGTTTGTAGTTATATTTCCGCAACTATCAATAGCTGATGCTTTATATTGATAGGTTTGGTTTTCTGTAATTACACTATTATCATTATAAATAATTGGAGATACTATATTTGAAGCGAAACCAATATTTTTGAATGAAACACCGTTATCTTCTGATTTTAGAATGTTATATCCTTTAATGGTATTGCTTGGTGTAGTATATATTCTTATTTGAACTAAATTTTCAGCTTCAACTGATACGGCTTGCAAATAATTTGTATCAGATATATAAGGATATGCTGTGTTTAAGCAAATTTTATTAGATAATGCTGAATCATTAATGCTATTTGATACTACTTTTATAACGAAACAATAGGTTGAATCTGGTGATACGTTTGTGAGTGTGAAATTAGTGTTTGAGGTTGAAGTAGCAAGGGTTTCTGAATTTCCATTAATCGAATAATAAACAGAATAAGAATTCACCCCTGATTTCCAACCTGAATAAGGAACCCATGTTAAGTCTATACTTTTATCACAAGCTCTATAGGTTTGTTCTAAATATATCGAACAGTGTGGGTCACCCATTGCACTTGTATTTGGAGTTAAAGGCGAACCATAATAGCAACTATCAAATGCTGCAATTCCATAACATTCGCTCTCTCCACCAGCATTTGAGAGTGCATATTGGTAGGTAGTATTATTTATCCCATAAACGGTATCAATTGGTATCCAAGATCCTCCAATTCGTTTTAAGATAATATACCCTCGAGTGTCCATTGGGCGGGTAGGATGCCAATTTATTGTTGCTAAATTATTTGTGGTATCAATTGTGACACTTTTGATAGTAGGTGAATATGGAGGTAATACATCATTAAAAGTTTTTCCATCTACGCTAGAAACTGAGGTACAGCCCGAATTATCATTCGTAACTCTGTAATTAATAGAATCACTACAGATTGTAATTGTATCTTTGTAATATTCTGTTCCGTATAAAACTGAATCAATTAAAGTCCATGTTCCTGCTGGAAATTCTCTATAAATTTTATACCAATTACTTGCTGTGGGACTATTTGTAGGACTAAAAATCTTATTCCAATTTAAAATTGCTAATCCATTACTTGGGTTGTTTACAGATAATTTTATTGAAGAAACGGTGTCAGATGTATTTGTGACTGCTGCACTACATGTAGTACCAATAACGTATCGTAGAGAAGATGTGTTTCCTAGTGGAGTTGTATGAGTATAAGTTGTAGTATTGATATTTCCAATGACCTGAAGAGAGGTAGAGGATGATCCATTGACTAAGAAAACTTCATAGGCAATAAAAATACTGGTTGGGTCATTTACTCTTTCCCAAGTAATCTGAACATTGCCATTTGGCAATACAGATACACAGTTTACTTTTGGAGCTGGAAGGCTTGAAAAGGAAAACAGATATAAACAACTCAAAAAGAGAGTTAGTGATATTTTTTTTAATGTATTAATACTCTTATTTGTCTTTATGACGTAAACTTACTCAATTAGTTGTTCTTTTTCACTGGTAAGTATAACTATATAATTAGCTAATTATTGTTAAAAAGTTTGTTATTTATTTTTCATTCAAGCTATTGCAAAGCCTAGATTATAGTAGTATTTTAACACTCCAAATTGAAACAAAAAATCATTTTCAACTTTTATGTCACAAAACGATAATTACAACGAAGACAGTATAAAAACCCTTGATTGGAAAGAGCACATCAGGCTTAGGCCTGGAATGTATATTGGAAAATTAGGGGATGGATCTTCGGCAGATGATGGAGTATATATTCTTATTAAAGAGGTGGTTGATAACTGTATTGATGAATATGTTATGGGATATGGAAAAAAAATTGAGATAAAAGTAAAAGACTCAATTGTTTCGATACGAGATTATGGAAGGGGAATTCCTTTGGGGAAAATGATTGATAGTGTTTCTAAAATTAATACAGGGGCAAAGTATGATTCTAAGGCTTTTAAAAAATCTGTAGGACTAAATGGAGTTGGAACAAAAGCTGTAAATGCTCTTTCGTCTACTTTTAGGATTGAGGCATACAGAGAAGGAAAAGCAAAAAAAGCAGTTTTTAGTACAGGAGTTTTAAATTCTGATGATCCTATTGTGGATACAGATGAATCAAACGGAACTTTTGTACAGTTTGAAGCTGACGCAACTGTTTTTAAAAATTATAATTTCCGGTTTCCTTTCATTGAAAAAATGATTTGGAATTATTGCTATCTAAATCCTGGATTAGCTATTTATTTCAATGGAAATAAATTCTTATCTAAGAATGGATTGCTTGATTTGCTCGAAAACAATATGGATGCGGAACCTTTGTATCCAATTATTCACCTTAAAGGCGAAGATATTGAAGTTGCAATAACCCATGCAAGACAGTATGGAGAAGAATACTATTCGTTTGTAAACGGACAGCATACCACACAAGGTGGAACCCACCAAAATGCCTTTCGTCAGGCGTATGTGAAGGTAGTCAGAGATTATTTTAATAAAAACTATGAGGCTGTAGATATTCGTGCTTCTATTGTGGCAGCTATTGCAGTGAAGGTGATGGAACCTGTATTTGAATCTCAGACTAAAACAAAATTGGGTTCTAATGAGATAGAACCTGAAGGAAAATCGATGAATGCTTTTGTGAATGATTTTTTGAAAGAGAAATTAGATAATTTCCTTCATAAAAACCCTGAGATAGCTGAATCCCTAGAGAAAAAGATTAAGCAATCTGAGAAAGAAAGAAAAGAACTTTCTGGAATTAGAAAATTGGCTAAAGACAGAGCTAAAAAAGCTAACCTTCACAACAAAAAACTAAGAGATTGTAGAGTTCATCTGCCTGACAAAAAGCACGAGAGACACCTTGATACCTCTATTTTTATCACTGAGGGAGATTCGGCAAGTGGATCAATTACTAAATCGAGAGATGTAAATACCCAAGCGGTATTTAGCTTGAAAGGAAAGCCACTGAATTCATATGGATTGACAAAAAAAGTGGTGTACGAAAATGAAGAATTTAATTTAATACAAGCTGCACTGGATATTGAGGATGGTTTGGAAACACTACGTTACAACAATGTGATAATTGCCACCGATGCCGATGTAGATGGAATGCACATTAGGTTATTGTTATTGACTTTTTTCTTGCAGTTTTTCCCAGATTTGATTAAAAATGGGCATGTTTATATTCTGCAAACACCGCTATTTAGGGTAAGAAACAAAAAGGAAACTCGCTATTGCTACACCGAAGATGAGCGACAAGCTGCAATGAGTGAATTGGGAAAAAATCCTGAGATTACTCGTTTTAAGGGGCTTGGTGAGATTTCGCCAAACGAGTTTAAATATTTTATTGGGGAAGACATTAGGCTTGAACCTGTACTGATAAACAAAGAATCTACAGTGGCAGATTTACTTTCATTCTATATGGGAAAAAATACGCCCGATAGACAAAAGTTTATTATCGAGAATCTGAAAGTGCTGGAGCAGGATGTTTAATTAATTAGAAATTTTCATGAGAATCTATGGGTTAGACATATTGAGATCAATTGCAATATTAAGTGTTGTATTAATACATTTTGCTGGAGTTTTAGATGTTGCAATCCCCAATATACCTTACGGTTATTTAATTGATGGAGTTGAATTATTCTTTGTACTTAGTGGTTTTTTAATAGGTTCTATACTTATCAAAGAATACGAGAAGGATTCTTTTAATAAGGAATCGTTAGCAGTTTTTTGGAAAAGGAGATGGTTCAGAACTTTGCCTAATTATTATTTAATCTTAATTCTAAATATTGTTTTTGCCTATTTTGGAATCAATAACAATGATTTCTCTCAATTTGATTGGAAGTTTTTTCTTTTTTTACAAAATTTTGATTGGCACTTTGGCGGTTTCTTCTGGGAATCATGGAGTTTAGCAGTTGAGGAATGGTTTTATTTGTTAATTCCATTAGTCTTGTTTTTAGCACATATCTCTTTAAAAAGAACAAAGGTTAAGAAGCAATATGTCTTCTTGTTTGTTATTCTATTCTTTTTAATTTTTCCACCCATATATCGTTATTTTTCACTTGCTGAAGTAAATTTAGATAGGTTTTGGTGGGATACAAAGGCAAGAAAAGTTGTAACCTTTAGATTAGATACTATTGTGTATGGAGTTCTTGGTGCTTATATTAAATATTATTATTTAAATTTTTGGAAAAAATCTCGGTATTCCTTTTTAGTACTTGGGTGCATCTTGTATTGGTATAATGGATATTTTGGAATTGATGTTAATTCTATATATATGAAAGTATTTCATTTTCAATATATCAGTTTGCTTGTACTTTTCTTTATTCCTTTTTTTGATTCTATTAAGACTGGAAAAGGAATAATTTATAGATCAATTACTCACATTAGTAAAATTTCATACTCTATGTATTTAGTTCATGCAGCTCTTGTTGTTCAGGTTTTTACTACTCATTACAAAGTAGAAACAAAAACTGAGAGTATTATAGGGTATTTACTAATTTGGACAATTACTCTAATAGTCTCAAGTTTGTTGTATAAATATTATGAAAAACCTTTAACAAATTTAAGGGATAAAGTATAAATATTATTCAGGTTTGACGCTAGGTTTTCAATATAAATTCATAAAAGCTGATTTTTTTAGACTAGTCCACATCAAAAGCGGAGAAAGCAAATACTGGGGAGATGGACTTACAGGATTTAGTATTGGGGTGGTAATACGAATTTCAAATGATAGGAATTAATAAGGTTCTCAATCAAAATCCTACAATTTCCTTAATCTTTTTCTGTTTTCAATATACTCCAGCACAGCTTCTTTGGTGGTAAGCCAGTTTCTACCTTCTTTATAAGCATCAATTTTTCCTTGCCTAGCCAATAAACTTATATACTCTTGCCCATAAGGGATTTCGGGTTCTTCGGCAACACTGCTTATTTCTTGGTACTCAGTATCATTGCCCGGCATTGCATTGAGATAAATATTAAGTGAGCGTTCTAAGGATTGGCACATCAAAAGCATCATCTTGTTATAGTTGCCATTATTAGCCATATTTAGAGCTGAGTAATATTTGTTTCTATCGTTTTTTAAAATAATGGCAGGCGGAAACCCAGCATTCATTAATATCAAATTCATGGCAAGACGAACAGTTCTGCCATTTCCATCAAAAAATGGATGAATCCAAACAAATTTGTGATGAAAAACTGTAGCTAATTCAATAGGATTGAGATTAAGGGGATTGTTGGTTACAAACTCTATTAATTCATCAAATAAATCAGGCACTTTACGAGCATTGGGCGGAACAAAATTAGCTCCCTGAATTCTTACCCCTCCGTTTCTTAATCTACCAGCATATAAATCTTCAATATTATTGAGGATAAACCCATGAATAGCTAATATGTTGGAGCTGTTCGGTTGTTTTTTATCCTTTATCAGGCTATACAAGAAGTTTAGAGCTTTGTGGTGATTATTCACCTCAAAATGTTCTCGCATAGATTTTCCTTTTACGGTCATCCCATCGTTAATCACAACATGGGTTTCTCTCAAAGTCATTGAGTTACCTTCAATACTATTAGAGTTGTATGTCCATTCTATCGAAAGTGCGTCCTTTATTTTTTGCATAGCAATTTCAGGAAGAGGTCTGTAGTTATTCAGCAAGTCTCTTTTTTCTAATAGTCTCAAAAATGTTGATTCTAATTCAGTTCTATATTTTGTTTCTATTTTCCACACCTCCAAAGGTAATCATTTTTCTTTAATATCGGTTAGTTTATTAAAAGTATTGTCCGATATTAAAGAATTTTATTTTCAGAATTTGAATTTATTATTCTATTTTTATCGAAATACTTCAATGAAAAAGAGTTTATACATATTTTTATCAGTATTGGTGTTTGTTTATCTTACACTAAGAGCAATGTATGTCCCATTGGTGCATGATGAAATCGCTACTTTTTTCTATTACATTCAAAAATTAGATGTAAATCCATTGGCAGGTGCCAATCCTGATGCAAACAATCATATTTTAAACTCTTTACTAGCAGGGATAAGTCATAAATATTTGGGTTATTCAGCTTTTACTATCCGTTTGCCCAATTTGCTTTCGTTTATTTTTTACGCCTACTTTTTATATAAAATAGGTCAGTTTTTAAAGGGCAAGTGGACTCAAGTTGCTTTTTATGTGAGTTTGTTATTTGCAACTTATTTTGTTCAGTTTTTCGCTTTATCTAGAGGGTATGGAATGTCAATGGCATTTCTATTTGGTGCATTTTATTATTGCCTTACTCTTTATGAAAAAGCTTCTGCAAGGAATGTAGCTCTTGGATTATTTTTTATGATTTTGGCAGTATTTGCTAACATGAGTTTGTTGCCACTAGTTCTATTATTAGCAATAGTAATGAAAGTGTTGGTATTGAGAAAATTCAAAGAATACAATGCACTCAAAAGTTATTTGTGGACAGTCCCTGCTGTAATATTCTGGTTGTTAGGAATGTATTATGCAATCATTATCTCCTTCAAAATGAAGAACGAAGGTTCTTTGTATTATGGAGAGTTAGACGGGTTTTGGGATATTACGGTTAAATCGCAACTGTTGATGTTATTCGAAAACGATGGATTAATTCCTCAACTTTTTGCTTTGTTGGTTGTGTTAATTGTTATTGGAATTTTTGTGAAGCTATTATTAAAAGATAAATTCAATTCGATAGTTGATTCGCATTATTTTTTCTTCTACTTGATGGTTGGTTCTGTTATTGGAATACAATTAATGGCAATAATTTTGCATGTAAACTATCCGGAGGATAGAGTGGGCATGTATCTTATTCCTCTTGTAATTGGCAGTCTATGTTTTGGAGTGGATAAGATTCAGAATTCAACATCAAATTGGTTATTAATTCCTTTAGTTATTTTCCCGATTCATTTTTTAGTTTCACTCAACATAGAAAAATCCTCATTGTGGCAAGTGGAGTACATTCCTGAGAGATTTTTTGAAGAGATAAAAAACAACTCAAATAATTCAGATTATTCTTCTACTGTTGGCGGTGATGCACAACGTATATTTACTTATACTCAAAAAATTTATGCAGATACTGTTTCGCCAAAGCCTACTATGATTCAATTATGGGAAAAGACTTTGTTTGATAGTAATTTGAATATAAACTTACCCAATCATCCAGCTCAGTATCTTGATTATTTAATTACCAAGCCCAAGTATGTAAAAGACATTTTACCTCTCTACAATTCAATTGATTATGCTCAATTTACTGATTTTACTTTATACAAAAGAAAAAAATCAGCTAATAGTAAAAAGTTGAGAGAATTTATAACGGAAGCAAAATCCGAGTCGACAGGTGAGTTTATTGAGTTCTATCATGAGTTTTTTGATTCAACAGAGTATGATGCGCTTAAACTTGGAATCCAACTGAATTTACAATCATTAAAACATCCATTTAGAGCAAGAGTGGTAACTGAACTAAAATATAAAGATGGAGAACAAATTGACTACCAGTTTTTTCAATTAAATTGGATGTATAGTCAAACTTTCAAAGAAGAAACTATTAACCAACAAGTTATTTTGAATAACCTGTCCCATTATTTAAAAAAAGGATCACTTGAGTTGAAAATGTACCTATGGAATATTGATAAAAAACCATATACTCTATATGGGGCAAAGGTAGAAGAGTTTGCAGTTTATGATTAAATTCTCTTCTCCATTCCAATTTCTCTCTATTTGTCATTCCCTTGAAGAAAGGAATCTAATAACATCAGCAAAAAAATACTATTAGTCACCCTGAACTTGATTCAGGCTCTGTTAATTAATTGAAATGCTATTTGACAACAGATGCTGAATCAAGTTCAGCATGACTGCTCATTTTTTTAAAATAATCAACTTTCACTTTGTGAATTATTTTGTTCAAAACATAATATGAAACCCCTCAATATTTTCAAGTAAATCCTTAGTTTTATATTCTGTTAGAAACACCTAGTTTTTATAGAAAAACCAAAGATTACAAGTTAATTAATGTCAGAAGAGATAGAAGAAATACATCCAGAAGAAAACAACCAGAATACTGAGGGCGATTCGGGGCAGAATAATAATATTATTTCTGTTACCGGAATGTACAAGGATTGGTTTTTGGATTATGCTTCCTATGTAATTCTTGAAAGAGCAGTGCCTTCTCTTGAAGATGGGTTAAAACCTGTGCAACGAAGAATCCTTCATTCTATGAAAGAGATGGACGATGGACGTTACAACAAAGTGGCGAATATCATTGGTAACACCATGAAATATCACCCACATGGAGATGCTTCAATTGGAGATGCTTTGGTGCAATTAGGACAAAAAGAGTTGCTAATTGACATGCAAGGTAACTGGGGAAATACCTTAACCGGTGACCGAGCTGCAGCTGCTAGGTATATTGAAGCAAGACTTTCTAAATTTGGATTAGAAGTTGTATTTAATGCCAAAACTACGGAGTGGATAAAATCGTATGATGGTAGAAATAATGAGCCAGTAAATTTGCCAGTAAAGTTTCCGTTGTTGTTGGCACAAGGAGCAGAGGGAATTGCAGTAGGGCTTTCTACTAAAATTTTGCCACATAATTTTATTGAATTAATTGATGCTTCTATTCGAGTGTTACAAGGAAAGAAAACAAATATTCTTCCGGATTTTTTGAATGGGGGAATGGCAGATTTTACGGATTATAACGAAGGTATGCGAGGAGGAAAAATCCGAGTAAGAGCCAAAATTCGTAAAGAAGATGCGAAAACACTCGTAATTCACGAGATACCTTTTGGAACAAATACTTCTAATCTGATTGATTCGATTGTAAAGGCAAATGACAAAGGGAAAATAAAGATTAAAAAAGTAGAGGACAATACAGCTGCGGAAGTAGAAATTGTGATTCATTTGCCTTCTGGAATTTCTCCAGATAAGACGATTGATGCACTGTATGCTTTTACAGATTGCGAAATATCTGTATCTCCCAATGCATGTATCATTGAAGACAATACACCTAAGTTTATTGGAGTAAATGAAATGCTCAAAAACAATACCGATGATACGGTAAGGTTACTGAAGATGGAGCTTGATATTAAATTGGGCGAGTTGAATGAGCAATGGCATTACTCTTCTTTAGAAAAAATATTTATAGAGAATAAAATCTATATTGATTTTGATGGGAAGACTTATGAAGAGGCGATTGAAGTAACTCATAAATTGTTGAAACCTCACATTAAGCATCTGCTGAGAGAAGTTACCGATGAAGATGTGATAAGACTTCTTGAGATTAAAATGAGAAGGATTACCAAGCATGATGGGGATAAAGCGGATAATTATATAACTTCTTTGGAAGATCAAATTGCTGAGGTAAAAGATAAATTGAATAACTTGATTGAGTATGCAATTGAGTATTTTAAAAATCTAAAAAAGAAATACGGAGCTGGTAAAGAAAGAAGAACAGAAATAAGAACTTTTGATCAAGTAGATAAAGCAAAAGTGATTGTTTCTAATAAAAAATTATACGTAAATAGAGCAGAAGGTTTTGCTGGTTATGGACTCAAAAAAGATGAGTTTGTCCAGGATTGTTCAGAGATTGATGATATTATAGTTTTTAGAAAAGATGGAGTGATGATGGTGAGTAAAGCTTCTGACAAGCACTTTTTTGGTAAAGATATTCTTCACATTGCTGTCTGGAAAAAAGGGGATAAGCGAACTATCTACCACATGATTTATCAAGATGGAAGTACGGGAGCATCTTACATGAAACGATTTAATGTAACGAGTATTACCAGAGATAAAGAGTATGATATGACTAAAGGAGCCAAAGGTTCTAAGGTGCATTATTTTACAGCAAATCCTAATGGAGAAGCAGAGGTAGTTCAGGTAGCTTTAAGACCAAGACCTAATATTAAAAAACTAAAATTTGACATTGATTTTGCTGAATTATTAGTGAAAGGGAGAGGAAGTAAAGGGAATAGAGTTACAAAATATTTGATTAGTAAGGTTACCCAAAAAGAGCAAGGAGATTCAACTCTTTCTGCAAGAAAATTATGGTATGATGATATTGTGAGAAAACTGAATGTTGAAGAACGAGGAGAATATTTAGGAGCTTTTAAAGGAGATGACAGAATATTGGTAATTACCCAAAGTGGCGAATATAGACTATACCCGTTTGATTTGAATATCCATTTTGCTGAAGATATGATTCATATAGAAAAATGGAATCCTGAAAAACCAATGTCAGTAGTTTATTGGGATGGTGAAAAAGAAAATTATTACGTAAAACGATTCTTGTTAGAAGATTCTGATAAGCCAGTCGTGTTTATTTCTGAACACCCAAAATCTCAGCTTGAGATTGCATCAACAGATTGGAAACCCGTTGTTAATCTGCAATTTGATGGCAGAGCTAATAAACGCGATGATGAAGAAATTAAGCTTGAAGAGTTTATCTCAGTAAAAGGAATGAAAGCACTTGGTAATAGATTGACTACCTATAAATTGAAGTCAATTGATGTGTTGGAGCCAATTCCTTTTGAACCTGAAACTAAAGAGAAAGAGTCTGAAGAGGAGGAACAAAGAGAAGCACCAAAAGTAAGAGAAGAAGGTGTGAATGAGGTTCCGCCACCAAAAGATGTTGATGAAGATGGCCAAGCAACTTTGTTTTAGATAATTGTAAAATGGAATTTAAAATGATTCCATTTTATTTTTGGAATAAAATATACCAATCGGTATATTTTATATATCTTTGTTTCAAAATTATTAGAATATGTCAACAAAATCGGACAGAACAAAACAGTTTATACTACAAAAAGTAGCCCCAGTTTTTAATAAAAATGGCTATTTTGGTACAAGTTTGTCAGATATTACTGATGCTACTGGACTTACAAAAGGAGCGATATATGGCAACTTCAAGAACAAAGAAGAGTTGGCTTATTATGCTTTTTACTTTAATGTTTCCTATGTAATGGAACAACTTGGTAAAATTATTGAAACTCATGAAAACTCTATCGATCAATTACTTGGAATTTCGGAGTTTTATAAGAATAAATACTTGACTAAAATTGAGTTGGGAGGTTGTCCGATATTGAATGTAGGAGTAGATGCCAATAATACAAACCCTAAATTATACAAGGCTGTACAAAATGTGGTAATTAAAATTCAGGAAAGTATTTTCTTGATTTTGGAGGCGGGAATAAATCGAAAAGAAATAAAAACTGAGTTGAATCCCAAGGAATTTGCCTCTATTATTTTTTCTTTGATTGAAGGTGGAGTGTTTACTTCAGTTACCATGAAAGATAACTCTTATTTACAAAATATGATGAATCATTTGGATAAAGTGATTCTAAATGAACTTAAAAATTAACTATGAAATACATTATTTTATTAAACCGATATTTATTGAATATCACTTCTTTTGTTGCTCCTAATTATGCGGCAAAAAAGGTAGTAAGTATTTTTTCTAAAGTAAGAATAAAGGCTATTCGCGAAAAAGAAAAATCATTTTTTGATAAAGCAACAAAGTTTGAAATTGAGAGAAAAGGTGAAAATATTTCTTGCTATGAATTAGGGAATCCTGAAGGAAAACTTTTGTTTTTGGTTCATGGATGGGAAAGTAACCCTGGTTGTTTTACTCAGTTTTTGCCTCATTTAAAAAATTATAGAGTTATAGCTTTTGCATTGCCAGCCCATGCTCAGAATAAGGAAACTCACACTAATTTATACAAATGTAAAGATGCTTTTAAAATGGTGTTAAATCATTTTAAACCCACAGGGCCTTTTCATGTGGTGGCTCATTCTTTGGGTTCTTCGGTTACAGCTTTTGCACTTTCCGAGACTGAATATAAAGCAGATAAATTAGTGTTTTTATCGGCTAATAATCACATAGTTCAGGTATTTAAAGACTTTCAGAAATTGGTGGGATTTAATAACCGTGTATTTCGATTATTAGAAAAAAGAATAGAAAAAATGGTAGGAGATAAACTCTCGGAGATGAAAGTTGAAGATAGGCTTGAGCAAGTTCAATTCAATGAATTGCTGTTGATTCATGATAAAAATGATAAAATAATCCGTTTCAAAAATTCGGAAGAATTGCATGCAAAGTTCCCTAATTCTAAACTCATTCCATTCCACAACATTGGTCATTACCGTATGCTGTGGAATGAAGAAGTGTTGGCTGAGGTACTTAATTTTTAGTTTTACCACATTTTTCTCACTCTTCCTTTTTCTCTTTTAATTTTTGTGCCAACTAAACTCTCCCAGAGGTAAAGTCCCGAAATTTTTTCAATTTTAGTAGTTTTCACTTGGAAGGATTCTAAGGGAATAGTGTCTTTAATATCCTCATTTGGAATAATAAATGACCACATTTTTAGAGCTCCAGTATTGGTTTCAACTAAGATAGATTTAAAAAAAGCATGAGGAATTGGGAGAGTAACTCCATTATCATTTTTTGTTCCAATCATAAACACCTCTTGATCAAAGAAGAAAAGTGGTCCAGAAATTACATAAGTCTCAAGTACTTTTTTACCTAAATTCAATCTTCGGGTTTCTTGTTCCAATTCTTTCCATACTTTTCTATTAAATTTTGGGTGCTGAGGAGCCATGTTTGACAACAAAAAAGTTTCACTATTCTGAATGTCACTTCCTATTTGATTGGCACTAGAAACCAAGTGACCTCTGTCATAACCTGTGCTTGAGTAGTCTGCTAAATCTGCTCTAAACCGCTCAGGAATTCTATAATCTGGACGAAAATTATCTGCTCTCACCGTTTCCGATTTTGTAGAATCTACCATTTCCAACGCCCATTTTGCTTGGCGAAAATAGTAGGAATAGCCTAATACGTAATTTCGGTTGTACAATACTTGATCTGCTGCAGGAACTCCGTAGCGAGTTTCTTTTTTTAAGTTTGGGTGATTCATTTTATGAGGGGGTTTTTACTGTGAATATTCTTTCTTTCCGCTATATTTTAAAATTAAAAAACCTACAATTCCAGAAATAAGGGAGCCAATTATGATTCCTACTTTTGCAGAATCAATACATTCAAAATTCTCAAAGAAGGCTAAGTTTGCTATAAATATAGACATAGTAAATCCAACTCCTGCTAGTATTGCAACTCCTGCAATTTGAGTAAAATTAACATTGTCTGGAAGTTCGGCAAGTTTTAGTTTTATACTTAACCAAGATAGAGAAGTAATCCCTATTAATTTACCTAAGAAAAGAGCTAAAACTATATTAGTTATTAGCGACCAATCAAGATACATGTCCATACTAAACGCAACTCCCGCATTAGCTAAAGCAAAAACAGGCATTATAAAATAGGCGGAAAAGCTATGTAATTTATGCTCCATATGTTGGAGAGGAGAGTTGAAACTCTCGGTCAACTCATCTAAATTATCAATTTCTTCCAATTGAGATTTTGTAAGAATAGGATTTTCAGGGTTGTCCTCTTTTACAATTTTTTCAGATATTCTTTTTAGTTCTGTTTCAAAATTTATAGTTTGTATTTTTCTCCTAATAGGAATTGTAAAGGCGATTAAAACACCAGCAATAGTAGGATGAATTCCTGCTTTAAGGAATAAATACCAAACAACAATTCCAATCACTAGAGTGATATATTTAAAATAATAACCCCTCCAGGATAATACCATTAAAAAGGCGAAAAGAGCTAGAGCATACATAATAAGCGTCCATTCAATTCCTCCGCTATAAAAAATAGCTATAACTAATATTGCTCCTAAATCATCTACTATTGCAAAGGCCGTAAGGAATATTTTTAGACTAAGCGAAACACTTTTTCCTAATAATTTTATGATTGCAAGGGTAAAGGCAATATCTGTTGCCATTGGAATTCCCCAACCTGCTTCAGTCTCAGGGTTAGAATTTAATAATAGAAAAACAGCTAATGGAGCAAACATTCCTCCAATGGCTGCAAATAATGGGAAGGTAGCTTTTCGCAGAGAATTTAATTCCCCTATCATTAATTCCCGTTTTATTTCAAGTCCTATCAACAAAAAGAAAAGAGCCATCAATCCATCGTTAATCCAAAGAATTAGTGGTTTTTTTAATTCAAAACCATCAGAGGAAATTCCAATTTTGTAGTTCCAAAGTTCTGTATAACTTTCTGCTAAGGGAGAATTTGCCCAAATCATGGCAAGAATAGTAGCAGAAAACAAAAGGATTCCACTGAAACTTTCAATTTTAACAAACTTTTGAAAAGGTGAAATAACGTATGTTTTAATCATGTAATTTAGATTTTAGAATATTACAAGATAAGAATTGAAAGACGATTTAGCCAAACTAAGGTTTGGTTTTTTATCGTTCTATTTCTCCCATGAATTAAAAGGACATGCAATCAAATTGGAATTGAAATAGCGAGAATCATCACTTACTTCTTTCCCAATCCAAGCATGAATTTCAAACTCTTCATTTTCATCAGAAAGTTCAATTTCAGCAATTGTTAATCCCTTATTCTCTCCTTCAAATACATCAATTTCCCAGGTATGGCTTTCTATTTTTACTAAATACCTTATTTTTTCAATAATTGGTTTTTCACATAACAGAAGCAGTTCTTTAGCTTCATTTAGTGGAATTGTATACTCAAATTCTTGACGAGATATTCCTTGGGATTTACTTTTTATCGTAAGAAAAGCTGATTGCTCAGTAATCCTAATTCTTACCGTCCTATCAGGATTAGAACTTAAATAACCTTGTTTTAAAGAAAAAGAATTAGAGACTTCTTTTTTCCAAGAATCATTTTTTACTAAGAATTTTCTTTCTATTTCTAATCCCATTATTGAATGTCATTCAATGATTTAACTGAAATTGGATTCGAACTCGTAAACCCTTCTCCATACTTCACTCCAATAGTTCGCCCAAATTGTCTGGCTCTTCCATCCAAAAAATCCATAAACTCTTGCGAAGAAATTGGGGTTTGTGGTTCTTTGCTATCTGGATTATAAAATTGTGAAGAATAAGCTTGTATTGATTTCATTTTAGCTTCCATTTCATTTGTAATGTCAATTACAAAGTCAGGCTCAATGTACTCATCTTGAATGTAATGGAAAACTTGCTTAGGCCTCCACTTGTCTTGTGGTTTTCCAGCTAAGTTTGTTTCAATCTTTACTAATCCTGATAAAAAAGTGGCTCTTTTCACCAATTCGCTTCCTCTTCCATGATCTGGGTGGCGGTCTTTTATGGCATTGCAAAGCACAATTTCAGGTTGGTATTTTCGTATCATTTCAACCACTTTCAGTAATGATTTTTCTTCTACTTCAAAAAATCCATCGCCTAAGTTTAGGTTCTCACGAATTATGTTTCCTATTGTTTTACTTGCATTAGCTGCTTCTTCATACCGTAATTTTCGGTTTCCTCTAGAGCCAAGCTCTCCCTCAGTAAGGTCTACAATTCCAACTTTGCTTCCGTTTTTGATGTGTTTTATCAAAGTTCCACTGCAAGCAAGTTCAATATCATCAGGATGTGCCGCAAAGGCTAAAATGTCTAGTTTCATAGGTTAAAGATAGTGAAGTAAGTTCTCAATAAAAATATTAAAAGGGCGATAAGACCAATTATTTGAATGTTTTTAAACCATTTTGTATTTGTAAAAAATGAATATATAATTTTTGCTAAGCAAAGATATATCCCAAATGGTATTAATATTCCAAGTGCGTAAAATACAGAGATGATTATATAGGTAAATATATAAGTAAAATACTCAGTAGGGTTGCCTGCCATACTAAAGGATAAAGCAGTATAACTTATAGTAATGCTGAATATTAAAAAGCCAATTATAATACTTATTAGAATACGTTTTTTACTAAAAAAAGTAACTGATTTAAAATAATTATAAATCCCAAGGCTAGTCAATAATAGAAATAATACTCCTGATAAAATTACTACTGTGATATCAAAATTAAATTTAACGTCATAATAAAAAAGTAGTAATAGTGTGTCAATCAGATATAAAATGATAGTTGTGGAGAAAATGATTGATATTGATGTGAATAATTGTTTCCAAGATTTTTCAATCTTTTCTATTAGAAATGGTAATAGAATTAAAATTGGAAAAACAGTAGCTATAAGTGTTATATATGAACTAACATATAAGGTATTTAATGCAATTCCCATATTCTAATATTTTTCATCCAAAGAACTAATAATAGTTTCTTCAGTTGTTCCAATTTTTTGTTGAATTATAAAATATGTAGCAATAGAAACCACACAATACCCCAAGAAAAAGTAGAGTCCAATCAACACAGAACTTTCAGTTTTTATTCCCATACTCAAATTGTTGAATGATAAAAACGCAAGAAAACAAGCAGCCACAAATACATCCGCCATGCTGTATTTGCCCACATAAGATGCTATTCTGAGTAACTTCTTTTTGTGATTCATTTTTGGAGTTAGTAAATAATAATAAAACAGACCAAGTTTAGTAAATGGGAACACAATACTAAAAACCAAAATTGCTAATCCCACCACAAAACTTCCATTGATAAAAAGTGTTTCTATCAATTCGAGTACAGTTTTGCTTTGGTAAAAGAAATACATTTTTCCTTCAAAAGTTTTTCCTAAACCTGCGGCAATTTCCACTTTCAGGTCTTCCATGTAGGCTCCCAATTCCAGAAATGGCAATGAAATTCCTGCAATTAAAAACACTAAAGAACTGTGTAAAATTACATATCCGTACTGAGATGTAGCTATTTTTTTTATTCTATAAAACAAAAAGAAAATGCCTAAATACAATAAAATTAATCCGCCCAAAATACTTCCATAAACGGATGCTTTTTGTTTTGCTCGGTAGGCAGTTTTCCATTTTTCGGTTCCTTCCTCGTTGCTTTTTTTCCACTCTCCAGAATTGATATAATCTTTAATATCCAACAAACTTGATTGGAAATTAAGTTCGCTAGTGTACGCTAATTTATAGCGTTGAAATTTACTTAAACTTGAGTGCGTTTCCATTCCCAACCAACCACAAACAAGCAAGAAAATTATTGAAATTGCTATAAAAACTATTTTATTCATCAGAGTCTAAAGGTATTATTTCTCCTTTTTCGGAAAGTAAAATTGCCACATCTCGAGTTCCTTTAATTTTTGAGAATATTAAAATCATCATTACGGTAATGGGGACAGAAAGAATCATCCCTATAATTCCCCAAATTGCTCCCCAAACTGCTAAGGAAAGAATAACTACAAGTGAACTTATATTTAGTGAGTTCCCCATTAATTTTGGTTCTAAAAAATTGCCTACAATTACTTGTATAAGTCCTACAAAAATTAACACAAGAATAAATGGAGTAAAATCCGTTCCACCATATTGAATAAGTGCCATTAATGCAGGAAATAATGTTGCAATAAGCGAACCGATAGAGGGAATAAAATTGAGAATAAAAATGAAAAATGCCCAGAAAAAGGCAAAGTCAATGCCAATAATCCTTAATACGATATAACTAGCCAAAGCAGTAATGAACGACAGTAAAGTTTTGATAGAGAGATATTTGCTGAGTGACTTATCAATTTGAATAAGTAGCTCATTTACCTCTTCAAATTCATTTGGTTTTTTATAAATAGCTTTCAATTTATTGAGAAAACTTGTCTCTTCAAGTAAAATAAAAATGAGGTATAACAATATCATAAACGCACTTGAAAACACCTCAGAAATTGAGTCAATTAAATTTCTGCCAATTGCACTCAGATTCATTTCTCCAGAAAAATTCTTGAAATTTTCTCCAATATCGATTCCAAATTCTGAAGCTATTTTAACATCTATTTTTTTTAAGTTCATTTCGTAATTGGGCAACGAATTGTATAGCCCAGTTGCATTAGAGACAAGAAGATTTGAGATTAAACCCAAAATTAGAATCATTGAAATAGAAGCTATTAGAGTTTTTACCCATCTTGGGATTTTTTCTTTTATCCAATTTGCTCTGTCCATATAATCGCGAACTTCCTTTATAATAAACCATAAAAAAATAGCGAGTATCAATGGAAGTATGATGCTTTTTGCAAAAACTAATAATGCTAACACACAAAAAATAATGAAGAATGTTAGTCCGATTTTTTGTAATTTCATGCTTGAATTTGAAGGTGATTCTTAAAAGTACACAAGAATTATTAGTATACCATAAAAAACAGGATTAGCATTGAAAAAATTTGATATTCCAGAGAAATATAAATCTTCTATTATAGGAGAAATAAAGGAAAAGAGAAAAGAATCGGATAGAATGAAAAAGGATTTTTCTCCTTCTTTATTGGAGTTTGAGGGAGTAGATTTTGTCTTGGCTCGTCATTTTGGGTTTTGTTTTGGTGTAGAGAATGCCGTTGAAAAAGTGTATAGAATACTGGATGAGTATCCTGATAATAATATTTATCTGTTGAGTCAAATGATTCATAATCCTACTGTAAATGAGGATTTATTGGATAGAGGAATCCAGTTTATAATGGATACAAAAGGAAATCAACACATTCCCTGGGAAGATATAACTTCAGAAGATATTGTGATTATTCCAGCTTTTGGGACTACACTTGAGATTGAAAAAATACTAAGAGAAAAAAATATCTCCATTGAGAATTATGATACCACCTGCCCGTTTGTAGAAAAAGTTTGGAATCGTTCGGAGAAACTAGGAGAGAAAGATTACACCATTATTATTCATGGAAAAGCTGCCCATGAGGAAACCAGAGCTACATTTTCGCACAGTAGTGAGAACGGTAAATCCATCATTGTAAAAGATATTAAGGAAGCTAAGTTATTGGCTCAGTTTATTGATAAACAATTACCTAAAGAATATTTTTATTCTTTTTTTGAAGGAAAATATTCTGATGGATTTGATCCTTATATTGATTTGGATAGAGTAGGAGTGGTAAACCAAACTACCATGCTGGCTACTGAAACTCATGAGATTTCGCAATATTTTAAAGATAAGATGAGCGAGATATATGGAGAGAAAGACTTGAAAAATCACTTTGCAGATACCAGGGATACACTGTGTTACGCAACTAATGACAACCAAAAAGCTACCCTTGAGTTGATGAAAGAGGAGGGAGATTTTGCAGTAGTTGTGGGTGGTTACAACAGCTCAAATACCATGCACTTGGTAGAATTGTTGGAACAAAAATTTGGCACTTTTTTTGTTCAGAATGTCAGTAGAATTGAAAGTAAGAGTTGTATAAATCACTTTGATATTCATAAAAAAGAGGAGCTAACCTCTGATTTTATTAGTAAATTCGATACTAAGAAGTTAAGGATTATTATTACTTGTGGAGCTTCATGCCCTGACAGTGTGCTCAACCAAGTGATAGAAAAAATTGTAAAAATTGTAAATGAAGCGTAATCTACTCATATTAATTACTCCACTCCTGATGTTGTTGAGTTCTAATGCTTTTGCAGAAGTTCAGGCGATTTTTAATTACAAGCAATTCCAGATTCCTGGAAAGGGAATTTACATTGAAAATTACCTTTCGTTTGTTTCTTCTTCGCTTAAATATAAAATTCCGACATCTGATAAATTGCAAGCAAGACTTCTGGTAACTCAATTATTAAAGAAGAATGATTCAATAGTTGATTTTAAAAAATACAATGTATTAGGACCTGTATTAATTGATAGCGTAGCGGTTGATTTTAAAGATCAGCAGCGGTTTTTTGTTGAATCTGGATTGTATGAATTAGAAATTCAAATTCAAGACCTTAATGGTAATTCAAAACCTATTGTTCTTAATAAATTTATAAATATTAAACCTTATGATTTACAGACTAATATCTCTGATATTGAAATAATTGATTATTTAAAAAAGACTGAAAAGAAAAATGATTTTTCTAAATCGGGCTATGATATTTATCCAATGGTATCTAATTATATCCCTACTGAGGTAGAAAAATTGGCATTTTATTATGAGATTTATAATAAAAATAAATTTGAAAAAGTCCTTATTAAAGAATATATCGAGACTTTTTATGGAAGTAAGTTACTACCCAGCTATATCAATCGTTCTGTAAAAAAACTAAACTCGGTAACACCGATAATTCATGCTTTTAACATTAAAAAATTACCGACAGGAAATTACAATTTAGTAGTAGAATTAAGGGATTCGAATAATAAATTAATTACTAAAGAAAAGGTTTTTATACAAAGAGTAAATGTAGATTCTAAACCTGTAGTGGTAAATAATAAAAAAGAACCAACACTGACTTATGGGATTTCTGATGATTCGCTTGATTATTTTTTAGGCTCACTTGTTCCAATTGCTAATACATTAGAATATACATTTCTTACGGGTAATTTAGATAAGTTTAACGATACATTAAAAGAGCAATATTTTATTAATTTTTGGCAAACTCGATATGGTGTAGATGGAGTTTCGGAGTGGGAAAAATACCGTGCAAAAGTAAAAGAAGTAGAGCAGAGATTTGGTACAAAAACCAGAAGAGGCTATGAAACTGACATGGGAAGAGTGTTTATAAAATACGGCAAACCCAATGATATAATAGAAAAGTTAAATGAACAAGGCACTTACCCTTATGCGATTTGGCACTATTATCAAACTCAGAATCGTTCTAATGTTATTTTTGTTTTTTATCACACAACAGCTGTGGCAAGAGAATTTGAGTTAATACACTCCGATATGCCAGGAGAAATTACCAACAGAGATTGGAAATACCTCGTAAACATGAGGGTAGGAGGAAAAGATAATAGAGTAGAAGAAGATGCTCGTAGAATGAGATAGTCTTTTACAAGTTTTTCTTGTTTATTTCACCCAAAATAGTTCGCTAGAAATCCTATCAGCCAGTAATTTACCTTTCTGAGATAGAGTGAAATTACTACCGTTTTGTATGAGTGAATTGTCTAAGATAAACCTTTTGCTTTCTTTTGTAAAATGAGCTAAAAAAGAAGAATTAAAATTAGATTTTAAATACCTTGAATCTACTCCCCAACTTGTTCTTAATGAAGTCATAATGTATTCATTATAGCGGGTTTTTTCATCTAAAATTTCCTCCTCAGCTACCCAATTGTTTTCTTTTGCTCCTTTTATATAGCGTGCATTATTGGATACATTCCAGTGTCTAGTTTTTCCATTAAAACTATGAGCTGATGGACCAACTCCCAAAAAGTGTTTTTGTTTCCAGTACGAAGAATTATGTTTAGAAACATGCCCTTTTTTACTAAAATTAGAAATTTCATATTGCTCAAATCCATTCTCAGCCAACATCTCAATTAAGATATTAAATTGCTCTGTTGTAATATCTTCTGAAGGTAATTCGTATTTGCCTTTGGCAATATCGTGATGCATAGCTGTTCGTTCTTCGGAGGTTAAGCAGTATGCAGAAATGTGAGTTACATTCAAATCCAATGCTTTTTTAATATTCCTTTTCCATTCGCTTTCCGATAGGTTTGGAATCCCATAAATCAAATCTATAGTAATATTATCAAACTCTAGTTCTTGTGCAGTTTTCACAGAGTCTACGGCTTGTTTTATAGTATGCGAACGATTCATGAATAGTAAATCTCTGCCAATAAAAGATTGAATTCCAATGCTTAATCGGTTGATTCCAGCTGATTTTAATTCTTTTAATTTTTCTTTATTTAAATCATCAGGGTTACACTCTAGCGTAATTTCAGCTTCTGAAATTACTGTATATTCAGTTTTAATTGTGTTTAAAATCAACTTCAATTCTTCTTTTGAGAGCAAACTTGGAGTTCCACCGCCAAAGTAGATGGTTTCTAATTTATCTGTGTCCAAATATTCTTTTCGTGTAGCTATTTCTTTGCAGATGCAATCCACTAATTCATTTTTATTTTTCATGGAAGTAGAAAAATGAAAATCACAATAGACACATGCTTTTTTGCAAAATGGAATATGGATATAGATACCTGCCAATGGGAATTTTTTTTCAAAAGTAATTCTTTAAAATTAGAATTATCTTACCATTTTAAAATATGATTTTTAACATTTTGGTTAAATAAAAGCTTTTATAACCAACTCAATTTAATTCATACTCGTATATTTAGGGAACTTAAAAAAAACAAATTATGAAAAAAATACACTTATCAATTGGTAAAAAATACTTGATTTTACCTGTTATGGCTTTTGCTTTGGCCTTTACAAGTTGTAAAAAAGAAGAAGAAATGAAAGAAGATCCTGTTAAGTCTAACCCTTCAGGAGAAACTGTTCCAAGTTCATTTACTAAAAAAGTGATGTTTGAAGAATTTAGCGGAGAGTGGTGTGGAAATTGCCCAGATGGAGTTACTTACTTAGATAATATGGTAGCAGCTCATCCAGGGAAAGTGATTATTGCTTCTGTACATCAAGGAGATCCATTTGCGATAAGTCATTACTCAACATTGAATGGGTTTTTGAATGTTACAGGTTTCCCAAGATCGGCAATTAACAGAACTCCAGCACAAGGTACTTCTGGTGGTTCTCAAAATGGATTATTAGCTTACAGTAGAGGAAATTGGTCAACTAATGCTAATAGAGAATTATCTAAAACAGCTATTTGTGGGCTTAAATTAGAGACTTCGGTTTCTGGTTCTAACCTCAGTATAACTGTAAAATGTGGTGCAAATACTTCTATCAGTGGAGCTAAACTTACAGTGTATATTGTAGAAGATGATGTGGCAGAAAGTTCGCCAGGAGCTCAAGCAGGTGCTGCAACAGGTTGGAAACACAAGGATTTATTGAGAGCTTGCTTAACAAATGGACTAGGAGATGATATAGACTTAAGTTCTGCAGAATTAGCTACAAAAACTTACACTGCTGATATTTCTAGTTACACTAAAGCGAATGTTAAGGTTATTGCATTTATCCACAAGCACAAAACTAGTCCTAATGACTATGAAATATTGAATGTGCAAGAAACACATGCAGGTCAAACTAAAAATTGGGATTAATTATCATTTAGATATTAATTTTTTAAAAGCCCGTTAGAATTTTCTAACGGGCTTTTTTTATTAGTTTTATAGTATGAAATTTTTGTCAAATTCAAGACTTGTATTCCTCATTTTGAGTGTGCTGTTGATTGTAAGTAAACTTATTACCTTATTCAATTTCAGTTTTATATACACAGGAAATGATGATTTGATTTTTTGGCAAATTGCCAATGATTATTCTCAAGGAATATTTCATGAACCTTTTATGTACGGGCAAAATTATAATTATGCAATTGAATCTTTATTTGCAGTTCCGTTGCTTAAATTGGGAATTCCATTAGCTTATGCAATGCCCATAACCACCATGTGGATGAGTGTTTTGCCATTTTTATTATTTGCAATAGGTTTTTATAGAAAAAAATGGTTTTTGGCTTCTTATATATTTTTAACAATTCCAGTTTTGATGCCCATTGAATATGATATTATCACTACCATCACCAGAGGTTTTATCAATGGATTGTTTTTTAGTTCATTTTTAATTTTCCCATTGCTCAATCCTAATAAAATTTCCTCATTTATAGTTTTTGGTTTGTTTGCCTCATTAGGATTTGTGACTAATCCCAATTCAATTTTAGTTGCTTTTCCAATTGGGCTGTATTTATTTTTCACAAATTTCAAGAATTGGAAATTTTATGTATTCACCGTTATTTCCATGACTCCAACACTTGTAGCATATTATTTCTCAAAACAATTTTATTTATACCAACCTGATTTTGTAGTGCATGAAATGTGGGACTTAAACTATGCTACCACAAGAGTTTGGGAAACAATAAATCATCTTGATAGATCTTTTGCTTACTTAACTCCTGTTACTTGGGGAATTCATTGGCTCATACTTCCAGTAATTATGATTGGTAGTTTGTTTATGATTAAGAAAGATTGGAGACTGGGTCTATCTATTTTATTTGGAATGATTTTTTTAATTTTTTCTTTAGGAATAAACAAAGTAGAAGAAGGTGTGGATTCGATTTTTTTCTCGCCAACACGAATGTTTTTAGGTGTTCCTATTTTGTTAGCACTTACTATTGCTTGGTTTTTTAGAAATAAGTGGAATCCGAAAATAGCACTTGTAATTGTTGCATTTTCAATAGTTTTTGTTTCAATAAAATTATTTTCTGTCGAAAGTGTGGTGGAAAGACATACGGCAATAAAAAATTATGGACCTGTGTCAATTAAGGAAATCAAAAAAATATGTGATGATTGTGAAGAGATTAAAGGATTGACAGATATGTATAATCCTGATTGTTTGATTTTTATTCCAACTCAACAAATGAATGTTCCTGAAATCTCTTTTTTAAATTTTGGATGTGAATTATTGCTTGATGATTTTACTCCCTCTTTTATGATGCATAAAGAAAGGAGAACATGGATATATAGAGAAAAAATAAAAAGTACACCTAGTACGATTTTATTTGTTAATTACGAGGCTCACAAACAGTCTCTACAGGAGAATATTTTTTTTGAATATGAGATATTGGATGAAATGGAAAATATACTCTTAATTAAAAATAATACATTAACAATCAATGATATTGCCAATGTTTTGAGCCTCCCTATTGAAAGAGAAAAGTAATTAAATCGCTTTCACCACTCCCTCAAAAAGAACAGTTAATACTTTCTCTGCTTTTCCAGCTACGGCAATAATTTCTTCAATATTTACGGGTTGTAAATTATTGTAATCACACTCATCAGTTAATACCGAAATTGCTAAAACAGATAATCCCATGTGGTTTGCTGCTATTACTTCTGGAGTAGTTGACATCCCAACTGCATCCGCTCCAATTCTATCCAAATACCGATATTCAGCAGCAGTTTCGAGCATTGGTCCTTGCACAGAAACGTAAGTTCCTTCTTGCAATTTTATCTCATTTGAGTTGGCAATAGTTCGTGCAACTTCACTCAGTTTTTTAGAATACGGTTCGCTCATATCAGGAAACCTTGGTCCTAATTCATCTAGGTTTTTTCCAATTAATGCATTAGACTGTAAATTAATATGATCTGTTATCATCATCAAATCTCCTTTTTTGAAATTGGTATTGATTGCCCCAGCCGCATTAGAAACTAACAGTTTTTCGATTCCCAGTAGTTTCATTACGCGAACAGGAAATACAATTTCATCCATGTTGTAGCCTTCGTAAAAATGAAATCTACCCTGCATGGCAATTACTTGTTTGCCGCCCAGTTTCCCATAAATCAATTTTCCAGAATGAAACTCAACAGTAGAAACAGGGAAGTTTGGGATGTCAGAGTAAGAGAGTTCTTTTTCTTTCTCAATTTTGGTAACTAAATTTCCTAATCCAGTTCCTAGTACAATCCCTATTTCTCCCTTAGTAAATCCTTGTTTACGAATGTATTCTGCGGTATCTTTTATTTTTTGTAATTCGTTATTCATAGTCAATTCTAATTTTTAAATATCTCCCAAGCCCCATCAGCCTGCTGTTGTAACATAGATAATCCGTTGAGCACAGTTGCCCCTTCTAGTTTACCCAGTTTCAAAAATTCTGTTTTCTCAGGGTTGTACACCAAATCCATCAGTGTATGCGAATCGTTCAATAATTTGTAAGGTAAGTTTGGTTTTTCATTCACATTTGGGAAAGTTCCCAGTGGCGTACAGTTCACAATCAGTTTGTGATATTGCATCACATACTCGTTAATATCTTGGTAGCCAATTTGTCCTTCCACTGGATTCCGAGATACAAACAGTATTTCTATCCCTAGGTTTTTTAACACAAAATCTATTGCTTTACTTGCTCCGCCAGTTCCCAAAATTAAGGCTCTTTCGTGCGTATTTTTTAAAAACGGTTTGATGGAGTTTCTAAAACCAAACACATCGGTGTTGTAACCTGTTAAATAAAGTTTGCCATCTTCTTTTGAAATCTTGATAGTGTTAACTGCACCAATCTCTCTGGCTTCGTCACTTAATTCATCTAAATAAGAAATTATCGATTCTTTATAAGGAATGGTTACATTTAATCCTTTTAGCTCGGGATTTTTTTCGAGAAGTTTCGGGAAATCTCTAATCGTATCTAATTCAAACAAAGAATAAGAATGGGATGGAAGGTTCAATTTTTCAAATTTTTCTTCAAAATAATCCTTTGAAAAAGAGTGTGAAAGTGTTTTACCAATTAGTCCTAATTGCATATTACTTCTCTTTTTTGAAAGAAAACTTATCCAATCCTAAAACCAACACAACTCCCAATACAAAGAATGTAATAGCCGGAATAAGAAATTCTGGTTGTCCAAAATTTTCAAGATAATTAGCTGGAGAAGAACTAGAAGAAGTTATCACTTTTTCGTACTCCATACCTTTAGTAAAATCAAGGATGTTGTCATCCACATCCATTACTTTTAAAGGAATTTGCCATGGCCAAAGTTTGTTCAGAGCTCCAATCATAAAGCCTGTAAGAATTGCCAAAGTTACATTTTTATGTTCTTTCAATGACCAACTTAAAAACCTCGCCATAGTTACCAATCCTATTATCATCCCCAACCCAAATACTATCATAGTGATTAAAGCTCCCGATTCGTGATTAGTCAATAAATCTTCTTTCAATGTATCGTGTAACAAATACGAGTACATTCCCATTAACAGCAGAATAAAACTCCCAGAAATACCAGGAAGTATAAGTGCTGAAACGGCAATTGCTCCACAAATAAACACAAACCAAAGGCTCTCATTAACTTGTCCTATTGGTAAAAGTGTAATCCCAAAAGCTACTACAATTCCAATAATTAAAGCCACAATAGGGCCTAAACTCCATTTAGTAATTTGTTTCCCAACATAAATGATAGAAGCGATTATTAATCCAAAAAAGAACGCCCAAACTACTGGTGGATAGCTTTCTAGTAATTTTTCTACTGCAACTAAACCTATTCCAATTCCAATGACCATTCCGCCTAAAAGCGAAACCAAAAAACCTCCATTAATCTTAGTCCATACCGCTTTGAATCCTTCTTTTTTCCAAGTTCCTATAAGGCTAGGTGTGAAAGCTTTAATAGATTCCAGTAATTTCTCGTAAACTCCTGTTATAAATGCGATTGTTCCTCCCGAAACTCCTGGAATTGTTTCTGCAATTCCCATTGCCATTCCTTTTAATGCAATTAAAATACTATTCATAGTTTTTATGATAAATGTAAAAATGACAACGAACGAATTTCGTTCATTTCAGGTTGATTTGCTCTTGTTAATTTAACCACTCTGTCTTCGGTAGCATATTTGTTTACACCCACCAAATTTAATTTTCCGTTGTTGTAGGCTTCCATTAATTTATCTGCTGATTCTTCTATTTTTTCTTGGATAAATCCAGCTTCTAATGCTTTAATATACCCCCCTTTTTTCTCAATTTCTTGAAAAAATGCCCAACCTTTTTCTGCTATTTCTTCCGTAAGGTTTTCAATAAAATAAGAGCCTTTTGCAGGATCTACTACTTTATCAAAATAGGATTCTTCTTTTAGGATTAATTGTACATTGGTCGCTACTCTTTCTGAAAATATTTCTTTCTCTGAATCTACCACATCAAAAGGAACAATGGTTAAGGAATCGCATCCGCCAATTACTGCACTCATTGCTGAGGATGTAGCTCTCAACATATTATTTTTAGTTTGTTTGTCGCTCCAAAATAGTGTAGAAGTAACCGTATTTATTTTAGTATCACTTTTTTCTGCTCCAAAAGCAGTAAGGACTTTTGCCCACAACATTCTAAAAGTTCTGAGTTTAGCAATTTCACCAAAATAATTTTCGCCAATAGCAAAGTGAAATTGAATGTTGTTTGCCAATTGCTCGGCAGAAAATTTATCGGTCAATAAGTTAAAATATTCTACACCATGAGCCAAGGCAATTCCAATTTGCTGAACTGTAGTTGCACCACTTTGTTGAAAATACGAATTGCTTGCAGTTAAGGATTTTAAATCTGATTCAATGTTCTGTGTTATTGTGTTTTCAAGCTCAGAAACTACTTCTGCTTTACTTGAATACCATTTTCCTTTTCTGGCAAAATTCCCTAGAAAATCAAACGTAAGACTTCCTTCTTGGTCAATAAAAGTGATGGCTCTGTCCAAACATAACCTCTTTAATTTAACCGCAAAATCTGAAGCTTTTGGATTAATAAAATCTACTGAAATTATTTCAATCATAATACCTTTCAACAAAACTTCTAAATCCTCAACTTCGCCAAGGAAAGTAAGCGAATTTGCTCCTTCGGATAATGCTTTTAGAGCTTGTTTATTGGCTTCTTTTTCGGTTGTAATCACAATAAACGAATCTATATTCCAAGCATTGGTTTTGGAATTCGGTTTTGCTGTGTTTCTTTCCGAAATCCCAACGTAATTTTTTGCGTTTTCCTTGTTGTAGTAAGGAATTAGGCTAATTGTATTAGCATGACTATATTCCAATTCGGAGATTGATTTTCCTTTTAAATCTTTCTCAATTTTTGCTTCCCATTCTGATAGTGAAACAGGAGCGAATTCACTAAATAAATTGTCGGTTTTACTCATATTTCAAAAATAGGGATATTTTTAATGATTTCATTACAAAAAATAGTTAAAACTGATGTAAATTCGTAGTTCAACAAAATGCTAATTCAATTTTTTTTAAGTGGCAAAATTCCAGAACAAAATATCTATTAAGAACAAAAAAGCTTATTTCGATTACGAAATATTGGATAAGTATGTGGCTGGAATTAAATTACTTGGTACCGAAATAAAATCTGTGAGAGAAAGCAAAGCCAGTATTAAAGAAGCGTATTGTTATGTAAATAATAGTGAGGTTTTTATCAAAAATATGCACATTGCCGAATATTCCAATGGAGGCTACACGAATCATGAACCCTACCGAGAACGCAAGCTGTTATTGAATAAAAGAGAAATTGCTAAAATTGAAAAAAAACTGAAAGACAATGGAGTTACCTTAGTTCCACTCTTGCTTTTTTTGAGTGATAAAGGATTAGCAAAATTGGAAATAGGAGTAGCAAAAGGAAAAAAGCTTTTTGATAAAAGAGAAAGCTTAAAACAGAAAGATGTGAAGCGAGACATTGATAGAATGTTGAAAAGATAAAATGCACAATATTTTTTGGCTCTGTTTTTTTAGTATATTGTTAGCTACAAATCAATAAATTATATACTATGAAAAAATTATTAGCAGAGTTTATCGGAACCATGTGGCTTGTTTTAGGCGGATGTGGAAGTGCTGTATTAGCAGCAGGAATTCCAGAAATTGGAATAGGATTAGTTGGAGTGTCTTTGGCATTTGGACTAACAGTATTAACAGGTGCGTATGCATTAGGACATATTTCTGGAGGTCATTTTAATCCAGCAGTTTCTATAGGTTTATGGATTGGAGGAAGGTTTGATAAAAAAGATTTACTTCCATATATAGGAGCGCAAGTTTTAGGAGGAATTGTTGGCGCAGCAATTTTATATGGAATTGTAAGTGGAATGGATGGATTTGTTGGCTATTCTAAAGCTGGAGATTTTGCTACAAATTTCTATGGAGTGGAACAATATGGTCACACTTTTAGTATGACTTCTGCTTTAATAATTGAAGTAGTGATGACTTTTATGTTTTTGATTGTAATATTAGGTGCTACACATAAAAATGCTTCACCAGGTTTTGGAGGAATGGCGATTGGATTAGCTTTAACTTTAATACATTTAATTAGTATTCCTGTAACAAATACATCTGTAAACCCTGCAAGAAGTACTTCGCAAGCATTGTTTGTTGGAGGAGATGCAATGGGACAGCTTTGGTTGTTTTGGGTTGCTCCAATTGTAGGTGCAATTTTAGCAGGAATAGTATACAAATTTTTGGCCCCTCAAAAATAACATCAAATAATATTTAGTATTCAAAAAGAGATAATGTAAAGATACTTTATCTCTTTTTTTTATGTTTAAAAATGTGTAATTTTAAAGTATGGGAAAACAAAAATTATATTTAATACCGGGCTTTTTAACGGATAAAACTATTTATAAATCTTTTATAGAAGACGAAAGATTTAATGTGGAAGTTTTAGAGTTTATTCCTTCTTTATCAAAAGATGAAAGTATTCAGTCTTATGTTGAAAGATTAAGTGATGGTATTGATAAAACAAAACCCTTTTCCTTATTAGGAACATCTTTTGGAGGAATTCTTTCTATTGAATTAGCAAATATTTGTTCTCCTGAAAATTTAATATTGGTTTCTTCAGTTAAGAACAG
>CAKZNB010000005.1 GCA_937129365.1 uncultured Flavobacteriales bacterium
ACTTTTATTACAAGGGGTAATTTACCCAAAAAATATACTATTATGGAAGCAAATTTTTCACCGAGAGTCAATGATGTTATTTCTTTTTCAAGAGAGGAAGCACTAAGGCTTGGTCACGATTATATAGGAGCAGAACACTTACTTTTAGGATTAATAAGAGAAGGAGAAGGTACTGCTATTAAGACAATTATATCAATGGGAGTTGATTTATCAAGCCTCAGAACTGAGGTAGAAAAGATAGCCAAACCTACTTCTGCCATGTCTGTTTCACTTGGAAATATCCCTTTATTAAAACAAGCTGAAAAAATATTGAAGATGATGTATCTTGAGGCTAAGGTGATGAAAAGCGAAAAGATTGGAACAGAACATTTATTATTATCTATTCTGAAAAACAATGACAATATTGCCGCAAAAGTTCTTGAGAACAACGAAATTGATTACGATTTAGTAAAAATGAAATTTGACGATTCTACAGAGTTTGATTCTATTGAAGATATCGAAGCAAGTTTCCCTGATTCTGGAGATGGAGAAGGGGCTGCTGAAGGAGGCGATTTTTCTGGCAGAGGAAGTTCTGGCGCTAAAAAAGCGGGTTCTGGTTCAAAATCTAAAACTCCAGTATTGGACAATTTTGGGAGAGATTTAACCAAATTTGCCGAAGAAGGTAAATTAGACCCAGTAGTTGGAAGGCAGGATGAAATTGAAAGGGTTTCACAAATTTTAAGTAGAAGAAAAAAGAATAATCCAATTCTTATTGGAGAACCTGGAGTTGGGAAATCAGCCATTGCTGAAGGACTTGCATTGAGAATTGTACAAAGAAAAGTATCAAGAGTATTATTTGATAAAAGAATTGTATCGCTTGATTTAACTTCTTTAGTTGCTGGGACAAAATATAGAGGGCAGTTTGAGGAAAGAATGAAAGCTCTGATGAATGAGCTTGAAAAATCTCCTGAAGTAATTTTATTTATTGATGAAATACACACAATAATTGGTGCAGGTGGAGCTTCTGGCTCAATGGATGCTTCCAATATGTTTAAGCCTGCTCTTGCAAGAGGTGAGATTCAAGTAATTGGAGCTACAACATTAGATGAATACAGACAATACATTGAAAAAGATGGGGCTTTAGAAAGAAGGTTTCAAAAAGTATTGGTGGAACCAACCTCAGTAGAGCAGACCATTGAGATATTGAACAATATCAAAAACAAATACGAAGATCATCATTTAGTTACTTACACTCCTGAAGCTATTGAAGCTTGTGTAAAATTAACTGCTCGTTATATGACTGACAGATTTTTACCAGACAAAGCTATTGATGCCTTGGATGAAGTAGGTTCTAGAGTACATATTACTAACATTAATGTGCCACAAGCAATTATTGATGTGGAAAAAGCAATTGAAGAGGTAAAAGAAAAGAAATCTTCGGTGGTGAAAAGACAGAAATATGAAGAAGCAGCTCAACTAAGAGACGAAGAAAGGCAATTACAAGAAAAACTTGAGGCTGAGAAGAGAAAATGGGAAGAAGAAACTGAAAACGAAAGAGAAACTGTAACCGAAGATAATGTTGCTGAAGTAGTTTCTATGATGACAGGAATCCCTTTGCAACGAGTTGCTGAGAAGGAAACTGGTAGATTAAAAGAAATGGCCAAAAACCTTCAGGGGACAGTAATCGGTCAAGATGAAGCAATAAAAAAGATTGTAAAAGCTATCCAAAGAAACCGTGCTGGATTAAAAGACCCAAACAAGCCAATTGGTTCATTTATATTTTTAGGGCCAACAGGAGTTGGAAAAACTCAATTAGCTAAGGAATTAGCTAAATACTTATTTGATACCGAAGAATCACTCATACGAATTGACATGAGTGAATACATGGAAAAGTTTTCTGTATCAAGATTGGTGGGAGCTCCTCCAGGATATGTGGGATACGAAGAAGGCGGACAACTGACTGAAAAAGTGAGAAGAAAGCCTTACTCTATTATCTTATTAGATGAGATTGAGAAAGCTCACCCAGATGTGTTCAACCTGTTGCTACAAGCTTTGGATGATGGTCAATTGACGGATAGCTTGGGAAGAAAAATTGATTTCAGAAACACAGTGATTATTATGACTTCCAACATTGGAGCTCGTCAGTTGCAAGATTTTGGAACTGGTGTTGGTTTTGGGACTAAAGCCAAGCAAGATAGTATTGATAAAGACACACAAGCGGTAATTCAAGGTGCTTTGAAAAAGGCTTTTGCTCCTGAATTCTTAAATAGAATTGATGATTTGATTTTGTTCAACTCATTAAGCAAAGAGGATATACACAAGATTATTGATATTGAATTATCAAAACTCTACAAAAGAATTGATGAGCTTGGCTTCAATATTGAATTGACTGACAAAGCAAAAGATTTTATTGCTGAAAAAGGGTATGATGCTAAATATGGAGCAAGACCACTTAAGCGTTCTATCCAAAAATACTTGGAAGATCCTTTGGCTGAGCAAATAATTCAACACGAAATTGGTGATGGAGATAAATTAGTAGTTGATTACGATAGTAAAAAAGACGAGATTGTTATCAAACCTAAAAAAGGAAGAAAGAAAAAGACTACTGAGGAATAAAAATAATAATTAGTAACTTAGAAGCCCATTCGTAATAGTACGGATGGGCTTTTTAAATTTATTTCAATATGAAAAATATACTATTCATTCTTTTTATTTCAACTTCAATACTTTCTTTTTCACAAAAATCAAAAACAATTTATCTAAATTGTAATTATGAACCTGTAAGAAAGAAAAAGGCCTTGTATAAACAGATAGTTTCTACCAAAGAAGTAGAAATTAGATTGAATGGAAGTAATACATTAATAAAAAGAATTGAACTTATTAATGGAATTAGTGAAACTAAAGAAACTGATTTTTGGAAAAACGGAAATAAATATTCTGTAATCCATTATAAAAATAAGCAAAAACACGGTGAAGCAACTTTGTATCAATGGACTGGTGAATTAAAACAAACTTCCCAATATGTTGATGGTGTTAAACAAGGTAAAGAGATTAACTATAATTTTGATAAAGAAATTATAAGCAAGTATACTTATAAAAGAGGGAAGAAAAATGGTGAGGCCATTTTTTTTGTGGATGATAGTACCAAGAAATATTATAACTACAAAAATGGAAAAAGACATGGCTTATATTTAAAAAAGAAGCTTCCAAACATTACTATTGATTCTGCCAATTACAAAGATGGCAAATTAGATGGAGTGTTTACTACCTTTTATGAAAGTGGTAAATTGAAATATTCTATTAATCAAAGAAAAGGAAAAAGGGACGGTTGGTTCAAAAGATATTATGAAACTGGTGAACTAATGGACATTGCACATTACGAAAACGGTTCTATTTTGAAAATTGATAAGGGTTACCATATAGATGGCTCTCTCAAAGATTTTACTAATTATTTTGATGGAAAAAAGTCAGGATTATCTGTAGGTTTCTATTCTAATGGAAATCCTGAGTGGAGAAGAAACTATAAAAAAGGAAAGCTAATTGGAGTGAATATTGATTATTGGGAAAATGGGAAAATGAAATTCAAATCGGTATATGAAGATGGTGAAAGAACTTCTCAAACTTGTTATGATGAAGAAGGGAAAGAAATTGAATGTGGATTTGATGAGATAAATCCAATGTTTAAAGGAGGTGAGCAAAAATTATTCGAATATTTAAGTAAAACAATCAGCTATCCTCAAGAAGTAAAGGAATGTGGCATTAGAGGGAAAGTCTATGTAAAGTTTTATGTGGAAAAAGATGGTAGCTTAACTAACTTCGAAATCATTAGAGGAGTTCATAGGTCTCTTGATGAAGAAGCATTAGAAGCAATCAAGAATATGCCTAAATGGAATCCTGGAGAGCAGAAAGGAAAGAAAGTAAGAGTAAGGTTTATTTTGCCAGTTAATTTTACTTTGAGGTAATATGTCTATCTAAAGGCAAATTCTTCTTCGTAAATACTTTTATTACTCACACCTTCTTTTTTTAATTGACTTGTGATTGCATCTTTAAGAGGTTTTGGCCCACATAATAAATAACCACAATTTTGATAATTGTCAATACCCATTTTGTCAATTGATAAATGTCCTTTATCCTCTGAAGTCCATATTGTAACTCTGAAGTTTGGATTACTCTCCCCTATTTTATTTAATTCATCTTTGTACACAGCTTCTTCCTCAGAATTTACACACCAGAATAAACTTATTTTATTAGTTCCAGAATCTTTTGCTAATGATAAAAACGGTGTGATTCCAATTCCTCCAGCAATCCAAACCTGCTCTTTGTCTTGAATGTAATCTGCATGAAAATGTCCATAAGAACCTTCAACAAAAGCTGTATCTCCTGCACTTAATTTATTCGCAATATCATCTGTAAAATCTCCTAGCCCTTTTATAGTAACTCTTATTTCACTAGAATTTGGATGGCTACTTATTGTAAATGGATGATTTTCTTTTTTACTGATAGAAGGAAAATTAAAAAAAGCAAACTGACCAGCTTTAAAACTCAAGCTTTTTTCACTAGCACTCATTATTATCTCTGAAATTCCATTTCCTAATTCTCTTACTTCCTTTATTGTATATGGAAGTTTCTTATTAAATAAATTGAACAAAAATGCTCTATAAATCCAAGCAACTATCCCAATGAAAGACATTCCGAAAACATAAATCCTTGTAATTGGTAGTTCCTTGATTAAACTATTTACCATCAGACCATGAAACACAGCCATCACATAGAATGCCCCCATTAGTTTATGAATATTAATCCATTTATGGTAAGGAATTTTTCTTTTAAAAACTGGTGCTGCAGATAAAATTACTCCTATTAAAATAAGAACTAATGCATAAAATCCTAACGGTTTTCCAGGAGTAAAAGCTGTTAAATCTCTCGGTACTGCAATAAAGTGGGCTAACAATAAAAAAACTGCGATAACTCCTGATCTTCTGTGTATTACATACATTTTGTCTAACCCTCCAAATAATCTTTCAACCCATTTGGCTCTTGTAGACATTAAAAAGTTAAAAGCAAAAACTGTAACAACCCAAGAAGAAAAGACTTCACCAATTATTCTATGGCCATTTTTCCATGACACATTATTTAATTCTCCAAAGAACAAGGTGTCAGAATTTACTTCTGTAAAAGTTCCCTTATAAAAATACAGATCAATAGTCCAGAATAAAAAATGAATTATTACAATGATTGGAAAATAAATCTCCCCTTTTAAAACTTTCATATAAACAGGTTTTTATTTTGTTTGTCCTAGAAAAAAAACACCCACCTCGTGAATAGAATAAGAAGCTATATTCTCTTTAGAAAAAGGCAATGAGTTACATATTTCTTTTGCTTCTTCTTCACTATTCGCATTCACGAAAAACACAAAATCTGTTACTTCATTGTCTAATTGAGTTCCTTCAATATCAAAATAAGCATTCTCTATTTTTCCTTTGTTCCAAAGCTCCATCACTTTGTCATTTTGAGATTTTACTTGTTCGTCAGAATAATCTTTATTTTGCGAATTCCAAACTGCTACATAAGATTTAGTTAGCCCGTTCTTTTTTAGAGCCTCATTGTTTCTTTTAAGCCACAACTGACCTACAGGATAAATAATGTAAGTAGCAATTCCTTTTTTAACAATTTTTAATCTATTTAGTTCTGTTTCAGCATCCTCCTTGTTTTTTGCTTTAAGGGTAAATACAATATTTGGAAAATATGAAAATTTATCTGTCTGGGATTGTGCATTATAATAAAAATTTTCGGCCTTACCATCTTCCCAAAGTTTAGTCATTTCTTTAGCAATGCTTTCCATACTATTTGTTACTTTCTCTTCGTCTTCTGTTGCCCATTTCCAAACTACAGCATAATTAGAATTCCCAATGGATACATTCTCATTCGTTTCTTCAATTTTGCCGCTAGTATTATCTGAAGATATTTTTTTTTGTGGTTCATTTCCACAACTTATAATAAAGAAGCCTAGTGTTAAGTATATTATATATTTGTGCATAATTATTAGTTTTATGCTACAAAATTATCAACTCTTAATGTCCTTTAATTGTATAAAACGGTCGTTTTGTTTGTTGTGAAGATTTTGTGGAGTTTCGCCAGTATGTTTTTTAACCTCACGAATGAAATGCGCTTGGTCAAAATAATTTTTATCAGGAAAAAATTCACCTTTACTAATAGCTTCGAATGAAGAATACACTTTCTGTATGTTCAAATATTTTTTTAATGAAATTCCAATATGATTATTTAAATATCTATTAATTTGTCTGTTACTCCAAAACACTTTTTCAGAAACTTCTTTTGCCCTAATATCTCCTTTGTAAGCATCTAATAATCTAGACAAATTCAATTTTTTATCAGCAACAGAAGTGGGAACCAATTTTAAAAATTCATTCTCCCATTGTTTTACAATAGATTCGAAATCTATTAAGTCAAATTCAATCAAATTTAAAAAAGAGGTATCTAATTTTTTCATTCCTTGCAACAATGAAGCCACCTCCATTTTTACTAAAAATTCTGGAGCCAAAATTTTTAATCTACATCCATAAACAGTAACATTTGGCGGAATATTTACTTCTTTTTTCTCAGTAAAGAGACCAGTAATAAAATAACTAACAACTTTTTTGTCTTTTACAAAAAATACTATTTTAAAAAAACTATCTGGAACAATTGGTTTTTTTAATGTCTTATTAGTTGAATTATTAAATTCCCAAAACGAATCAATAAAGTCTTGTAACTCTTTACAAGGCTGTATCTGTGAATATTTATTGTTTTTTGGCATTAGGTAACATTATTGACAAATAAAAATACAAAGTTTTTGCACATATTGAAAATAAAAAAAGACTAATTTGTCTTTTAATAAGTTTTTGAATGATAAAAAACTATTGGATATAAATCTATTTTCCGTATTTTCAACCTTCAAAAAACTAACCAATATTGAAAGTCTGTATTGCCGAAAAACCAAGTGTAGCAAGAGAAATTGCAAACATCTTAGGAGCCAACACCAAGCGTGATGGATTTTATGAAGGCAATGGCTATGCAGTAACTTACACTTTTGGACATTTATGCACTTTGTTGGAACCAAGCGATTACAAATCCGAATGGAAGAATTGGCATTTGAATTTATTACCCATGTTGCCCGAACGGTTTGATACTAAAGTAAATTCCAATGCTGGTATCAAAAAACAGTTTGATGTTATAAAATCCTTATTTGATAAGGCATCTGTGGTTATAAATTGTGGGGATGCAGGAACTGAGGGAGAATTGATTCAGAGGTGGGTGATTAATCAATGTGAATACAAAGGCGAGGTTCAACGATTATGGATTTCTTCGCTTACAGAAGAAGCTATAAAAGAAGGATTTAACAACCTAAAACCCGCTTCTCAATATGATAATTTGTATTATGCAGGTTATTCTAGAGCTATTGGCGATTGGTTATTGGGATTAAATGCAACGCGATTATTTACAGTAAAATATGGAGGCTACAAGCAAGTCTTGTCTGTCGGGAGAGTGCAAACACCTACTCTAGCTATGCTGGTGAATCGATTTAAGGAGATTGAAAATTTTAAACCTGAGCCCTATTGGGAATTACAAACTACGTATCGCGATACACTTTTTAATTACGAAGACGGAAGATTTACTAACAAAGAAGAAGGACAAAAATTAGCTGATAAAGTAAAAGAAGATAATTTTGAGATTGTTTCGGTAACCAAAAAGAAAGGAAAAGAATATGCTCCTAAATTATTTGACTTAACTGGACTTCAAGTTTATTGTAACACTAAGTTTGGATTCTCAGCTGACGAAACTTTGAAGACTGTTCAAAAACTTTACGAAATGAAAGTAGTGACTTACCCAAGAGTGGATACTACTTTTCTGCCAAATGATGTATACCCAAAAATTGGTGGGATTTTGTCAAAACTTACTAACTACAATACTTTAACTCAACCACTTTTAAATGACAAAATAAAAAAATCTAAAAAGATATTTGACGATAAAAAAGTAACTGACCACCATGCTATTATTCCCACAGGAATTCAAAATCACTTACAACACAACCAAAAACTGGTTTATGATATAATTACACGAAGATTTATTGGCGTATTTTATCCAGACTCGGATGTTTCAAACTCAGCAGTGATGGGAAAAGCTGCTGAAATTCCTTTTAAAACCACTGGAAAAGAAATACTGACTAAAGGGTGGCGAATTGTATTTGAAACGGAAACTAGTAAAACCAAAGAAGATTCTATTTTACCTAATTTTGAAAAAGGAGAAAAAGGAGATCATGAACCTTCATTTTTGGAAAAGGAAACCAAACCACCTAGAAATTTTACCGAAGCAAGTTTGTTGAGAGCTATGGAAACCGCTGGAAAACAAGTGGATGATGACGAAATGAGGGAGTTAATGAAGGAAAATGGAATTGGAAGACCTTCTACTCGGGCGAGTATTATTGAGACTTTGTTTCGAAGAAAATACATCGAGAGAAACAAAAAACAAGTGCTCCCAACTGAAACAGGAATTGCCTTAATTGATTTGATAGATAACGAGTTACTTAAATCAGCAGAATTAACAGGAAGATGGGAAAAGCGATTGAAAGAAATTGAACGAGGCGAATTTAAAGCAGGGAAATTCATTCATAACATGAAAAAAATGGTATATGAATTGGTGCAAGAAGTAAAATTGGATACAACAGTAAAACGAATTACTTCTAATATTCCTGAGAAAAATACAGTCGCTTCAAAAAATACTTCACCAAAAAAAACAACCTCAAAAGGTAAAAAAGAATTAGTAGGAAAAACCTGCCCAAAATGCAAAAAAGGAAACTTGATAAAAGGGAAAACTGCCTATGGTTGTTCTGAGTATAAGAATGGTTGTAAATTTCTACTTCCATTTAAAATTCTTGGAAAGAAAATCTCTGAAAATCAAATAATAAGATTGATTGATAAAGGAAGTACGACTAATTTGAAAGGGTTCACTACAGAAACTGGAAAAGTAGAAGGACTAATAAAATTTGATGATGAGTATAACTTAGAATTTGAACAAAAAGAAAACAAGCTGAAAAAAAAATCATCTGAAACAATACTATGCCCAAAATGTAAAAAAGGAACTATCCTGAAAGGGAAAACTGCTTACGGTTGTTCAGACTATAAAACGGGTTGTGATTTTGTTTATACTTTCCAAAAAATTAAAGAAACAGCTAATGGAAAGCCTTTGACCAAAGAACTTGTGCTGGAAATCATAGCTAATTAACTTTCTTTAAATCAGTAAATTGTTCGCTTCTTAAATTATCCAAAACTTTAGTTTGTTTTAAAAACTGAGGCCAATGTTTTTCTGAGAGATTCTCATGATTCATAAAATCCAGACACTCCTGAAAAGATTGAATAACCTCTTGAGGGACTGAATTTAATTTTGCCCAAGTAAAAAAGTCTTTAAAAACAGATTCAATTTCTTGTTTTTGTTCTTTTGGAAAAGCCTTAATGTTATAATAAAAAGGCCGTTCCAAAATGTTAATATAAAAGTCAATTGGCTCTATTAAATTAAGCTCCAATCCTGTTTTATACACTTCAGGTAACTGTTTCATATTCAATATAGAAACAGTTGGCGAAAGCTTAAATGCAACCTTCGATAATTCTCTAATTGCTTCACGATTTTTAAGAAATTGCGTCCAATTAAATTCTTTACGAATGTATTCTCCTAATTGCTCAACAGCATCTATACTGGCCATTACCTCTACTTTATCAAACTGTTTCCAATATTCCAACACCTCGTAATTTTTGAATTTCAATAGAGAAAAATTAGTGCTATATCTCAAATGCACATTCGTTACCTCGTTTTTAATCAACCAATCGAGCAATAAATAATGTTCCTCAGTTACAAGTGGTTCTCCTCCAGCAAAATATATTTCTTTGGCTCTTAGTAGAGCTTCACCAGTTTCAGTAATAAATTTTTTGAAATCTGTAATGTTTTGAATAATAGCTTTCTCTGAGACATTTCTTTCGAGAGCTTTAGCATCCGCGAACCACTTGGAACTGGCTCCATGCCAGCAAGTTCTACATCTAAAATTACAGATGTTAGAAAACCGAATATCAAAGTAAATTGGTTTTTCTTTTACCTCAATTTCGGTTGGTTGTATCTCAGGAAATTTCTCGAAGGTTTCTTGGCGAATACTCTTCCCTCCTGCTGCTTCTAATTTGTAGCAACCTGCACACCGATTGTCTTTCTCTCCTTTCAGGAATTTAGTTCTCAATTCCTGAATCGGTTTTCCATTCCATATATTCTCAAATGAATCTTCGTTTACATTTCCAAAAGGAATGTTAGCAATGCAACAAGCTTTTGCTTTTCCATTATCACTTACATGATAATGAATCCAAGGCATTAGGCAGTATGGTTTGGAAATAGAAATAGGTTATCTCTTCTTTTTATTCTTCTTTTTTACCTTATTCTCAATATCTTCAATTTCCCCCATCAATTCCTTGATAGAAAGGCTTGTGTCTTCACTAAAATCAATTGTTTCTGTGTATTCCTTTTGTTTAAGCTCTAATTCTTTAATAGGTTTACCAACAAATTTTTCAATTTCATCCAATAGTGGTTTTTCTTCTTTAGAACAGAAAGAAACTGCATCCCCCTTTTCTCTTCCTCTTCCCGTTCTTCCAATTCGGTGCACATAGTTTTCAGCAACATCTGGTAAATCATAATTCACTACATAATCCACATTGGCAATGTCAATTCCCCTTGCAGATACATCCGTAGCAATCATCACATTTACTTTTCCTGTACGGAAAAAATTCATCACCGAACTTCTGTCTTTCTGGGCTTTATCGCCATGGATGGTCATAGATTCAATCTCTACCCTGTCCATCGCTTTTTTTACCCTTTCTGCTCTTACCTTAGTTCGCACAAATACTAAAATTTTACTCTTAGGATTTTCTTTTATCAATCTTTCTAAGAAAAAACGCTTATCATCCATCTTCACAAAAGCCACCGAGTGTTTAATGTTTTTAGATACAGGATCTTTAGGTGCAATTTGAATTCTGATTGCATTACTTTTTATTAAATCGTAGGCAGTTTTCTTTATCTTTTGATTAATTGTTGCCGAAAAGAAAAGAGTTTGCCTCACTTTGGGCATTCTCTCCATTACATCTTCAATGTCTTTCTTAAATCCTAAATCCAGCATGTGATCAGCTTCATCCAGCACCAAAGTCTGTACTTTATCCAAACTCAAAAATCGCTGATGATGCAAATCAAACATTCTGCCTGGTGTGGTTACCAACACATCAACCCCTTTTAGTAATTTTTCAATTTGTCCTTCCTGTTCCACTCCGCCATACAATGCCAAAGTTTTTACTCGGGTTCCTTTCCCAATTTTAGAAAAAACCTCGCTTATTTGCTGAGCTAATTCACGCGTAGGAACCATTACCAAAGCTCTAATTACTGGTTCTTTGTGGTTTCTTTTTTTCTTTTGAATGTCATTAATAATAGGAATTGCAAAAGCAGCAGTTTTTCCAGTACCTGTTTGGGCAATTGCCAACAAATCTTCCCCTTTCATAATTGCAGGAATCGATTTATACTGAATATCGGTAGGTCTTTTAAACCCCATTTTCTCCAGGTTATAAATAATCTCGGGTGTAAAACTATATTGACTGAATTTCATAGAGCAAAGATACAGTTAAATGATTCAGATTTTTAATTCTGATGGAATTTCCTTAAATTTAACTGACTTCAAACTATTTAGTTATGAAATTTATTGTTGCTTTTCTTTTCTTAATACCTTTTTCATTGAGTTCACAAGCTTATGTAGATAGTGTCTATGAATTTGAAGTTGGGGATGAGTTTCATTATAAATTAGAGAATACATATAATACATTATTATATTACCGATATACAAGAAATAAGATTATTTCAAAAAACATTACATCTTCAAAGATATATTACATAATCCAATCTGACGGATATATAGATTATATAGGAGGTGTGAACACTTTTTTTAATTCTACTTTCGTAGATAGTTTTCCTGTATTAGACACTATTAAAGATACTATTCCACCATGCTTAGATTCTACTCATCCTTATTTTGACTCTGTTACTTCTCAATTTGGAAATGTCAATTGCTATTTAATAGATACTATTTATTTCGATTCCTCATATAACTCTTTAGTATATAAAATTAGTTATAATGCTATCGAACATATTTCATTTAAAATATATGCCAAGGGTATCGGTAAAGTATTTGACAAAGACAGAACTTGGACACCAATAATTGAAACAATTAATGAATTAGTTTATTACAAAGATTCGTCAACAGGTTTTACTTGGGGAACACCAGTAATTTTTAATGTTGGTTTAAAAGAATTTAAACAACTTAATTTCACAGTTTACCCAAATCCCACAACAAATTTTATTCAGTTAAACGGTCTTGAGAATTCAACAAACAACTTTCAGCTTATTAATTCTATTGGCAAAGCCATCTTAACTGGAAAAATAGAATCCAACCAAATTGATTGTTCTACTCTGCCTAGCGGGATTTATTTCCTTAAAATAATCAATAAAACTGGAAGTTCTGGGATTAAACGGATTGTAATTTCAAGATAATTGTTTTACCAACTAATCGGTTTGTAATCTTTTAAAAACTGTCCATTCCAATGTTTTCCTGTGTTGATTCCATCAATTAATGGGTCCAACACTCTGGCAGCTCCATCTACAATGTCAAGCGGTGGCTGAAAGTCGTGTTCTTCCACTTTCTTTTTGGATAACTGAACTGGATCTTCATCAGTTACCCAACCAGTGTCCACAGCATTCATAAAAACTCCATCTTTAGCAAATTCACTTGCTGAAGTATGTGTCATCATATTCAAAGCCGCTTTTGCCATATTGGTATGCGGATGTCGTGATATTTTATGAAAAGTATGGAATTTACCTTCCATTGCCGACACATTGATAATGTGTTTGTTACCCGTATTTTCTTTACGCATTAAATTAGACAATCTGTTGCATAAAACGAACGGAGCAACTGCATTTACTAATTGCACTTCCACCATTTCTAGGGTTTCAATTTCTCCTAGTTTCAATCTCCAACTGTTTGTTTTTCTCAAATCTACTTGTTGTAAATCTGCATCTAATTTTCCTTCAGGAAATACCTCTTTACTCGCAATTGCATTATCAAAGCTATAAGGAATCTGAGATAGCTTTGCCGAAGCACTTATCCCAATTCCTGGGCGGTTGCTATGCCAAGACACTGGTAAATTTTTCTTATCAACCGTTTTATCAGAAAAAGAATTCAATTCATCCAAACAGGCCTTGTGGTCTTTCAGTAATTCTTGAGCTTTAACAGGTAATTCCTCAAAGGGTTTTTCTTCCATTTCCATCATATGAGAATAGAATCCTGCTGGTCTTCTCACTGTTTGAGCTGCATTATTAATCAAAATATCTAATCGCTTGAATTTAGATTCAATGAAATTGCAAAAAATCTCCACACTAGGAATGTGCCTTAAATCTAACCCATGAATGTGTAGTCGATGGCTCCATTCATGATAATCCTCTTCTTTTGCAAAACGCAACGCAGAATCAACAGGGAAACGAGTAGTTGCAACAACTTCAGCTCCCGAACGCAATAAAATTAACGTAATGTGATAACCAATTTTTAGTCTAGAACCTGTCACCACAGCCACTTGATCAGTTAAATCAGCTGTTTGGAAACGCTTGGCATAATTAAAATCCCCACAATCCATGCACATGGTATCATAGAAGTGATGTAAGTCGGTAAATTCATCCTTACAAACATAGCAGTTTCTTGGACTTTCAAGTTTTCCTCTAGTTTTAAAAGTAGCATCTTCCAACATTTTTGGAGCTATAAAAACTTCTGCTTCTCTTGCACTCCGTATACCAGTGTTTTTTCGAGCATGTTTTTCTCGTTCTCTTTTCTTTCTTTGAGCAGCTTTCTTGGCATCTTTCACTCTCCTATCCTGCTCTTCTTTTGTGGGTCTGGAGAGTTTTCCCGCAGCCATCATTAGTTCCTTTCTCTTTTCTTTCGAAAGTTCGAATAATTGGTTTGTATCATCCAGCAATTCATTGAGTGTGTCAATACAGTTGTCAATTTCTTCTTGAGATAGTTCTTTTTTCTTTTCTTCCTCCATTTCTACTTTGCTACTTCTTGTTGAACATTTTGATATACTTCTTCTAAATCAGCTACTTCTCTATATCCATTAGAAATCATATAAAACTTACCGTTGATTTTTAATACAACTGAAGGAAACCCTTTTACTCCCATTTCTGAAGATAATTGAAAATCAGTTTTGGTAGTATATTTAGCTTCTTCACTATTAAATAACTCCGAGAATTTTTCTTTGTCTAACTCTAATTTTTCAGCAATTTCTTCAAAAGTAGAAAGCCTGTTAATGTCCTTTGTTTGAGTGTAAAAAGCATGTTGAACAGCTTTAAAAAATTCTAATTCCTTTTCTGGTTTCATTATTCTACAAACCACTACCGCTCGTGAAGCTGGCTCTGTATCAAGCACAAAATTTTCTTTTTCAAACATCTGTTTGTCAAAGGACTGTCCAGTTCTTTTTTCAATTTCTGTATAGTGTGATTGAAGGAAATCTTTCATATCATGCAACATTTCCGTACCAAAAGGTCTTAATCCACCTTGCACCATTCGCAGTTTAAGTTCAGGATGGTTGGCAATAAACTTATCCAATTCGGGTGCAAATCCGTAACACCAAGAACATAAAGTGTCGCCAATATAAATTAGCGAATTTTCTTCGCTTTGTATCCAATCTAAATTCATGGAGCAAAGGTAATTCTTTTAAGTTTTAATTGAAATAGATTTTTATATCTTTGCCAATAACAAATTTTGCCCAGGTGCTGAAATTGGTAGACGGGCACGCTTGAGGGGCGTGTGTATTATGTACGTGCGGGTTCGACTCCCGCTCTGGGCACAATTTCTAAAAAATTTATTTTCATTCTTATTAAAAATCTTATATTTAAGAATGAAAAAAAATATTTTATTATTTTGTTCAGTTGCTTTCTTAGCATCTTGCAAACCAGAACCACCAAAAGATTATGTTACCCTTTCAGGAAAAATAACAAACCCTAACGATGATTTAATCTTAGAGATAAGAAAAGGGAAAGACTATTTAAAAACAATTACTCTGAAAGAGGATGGTAGCTTTTCTGATACGCTAAAATTAGTTGAAGAAGGAAAATATTTTTTGATTCACAATAAAGAAAATGCATCTCTATATCTAGCAAATGGAGATATAACATCTTTTACATTAAACACTAAAGAATTTGATGAAACATTGAAGTTTGAAGGTGGCAATGCAGACAAAAGTAATTTTCTAATTGAGAATTATCTGTTAAATGAGACTTTACTAGGAGAATCAGCAAGTGAAAATGTAATAGCTTTTACCAAGCAATTTGACTTATACAAAGAACAGTATAATGAGCTAAAAGCAAAATATAAATTGGATACTTCTTTCACTAACCCAGAAGATCAAAACATAGACGATACAGAAGGATATTATTTAGAATATTTTAAAAAGAAAGCTAATTTAATAAAAGAGTTTGCTGGAAAGCCTTCCGCTAATTTTAATAATTATGAAAATTACAGAGGTGGAACTACTTCTTTATCAGACTTAAAAGGGAAATATGTGTATGTGGATATTTGGGCAACTTGGTGCGGACCTTGTAAAGCTGAAATTCCTGCTTTAAAGAAAGTTGAAAAAGCTTACGAAGGGAAAAATATTGAGTTTGTGAGTATTTCAGTAGATGATTTAAAAGACAAAGAAGCTTGGAAAGCAATGGTAGCTGATAAAGAATTAGGTGGAATTCAGTTATTTGCGGATAATAGCTGGGAATCAGATTTCACAAAAACATTTAAGGTGAATAGTATTCCTCGTTTTCTTCTTATTGACCCTAACGGGAATGTAGTATCTCCAGATGCCCCTAGACCATCTAGCGCTAAACTATTAGAGATGTTAGATGCACAGAATATATAATATTAAAAATTTATATAACCAAAAAACCCTCTCAAACATAAAGTTTAAGAGGGTTTTTCTCTAAGTGATTCAGCAGGGATTCGAACCCTGGACCCACGCCTTAAAAGGGCGTTGCTCTACCAACTGAGCTACTGAATCGCTAACGGAGTGCAAATATATAAACCTCTATTTTTATTCCAAAACAATTCACGTTTTTTTTCATTTTTTTTTCAATTCATTTTTCTCAACTTAGATTCCAAGGTTTTATTTACTGGAACTAAAGGCAATCTGACTTCGTTCTCCATAACTCCTTGCTCGTTCAAAAGTACTTTTACTCCTCCAGGGTTCCCATCAGAAAATATTCCATCAATCAAATCCAATAACTTGTAATGCGATTTTCTTGAAGAATCGTAATCTCCAATCATTGCTTTGGAAACTAAATTATTAGTTTCCTCAGGATGAGAATTAGCAATTACAGAAATCAGTCCTTCGGCACCGCAAGCAATCATTGGTAAAGTAAGAGCATCATCACCAGAAATAAGTAAAAATCCATCAGGGCGGTTATTAATAATATCCATTACTTGAATTAAATCTCCTGAGGCTTCCTTTATTGCTACAATATTATCAAAATCATTAGCTAATCTTACCGTTGTTTCAGCAGTCATGTTACTTGCTGTTCTGCCAGGAACATTGTACAAAATAATATCGTGAGCCATATTCTCAGCTAAATACTTATAATGCTGGTAAATGCCTTCTTGACTTGGTTTGTTATAATAAGGACTTGCAGAGAGAATAGCATCTACGCCTTCTAAATTAAATCCATTGTAATCATCCAGCATTTTAATTGTGTCATTCCCTCCTATCCCAAAAACAATGGATAATCTTCCATTATTTATTTTAAGTACAAAATCGAGTACTTGCTGTTTTTCTTTGGCAGAGAGTGTTGCTGATTCTCCAGTAGTTCCCATCACTACTAAATAGTCTAACCCTCCATCAATCAATTTATTGGTTAATTTTTCCAACGCAGGAAAATCTATTTCTTTATTTGATTTGAATGGTGTAACCATTGCTACTCCTAATCCTGTTAATTTGCTCATCACTTTGGATTTACTTGTTTTAAAAATGTATTTACTTGGTCTATAAATTGACTTACAGGAGCAGTTTTGTCTATCTCCACCATAAAATCAAAATATGATTCGTTTTCATCTGATAACCTTCCTATCTTTAACCCAGCACTAGAACTTGCTACTAAGTGCTTGATTGGCGTACAATATTCTCTAGATAAATCTACCAATATATCAAAGTTTTCTTTTTCAAAATCTGATGCTTCACGGTTTTTCCCAAATTGGTAAAAATCTAAATCTTTCTTAGTAAAGTACTGATACTTCATAGAATGGTTAATAATGAAATTGGGTAATTGAGGCCCATCAAAATAACCTAATGCGATAATTTTTTTGAACCCTACTTCTCCTCTCAAATAATCAATGTATTTATGTACAAAATCTTGATAATCAGTAGTAGTAATGGGATAAATTACACCAATAGATTTTGCAGTTGCAAAGCTATTTACCCGCACTTTTCTCTTCTGAGTTTTCAAAATCTTCTCGATTTTTCTCTTACCCAGTTTTGCTTTTATGTTGTCTAAAAATTTCATTGATGGTTAAAATTACCAAAGTAATTTTTCTTTAGTCTATTTTATTGAATTAAATTCAAATAATCTGTTTCTGAGATGATTTTCACTTCCAATTTTTCAGCTTTTTTTAGTTTGGCTGGTCCCATATTATCGCCTGCTACCAAATAGCTAGTTTTACCCGAAATAGAACTTGAAACTTTCCCTCCATTGTCTTCAATAGATTTCTTGAGTTCATCTCTTGAGAATTTATCAAATACTCCCGAAACCACAAAAACTAATCCTTTTAATTTATCTGTAGCGTCTTCATTATGAGCCAATTCAAATTGCAGTCCATGATTTTTTAATCGAGTTATCATTTCAACATTCTCAGGGTTTTGAAAATAACTAATCACACTTTCAGCAATTCTGTCTCCTATTTCGTCTACTTCTATTAGAGTTTCAAAATCTGCATTAATTATAGCGTTAATACTCCCAAAATGACGAGCCAATTTTTTAGCTACGGTATCGCCAACAAATCTAATTCCGAGTGCAAACAACACTTTTTCAAAAGGAATTTGCTTAGAAGCTTCAATTCCAGCTAACATATTATTCACTGATTTTTCCGCCATTCTTTCGATAGGAATTAACTGATCAAAAGTTAATTCATATAAATCTGCTGCATTTTTTATTAAATCTTGCTCGAATAAAACTTCGATGGTTTCTGTTCCTAATCCATCAATATTCATTGCTTTACGCGATATAAAATGTTGAATTCTTCCAGTAATTTGAACTGCACAACCTGTATCATTTACACAGTAATGATTAGCTTCGCCTTCTTGTCTTTGAAGCAATGAATCACAATCGGGACAATGAGTAATGTATTGAAATAGCTTGGAATCAGCTGGTCTTTTACTTAAATCAACCGAAATAATTTTAGGAATGATTTCTCCTCCTTTTTCAACAAATACGGTATCTCCTTCTCGCACTTCGAGTTTCTCGATAATATCTGCATTGTGTAAGGATGCTCGTTTTACAGTTGTTCCTCCTAATTGAACTGGTACTAAATTGGCTACAGGAGTAATTGCTCCAGTTCGTCCAACTTGGTAGGTTACCTTCTCTAAAATTGTACTAACTCGCTCGGCTTTAAACTTATAAGCAATAGCCCAACGAGGAGATTTTGCAGTATATCCCAATCTATTTTGATTGTCATAACTATTTACTTTTATGACTACTCCATCAATTTCGAATGGTAAGTTTTTTCGTTCTTTATCCCAATAATCTATAAAGTCCAAAATTCCTTCAATTGAGGAAGTTTTTTTAATGTAATTATTCTCTTCTTTTGGAATTTTAAAGCCCCATTCTCCAGCTTTTTTAACTAAATCAAAATGGTTATCAATTTCAATATTTTCTCCATAAATTCCATAGAGAAAACAATCCAAACCTCTTTCGGCTGCAATACTTGAATCTAAAGATTTTAGTGTTCCAGAAGCTGTATTTCTTGGGTTTGCATATAAAGGTTCGTCATTTTCGGCTCTTAGCTTATTAAGCTTTTCAAAGTTTTTTAAAGGAAAAAATATCTCTCCTCTTATTTCAAAATCTTGAGGATAATCGCCTCTTAATTTTAACGGGATTGATTTTATTGTTTTTACATTGGTCGATACATTTTCTCCTTTTGTACCATCTCCACGAGTTACCGCTTGGTGAAATTTCCCATCTTTATATTGAATTCCAATTGCTACTCCATCGTACTTTAATTCACATACATATTCTATCTCTTCATTGGTTAACTTCTTGATTCTGGTTTCAAAATCAATCATATCATCTTTAGAGTAACTATTTGACAAAGAGAGCATTCGATACTTATGAACTACCTGTTCAAATTTTTTGGTTACATCACCTCCTACTCTTTTTGTTGGTGAATTCTCTGAAGCTAACTCAGGATATTTTTCTTCTAGCTCCTGTAATTCCTTTAATAAAGTATCAAACTCAAAATCTGAAACCATAGAATTATCCATTACATAATATTGATAATTATATTCTTGTAATAATTTAGTCAATTCTTCTATTCTCAATTTATTTTCAGTCATCTATAAAATCAAATTTGAATAAATATTTTTTTCTATATTCTTTGTCTTTTGAAAATTTTCCAAATTCATCAAAGAATAATTTAATTCCAAAAGAGTAAAAAAGAGTGTTAAATTCCTTCCCAAATTGAGAATTATCTAAAAAAACAAGATTATCACCAAACCCTGCAGTTACCCCTATCCATTTAAACACTCTGTAATTTGCTTTAATAGAAACTGTAAAAGATGGAACGAAATCTTTAGAAATTACTTGCCTTTCAATTCCAGTGGTATCATATACGTATGCCTTTATTGGTCCTATTCCAACATGAATTGGCAATAATAATTCCCACCTTGGAGTTTGATATAAAATAGGGTCTACAAAAGCACTAATATGTCGGTAAGTAAAAAATTTTTCATCAAATTTTAACGGTGAAAAAGGATCCTCTTCAAGAAAGAAACGAAAAACACTTTTTGATAATTCATGGTATCCTATTCCGAATCTAACTCGTTTATTACCAACACCTAACTTAACACCATAAAAACCAAGACTTTCTTCAAATACTATAGAATTTCGGATATCTAATGTTCCATAGAATTTTAACTTATCATTTTCATGTTTTTTATAAAACTGAGCTGATGAATTACTGTAAAAACTAAGAAATATGATGAAAATTATAAACTGCTTCATTTACCTCTAAATTAATCAATCCAAGGAGATTTCCTATATTCTTTGTTAAAAGTTAATTTCCAAGCTTCAGCAAGAAAAATTTTTATTCCAAATGAATAGAATGGAGCGTTCAGTGCTTTACGAGTGGGTTTATCTCTGTTTAACATTACGTTATATCCAAAACCACCATGTAAACCAATCCATCTGAATACTTTGAAATGACTTTTTACTGAAAGTGTAATAGAAGAAGCAGGTTCGTCTAAATACTTTTTGAATTTTCTTCCTGTGCTTAAATATTCTCCTTTTAGGGAGCCTAAATTTAGGTGAACGGGAGCTGAAAACTCCCATCTTTTTGATCGATATAAAATTCTTTCGTAAAAGAAACTTAGAAAACCAAAATTATATCGATTAGTATCAGTTGCATCAACAGAATCAACCCTTCTATCGTAAGTTACAACTGGCTCACGAAGTCCATAAATCCCAATACCAAATCGGTGTTTGGAATTTCCAATCCCTATTTTTACTCCATTAAATTTTACTTTATGTCCAATTACTACTGAATTACGCATATCAAATGTCCCCACAAACTTATACTTGTCTCTTTTAGCTGTATCTGATTGACAAAAGGACAATACACTTAGGAGTAAACCGAATACTATGAGAAATAATTGTTTCATATTAATTTTTTATCCCTTTTATAATTCGTTCTTTCCCTTGCATATCTTTAATTATCTGAATTTCATCAAAATTATTTTCAGATAACAATAAAGAAGTTTCTTGTCCATATTTTTCATTTATCTCAAAATACAACTTTCCTTTTTTTATCAAGTTCTTTTTACAAAAATTCATAATACTTTTGTAAAATAATAAAGGATCAGAATCTTTCACAAATAAGGCTATATGCGGTTCGTACTCCAACACATTGGGGTGCATCAATTTCTTCTCACTTTCTAACACATAAGGTGGATTACTCACTATTATATCAAAAAATTCACCTGAATAAGTTGGTTTTAAAATGTCTTGCAATTGAAATTCAACTTTCGCATCTATTTCATTATTATTAAGTTGAGCGGTTTCAATGGCTTTTTCAGAAACATCAAAGGCAGTTACTTTTGACTTTATAAGAGCTTTATCGAGTGAAATTGCAATAGCTCCCGAACCTGTTCCAATATCCAACATATTTCCTTCAAAATTAGGATTCTCTTTTATTATCAAATCTACTAATTCTTCGGTTTCTGGTCTGGGAATTAGGGTGTGTTCATTTACCTTAAACTCATGATTATAAAAGAATTGCATTCCTGTAATGAACTGAATAGGTTTATTCTTTTTTAACTCTTTTAAAGCATAATGAAATTTGAGGAGCTCAGACTCACTTAAGTTTTTTTCGCTTTTAACTATTAAATCAGTTTTTGACAAACCAAGAAAATATTCGCACAAAATTTCATAAAAAGAGTGTATCTCTTCCTTTGGATAGAATCCATCTAAAGAGCTAAAAAAGTAATCTTTAATAGCGGAAAGGGTATTTTCTTTTACAAACATTATATTAAAAATCAATTTAACTCTTTAACAACTAATCTATAAGATAATTTATTCCATTTTTTAGTTAATTCTCTTAGGAAAACTAAATTTCCGAACTCATCCATGTTATTATCTCTATTTGAAATTTTGAGCCATTTTTTATAAAATAAGTCAAACTGTTCTTCATTATATTCTGGAAATTTATAATCAGATAAATCCCAATATTTACTAAAGTAAGTTCCTTCAATATTTACAGTATTTAATTTTCTAATTTCAATAAGATTTAAAAGTAAATTTAACTCTGATTCATTTTTCAAAAATACAGTTTGAAAATCTGGAAATGAATTGACAAATTTTTCAATATCCTCAAAAACGGTATTGTCAAAACTATCGCAAGCTATAAAATTATAGTTTTCCATTAATTATTAGATTATACTGCTACTTCATTTTCTCTCAAAGCATCATTCAAGGATGTTTTAAGATCAGTACTCGCTTTTCTCTCGCCAATGATTAACGCACAAGGAACATTGTATTCTCCCGCTCCAAATTTCTTTGGGTAAGAACCAGGAATCACCACTTTTCTTGGCGGAACAATTCCTCTGTATTCAATTGGTTCGCTTCCTGTTACGTCAATAATTTTGGTAGATTTTGTAAGTGTAACTCCTGCTCCAAGTACTGCCTCTTTTCCAACTCTCACTCCTTCTACCACAATACATCTAGAACCAATAAAAGCTCCATCTTCGATAATTACTGGAGCTGCTTGCAAAGGTTCCAATACTCCACCAATACCTACTCCTCCACTTAAGTGTACGTTTTTACCAATTTGTGCACAAGAACCCACTGTAGCCCAAGTATCAACCATAGTTCCCTCATCTACATAAGCACCAATATTTACATAACTCGGCATCATAATTACTCCTTTCGACAAATACGCTCCATATCGTGCAACTGCATGAGGCACAACTCTTACGCCTAATTCTGCATAGTTCTTTTTAAGTGCCATTTTATCATGGAATTCCAAAGGTCCCATTTCAATAGTTTCCATTTTTCTTATTGGGAAATACATCACCACTGCTTTTTTAACCCATTCATTTACTTGCCAATCTCCATTTTCAAGTGGTTCTGCCACTCTCAATCTTCCTTTGTCAATTTCTTCTATTACTGCTTCTATTGCGTTTCTTGTTGCTTCTTCTTTTAATAATTCTCGGTTATCCCAAGCTTTTTCTATAATTTCTCTCATTCTATTTTCTATATTTATCGTTTAATCCAACACCTTTTTCAATCATTGGAATTATTTTTTCTATTCTGCTTAATTTTGTTTTTTCTTGCTTTGCTCCTGAAATGTATTCGCTAAATTCATTTTGTTTCGATTGAGAAAATTTTTCAAACAAGTGAAAAACATTTCTCTTTTTTAACTCATTCATCAATATTTCAGGGGTTTCAATCACTTTTCCCCTTTCAATCTTAATTTCCATTCCAGCTTTCTGGTTTTCAATAGCTTCAGCAATATAATCTCTCAAAATTTCTTCCGAAACTTCATTTACCTTAGTTAATCTTATACTCCTCATCCCCTTTGTTTTCTCTTCATTGGCATTGATAAGCAAATTATGTCTATCACTCAAAAACACTCCTTGATGAAACCAAATATTTACTCCCTCTTTCAATCTTATTAAACCAATAACATTCTTATTATTAATACAATAAGTTGGAATATACCATTTAATGGTTTCTTCTAATTCTGTAGAAATAAAAATATCTCGTAACCAATTTAGTTCGTCTTGAAAGGAATCTTCCAACATAATATATTCTTCAACTGAGTTTACTTTTGGGATTATCATACTCTCACAAGTGTTTGGACGAATGCAATGGATTTTTTCATCTCTACATGCAGTTCTACGTCATTTTCAATAAAAGGAATTTTCTCTCTATATACTTGCTTTAAATTCTCAATAGCAACAGAAGATTTTTTATCTTTTCTAAACTCTAATGCTTGAAAACCAGCTAACAACTCTATCCCCAACACCTTTTCTAAATTTTCAAAAACCTTATAACATTTGGTTGCAGCATTGGCACCCATACTCACATGATCTTCCTGTCCGTTGGAGGAATCAATAGAGTCAACAACAGCTGGTGTGCAAAGTTGCTTATTCTGGCTCACAATACCAGCGGCAGTGTATTGCGGAATCATAAAACCTGAATTAAGACCTGGTTTGTTAACCAGAAAAGCTGGCAAACCTCTGTAACCAAAATTCAATTTATAGACTCTTCTTTCAGAAATACTGGCTAGCTCAGCGAGTGCCAAAGCCAATGAATCTAAAGCAATGGCTAAAGGTTGACCATGAAAATTTCCTCCAGAAATGATAATATCTTCATCAGGAAAAATAGTAGGATTGTCTGTAACGGAATTTATTTCCGTTTCAAAAACTTGAGTTGCATAGTCAATCATATCCTTTGAAGCCCCATGAACTTGAGGAATACAACGCAAACAATAAGGATCTTGAACATCTAATTTTTCGTTTTCAAAAATTTCACTTCCTTCAAGGAAATTTAATACATTCCTTGCTGTTTCTGCCTGTCCTTTTTGATTACGAACCTTATGAATCAAAGGATTGAAAGGGGATTTATGTCCATTATACCCTTCAATTGATACGCATGCAACCAAATCAGCAATGGATTTATATTTGTTTGCATACATCAAAATATACACTCCAAATGCTTGCATAAACTGTGTTCCATTTAATAAGGCTAATCCTTCTTTCGATTGTAATTGAACAGGTTTCAACCCTAATTCATTCAATACATCCATCGAGTTTCTTCTTTGTCCTTTGTAATAAACTTCACCTAATCCAATTAATATAAGTGAGACGTGAGCCAAAGGTGCTAAATCTCCACTTGCTCCTAAAGAACCTTGAGAATACACAATTGGATATACTTGATTATTAAATAGTTCAATTAATAAACTTAAAGTATCAATTGAAATTCCCGAATGACCGTAAGAGAGTCCTTGAATCTTCAAAAGAAGCATAATTCTTACAATTTCTCGTGGGATTTCGTCCCCCAATCCACAAGCATGAGATTTTACTAAATTATGTTGAAGCTCTCCTAATTCTTCTGCTGAAATAACCGTGTTACACAAAGAACCAAATCCAGTATTGATTCCATAAATCACTTCATTTCCAGAAGCCATTTTATTATCTAAATATGTTCTACACTTAACTACTTTTTCTTTTGATTCATCCGACAAAAAAAGTTTTTTGTTATTCTGAATAATATCTTCTATCGTAGATAGGGTAATCGTTTTGGATGAAATATGATGTTCCATATTAATTTAAAAGTCTGATTTATTAAAGAATTTGACAAGCTGTACAATGGAATACGAATTTTGCTCACCCGATTCCATATTTTTTACCAATATTTCTTGATTTTTCATTTCGTTTTCTCCTACCAATGCAACAAATGGAATGTTTTTGTTATTGGCATAGTTCATTTGTTTTTTCAATTTGTGAGAATCTGGATATAATTCGGACGAAATTCCATTATCTCTCAATCTCTTGAGCCAAATAGCTGACTGAAAGGCTTCTTCCTCACCAAAATTAGCAAACATTAATTGGGTCGAAGCTTCTAATTCTGTTGGGAATAAGTTTAGTTCTTCCAATACATCATAAATTCTATCTGCACCAAAAGAAATTCCAACTCCAGATAAATTTTTCATCCCAAAAATACCAGTTAAATCATCATAACGTCCACCACCACATATACTTCCGATATTTACACCGTTAGCTTTTACTTCAAATATTGCTCCTGTGTAATAGTTTAATCCCCTTGCCAACGATGGATCAAATTCAAGTTTAGCATTTGACAATCCAAGTTTTTCAATCATATCAAGAACTGAAGTCAATTCTTCTATTCCTTTCGCTCCTATTTCAGAACTAGAAACAATTGTTTTAATTGCTTTCAAAACATCTTTGTTGCTTCCAGTAATTGACAAAAGTGGTTTCAACTTTTCAATAGCAAATTCAGACACTTTTCTTTCTCTAAGTTCTTTTACTACTCCTTCCTCTCCTATCTTGTCCAATTTATCAATCGCTACTGTTATCGGAATTAATTTGTCAGCCTCACCTACAACTTCTGCTAATCCGCTTAATATCTTTCTATTATTAATTTTGATTGTAAAATCTTCTAATCTCAATCCTGAAAGAACTTCATCAAATATTTGAATCAATTCCACTTCATACAAAAGTGAATCACTTCCTACCACATCCACATCACATTGGTAAAACTCACGATATCTTCCTCTTTGCGGTCTATCAGCTCTCCAAACAGGCTGTATTTGGTATCGTTTGAAAGGAAAGCTTAATTCATTTTGATTCTGTACAACAAATCTTGCAAATGGAACTGTAAGGTCGTAACGCAGGGCTTTTTCGGAGATTGAATTTGCAAATCGCACATTATTTTCCTCAGAAAAAGAATCTTTATCCGATTTTTTTAAATACTCTCCAGAATTCAACACTCTAAAAATTAATCTATCTCCTTCTTCTCCATACTTTCCCATCAAAGTTTCGGTCTTTTCCATAGCAGGGGTTTCGATTGGGAGATACCCATATTTTTGAAAAACCGATTTAATGGAATCAAAAATATAATTTCTTCTTCTCATTTCGTGAGGCAGAAAATCTCTCGTTCCTTTTGGTATGGAAGGTTTAGACATGTTAACTGTGTTGGTTATTAGTTAGACTAACAAAAATAGGAATAATTGTGGGTTTTGCCATATATAGTTTCAAAGCTTGAAAAAAATATTCAAAATCAAACTCTCTTAAAACCAAAAAAAGCCTCACAATAAAATTGTAAGGCTTTTTTATTTGTCGGGGTGGCAGGATTCGAACCTGCGACCTCCACGTCCCAAACGTGGCGCGATAACCGGGCTACGCTACACCCCGAGTGTAGTATAAATTTTCTTAATCTTAGTTATAAAAACTCCCGATATTGAATTAAGAAATAATGTGATTTTTAGAACTTTTTCAATACATTTCTGTATTGAGATTGCAAATATAGAACTCTATTTTTATTCTGCAATACAAAATCGAAATTTATGTATCGATATTTGCATATTTTGCATTCTGCTCAATAAATTCTCTTCTTGGTGGTACTTCATCACCCATCAACATAGAGAAAGTTCTATCACTTTCAATTGCATTATCAATGGTAATCTGACGCAATGTTCTAAACTCAGGATTCATAGTTGTGTCCCATAATTGTTCAGCATTCATCTCCCCAAGACCTTTATACCTTTGAATTCCTACTGAAGATTCAGTTCCAGAACCCTTCATTTCTGCAACCAACGCATCTCTTTCTTCATCACTCCAAGCATATTGTTGTTTTTTCCCTTTTTTTACTAAATAAAGAGGTGGAGTTGCAATATATATGTATCCTTTTTCAATCAGCTCTTTCATGTGACGGAAAAAGAAGGTCAAAATCAACGTCTCAATGTGAGATCCATCGACATCGGCATCACACATGATAATAATCTTGTGGTACCTTAATTTTTCCATATTAAGTGCCTTGCTATCTTCCTCAGTTCCAACTCTTACACCTAGTGCAGTATAAATGTTCTTAATCTCTTCGTTTTCGAAAATTTTGTGATGCATTGCCTTTTCTACGTTCAAGATTTTACCTCTCAAAGGCATAATTGCCTGAAAAAATCTATCTCTACCTTGTTTGGCAGTTCCTCCTGCCGAATCTCCCTCCACTAAGTATATTTCACACTCAGCTGGGTCATTTCCTGAGCAATCAGATAGTTTTCCTGGTAGTCCACCTCCAGACATTACTGTCTTTCTTTGCACCATTTCCCTTGCTTTACGAGCTGCATGACGAGCTGTAGCTGCAAGTATTACTTTTTGAATTATTGTTTTTGCATCGTTTGGATGCTCTTCCAAGTAATCTGTCAACATTTGAGATACTGCCTGACTTACAGGAGCATTTACTTCTCTGTTTCCAAGCTTTGTTTTTGTTTGGCCTTCAAATTGTGGCTCTCCTACTTTTACAGAAACTATTGCCGTTAATCCTTCACGGAAATCATCTCCAGATATCTCAAACTTCAATTTATCTAATAATCCAGATTCTTCAGCATACTTTTTAAGTGTGCTTGTTAATCCTCTTCGGAATCCTGATAAGTGAGTTCCTCCTTCGTGTGTATTAATATTATTTACGTAAGAAAAAATGTTTTCAGAGTAAGAAGTGTTATAAATCAAAGCAACTTCAACTGGCACTCCACTTTTTTCTCCTTCTATGTGAATTACTTCTTCAATAATTGGCTCTCTTGTTGAATCCAAAAACTGAACAAATTCTTTCAATCCTTCTTTTGAAAGGAAAGTCTCTTTTTTCGTTTCTTCTTTTTCGTCTAATTGACGTTTATCTTCAATCGTTAATGTTAGACCTTTATTAAGGAAAGAAAGTTCTCTTAAACGAGTTGCTAGTGTGTCGTAGTTATAAGTTCTTTCACTAAAGATTGTATCATCCGGAGTAAAAGTTACAGTAGTTCCTCTTTTGTCAGATGTCCCGTTTTCTTTTACTGGATAAACAGGCTTCCCTTTTTCGTATTCTTGAATAAAAGATTTTCCTTCTCTAAAGACTTCTGCTTTTAGGTGATTTGATAATGCATTTACACAAGAAACCCCAACTCCGTGAAGTCCACCAGATACTTTGTAGGTATCTTTATCAAACTTACCTCCTGCTCCAATCTTGGTCATTACTACTTCAAGTGCAGAAACTCCCTCCTTTTTATGCATTCCAGTAGGAATACCTCTTCCATTATCTTCTACAGAAATAGAATTATCCTCGTTGATGATAACATGAACAGTGTCGCAATAACCTGCCATTGCTTCATCAATAGAGTTATCCACTACTTCGTATACCAAGTGGTGTAATCCTCTTACTCCAACATCTCCAATATACATCGAAGGCCTTAACCTTACATGCTCCATTCCTTCTAAAGCCTGAATATTATCCGCTGAGTAATTTCCTTTATTTTCTTCGCTCATCTTTTAGCTTAAAATTGTTAAATTCATTAAAGAACAAATATAACCAATTTGCCTACCAATAAGAAGCTAAAAGGGTTGACTTTTCAACAATTTAACCCCTTATTTTTACTGAATTTGTTGATAAATTATTAATCAAGAAATAATGACTATTTATTCCTAGAAAAAGGGTGGAATTAAGCTTTTCTTTTTAAAGTAATTTCTGTGATTTCTGGTTTGATTCCAACTCTACCCGGAAAGCCAATATGACCAAAACCTCTGTTTACATATAAATATTGATTTTGCTTCTTGTACAAGCCTGCCCATTTTTTATATCGAAGCGATACAGGACTCCATTTAAAACCTGGTAACTCAATACCCATTTGCATACCATGAGTATGCCCACTGAGTGTTAAATGAATTTTTTGAGAGTGATTTAACACAATATCTTCCCAGTGATGGGGATCGTGAGACAAAAGAATATTCAAATTTTTAGATTCTATTCCTTCAATAGCTTTATTTAAATTTCCTTTTGGAGGAAAAGGAGGTCTTCCCCAATTCTCAACTCCAACAAGGTTTATTGAAGAATTATCGATTGTTATTTGCCTATTCTCATTTTCCAATAAATCAAATCCTATTGATCGATGATGATTTCTTATTCTTTGCTCATTATCAGACTTTTCCTGCTCACTACCCCATTTATAATACAACCCATAATCATGATTACCAAGTATTGAAAACTTCCCGTGTTTAGCTGAAAGATTACTTAAATAAGGGATGAATTTATCAAATTCTTCAGAAGTATTATTTACCAAATCACCAGTAAAAAGAATTAAATCAGGGTTTAGATTTTGGATTTTATTCAACCCTAGTTTAACCTCCTCTAAATCATCTAAACTTCCTGCATGAAAGTCTGAAAATTGCACAATTTTAAACCCATCAAATTCTTTGGGTAAGTCATCAAATTCAAGTGTTTCTTTAAACACAGTAAAATCATATCTGGTTTTGAACATTCCATATAAGAAAGAAGCAAATGGAATTGCTGCTACCCCAAGTCCTATTTGGGTTATTGCTTTTCTCCTTGATGGGAAATCAACACCGTTTTCTGAACTAAAAAAGGAAAAAATCCATCTAAAAATTCGAGTTACATCTTCAAAAAACAAAATTGAGATAAACACTAATTTTGCCACAGCAAATGTTACAAATAATCCCATTAATAAATTTACGGGTTTAGTTGTTTGAGAAAGTCCATGTCCTAAATTACTTGATGTGTAAATTAATGAGATGGCTATAAAAAGAGCTATAATAAGCTGTATTGCAAGTGCAATAAATAATTGATTACCAGAATAAACAGATCTTAATATAAAGAATATATAAACTTCGACTAAGATTAAAAAAAAGATGATAAAATTTAGCATAGAACTATGACGACCAATTAATTTCAACCTTACTTAGATTTAAAAGTATCAATGTGTCTTTCTGTTTTAGATTTATGCATATCGGCAATAGTTACTAAAATACCTGTTTCTTCTACTCCACCAAAATCAGGATTACTTGCTGTTCCAAAGGTTTTCATGGTGTCAGAAAGATTCATGTACGAATTGATAAGTGGAGGAATTCTTTCTCCTCTTTCTTTTAATTCTGCTCCTAATAATTTATGAGCTTCTTTGTACTCCAATCCTTCAATAGATTCTATAAAGGCTGATGTGTCATAATTTATTTCAAGTGAATGGATTGGCAAAACTAGATTATCTTTATCAGGAAAATATTGATTCATAAATGAAAGCAAGATGTCTCTGGCTTCTGAATTATAATCAGTATACATGGTTACTTTACCAAAAAAGTAATTTACTTCAGGATTTAAGACAATTAAAGCTCCTAATCCATCCCATAAATTATCTAAGGTAAAAAGTCCTTTTCTGTTAGTTGCTGATGGCTGATAATCGGGCTGAACCCATGATCTTCCCAATTCAATTGTGGTAGGTAAATAGTTATTTATAAATTTCTCAGAAAAATTAAAATAATGTTTAGTTGATAAATCTAATTTTTCTAAGTTTTGATCAGTTTTTGTACAATCAAAAAAACGATATCCTCCTAAAATTTCCTTATCTTCTGGTGACCAAACGATAAGCTGGTCATAATTATTTTCACAAATATCCAATTCATCAATATCAACAGGTTCGCCTGTTCCACCTCCTGCAGAGGCAAATGTTACTTCTCTCAATCTCCCAATTTCTTTCATCACATTTGGTGAATCATGGTGATTGATAATATAAATTTCGTTTTCTCCTTTATTGGTTTTTCTAACAAACTTATTATTTGATAATTCTTCCTTAATAAGGTCTCTAGAAATAGGTGAAATGATATAACTTAAATCCATAAATGAAAATTAACAATTATTGTAATGAATTTGGCAAATTGTAGGCAATATTTTTTATTTCTTCTGCAATTTGTTTGTCATTTTTATCAGAATTAAGTTTATTTAGCTCAATGGGTTCTCCAAAATATAGATGAAGTGACTTGTTTTTTTGTTTAAACATCTCATTAGCAAGATACAACATTTCAACATTTACCTTAATCCCTAATCTTTCTCTAAAGTTTGATAAACGATAAAAAAAGTTAGAAAGTTCTCCATCAATAAACACAGGAACTATTTTTTTATTCTCTTTTTTTGCTCTTGTAACGAATGTCTTTTTCCATTCTAAATCCCTTACCTTTCCTTTCTTTTTTCTACTAACCAAGCCAGCAGGAAATAGAAAAACTGCTTTATCCGAAGAGAATAATTCATTGACTTTTTGTAAAGACTCTTTAGCATTTGCCCCATGCTTATCTACTCCTACAAACATCCCTTTAAGATTACTTAAATTAAGTAATAAATCATTGACTATGAACTTAATATCATCACGAATAGGGTTTACTTCTGTAACTATAGCCATTGCATCCATACCTCCTAATGGGTGATTAGAGGCAAAAATAACACCTTCGTTTTTAGGGATGTTCTCTAACCCATGAGAAACCACCTTTATATTAAATCTCTTGATAATGTCATCACAAAAATCTGCTCCGTATATATTCTCATTTTCATTAAGAATTTGATTTATTTCTTCTTGATGAATAATTTTTTTGAGATATTTAATGATAAATTTTGGAAGTCGCTTTAGCAATTTTGGATTTTTGCTAGCAATTAAGCGTTCAATATCTATAAATTTCTCTTTCATAAACTAAAGATAAAAAATAATCTAATATGCCCTAATGCTATCAATTTTCACCTCTTGTTTTGGCCAATTATATTTGTCAACTTTAGTTCTTGAAATTTTATCTAACGTACCAAATCCACTAATCATTTCTCCAAAAACAGTGTAATCTCTATCTAAGTGAGGAGCTCCACCAACAGTTGTATATATTTTTTTTTGACTCTCAGTATATTTCTTGCCATCATTTCTCTTTTTTGAAAAATAACTAACATTTATTTTTCTACCTTCTACAATATAAAAATTGATAGCACTAGATTTTTTACCAAAATCTTGCTCTTCCGTTGGAACAGCCATAGCAATTGCTCCTTTTTTATGAATATTATTACGATTTATTTCATTTGGAATTCTATATCTACCAATTGAACTAAATTTAATCCCCATTTGCTCATCGTCAGAGTTTCCTCCTTGAATCATAAAATTGTCTATTATTCTATAAAATAAAGTGTTGTCATAAAATTTTAGTTTAGAAAGCATAATAAAATTTGCTCTATGAAGTGGTGTGTTTGTATAGAGGCGGAATTTCATTCTACCATGTTTTGTATAAATAACAACCACTCTTTCGGTATTAACATCGCCATACTCCGACAGTTTTTTTTCTACATTTCTGTTGGTGATAATTCTTTTTGCTAATTCATCAATTTGAAGTTGAATAGAGTCAATTTCAATTAATTCTTCATTTTTTTCGATAATATCCGTTGATTGAGAAATTTGAGGCAATTCATTTTCACCACAATTATAGAGTGTAGAGATCAAAATTAAAGATAGAAAGTAGTAGAATAATTTCATGAATCGGGATAAAGAAAAGATTACATAAAAAATGGCAAGCTACTCATATCGCACCGCTACAACCACCTACCCTTGCTACGTTCCCGTCCTGGGGGATTCAGTAGGAGCTGGTCGTATGAGACTTGCCACTGCAAATATACAACTTGACTATGTATAAGCAAATTTTACATCATAACTTTTTTGTTTTTTCTGATTGAACAATTGATAGTTAATATTTGTACTCGTTTTTTGTTAATATATTAAGAATAAATTGTTATTTTTAACATTAGTTTTTGGCAACCAATAAGAAATATTGCTCGTTAATTGTAAAACTATTAAAGATAATTGAAACAACTTTTATGAAAAAGAAAATACTCCCCTTACTAATAATTTTATTTTTAGGAATTCAAAGCTTTGCTTCGCACTTTGCCGGAGGGAATATTTACTACGATTGTTTAGGAAATAACCAGTACCGTTTATGGGCTGAAATTACACTGGATTGTGGAGGAGCTTCCAATCCAACCACACTTCCTATTACTCCAACTAACACTTGTGGTTTAACAAATCCTACTATTAGCTTACCTCTTGTAAATACTTTGACAAAAAATGTATCGCAAGTATGCTTTAGAGATAGTATGAATACTAGTTGTATTAATTCAAGTAATACATTGCAAGGAAGAAGAAGATATATTTATTCTGCTGTAGTAACTCTACCACCTTGTAATAATTGGACTTTTGGTTGGTCTTCTTGTTGTAGAAATGGAGGTGCAGGTGGTGTAGTAAATCTTACAGCTGCTGGAAATATATATTTGGAAACAAAAATGTATAGTGCAAATGATTCATGTAATAATTCAGTAAGATATACAGGGGTTCAAAACCCTTATGTATGTATTAATCAGCCTGCTAGTTACAATTTTGGAGCTTTTGATCCTGATGGAGATAGCTTGTCTTATGTACTAATTCCTGCAAAATTAGCTGCAGCTACGAATGCAGCATATAACGCTCCTTATTCTGGACAAAATCCAATAAATGGAATTTTATTAGATAGTGCTACTGGAACTATCACTTTTACACCTAATGCACTTGGTTCATTTGTAGTAGTAGTTATGGTTTCTGAGTGGGACAGTGCAGGTAATTTACTTGCAACAACCATGAGAGATATACAAATAGTTGTATATAATTGTGCGGCAAATATTGCTCCAGATCCAGCCTTAACTTCATTATTCAACTTAAGAGGTCAAGGTACAATTGCAGGGTCCAAATTATTAGAGGTATGTGAAGGTGACACATTCTGTGTTGATTTTCAAGTATATGACTCTAATGCAATGGATACTTTAACACTTTGGAGTACAAATATTAGTTCTGTTCTGCCAGGAGCAACATTATCATATACTGGAACAAATCCAATAACTGGAACAATATGCTGGACTGTTCCAACTAATGCGGCTTCTAATAGTTCTGTAAGTTTAACAGTTGATGATGGACATTGTCCAATTCCGGCAAGAGCTTCTTTTAGTATTTCCATTAAAGTGATTAAAAGTACTTATGCTTCCCCTGATGTAACTATATGTTTGGGAGATAGTACACAATTATCTGCCTCTGGTGGTAATAGATTTACATGGACAACTATTTCTGGGCCAGCTATTAATTTAGGAACAAACTTTGATTGTGATACCTGTAACCCAGCAATGGCAAAGCCTAATGCTACTACTATTTATGAAGTTACTAGTGATTTATCTGGAGGATGTAAAAATAAAGATACTGTGGCCGTTACTGTTGCATCTAATTTTACCTATTCTTTAACTCAAACAGGAACTGCTAGTTGTAAATTAGATCCTATTAATTTCAACATCACACCATTAGTTCCAGATACTTATACATACTTATGGACTCCTGCATCAATGCTTAGTGGAAATAATATTCCAAATCCCACTTTGAATCCTACGCAATCAGGTTTATTTACTTACGTAATTACTGCTACAAATTCACAAGGATGTGTAAAATATGATACAGTAAGTGTTTATGTATCAAATGGAGTAAAACCATCAATAAAAGCAAATACCGATAAGGATACAGTAAAATGTAATGATATTGCAAATTTATCTGCATGGGTAGATACTGCTGCTTCTGTAAGTAACTTAGAAGATGATTTTGATAATGCATTAAGTCCATTTGCTTTTGTAAGTAACATAACTGGTGGAGCAATTGGAAACGGATGTGGAGCAAACTCTCCGCCTAATTCATTAAATTTTAATGGTTTTGGTGCTAGAGAATTAAGAACATCATCTATTCAAGTTGGTAGTTGTTCACAAGTTACTTATTCTATTAGATTGGGTAACTCATCATCAGGATTTGCTTGTGACAATGTTGAAAGTACAGACCCTGTTTACTTCCAATATTCAACCAATAACGGGACAACTTGGGTAAATTTAAGAACACATACTTATTTAGGTTGGTTAGTAAGTTTTGGATGGCAAACATTTACTTCTCCTGTTCCTACAGGAGCTACTAACATTATTTTTAGATGGCACCAACCTGCAAATGGTGGTCCTGGTCAAGACAACTGGGCATTAGACGATATAAGAATAGATTGTAGTTCTTTAAATAATTATGCATATAGTTGGACTCCAACTGCTAGTTTAGGAACTCCTAATTCTCCTAACACTACAGCACAGCCTCAAGTTGGTACAAATTATCAATTAATAGTTACAGATACAACTGGTGGATGTTCAGATACAACTTATGTATATGTTGAGGCTTCAACTGATTACCCAGATATTGATGTTACAATAGATACTACTAATGGTTGTGAGCCTGTTACTGTAACATTTACAAATAATACTGATCCATCAAGAATTGGGACAATTGAATGGGATTTTGGAGACGGTAACACGAGTACATCATTAACAAATCCTATGATACACACTTATACATCAAATGGGACGTATTCGGTGTATGTAAAAATTACTTCGCCAAATGGATGTGTTTCGGATACAACTTATACTAATCTAGTAGAAGTATATGATATTCCGGTTGCTTTTTTCAATGCTAATCCTCAACCAACAAATATTTCTAACACTAATATTAATTTTACTGATTTGTCAAGTAGTTTTGTAAACCAATGGACATGGGATTTTGGAATAAACTTGCCAGGTTTCCCTACAACATCAAATTTACGTAACCCTAGTATTAAATATCCAGATGTAAATAGTGGTGTATATCCAGTAACTCTTATTGTGGGATCACCTCAAGGTTGCTATGACACGATTACTAAAGATGTAATTATTGATGGATTATACACTCTTTATTTACCAAGCTCATTTACACCTAATGGAGATGGACTTAACGAAGAATTTGGTCCTAGTGGAGAGAAAATTTCACCTGATAATTATAAGTTCATGATATTCAACAGATGGGGTGAATTAATGTTTACAACAACAGACATTAATGAAAAGTGGAATGGTAAAAAGAATAATTCTGGAGATTTATTACCTGAAGGAACATATGTATGGAGAGTTCTTGCAACTGATGGTAATAGTGGTGAAGAACATGAATACATTGGTCATGTAATTATGTTAAGAAAACAAATTCAAGAGTAATAAAAAAGCTTGCTTAACTCTCTCTAAAAAGCTTTTTTTTTCAAGCTCCACAGCAATGTGGGGCTTGTTTTTTACATACTAACTTATAGTATTATTGATTTAAAACTCCCAGAGAATATTTCATTTTTACTTCAGCCTTTCTATTATTTGCTAGACTATTTACATATTCTATTTGAGAATAAATATAGTTTTTCTCTCTTGAATTAATCATAAAAATCGAGCTTTCCCCAATATTAAATAGCCTAATTTCTGCATCGAGCAATTTTTCATAATTGTTTTGAGTAGAATTATAAAGTAAAGCTTGATTATAAGAAGTATTCCAAAAATTATATGAACTTGTTACTTTATACTTTATAAATTGAGATTTATCTGCAAAGCCTGCTTCCATATCTCTTATTTCAAGTTTCGATAATTTTAGCTCTCCCCTTTCTTTTCGGATAAAAATAGGAAAACTAAATTCTGCTCCCCATTTATAATTGTTTACATTATAAGTGTCAAAAGTATTCTCGAAAGTATTTTCGGCCAACGCATTGTATTTCAATTCAATAGTTGGTTTTAGATTTTCTCTGTTTAATCTTAAATCAATCCTTTCAATATCAATCATATAGGCATACTTAACCAATTCTGGGTGTGTTGCAATTAATGAATCTGATTGAGAGAAGAGTTGAGAGCTTGCGGCTTTTATAAGCGAAGTATCCAAATCATGAGGCACAACCGTTGAATCAATTTCAAGAGGAATTATTCCTTCTTGCCATAGATAAATCTCAAGTAAATTGGTATTATTTCTATATTCAAGTAAAGCCTCTTGTAATCCAATTTCTCTGTTCTGAAAAACTATTAGAGATTCCAACGTATCAATATAGGGCTTATTTCCTAGCATTGCCTCTCTTTTTATTCCAAGAAATCTTGTTTGAGCATTTGATACTGCATTTTGATAAATAGCTACTTTATGATAGGATTTGAACCATTCCCAATAAATAATTGATGATTTATATAGCAAATCATTTAGCATTACTTTTTGTTGAGCTTCGGTGCTATTTGCATAAATTTTAGCTTTTTTTAGCTCCGCTCTTCGTTCATCAATAAATAGCCCTTTACCAAGATTAACTGAAACTCCTGCATTCCATAGTCCATTAAGTGGGTTTTTGTTTTCAGGATTTAAAAAAATCCCTTCATTAGTTTGATAACCAGCATCTACAGTAATTCCAAACCATGTAGGGACTTTTACCCCTCCATTAATTAAACTGTAATATTGTTTATCATCAAAGTACTTTTGTCCAGCAGTACCATATAGTTTTGGATCAAATCCTCCTCTAGACTTCATTATATAAGCTTGCCCCTTTTCAATTTGCAAATTGGCTTGTATGGCAACTGGGTGATTACTTTTAATTAAATTAGTGTATTCCTCAAAAGTAAATATTACCTTGTTTTTTTGACCAAAAGATTGACCAATGAATAACATTAAAAAAACCGCAAAAAACAATGCTTTTCTGTATGTAATAGAGATAATTGTCATTTTTTAATTCCCTTAAGAGATTTTTGATTTTTGTAAAAATCTGGTGGAAATCCATTAATATTTCGCCATAATTCATACCAAATTGGCACATCATTGAGTAAAATCATATTGTTTGTACCTCCTCCAAACATCAATGCATCAGGCCATTCATGATCTGTAGTATCTGGTTTTACAAGTACTCTGTATTTTCCGTTATCACCTAAAAACATATCCATTGCATATACAGTCCCGCCATAAGTTCCATAACTGGTATTTGGCCAGCCCGCAAAAACAACTGCAGGCCATCCATCAAATTGAATTCTAACTTCTTGTCCAATTTTTAAAAGAGGTAAATCAATAGGATCTACAAATAATTCAACAGCCAGCTGGTATTGAGTGGGCATTATTCTTACTAAAGGAGCTCCTTCCTTAATAGTTTCACCTATTCCAGTATATATCAAACTTGAAATGTAACCATTTTGCGGTGCCAAAATATAATATAAACTATTCCTTTTAGAGTAGTTAGATAACTCATTCATCATTTTTGTAACAGTTCCTTCAGAATCAAATTGAGTTGATAGAGTAGAAAAAATTTCGGAATTGACCTTCGCAATATCTGAATCAAATTTTACCTTGATATTTGATAATTCAACCTGTGTATTGATTATTTCATTTTGGCTAGTTAACCATTTATTCTGGGTCTCTATTCTGTAAGCTAAAGCTTTTTGTTCTTTTACTCTCCTGTTTTCCAAATCAGTAAGCGATTTCAAACCTTCTTGATACAAACTATCCATTCTATTAAATTGACTACTTGCAGCTTGATAGTTAGCTATTGCAGCCTGATAATTATTAGAATCATTTTGTGCCTTTAGCCTAGCTTGCATTAATTTGTTTTTCCCTTGTTGAATTTTTAGTTTTCTCAATTCTTCAAGTGCTCTTTTTTGACCATTTAACGCTAGCACTTTACTTTTATAAGAGTCTACAGACGAATTCTTTAGATCCATTTGGCTTTGAGTCCTAGAAAGTAGACTAGTATCAAAGAATTTATCTTTTACTTCAGATAAAAAAGCAATTGTATCTCCTTTTTTCACAAAATCTCCTTCTTGCACATACCATTTTTCTATCCTTCCAGGAATTACTGAATTTATAGTCTGAGGTCTTTGATCTGGCTTTAAAGTTGTTACACTACCGTTTGTACGAATATTTTGAGTCCAAGGTAGAAATAATAGAATTACTGAAACAATAGAAATAATAAACAAAAAACGAATAAATGTTTTTCGAGAACTCTTACTTTCAACTTTCTTTAGAGTCATAAAATTATTTTCATCAACCCTTGATATTATGCTATTTTTTGAAATATTTAACATGCTCTATAGTTTATAATAAATCTTTTATCGTATTATAACTCCCTATCCCTGAAATAGTTCCTTCTTTAATTACTATAATTTTATCCATTTTTTCAGCTAAAGCAGAATTTGAGGAAGCTAAAACCAAAGTCCAACATCTATCCTTATGAGTTAAAAAATTTAAAATTCTATTTCTTTCTTCTGGGGAAATCGCCCCAAAAGCATCTTTAATTAATAATAACTTAGGTTTGTCAGCTATACTCCTTGCTAAAAGTATTTTATCAATAATTCCTTTCGAAAATTTTTGTCCTCTTGAGTCTATTAAAGTATCATAACCAAGAGGTAATTTTTTTATTTGCTCTTCTAATCCAATATTTTTTACAGCCCATTTAATATTTTCAAAAGTGGCATTCTCTCTACCCATTTTAATATTATCATATATGGTTCCATCAAACAATAATTCCTCTCTTAAACAATCTCCTATTACATTTCTTAATGTACTTAATTTTAAATTTCCTTGAGGTAAATCATTGTAAGTAATATAACCACTTGAAGGAGCATAAAGAGCTGATATCAAGTATAATAAAGTGGACTTTCCTGAGTCATTATCTCCAATTAATAATACTTTCTCATTGGGGTTAAGTGAGAAACTTATATCCTTAATAACAGGTTCAGTTTCATCTGTATAACTAAAATTCACTTTACTCAACTCAATTTTTAATCCTCCTTCTTCAAGATTCTCAAGAATACAGAGTCCTTCACTTTTTTCAAGTTCTAAATCAGTTACTTGGCCTATTTTTTCAAGAGAAGTAAGAACATCATATATAGTTTCAAGACTTACGATAAGTTTTTCTACTGAACTTAAAACCAATAAAATAATAATCTCAGCGGCAACAAATTGACCTATATTCATTTGCTGTTCCATTACCAATAGACTTCCTATTATTAATAATCCCGCAGCAACTATAGCTTTAAATACAACCAAAAGTGAATACTGTTTTAGCAGTATTTTAAAATGATTCTCTCTAGCATCAATGTACTTTTCGGTTCTTTCATCAGTAATTTCAAGAGGCAGTGAAGTTTTTCCAGCAAGTTTAAAACTAATGTTTGTTCTTGCCATTTCTTGTAACCAATGAGCAACATTGTATTTATTTTTAGACTCTATAAGACTAGTTTGTAGACCAATTTTTGCAGTATATTGAAAAATAGCCCAAACTAAGATTACCAAAATCAAACTAAAAATGATAAAGAAAGGATGGTAAAGAGAAAGAAGAATTAACCCAAAAATTACTTGAATAGAGGCGGAAGAAAAATCGATAAGTATTTTAGATATTCCTTTTTGAACAGAAATAATATCAAAAAATCTATTCATTAACTCTGGAGCATAGTGCTTATATAGTGCAGACATCTTTATGTTTGGAATTCTAAATGCAAACTCAAATGCAGCACGAGTAAATAATCTCTGTTGCAAAATTTCAGTAATTTTGAGTTGGCTTATCTGTAAAATACCTGAAAATACAATCCCCAAAATTACAAAGGTAACGAGTACAATCCAGGCTGTACTTACTTCTCCACCTTGAATTAGGTTTATAATTGCCTGAATACCAATTGGTAAAGAAAGATTTACTAAACCATTAAAAATTGCATATAAATAAACATAGCGTATCTCTTTTTTATCCCTACTCAAAAGTTTCCAAAATCTTTTGACTGGAGTCAAACTATTTTCCATTGTTTTTGTCATATTTTCTGACCTTAAAATACTGTAATGATATTATTGCTCTGCAAAATAATAGTATTACTATCAATTTTGCAAGTAATTTAAGTTTTTTATTTTAAAATAATAATCTTATAATTTAGGAATAAATAAAAATTATCAATCAATAATATTGATTTAAAATTTATTAATCGTAATATTGCAATATATAATTATGGGATTAACAAAAACAACTTTATTTACCGAAGAGCAAAATAAAATAGCTCAATTAGCTAAAGCACTAGGACATCCAGCCCGAATAGCAATTTTGCAACAGATGCTAAATACTAGCTCTTGTATAAATTCTCAATTGGTAGAAGAATTAGGACTTGCACAAGCTACTATTAGTCAGCATTTGAAAGAACTTAAGTCTATTGGCATTATAAAAGGAACCATTGAAGGAACATCAATGAGTTACTGTATTAACCCCGAAAATTGGACAAAAATTAAAGAAATATTTAATCAATTATTTAATCAACATGCATGTTGCGGAGGCAATAAATGTTGTTAAAAACTTACAATTATGAAATTATCAGAATTTAAAAATCAGCTTACTGGATTAGAAAACTTACAGTTTGAATTACCAAATGGAGAAAGAGTTCCAGCACATTTCCATGTAACCGAAGTGGGGCAAATTACCAAAAAATTTATAGATTGTGGCGGAACCATAAGAGATGAAAGAGTTGTAAATTTTCAACTTTGGAAAGCCAATGATTATGATCACCGTTTACATCCTGAAAAATTATTAAACATCATTAATCTATCTGAAAGTAAACTTGGTATACAAGATGATGAGATTGAAGTAGAATATCAAGGAGACACAATTGGAAAGTATGGAATAGAATTTAAAAATGGGATTTTTAACTTAACTTCAACACAAACTGATTGCCTAGCTAAAGATGATTGTGGAATTCCTCCAGCTAAAATAAAAGTATCAATGGCATCTTTATCAGAGGAATCAACAAGTTGTACTCCCGGAGGCGGATGTTGTTAATTTTAAATTTATGTTAAACCAAATTAAGCAAATAATCCATGATTTTGACTACTCAAGAATTAGCCTGAGTAGAAAAAAAGAATTACACTTATTAATAGATTATTTGACTGATAAATTGAAAAATTATTCAGAGATAAGTCTAGTATTCGTTTGCACACACAATTCCCGAAGAAGTCAATTTGCACAAGTTTGGGCTCAAGTTGCTGCAACTTATTACAATCTTCCTTTTTACTCTTTCTCTGCAGGAACAGAGGTGACTGAAGCAAATAAAAGGACTATCTCTTCGCTTGAAAGATTAGGTTTTATTGTATCAAAAGAAGGTAAAGAAAATCCGCATTATGGTGTTAAATATGATGAGTTAAAAAATGAAATTTTATTATTCTCTAAAGATTTATCTCATTCTTCTTTGCCAAAAAACAATTTTGCAGCAATAATGACTTGTTCACATGCAGATGAGAACTGCCCATTTATTTCTAATTGTGATGCTCGAATCCCTTTGCGATATGAAGATCCAAAAGCATTTGACAATACAGAATTGGAAAAAACAAAATATGACGAAAGAGCCAAAGAAATAGGAATCGAAATATTTTATATTTTTTCACAACTAACTAATAATTAATGATTAAAAAATCATTTGGAGAATTATTGGGTACATTTATTTTAGTGTTTATTGGTTGTAGTTCCGTAGCAATTTCAACTCTTGGTTTAGCATTAACGAGTTTACTTGAAGTAGCTTTAGTTTGGGGAGGAGGAGTTACTTTAGCTATTTATTCGGTAAGAAAAATTTGCCCAGCTCACCTTAATCCTGCTGTAAGTTTAGCAGAATTTATGGAAAAAAAAATTACTCCTCCTACTCTACTATCTTTTATTATTTTTCAATTAGTTGGAGCTTTTTTAGCAGGAACCTTAATTTATTTCTTGTTCAATTCTCACATTATGGAATATGAACAAACCAATCAAATTATCAGAGGTGAACCCGAATCTAGAGTTTCCGCAAGGATGTTTGGCGAATTTTTTGATAATGGTAATTGGTTTGGGAAATTTGGAGATTTAACTAGTGCAATTTTTGCAGAGGCAATAGGAACTTTTATATTAGTTTTTGTTATCCTAATTATTGGTAATACAAAAAGAAAAATAAGTGTTTTAGCTCCTATTTTAATTGGAATAACTATCACATTATTAATACTTTGTTTAGCGCCAATAACTCAAGGAGGGTTTAATCCTGCTCGTGATTTTGGCCCAAGATTAGTGGCCTATTTTGGAGGTTGGGACAAAGCTGCTTTTCCAGTAATTGAGTATAGTTTTTTTTTGGTATATATTCTTGCTCCTTTTATTGGAGGAGTTTTGGCTACAATGTGTTATTGGCTGTATAAAAAAATATCCAATACAAAATAGTGACCTCAAAACATAGCAAAAAAAAGACTTTCATTTCTGAAAGTCTTTTTAAAATTAAGGGTGGATGATGGGATTCGAACCCACGACCCCCGGCACCACAAACCAGTGCTCTAACCAACTGAGCTACAACCACCATTTTTTCGGTCTGCAAATATAGATAATTATAATTATTTCTTGCAAGTTTTAATCCTAAGATTTTATTCTACTATTTAATTTCGAATTTTATTAAATTTGGCACACTAAATGCATTAGTGTTATCGATGTGTTAACGCAAGCAACATTATTTAAATCACATCGTAACTATGTATGAACTTATTTTTGATAAAAAATAGAAACTGACCCAATGAAAAAAATAGTATTTACTTTTTTAGCGATTTCAATTTATGCGCTATCATTTACACAAACTACATATAAAATTAAGGTAAAAGTAAAAGGAATTACAGATTCTTTGGCTTATTTAGGGACTTACACAGGTAAAAATTTATTTTTATATGATACAGCTGTAGTGCAACCAGATGGAAGTTTTATTTTTGAAAACACTGACCTTCCTCATGGTGTTTATGCTATCATTCCATCAATGAAACCTCCAAAATATTTTGATATATTGGTTAACGAAACTAATATTGAATTAGAAACCACTATAGATAATCTAGCTGGAGATGTAGTAGTTAAAAAATCTAAAGAAAATAAGCTGTTTTTTAAGTATGTAAGTTTTTTAAGTTCACAAGCAAAGAAAAAAGAACCAATTCTTAAAGAACGAAAAACTGCTCAAGACTCAAATGATATTGAAAAAGTAAAAGCACTTGAAAAAGAAATAATAAAAATTGATTCTGCAGTAATTCTTTACCAAAAGAATGTTGCAAAAAAACATAAGGATAAGTTTTTTGGGAAATTAGTTAATATGTCTGTTGAGATTGATATTCCTGATCCAGATAAAAAAGTAAAAGATTCTAACCAATGGCGTTATAATTATTGGATGAATAATTTTTGGAACAATGTAGATTTATCTGATGATAGACTAGGTAAGTCAGCTCTTTTCTACAATCAAATGGAAGCTTATTTTATGAAAGTAATTCCACAAGTACCCGATTCAATTATCAAGCGAATAGACTGGTTTTTGGCACAACTAAAACCTAATGGATTTATGATGAAATCTGCTATTGAGTTTTTAGCTTATGCTCATGCCAAAACAAAAATAATGGGGATGGAATCGGTATACGTTCATGTGTGTGACAATTATATTTTAAATGGAAAATCGGAATGGATTGACAATGGAAGGATTGAAAAACTGAGACCCAAAGTTGATAAACTTAGACCTACTCTTATTGGTAAAATTGCTCCAAACCTAATATTACCAGACTCTACTAAAAAGAATTGGATAAATCTTAATAACGTAAGTAATGAATATACAATGCTAATATTTTGGTCTGATGACTGCGGGCATTGTAAAACAGAAATACCAAAGTTCAAAAAGTTTTATGATAGCATAAAGAAAAATACAAAAATAGATTTAGAAGTATATGCTGTTTGTACAAACATTAAAAATGAAGGATGGATTAAATTTATAAACGATAAAGACCTCAATTGGATCAATGTCTCTGATTTTCAAGATATGAGAGTAAACCATATGCTCTACTTAAATTCAGGAAAAACAACTTTAAATAGTATAAATTATAGAAACATCTATGATGTATATGTAACACCGGTTGCCTATTTATTAGATAAAAACAAAAAGATTATTGCTAAGCAATTTGATTCAGAACAAGCTACAGAAATTCTAAAGGTGGTTGAAAGGAATAAAAAAAACAATTAAACCTTAAATCTCATTCGCGTATTTTTTATCTTTGGTTTACAAAGAAAAAAGGATATGCTAAACGAGATTAAAATTGGAATTCCTCAGGAATTACCTCCTAAAAGAGAATTTGATAATTCTATAAGTCACGCACCAAAAAGAAAGAAAATTCTTTCTGATAAAGAAGAAAAATTAGCGCTAAGAAATGCTTTGAGATATTTCCCAAAATCTCTACACCCTACTCTAGTTAAGGAATTTAAAGAAGAATTGGATACTTATGGAAGAATCTATATGTACCGATATAGACCTGAATATAAAATGTATGCCAGGCCAATTGAAGAATATCCTGCAAAATCTAAACACGCAGCTGCAATCATGCTAATGATTCAAAATAATTTGGATTATGCAATTGCTCAACATCCTCATGAATTAATTACTTATGGTGGAAATGGCGGAGTATTTTCAAACTGGGCTCAATATCTTTTAACTATGCAGTATTTATCCGAAATGACGGATGAACAAACATTAGTTATGTATTCTGGACACCCAATGGGATTATTCCCTTCTCATAAAGATGCACCAAGAGTTGTAGTAACGAATGGAATGATGATTCCAAACTATTCAAAACCTGATGATTGGGAGAAATTTAATGCGTTAGGAGTTACTCAATACGGGCAAATGACAGCAGGAAGTTACATGTATATTGGTCCCCAAGGAATTGTACATGGGACTACAATTACTGTACTAAATGCTGGAAGAAAGATTTCTAAACATGGTGAAGGATTAGCAGGTAAACTATTTGTAACCTCAGGACTTGGCGGAATGAGTGGAGCTCAACCAAAAGCAGGAAATATTGCAGGTTGCATTACTGTTTGTGCAGAAGTAAACGACCATGCTTCGGTAAAAAGACACGAGCAGGGTTGGGTAGATGAATTGATAGGAGATATTGATGAATTAGTTGCTAGAGTTAAAAAAGCAAAAGAAAACAAGGAAGTTGTTTCAATCGCCTTCCAAGGAAATATTGTGGAGGTTTGGGAACAATTTGAAAAAGAAAACATCTATGTAGATTTAGGTTCGGATCAAACTTCTTTGCACAACCCATGGGCTGGAGGCTACTACCCTATTGGGTTATCGTATGAAGAAGCCAATGAAATGATGGCAAATAATACTGATGAATTTAAAGAATATGTGCACAAATCATTGAGAAGACAAACTGATGCAATTAATAAACATGCTGCAAAAGGAACTTATTTCTTTGATTATGGAAATGCATTTTTATTAGAAGCTTCGAGAGCAGATGCAAATATAATGGCAGAAAATGGTATTGACTTTAAATACGCATCTTACGTTCAAGATATTATGGGACCAATGTGTTTTGATTATGGTTTCGGTCCATTTAGATGGGTATGTGCCAGTGGAAAGGACAGTGATTTAGACAAAACAGATGAAATAGCCTGTGGAGTGTTAGAAAAAATGGCTGCAACTTCTCCTGATGAAATTAAGCAACAAATGTTGGATAATATTCAGTGGATAAAAGGGGCAAAAAAAAATAAGCTGGTTGTGGGTTCTAAAGCTAGGATTTTGTACGCCAATGCTGATGGAAGAATAAAAATTGCTGAAGCTTTTAATAATGCTATAAAAACTGGTGAAATTGGCGAAGTAATTCTTGGTAGAGATCACCATGATGTTTCGGGAACGGATTCTCCTTACAGAGAAACTTCTAATATTTATGATGGCTCACAATTCACAGCAGATATGGCTATTCATAATGTAATTGGTGATTCGTTTAGAGGAGCCACTTGGGTGTCTATCCATAATGGCGGTGGAGTTGGCTGGGGCGAAGTGATTAATGGAGGTTTTGGAATGTTACTTGATGGTTCATCCGATTCTGATAGAAGATTAAAATCTATGTTATTTTGGGATGTAAACAATGGTATTGCACGAAGAAGTTGGGCAAGAAACGAAGAGGCTATTTTTGCTATAAAACAAGCTATGAAAGATAATCCCGAATTGAAAGTTACTTTACCTAACTTGGTGGATGATAATTTGTTGTAATGCTTGAATTGCCGTTAATTGATAATTCTAACTCTAATTTTTTAAGAAGTAGATTTTCCACATTTATTCAAAGAAGAAAATTAGGTTCAGTTAAAATAACTGAAAATAATATTTGTGTTAAATATAAAAAAAACACAATTCATTATTATTTTTCTGATGTTGATTATCTAGAAATTCATGGCTCATTATATTGGGATTATAATCCTTCTATGATTTATTTAGTGGAAGAATTAGCAAAAAGAAAATATACTGGAAAGACAAAATTAGAACTGAAATTTAAAGACCAAAATGTTGTAATTTCTTTCAGAATCATATCAGAACAAGATTTTATTTCATTCAATAGTTTGTTAACCAAATGGTATCAAAAAGGAACCTTTAAAATAAAAGAATATCATTTAGGTGAAGAGAGAATGCTTCTTTTAAACCCTTTCCATTCTTATGAAATCATCCAAGGAATAAAGAAAAAACTTGGAATTAAAAGTATGTATGAATAAACTAGCTTATTAACTTCTATATAAAATTAGCATAAAAAAAAGGCTTGAGCAATTGCTCAAGCCTTTTTGATTTGATAGTTTCTGTGTTTTATTTTACAACAGTCAATTTCTTAGTAGTATTAAAGAATTCATTAGAAACTGAAACGGTATACAATCCATTTTCTAATCCGTCTAAGTCAATTACTACTTTATTATTTTCTGTACTTACTTGTTTAGAGTAAATCATTTTACCGATAGCATCAAATAATCTGATTGTTACTTCTTCATTGATGTTTTGAGAAAGTACATCAACCGTTACAAAATCAGTTGCTGGATTAGGATATACTGAGATATTATCTTCATCAATTACATATTCTTCTAAATCTACACTCATTATTGAGGTACACGCAGATGTATCTCTACATCCTTCTGGTGTTACTACAATAACAGCGTAATTACCATTTCTTACTGGAGTGAAAGATTTTGCAGTATCAGTTATAAAGTGTGAGAAATTATTATCACAATCTGCCCATTTGTATTTAACTCCTGTTTGATTAGCAGTAAGTGTAATCCCAGATACAGATACTGTTCCAGCATTTGCAAGGTTAATCGTAAGGTTGGTAGTTATAAAGAAACTACATCCAAAAGCATTTGTTGCAGTATCCTTATAAGTTCCGCTTGTTGTATATACATTCCCAGTTTCTGGAACTGTATAAGTAAAACAAGATGAAATGTTTCTTGTAGTTGATGAATTAGGGCTTATAGATAAGGTAATTGATATAATACTATCACATCCAACTTTTGTTGAAATTGTATCTAACCTTGTTCCTGATGTAGTCCATACTTTTCCACTTGGAGAAGTATAACTTCCACAAGCTGCTATTGTATCAACAGTTCTTTGAGTATAGTTTACAGTTAAATTAGTTCTAATTACACTATCACATCCTGATGTTGCAGTTAATGTGTCAAAGAAAATACCCGTAAAATTAACTGTGCTTCCGTCAACTAAGGTATAAGAGTCACAAGCTTGGATATTTAATACTGTTGTTGCATAAGTAATTACTGTTAAATCTAGTACACTAATTGAATCACATCCAGCAGCGTTTTGAACTGTATCGGAATATATTCCAGTTGCATTGTAAAACTTAGTTCCTAATTGAACGCTATCTCCAGAACAAATAGTACTTGAAACAGTATCTCTGTTAATTGATTTTACAAATAAATTTAACGTAGTTATACTATCACATCCTGCTGAATTTTGAGTGGTATCTGAATACTGTCCAGTAGTCGAAAGCATTTGAGAACCTAATATATAAGGTGAATTTGCACAAGTTGTATCTGCAATGGTATCTCTGATGTAATCATTCACCACCAATTCCATTACTGTAATTGAATCACATCCTGCTGCATTTTGTGCTGTGTCTGAATATGTTCCAGTCATTGTCAATGTCTGTGTTCCAAATGTAATGCTTGCTCCTTGGCAAATAGTATCTGCAATGGTATCTCTGATGTAATCGTTCACCACCAATTCCATTACTGTAATTGAATCACATCCTGCTGCATTTTGTGCTGTGTCTGAATAGGTTCCAGTCATTGTCAATGTTTGTGTTCCAAATGTAATGCTTGCTCCTTGGCAAATAGTATCTGCAATGGTATCTCTGATGTAGTCATTCACTACCAATTCCATTACTGTAATTGAATCACATCCTGCCGCATTTTGTGCCGTGTCAGAATAGGTTCCAGTCATTGTCAATGTTTGTGTTCCAAATGTAATGCTTGCTCCTTGGCAAATGGTATCGGCAATGGTATCTCTGATATAATCATTCACTACCAATTCCATTACTGTAATTGAATCACATCCTGCTGCATTTTGTGCTGTGTCTGAATAGGTTCCAGTCATTGTTAATGTCTGTGTTCCAAATGTGATGCTTGCTCCTTGGCAAATAGTATCGGCAATGGTATCTCTGAAAGTAGCTCTTACGAATAATTCTAATACTGAAATACTATCACATCCTGCTAAATTTTGTGAAGTATCCGAATATGTTCCAGTCATTGATAAAGTTTGACTTCCCAGCATTACTGTTGTTCCTTGGCAAATTGTGTCTTGTATTGTATCTCTTTCGATTGATAAAACAGTAAGATTTAAAACTCTAATACTATCACAACCATTAGCTAAAGTCTGAACTGTATCAGAGAAAATTCCTGTTGTATTATAATATTTAATTCCATTAGTTGCACTATCACCTTGACATATAGATTGTGTAGTTGTATCTCTTTTTGTAATACAAGTATAACAGTCGTTTTTATGTCCTCCAATCAATGAATCAGTATCATTTCCTAATACTTCCCATTCAGAAGCAGAATAAATAATACTTCCTTGCTGAACTGTTGATTTTCTTACTAAAGTTGTATTAGCAGCAAAATTGGAAGAACTACCCAATGGTCCAACAATATCAATAGTTACCATATTTTTTTGAAGTGCTACTGGATCATTTCCATTAAAAGAAATACTACCAGAAGTCATATTTGCTTTTGCAACAAGATTTGGAAGAGTAGCAGAAGAATTACGGATTACAAAAACTCCATAAGGTGCTATTGAAGTTGATCCTAAACTAATATTATTAGGGCTTGATGCATTTCCATTTGTATATCTTACCAATCTGTAATTTGATAGGCTGATTGACGAAGCAGTAGGGTTATAAATCTCAATTCCCTTATTATTAGAACTACCTTCAATGTATTCAGAAATTATAAGGTCATTACAAGGTTTTGGGCAATACTTAGTTGACAACATTAATTGAACTATACTATCACAGTTACCAGCTCTAGTAATAGTATCAAAGTATGTTCCTGCTGTTTTTAAATAGACTCCATTAAAAAGTAGGCTATCCTCTTCAGAACAAATTGTATCAAATGCATTGTAAACAACTTCAGTAGTAGTGGTTAAGTCTAAAACAAAAATTGTATCACAAGTTGAAATTACTGTATCACTATAAAATCCTGCAACCTTGTAAAACTTATTTCTAAATTCTGTGGAATCAAATGAACAAATAGTAGTTTTTATAGTATCTCTCAAAAATCCTGAACAACCAGCTGAGGCATCAGTAATACTAAATTCATCAAGAAGAAGCATTTTTTGACCAGAGCTTACAATCTTAATATATTTTGCAGATGCATCATTTACAAGCTTTGAAAAGTTTGAATAAGTAGTGTTTGTTAATCCTTTTACAGAATCAACCACGGTCCAAACAGAACTATCAGGTGAAGTGTATACATAGAAATCAATAGCTGGAGAACTCCAATTTCTGTAGTAAAAAGAAATAGTTCCTATACCTCCCGCTTTTGAAGGGCTAGTCAAAGAAGATCCATTATCGTCATCCAATCTTACTGCTCGTCCAGAACCTCCAAAAGAATTAGAACCATTTGTCTCAGCCAATCCATCAAAAATGTACCATCCATTGTAAGAATAATTTCCGTAACCTCCTGAAGAAAATGAATTGAAATTTTCAGTTATCGGGGCTGCTAACATTTTTAATGATAACAAAAGGCTTATTCCAAGTATTAAGATTCTTTTTGACATTGTTGTTTTTTTAATTTGCAACAAAAGTATAAATCTTAAAATCAAATAGTACAATGTTTTATGTTAAATAATTATTAAACAAAAAGAGCCCCTAGTAAAACTAGGGGCTCTGAAAGTAATATGTTAATAAGTCACTTTATTAGTTAATAACAGTAACTTTTTTTGTTGTTACAAAGAACTCATTTGAAACTGATACTGAATAGATACCAGCCTCTAAAGAAGATACATCAAATGTAACCTTACTGTTTAGACTAGAAATCTCTTTTGAGTATACTAATTTACCAACTGCATCGAATAACTTAACAGTTACATTTTCGTCAGCATTTAGTTTTGCAATATCAATAGTAACAATGTCATTAGCAGGGTTAGGGAATATTGAAATATCAGAAGCTGAAACTTCATATTCATCTAAACTAACACTCATAATCATTGTACATGCCGAAGTATCTTTACATCCATCAGTAGTTTCAACCTCTACTGCATAGTTACCATTTCTAAATGGAGTAAACGATTGTCCTGTTTCTCCTAATAAATAAGAGTAATCATTGTTACAATCAACCCACTTGTATGATACACCTGTTACAGATGAAGTAAGAGTAATTCCTGATACAGAAACTGTTCCAGCATTTGCAGAATTAATAGTTAACACTGTAGTTATAGTGTGATTACATCCATAAGTGTTTGTAGTTACATCAGTATAAGTTCCGCTTGTAGTGTAAACTGAACCAGTTTCTGGAACTGTATAGCTAAAGCAAGAAGATATAGTTCTTGTTTCTGATGTTACTGGACTTATAGATAAACTAATTGTCATTAAACTATCACAACCTGAAGCATTAGGTATAGTATCAAATCTAGAACCTGAAGTAGACCAAACTTTTCCACTTGGAGAAGTATAAGTTCCACAGGCAGCTACAGATATTGAAGAACTAGTAGTATAGTTAATAGTTACGATAGAAGTAATAATACTATCACATCCTAATGAAGTAGGAACAGTATCTTTAAATGTTCCAGAAATTGGAGTTACATATCCATCTGGTAGTGTATAACTATCACATGCTGTTACAGTATTTGTAACAGAGATAGCATTATTAACCGTTAAGTTAATTGTAATGATACTATCACAACCAATAGAATTAGAAATTGTATCCATATACATACCAGTTGTATAGAATGTTTTTCCACTTGGAGCAACCATTGAATCACAAACTGTAGGTGATACAGTAGCAGTAGTATTATTTACTACAAGTGTAATAACTAATATACTATCACAACCTCTCACTTTTTGTAAAGTATCGTTATAAGTACCTGGCATGTTCCAAATTTTTCCACTTGGGGATACATAAGTACCACATGCAGTATCTGTATAAGAAATCGTACTTGGAACACATAAATTAGTTACTAAGAAATTATCAATGTGTACATCATAATCAGCATTAGATACTGTAGAGGCAGCATAAAATCCAAACTTAACAACTCCAGTATATGCACTTAAGTCAATAAATTCTCTACTTCCTGCATTTGTTGGCTCATCACCAGATACATAGTTTCTAAGAATATTTGCTGAAGTCCATGTTTGACCAAAATCAGTTGAAATTACAAAAGCTAATGTGTCATCAGACCCCATTGCATCTGATGATGTAGAAGCATAATCAGTTAATGCAGCATCAAATTCAACTTGGTAAGGAACAGATCCATCTCCTAAGTCGATTGGATTAGAAATAATCCAGTCATTTTTACCTGTACTCCATATATTCATACTAACAGCACCAGTAGATCCAACATTAGCAAATCCATCAGCTTTCCAATCAGAATTACCTGAGACAACATTAGATGATGTAGTTAAAAAACCATTTGCTTCTTCCCAACAAGTTGGGGTATAAGTAGCGAAATCTTGAGAGTATGTTGGTACATCAGGATTACATTGTGTAGTGAATGTAATTGGTCCAACCCAAGCAGTAGTATCTCCTACTCCACAATAAGCTCTTACATAATAGTCATAAGTAGTAGAAGCAGTTAATCCTCCTAGCCCTTTAGTAGTTGTTGTTGTAGAATCTAAAGTCCCTGCTCCAGGAGTAAATCCGGTCGCACCATACTCTATATAGTATTTTGTAGGGGTTCCAAATTGTTGAGTCCAAGACGCAGTTGTAGAATCATTAATTGTTCCATTTGCCATAGCCATTGAAGGGGTAAAACATGTTGGAGATTCAATTACAGCAATATCATCTAAACAGATATCACCTTCGTATGATCCATTACTCACTGCAACAAATCTTAATTGAATAATACCAGAATATGAAGATAAATCTACAAATTGTTGGTTCCAAGGAGAAGCTTGTGTTGCTTGTTGTGCACCTGTAATAGTCAATTCATTACTCCAAGTTGTACCGTCAAAAACTTCAACACTAACTGACCCTATTTGATTTCCAAACATATGGTAATAAAATTCTAAAAATGGTGTTGTTAAAGAAGTTAAATCAATAGATGGAGAAATTAAAGTTGTAGTATCAGAAGTACCTGCACCAGAAGCTTCGGTATAGAAGAAATTTGTTCCGCTATTGGCAGATAAAGCTCCCGTAAAACTTGAACCAGTTGTACCAGAATTAGTTATCTCCCATTCAAAACTAGAACCAGTTTTAGTTCCAGACCAACAGTTTGCAATACCTGTAATAGTATTTGTTGAAGGATGTCCTTCAACATCGTCCATCCATGGACCTAAGTTTGTATCATTACATAATGTAGTAAAGCTGTAAGGACCAGCCCAAGGACTTGAGTCTGTTGGTGTACAAATAGCAGTTACATAAAATTCATATGTAGTAAAAGGAGATAATCCTGTTAATGGAACAGTATCATTTGACTCTATTGTAGAAGTACCAGTTCCTAATGTAAATCCTGGTGCTCCAATTTCAACTCTCCATGATGTTGCTGTTCCTGCCTCTGTCCAATTGATACTAGCTGTAGTTGCAGTTATAGCATGAGCTCCAAGAGATGTATTTGAAGGTTCTGGACAGTTTGGAATTTTTTCAGCTTTAAAATCATCTATTCCAAATCCCCATGATGAGGAAGTAGAATAAGTTTGGTGAAAGGCTACATAAATCTTTTGATTAGTGTATGCTGATAAAGCAACGATATGCTCAACCCAACTAGTATTAGAACAATCTATTGTAGTAATAGAATCAGTAAAATCAGCAATTGCTGTTCCTGTGGTTGAAACTCTTACTGTGTAGGTATTATTTCTTGTTGCAGATTCAACAATATCCCAGAAACGCAATCTAATTGGATCAGCTCCAATAGTAAATTGTGGAGTAATTAAATAATCATCATTATTACCCATACCATGTGCCGTCCAAGATCCTGACCTTGCAGTAATGTATGTACTAGACTGAGACCATGTTGGTCCTCCATCGTTATTAATAACTTTCCAACAATCCCAAACTCCAGCAGTTAATGTACCATCAAAATTTTCGGTGTATGGAAATGTGCTTACTGATAAACAAGGAGTTGTAAATGTAAATGGTCCAGATATAACACTAGTATCTCCAATTGCACATAACACTCTAAAATAAACATCATAAGTTGTGTTGGCAGTAAGTCCAGCTATTGTATCTGAAGATGCAGAGGTCAATCCCTGAGTTCCTGTTCCTAAAGTGAAACCAGTTGGTCCATATTCGTATCCATATCCTAAAGGAGTTCCTGAATAAGTCCAAGACATTATTGCAGAATCAGCAGATGGAGTTGAAATATTAACTGTATTAAGTTTAGGACAACTAGGAACAAAAACTTTTGGTCCTTCTAAACTATCTATATATAGATAATATTCATAGTTAGCAGTATATCTAATTGAAATGTATTTTGTTCCAGAAGGTACAACTTCAACATGCTTTTGCCAACCAGTTGTTGTAGCATTGGTTACTGTAGTTCCATATGTAAAACTTGCTAAAGCACTGTCTGTAGAAGAAACACCCACAGCAAAAGGTTCAGTACCAAATGTTGACGATTTTCTGTAATAGAAAGTAACACTATCAGCAGCAGTAACATCCAAAAGCGGACTAATTAAATATTGATCATATGGAGAACCTGAAGAAAATGAACTAAATCTAAATGATCTTGATCCAGCATATGCCTGGTCAGTTGAATGAGTCATTATGTTTCCAGATGCTGGAGTTGCGTTTGCGTATTCTAATCTCCAATCAATTGCTGGAGGAGTTGAGCTTTCAAAACTTTCTGATAACCTTTGAGAATAGGTTAAAGATGTTATCAAAAACAGCGATAACAATACAATGTAATTTTTCTTCATGTTTATTTTTTTAATTAATATTTTTTGTAAAAGACACAACATATCCATTACAGTTTGTTAAATTAATAATTCTTGTGAGTTAACTTAATAGTAAGAAGTATTAAAGTTTTGAACAAAATAAGTAAAATTGTTGGTAACTACAAATTGGATATAAAATTAAATCACCTAACTAACTGAGGTATAATAGACGAAGTAACCTTGTTAATCTTTAAACCATCATTGTTAAAAATGTTAATATCTCCAGATTGATTGTAATTTTTTGCGTCAGTTGCATAAATTATTCCTTGAATAACAGATAACCCATAAAAATTCTCCGTTGTTTTTTGGAAAAAGAGAATTGGATTAAATGAACTTGTATCATTGGTGACTTTATAAACTGAAGAATTAATAAAATATAATTCATCCTTTACATCATCATAACATAACCTTGATGGATTATCAGAATAAGAAGGAAATGTGTAAGAAAAATCTATTGAATCTCTCAATACATTCATTCTTTGTAATTTAGGTTTTTCAATAGTTCCTTTTCCAGAAGATAATACCCATAAATTATTATTATCCAAAATCATACTATTAGGATTAGTTCCGACTTGAATACTATCTTCTTTTATTAATGAAATTGGATTTATTTCATAAATGTAATTTGGTCCAGAATTACTGAGATAATCTCCTCTATCCATTACATATAATCTATTTTGATATAATACAATATGCTCTGTCCAACCTTGAGTTGGGATTTGATTGGTTATTTGATAATTCAATAAGTTAACCACATACACTGCTTTTTGTTTCAAATCGGTAACAAATGCTTTGTTACCATAAAACTCGATGTAGCGTGGACTATTGAAACCAGGAATCTCTGTTATCAATTTTAGGTTAGTATCTGTAACCACAACTTTACCAGAGTTGTTTACAACAAAATATAATCTGTCTTGGTATCGATTCACAGATTGTAATACATCTCCTATCCCAACTCCATTTGCAGCTCGATATTGATTATTTGCTATCTCACCAGTGCTTGGGTTGTAAATTGAAACTGAAGCATTACCAAATCCAAAATTCCCCTCATTGATGACAATTAACTTTCCCGAACCTTTTTCATCAGGATTTACTGATTGCGGACCAATTTCCTTTTTACAGCCAAAAAGCAATAAAATTATACCTATATATATATGTATGTTTTTCATCAGAATGATAAAGTTACATTAATTGAATAATTTCTTCCAGGAATCGGTCTATTTGCAACTACTTGATAGGGTTCATTGAATACATTTTTTATCCTTCCTCCTATTTTGTAGTTAATGTTTTTCAGCTTATTAGAATAACTTAACCCAGTATTTGCAGGGAAATAATGAGGCAAATAAGTTGAGTTGCTTTCATCTATAAATACTTTGCCGTTGTATATTTGAGAATAAAACGCAGTGAATTTGTTTCTCGAATAAGAGAAATACGCGTTTGCCTTATGAGTAGGAATGTAAACTGGGATTCTATTCGCTCGTTCATCATCTTCAATAAGAAAGTCTTTGTTTCGAGAATGAGTGTAAGTATAAAACAGTTTTGTTTTAATATTGGTTTTTTTTGAATAATATTGCCAATCAATTTGGGCTTCAACACCTTTATTTTCAATTTGTTTCACATTGGTTGGCGACCAATAACCAAAATCCGTAGGAACCCATTGAATCCAGTTTTCGGTTTGGTTAATAAACGTACTTAAGGAATAAGTAGATTCAATTAAATATCCTCTTCCATCTTTAGCTTTAGTTTTACTTCCGGAGTTAAGGACTAATCCAAATTCACCACTCCACCCATTTTCAGGCAACAAATCCACATTTCCCCCCTCAGCCCAATACAAATCATTGAGAGTGGGAACTCTGTAATTGCTAGAAATATTTCCTTTTAGTTTTATCCAATTTTTAAAGGGATTATAAACAAATCCTCCTCCAAAAACGAATGGAGAAAAATCATCATCAATCAATTCTTGCCTTCCAAATACTTCGTAATATCCTTTATTCAAAGTTTTAGATATTTTCACATAAGCTCCTGCCTCATTTCTTGTTTTCAATTCTTCAAATCCAGTTGAATTTGCTTCGGCATAAGAATTCTGAAGAGAAGTTTCCACATCAAAAGCCTTGAATAACTTAAAACTCATTCTGTGCTGGGCTTGATATGTTTTGACTGATACTTCTGAGAAAATTGACGAAACACTATCTGTAAAATTCAACTTCTCATTAAAAAAAGAAACTCTAAAATCAGACTTAAATTTCTTTTGGTAAGACTTCCAACTTATAAAACTTCTTATCGCTTTATCTTCTTGAGTTTCTTGGTTGGAAACTCCTCCTATTATGGGTGGAATTTCTCTCCAACTATCAAAATATACAGCAGTTGCTTGAATGATATTATTCTCATTAATTATATACCCAAATTCGTATTGTCCTCCCCATTGCCAGAGTTTATTATTTATTTGATTATCAACAGGATTATTAAGCTTACTGGAGTTAGGAAAAGAAAAATTATTCTCGCCTTTTTTAGTTAAAAATTTGAATTGTTGATATAGTTTTTTTGTCCCAAATGAAAGTTGATAACGCGAGGTAGAATTCAAGAAACTTCCAAATTGTTTTTCATAACTTCCGTGTAATCCTTTTTTCCAGTTCAGTTTGTTAGATAAATCCAAGCTACCTCCTATTCCACCACTACCATTCACTGAACTTCCTCCCGAATAATTCAATTCCAGCTCTGAAATAAAAAAACTTGGAATCAAAGATAAATCGGTTTGCCCCAAAGTGGGAGAATTCATCTTAAACCCATTCCAAAATAATTGTGTTTGGGAAGCTCCATTTCCTCTGATAGAAAGTGTTGCCAATTGCCCTTGTCCATAATTTTTGAGGTAAACTGGAGAGTTTTGTTCCAGTAATTCATCCAGGCTAGAAAAATTGGAAGAATCAACAGTAATTTCAATACTTGAAAAGGATTGAAGCGAAGTCAACATTTCTTCTTTGGCAAATATTTTGAGCGTATCTGTTCTTTGAGAAAATCCAATAGAAACTGAAAACACTAAGAGGGATAAACCACTATTTTTTAACCACTTTCCTAACATACGTTTGGTTTTTGGTGGTTATTCTCACAATATAAATTCCTGAAGGTAAATTTCTTACATCAATTTCATTTGAAACCGAAAAGAAAGTAGTTTTGCCAGAAATATCTATGCATTGAATGGATTCAATAGGAGAATCTATTTTAATATTCAAAACATTTTGAACTGGATTTGGATAAATTGTTAGTTCATTTTCAACTTCCTCTTTCAAAGTATTGATGCCATTTACATGAATAAGACCAACTGCATCCAAATCAAAACCTGAACTAGCAAAAGGAGTTGGCCAAGGATCATTGATTACTTTACCCGAAGAATCTTTTGTAGAAAAAGGTTCATTAATATTACCCACCACATCAATAATTCGGATATGAGTAATCGCAAATTTATTGAGCAACGAAGTATCTGGCAACTCACTCAAATCAAAAGGAGTTCCATAATTTACTTGGTACTTTCCAGCCAAATTATAGATTTCAGTAGCATCCACAGCTCCAAAAGTTCCAATCTGATTGGTGTCTTGAGTTTCAGTTACAGCAGGAAATCGAAAATAATCAACCCCATTGGAACTTACTTCCACAAAAGCTAATTCCAAAAAAGTAGCAGAAAATCCATTCTCAAAAACTGCAAAATCTGGTCCAGGTCCATTAAATATTACTTGATATAAATTTAAAATTGCTTCTCCTCCATCTCCTAAACTCACAACTACACCATCTGCTCTGCCAAACGCATCTGAACTATCTCCTTGAGAAGCTTTGCCCAAAGAAGGACTATCAATTTGTTGAAAACCCCTTCTTACAGAACAATCCGTTGCCCAAGCTACAAAAGTATTGCTATCCTTATGCATTGCTGTTGTTCCAATTTGACCAACGGCAGGTGCAAAACTTCCTTGTCCCATAGAGAAATGAGACAAGAAAAATAAAATTAATATTTGAAAAATTTTACTCAATTATTGTTTGATGATTTTTTTGGTAATTACTTTATTGTCAATTGTTATTGTTAGAAAATATACTCCATTATTCTGGTTTGACAAATCTAAATTCAACGAGTTAACTCCATTAACAGAAGAGCTTATAACCTCTCTTCCGGTAATATCAATTAATTTGTAAGAAGCGTTATTAATTATTTCATCAAACTGAACATTAAGCTTGTTTTTAGTAGGATTCGGGAACACAGAAATTGAGTTTTCCGAAAGTTCATTTATTGAAAGTACTCCTTGATATTCAAAATTATCCATACAAAAATACTTGGGTGTATTCATGCCCCAAGTTCCTACATCAGAAGAACTCATCTTGAATTTTAAGCTTCTAGTATTTCTATTTAAACTAGATAAATCTACATAAGTCCAATCTTTAAGAATGTAATCCGAAGAATCTGGCCCACTGAAATCTGCTAAATAAAATTCTACAGAATCGGAATAATCTCCATAAATTGTCAATTTAAACCAATCGTTTCCATTTGTCCCATCATTAATTCCCGCTGCATTTAAAGTATCTCCAAATTTTTTGGCGAACGAATCGCCATTTTTCATAGACAGATAGGCATAAGTAGAGTTATTAATCCAAAATCCAGAAATAAATACAGCACTAGTTGGAACTACCAAAGCTGTATCGTTATTTGGTGTAAACACCGCATAAGTTTGACTTGAATTGTATCCTTCTCCAGCTATACAACTATATTGATTACCAGAACCAGCAATTGAGTCATTTCTCATGGTTGAATAAGAAGCTCCAGCTGACCAAAAACCTCCCCAAGCTGTATCATATATATTCCTAAAAACAACTGTATTTGATGTGAATTGACCAGTTTGGTCTACACCATTCCAAAATGTGTCAACGGCAAGACTTAAGTCTTCAAAATCAGTATTATAGGTTTGAGAATAAGCAGAGAGCGAGAAAAATATCCCTAAGATTAAAATGTAGTTTTTTTTCATGTGTTGTATTTATTATTAGTTGTTTATATCTCTAATTAATAAATACTATTTGCGAAAAATGCAGATGAGAATACTTCTCACAAAGAGAAGAAATAATCACTTGTTTTTATCCCGAAAACAGTACTTATAGTGTAAATTGGCAGGTCTCCTGACTTACTTCATTACTTGTTTTCCTTCCCATCCCAATCATTTGAAACAGTGGTAATAAAACAAGCTTTACAAAGCTTACAGTTGCGGGAACAGTCTAGGTTTTTCACCTAATTCCCTTTTAATCTCGATTTCTCGAAAACCAAATACTATGCAAATATAACACTATTTTAGTCTTAATAACTAATGAAAGTTATTTAGTTCAAGAGCAACTTGTAACAATATATTTATCCTATTTTTGTTAGAATTCTAATAATTATGAAAAAAATTCTCCTCATCCCATTTATACTTTCCGTTTGGATGTGTTCTACCACTTCACCTTCAAATAGTAATACATCCAATAATGAGGATACAATTGAAGATGAAATAGATGCAGTAGAAAAACCGATTGAAAATAAAATATATGATAAGAATATAAAAACAATTTGGGCACACAAAAAAGGGTGGAATTTAAGCAACCCAGCTATGGAATTGAGTGCTGGAGATGTTATGAATTTTTCTTTCGATTTATTGGGTTCCGATTTGGGGGATTATTATTACACCATCGTTCACTGTGATGCAGGGTGGAAAAAATCAGATCTAATTCAATCTCAATACATAAAAGGCTTCTTTCAAGACTTTATTCAAAGTTTTAAATTTTCCTTTAATACCTATAAAAACTTTATTCATTATGAAGTAGATATTCCTAACAAGAATATGCAAATAAAATTGACAGGTAACTATATTTTTAAAGTGTTCAAGGACAATGACCCTGAACAAGTAGTATTCACAAAAAGATTTCAAGTATATGACAATAAAGTTATTACGAGAGCTAAATCTAATAGACCTAGTACTATTAAAAACAGAAACTACAAGCAAGAAATTGATTTTGAACTTGACCTAAAAGATTTAGTTATTCCAGACATTAATAGAGATTTGAAAGTAATTGTGCAGCAAAATAACAGATGGGATAATGCAAAGTACAACTTAAGACCTCTATTTATAAGGGGTAATAAACTTATTTATGATTATGATAATGGAAGCAATGTATTTGACGGAGGAAATGAATACCGTTTTCTAGACACAAGAAACATGCGTTTTAGAGGACAAAAAGTACAACAAATAACATTAGAAAACAGACAAACAAGTGTGTATTTATTTGCTGAAGAAAAAAGAAGATTTAAAAACTACATTTTTTATGAAGATATAGATGGTAAGTTTTATATCAGAAATCAATTTGGTGTTAATCAAGCTCTTGAGGCAGATTATATACAAACTAATTTTGCTCTCAATTACCCTCAAAAAATTGAAAACGGAGAGGTTTATGTATTTGGCGGAATGAGTGATAATGAATTTAGAGAAGAATTTAAAATGACTTACAATGTATTAGCTAAACAATATGAAGCCAATGTATTATTAAAACAAGGCTATTATGATTATATGTATGTATTAAAAAAGAAACACGATTTTGTAGCAGATGTTCCAATATTTGAAGGGGATCATTTTGAAGCTGAAAATATGTACTCAATTACTACATATTTCAGTGACCCAATATGTAACTGTGACAAAATAATTGGCTATTATACTTTTAAAAGTAATTTACCTCAGTAATTATGGAAATAAAAGTCGTAAAACATTATAGCAAAGACTATTGGAAATGCGTTCGATTGAGAGATAAAATCCTCAGAGAACCCATAAATCTGATGTTTTCTGAAGAAGAATTGTACCTGGAAAACGATCAAATTCATATAGGGTGTTTTGAAGATGAAAAAGCAGTAGGATGTTTTTCTTTTGTAAAATTAAATTCCAATACACTCAAAATGAGACAAGTGTGTGTTCACTCTGACCAACAGCAAAAAGGAATTGGAAGCAAAATGATTGAATTCTCTGAACAATGGGCAAAAGATAATGGATACTCAACCATAATGTGTCACGCCAGAGAATCTGCTGTTCCTTATTATGAAAAACATGGTTACAAAACTGAGGGGAAATTATTTCGAGAAGTAAGTTTGCCTCATTTAAAAATGAAAAAATCACTACAAACTAATAATTAGTTAAATTTTTAACCAACTCATTTTACATTGGCTATATAAAAATGTACCTTTGTGTGAATTAAAATAAACAATTAAAAATCATGGCAGAAACTGCATTACAACTCGAATTTTTAGCCGAATTAGGCTTACAAGATATTAATAATGGAACCTCTACAGGAATAAATAATTTTTCAAATGGAGAATTGATAGAATCCTACTCACCAGTTGATGGTCAACTGATTGGAAAAGTAAAAGCTACTACTAAAGAAGATTATGAAAGAGTAATAAAATCTGCAGAAAAAGCATTTGTAGACTGGAGAATGATGCCAGCTCCAAAAAGAGGAGAAATTGTAAGACAATTTGGAGAAAAATTGAGAAAATATAAAGAGTCTTTAGGTAAATTGGTTTCTTATGAAATGGGGAAATCTCTGCAAGAAGGTTATGGAGAGGTTCAAGAAATGATTGACATTTGTGACTTTGCTGTTGGATTATCTAGACAATTGGATGGATCTACACTGCATAGTGAAAGACCGCTACATAGAATGTATGACCAATATCACCCATTGGGAATTGTAGGAATTATTTCTGCATTTAACTTTCCTGTGGCTGTTTGGGCATGGAACACAGCATTGGCCTGGATTTGTGGAGATGTTTGTGTCTGGAAACCAAGTGAAAAAGCACCTATGTGTGGAGTTGCTTGCCAAAACATAATGGCAGAAGTATTAAAAGAGAATGACTTGCCAGAAGGTATTTGTGGATTGATAAACGGAGATTACAAAGTAGGTGAAATGATGACTACAGACCATAGATTGCCTCTAATTTCTGCTACAGGAAGTACAAGAATGGGAAGAATTGTAGGGGCTACAGTTGCCGAAAGATTTGGAAAATCATTATTGGAATTAGGAGGAAACAATGCCATTATTATCACTCCAAGTGCAGATTTGGAGATGACTATTGTAGGTGCCTTATTTGGAGCAGTGGGAACTGCCGGGCAGAGATGTACATCTACGCGTAGGTTGATTATTCACGAATCAATGTACAATACAGTAAAAGAAAAATTAGCTTCTGCTTATGCACAAATTAAAATTGGAAACCCTTTGGACGAAAGCAACCACATGGGGCCACTAATTGACAAAGATGCTGTAAATACTTACTTAGATGCTATTGAAAAAGCAAAAGCCGAAGGAGGAAAAGTAGTGGTAGAAGGTGGAGTGCTTGAAGGAGAAGGATACGAAACTGGTTGTTACGTTAAACCTTGTATCATTGAAGCTAAGAACGAAATGGATATCGTTCAATCAGAGACCTTTGCTCCTATTTTGTATTTATTGAAATACTCTGGAGATGTAAATAATGCCATTGCTCAACAAAATGGTGTTGCACAAGGATTATCTTCGGCAATTATGACTACAAACATGAGAGAAAGTGAATTATTTTTATCACACAAGGGAAGTGACTGTGGAATTGCCAATGTAAACATTGGAACTTCTGGAGCGGAAATTGGTGGAGCATTTGGTGGAGAAAAAGAAACTGGAGGCGGAAGAGAATCTGGATCTGATGCTTGGAAAATCTACATGAGAAGACAAACTAACACCATTAATTATTCTACTGAATTACCTTTAGCACAAGGGATAAAATTTGAGTTTTAAGAGTTGAAATAACTTTGGAAATAAAAAACCTCAATCATAACTGATTGAGGTTTTTTTTATGGTCATTTATTTTTAATAACTTAGAGTAATTAAAAATGACTGAATGAAAAAACTTCTACTCCCAATCCTATTCGTATTTCTTTATTCTTTATCTCAAGCACAAACCTGTGACCCAGACTCTTTGCAAACTATAATTACCAGAGCCAGTCAAACTGACCCAAATATTTCTTTTGAGTTAAAGCAACATTATTCATACTACAACCCTACTTGTGTTTCAAGAAATACCTTATTACTTCATCTTGGGGGTTCATTTGGTAAACCTGGAAATTATCAGTTATTCCCAGAATTAGCGGGGAACAATGGATTCAATGTAATCAACTTACATTATCCAAACGGAACCGCCTCAAAAACTGCTTGTGGCTCAAGTACAGATACTACTTGTTTTGTAAAATTCAGAAAAGAAATTTTGGAAGGAATTGATTACAGTACAACCGTATCAGTTGATTCAAATAACTGTATTTACAATAGAGTTATAAAATTATTAAAATATTTACATGCTAATCATCCAACTCAAAATTGGAATTCATTTTACTCTGGCAATACAGTAAACTGGAATAAAGTAATTGTATCTGGACATTCACAAGGTGGCGGTCATGCTGCACTGATAGGAGTAACAAAACCATTGAAAAGAGTAATTATGTTTGCATCTCCTAATGACTATAACAATACGTTGAACATCGCTGCTCCATGGACTTCAAGTACTAAAATTACTGCAGACTCTTTATACTATGGATTTGCAAATCTATACGATGATGTGGTAAATTCATCAGAGCAATTTCGGATATGGAACAACCTTGGTATGCCAACTTATGGCGATACTACTAATGTTGATGGTGCAATGAGTCCTTATTCTTATTCAAGACAACTGTATTCACAATTAGTTGACTTAACTAACTCGGAGCATAGTTCAATGATATTGGATGCCGAAACACCTATTGTGGCGGGAGTTCCTGTTTATGAACCCGTCTGGAAATATTTACTGGGAATAAATAATTTGGTGTCAATCTCAGAAAATGAGTTTGGAATAAATTTTAAAATCTATCCTAATCCAGCTCAAAATCAATTATTTATTGACTATAAATCTAATATCGATAAATTGAGAATTATTGGGGTATCTGGGATAATAATCTATTCACAAAAACAATATACCAACAGTATTGATGTAAGTGATTTAAAACCTGGAATTTACTTTTTAGCCATCGAAACTGGGAATAAAAGAAGTATTCAAAGATTTATAAAATATTAGCAATGAAAACAATAGGAATAGACATTGACAAGAAAAAAGCTATTTGTGTAGCCTTAGAAATTGACGAAAGTGGAAATTATACAAACATCACAGGTTCCAACAAATATTTTGAAGTAAAAGATGACAGAGATAGAAATGAGTTAAGAGAATTCATGATTAATCTCCACTCCTATTTTGATTCTATAAATCCAGATAAAATTGGGATTGTAACTCGCCAAACAAAAGGAAGGTTTGCTGCTTCTCCATTTTCATTTAAGCTCGAGGGGCTAATTCAATTGTATAAAAATGAAGAGATAGAATTTATAACTCCACAAGCTCTTACTGCCTATTTCAAGAAAAATGAACTTCCACTAACTTTGGACCATAAGTACCAAGAGAAGGCAATGAAGTTGAGTGTGTTTTTGGGGAAAGATTAACTGTTTTAATTTTAGAGGTAATGTTAACATCCGATTGAGTGCGCTAATCGGCACCTCATAAATTCACATTACACTATTAATCAACTAATTTTATCGCATGAAGACTAGATAGTTACAAATTATTTTTCGTAACTTCCGCATAACAACAAGTTACCTGCCATTTGAAAAAAACACTCTGCATTAAAAGAAAATATGTTTCACTTCGATAAAAATTTTGGAATATTTATTGGAAAACTAAAAGACAATATTTATCATAAACATTATGCTTTACAAATTAGTGTTTCGGTAAAATCTAATATGGCACTTACTCTAAAAGGCGAAAATGAGATATTAGGAAAATCGTTTTTTATAAATTCTAAAATTGAACATAAATTAATTAGCGAATCAAATCAACTAACAATTCTTATAAATCCATTAAGTTCTATTGGACACCAATTTCATTTGCAATTTGGAAAGTCGAACTTTAAATTACTTAATAAAAACTTGTCAGATAAGTTAATCGAAACTTTAAATAAGTTTGAAATTTCGGAAATTGATTTTAAAAAATTATGTGAATTAATAAGTCAAGTTTTATCGGAATATCAATGCACTTGTGAATCCGAAAACCATTTGGACGAACAAAGAATAATAAATGCCATAAAATATATGGATGCTAATTTTGAAAAAGTATTAAGTCTTGAAGAAGTTGCAGAAAAATGCTTTTTATCGCCAACACGTTTTTTGCATTTATTCAAAGAAAAAACAAATTTAACATTTAGAAGATATCAATTATGGAATAAGTTGATAAAATCTCTTCCGTTTTTAGTCAAAAATTCTATTACTGAAACAGCATATACTTTTGGGTTTTCAGACAATTCACACTATACAAGAACTTTTAAAGAAACCTTTGGTGTTACACCAAAATTTTTAATCACAAAAACATAGCCAGTTTATACAATTTTAAGTCTGTTTAACTTCTCACTTTTGTATTTCAATAGAAACAAAATGAGAACGATATTATTTATTATGCTATTAACACAGTTAAACGCATTTTCACAAACAAACTTAAAAACAATGAACAATTATTTAAAAGAAACTCCAATTTTAAACTATTCAAAGCCTGCTATTCAATCTTTAATTAAGGAGAGAAAATGGATGGAATTAGACACTATTGAAAGAGTAAAATCAATTTATAATTATGTAAGAGATGATATCACATTTGGTTATAATATTTCTGACAATATAACTGCAACGCAGGTTTTGGAAGATGGTTATGGACAATGTAATACAAAAGCAACATTGCTTATGGCACTTATAAGAGCAACAGGAGTTCCTAACAGAATTCACGGTTTTACAATAGATAAAGCATTACAAAAAGGAGCAATTAGTGGTGTTTGGTATAAATTATCGCCAAAGAACATTTTACATAGTTGGGTAGAAATTTATGTTAATGAAACTTGGTATTTTTTGGAAGGAGTTATTTTAGATAAAAAATATTTAACCAAATTACAAGAGAAAAACAAAGATTGTAAAACTACATTTTGTGGTTATGGTGCATACACAGATAATTTTGAAAATCCGCCAATTGAATGGAATTTAAACAATACCTTTATTCAAGACAAAGGAATAAATCAAGATTTTGGACTTTTTGACACACCAGACGAATTCTATGCTAAACACCAACAAAAATTAGGAGTATTTAAAAGGTTTATTTACAAAAAAATAGTTAGACACAGAATGAACAAGAATGTAGAAAAGATAAGAAACGGCAGGTAACAATGTATAAAAATAATAGCGGGTTTAGTGCTTAATCAAAGTTAGTTTCTTACCTTGAAGGTTCAGTTATAAACCGAAAAGTTTGTGCGTGTAAATCCGCTACTATTCTTATACTAACCGTTACCTCCTCACCAATTTCTTAACTAAAATCTTTTCTTTTCCGGAATACACTCTAATAAAGTACATGCCAGATTTTAAGTTATCCGTAGAAAATATAATTCTATTCTCCCCTTTTTTAGCCAAATCTTCGTAAAGTATTCTAACCATTTTTCCGTTAGCATCCGTAAGATCAATCTTTATTTCTTTTCCCTCATCAAGTGTAAAATGAAGTTCAGATTGATTAATAGCGGGATTAGGAAATAACGTATTCTCCACATAAGGCTTTTGTCTTACCGTATCAAAACAATCGCCAGGTAGTATAACTTCCGAAACCCAAGTCTTATTGGTATTAAATTGCCCGAAATAACCCGCCATCCATACTTTACAAGGTTCATTATATCTTCTTTGAAGTCCAAAATAATCTCCCCATCTTATTTGATTTGTGATAGAATATTGCACTCGAGAATCCCCTTCTTTTACTCTTTTTATCTCAGAATAGTTTTCTCCATCAAAATACACTGCAGAGTTACCAGCATGGGTAGTAATACCTGTGTGATTAAAACCTATTAACGATTTATCTTCATTTGCAATCAAACCACCATATACAATATTTGGGTAACCAAAATCTATCGTGTCGGTAATCATTCTAGCTCTAATACTTGGCGAACCATCTAAATTAGAAATTACACCATGAAATATGGCTACATTTCCATTTGCAGGATACAAACTGTGTTGTACAAATTGTATTTTATCGTTTTCAATAATTCCTCCAAGAACTCTAGAGTCATTGGTTGCAAATACTTTTCCTCCACTTTGCTGTGCAAATGGAGCTAAGTAATAATCTATGTCAGACTTTAGTAATTTAACAGTAATACCTAAATCAGGACTACCGATAGTGTTTACTACTTTTATTAAATAAATACTATCGCTTTGATTGGCAAAATTACGGTTTGAAAGAAAGTATTGTTCTTTTGATTTTAAATCAAATCCACCTCTTACTGGGTGCATATTTCTTACGTTTATTCCTCCTTCTTGAATTCCATGCCATAGCTTAGTTGTCATACTAGCAGCACCAGAATAACCTGTTGATTTATCTATTTGCCAAATAACAGTTTGTTTAAATGAAGTTTGCCAAGGACCACCATGTCTTAATAGGTTAATGGTAATAAATGTTTCTTCTTTTGTCATGGAAATTGCTGGGTAATCTGACCAAGAATTATCATTCAGAGGATTGCCCGAAAGTGCATAAATATTCCAAGTACCCATCGGGTCATTAGTTTGAGAGAAACAAACCACAATATGACTATTTGTTGAGTCACGACCAGCTAAATAAATTAATATAAATCTATCGTTTTCAGGGTCATATATAGTTTTTGGGTCAAAATTGTCATAATTCATTCCTATTTGAGAAGAAAACTGATTTAGTGATAATTGCCCTAAAGTAGTACCAGCATCCGTATCTCGAATAAAAACAGCTGAATTAAAGGCTGAAAGCACAATTCCACTGTTGGAAATTGCCATCGAATTATCACTTGGAGTCCCCGCACTACCAATATTTGAAAGAAAGGATTTACCCACTTTTAATGTGTCTTCAGAAGTTATTCCTCTTGATCCAGTGTTGGAGTATGTTCTTGGATAACGTCTTGTAATTTCTGCTTTTTTTCTCAAAAGCATACTTCTCGTTGAGTTACCATCAGGAGAAGGAGCTTCGAGATTTTCCACCTTTACTCCCAAATCCATTTTCATGGCTTCTCGAACATTGATAGTTCCCTTTTTTTCAAATTGAAAATCAGTAGTCTGTTGAGAAAAGCCAATAATTGAGATAGAAAATAATGGAAATAAAATAAAATACTTTGTCATTGTAAAAAAATTAAGGCTCAATTTACTGAAATTACAGCTTAATCTCAATTTTTTCTCCCAAAAACTTAGGCGTAGTTTTCAACACATAGATGTCAAGCATTGCCTTACATTTTGCTAAATATTCTCTTAATTTCATTCTTGGACTGTACCAAGGGGTTTTTGCATTGTAAGCTATTGCTTCAATTTCATTCTTTCGAGCTAAGAATACAGCTCGCTGATTATGAAACTTTTGTGAGATAATTGTCACTTTGTTCTGCCCAAATATTTCTTTAACTCTTATCACCGAATCAAAAGTTCTAAATCCTGCATAATCCAACGTAATATCCATAGAATCAACTCCCAAATCAATCAAATAATCTTTCATTTGTTGCGGTTCGTTATACCCATGTTTGTGATTATCACCACTTAATATCAAATGTTTTAATTTTCCGGCATGGTAAAGCTTTGCAGCAGCTTCCATTCTGTATTTAAAATAAGGATTTATTCCTCCTTTACGCGCATATTTTGAAGTTCCTAACACCAAACCCAAATTGTTTTGAGGAATCTCAGCAGAATCAGAAAACAAATAATCTTCCGAAGAATCTATGACGGTTCTGTTGGATAAAATTGTTAGAAAAACTAATACAGAAACTGCAAACACTCCCCAATGAAACCATTTTTTCACTAACCGAAACACAGTTGTAAAAAAACTTGATGTATGTTGAGAATTAGTATTCATGGTTTGCTTCGATATTTCTGTATAATTCGAGTAATTTTTTAATTGATTTATTATTACATTCTATTTGATAACAATGAGCTAATAGATTTTTAGACTCTTGCTCAATTGACTGATTAGCAAACTCTTTGTCTCTCATAAAGTGAGTAAACTTCAGCACAATAAATGCATTGAAAAAAGTAAAAAATCGCTTTTCAAAATTAATGAAACTACTGGTGTTATTTCTTATTTCCTCTACTTTATTTTCAAAGTCAATCGATAATAAAAACTCATTAACCGAAGGATTATTGTGAGTTATTTTCTCTCCTCTGAACAATTTTTCTGTCCATTTAGAAATTTCCTTTAGTTCAATAAAAGATTCAAAATTATAAGTATCAAAAACTGTTGAACCTTGTTCCAAAAACTCTCCAATAGCCCTACCCGTTCCAAATGGCACTCTATCCGAAACTCTAGGTGAAGGAATTACACAAGTAGAGTTAAGCTCAGTAAATCCACCTAATTCAATAATTTTTTGAAGAAAATAAAAATCTTCACCAGCTTTTCTTTTATTCATTCCTCCTTGCTTTTGGTATGCCGAGGAACGAACCGCCATACTAGAACCCACCGTATGAAAAGCATAAGGAAAACTACACATTCTGAGTGCTTGATTGTAATATCTGAGGTGTAATTCATATTGAATTATCCCTAAATTAATAGATTCATTCTCAGAATCAATCGGGTGTACATATCGAATCGAGCAACCGGGAGTTTTTGGGTGATTTATAAAATGATTTTCTATTTCTACTAAATAATTTGGTTCTACCTCACAATCTGCATCCAAGGCTACGATTATTCCATCCTTATCAATTTGATGAAACAAATTCACTGCTTCATCCATTCCAATTTTTCTAGCCAATCCTACGCCTGCATGCTTTTTGGGTAAGGAATTTTCTTTAATAATTTCAAGTTTAAAATCTGGATTTGATACTTTCCATCTTTCAATTTCACTTATAGTTTCTAAATTTCTCTTGGAAACCGATCCATTTGTGACTTCCGATTGATTCACAACTACAATTATTAAATAATCGGCTTGTGGTTTTTCACAGGATTTTAAAGAGGCGAGTGTTGTAAGTATATCTGGCTCATTGTGGCAAGGAATCACCACCGCAATTCCCAAATTATCATAAGGAATAGTCTCAATTTTTGGAGATTGAAAACCGTATTTTTTTAGGTAAGGATTCACAGTTCGAAAGTAAGAAAATTTGATAGAAATTAAGTAACTTCGTTCTTTTAAAACTCGAAAAAAAGACAAGTGATTTTATCCAATATATCGTTAGTGAATTTCAAAAACTATGACCAAATAGAGATAGCTGTATCTCCTTTTGTAAACTGTTTTTTGGGTAAAAACGGGATGGGTAAAACTAACTTGCTTGATGGAATTTATTACCTATCAAATTGTAAGAGTTTTTTCAACTCTGTGGACTCACAAAACATTAAAAATGAGGAAGATTTCTTTGTAATTCAAGGGGAATTTGATAATTCTGAATCTACAGAAAACATCTATTGCGGAGTAAAAAGAGGGAAGAAAAAAGTATTTAAAAAAGGCAAAAAAGAATACGAAAAACTGTCTGAACATATTGGATTGATTAACACTGTGCTTATCTCCCCAATGGACACCAATCTTATTTACGAAGGAAGCGAAACCAGAAGAAAATTTATTGATTTAATTATTTCGCAATACGACAAAGAATATCTGCAAACTTTGATTCAATACAACAAGGTACTGAACCACAGGAATGCATATTTAAAAAGTATACAACAAGGTGGAAAATTTGATGCACTTTCACTTCAGATTTGGGATGAACAGTTAATTAAGTTTGGTGAGATTATTTTTTCAAAAAGGAATGAGTTTATTGCTGAATTTCAAGTTGTATTTCAAGAGATTTACAACACTATTTCTGGAGGAAACGAAAATTGTGAATTGAGTTACAAATCACAATTGGTCGATTCAGATTTTCAGGAATTATTAAACAGTAGTTTATCAAAAGAAAAATACATTGGATACACCACCAAAGGAATACACAAAGATGATTTTGTGTTTGAAATTGAAGAAAAACCCCTTAAAAAATTTGGTTCTCAAGGGCAACAAAAAACTTTTTTGATAGCTCTAAAACTTGCTCAATTTAAGCATATTGAGTCCAAAACAGATTCGAAACCTATACTCCTACTCGATGATATTTACGATAAATTGGATGAACACAGAATTGCCCATTTGATGAACGAAATTTGCAAAGGAACTTACGGGCAAGTATTTATCACTGATACTAATACCAAAAGGCTTCCTGCTTATTTTAAAAAGAAAAAATACGAATGTTTTGCTTTTGAAATAGAACAGGGAGAGTTACTTACTAACTAATTTTTTAGTGAATTTTTGTTTGTATAAAAATCAACAATATTTGCTTTCACATACTTTTAAAAAACACCTATATTTACACAAAATTAATCTAAACCATGAACAAAATACTTATCCCTTTATTCTCACTTTTATTATTATTTTCTTGCGGAAATGAGCCAGAAACTGAAACTAAAAAAGAATTAACTCCTGAAGAGAAATTAGATCAGGTAAATATTGATTTATTAACAGAACTAGAACTTTACTTATATACTGAGGAAGTTGAAAAAAAATTAGTAGACCAAGAAAGTTTAGAAGTAAGCAAAAAGTACTCAATCAAATTGCTTGAAGCCTCTCAAAAACACATCGAAAAATTTCCTAATAGTGAAAATAGAAGAGAAATAATAAGAAAAGGATCTAGAGCTGCACAGGGCTTAAATCAAGATTTTGAAGCTATAAGAATGTTGGACTTGACGATAGTAGAAAACGCTCAAGACTCTACTATTGTTGAAGAAATGAATGTGAGAGCCTATTTATACGATAAAATAGATGATAAAGAAAAAGCCAAGGCTGCTTATGAAGAAATTGTAGAAAAATTTCCGAATCATCCTTCAGTAGCAAATCATAAAGAACGATTGAAAACAATTCATATGAGTACTGAAGAATTGATGGAATATTTTGAAAAGAAAAATGCAGAATAAGCTCAAAGCCTTTGAGAGGTTACTTATTATAATGGATGAATTGAGGACGCAATGCCCTTGGGATAAAAAGCAAACTATCCAAACGCTTCGTCATCTTACAATTGAAGAAACCTACGAATTAGCAGATGCTATCTTGGATGAAAACATGCAAGATATAAAGGAAGAAATTGGCGATATCATGCTTCACATGGTCTTCTATTCTCGAATTGCTTCAGAAACTAATGATTTTGATATTGCAGATGCGTTGAATTCTGTTTGTGATAAATTAATTGAAAGACATCCTCATATTTATGGAGATGTGGTAGCAGAAAGTGAAGAAGAAGTAAAACGAAATTGGGAAAAAATCAAACTGAAATCAGGGAAAAAATCGGTTCTTGAGGGAGTTCCCAACTCACTACCGGCATTGGTTAAAGCCTCTAGAATCCAGGAAAAAGCTCGTGGAATAGGATTTGATTGGGATGATAAAGAGCAAGTGTGGGAAAAGGTACAAGAAGAGATTCAAGAATTAAAAGTAGAGATTGATTCTGACTCAGATAAAATTGAAGATGAGTTTGGCGATGTGTTGTTTTCCTTAATAAATTATGCTAGATTTATCGGAGTAAATCCTGAAAGTGCATTGGAAAGAACCAATAAAAAGTTTATTAAAAGATTTCAATATCTTGAAAATGAATCGAGTAAAGATGGTAAGATACTATCTGATATGAGTTTGGAAGAAATGGACGAATACTGGGAAAAAGCAAAAAAAATATAACAATTGGCACAAGCAAAAGCAGATATAGATTTAAACACTTGGGTTGACGAGTATTCTGATATGCTGTTTAATTTTGCGGCTAATAGAGTCTCTGACAGAGATTTAGCAAAGGATTTGGTGCAAGACACTTTTTTTTCGGCACTGAAAGCTTGGGATAGGTTTGAACAAAAAAGTACAGTTAAAACTTGGCTATTTTCTATCCTTAAAAGAAAAATAATTGACCACTGGAGACAACAACAAAGTAGAAAAACCAGACCTATTTCTCAGTACACTACTAATGATGAGGATGAAAACAATTGGATTGAAGCTACTACTCCAAATAGTGAAATAAACGAAACTGAAGCATATTTTGAGAACAATGAATTGCGAGGAGCATTAATGACTTGCATAGATTTATTACCTGAAAAATCAAAAGGAATATTTATTGATAAATTCATTGACAATAAAGATTCTGAAGAAATCTGTAATGAGTATGAAATAACATCGTCCAACTTTTGGGTAATCATCCACCGAGCTAAGGTTCAGCTTAAAGGATGTTTGGATAAAAAATGGTTTGACAACCCATAATGGGTTTTTATTAATTGAGGGGAACCTTTAGGTATTAATAAAATGAAATACCAAATAGTAAACTACTTTAAGAAATAATAAACTATAGCATGATAGATTGTAAAGAGGCGGCACACTTAATAGATAAAAATGATTTTGACAAACTTACAGTTCGTCAAAAACTAAATTTGCGTATGCACAATGCTAGGTGCGGCCAATGCAGAGGTTACAAGCGTTTTTCTCATGTATTAAAAAGCTTATTCGGTAAAATTTCTGCCCATGAAGAATGTCTTTCTTGTGAAGAAAAAGAAGAAATTAAAAAGAAGCTTTCGGCTTAAAAATGAAAACTGAACTTCTTAAATTTTCGAACAGAATTCAAGAACTCTCTTCAATTACTGAAGAAGAAATACTACAAAATCAAGATTTTTTTAAGATTCAAACACTAAAAAAAGGGGACCATTTTTTACGAGAAGGAAAAATTTGCACCAACATTGCCTTTATCAATCAAGGAACTTTCAGAATATACAGATTAAAAAACGGAGAAGAATTAAATACTTGCTTCTGTATGAAATGCGATGTAATGTCTTCTTTTGAAAGTTTTGTAAATCAAACTCCATCACAGGATAACATTCAAGCACTTGAAGATGCAGAATTTATTACACTTAGCCATAGCAACTTTATAAAATTGGTTGCTTCAAATCCGAGTTGGAACTCACTAAGAATTACCCTAACAGATCATGAATGTGTGCGATTAGCAAATAGAGCTAATACGTTGAGTTCTGAAACTGCACTCGAAAAATATCAAAATTTATTGGTTAATGAACCAGAAATAATTCAGAGAATATCTAATTATCATATTGCTTCTTACCTTGGGATTACTCGTGAAACGCTGAGTAGGATAAGAGGTCAAATAAAATAAATTCATTTTGTGACTTTTATCAATTTTTAAAAGATAGAGTTATAAGAAATTTGCTTAAACATTATTAAAGCAAATTAATTCATGGAAATTTTATATTATCTAAGCGGAGCCTTTTTACTATTATTTATGATTCTTGGTCTGTATGACGGAGTTTATCTTCACATTTGGAAATATCAATTACACACTCGGCAAGAAAGTGAGTTTGAGCATAAAACACACACAATCAGAGCGATATTATTTCCTTTTATTGTTTGGTTTTTATTCATCAATTCTGATGATCTTAGCTTTTGGATAGGAATTACCTTAGTAATAATTGACCTCATCACATTAGGAATTGATGCATTTTCAGAGAAAGATAGCCGAGAATCTATTGGTGGATTACCAAGATGGGAATACATTTTACACCTATTTGCAAACGGATTTCATTTTTCTTCAATAGCTTTGTTTTTAGGAACAAAACTTACTGTTAATGAGTTTGGACTCACTATTAATCAAACTATTATGAATAGTTATGGGAAAGAAGCATTTGATTTTATAGCGGTTCAGATGATTCCTGGAGCAATTTTTATTGCACTGGCTCATGTTCTGTTTATTACCCCAATTGGTAAGAAATTTTGGGTAAAACAAAGAGGGAAAGTAACTTGTTGTTAAATTTTATTCCTCTTCTTTGCTGTCATTTAAAGTATTACAGTAATTTGACAATAGCTCTGTAAGTCTTTTGTACTCGTTCTTAACTTGCTGAACGCCAATAATTCCACCTGCATATCCTTTAGCTAATTTACTAAATATCAATACACTTGAAACAGAATCTTCTTTTATTTCAACATTCCACTCAAAATATTTAACAAAGGCTCCTATCAAAATTCTCATGGTTTTATTTCCTTTTCCATAAACTCCTTTGGTAGCATTTCCACTTTTAAGTTTATACTGCTTAGAAAGTAGATACTTATTCACTTTTTCTCCAAGTATATCAGCTGGTACGTCATAAAATCTATAGATAGCTTTATTATTTTCTATTCTAATAGTTTTTGATTTTACGTTCGTTAATTCATTGTCTAATGTTTCTTCCATACCTCTAAATTAAGAATATTATTATTTTCTGAAAGTATACCCCACTCCTATTCTAAACCATCTTCCTGGCATGATTACTAAATTGGTTTCTTTGTATTCTTGATTCAAAACATTGGATACTTCTCCAAAAACATCCAAAGCTTTCCATTTTATGGATAGCTTAGTATCCACAATACTATAATCATCTAAATTCACTCTATCTGAGTATCTATAGTTGATTGAATGAGTTATAAAATCAGTGTATTTGAAAGCAATTGCTCCAGTTGCTTGAAAATTCAAATTCTCTAATGCATACAAAGAAAGTAATCCATTATCAACTGTTGTAGTTTGATCCAAATAAGTAAACCCAGCTCTTACAAATTGTAGCCATTTCAATTTATACACACTCCAATGTACATCAATATCTCTTCCTGAAGTATTTAATTTTATTAAATTATTGGGTTGCCAGGGGTCTAGAGGAGAAGTTCTTGTCCAATCAATAATGTTGTTTCCCTCACGAACAAAATAACTGATTTGAGCAGTAAGTCCTTTGTGAATAAATTTTACTCCTGTTTCATATGAGAGTGCTACTTCTGGGTTCAGACTTTCGTTACCAATATTAGTTCTTCCTTGGTAAAATAAATCGGTGTAAGTAGGAACTCTGTAGGTATAACCAGCATTTGCGTAAAGATTAATAACTTTATTTAGTTTGTAATTAGCATCAATTCCTGGCAATATTACTCCCTCAAAATCTGAAAAATTACTTACTTGAACTCCAGGTGTAATTTTCAATCTATTTTTTATTAAACTGAATTTGTGCTCCAAAAAGGCAGTTTGCTGGTTTCGTATTCTATTGCCCAAATTGTTACTCTGAATCCAAACTCGGCTAACATCAACGCCAAAACCTGTTTCACCTAGTTTATTTTTGTTTACCATATTAAAGTTTATCCCGCCAATATTATTGATGTGCATATTTCTAAATACCTCAGGCTGAAATCTCAAGAAAACATATTCGTCTTGGTTTCTACGCCAATATCCCATTACTGAGAAATCTGTTTTTCTACTTAGTTTCCCATTGTATTTTAATGATACAGCACTTGTCTGAACTTCTTCGTATTGGTCTTTGAAAGCTGGAGAAGAATAAAATCCATTTGCTCCAAATTTTCTTTCAGTGAAGGCTGCTTGCCAAGTAAGTCTTGGTTTTTTATTTGAACCAAATTTCATAAACTTGTTCTTACTATCAAGACTCCCAGAATAAAAAGCATTTGTAATATTATAATCCGTATTAAATCTATATCCTGTTGAAGCACTGTTATTAATTGAGAATAAATGCCTGGAATTTCTTTTTCTTAATCCGCCAGTTATAGTAAAATCAGATAAATTAAAATCTCCACCCACTGCTTTTGCAGATAAAAATGTAGAATTAGGAACTTTAGTTACGATATTAATTACACCAGCTAAGGCATTTTGTCCATACACTCTTGCTCCTGCCCCTTTAATAATCTCAATTCGTTCAATAGCAGAAACATCTACAGGAATATTTAAGGAATGATGCCCAGTCTGAGGATCACTCATTCTTACACCATTTAATAATACTAAAACCTGATCAAAAGTACTTCCTCTTATTCCAGCATCTGCTTGTACACCGTTTGCCCCTCTTTGGCGAATATCAACACCCGCAACTTGAACCAACACCTCATTGATACTAAGTGCTGGAGTATTTTTTATAATCTCGCTATTAATCACAATCACACTTTTTCCAACTTCTTTAGGAGTGTTTGAGATTCTATCAGTTTCAATTTTGAATTCTTTTAAAGTAAAAATCACAGGATCATTTGTAATTTTTGTAGTATCCTGAGCTAACCCAATTATTGGAACTAATAATAATAGTAAACTTAATTTTTTCATTGCTAAAATTTAAGCGACAATGATAAGGACTTTTTGAAATTTAATATCATTAATTCATAAAAAAAGCCATCACGTTTTCAACGGATGGCTTTAATAAATTGATTATGAGTTCTATTCAGCTAATAAATCTAATTCATCTTCATCAGATTTCATTTTCCCTTCATCTTTCCAATCCGATTTATCATAGATATTTCGCTTTACTCTGTACAATAGATAATACATCACAGGAACGAATACCAAAGTAAGGAATGTTGCAAAAGTCAATCCGTAGATAATTGTTTCACTCATAGGCCCGAAAAACATTGCATTATCTCCACCAAAATAGATATTGGCATCGTATTTAGTTATTAATCCGATAAAATCAATATTCAAGCCTATAGCCAGAGGTAATAATCCAAGAACTGTTGTGATGGCAGTAAGTAACACAGGTCTTAATCTTGTTTTACCTCCCTCAATAATAGATTCTACTACTAGATTATTTGGTAACCATTCATCCTCAGTCAATCCTAGTTCAAGTTTCTTCCTCTCCCTAATTAAATTAGTGTAATCAATTAATACAATAGCATTGTTTACCACAACTCCTGCCAATGAGATAATCCCAATCATTGTCATGATGATAATGAAATCATGCTGAGTTATTACCAATCCCAAAAATACTCCAATCAAACTCAAAACCACCGCTGTAAGGATAATTGTAGGAGTTGAATACGAGTTAAATTGCATCACAATTACCAATAAAATAAGGAAAATTGCAATACCTAACGCTCCAGAAAGGAAACTCATTTCTTCTGCTTGTTGCTCCTGTCCTCCAGTAAATGCAAATTCATATCCATCAGCCTCAAACTGCTTTCCTTCGTCACTTTTGCTCCATTTTTCTAAGTCTTTTTTCAATATTTCTACCACTTCATTTGGGTTTGCCTCCGAGGTTACATCCGAATAAATAGTAACTACTTGATTCAAATCTTTACGCACCACCGAACCGTATGTAGAACGCTCCTTTGAGTTCTTAATTACCGAACGAATTGGAATATTTAACAATGCTCCTTTGTTGTTTCTAAAAGCAATTTTTTGATCCAATACTTCATCAATGTTGTTTCTCTTTTCTTTGTTGAGTCTTACATTAATGTCATAGGTTTCATCTCCTTTTTTGAAAGTAGAAATATCACTACCAAATACTGCTGTTCTGATTGTAGAAGCAATTTGATTAGTAGATAATCCAAATCTTATTGCTTTGTTTCTATCAATTTCTAGCAACAATTCTGGTTTTCCAGTTTCTACATCTAGCCTTAGTTTTTCTACTCCTCTTACATTTTCATCCGTCAGTGTTTTAAGGATAGATTGAGCTTTTTCAATAGTTTTGTCGTAGTCTTCAGGTCCCCAAACCTCAATATTAATTGGTGGGTCTTGTGGAGGTCCATTTTGATTTTTGGTAATTACAATGCTTACATCAGCCGAAAATTTTCCTTTCAGTGCTGCCCTAAGTTCCTCCATTACTTTTTGGGTACTTAATGCTTTACCTTTTTCGTCAAATCTATCTTCAAAATCAGCAAATTGCACAGCAATTCTGGCTTTGTGTGGTGTACTTCCACCTGCCATTTGTCCACTTGCTGGGTCAGAAGTTCCTTCACCAACTTGAGCTAATACCGAAGAAATAAAATACTTTTTCTCAGTGATTTTCTTTCCTTCTTTGTTTGTGAATGATCTTAATTTAAAATTATCCTTGTATTTTTTATACACAGTAGTATCAATAATTTGCTCTACTTCTTTGGTAATTTTATTGGTAACTTCTATATCGGTTCCAATAGGAGTTTCGATATATACATTTACATATTGCGGTTCATTTTCTGGGATGAACAAAACTTTTGGTGTGAAAAAACCAATCAATATAAAAGATAAAACCAACAAGCCAATAGTTCCAAGTAATACCTTTCGAGGTATCCTCATTGCTTTGGTAAGTGTTCTTTCATAAAAATTTTCTAACCTTGGCAGTACAGAAGATTGAAATTTATCTGTACCAGGAGTAAACACATAAAAGTTTAAGAAAGTTAAAATTCCTCCAATTATTATAATATTCCCTAATGCAGTTACACCACCTATCACTAATAATAAACCAACAGCAATTGCAATTAAAGCTCTAGTAAACAACTTCTTTTTGTTTGGAGTTTTCTTTTCTAATTTCATCCAAACCGCTGCAAATACTGGGTTAATTACCAATGCAATAAACAAAGAAGAACCCAATACAATCATCAAAGTCATGGGTAGGTATTTCATAAATTCTCCCATAATTCCTGGCCAAAGTGCCAACGGTACAAAGGCAGCCAAAGTAGTAGCGGTAGAAGCAATAATAGGCAATGCCACCTCTCCTACTCCATATTTTGCCGCATTTATTGGGGTGTAGCCTTCATCCATTAATCGATAGACGTTTTCTACCACCACAATTCCGTTATCCACCAACATTCCTAAGGCTAATACTAATGAAAATAGCACCATAGTATTCAAAGTAATTCCCATTGAGTCTAATATCATAAACGACATAAACATTGAAAGCGGGATAGCAACCCCTACAAACAGTGCATTTTTAAGCCCTAAAAAGAACATCAAAACCAATACAACTAATATAATTCCAAAAATTATAGAATTCTCTAAGTTGCTTACCATCCCTTCTGTTGCAGAGGATTGATCGTTGGTAATACTCACATCTACTCCGGGTGGAATTCCTTTTCGTTCTGCTACTATCTTCTTTATTTTATCAGCTGCTTCCAATAAGTTTTCTCCCGAACGCTTTTTTATATCAAGCATTACTACTGGCTCTTGAAACTGTCTTGCAAATGAAGAAATATCAGCATCTCCAAAGGTTACATTGGCTATTTCATGCAAGTAAATTTCATTGGCTCCTCCTTCGCTTTTTACAATAATATTTTTTACCTCTTCTACATCTTCAAACTCTCCTTCAATTCTTACAGAACGGTTTTTTCCACCTAACAAAATTTCTCCTCCGGGCATGGTAACATTCTCTTTTTGAATAGCGCCAATCACATCATTGAAAGAAACCTGCATAGCCTCAGCTTCATATTTCTTCAATTCAATTTTTATCTTCTTTTCCTGGATACCTCTAATGTCCACAGCATTAATCTCTTGAAGTGCTTCTATTTGGTCTTCAAGAATTTCACCATATTTTTTCAAATCATCTGTAGTGTAATTACCTGATAAATTCACATTCATCACAGGCATTTCAGAAAAATCTACTTCACGGATTGTTGGTTCAAAATCTAATACAGGAAACTCAGGCTTTGCTCTTGCATCAGCAATTGCATCTTGAATTTTTCTTCTTCCTTCTTCGATAGAAACATTGAAATTAAACTCAATTTTCACAGAAGAATACCCATAAATAGAAGTAGAAGAAATCTCTTTTACATCTTTTATAGAATTAAATTCTTTCTCAAAAGGAGCAGTAATTTTATCCTCTACAAATTCTGGAGAACCTCCAGGATAAGGAGTTCCAACATAAATTTCAGGAATTACTAATTCTGGGAAACTCTCTTTTGGCATAGTATCATATGCCCTCAATCCCATAATAAAAATCAAAGCTGCAATTAAGAAAACTGTTTTTCGGTTAGTCACCGATAAAGTTGTCAACTTAAACTGCTTCAGTTTAGTACTTTTTATTTCTTTATTTTCACTCATAATAGTGGTTATAAAATTCTAATTATAATTCAGCAACTCTTTGGTTATCAGAAACTGCACTAGCACCCTTAGTTATAATAACATCCCCAGATTTCACTTCTGAATTTGGTCCAATTTGAGTTCTATCACCCTTTACATATAACTCTTCAATATTCTTCTTAAAAGCTCTACCATCCTCATAAACATATACATATTTATTACCCTCACTATCAGTCAATACACTCATAGATGGGATGATAATAGCTTCTTTGGTAAAATCTTTTTCAACTGTAACTTCAGCAATAAGATTTGGTATGATTTTCTTATCCGAATTTCTTAACTCAACTTGAATAGGAAATGTTCTATTAGTAGGATTAATAAATTTACCTACACTTGAAACTTTTGCATCTGTAATTACTTTATCAATAGAAGGGAAATTAAGTGTTACTTTATCCCCTACTTGAATATCCATTAAATAGGCCTCAGAAACTTCAGCTTTAACCATCACTTTATTAATATTTACAAGCCTTACAACCGGAGCTCCAGGAGAAGCCATTTCGCCTAACTTTGTGAATATTTCGTCAACATATCCACTAAAAGGTGCTACAACTCTATATTTAGATGCCTGCGTTTTCAATGTAGATAGTCTTGTTTTAAGAGATTCAACTTGGTTTTTTGCTTGCACATAATTTGCTTCAGCTCCAATTCCTTGATCTTTTAAGTTCTGTTGTTTTTGAAGCATGTATTCAGCTAATTCAAGAGATTTTTCAATCTCTTTTACATTCTTTCTCAAAATCTCAGAATCCAAAGTTGCAATTGTCTTTCCTCTTGAGACATATTGCCCTTCTTTTACATATATCGCTTTAATTACTCCTTGGGCTTCTGGACCTAGCATAATCGTTTTGTCAGCTTCAACATTTCCTTGAAAAGTAACATCTTCAGAGATTGAGTTGTTTCTAACAGTATCTAATTCTACTAAAGGAAAATTGTTATCTGATGGATTCAAGGCTAATATTTTTTCCTCAATAACACTTAAATCACTTTCTAATGAAGCAATTTTATTTTCAAGTATTTCTTTTTTACTCTCTAACTCAGACAGCGGAGTCTTTTCAACTTCTGGAGAACATGCAGTAAAAACAAGAACGCTTGTAATTGCCGTAAATAGTATATATTTTAATTTCATCTTACTGGTATTAAGTTTATTAGTAATAATTTTTATAGTTTGTTAGTTATTTTGTCTAATTCAATTTTTGCAGAAACCAAGTTGTACATAGCCTGTATATACTGTGTTTCAGCAGATAAATATTGTGTTTGTATTTGTGATAAATCAAGAGAAGAAATCAATCCCTCTTTGAATTTTATTTGATAATTGCTGTAAATTTTTTTTGAAATATCAACAGCTTTTTTGCTCGTTAAATAAGTATCATAAGCATTATCGTAGTTGTTTTTTGCAGCTTTGGTTTGTACAGATAATCCATCTTCCAATTGAGTTAAGCTATTTTCGGTTTGCTTCAATTGAATTTTGGCTTGTGCAACCTTTGCATTTCTTGATCCACTTGAGAAAATCGGAACAGATAAATTTAATCCCCAGATTGTTGTTGGATATAATGGATTCAGTTTAAATTCATTGCCCATTGCTTGCTGAGAATGAGAGAAAAAAGCACTTAGAGTTGGTAAATACATCGATTTCTCATACTTAACATTTAATACATTCAGCTCTTTTTGCTGGTTTAGCATCATAAAATCAATATTCTGAGAAATATCAGAAGTCACTTGACTTTCAGCCGAATCTAAACTCATTACTACCACATCAAAATCAGAAGTTAACGCAATCGTTTCTGTTTGTTTCATTCCCATCTGAAGTTTCAGCATATTCTTTGCATCCACCAATTGTCGCTTAGCCCCTCTTAATGAATTTTTTGCAGTCAATACATTCAAAGACAATTGAGTAACATTATCTTCTTCAATTAATCCTTGGTCAAACATAGCTTTTGTTTGGCTATAAATTTTCTCAGAGGTTGTAAGTATTTCTTGTAAAGATGCTACCGTTTTGTCTGCAACCAAAACACCATAATAGGCTTTCACCACATTTTCTTTTACATCTAATATTGTTTTAGTTTTCTGAAACTCACTTACCATTTTATAAGTTTTAGAAGTTTGCAAACCAACCAAGTAACTTCCACTAAACAATAATTGATTGGCAGAAATTCCAAAATTTGTGTTAAACTCTGTACCAAATTTAAGTTCTGTCACTTCTCCTGCTGGAGCCATTGGATTAAATGTATTTGCTGGAACAACCGTTGTAGGAATAACCAAAAACTGCTGAAAGGTTCCTTCAGCATTAATTTGTGGCAATCCAATTGCTCTGGTTTCTTTTACCTTTTGGTTCGCACTTTCAATTCCCAAAGTAGCGTTTTTTACTGAGGGGTTATTTTTTGTAGCATACTCAATAGCTTGCTCCAAAGTAAAATTTTCTTGTGCAGAAAGTGACAAAGCACTTATGCAAAAAACGGCTAATAGGTTTAGTTTCTTTATCATAATATCGTTTTATCCAATTTTATATTCTTTAAATACTCTCGTCCTTTATCATTTACAATTCCTCGTAAGTGATACTGAATCATTTGACTATATATTTCTTCTATTTTAAATTTATTGGCAGGAAATAATTCTTGATTAAAAAGCATATCAATTTTTTCAGAATAAATTCTTGCAACAATTTCTGGGTTAATGTGTTCTTGATAGAAACCTTCTTCTATTCCTCTTTCCAAATTGGATTTAATACAACCGTAAACATCAATTCTTTTATGAGTTTCAAATAACTTCCAGGCTTGAGGGTGATATTTCTCCAAATCATAAATCATTGAAGGATTTACAGCTTTCAACTTTTCAGTCAATACTTTTGAAAAAGAGTATGTTTCTTCAATCGCATTCTCAGAACATTCAACTAGGGAACACAACATCTCCATTTCTAGGTTAATATCCATCTGCATCAGAGTAGATACGATTTCATCTTTATCCTTAAAATTCTTGTAAAGAGTCTTTTTAGAAATTCCCAAATTTTTTGAAATATCATCCATAGTTACACTACGAATTCCATATTTCATGAATTGCTGCATAATTTCAACCAGATATTTTACCTTTTGTGATTTCATTGGCACAAAAGTAAATAAAAATTTTACTTTGGAAACGATTTACACAAAAAAAGTTTCCAAAGTTTCTGAAATCTAACAAATATCAATTATTTGGATTTATTTTAGACTAAACATAAGCTAATTAAGAAAAATAAAACTAATGAGAGTTACAGAATGGGCAACCAAAATCGTAATTATTGTGTGTAACTCAATCTTCTGTGATTTTTTTAGCCACCAACCTTTTTCAGATTTATTAAATACTGCGAAACACATCATTAAAAAACTAACAATAATTCCAATTGCATATAATTTAAAAACACCCATGTTTTTTAGTATGTAAAATTGTGATAAAACCTCAATACTAAACCCAATAACAAATAATGTCAGACTTAAAATCGCTATTTTATTTTTAATCCAAAGTGTTGAAAAAATCATAAATATTGGTGTTATTATAAAATCTACAAACAAAGATACATTTGAAAGGCTCTCAATTCTATTAAAAAAAATAACATCTAAAATGATGGCAAATCCTCCAAACACTACAATGTTTCTATAAATAACATTTTTCATCTTTCTTAATTGAATAGCAAACTAAGCCTCAACAGCTTTCAAACTCAAATCCAGATTCTTAACTGAGTGAGTTAATGCACCCATTGAAATAAAATCTACACCACATTCTGCATATTCACGAACAGTTTCCAGTGTAATTCCACCAGAAGCCTCAGTTTCGTATTTGCCATCAATCATTTTAACAGCTTTACGAATATCTGCATAAGAAAAATTATCAAGCATAATTCTATCCACTTTGCCAATTGCTAATACCTGTTGAACTTCGTCTAAATCACGAGTTTCTATTTCTATTTTGATTTTTCTACCTAAACCATCCAAATATTGATTGGTTTTGGTAATTGCCATTTCAATTCCTCCTGCATAGTCTATGTGATTGTCTTTCAACATTATCATGTCATACAATCCAAATCGGTGGTTGGCTCCTCCCCCAATTCTTACTGCCCATTTTTCTAAAAAACGTAACAATGGCGTAGTTTTTCGGGTATCCAAAATTGTAGTAGGTAAATCTGCAATTAATGAAGCCACTTCATGGGTTTTGGTAGCTACGGCACTCATTCTTTGCATACAGTTAAGTACCAATCTCTCAGCTTTAAGAATGGCATGTGTATTTCCCGAAACATAAAATGCTATATCGCCATACTTCATTTCATCTCCATCTTTCATCAAAATTTCTAAGGATGAATCTTTATCGAAATAATGAAAAATCTTTTCAGCTAATTCCACTCCTGCTAATATTCCCTCTTGTTTTACCAATAATTTAGCTTTACCTGTTTCTGTATCAGGAATACAAGCCAGTGAAGAATGATCTCCTTCTTTTATATCCTCTTCTATTGCTAATTTTATAAATTCTTCTATTTCTTTGTCTGTGACTTTCATTCCCTATTTTTTTTCAAATATAAAGATTTATTGAGGTTATAATTTTATCCCCTCAATAAAAAATTTTAACTTTGTTTCCCAGTTACTACAATCAAACACATTACTTAAATGAACAACACAAAGTATATCTTTGTAACTGGCGGAGTTACTTCATCTCTTGGAAAAGGAATCGTTTCAGCTTCTCTTGCAAAATTATTAATTGCCAGAGGTTTACGCGTTACAATTCAAAAACTCGACCCCTACATTAATATAGATCCAGGAACTTTAAATCCTTACGAACATGGCGAATGTTTTGTAACCAACGATGGTGCAGAAACTGATTTGGATTTAGGCCATTATGAGCGTTTTCTTGATATAGCTACTTCTCAGGCTAATAATATTACAACTGGGAGAGTTTATCAATCAGTAATTAATAAAGAAAGACAAGGAGTTTATTTGGGTAAAACGGTACAGGTAATTCCTCATATTACCAATGAAATAAAAGACAGTGTAAAGCTACTTGGCGAAAATGGAGATTATGATGTAGTTATAACAGAAATTGGTGGAACTATTGGTGATATTGAATCTTTGCCATTTGTGGAAGCTGTTCGTCAGATGAAATGGGAATTGAAACAAAATTGTTTGACAATACACTTAACCTTAGTCCCTTACTTAGCTGCTGCCGGTGAATTAAAAACAAAGCCAACTCAACACTCGGTTAAAAAACTACAAGAATTAGGAGTTCAGCCAGATATTTTAGTGTGTAGAACTGAGCATAATTTGGATCAAGATATTAGAGATAAAATTGCGAGATTTTGTAATGTTTCTTCCGATTCTGTGATACAATCAATTGATGCTAAGAGCATTTATTCAGTTCCATTACTTATGCAGGAAGAAGGGTTGGATAAAGTAGTGATTGAAAAATTATCAATAGAAACAAAAGAAAAACCGAATTTAAACAAGTGGAAAAAATTCTTGAAAAATCAAGAAAACCCTACTTCTGAAATTCATATTGGATTGATTGGTAAATATGTAGAATTGCAAGATTCTTATAAATCTATTGTTGAATCACTTGATATTGCTGGCGTAAGCAATATGTGCAAGGTAAAACTTAAGTGGATTCATTCAGAAAAAATAAGTGCTAAAAATGTAGCAAAAAAACTATCTGGACTTGACGGAATTTTGGTTGCTCCAGGGTTTGGAGAACGAGGAATTGAAGGGAAAATTGAAGCAGTTCGATTTGCAAGGGAAAATAATTTACCGTTTTTAGGAATTTGTTTGGGAATGCAATGTGCTGTAATTGAATACGCTAGAAATGTTCTGGACTTAAAAAAAGCACATACTGTGGAAATTGATAAGAATACTCCGCATCCAGTTATTGACTTGATGGAAGATCAAAAAAACTTGAGCGACATGGGTGGAACTATGAGACTTGGGGAATATGATTGTAAACTTGGCAAAGACTCAAATGCTTATAAAGCTTACAAGAAAGTGACTATTAAAGAAAGACATAGACACAGATATGAATTCAATAACAAGTATTTGGATTTCTTTGAAAAAAATGGGATGATTGCAACTGGAAAAAATACTTCAACTAATTTGGTTGAAATTGTAGAAATTCCAACTCACAAATGGTTTACTGGTGTTCAATTTCACCCAGAATATAAAACTTCTGTAGAAACTCCACACCCTTTATTCATTGGGTTTGTGAAGGCTTGTATGGGATAAAATTTAATTTTAAATAACAAAAAAAAGAGCAAGTTATACTTGCTCTTTTTTTATCCTAATTTTTCTTTTTAGCCTTGTTCCTCTTCCTCTCAAGGTAATCTTTAAGAATTTTCCCCTCAAGCAAATAGCCGTTTTTATAAAACTGTTTTGAAGTTACTTCCTCATTTCCATCATAATTTAGCGTATATCCATTTTTGATTCCATGCTTATAATGAATCTCCGTTTTCTTTTTTCCTGTTGAGTAGTATGTCGTAAATTTTCCTTCTTTTTCATTTAATACATAGTTTCCATGTATCATTTTTTTCCCATTCTTGTAATATTTGGTGTATTCACCATCTTTCTCACCATGATTATAAAAAGTTACTTCGAGTAAATTTGGCTGCCCTTCATCAATCTTAGGATTATATGCATAAAATAATACACATTTACCATGTTTCTTTCCTTTCTTATAAGTATCTCTTGAGATGTAATTTCCCCATTGATCCAGAAAAACCCAAACGCTGTCTTTCTTTTGGTCTACATATTTCCCCATTGACATAAGCTTACCATTTTTATGATAAGTGCTTGCGTAAGAGTCTTTTCCTTTATTAAAATAGTTGTTTTTTGCCTTTATTTTTCCATTTTCATAATAAAATAAAAACAATCCAGTTGGTACACCATTTTTAAAAGTACCTGAGTATCTTATTTTTTTAGTCCCTTCATAAGTTTTGTACCATTTACCATGTTTTCTTCCCTGAGAATCGGTTTTATTAAACTCCTGCGAATAAGAAAAAGAAAAAAGCAAACTGGTAAAAACCAATAAAATATAGCGTAAAATAGATTTCAAAATAATAGATTTTGTTTGATTATATAAATAGGTAAACTAAAAGTATGCCAAAGGTTACAACTCTAAATAAGTTTTTTTATTATCCTTAGGTTATGTGTGTATTTTTCCCAATCTTCTCGGTATATTCCTTGATGATCAATCTTATCAATCCTTACATGACCAGAAGCATGAATTATTTTATTCCCTTCTAATAAAATCCCTACATGAGTAATTTTACCTTCACTGTTATCAAAATAAATTAAATCTCCTGGCTCAGCTTCTGCCAAGAAACTTACTGTTTCACCTATAGTAGCTTGGTCACAAGCATCTCTCGGAATCTGAATTCCGTGCAATGCATAACTCATTTGGGTTAATCCTGAGCAATCAATTCCATAAGGAGAATTTCCTCCCCATAGATAAGGACTGTTCAGATATTCTAAAGAAGTCTTTGTAATTTCCTCTTTTTTGGTTTCTAATCCATGATTGGTATTTCCAAGAAAATTAAAATTATTATCTCCGAAAGAAATAGTTTGATTGTCATAATTTGGCAACAAACACCCTTTTACCAGATGAGTAACCTCATTGTTTTTGGTGTTAATAAGAGAAGAGGTAATATCCTTAACTCTTATCTCTTTTTGCTCATATATTTGGCTAAATTCCTTTTCTTCCAACCTACAAATGTGCTTTGTATCTACCCAACAAGTATAGTCGTATTTAGCCATTTTTAATTGAGTCCAATTATCTTTAACCTCAATTACATATACCAAATCTCCAAAAACCAACTGCATTTTTATTTCAGCTTGGTCAGCTGGCTCAGCCCTTCCTGGAGATACTACAACTTGACAAATCCCATGTTTCATACTATAATTTAATACCTTTATAATCTATTACAATAATACTAAAAATAAACCGAAATGAGGGAAGCTGTAATCTTTGATATGGATGGAGTAATAATTGACTCTGAGCCACTTTGGAAAAAGTCCATTATCCATATAATGAAGCAACATGGATTCGATTTTGATATTGATATGTGCAACCGGACCAAAGGGATGCGAGTGGATGAAGTAACTGAGTTCTGGAAACAAGAATTATCGGCAAACTTTGATAGTAAAAAAACTGCCGAAGAAATTGTTAATGAAGTAATTAGACTTATACTTATTGAAGGGGAAGAAATGCCTGGTTTAAAAAAATTATTGAATAGAATTAAAAATAATAACTTGAAAATTGCACTTGCCAGCTCTTCTTCGATGAGAATTATTGACTCTGTATTAACCAAACTTGAAATCAAAGATTATTTTGAAATAATTCAATCTGCTGAGTTTGAAGAATACGGAAAACCGCACCCAGCAGTTTTTATAACCACAGCAAAAAAACTAACTATTGAACCAAAAAACTGTATGGTAATTGAAGATTCTTTTCATGGTGTTTTAGCAGGAAAAGCTGCAAATATGGAGGTAGTAGCTATACCAGAAAAAGGAGAAAGCAAATTGGATAAATTCATAATTGCTGACAAAATTATCGAAAGTTTAGATGAATTGACTTTTTAATAATCTATACATTTTTTTAAACCTCATATTAATAGTAATTTTGAAAAAAGATAAAAGAAAAAATTATGAAAGTACTTGCAAACGATGGTATTTCTCCTTCTGGAGCTGAAAAGTTAAAAGAATTTGGATATGAAGTTATATTGGATACCATTCCCCAAGATGAGTTGGTTCAGTATATCAATGACAATAGTATTTCTGCACTATTAGTAAGGAGTGCAACAAAAGTAAGAACGGATATTATTGACAACTGCCCTAACCTAAAATTTATAGGAAGGGGTGGTGTAGGAATGGATAATATTGATGTAGAATATGCTCGTAGCAAAGGAAAAACTGTAAATAATACACCAGCAGCTTCTTCGCAGTCAGTAGCCGAATTGGTGTTAGCACAAATGCTAAGTGCTTCTAGGTTTACACATTGGTCTAATCAAGAAATGCCAGAAAAAGGTGCTTCTGATTTTAAAGTATTAAAGAAAAAATATGCCAAAGGAGTTGAATTAAGAGGGAAAACATTAGGAATTGTTGGGTTTGGAAGAATAGGACAAAGTCTTGCTCAGTATGCTCTTGGTTGCGGAATGAAGGTGATTGCACATGACAGAAATCCGATACCTGTTACTATGCCTATTACATTTTACAACGGGCAATCTATTGATGTAGAATTACAAGAAGGAAGTTTTGATGAAGTGATTAAAAAAAGTGATTATATCTCTTTACATATTCCTAAACAAGAAAATGGAGAAGCAGTAATTGGGAAAGCTGAAATTGAAAAAATGAAAGATGGAGTACGTTTATTTAATGCTGCAAGAGGTGGTGTAATTGATGAAGATGCATTATTAGAAGGTATTGAAAACGGAAAAATAAATTTTTGCATGCTGGATGTATATGAAAACGAACCAAATCCGAGAAAAGATTTATTAAATAACGAACGCATAATTACTACTCCACATATTGGTGCTGCAACCCTTGAGGCTCAAGAAAGGATAGGAATTGAGATGGCAGAATTAGTTCATGCTTGTATCGGTTAACAAATGTTTAACTCATAACTTTTTAAAAAAAAACACGTTTTTTTGTAACCTTAGGATTATTAGTTACATTTGTCAACTATTTAACTGAAACAAAAAATAAATACCATGAAAAAAACACTATTAACAATGTTGGCTATGGTTGCATTCGGATTTGCAAATGCACAAACTACGCCACCAGCTGACAACCAGCTACCTTCAAACGGAGAATCAGGAAAATGTTACGTGAAATGTATCACTCCAGATGTATGGACAAACGAAACTGTTCAAGTATTAGAAGTACCTGCATACACTAAACTAAAAGTAATTCCTGCAGTATATGAAACTGTTACTGAAACTTATGTAGAAACTCCTGCATACACTAAGTACAAAGTAATTCCTGCAAAATTTACTTATGAAACTGTAACTTATGTTTCAAAACAAGGAAGAACTGACTTAAAAGTAATTCCTGCTAGATTTGCAAGATCTTCTGAAACTGTAGAAGTAAAGCCTGCATATTCTAACTGGGAGTATTCAACTTACCCAAACTGTAAATCTAACGATCCAGGAGATTGTAGATATGTATGTTGGAAAGAATACCCATCTAAATCTAAAACTGTACCAACAAAAACTGTAACTGATGCAACTACTGCTAACGTAAATGTTAACGAAAGAAGCTCTTCTTACAAGAAAAAAATGGTAACTCCTGCAAGAGTTGAAGAAATTAAAGTACCTGCTGTTACTAAGTCTTACACTTGGCAAAAATTAGTTACTCCTGCAAGAACTGAAACAATTTCTGTTCCTGCTAAGTACACTTCTGTTACTAAGCAAGTATTGACTAAGAAAGGTGGTGTTACTGTATGGGAAGAAGTTGAGTGTGGTAAACTTTCAGGAGAAATCTTACCTATCTATTACAACTTAGGATCTGCAGCATTAACTTCTTCTTCTAAGAGAATTATTGATTCTAAATTATTGGCTTACATGAGAGCTAATCCTAACAAAGTAATTGAAATTGCTTCTCACACAGATTCAAGAGGTGACGATGCATCAAACCAAGATTTATCTCAAAGAAGAGCACAATCTGTAGTTGATTACTTAATTTCTAAAGGAATTAACGAATCAAGATTGATTTCTAAAGGATATGGTGAAACTCAATTAACAAACAACTGTTCTAACGGAAAATCTTGTACTGAAGCTCAGCACAGAAAAAACAGAAGAACTGAATTTAGAGTAGTTAGCCAATAAGCTAAAAGTCTTAAATAAAAGTTTAAAAAAACATCCCGAATTCTGTTCGGGATGTTTTTTTTTGTACATTTAATAGCGATACTTAAGTATCGCTATTTTTTTATGCATATGATAGATATTAAGCCATTCAAAGGATTTTTACCAAAAAAAGAACAAGCAGATACTATAAGCACTCGCCCTATAAACTCTTACAGTGAAATTGAACTACAAGAATTGATGGAGAAGCATCCAGAATCTTTTCTGAATATTATACTCCATGATGAGCCAAAGAGAGAAATGCCTCTGGAAGATAGGTTTAAAAAAATTAATCAGTTATTTAATGAAGCTATTAGTAAAGGTGACTTTACTCAATCTCAAAATAAATCTGTTTATGTATACCGCCAAACTAGCGAGAACAACTCTTACTGTGGCATAATAGCAGGTGCTGCTACAAAAGATTATCGAGATGGAAAAATAAAAAAGCATGAACATACTCTTGAAAAAAGAGAGAAACTATTTAAAACATATTTATCCCTTACGGGATTTAATGCCGAGCCAGTTCTATTGGTTTATCCAAATCAAGAAAAAATAACTAACTGTATTGAAGAAATAATTGCTTCTTCCCCACTCTATTCTTTTAAAACTAACGATGGACTTGAGCATGACTTATGGGAAGTAAACGATACTGAAAAATTAGAATTAATCATTAAAGGGTTTAGGAATATTCCGTCTGTTTATATTGCGGATGGGCATCACAGATCGGCTTCTTCCAATTTATTAGCTGAAGAAAATCCAACTATGGATAGTAACCAATACGTAATGTCATTGCTTATGAATGAAGATGAGGTTACTATTTTTGACTTTAATAGATTGATTAAAAATCATTTGAATTTAGATATTGAGCAAATAAAAACAGCTCTTAGTAAAAAGTTTGTTGTACTAGATGAGAGTAAAGAAATTCTATCTCCAAGAGAAAAACATGAGTACACCTTATACTTTGATAATACATGGATAAGATTTAAACTAAACGTAGATAAAACTCATACCGAAGGAATAATTGAACAGCTTGATCCTCAAATAATTACTGACCATATACTCTCCCCAATTTTTGATATTCATGATTTAAAAAATGATACAAGAGTAGATTTTGAGCCTGGTAATAAAGGGTTAGAATCACTTAAAAACAAAGTAGATTCTGGTAAGTTTGATATTGCTATTACTATGTTTCCAGTGAGTTTTGCGGAACTAAAGTTAATTGCAGACAATAACCTAATAATGCCTCCAAAATCAACTTACATAGAACCAAAATTAAGAAGTGGACTTACAGTATATAAATTTTAATTAATATGAGCTTTTTAAAAACCTATACTGCTGCGGACTTGCTTAACTATTTCACACCTAGAGAAGGAGAAAAAAAAATAGGCCAAGCTGTAAATATTGTAACAGAAAATATCTCAAGTACTGAAGGTGAATTCGTCTTAATGGGAATTCCTGAAGATATTGGGCCAAGAGCAAATATGGGAAGTTCAGGAGCTTATAATGCCTGGGAAGCCTTCCTCTCAAAGTTTTTGTCCATGCAATCCAATTCGCATTTTGATGGTGAAAATATTGTGTTAGCTGGAGAAATAAAACTTGATGATTTACTACTTAAATCCAATGAGGTCACAATTTCTGAGCTGAGGATTTTAACCGAGTCAATTGATTTAAGAGTGCAAGTAGTAGTTGAAGAAGTTCTAGAAGCAGGCAAAATTCCTATTATAATTGGTGGTGGTCACAACAATTGTTTCCCAATAATTAGCTCCTTTGACAATGCAATTGATGTACTTAATATTGACCCTCACGCAGATTTGAGAGAACTTGAAGGAAGACACAGCGGAAACGGTTTTTCTTATGCAATACAAGCTCAAAAACTGAATAAATACTTTGTACTTGGATTACATGAAGAATACAATTCTCAATACATTATGGATAAATTTGAAAGAAATCCAGAATTAAATTATTTGAGTTTTAATAAATTATTAATCGAAAATATTACTGAAAAAAGTGCTGTAGAAATCGCTAAAGGAAAACTAAAAAGTTCAAAAATTGGATTAGAATTAGACTTAGATTCAATTAAAAATATGCCCGTAAGCGCTACTACTCCAATAGGTTTTAGTGAAGAACAAATAAGAAAATTTATATTTGAATTAAGCAAACAATATAGTTTTCATTATTTTCATATCTGTGAAGGTGCACCTACCAATGATACCGAAAGAAATACTGTAGGAAAATCTATAGCTTATTTTGTTAAGGACTTTATAAATTATTCAATATGAGTGAAGAAGAGAATAAAAATACCGAAAGTGAGGAAATAAAAGACTCAGCCAAAGCAAATTCTAAAGAGGAAAAAGTAGGTGCTGAAGAAATTAAAAAAATTCCATCCACAGTATGGAAGTATATTATATCGATTTTTAGTTTTAGTAATGATAAAAATGTGAATCCATTAGAAGTAATGGAAAACATAAAAAAGGAAATCGAATTTAAAGGATATAACGTATGGGTATTAATGTGTTCTATCGTAATTGCATCTATTGGTCTTAATGTAAACTCAATAGCTGTAGTCATAGGGGCCATGCTAATTTCTCCACTTATGGGTCCAATTCGTGGAATTGGGTTAAGTGTTGGAACAAATAATTTTAAGTTACTTATATATTCCCTAATAAATTTTGGAATTGCAACAGTGGTAAGTGTTTTAGTATCTTTTCTATATTTTAAATTAATGCCTTTTAAAGATGAAACTCCTGAAATTATTGCCAGAACAGAGCCTTTAATTCTTGATGTGTTAATCGCTTTTTTTGGAGGACTTGCTGGAATTATTGCAGCCTCAAGAAATGATAACTCTACAGTAGTTCCTGGTGTGGCAATTGCAACTGCACTTATGCCACCGCTATGTGTAACAGGTTATGGATTAGCGATAGGTAATTACACTTATTTCTTGGGAGCATTTTACCTATTCATCCTAAACTCTTTATTTATTTGTTTAGCTACTATTGTGGTTGTTAGATATTTACGATTTCCACTTGCTACATACATTAACAAGAGAAGGGAGAGAAACATAAAAATATATATTGCTGTTTTTCTAGTAGTTATTTTAGTTCCAAGTGGAATGAAATTTATGGAAGTTTTTCAAAAATCTGTATTCGAAAATACTGCTAAAAATTTTGTTACTGAACATGTAACCCCTATCGAAGGAATTAAAATTTTTGATCAAGATTATGATTTCAAAGAGAACAAAATAACTTTGTTTTTAGCTGGTAGAGATTTTATTCCAACATCTAGAAGGGAAGAATTGCAAAAAATCATTACAAGTGATAAATATGGTTTAAATGATTGTAGTCTTATAATTGTTCAAAATGAAGATATGGAAAACAACAACTTTACTATGGATGATTATAGATTGATGAGTAAAGATTGGGAACAAAAAATAATTGAAAGGGATAATAAAATAAAACAACTAGAAGCTGATTATAAAAATAAAACGGATTTTAATTATGATTTAAAATCTGTAACTAAAAAACTTAAACTTATTACTGAATTTAATCAATTAGAGAGTTTTACTGCCTCCAAAGCATATAGAATGGATATTAAAGGCAAAGCAGATACTACATTGTTGATTATTATAGACTGGCTTGATTCTAACTTAATACCATCAAGAACTAATAAATTAAACGAATGGATTGAAGTAAATTTTGAAACCAATAACTACCAAATAATTGAAAAAACAAAGTAATGGCTAAAAAGAAGAAAGAAAAATACATAGTCTATTCTGATTACTCCAATCAAGATTATTTTGAAGAAAAAACATTAACCCCTGAAAATCAAAACTTAAAAGTATTGATTGATAGAAAACAACGGAAAGGAAAATCGGTAACATTAGTTACTGGTTTTGTTGGAACTGAAGAGGATTTAAAAAAACTTGGAAAAGAGCTAAAATCTAAATGTGGTGTGGGAGGAAGTGCCAAGGATGGCGAAATAATGATTCAAGGAGAAGCAAGAGATAAAGTCCTGAAAATACTAGTTGATATGGGATACAATGTTAAAAAATCGGGAGGAAATTAAGTTATGAAATCCCCTAAACAACTAATTAAATCAATTGGCAATGCCTTTAATGGCTTTTGGATTACTTTGAAAGAAGAGTCTAGCATAAAGATTCAGCTATTTCTTGGAATTATTGCAATATTTTTTGGATTCTATTTTTCGATCTCTACAGCAGAATGGTTTGCAGTAATTCTTTGTTTTTCAGCAATTTTAAGTACAGAAGTAATGAATTCAGCTATTGAAAACCTAGCTGATAAAATTACTCTTGAGCAAGATCCTTATATTAAAAAAGCAAAAGACATGGGTGCAGGAGCAGTATTAATCGTTGCCACAGCTTCCATTATAATTGCTTGTATTATATTTATTCCTAAATTTATTAGATAACATCCAACATCAATTATGATAAAAGTAACTGAGCTAACCAAATCTTATAACAAACTCCAAGTATTGAAAGGAGTAGATTTAGAAATACAAAAAGGCGAAATCGTATCTATTGTAGGTGCTTCGGGTGCTGGTAAAACTACTCTGCTTCAGCTGATTGGGACTTTGGATAAAGCTGATAATGGAATTATTAATTTTCTTGAAGTTGACACTGCTTTGCTCAAAAACAAAGAGTTAGCAAAATTCAGAAATAAAAATATTGGGTTTGTATTTCAATTTCATCATTTATTGCCAGAATTTACTGCATTTGAAAATGTGTGTATTCCAGGATACATAAGTAATTCACCCAAAAAAGAAGTAGAAAAAAGAGCTGTTGAATTATTAGAAATGCTTGGATTGAAAGACAGAATCCATCACAAACCTTCGGAATTATCAGGTGGTGAGCAACAGCGAGTTTCTGTGGCAAGAGCATTAATTAATGACCCTGAAGTAATACTGGCTGATGAGCCAAGTGGAAATTTAGATTCTAAAAATGCTGAAGAGTTACATAATCTGTTTTTTAGTTTGAGAGATAAGTTCGATAAAACCTTTGTAATTGTGACTCATAATGAAAAATTATCTGATATGAGTGATAGAAAATTGGTTATGAAAGATGGAAAAATAATTCAATAATGAAAGTATTATTTATTGACGATACTCACCCTATTCTCCACTCTATTTTTACAAAAATAGGCTGGGAAATTGAAGTGAGAGATTCTGAATCAAAAGAGGAGTTAGCTGAGAAACTACATCAATATCAAGGAATTATAGTTAGAAGCAGGTTTGAATTGGATAAGCAATTTATCGAAAAAGGAACTCAATTACAGTTTATTGGTAGACCCGGAGCTGGACTTGAAAACATTGACTTAGCATTTGCTGAAAGCAAGGGAATTAAAGTATTTCGATCTCCAGAAGGAAATAGAGATTCGGTAGCAGAACATGGAATTGGGATGCTGTTAATGCTATTTAATAAACTGAATCAAGCCAACCTTCAAGTAAAAAAAGGGATTTGGGATAGAAAAGCAAATTGGGGAGAAGAACTGTTTGGAAAAACCGTTGGCTTAATAGGCTATGGAGTAATGGGGAAAGCAATAGCAAAGAGACTTTCGGGCTTTGGAGTTGATTGCATTGCGTATGATAAATACCTAAAAAACTATGGGGATGAATTTACTGAAGCTGTTTCTTTAAAAACAATTTTTGAACAATCGGATGTAGTTTCGCTTCATACTCCATTGACTGAAGAAACAAAAAACATGATTGACTCAGAGTTTTTATCAAAGTTTACAAAACCAATTTATTTACTCAATACCGCTAGAGGTCAATCTGTTGTGTTGAATGATTTGATAAGTTCATTAAAATCTGGACGAATACTTGGGGCCTGTTTGGATGTACTTGAATACGAAAAAACTAGCTTTGAGTCTATGTTTAAAGAAGAAAAATCTGAGTCTTTCACTTATCTTTCTGAGGCTCAAAATGTAATACTTTCTCCGCATGTTGCTGGATGGACGCAACAATCTAATGTAAAAATCGCACAATTTTTGGGCGAACGAATTGTTAAACATTTTAACTGATTATTAATTATTCATGAAGGATTAAAATTGGACTTTTTGAATGTTTTGCCAATTTTTTGCTCATACTAGGGTTAAACATTTTATCAAAAAATCTTCTTTCTCTAGTTACTACTGATAACAATTGATTTTGTTTAACTGCATTTAATACAGCATCTTCAATGTCATTTGATTTAATGGTATCGATTTCATATTTAAAAGAATCAAATATAATTTTAAGGCTTTCTTTTTTCTTAGCAAGTCTTGCATCAAAATCAGTATCTCCATCACGATATACATTAAAAAATTTGACCTCAAGCCCAAGATTAGTTGCAAATAATTTCAAAAAATTCATTGAATCTACTGATTTAATACCTTCTAAATTACAAGCCATTAGCACAGTATCAATTAAAGTAAAGTCGGAATCTTCAGGAACAGCAAGAATCGGAATTTTAACTTTATCAATAATATTAGAAGTTGTACTTCCCAAAAACATCTCTTTTATTCCAGAAGCTCCTGTAGTTCCCAACACTATAAAATCATAATCATTATTAGTAACTTGTCGAATTATAGAATTGGAAGGGATATTATAATCTGAAATTCCTGAAATTTTTATTGCGGGATGTTCATTAGATTTTTTTTCAATTAGCTGATTTAATTCTTCATCAGTTTCTTTCCTCATATCCTCCTGAATATTAACAACAATAGTAGCCGAACCACTTGTAGGAATATGAAATGCACTTAATAACACAATTTCGGCTTGGAGTTTTGATGCCATAAAAATTGCATAATCTAGTGCATTATTTGCACAAGCTGAAAAATCAGTAGGGACTAATATCTTTCTCATAAGGATAGTTTTTCTTAATTATCTAAAAGTAAACTATATCCTAAGTTGATTTTGTGACAAAAGTCAGTTTAAAAGCAAGAATATATCAAGAGAACGGCAAATCAACTGTTTGATTTAAGATTGTTTATTGCCGTAACTATATCAGATTTTTTAATCAAAAAATCTTTTAATGTAAATTTTGTTTCTTTAATAAAACTAATCCCTAAATACATACTGGAAGTAAGATAAACGAGAGATGTAGCGATACCAGCACCTATAATTTCATATAAATCAATTAATAGCCAACCAAAAAGTATCAATGTAACTAAACCAACTAATGCTCCTCTAATTAAAAAAGAGTAAAGTCCTTTACCTGAAAAATAATGAGCAAATGTTTGAGAAAAAGCCATTGCCATTATTCCTATTGAAAGCGATAATATAATTGGTTTTACTCCTATTATTTCTTCATCAAAAAAGAATACAAATACTGAATTTGGCAACAACAATAGGATGCAAGTTAAAATAAATGTAATAATTACAGATAATTTGAGAAACTGAAGAGATAACCCTGATTTGTTTTTTTCTTCTCTCTCATTAGAAACTTTTCCGTACTGTATAATTGATAAGGCTTTAGAAGGTATCCAAAGTGCTTCTGATAATTGTACAGCTACAATAAATAATCCTAGCACACTACCCATTGTTTTTTCAATAATAAAATATAAAAGTCTATAATTAAGCATCTGAATAATATTGGAAGTTTGTACCTGAAATCCAAATCTAAAGGCTTTTTTCAATAGGGATTTTGGTTCAACAACCGCATAAGAGTCGAGCCTTTTGTAAGTATATGCAAACGAGACACTTAATACAATGAAATAAGAAATCAGTAAAGAAAAAACAAAATTATCTAATGATATTTCAACTAAAACGAATAAAATTAATTGGATTATTTTTTGGAATAACTTTAAAAAATTATGGCTTTTCAAATCTTCTTTCCCAATAAAAAGCTGATTGTGAATAGAAAAAATACATTCTAAAAATCCAATAACTACAATCCACCAAATATAATCAATGGGAACTAACTCTAATCCATATAAGATTATTCCCATAAATATTGTAGACAAAACTGCCCACAGATAGGTTATGATTAACAAAGTAAAATTAGATTCTCGTGAGGTAAGGTATACCAATGCACTTCCTCCTATAATGTTACTAATCATTACAATAAAACTTATTCCCAAAACAATAAGTCCCATATCTGCAGTTCCACTCTTTCCTAATTCTCTAAAAACTAATGTGACCAATACAAAATTAAGGACACTGATTATGCCCAAAGTAAAAGTGGTATTTGTGATGGTTTTTATCAAGAAATCAAGGTTTTATATAGTTCGTAATATTGTTTACCAACTACCTTATTATCATATTTCTTAATGGCCTTTTCTCTAATCATTTTAGGATTATAGTTTTCCGAATCATCAAGCATCGCATTTATAGCTTTTGATAAATTAGTTTCATCTTTTGCATCAATTAGCTTACCGTTTTCATCATCAATCATTTCGGGAATTCCTCCCACTGAACTTGATACTACTGGCAAACCACAACACAAACTTTCTGAAATTACTACTGGGAGGTTTTCATAATTGCTAAACAACAAAAAGAAGTCTGAATTTTGATAAAACTCAGCTATTTCGTCTGGAGTTTTAGTAGAGTGATATTCAACAAAATCATCTGAAAGTCCAATTTTTTGTTGAAGTTTTTTAGCTTCATTAATATCTCCATCACTCACAATTACTAGTTTAAAATCTTTTCGAGATTTACTAATAAGAGTTAAGGCTCTAAAAATTCCTGAAATGTTTTTGTGATCATCAATCAAAGTTGAAACATGTAATATGTTTTTCACTTCATTTTTCACTTCATTTTTCACTTCATTTTTCAACCCAAACCTCTCAACATCAGCAACATTAGGAATTACTTGATAGTTTCCTAACAATCTTTTTTTTTGCATTGATTTTTTTAGGTGTTCAGAAACTGGCATCGTTTTTTCTGCTTCACAAACAATTTTTTTCATCTTATTTTTTATGAAAAAAGGAAGTTTTTGATAGTCATTTTTATAAGGTAAAAAAAGCGTCCAATGTTCCGTTAGAACATAAGGAATGTCGCATCTTTTTTTAAGATTTAAAGCAATTAATCCTGCGGGGAAAATGACATTACAATGACACAAATCAAATTTATTAATTTGATGCTCCTCAGAAATAGCAGAAATAGCCATATCAAATGCCATTTTATATTTTCTTAGTTTATGAAAGGAGTTTAGATAAGGAATAGTAGAATTAACTTTTTTGTAATAAACGATTGTAGTATTTACACCGTTAATAGTTTCGTTTTCAATCTCATAATCTGACTTAATTCTATTACTAGAGGTCACATATACCACAAATAAATTTACAAGCGGATGAATAGCTTCTGCATGCCTTTGCACAAAATTACCCAACGTAGGATGTTCCTTACTAGGATACCAACTCGAAATAAATAAGACATTAGGTTTTTGCATTCGGTTCAAAGAATTACTTTTGTGTAACGACCTAACGAAGATAGTATTTTATCCTTGTTTATAAAAAACACTTTAATCTCTCAAATCACAGACTAAATATGGAAAGAAAGCTGCGAATAGTATTTATGGGAACTCCTGATTTTGCTGTGGAGACTTTGAAAGTATTGATAGAAAACGAATATAACTTAGTTGGGGTAATTACTGCACCTGACCGACCTGCAGGAAGAGGGCAAAAGATTCACGAATCTGCCGTAAAGAAATATGCTGTGGAACAAGGATTAACAGTTTTACAACCACTTAAATTCAAAAACGAAGAGTTTTTATCTGAACTCAAAGCCTTGAATGCCAACTTACAAATTGTAGTTGCTTTCCGAATGTTGCCAGAGGTTGTTTGGGATATGCCAAAGTATGGAACCTTTAATTTACATGCTTCTCTCCTACCTCAATATCGAGGAGCAGCTCCAATAAACTGGGCAATTATAAATGGAGAAAAAGAAAGTGGTGTTACTACCTTTTTTATAGAAAAAGAGATTGATACTGGTAAAATATTATTCCAAGAGAAAGTAGCAATTGGGGATAAAGATAATGCGGGTGTTCTTCACGATAAATTGATGGAAACTGGAGGTAAATTGGTTCTTAAAACTGTGAAAGCAATAGAAGAAGATGATTTTACTGAAACTTCACAAGAGTCTTTATTTGTGGATGAAAAAGAGCTAAAACCTGCTCACAAAATATTCAAACAAGATTGTAAAATTGATTGGAATCAAGACATTAAGAAAATTCACAATTTTGTGAGAGGCTTATCACCTTACCCTTGTGCTTGGACAGAGTTTACAAAAGAAGAAAAGACTTTTTCAACAAAAATTTACGAAGTAGAAATTATTGATACTAAGAAGCATGATTTCGAAGTAAAGTCTGACAACAAGACTTTTATTCACGTATCTACTCCAAAAGGAAAACTTTCAATCATTGAATTTCAACCTGCTGGAAAGCGTAGAATGAAAATTAAAGATTATTTAAAAGGGAATTCTTTTGATAAATATTCTTTAATTATTTAAAGTTCCATAACAGAAAGACTTCTTGTCCCAAATTGAGTGCTTTGAGTAGAATTAATTGAGCCCGTTCCTCCTTGCACACTCCACTGCAACCTTATTGTATGAGTTCCAGCTGTTACAGGTGTTAATGCATGTAAGTTAGCTGTCCATAAAATTCCTCCAGAATTATTTTGTTCACTTTCGTCCATACTTCCAACTTGAACTCCATCAACTGTAATTCTAAAGTTTACAGAAAAATCGTTATTACTATTTAATACACCAGGAATTCCTGCTAAAATAAGTAAGTGAGCGTCTGCGGTTGTAACTGTGATAGTCATTCCTGGCACATCCACATAACTAGTGGAAGTAGTTGTTACACTAGTAGCTGAACTTACCGTGCTTCTTACATTTTGATCTTGTGATTTTCCAGCTACTTCAAACATTGTTTGAGGATTACTAGTTCCTATTCCCATATTTCCAGCAGAATCAATAATTGCTCTATTTATATTATTAGTACCAAATCTTATTGGTTCATTGGTAAAAGTACCCACATTAAGTCCTCCATCAATAGCCACAATTTCATTGTTTTTTGCAACCGGAAACCCCATTCTAATTAAACTCCTAGATGATCCATGAGAACCCATAAACATTCGCGAACTATCTGTAGCTGAAGTATATAAAGAATAAGCTCTATTTCCTGCTGTATTCTCATTCTGAATACTAATTTGTCTTGGCATATTCCTATTCGGATTATAATTACCTAAGAAAATTTGAGTTGAAGTATTAGGATTACTATATACTAAAGATTGATTAATACTATCTGCAATAATTAATCGCCCATGTGTTGCAAACACTACACTATCATCAGTAGCTGTATTTGGTAATTTGGCTCTTCTCAATGCAACTCCTTTATCTCCATCATATTTCCATTCGTTAGAATCTCTCAAAGCTGAAATATCAATTGTATCTTTTTCTTTAAAGTTCCAATAAAAGATTAAACCAGAATTAGATAATACCTTTACAGAATCTACACTACTGTTTATTTGAGATAACCTCCCATCTGCATGGCCGATGTAGTAGTTTTTGTTTACAGAATCAATATAAATATCTCCTTCGAATGCTTGATTAGAGGAATTGATTGTGATGATTTGAGTTTGAGTAAAATACTGACTCTTCACTATACTTGTAGAAAGTATAAAAAATATTAGAATTATTAGTTTTAATCGCATGGGGTTAAATTTGATTAAACAAATTTAATCTCAATCAACAGAGTATTAAGCAAAAATAAAAAATGTTATAAAGCCTTTATTGTTAAAAGCTTCGTAATATTTTTTGATACGAATAATTAGATAAATTTAGAGTAATTCGGACTGTATGAATATATTTTTTACCAGCTAAAGAACTATTCAAATTATCTGTTTGTAATAGTGGGAAGTATGCAGCTAAATTTCCATCCAACAACCTTATTCCAAGTCCAGCATTTGCTGATGTTATGAGCTTTCTTCCGTTATCAAAAACTCCATAATCAGCAAATACTCCAATTGGTCCCAAAGGCAACTCGGCATATAAATTGGCAGAAGCCATAAACCTGTTTGAAAAACCGAAATCACTTACTGTTTTGAATCCACCATGATTCTCTACCCTTTGTTGTGCCCATAATCCCTGCGCCTCATTTCGCCCAAACATCAGTTGCTCATAAAAATAATCTTGAGTACCATTTTGTCCTCCAAGTGCAAAACCAGCTACACTAGTTGGATCTCCAAAAGCAGAAATTTCATTCATCAAATTATGCCCCAAAAACAATCTCAATTCAATGTCTTTTTCCTTTTTCACCTTGTAAGTGAAGGTATTATTAAATTCAAAAAATGAATTAGAATTTTTAAAAGAGCCAGAAATATTCTGTAAATAATCTATTCTGTACTTAGCATTTAACTGATATCTTCTCTTTTTAAGATTGAAGTTGTATTCTAAAAATCCACCGTTTCTATCGTGAGAAAATACTCCAGGTCTTGATATTCCTTGAACTCTTAGCAATTGTATTTCTAATGTTTGAGAGAAATTTTGTCTCCCAGGAAATTTTCCTAACTCCATAAAAACATAAGGTTTAACTGCCCAATAATAACTATTGTTATCATCAGACAGATTAAGATTACCACCAAATTCATTAAAATATTCTTCACCAAAACTTTGCCCTTTTACCCCAATTTCAATTTTTTTTATATTTCGTGCAGGTGTTATATTTACATGTATATCCCCTAGCCCTACTAACCTTTGATTTCCAAAAGAATACATGGGAGCTAAATAAAACTCTAGTTTATTTTTAGGTATCGAAACATTATGAAACAATGCACCCAACATAAACTTATCATAAGCATTTGCTCCCAAAATAGGTGTCCACCAAATGGTGTTTTTATCCGATTCATTATCTCCTGCTAAAAACTCAAAATTAATGGATTCTACTTTTTTAAATACCTTGGATTTATCCCAAGTGTTATTCATTTTGTTGGTCTCAGGGATATTATTTTCTCCATCAATAATCACTTTGTCTATACTATTATTACTGAATGTGGTTTTATTAATAGTGAAATCATCATTCGTTTCAAGCCACTTAGTTTCAACTATTTTCCCATTGGCATATCCATCTACTCTTACGGGTGCTTTTATATCTCCAGTATTTGCAACTTTTACAGTAAGATTTCCGGTTGCCTTATCTCTTTTGACGCTAGCTAATTTAAAATCTAATTGTCCTGTAGTATTAATAACATCATCAAAAAACCAAGATAAATTTTTACTCGAATGAGTCTCAAAAACAGCTCTAATATCAGCAGGTTGTGGATGTTTAAACTTCCATTTTTCAAAATACTTGCTCATACACAAATCATACACTTCATCTCCCAAATAATCGCGTAAATAAGTAAAAACCAATCCAGTTTTTGCATACACAATTGCTCCGTAATTCAAACTGGTATAATCGTTACTATGTAACTCAATAGGTTGATCCTTTCCGTTATTTGCCGAAAAACCATATGTCATGTGGTTTCCACAGTGGTGGCTAATTCCATCCATATGAACTGCTTTTGCCATTCCTCCAAAATTTTCAGAAAAAGCCCTATTATCAGGATATTTGGTTTGAAAATAACGGATTTCATTAGCAGTATTTATTCCTTCGTCCATCCAAGGATGAACTCTCTCATTACTTCCTAGTATTCCATAAAACCAGTTGTGACCTACTTCATGCACAATTACAGTTTCGAGCATGGTTGCACTACTTGCACCTCCAATAACAGTAACATTTGGATATTCCATTCCACCCCCAGCACTAATTGTTCCATCTACCGCAGTTACTTGGTTATAAGGATAATCGCCATTCCATTTACTATACCAATAGGTTCCATCATTTAGGTATTCAATAGCTTTTCTCCACAATACATTATTTCTTGGAGTAAACATAGCCCAAGTAGTAACTTTTCTCTTAGAATTTGGTAATTCTACTTCACCTTTCAAAACTTCAAATCTTTTATCTGCAAACCATGCAAAATCATGTATTCTAGATTGTGTGTAGCGAATCGTTTTCATTTTATCAGATGACTCAGGGAAATTATATCTTGGAAACTTTTTTCTATCAAATCCGCCATCTTCATATTTCTTTTTAGTGGCTTCCATTTTTTTATTCAAAAATTCAATCTCACTTTTGGTTTGTAAATCCCCTGTTGCTCCTACTACATAATTTTCTGGTAATGTAATACTTACATCAAATGAACCGTATTCCGAATAAAACTCTCCTTGAGTTAAATAAGGCATTTCGTGCCATCCATCCTTATCATACACTGCAGGTTTTGGGTACCATTGCGTAATCTGAAAAGACTCTCCTACATGTCCTAATCGTGAAATATTTCCATTTGGAATTTTCACTCTAAATGGTGTAGAAACAATAATTTTTTCTCCAGGTTTTAGAGGGGTTTTTAGAATTAATTTACCAATATCTCTATGGTTTAAGTTATACAAGAACTCAGCAGGTTCTCCATTTACTTTAAAATCCAATGAATCGATAAATCCTTTGTCTTTAGATAAATTATTCTCCATTACCTTATTCCCATTTCTGTACTGCTGAAGTGACATTGCCGAGGTATTATCTTTATAAGCATTTGGCCATAAATGAATAAAAATAAAAGACAACTCATCAGGCGAATTATTAATGTATTCAAAGGTTTCGAATGCATGAAGCATGTTGGTTTTATCATCCAACTTTACATCAATTTTATAATTTACTTCTTGTTGAAAATACCCTTGACTAAAGCCAATACTCGAAATCAGTAATAACACGGTTAATATTCGCATAGTTAGTTTTTTTTATTAAATATAACAAAAAGAAGTTATTTGAACTGTTAAAATGAATTCTTGTAGATTGTCAATTAACCTCTATCTTTGACTCAAATTATAATTCACTTACAAAATGGGAGATATATTTACCTTAGGAAATCTACTTACTTTACTTATGCTTATTATGTTACAAGCTGTTCTTGGGTTTGATAACTTATTATACATTTCGTTAGAGTCTAAAAAAGCACCCGAAGCTGACCAAAAAAGAGTAAGAAAACTTGGAATCCTCATTGCTATTGTATTGAGAATAGTGTTATTATTTATTTTAGTAAAAGTGATTAGCTTTTTCCAAAATCCAATTTCTTTTCTTACTGGCGAAATTGAAAACGTAACATACTTTCAGTTTACAGGACATAGCCTTATAGTTCTTGCTGGTGGAGGATTTATTTTATACACAGCAATCAAAGAAATATGGCACATGATTTCTGGAGTGCATGAAATGGATGTAATGATAAAAAAAGATAGAAAGCAAAAAACAGCTAATTCTGTAATTATCTCTATTGTAATTATGAACTTAGTGTTCTCATTTGATTCTATATTGGCGGCAATTGGATTGACTTCAGACATAGCAAAAACTTCTGAAATTACTGCATTTGTAATTATGGCAATCGCTATTATTGGTAGTGGGTTACTTATGTTATTGCTAGCTGATAAAGTCTCGGATTTTTTAAATAAAAACAGAATGTATGAGGTTTTAGGGTTATTTATCCTTTTTATTGTTGGAATTATGTTGCTAACGGAAGGTGCTCATTTAGCACATCTAAGTTTCTTTGGAAACGAAATTCACCCAATGAGCAAAACTACTTTCTACTTTGTAATTGCTGTATTAATCGTAGTGGATATTGTGCAAGGGAGATACCAAAAGAAAATATTAGCTGAAGCTAAAAAACTAGAAGAGAAATGATAAATATTGGAGAATTTAATACGCTAACTATTCTACGTCAGACAGATAACGGTTATTATTTGGTAGATGATGAAGAAAACGAAGTACTACTTCCTAACAACTATATAGAAGAAGGTTGGGGAATTGGTGATGAAGTTTCGGTGTTTGTTTTTAATGATTCGGAAGATCGATTGACTGCCACCAACATTACTCCAAAAATTAAATTGGATGATTTTGCTTTGCTACAATGTAACGAAGTAAATACAGTTGGAGCTTTTATGGATTGGGGATTACCTAAAGATTTGTTTGTGCCTTTTAAGGAACAAAAAAGCAACTTTAGAGAAGGCAAATACTATGTGGTTGCTATGTACTTGGATTATGATACAGAACGATTAGTAGCTTCTAATAAAATAGATTCTTTTATGGAATTTGATGAAATAAACTTAACCGATGGGCAAGAAGTAGATTTAATGATTTATGAGCGTACTCCATTGGGTTACAACTGTATAATCAACCGATTGTACAAAGGATTGATTTATGAGAATGAGGTATTCCGTAACTTGAATATCGGTGAACAAACCAAAGGATACATTAAAACTGTGCGTGAAGACAACAAAATAGATATTTCGCTACAGAAAGTAGGTTACCAAGCCCAGGATGAAAACCAAGAAAAAATCCTTAACATCCTTAAAGGAGATGCTGGTTACCTTGGTTTGACTGATAAAAGTAAACCCGAAGAGATATACGAAGAGCTAAGAATGAGTAAAAAAGCCTTCAAAAAAGCAATTGGTGGTTTGTATAAGCAAAAACTTATTTGGCTCAAACGAGATGGGATTTATTTGACTAAGGAAGGGAGGGATTGATTATTTTAAAAAAATATAAGATGAAATACTTATTTACTATTGGATTATTCTCATTTACTCTATTTAGTTGTAATTCTGAAATAAATGATGCAAAAGATATAAAAGCTGAAGTTGAAAGCTTAAGAGTTGAAAATGAAAAATTAAAAAGAGATAAAAAAATTCAAGATTCCATTGCTGCAATTAAGACTAATGAAATTGAAGCCAGGTTTCTAATCTCAGATGGTGAGGTAGGCGAATTTAAAATTGAGAATATTCTAAATTCAAATTCAATTAGTAGTTATAAAGTTGAGAAGGCTATTCGTAAAGAAAGTATTGAGGGTGACGTTTATGAATACCCTATTTTAGAATTGTATGAAAATGGTGTTCTACAATTGACTATTCAAACTACAAGTGAATCAAAAAATGATTTTGAGGATAATCCTATTCAAGAGATAAGCATATTCACAAATGAATATAAAACAAAAGAAGGAATTGGTGTTGGATCAACAATTAAAGAGTTTTTTGAAACTTATCCAAGTAGTAAAATATACCATTATGTAGAGACAAATCGATACTGCATTAGAAATAATAGCACAACTTATTATTTATTACCTGAGGATTTCACAGGAGAAATTGATTGGAATAAACAAGAAAGCCATTTAGTGGCTAATCTAAGTATAAACGATTTTAAATTAGATAGTAAAATATCTAAAATTACAGTTTACTGATTTACATTTTTCATAAAAAAAATAGAAGCAACCTGATTATTTAAAATGTGGGAAATTCAAAAAAGAGGATTCAAAGGGTATTTGGCAATTGAGAAATCACTGTCAGACAACTCTGTAGAAGCCTATTTGCGAGATATTGAAAAACTCACTCAGTACCTTGAATTAGAAAACAAAACCCATCTCACTCCTACTCAAGTTTCATTAAATGATTTGCAACATTTTCTCTCTACGCTTTTTGAATTTGGACTAAGTGCCAGGTCACAAGCCAGAGTAATATCGGGAATCAAAGCTTTTTACAATTATTTACTTATTGAAAATTTAAGCGATACTAATCCTGCTGAATTACTCGAAAGCCCAAAACTTGGAAGAAAACTACCCGATACTCTTAGCATTGAAGAAATACAGCAACTCATTGACACCATCGATTTAAGCTCAATGAATGGCGAGAGGAACAAAGCTATTTTAGAAACTCTTTACGGTTGCGGACTAAGGGTTTCGGAGTTGGTGAACCTGAAAATCTCTAACATTTATTTTGATGAAGAATTTATAAAAGTAGTGGGAAAAGGAGACAAAGAACGATTAATTCCAATTAGTGGTTCGGCATTGAAACAGATAAAAATTTACTTAACTCAAGTAAGAAACCATAAAAACATTGCGAAGGGATTTGAAGATTTTGTGTTCCTAAACCGAAGCGGAAAATCTCTAACTCGTGTGATGATTTTTACTATTATCAAACAACTTACCGAAAAAGCTGGAATTAAGAAAACGATAAGCCCTCACACTTTCAGGCATTCATTTGCCACACATTTAGTCAATGCTGGAGCAGATTTAAGGGCAGTTCAAGATATGCTGGGTCATGTATCTATTACTACTACAGAAATTTACATGCATTTGGACAGAAGCTATTTACATGAAGAGATTAGAAAATTTCATCCGAGGAATTAACGACAAATCAATTTTAAAGTCATCCTGAACTTGTTTCAGAATCTAGCAGAAGTAATATACGATTCTCAGGTAAAATTCTCTGTGAGATTCTGAAACAAGTTCAGAATGACAAACAAAAAAAGCAAGATAATTTTACTTACCTCGCTTTTAAAAAATTTTATAAACTCAAATTTACTTCACCACCAATCTCTCGGTAAATACCTGATTGTCATACACTACTTTTAATAAATAAACTCCTGCACCTTGCTGAGTCAAATCCATTGATTGAGTTGTAGCCCCCTCAAAATCAGCTACATTTCCTTCTTTAATTAGTTTCCCTGAAATATCAATTACTTGCCACACAACCGATTTACTTTTAGCTTTTTCAGTTTTAATAGTAAATTGAAACTGCCCCAAAGATGGGTTAGGAAACGCTTTTAACTCTACTTTCAATTTAGTTGGAGTTACTGTCTTATCATTACTTTTTGAAGTATATGTTTTGATGTATACAGTAATAAAAGGATAAAATCTCTTTCCAGCATTTCGAGCATCAATTGCTTCAATAATTTCTAGTTTATCATCTAAATCCGAAAATTCTTGTGGAATATCCATTCCTTCAGTAATGTTCAACACATCTTTGGATTTATCAGCTCTTAACTTTACCATTTTAGTAGCTTTTCCTGCAACCACAGTAATCCAAGTATTCTCGTCAAAATTCCATTCGTAAGAGCTATTTATTTTTCTTCTTTTCACATGATAAGTCACTTTCTCTGCTCTATTTCCAAGCGTTACCAATTTGGTTAAAGTATGTCCATCCCTTGCAAACACTACTTTTATTTTCTCTCCCCAGTCTTTAGAAACGATTTGTTTTTTCAACTCCGTAGCAGAATTAACAGACACTCCATTAATTGAATAAATAATATCATTTTGCTTCAATTCATAAGTTTGAGCTGCTCCATTTTCAAGAATTTCAGAAATTCTAACACCTTGGTTAGTTGCTTTTTCCATTGATATTCCTAAATATCCATTTCCTTGTGACCAAGCTGAGATTGATATGCAGGCTGCAAATAATAATGCGGTAATTTTCATAGTTGTAATTTTATAAATCAAATATAAGGAAATCACAATGAGAATCTTGAAAATGAATTGTTAAACTTATTAAAGTGTAGAAGTTGATATTCAAAATGTATTTGAACATTCGTTTTATTATACCAATAATTCCTCTCAACAGTATGGGAGGAATCTGTTTCTTTACGAAATATTCTCGTGTTATAGATTCCTTTCTTCAAAGGAATGACAATGATGAAAGTAAAATGGCAAAAAATTATTTCGCCCCAAAAACTTGAGCAGCATATATTTTTTGTCTTTTCTTATCATAAGAAAAACGAATAGAAGTTAACTCAAACTCCCTATCCACTATATTTTTATAGTGAGGTTTTGAGTTTTTCCACAACCAATAAAAATGATTTGCCAATTGAGCATAAGTTGTAATTATCTCTACTTTATTCTTGAATTGAGCACTATTTACAGATTTATTGTAATAGGTATAAGCCACATTTTCGCCAACATATTCAAAATTCCCTCCATAAAAATCAGTTCTATCTATTGGTGTTTTCTTCTTTTTATTAGGTTGATTGTGGGTGAGTCTATTCTTTTTTAATAAATAATCTGCTTGATCTGAAGCGGCATAAGAGAGTATTGAATCTAATCGCAATGTTTTCAATCTTTTCTTCTTTCTCAACAAATTTACTTGAGACAAAATCATCTTTTCAAGCTTCACTTCATCCAAATTTGTCATATCTAACTTATCAGAATTTGTAGCTTGAAGCGAACTCAACACGATAAAAAGGCCTAAAACGAATATATATTGTAGTTTTTTCAAAATTTATTATTGGTTTATTATTCAAACGGTTACTATCAACTAATAGTATACTAAAACCATACCAACTAGCCTTTTATGTATTTTTTTACTATCAATATTTCAAGTATTTGTTGAACTTTTATTTCTACTTTGTTAAAAATAAATGAATTAAATCCAACAACCTATGTTTATTTGATTACATTTGCACTTATTAAATATATAAAAAATACAATATGAGTAACGGTACAGTAAAATTTTTCAATGAAACTAAAGGATTTGGATTCATAACACCTGATGAAGGAAACAAAGATGTTTTTGTTCATGCTAATGGTTTGATTGACGAAATTAGAGAAGGAGACAAAGTAAGCTACGATGTAGAAGAATCTCCAAAAGGATTAAACGCAGTAAATGTAAAGGTTGACTAATTAACCTCATTAACATAGATTAATACCAAAAAAGCTCTGCAATTGCAGGGCTTTTTTATTGCCTATTATTTTGATAACAATTAAATAGGACTCACTTCCCTCCTTTCTTTCAAAAATTCTGTATTTTTAGTTCAATGAAACTAATATTTAAAATATTTACTGTTGGTTTAATAACCACATTATTTTTTACCCTCTTTGGGAACTCCAAAATTGAGGTTAAAAAATTAAAGCAATTCAACCATGCTTCGGTACTTTGGGGGTTTTATGGGCATAAAAAAATAAATCGTTTAGCCGTATTTACTCTTCCAAAAGGAATGTTTGGGTTTTATAAAAACCATATCGAATACATTACCGACCATGCAGTTGACCCTGATAAAAGGAGATACGCAATGGAAGGAGAAGCTCCCAGACATTATATTGATATTGATCATTTTCACCATGATAGTCTTACTCCATTTGAGTATGTGCCAAGAAGATGGAAAGATGCCCTAACAAAATTTACAGAAGATACGCTCATGGAATACGGAATTGTTCCTTGGCATGTAAATTTGATGCATTTCAAACTCACAAAGGCTTTTAAGGAAAAAAATATTTCCAGAATATTGAAACTCTCCGCAGAAATTGGACATTACATTGGAGATGCTTCTGTTCCGCTTCATACTACCGAAAATTATAACGGACAACTAACTGGGCAGAGAGGAATTCATGGTTTTTGGGAATCGCGAATCCCTGAATTATTCTCCGAAGAATATGATTTTTTTGTGGGACAAGCAACTTATATTGAACAACCACAAGATTATATTTGGGATGTAGTTGAATCAAGCCACATGGCTGTTGATTCAGTATTAAACTTTGAAAAACAACTAGATACAACTTATCCTTCTGATAGAAAATATGCTTACGACAATCGAGGGAACCGAACTATCAAAACTTATTCTAAAGAATATAGCAAAGAATATCAAGACATGCTGGATGGAATGATTGAACGTAGAATGAGATCTTCTGTGGTTTCTGTGGGAAGTTTTTGGTATACATGTTGGATGAATGCTGGGCAACCAAATTTGAATAATTTGGAGAAAAAAGAAATGACTGAAGAAGAAAAAAAAGAACAAGAAGAGCTTGATAAAGCTTACAAAAAAGGCAAAATAAAAGGGCGAGAGCACCAACATTAATTCTTTGTATGAAACATTCGGTATCAACTATTTTTATTGTCTTGTTGCTTCTGAGTTGTTGTAGAAATAAACAACTCGAAAGTTCAAAAATTGACTCAACTTGTCCTACAACTTTTGTCAACAAAGAATGGAATGGAGTAAATTTGGTAGCGACTAGCTCTCAAATTGATTCCTCGGCTATTTCTCCAATTGTAAATCTAAATGCAAATTCTGTAGCAATTATTCCTTTCGGTTTCATAAGGTCAGGAAAATCCAATGTAGAGTATAATTTGGAATGGCAATGGTTTGGAGAAAAGAAAATTGGTACAATTGAACAAATACAATTAGCAAAAAATGCTGGTTTAAAAGTGTTGCTTAAACCTCATTTATGGCTACACGATGGTTGGGTAGGAGATTTGGAATTTACTACCGAGGAAGATTGGGCAAATTTTGAAAAAACTTACACCACCTATATTCTAGATTTTGCTCAAATAGCTGATTCAATGAAAGTTGAATTCTATTGCATAGGAGTAGAATTAAGAAAAGTATCCACTCAACGACCAGATTTTTGGATACAACTTATTGAGAAAGTGAGAGCGATTTATTCAGGCAAATTGACTTATGCCGCCAATTGGGATAATTATGAAAAGATAGCTTTTTGGGATAAATTAAACTACATTGGAATTGATGCTTATTTTCCTATTTCTGAGGAAAAAACCCCAACTGTTGAGGATTTGATTAAAGGTTGGGAAACTGATTTTAATCAGTTAAAAGCAAGAAGTAAACAAGAAAATAAACCCGTTATTTTTACAGAATTTGGTTATAGAAATATAGATTTTGTAGGAAAAGAACCTTGGACGACAAGCGGAAATGCATCTAATAATACGGAAGCACAAAACAATGCCTACAAGGCGATATTTTGTAAATTTTGGAATGAATCCTGGTTTACTGGTGGATTTCTTTGGAAATGGTATCCAGCTCATTCTAAGGCTGGAGGGAAAGAAAACAATCGTTTTACTCCACAAAACAAACCAATAGAAAAAGTTATTAGAACTCAGTATTTGAAGTCGAAGTAACTCTAATAAGACTGTTATTCCCTTGAAAAAAGAGAGTCTAATAACACGAGAATCATTGAATAAAAATTAGATTCCTGCCTTCGCAGGAATAACATATTACTTTATTTACTATTTTTAATCCATGACAAAGATTCTACCTGAAAAAGGAATTTCTAAACAAGAAATATTCGCTCAATTAAAACAAAAGCAACAACAAGATTTCGATTGGAGAACAGGGCGAATATTCTGTTCAGTTTATCCTGCTGGGGAAGAAATTGAATCAATCGCTAAAGAAGCGTATTCCATGTTTTTGACAGAAAACCCTGTGGATCCTACACTATTTCCAAGTTTACGCGACATGGAAACGGAAGTAGTGGCAATGTGTAGCGAAGTATTGCAAGGTGGCGAAAGTGTGGTGGGTACTTTAACCACTGGAGGAACAGAAAGTATTTTGTTAGCTGTGAAAACTGCAAAAAATAGAGCCAAAGCCCTAAACCCAACTCAAACAGAATTTGAATTGATAATGCCCTATTCCATTCACTCGGCATTTTTTAAAGCTTGTGATTATTTTGAGGTAACACCTATTGTAATTCCTTTGACTGTTGATTTTAAAGCAGATGCCAAAGCTGTGGAAAATGCCATTACCAAAAATACAATTTTAATAGCTGCCTCTGCCCCTAGTTATGTTTTTGGTGTAGTTGATCCAATAAGAGAAATTGGAGCGATAACACTCAAGAATAACCTACTATTTCACATTGATGCTTGTATTGGCGGAGTGGTGTTAGGTTTTAATCGATTAGCAGGAATGGAAAATGTACCTGAATTTGATTTTTCTGTTCCTGGAGTGACTTCTATTTCTATGGATTTACATAAATACGGCTATACCGCCAAAGGTTGCTCTGTGCTGATGCACAAAGACAAAACTTACCGAAAACACCAATATTATGCCTGCTCCGAGTGGACAGGATATACGTTAGTGAACCCAACAATCTTGAGTACCAAAACGGGTGGACCCATTGCAGCCGCTTGGGCTGTGATGCAGTTTTTGGGCAAAGAAGGCTATTGTGATATTTCCCGAAGAACAATGAATACTTCTCACAAATTTATTGAAGGAATAAATGCCATTGATGGATTGGAAGTAGTTGGAAATCCAGAAGTTTCTTTGTTTTCGTTTACCACCACAAAAGGAAATCCTTACGATTTGTTTGATGAACTGAATGAAAAAGGCTGGTTTGTGCAGTTTCAATTATCTAACGACTATTGCCCAGCCAATTTACATCTTACGGTTTCTAAAATTCACGAAACTCTTGTAGAGGAATTTTTAATAGACTTAAAAGCTTGCCATGAAAAAGTACAAAAAAAAGGTTTGGTGAAAAAAGCCAAAGAGAAAGTAACCATAGAAACTGTAAAGAAATTAGCTCAAAACCTTTCACCCGAAAACTTTGAAAAGTTAGGGAAACTATTAGGTTTTTCTAATGGTGCTGTTCCCGATAAACTAGCTCTCATTAACCGAATTATGGATGTGCTCCCTCCCGATACAGTAAGGAATACCCTGATTGATTACATGAATGATTTTTATATGTTTGAGAAGGAGAGGTGATATTTACACTTGATTTTTTTATTAAAAAAATAATTTTGTAACTTTCATTTAATTAAGATAGAAAAACAATTAATAAAATTACTTTGGAAATAAAAACCATAAAAAATAATAACTCATCCAACTGGATATTAATGATACATGGACTTGGAGGAAGTATTGATACTTGGAAATTTCTTGAAGGTCCGTTATCAAAATCCTATAATCTACTTATGATAGATTTACCTGGTCATGGTGATATGTCTGTAGAAAAAAGAACTAACCTGAATTTATCTATACTCGCAGAAGAAATAAAAAATTTATTGGTCAATTTAAATATTCCAAAAGTGGATATTATTGGAGTATCCTTAGGAGCTAGCATAGGGTATTTTTTTGGAAGGCGATATCCTAGCCTAGTTAAAAGAATGGTATTAACCGGAGCAATTGTTGAAGTCAATAGATTTCTTAGAGCTACAATTGGATTGGGCACATTGGTAACAAAAGTCATAGGATATCATAATTTTTACAAACTTTCTGTTTGGGTACTCCTTCCAAAATTTAGACAGTCATCAACTAGAAAATTATTCAATGAGGATGCAAAGAATTTATCTAAAAAAGAATTTTCTTTATGGTTAAAATGTATAAGACAATTCCGTCATGATTTAAACCCAATTTCAAAAACATCATTCGATATTAATTGTTTGTTATTAATGGGTGAAAAAGATTATTTTTTTCTTAGAGCTCAACGGAATTTTATTCGTGAACACATAAATATCCATTTACGCTTAATAAGAGGAAGTGGACACGTTGTATATTTAGAAAGACCAAATGAATTCACTAGGGAATGCTTGTCATTTCTATCAAAAGATGAAATAAGCCCCTCAATTATTGGCGATAATAGTATTGGAGGGATATCTATTGAAGAAGCAAAATTATTTTATGATTTTAAGTTAAATGCTGTAAAAGAAGCTGGAGCTAGTCTGCATAAAGTTATATCGACTAGTGTTACAATTATTGGTGCAATTATTGGATATGCATTTATTCATAAGAACGGGGAAATTGACATTGAAATACTTGAAGTACTAGTCAAAATAATTATTAGCATTGCAATATGTACTATATTAATTGTTTTAGCAATAATATATGGTATCTACAAAGGAGTTAAGGCTATCGAACATCTTTTAAGAATATCAAGCCCGATTCTTTATGAGCAATCCAAGATCAGTTCTTTTGCTAAAAGAGGGTCAAATGTAATACTGTTTGTAGGAATATCAATTATAGCGGTCATGTTAGCATTAATCATTTCAATACGACCGTTAATCTAGGATTGAAAAAAAATGAAACCAGCCACTGTAATCACCATAAAAAATTAATTGAAACACTACTTTAACATAAAATAACAAAACTATTTAATCATGAAAGAAAAAATCCAAACATCAGTAACTTTAGCAATACTTTTATCACTATTCTCATTTACCATAACTGCAAAAATTGATATTACAGGCACTTATGGTGTTTCTGAAAACGATTCTTTAAACATTGAATTGACATTAAACTCAGATAATACATTTACTTATAAAGATTTTTCTAATTCAGTAAAACTGATTGATACTAAGGGAAATTGGGAGTTGAAAAATAAAAAAGTTATTTTAAAGAATTTCAAATCAGAGTATTCGTTTCATACCAAATGGAAAATATCTAAAGAAGGTAAAGTTGCTAAATCTAGAAAAGGAATAACTTTTTATACACTTATGAAAAAATGAAATCATTCATATTCATAGTAACATTAATTCTATTTTTTTCTTGCACAGATGAAAATTTAGCCTCTGATAAAAATCAAGTGAAAGAAGTGGACAATAAAATAGTAGTTCCAGAATTCCAACTATTTATTGATTCTGCTAATGTTATAGGATCTATATTAGTTTTTAACCTTGAAGAAAATAAATATTACTCCAATGACTTTGAATGGGCTAAAAAAGGAAATTTACCTGCTTCAACTTATAAAATTACTAATTCAATTATTGCACTAGAAACGGGTGTAGTTGAGAACGATAGCACACTATTTAAATGGGATGGTGAACAAAGAAGAATGAGAATTTGGGAGCAAGATTTAATTTTTAGAGATGCTTTTCATTTTTCTTGTGTTCCATGCTATCAAGATGTAGCAAGAAGAATTGGAACTAAACGAATGAATAAATATTTGGATAAATTAGAGTATGGGAATATGAAAGTTGACTCAACTAATATTGATTTATTTTGGCTTGAAGGAGAATCGCAAATTAATCAATTTCAACAAATAGACTTTTTAAAAAGATTCTTTAAATCAGAGTTACCGATTTCTGAACAAACTAAGACTATAATGAAAAGACTGATAGTTATTAAAGAAAATGAAAATTACAAACTGAGTGGTAAAACAGGTTGGTCAATAAGAAATAACAATAATAATGGTTGGTTTGTAGGATATATTGAAACTAAAAAAAGCACATATTTTTTTGCAACAAATGTTGAGCCTAAAGAAAAATTTGACATGAATATGTTTCCTATGATAAGAAAAGACTTAACTTATAAAGCATTTAGGCAAATTGGTATTATAAAATAAAGAATCTGAAAAAAATGAAACCAGCCACAGTAACCACTTTAAAAAACGAACTGAAACACCTGCCAGAAAAGGAGTTGGTAGAGATATGCTTAAAACTGGCTAAATTCAAAAAGGAAAACAAGGAATTATTGACTTACCTCCTATTCGAATCGGAAGATGAGGATGGCTACATCAAAGAGATAAAAGAAGAAATGGATGAAGTATTTGAGGAAATTAATACTTCGCATATTTACTACGTAAAAAAAGGAGTAAGAAAAATATTGAGACAACTCAAAAAGTACATCCGCTACTCCAAAAAGAAAGAAACCGAAACAGAACTCCTCCTCTACTTTTGTGATAAAATGAAAGAGCTAAAACCTTCTCATTTTCGCAGTCAACAAATGATTAACTTATTTGACCGTCAGTTAGCTATGGCAAAAAAAGCAATGAATACGCTTCATGAAGACTTGCAGTATGATTTTAAATTGGAAATTGAAAAATTGGAAGAAAAATCATGAAATTTAATGATTAATAAGTGTGTTAAATCATTTGATATTAGTGCAACTATTTAATAGTTTAGTGTAAACATAAATTACAACATATAAATGAAAAACGTAGTAGGAATAGACAAGAAAAAAGCAGCAGAACTTAGTGGTAAGCTAAATGAATTATTGGCTGATTATGAGGTTTTTTATCAAAACTTAAGAGGATTTCACTGGAATATAAAAGGAAGAGAATTCTTTGAATTACATACTAAATTTGAAGAGTTTTATAATGATGCTTTTATAAAAATTGATGAAATTGCTGAAAGAATCCTGACCCTTGAAGGTGAACCACTTCATACTTACACAGACTACTTGGCAATTACTAATATCAAAGAAGCTAAGAATGTAACCAATGGAGTAAAAGGAGTAGAAATGATTGTAGGAAATTTTTCAACTTTAATATCCGCAGAAAGAGAAATATTGGACCTAGCTGGCGAAGCAAATGACGAAGGAACAGTAAGTTTGATGAGTGATTATATTTCAGAAACTGAGAAAACACTTTGGATGCTTAATTCATATTTGAAATAACCATACAACTTAATTATTCATCAAAGAGACAATCTATAATAAAGATGTCTTTTTGATGAATTAATTAAAAGAGAGATTAATAAATTACTCCTTTTTTCTCACATAATTCATTTGTCTCCCTTCACCCCCTTTTGGCTCCCAAAAAGTACACAAACTATCTTGAGTTAATTTTGTGATTGTTTTCTTCTGTCCATCAGCTTCAGGGCTACTTTTGGTAATTAATACATCTTTGGTAAGCTCCCAAGTTCCGCTAATATCCATACTCGCCATTTTCATTTGGTAAGTGCCATCTTCGTTGTAAGTAATTACTTGTTTCACTGGCATTATATCATCTTCATATTCCCAAGTACCCAGTAATTTGTCTTTAATTGAAAGCTCTACAACTTCCTCTTCTTGAGTTGTTTCTTGATTAGTTAATTCAGGTTTAGTTGTCGTTTCTTTTTCTGAGTTTTCAGTTCCGCAACTCCCTAAAAAAATTAATGTGGCTAATAGATAAGTATGTTTCATAGTTGTAGTTTTTATAAAGATATTGTTTTGTTGATTATCAAAAAAATTATTTCAATTCTCTCTTAGTAATCCACTGAAATCTCCAAAGCAACAGTAGAGCTGAAACTCCTAATCCTACCAAAAATCCCCACCAAATTCCTTGAGAGCCATATCCGAATTTTAATCCAGCGAAATAACAGATTGGAAAAGCCACCACCCAATAAGCTATAAAAGTAATAGCTGTGGGAATTGTCACATCCTGCATTCCTTTGAGTGCTCCCAAAACAACAGCCTGCATCCCATCAAATAATTGAAAAAAGGCTGCGATTATCATCAGTTTAGCTGTAATTGCAATTACTTCTGTGTTGTCTATTTTATTGAGTGTATCATCTGCATCCAAATATAATGAGGGCAAAAACTCATTGAAAATCATAAAGAAAATTGCAAACACTATATCTAATAAAAATATGAGTAGAAAGAGTGAAATTGCTATTCTTTTGAGTTCTTTAAAATCTTTTAACCCATATTGATTTCCTATTCGGATTGTTGCAACCACAGCAATTCCCATTGCAAACATAAAAGTGATTGAGGAAAGATTTAAAGCAATTTGATTAGCTGCTTGAGGATTTTTACCTAATGTACCTGCCATCCAAATACCTGCGGTAAATATTCCAAACTCAAATACCATTTGCATGGAGGATGGAAAACCTAATTTATTAATCTTGAGAATTGTATTCTTTACAATTTTCTCTTGCCATAAATCCACAAAATAAGCCTTAAATTTTTCTTTTTTGTAAATCAACACATACATTAAAATTGCCATTACTACTCTAGAAATCAAAGTGCCATATCCTGCTCCAATAATTCCCATTTCTGGGAAAATCCAAATTCCATAAATCAAGAGATAGTTTAATACAACATTCAACACATTCGCGTAAAGTGTAGCTTTCATGGAATATTTTGTCTCGGATAAACCATCAGCAAACTGTTTAAAAGCTTGAAAAAAAGCTAAAGGAACTAAAGAAAAAGCAACTAAATTGAAATAAGGAATTGCTAATTGCACTACTTCTTCAGGTTGCTTCATGTTTTGCATCAGAGGTTCTATAAAAAACAAAATTATTAGAGTAAGAAAACCCAAAGCTGTCAGCACAACAATGCTATTCTTCAGTATACTTCTCCCCTCTTTTATATTATTAGTTGAATCTGCCGCTGCAATAAGTGGGGTAATTACGGTAGAATACCCCAAAATAAGCGACATGGCTAAAAACAAAAAACTATTTCCCAAACTTACCGCTGCAAGCTCGGTAGTTCCTAGTTTACCTACCATAATATTATCAGCCACACCCACCATCATGTGCCCCAATAGCCCCACAATGATTGGCCAAGCCAATTGCATGTTTCGGTTAAATTCTATGGTGTAGGTTTTGAGCATTATTAAACTTTGACTGGGCAAAGGTAATTTATAAGGTTGAAATGGAATGCTAACATTTTGATTTAATACTCAAAATAAAAGAGATTTTATAATTGGTTAATAAAATTAGCTAAAAAGTTGTGGTATAACCAATTAATTATTTGATTCGATATACTTTTTCGGTATATTCGTTTTAAGCATTTCATTGGACTCCTTAAGAACCTTATTTGAAATGTTAACTATTTAGAAAATAGTGTTAAAACCAATAAATATAATTTTTAATCAAAATTTAATATCATGAACACAACTTATGAACCAATTGTTTCAGCGAACAGTGGACCCTATAGAGGTAAAGCACTTGTCGGAAGCTATTCTGTAATTATTGGATGGACATTCGATGATGAACAACTGCGAAATGGCTTGAAAGGTTTTGCAATTAAACGAATTGATTACGATCCCACTAATGGAGAAATTCTTCGCCTAAACTGGTTGGGAGGATACAAACGATTCAAAGAAACTGATGATGGACAAGTAGAGAATATAAGCTCTTTAGAAGGTCCTTTTCAAAGATTTAGATGGAATGATTATACTTTACGATCTGATAGAACATATAGATATGAAGTTTATCCTATTCGGGGTAATCCAAATGCCTTAACTAAAAATGAAAAACCTTTAATTTTTGATGTCTGTCCTTCGAAAGAGGACCAAGATGGGATGGGTGTTTATGTAAACAGAGGAGTAACTGCTGCTAAAGCATATCTTCAACGTTTCAATAATCAATCTCCCTCAGAAATTGGTCAAAAAGCATATACTTGGTTGTCTAGAGGACTTAAAGAATCTCTTTTAAATTTCATCGCTCAAGCTAAATCTGGAGAAGCTTTACATGTGGCTATTTATGAGTTTTTTGACCATGAAATTGCTCAAACTTTAAAAGATGCTATTTCACGAAATGTTGATGTTACCATAGTTCATGATGCAAAAAAAGGAAAGAAATCAACCCTGGAAAATAAAGAGGTTATTAAACATTTTAATTTAGACCCACCTATAACTATCCCAAGAACCACTGTAAATATAAGTCATAATAAGGTTGTAATTAAATTAGTGTCTGGTGAACCAAAAGAAGTTTGGACTGGATCTGCCAATTTTTCTGAAAATGCTTTCAATTTCCAAACTAATACTGCTTTAATAATTCGAGATCTTAAAACAGTTGAGTATTACGAAGAATACTTCCAAGGATTGACAGGAAATCCTTCAAAAAAAGATAGTAAAATAATCAACAAAGAAATCATGGAGCGGGCAAATTCAGAAACAAATCGATTTGTAGATAAAATATTCTTTTCTCCAATTAAAAAGAAAGATATATTAAAAAGTTCTGTTGAATTAATAAAATCTGCACAATCTGCAATTCTTATAAGTGCCCCTTTTGGGTTGGACAAAACCATGATTGAAGCTTTACACTCAAACTCTGATGATATTATTGAATACGGTTTAGTAAACAGTACTGCAAAAAAGAAGATAGAAACTCTTCATAGAAAAAATACTCGATATTTTACCCCTAAACGACTTGAAACTTACATGGGTAAAACCTGGGATGCTAAAGCTTTCGGTGCTCATAAAATTCATGCTAAAACAATTATTATTGACCCTTGGAGTAATAATCCAAAAGTACTTATTGGATCAGCTAATTTTTCAAAATACTCATGTTCTGATAATGATGAAAATGCACTTTTAATAACTGGTAATAAACGCTTGTCGGCTATCTTAACAACCGAATTTATGCGTATGTATGACCATTATAAATCAAGGTATTATATTGATAAATTTAATAAGGCTAACAAAGAAATAAAAAAAGATAACAAAGAAAGAATAGCAAATGGACAAGAACCAAAACCTTTTATAAAAATGGATGAGTATCTTAAAAATGATGAAAAATGGAGTAAAACAGCTTTTGATTCTAATTCATCAAGTCATAAATTCAGAGATAGAATCGTTTTTTCTGGAGGGTAAAATTCAAGGCTTATAATATTTCCTATCCATATCACTCGCTTTTTCTAGTTGGGTAACAATACTTGAAACTGCTGGACAGATAAAAGAATTTTCGAGAGTTAAGTCCAAAATTTGGTGCATATTTTTTCTATTGGTATGTGGGTATTCTCCACAAGCTCCTGGTCGAAAATCATAAATTCCACAAGTATTATCCTGTTCATCTAAAAAAGGACAAGGAGCAGATTGCAACACATAATCTCCATCACCATCAATCCTCAAATACGAGTCAATAAAATTTGGCTCTTTCATTCTCAGCTTTTTAGCAATTCTTTTTATATCAATCTCTCTAAAAATAGGACTGGTAGTTTTACAACAATTTCCACATTGCATACAGTCAATTTCTTCAAAAACCTCCTCGTGCTTTTCATGAAACATATCGTCTAATTTCTTAGGCTTTTTGTTTTTGAGCTTAGTAATAAACTTTTTGTTCTTGTCCCGAGTTTGTTTCGGTAAATCAAGTAATTTTTGGTAAGATTCTTTCATAGATAATCTGGATTGATACACAGAGAATTGTAACAAAGATAGTGGTTAAGAAATTAATTAAAACTATGCTTGAACCTCATTTTTTTTATACCTTTAATCCTTCAAAACAAATTATAGCTATTTGCGTACAACAGAATAGTTAGAAAGAAAAACAAGTGGAAGAAAACTCGACCAAAAAATACGATGTGTGCATCATCGGAGGAGGACCAGCAGGATATGCAGCCGCAATGCGAGCTGTAGATTTCGGAAAATCTGTAGTACTCATTGAGAAAGATAAGCTAGGAGGTGCCGGAATATACAACGGTGCACTTACTTCAAAAACGATGTGGGAACTTTCAAGAAAAGTGGACACCATCAATACAAATCTGTATTCTGCAGGGCGTAGGCAATTGGATGTAACCTGGGATGATGTTCAAAAAACCATTAAAGAAGCTGTTTTTGAACGTAAGTTTCAATATTCTTCGCATGTTAAAATGCTTGATACTAAGCTACAAGGTGACTTTAGTTACGAAAAAGGAACTGCCTTAATGCTATCTAACCATGAAGTAGCTATTAAGCGTAAAGATGATACCGAAACTACAGTTTGGGCAGAAAATATTGTGATTGCAACAGGAAGTAGACCAAGAGTAATCCCTAATATTGATGTAGATGAAAAAATAATCATGACTAGTAATGGAATCCATCACATGGAATCTTTTCCTAAAAGTTTGGTAATTGTAGGTGCTGGAGTTATTGGTTGTGAATATGCAACTATGTTTTCTAGTTTTAGTAAAACAAAAGTATATTTAATTGACAAAGCTGACCATATTCTTCCGTTTGAGGATAGGGATATTTCTTCTTTAGTGGCAAATAATTTAAAGAAAAATGGGGTAACTATTCACAACAAAGCTAATCTTGAACGATTAGAAAAAATTGATGGGGAAGTTGAATATGAATTAGCTTATGGAGATGGGAGAAAAGAAGTGATTCGTGTTGAAAAAGCTCTGTTATCAATTGGTAGAATTCCTAATGTAGAAAACATAGGAATGGAAAACGCAGGTGTATTGATGAGTGAAAGAGGAAGGCATATTGGAGACGATGATACGCAAACCAACATTCCAAATATATACGCAGTAGGTGATGTTTCTGGAAACTTATCCTTAGTAAATGTAGGTGAATTGGAAGCCAGACACTGCATAGAAAGAATGTTTATGGATACTCAACCAGAACCTATTTCTTACGATAACATCAGTACAATTATGTTCCTTGACCCAGAAGTTGCTTCTGTAGGGATAAACGAAAAACAATGTGTAGAGCAAGGAATACCATGCAAAGTAGTAAAAATTGATTATTCTACTATTGCTAGAGCAATTGCCATGAGAAAAACCGAAGGGTTTTTCAAAATTATTGTGACTAACGATAAGGAAATGAAAATTCTTGGGATGAGGGCTATTGGAGAGCATGCCTCTAGTGCTATACAAGCTGTCGCCTTATTGATTAAAATGGACAAAGGAATTGATGAATTAGCTGAACTTATTCACCCTCACCCTTCTATTATCGAAGGAATTCAGGAATGTGTAAGAATGTTATTGAACAAATCTGTTTTTAAATCTTCTATTTTTAAAGACAAACTGAAATGTTACAGTTGTGTGGATGGAGTTTGTACTCCGCTTCAGAGGTTGTAATTTTGGCTTGGTATTTGCATCTTGTCAATTAAACTTAACTATGAAATTTTTTATTCGAATCGTATTGGTTTCTCTTCTAGGAATGGGAGTTTACACGCTACTTTCTTTTTCTCCAACTCCTAAAAAAACAAAACTGTATTATGAATTAGGATTTTCTATTAATCCTTCTGCAGGCTCTGGTGTAGTTACTTTTGCTCTGCTTAGTTTGGATTCTACTACTCACAAAATTGTATACAAACAACCTATAAACGAGGCAAATTTTGTGATGTATAGCAAAGGAATTTTGAAAAATAAAGCAAATCCTAAAAACATAGATTTTTTTAAAGAAGCTGGAGTAGATTGCGGACTTATTTTGGATGACCCAAAAAGTCTTGGTGGTGTATTGGTAACAGATACACTATGGGAAGAAATGAAACCAATTTGCTTACCTGTTTGGGATATTTGGAAGTTGCGTTATAGTATTCATCCAAAATATGGAAAAGGAGCATCTGCAGTACCTGCCGAGGATATTGGTTGGTCGGCAAATAGATGGAGACCTAGCCACAAACAAACTGTGTACCTAAGTGAAAACTATGGAATAAATACAATTTCTGATTATTTTCATGGTCCAACTATGTATGAGCTATTTTTCGACATGCAAAACCCTGATTGGATTAAAATGTATAAGGAGTTAAATTAATCTAGCCTATCATTCTTAAATCCTAATATCCCTTCGTCATCAGAGAGTTCTAACTCTTCTTTTCTTTGAGGTCTTAGTACTTTAAATTCCTTTAAATGAAAAAGCGGGTATTGAATGAAACTAAATACTAGTGAAACAAAATACCCTCTACCAATAACATTCCTTGGTAGTTGAATCATATTGTGCTCAGACATATATCCGAGAATAAAAAATAGGGCTATTTGTAACGAAACCATTATGATAAGTCCGTATTTATTAAATGCAAATAAGAATAATAGCACAATAGATACTAAAAATGATAAAATTGCCATTCCTCCTAACATAGTAATACTTCCCAATAGACTTAGTAATAAAGCAACTACCATTAAAGTTAAAATTTCTGTGTTTTGAGAGTGCTTTATCCTAAAACTAGACTTAGAAGCATCCATGCCTTTATAGTCTGTGGTATTGATAATCAGCCATATTATGCTTCTTATTATTGGGATTTGGAGAAAATACCAATGCCAAGAAATTGCTTTTTGTCTGATTAGAAAAAACTCCAATAAAACCTTTCGGTAGAACCAAATAAGTAGATAAACAAAGAAAAAAGTAAATGCTATTCTAACGATAAAAACAACATCTGAAAAAAGTGTCTTTGAAAAATATTGAATGTGATTGATTAACAAATCTGTAATGTTATAGGCTGAAACTAAAATCGCAACATAAAAAACATAGAAATATAAAGTGGCTTCTCCCACTCCAATCAATTTTCTCAAATCTAATTCATTGAATTTTAAATTTCTATTTTTTAAAATTGAATATAAAAAAGGAATAAACAAGAGTGGAATTAGATATTGAATAACCTGAAATAGATACCGCAAATTAGTAAAACTACTTCCATACAGAAAGTCTCGTATATTCATTAATCTATCTACTGGTTTAAACATTTCATAGCTTAAATAAAGTGAAGATGAACCTATATAAATGATTGTACCTAATAAGGAAAGCACTATAATTTTTTGATTATTAAACTTGACTTGATAGGCAAAAGTAGCAAAACCAATAAGTGAACTAAGTATAAATAAATCTCTAGAGAAATACCCAAGTATTGACATAACAGCAAAATGCATTACTCCAGCAATGATTCCTTCTTTTAGTTTATCAGTTGCAAAACCAATATAAATCCAAAAAATGAAAATCTGTAAGTAGAATAAAACAAAAACGATGTACGTTGGTTCTGGCCTTTCTTCATAGGGACTTACTGCGGTATTGTCAATAAACAACCTTGCTACATATTGGATTAAAAACATAATTAGAATCGTTCCAATCAATGCTAAATTTTTCTGTTGTTGTTTGTTCATAGTTTAATTTAATTTTTCAAAAACCAACATTCCATTTGTATAGGTTTTTAACACTTCTGTGGCTTTTATTTCGTTTTGAGGAATTTTCATTATGTCTCTATTCAATATTACAAAATCAGCATTTTTCCCTACTTCCAGACTTCCATTTTTCTCATACGATTTATTGGCAAGTGCTACCCAAAAGGTAATTCCTTTCAAGGCTTCTTCTCTTGTTAAATTTTCTTTTTGGTTAATCCAATCAGCTGAAGGTCTGTAAACTGCATTGTAGAAAGTATGAATAGGATTATTACTCGCCACAGGATAATCTGTTCCCAAAGGTATGGTTTGGTTCATTTCTAACAAAGAGCGTAATCGATAAGAAATAGCTAATTGCGAAGTACTTAGATTTTTCTCTACCATTTCTTTATCATCCACCAAGTGAGTGGGTTGCACCGAAGGAATTATGGAGTATTTTCGAAATAATTCTAATTCATCCTCACCTACTGCTTGGGCATGTTCAATTCTCCAACCCAATCCGTTTGTACCATTTAGTAATTCTCCCATAACTTCCAGAGCTACTTTTACTGCCGAATCGCCAATGGCATGCACCGCCAATTGTGCTCCTTGATCAAAAGCAATTTGAGCAATCCATCTCAAACTATCTCTAGTCATCAAGAGTTTTCCGTAGTTATTAGTTCCCTTGTAAGGTTGTTTAAAACAAGCAGTTTGAGAACCTACGCTTCCATCCAATACTACTTTGTAAGTATTTGCCACCAACTTATTAGAATCATCAATCGGAATTAACAAACCAGCTTGTTTAGAGAAATACAACATGGCATTTACATTCATATCCAGCGTTCCAGACTCTTGCATCAGTTGAATTAGTTTCACTTCTTCCACAGTCAATCCAGCATCTGAAACAGTAGTTACTCCTTTCGAGAAAAAATTCTGTTCTGCACACCTCAACGCTGTTTTCTTTTGTGCTTTTGTGTATTGGATGGCTTTAGTGAATGTTGGAATTAATTCTTCGAAGATAATTCCATTGAACGACTCAAATTTAAGTCCAGTTTTATCTAATGCCTTATTATTTACAATTAAGCTATGTCCATCCACTCGCCAAAGTAGGACTGGAATATCTGTATAAATTTTATTTAATGCATCAAAAGCCTCATTAGGCTTGAAATTCCAATTATTTTCGTTCCATCCATATCCAATCAACCAATCCATTTTTGGATTTGAATTTTTATAATCGTAAATGACTTCTAAGAATTCTTTAATGTCAGAAACATCACTCAAATCTACTGCCAATGAATTAAGCCCAGAACCCAAAAAATGACAGTGTCCATCCATAAATCCTGGATAAATAGGACGAGTTTCAGCATCAATCAATTCATCAGCTCGGTATTTGTTCATGATTTCGTGCTCCTTCCCTATCATCACAATCTTTCCGTCTTTGATAGCCATAGCTTGAGCTACTTCAAACTCTTGGTTTACAGTATAAATTCGAGCGTTATGGATTACTAAATCTGCGGTTTTGAATTTTACGCAGCTAGCTATTGAAAGTATAATTATAGTCAGGAAAAATAAATTTTTCATAAATTGATAAATTAGATTTTAAAACTACCTATTTTAAAATAAAATGCAGAATGATTCTCGCGTTAAGATTCCCGATTTCTCGGGAATGATAAATTTGCTTATAAAAAAAAGAGTCAATTAAAACAATTGACTCTTCGAAATTCATAATTTGTAATTGACTAATTCCTAACAACCTCAACCCACTTTCCAGGCTTAACAGAACTCACAGAGTTATCATACATAGCTTGACATAAAATGGATGGCAAGTAATACCTTCCGTCATAGGTAGCATTTAAGTTTACAGTAAAGGTTTTTGATTTTCCTTTTCGTAAAGAAAAATAGGTATATACTCTATCGTCTCTCACATCTTGGTAATCGTAATAGGAATTTCCTCCAGTGCTGTAATTATTCATTCTGGCATTGTGGATTTCCCAACCCGATGGGAAAATTTGAGAAAGTGCCATTTCTTGAATATCACCTTTCAGTCCAGGATTAAACACAGTTACTTTCATCTTGAAATCAGTTCCTTGCGAAATACTCGCAGGATTGATGGATTTTCCATTCATATCTAAATAACTCACATTCATTTTCAGGTTATTATCCTTATCCAACTTATTACTCTCAATAGGAATTCCTTTGGTAATAACCCTCACATACACCAATCCATTGCCATTGTTATTAATCGATACTTTTCCTTGATTCAAAGAATTTGGTTTAACCTTAGCTATAAAAATCGGATCAGTTGAAGATACATTTTTGTTCTTCCCATCCAGTGAATAACTAAACTTCATAATTCCTGAAGTTTTGGCTCCTTCCAAGAATTTACTCATAGCAATTAAGGAATAAGCTGTGGTTTGTGTACTCATCCATCTATCGCTATTTCCTAATTGGTTGGCTATTTTCTTTGCCATCAATCCAGCTTTGGCTTTTTCATTCATCATACTCAACACTTCCAATATCATAGCTTCATCCCTCACAGAAGAACCGTAAGAATATGAAAATTCATTGTAATCCTCAATATCTGTGGGTACTCCATAAATTAAATTCTTAGCCACTTTATCTTGCCCCATCAATTTGTAGGCTCCCGCCAATCTCCATTTTGCATTGATAGAGAGGTTTTTGCTTTCTTTCATTCTGTTCATTGCTCCCAACTCTCCTTTACCGGCTAAGGCAAGCACATACAACCTATAAGATTGCATAATTTCATTACTTTGGTATCGGTAGTAGTAACTTCCTTTTCTATTAGCTCTCCAAGTTCGAGATTCATTTTTGAGGTATTTCAATAATTTACTTTTCATTCCGTAAGGAAGTGTATATCCTTTTTTCTCTGCCTCTATTAAGAAATGAGTTGCATAGTTTGTTCCCCATGGATTATCTCTTGATTCTCCTGGCCAATATGCTAGCCCACCATTTGAGGTTTGAAAGTTCTGTAATCTGAATATTGCTTCTTTGATATTTCTTTCAATCTCAATTTTTCGTGTAGAGTTTAGTTTTGTAAAATTGGATAAATACAACTGTGGAAAAACTGAAGAGGTTGTCTGTTCAATACATCCATGAGGGTATCGAATTAAATAATTCAATCGCTTCTCTAAGTTAATAGATGGGAAAGAAGAAACTTCTATAGCAACTTCGTTAGTACCATCTATTCCGTTAAACGCATAACTAGATTCCCAAGAGTTTCCAGCTTCTACAATTGCTTCTTGCACATCTGTAACCATTGGATTTGAAGGACGAACATCAATTTCAAACTCATAGGTTGCTTTTTCTTTTCCGCTTGTTGCAACAATTTTTACTTTTCCTATTCCTAGTTTATTAGCAGTTTTCATTTTAAATCGAACTACTTCATCCCCAGTTTTTTCAAATCTCAACTTTTTAGAAGTTTCCTCTAATTGGAAAAAATCATTTGCTGATACTTTGATGGAGACATTCTTAATTTGTTTCTCCATAGCAAAAACATCTACAGGAAGAGTAATGTCTTCATTTGGCCCAACTACTCTTGGTAGAGTACCAAGTACCATCAAAGGATTACGTACAGGAACTGTTTTGTCTGCACTTCCATATTTCAAGTCTTCGCCTGTAACTACCATTACTCTTACCGAACCTACATAGTTTGGTACTTTTATTTTATGTGTATTGGTTCCATTTGGTAATTCAAAAGGACCAATAAATCGTACCATTGGTTTAAAACGGTTTGCTTTTGCAGCTTTTTTATCTCCATTAATTGCTCCACCTCCACCAACTGCAAGAATTTTATTTTGCTCTAGTTTAAAAGCATTTAACACATAATCATAAATATCCCAAGTCTTTACTCCCAGTCCTTCTCTTGCATAAAAAGTATTCCAAGGGTCTGGAGTTTGAAAATTGGTTAAATCCAATAATCCTTCATCCACTACAGCTAATGTGTAGGACATTCGTTTTCCGTTTTTCTCTTTTACTTTGATAGTAGCTGTTGTTTCTGGTCTCAACACAGAAGGCATTTCAATTACTGGTTCTAAATGAGAGTTCTTATTCTCAATAGAAATAGGCACAATTCCATACATTCTCAGTGGAATGTTTTCCAAAGTATTCTTATGTGGTTGCAACATGGTAATGTGAACAAATACATTAGGAGTCATTTCCTCACTTACTTTAAACGAACCTTTTGTTTCTTTATCATCCGTTTTAATCCACATTTTCTCTACAATCTTAGAGCCATTCTCAATACTCACTAAGGCTCTTCCTCCACTTTTGGATGGAAATGAGAACTTCACTTCCTCTCCTACCTCATACGTTTCTTTATCGGTAGAAAAAGCAAGCATGGTTGCAAATTCCTTATCGGTATCGTTACTTCTTGACCAATATCGTTGGTCTGCATAGAATATTTTTCCTGTGGAGTGTCCACTCTTTTTATCTTTAGCTACTACTAAATATCTTCCCCATTTGGTTGGTTTAAAACTAATTGAAGCTTTTCCACCTTTGGTAGAAAGAGTTTTTGTTATCAATGGACGAACAGAAGAACGAGATATATAACTCGATAAATCATTGTCATATCTATCCCACCAGTATCTCCACTCAACCTTATACACTTTTACCGAAATAGAATTACTCATTGATTTTCCTTCCTCTGTTACAGTGGCAAATTCTATTTTGTGAGTTTTATCCACTTCCAGTGTTCCTGCATATAAACTTCCCTTTGGTACTTTTACCCCTACATAAGAAGTATATGGTGAGTAAGTCATTGATTTTCTGTTGATACTAAATCCTCCACCTTCTTCAAATACTTTGGTAGTAAAGTGTGCATTCAACATTCCTGGTGCAGCAGTTGGCACTGATAATTTTAATGGAAATTTTGCTTTTCCTTCTGCATCTAATCTTGATTCAAAAACTGTAAAATCATTTGAGTAGTATCGCTTCAAAGGATCATCAAATTCATAGCCTTTGTATTTATCAAAATTAGTTCCTTTCTGGTCTATCGATACATCAACCTTGGCTTTCAATTTATTAGCTGGCGAACCATGAAGCCATTTTGCTGATAAATCTATCGTAGTATTATCCTTTTTAGAAATGATTTCTTTCTCTGTTTCCAAGTATACTTTCAGCCTATTTGGTTTTACGGTTTCAATTTTTAAGTATTTTACAAATTGTCTGTTTCCTACTTTTATTTGTGCTCTGTAATTTCCTGTCAGTGCTTCAGCATTGGTAGCTGTTCTAAAATCATAAATTCCATTTACAGAACTCGTACTTACCTTCCTTGTTATCAATTGATTTTTAGGATTGTGCAAAGTAAATTCTACTGGGTGGTTTTGAGGAAGTAGTTGATTTTTATCTTCCAGCATAAAAGATAAATAAATAGAATCTCCTGGTCTCCACACTCCTCTTTCTCCATAAATAAATCCTTTGATTCCTTTTTGGATAGTTGCTCCACTTACATCAAATTTTGAAAGTGAAAGTGACTCAGCATCTCTTAGTTTAATATATCCTCTTTCTTTTCCATTGGAAGCTATAATTACAAAAGGCTTTTCATCTAATTGAATTGAAGCCATTCCCTCTCCATCTGTTCCTACTGAGGCAATAAGTTGTTGTTGATAATTGTAAATTGCTAAATCAACTCCAGATAGCGGTTGAGTAGAATTTATATCATTAACCACTACATGCAATACTTTATCAGAACCCGCTTTTGCAATAATTCCAATATCAGATAAAATGATGTTTTTAGTAATTCCCTTATTTCTGTAATACATGCTATGACATGGATTTTTTCTTTCGCTATAATCATAGTCGTACTCGTAATAATCGTAATCATCATAATAGTCGTAATCATATGTACTCCAGTCGTTTTCGTTCCAATCAGTTTCGGTCGATTTGTATGCTATCTCTTCTAATTCATCTGTTTTTGCTTCTCCATCGCATTTATAATTAGAATATTCTTTTTTGAATCGAATGTGTATTTGATAAATAGCTCCATCATTTTTATCTATTACCGAGGATAAATCAATGGAAAATCTATTCCAAGTATTTAAGTCAACACCTGTCTTTGTTAAATCTAATTTTTTAGTAAGTACCTTCTGCCCTACTCTTTTTAGTTGATTGCTATTATTCAGGTTATTAACTTGAAAAAATTGTAATAAATTATTTTCAAATACTTTAGTTAATACAATGTCTACTGCTTTTAGGTTTACAGCCTCAAAAGGAAAATTCATTTTCCCTTCTGATGGAATGATTACTCCATCTCCGTATTCTTTTACATCAGGCTTTAATGCCTTGAAAATAATTTCCTTCGAATATTTATTTCTCAACTTAATTCCCTCGAAGTTTTTTACACCCTGAAACACAACTAATTCAGATGTTCCATTCATTTGCCCTCTTGGATAAACTTTCACATCATGTCCATCAATCACATACTCTTGAGCACTTCTATCATCAATAGTAATTAATCCATTTAGGTTTTGATTTGTTTTAAGAGGATCAGAAAAATGAATTTTTACATATTGCTGTGGGGATTGGATAACCACTGCCTCGGTTACTTTAAAAGATTGTTGAGAGTACACAATTACTTTCTCTTCGTAGTCCTTGTCTACTCCCAAAGGTGAACCTTTTAACTTTAAAGTTAATTCCGAATCTTTTGTCTTATTTCTTGAAATTTTTCCAATAATAAAACGGAATTCATTGTTTCCAATAGCAGTAATTTCAGTAGGTAGATCTTTTCCTCCTTGAACTGCACTAAAAGCTTTATTAATAACCCCTGAATCTACTACATCAGCAAAAGATATGATTCCCTCCATCTGCTGAACTCCTCTATTAGACTGTGATGGAGTGGTTAATCCATATCTTGTAATTTCAAAATTTTGGGACAGGGTTCTGAATTTAAATACAAAGGTTTCTAACTCTTTTGGAACTTCTTTTAATTCTTTGAGATGAAAATTAACTGTGTAAGCTGTTCCTTGCTTCAACCCATCTTTTGGGATAAACTCCAGAGTTCTATTATCAACCCATCTTGTTTCACCAGATAGCGAAGGGGAAAAACTAAATACATTTTTATCAAATGGTTTTGATAAATCGTATTCATTTCCAAGGCTTTCGGTCAGTTTTAGTTTAATCGTAGATTCTTTGGAAACTAAGCCAGCAGTATAACCTGAGATAAAACTGGAAAACGCTTGATTGTTTGAGATTTCTTCTTTTACGCTACCTCCACAAGATAGAATGATTGAAATAGCCAAAAGGCCTAATAGAGTTTTTTTCATGAAACAGTTTTTTAAAAATAGTCTTGAGAGTGTTCAATTAAGGTTGAACGAACTAAATTTAAATAAATTATATGAGGAATAAGCTATTAAATACATATTTGCTATTAACAAATCTATATTCGTTTATTGTTTCTTTATAAATTGCTTTTACCAATAGCAAGTCTTTCTCTTTTTTTATCAAAAAAATAAACAGTCAAGACCAAAATATATTGAACGGCTGTTAAAAAATAATACCAATTTGAATCATGAAAATTACCTGAAAAATGAGTTTCAATGTAATTACTATAAGCAAAATAACTCAAGAAAATTAAAATAGACCAAAACATAATTGCCTTATTCGGAATAAAAACACAAAGAACCAGTAAATTAATTATATACCAAGGATGAATAGTTGAAGCCAACAGATAGAAAACAAGCATCAAAGGGACTGCGGAGGATATAAAAAGCTGTAAATCAAATTTTGAAGTGTTTGAAGTTTTATTTTTTCTATATAAATCATAAGTTAAGTAGATTGCAAAAAGAAAAACAGCTATTGGAATAAAACTCCCAATTAAACTAGTTTTATAATCTAAAAGATAATGACTTATTCCTTTTACTAAATAATAGAAACTAGCATTAAACTCAAAGGATTGGAAATATAACTCTAAACTTTGCCCAAAATTATTAATCAAAGTTTCACTTAAGAATGGCAGTATCATCAGAATAGAAAAAACTGCTATTGATGCATATAATCTAACACTCTTAACTAATCCTAGAAGAGGCAGAAATAAAGGCAAAAACAATAACGGAACTATTTTAGTGTTTACCGCCAATGCTATGGCTAAGCCAGATAATATGATTTTATTAGTAAGAAGAAACCATAACCCAAGCATAAAGAAAAACAACATAATTCCTTCAAAATGAACATTCCCTGTCAATTCTATTATCACTAATGGATTGAGGGCATAGATTTGAGCTAAGGATTCTTTTAGCTTTAATTTTCTTAGCATTTTGAATAAAAGAAAGATTAATCCTATTTCAAATAGTAGAATAAATAATTTCATATACAGAACGGAAGATTGAACATTTCCATTTCCTGCAAATTCAGAAACTGCAAAAATCACTTGATTCACAGGTGGATAAACTGTATAATAATTCTTCGAATTGAGATTTGAATATATCTCTTCTATGTTTCCAACCCTAAAATTCACCTTTTTATTAATCATTTGAGTTGGAGTTAACTCATAAGGATTTCCTCCACTTAGTGATACTTTACCGTCCCAAATAAATCGATTGAAATCATCAGAAAAATTAGGCGTCCCAAATAACAAAACAACTCGAAACAAAATAGCTAAACCAATAATTTCAAATTTTGTAAGTGGCTTTATTACAACCCAATAAAAATAAATAGCTCCTAAGGTGAATACTCCAAAAATTAGAATAAAAAACTCACTTCTTTCTGTAAGATGATACAAAATTATATACCACATAAGTGATATAATTATGAAGAGATATTTGAAGAGATTATTACTTTTCATTGAGCCAAATATAGCATTATTAAACAGTTAGATGTGTATAAAAATTAAATAGCTTTCTATTACGAGGACAAAACCAAACTACTTTTATCAACGTAGATATAGAAAAGCAGCAAATTGATAAACGACCAAGAAATAAAAGCATTAATTAGTCTATTGGACGATCCAGACGAATTTATTTACACTGAGGTGAGAAATAAAATAATGTCGTTGGGAGATGCTACCATACCATTTCTTGAAGAGTATTGGGAAAATCACCCAATGAACCATGAATCTCAAGAGAGAATCGAAGATTTAATTCAGCAAATTCAGTTTGATACAACCTACTCTAACCTTGAAAATTGGGTAAATAAAGAAAATCCCGATTTATTGAGAGGAGCTATTCTTATCAATCAGTTTCAATATCCTGATATGGATCCTAAAGCTGTTGTAGATTTAATAGACAAAATCAAAAGAGATATTTGGCTTGAAATTACTCCTAATCTTACCAGTTTTGAGATTATAAAAGTGATAAACAAAGTACTTTTTGATACTTACGGATTTAGTGGTAATAAAAAAAATTACCACTCACCACACAGTTCTTTCTTGAGTAATGTAACTGAAACCAAAAAGGGAAATCCGCTTTCACTGGCTATTATTTACCTGCTGGTAACACAAGATTTGGGACTTCCTATATTTGGAGTAAATCTTCCTAGTCACTTTGTTTTGTGCTATTTAGATGAGTTAAATACTAATATTCACCTAACCGAAATGGAAAGTGAAGATGTGCTTATTTACATCAATCCATTTAGCAAAGGAACTTTGTTTGATAAAAATGAAATTGATTCTTTTCTAGAACAATTAAAGATTCCTAAAAAAGAAGAGTTTTATTCTCCGTGTTCAAATATTGATATTATTAAAAGAATGGTAAATAATCTTATTTTCTCTTACGAAAAGCTTGGTTACAATGACAAAGCGGATGTAATGAGAAAAATTTTGAGATTGTTTAATTAAAGAAAATTTGCTTCTGATAAAGAATCAGGAGATTTTTCTGTCATTTTTCCGTTTTCAATTAACCATACTTTACTACAAAAAGCTTTGGAAAACTCAAGATTGTGAGTAGATACAATTATAGTTTTATTATGTTTAGTAGTTAATTCGTGTAGCAAAGAATCAATCATTTTCTTGTTTTTAATATCTAAAAAAGCTGTAGGTTCATCCAGCATAATTATTGGGGTTTCTTGAGCTAAAGCTCTCGCAATCATTACTTTTTGAAACTGTCCATCGCTCAGGCTATTAATTTCCATATCAGCAATATTCTCTAATCCAAGTGAGTTGATATTACTCTCAATTAGCTCTTTATCGGCTTTGGTTAACTTTCCAAAAAGATTGGTGTGTGGCATCCTTCCCATTGCCACCATATCCCTTACAGTAAATCCAAAGATGGAAACCCTATCAGTATACACTATGCTAATTAATTGTTGTAAATCCAGTTCACTAATTTGCCGATTATCAATTAAAATATCTCCTGAAACTAAAGGAATCTCTTTAAAAATTGTCTTAAAAAGTGTGGTTTTTCCAGTTCCGTTTAATCCCATCAGAGCAATTAACTCTCCTTGTTTTGCCTCCAGATTAATATCAGCCACAAGAGTTTTGTTTGAGTAGCCAATACTCAAATTTTTGCAAGATAATATGGAAGTATCTGAATTCATTTACACCATTTTATTTTTAAAAATAATCCATACAACAATAGGTGCTCCAATAAAACTGGTAACCGCATTAAGAGGCAAAGTACCTTCTAAGCCTGGTAATCTGGAAATTATATCGCAAATTAAACCCAAACTACCACCAATGAGCAGAGCAAATGGAATAACCCATTTGTGGTCTGATTTTTTGATGAAATTACGAGCCAAATGTGGAACTGCAATCCCAAGAAAGGCAATGGGTCCGCACAATGCTGTGATAATTCCTACCAAAATTCCTGTACAAGTAATGGTAATCCATCTCATTCTGGAGGTATTGAGTCCCATAGAAACAGCATACTTCTCCCCTGTCAGCAATATATTCAAGGGTTTTTGTAAGAAAAACACTAAAAACAATATCAACAAAATTGGAACGTAATAAAAGTATAAACTATCCATTTCTGATTCTTTGTTAAAACTTCCCATTCCCCAGTAAACAAAGGATTGAAGATTGGTTTTGTCTCCATAAAAACTAAATATACTAACGATAGAAGAAACAAAATAACCCACCATCAATCCTACAATTAATAAAGTGTTGCTATGTTTCACAAATTTGGAGACAAACAACAATAATAAAGTAACTGCCGAAGCTCCCAGAATAGCTAACACTGAAATAGTGAATTTTTCGTAAAACATTCCTATTCCCAATGCTTCTAAAGCAAAAATACCGATTGCAACTCCCAGTGTAGAACCTGAAGAAATTCCTAATACGGAAGGCCCAGCAAGCGGATTCCTAAACAAAGTCTGCATTAGCAATCCAGCAATTGCAATTCCTGCTCCGCAAATAACTGCTGTAATAGTTCTAGGAATTCTTAGTTTAAGAATGTTGTCATTTGAAAAATCTAGTACTGAACCCAATGAAATTCCTGCAAAAATCAGAAAAACCAACAGAATTACAAGACCAATAAATTTCTTACTCAAAGTCATTTATAAAAGTAATAATATTTTGAAAGGGAGAAAACTATTCTCTAACTACTCAACAATCAGTTTATATACTTTTCCTGAATCCGAAATTAAAAAATATATTCCTGGTGATAATGTAGTTAAATCAATAATTTCTTGATTATTATTTACTAAAAATTTTCTAATCAATTTATTATGGACAGAGTAGATAGAAAAATTTTGTTGTTTCCCATTTGAAATTGTGATAATTCCTGAAGTAGATGGATTTGGAAAAATTAAAATATCGTCCAATTCATTCTTTGATAAACCTACTGTAGTTAAAGATATAGTTTTGGTAAGGGTATCAGAAACTCCACATTTCTTTGCGATTAAGGAAACCGAATAAGAACCATTTGAAGCATAAGTGTGGGTTGGGTTTAACTGATTAGAGGTGTTTCCGTCACCAAAATCCCAAGTGTAAGTTGTAGCTAAAGTAGAAGAATTGGTGAATTGAATAGAAGATCCAAAAATAGCATGGGTGAAGTTTGCCGTAGGATCAAACTTTCCAACATTCCATTTACTAAGGCTGTCATAACAAACTGATTTTACTGCATTCCTTATTGTTTGAGCATCAGAAGGAGATAGAGAAGAATTGAAAGTAACTGCGGTTGGATTTTTTTGAAAAATAATTGTGTAAAAAGTACAAGCGGCTGCATACGAGCCTTGTATATTAGGATGCGAATTATCACCAGCATACAAATTAAGTGCTGGATGATTACTTCTTATATAATTCCAAACTGCACCAACTGGAGAAACATAAGCATCATTTTGAATTCCCATAGAGTTATAACTTGAAGCCAAAGCACTATCCATACCCTCGTATGTGCACAACCATGAAGCTGAAGGACAGTTACCTGCATCTCCAAATTTTCTGCCCCAAGTCATAAAAAATATGGGCTGTGTGCAACTATTAAAAAATCGAATAGTATCACACAATGATTTTGCATAAGGAAAAACATTAGCTGCGACACTAGCAGGAGAAAATGAGGGTTTCTGGCTTTGCTCTTGCAATACAACATAATCCCATTGGCTACCTGAAATTAAATTAATAACAGTAGAATTGGAAGCATGTTGAACTAATTGTGCTCCCCCTGGTGTATGAGCAGAATGAATAAGCGTATCACCAGCAGATGTTGCTATTTGGGCTACCAATAAGGACAAACTATTACCAGCTGTATAGCTGTTACCAATAAATAATGCAGATTTTTTTAATTGACTCAAGCAACTTATTGAAGTAAAAATGGTTACAGAAATTAGGAGTAGGTATTTTTTCATAACTTATTTAATTTTTGCTTTCTCTTTTTCTCTGCTTTTTTCAATGCTTTGCTAGCAACACAGGTTACACATAATTTAGGACACTTCTTACAATAATCTTTTTTCTTCTCTTTATATTTTTTGCAACACTTTTTCTTGCAACACTTATCCTTCCCCATTTATTTAAAGAATTTAGTTTTTAACTCTTGGCCCTAATTCTATTACCTCTAAATTAGTAGGTTTTTTATTAATGATTTCAAATCTTAATAAAGTTCTTACTTTATGAAACCCGTGAATACCTGCAGCTCCAGGATTCATATACAAAAAACCAAAACGCTTATCATACCCTACTTTAAGAATATGAGAATGTCCACAGACAAATATATCAGGCGGATTTCTTTTTAATTCTTCTCTAAGGTGTGGCGTGTACACATATTGTTTTCCTCCAATATGAGTCATCATTATTACTAATCCTTTGCAAGTAAATCGGATAGTTTCTCTGAATTCTTTTCTAGCTTCTGCCCCATCGATATTACCAAAAACACATTTTAATCGTTTAAATTCTTTGAGTCTATCTGTTACAGCCAAATTACCAATATCACCAGCATGCCATATTTCGTCACAATCTTTAAAATATTCAAAAACTTGCTCATCAAGATAACTGTGGGTGTCAGAAATTATTCCAATTTTCATGTTATAAATTCCTTGGCTTTACAAAAGAAATTCCAATTCCTAATCCCACATTAAGACTCCCATAATTACCTAAATAGGCATTAGGTTTGTACCCAGAAAAACTAGTTTCACAAACATCTTCTGGATTAAATCCATTGGAAGAGAAATTGTATCCTAATGAAAAATGAAATGAAAATACCTCTTCAGTTAACAAGTAAAAATTAAGATTGGGAGAAACAAATAGTCCTAGTTTAGAGTTTGAAGCACCATTAACATTACAGGTTCTTGACGAAGTTTTGATAGTTTCTCTTCCTATTTGAATATTTCCTTCAATAAGGAAATTATCATACATCGGGTAAAAGTAGCTTAACTCTCCATAAAACCCATGTAATTGAATTTTTGCATCATATAATTCATTAGGACTTGCATTCAATTTTATTTCTGATAATTTGTAATAGGTATATTTATAACCGGCACCTAAGTAAAAATTCTTAATGAATGAATAATTTAAACTTCCAGACATTTCGACAATCCCTTTTGATGTCTCTCTAAAAAAAGGATTGGAAGTTGCAAAAGGAACTCTAAAATTAGCTTTTGCAAAAAGTTTTGTAATAGGTTGCACATCACTCCCTCTTTGCTCTTGAGAAAAGATTTTGCCTGTTGACATCAACAAGGTAATCAACAAAAAAACTATATGTGATTTATTAATTTTCAATTACTATTTTTTTTGTAATTTTTTGATTTACAGTTTTTAATACTAAATAATAAACTCCATTTTTAATCTCTTTAGAATCAAAATTGAATGTGTATTTTCCTTCTACTTGTTGATCTTCGAATAAATTATGGATATTATTAAAAGATGAATCTGCAATTGCAATTTCTACTTTTGAAATAGTTCCTAATCTATATTTAATTCTATATTCTCCTTTGATTGGATTCTCTATATCTCGCACTTCAGAAAAGCTTTCATTTAATTTTTTCTTATCGTTAAACAACCACTTAATCCATACATACAACATTGACATTATCCAAAAAACTAATGGAGCAGCAATTAAAATAAGTAAAATGATAAAAAAATATCCTATCGCGTCATTTCCCATAATTAGAATCTAAATCTTAAAAAACCAAAAGCAGTTGAAAACATAGGGTTTTCAGAGTCTTTGAATTTTATATAACTTCTTAAATCTCTTGTAGAGATTCCTAACTCATAAGTTCCTTTCATTGGTGCTATCACGACCCCAACAGGCACTCTTAGTATTTCATTATTCTGCATCACCAGTCCCGAAGAAAAAATGAAGGGTCCTAACTTTAAATCAGCACCTACAGAGTAAATTGAGGTTACAAAGTTACCTGGCTTATCATTCAATGGGGTAATTATTTCACCTCCAACTTCTAATATTTTTCCAAACTGTATACTTGCACCCATTCTCAGTTGAGAAGGTAATGTGACTTTTCTTTCAAAATTACCTGACTCTATATTCACTAAGTTATTAAGAATACTATCAAAAGTAGCTCCGCCAGAATTGCTCTGAATTGAACTAGAATCTCTATAAAAACCACCTACCTCAAATTTTCTAAGAAATGTATCTGCTGTAACTGAATACGTATTTTTTTTCCAAGTAATGCTACCAATATCATTAACAGCAATTCCTATTTTTATTCTTTTTAATGCTTTAATATTTACACCCAAATCAATACCATAACCACTTCCAGCAGCTTTAGGTAATTTGGCTCTAAAATTTCCTGAAGTAAACAATCCCGGGCCATTCGAGTTGTCAAACGAAGGAGAATAAGACATAAATCCATTAAAATTATTGTTGGATGCTGTCATATCAATTAATGCCATTCCTTGCAGATATTTAACTCCAATTCCTGCATACAATCCCCATTTTTCGTTTTTAATAAGTTGAGTTCCAAAGCCAAAATTAAATTCACGAATCCAAGAAACTTTAATTCTTGTTCCTTCCATTAATTGAGGAACTGTTTTAGGATTATTGGACGTACCAGCAATTATTTGAACCGAAGTATTTTTTTGCAAAGAATCATAGGTAGAAGGAGAATTATTAATTCTATATACATTCCCTCCTTGTTCATATGCTAATGAATCAAAATAAGGTGCTCCAAAACCAAAAGTTGCTATATCAGCAAAATCTTTTGAGAGTCCCACACTCATTCCATATCTCTCTGTAACAGTAAATGCAAAGCCTCCTCGCTTAGTAGTTAATGCAACTCCAAATAATCGAGCATCTACATTTAATTTAAATCCTTCTTGAATATCTTTTGAAAATTCTTGAAAATCAGAATAATTAGCCCCTTTATCAAACTTAAAATTAAAAGGAATAGCTCGGGATTCATTAACCACAGGGTTGTTGAGTATTGGGGAACTTAACGAAAATCCTGTTTCAAGAAAACCAATAGCAAATCTTTTTCCTTTAAACTCTTGAGACCATGCAAGGTTTGCTGGATTTATTCCTAATGCTTGATAATCCGTTGCAAAAGTTGTTGAAACACCTCTTCCTGTTGAAGTAAATACACTTCCTTCTCCTTGACCAAGAGAAGAGAAAGTAATTACAAACCCAATAACTGAAAGAAGTATCTGTTTCATTTTGTGAAATTAAGTATTTACTCGTTACCAAATTTTTCAATCACTTGCTGTGTAACTCCTGTTGCAGAGAACCCTCCATCATGAAATAAATTTTGCATAGTAACGTAACGCGTATAATCTGAGAACATTGCAACACAATATTCAGCACAAGCTTCGGCAGATGCATTACCTAATGGACTCATTTGCTCAGAATAATTGATAAATTCATCAAATCCTTTAACACCACTTCCGGCAGTTGTAACAGTTGGAGATTGAGATATTGTGTTGATTCTTACTTTTTTAGCAGAACCATAGTGGTAACCAAAACTTCTTGCAATAGACTCTAATAGTGATTTTGCATCAGCCATATCTCCATAGTCAGGAAAAATTCGTTGTGCAGCAATGTAAGTCAATGCTACTACAGAACCCCATTCACTAATAGCATCCTGAGCTTTACATATTTGTAGTGTTTTATGAAAAGAAGTTGCAGATACATCCAATGTTTTGCTGTACCAATCGTGATTCAAATCTGTATAATGCTTTCCTTTTCTTACGTTTGGTGACATACCAATTGAGTGTAATACAAAGTCAAGTTTTCCACCCAAAATTTCTTGAGATTTAGTAATTAAATTTTCTAAGTCTTCATTAGAAGTTGCATCAGCTGGAATAATTTGAGAATTAGTTTTTTCTGCTAATTCATTAATTTCTCCCATTCTCATTGCAATTGGGGCATTTGTTAATACAAATTCAGCACCTTCAGCATGAGCAAGTTCTGCAACTTTCCATGCAATTGATTGCGAGTTAAGTGCTCCAAAAATAATTCCTTTCTTTCCTTTTAATATGTTGTTAGCCATTGTTTTAATTTTGTAATACATCACAAAGATAATACAATGAGAATAGATTGAGCGTTTACACTGCATTTTTAATGTAACAATGTGTTGTTAATTTATCAAAATCATAATTAAGTGGTAAATCAAAACTTCAAAAAGTATTCATACAAGCAAATTATTATGGATTACCTATATTTGCACCAAACAATAAGAAAGAATGATTGACGGAAAAAAAATTATTGTAGTGATGCCAGCCTATAATGCTGAAAACACCCTAGAAAAAACTTACAATGAAATCCCTTTTGAAATAGTAGATGATGTGGTGTTAGTTGACGATAAATCAAGCGATAATACAAGTGAACTTGCTGCAAAAATAGGGATAAAACATGTAATTATTCACGAAAAAAACAAAGGATACGGAGGAAACCAAAAATCTTGTTACAACAAAGCTCTTGAATTAGGGGCTGATATTGTAATCATGCTACACCCTGATTATCAATACACTCCAAAACTTATTCATTCAATTTCTTATTTAATTGCGAATGATGTTTATCCTGTTGTATTAGGGTCAAGAATTTTAGGAAACGGAGCTCTAAAAGGTGGAATGCCATTATATAAATACATCGCAAATCGATTTTTGACTTTTACTCAAAATATTTTGGTTGGTCAAAAACTCTCTGAATATCACACTGGTTACAGAGCCTTCTCTAAAGAGGTTTTAGAATCAATCAAATACAATGACAATTCAGATGATTTTGTGTTTGACAATCAAATGTTATCACAAATTATTTATAAAGATTTTGAAATAGCCGAAATCACTTGCCCTACTAAATATTTTGACGAGGCATCATCCATTAATTTTAAAAGAAGTATGACTTACGGTTTTGGTGTTTTAGGAACATCTTTCAAGCACTTTTTTACAAGAATTGGAGTTTACAAATGGAAACTTTTAAAGTAATTTTTTGAAAGAACTTATAAAAAAAAATAGCTCATTTCTTAGCATTTACTTAGCATTTGCTGTTTTTGTAGGGATTTTTATTTCTTTTTATGGCAAACAAGAGGCACAGCTTCTTGCCAATCAATATTACTCTCCTTTCTTTGATGCTTTTTTCTTTTATTCTACTCAAATAGTTGAATGGTTTTCAGTAATCGTAATAATTGGTATTTTACTTTTTAAAGGACCAAAATATGCCATAAACGGGCTTATTATTTATGGACTGACAGCTTTAATTACAAGATCTCTCAAAATATATATATTCTCTGAAGCCACTAGACCTACATTCTTTAACACCATTTACCGATTAATTCCTGAAGAATTTGGAATGATTCAATTATCTAGCAATTCTTTTCCATCTGGTCATACCACAGCATCTTTCACATTATTTTGTTATTTAACATTGATTAGTGCAAACAAAAAACTGGGCTATTTGTTCGGGATAATTGCTGTAATTATTGGCTATTCAAGAGTTTATCTCTCTCAACATTTTTTTGAAGATGTATTAGCTGGAGCCACTATCGGAACACTTTTTACGTTTATTTTCTATTATTTTTTCGAAAAAATTAACTACGGAAATTGGGCTTATAAACCAATTATCAAATTAAAATGAGCCTAAATAAAAAGTACATATTGTTTCTTTTTGGAATAGGAATAGTGTTCTTTTTTCCTTTTTTAGGGAATGTACATTTGTTTGATTGGGATGAAATTAATTTTGCAGAATCAGCAAGAGAAATGCTCCAAACCGGAGATTACTTTAGGGTCCAAATAAATTATGAACCCTTTTGGGAAAAGCCTCCTTTTTTCTTTTGGCTTCAAGTTGCCTCAATGAAATTTTTTGGTGTGAATGAGTTTGCAGCTCGTTTTCCTAATGCTCTAATTGGTGTTATTTCATTGATAACGCTGTATCAAATTGGAAAAAAACTAATCTCAGAGCGTTTTGGCTTTATTTGGAGTTTGGTTTATTTTGCCTCTTTTCTACCCCATTTATATTTCAAATCTGGCATTATTGATCCTTTTTTCAATTTTTTCATCTTCTTATCCATTTACTTTTTAGTACTTACAATCAATAAACCCACTAATAAAAAACTCAACTCATTGGTTGCAGGAATTTTTATTGGCCTCGCTATAATTACAAAGGGTCCTGTAGGCTTATTGTTATTAATTCTAACACTATTGGTTTATTTGATAATTAAAAAATTTAAACAGAAAATTCATATTTCATCAGTTATTATATTCTTTTTAAGCTCATTAGGAGTTTCTTTTCTTTGGTTTGGATACGAAACTATAACTAACAGCCCATGGTTTATTGTGGAGTTTATTCAATATCAAATTGAGCTACTTACAGAACCAGTAGCAGGGCATGAACAACCATTTTATTACCATTTTGTAGTTGTATTATTAGGTTGTTTTCCCATGTCAATATTGGCAATCCCTGCTTTTAGAAAAAGAACTGAAGAGATTCCTTACGATTTTATGCTTTGGATGAAAATTCTATTTTGGGTAGTTATGATATTGTTTACAATCGTAAAAACAAAGATTGTACATTATTCTTCGATGAGTTACTTGCCTCTTTCATTTTTAGCAGCAACCATGGTCTATTCTTTTTGGGAAGAAGGGAAACAAGGAAAAATTAACAAAGTGTTATCAACTAGCTATTTAGCTATTGGAAGCATATTTGCTTTATTACTTATTGCGGTTCCTATTCTATTCCAAAACTCTAATTGGATTACTCCATATATTAAAGATGATTTTGCTGTAGCTTCTTTCAATGTTGATATGAATTGGCAAGGCTGGGAATTTATTTTTGGAATACTATTTTTAGTAGGATTAATTTTTTCATATATAAATTTAAAGAAGAAAAATATCATGAAATTCCTTATTATCATTGGGATATCGTCAGGAGTAACTTTGTTGGGATATGCTATTTTTGTTGTGCCAAAAATCGAAAAATTCTCACAAGGTCCAGCTATTGAATTTTATGAATCTATGCAAGGAAAAGATGTGTACGTATCTACTTATGGATTTAAAAGTTACGCACATTTTTTCTATACAAAATTTCCACCAAGAAAAGATTATGAAGGAATTCAACAAATAAAAATAGCCTACAAATCAACTCTTACCGATTTAAAAAAATACAACCCTAATCAGTTAAAAAATCTAGTAAATGATTGGCTACTGAAAGGAGATATTGATAAGGACGTCTACATTGTTACAAAAATCACTTTGGGAGATGAAATGAATGAGTTTCCAGATTTAGATTTAATAAACACTGAAGGTGGATTTAATTTCTACCTCAGAAAAAAAACAACACTATGAAACTATTAGTCTTTTTACTCTTAATTTGCTCCTATTCAATATCTCAAGGACCAGTGGATGGCTACATGAAAAATAAAAATGATTTTTCTGTGGGATTATCTTTTACTAATGAATCTGCAGGTAAGTTGTATGCTGGAACCAATCCCATTGCATCTTCTAGAACCACTAGAGCAGTTAGCTTGTTTGGTATTTATGGAATTACAAATTGGCTCAATGTTCAAGCAAATATCCCTTACCTAAATGTGAATAAAGGTGCCGAAGCAGATTTTCAAGATGCTTCTATATATTTGAAATTCAAATTATTGAATAAAGATAACTCAAAAGGAAAATTTCAATTACTGGCGGCTACAGGCTATTCTGATCCACTTACAAACTACCAAACTAGAGGTGGAAATGCAATTGGACAAATGGCATTAGCTGGAGATATAAGATTAATCGCCCAACAAAATTTCAAAAACAACTTTTTTGCCTCAGTTCAAGGAGGATATTTTTTAAAATCTGACCCTACACCTAATGGGATGTCTTCATCTCTTAAAATTGGTTATGCTGGTAGTTTTTATGCAGATGTTTGGTTTGAAACCCTAAATGCATTTGGTGGAAACGATTATAGACCCGGATTACCAAACGAGGATTTTAGATCATTTGGATTTTCTTACAATAAAATTGGAGGAACATTTTATTATGGTTTTCACAAACACATTGGCGGATTTTTAGGAGCTTCTTATGTATTGAGTGGTAGAAATGCCTTCAAAAATACAGGAATTAACTTAGGAATAGTTTTTCAATAATTTCATGATTTCATTTTTGTATTGATTTTTGTTATATTTATGTAAGTAGTTTTATCTTTTTTCGATAAATGACTAACCTTAAAATTCTACTATGAAATTAACTCACTTTATTTTTATTGGCATATTTGTGTTTTCTTGTACCTCAGAAACTAAAACAACTGAGAAAAGTAACCTAATTGATTCGGAAAACAACACTGAAATTAGCAGTGAAATTGACAATGAGATAATTGATTCAATGCCTGATAGCTTAACTGAAACAGTTGGAGCAATAGCTATTAACGAGGTAAATGAAGAGAAGCCTGAAATTGAAGAGAACGAAGGTGAAACAGAAAAACCTGAATCAAAAATCAAAAAAGAAGTAGAACTTACGAAAACACAAGAAGTTAAAAGTAACCCTCCAATAATTGAAAAACCAGTTGAAGAAGCTCCAAAAGTAAAAGCTGAAATCCACAAAACTTGGGATGATTTGACCAGAAAACATATTTCTTCTTCTGGAAAAGTAAATTATGCTGGATTCAAAAAAGATAAAGAAGAACTAGTAAAATACATCAAGGAATTACAATCTTATCACAAAGATGTAAGCTCATGGAGTAAAAATAAGCGATTGGCATATTGGATAAATGTATATAATGCTGTCACAGTAAAATTAATAGTGGACAATTACCCTTTAAAATCCATTACAGACTTACATGGTGGTAAACCTTGGGATAAAAAATTAATTAATTTAGGAGGAACTGATTACACACTAAATGTTATTGAAAAGAAAATAATCATAGCTAAATTTAAAGAACCTCGAATTCATTTTGCAGTAAATTGTGCCGCAAAATCTTGCCCTAAAATATTAAACAGAGCTTGGACGGAAGATAATATTCAGCGTTATTTAACTAAGCAAACAAAAGCTTTCTTGGCTAATTCCTCACAAAATACAATTACTGAAGATAAAGTTGTAATTTCTAAAATATTTGATTGGTACAAAGCTGATTTTGGCACTTCCAATGAAAATGTAATTAAATTTATCAACAAATATTCGGACACTGAAGTAAAATCAAGTGCAACAGTAACTTACAACGAATATGATTGGTCTTTAAATAACTAATAAATGGGGAATCACATTGTAATTATAGGGAATGGAATAGCTGGAATTACAACCGCTCGTCATGTACGAAAAAATGATTCGGAGGCTGAAATCACAGTTATTTCTGCTGAAACTGACCATTTCTTTTCCCGAACCGCTCTCATGTATATTTATATGGGACACATGCGATACAAAGACACCAAGCCATACGAGGATTGGTTTTGGAGTAAAAATAGAATTGATTTAGTGAGAGGTTATGTAAATTCTATTGATTTTGATTCTCAAACTTTGAATCTTGACAATCAAACTATTACTTACGATAAATTAGTAATTGCAACTGGTTCTACACCTAATAAATTTGGCTGGAAAGGACAAGATTTACCGGGAGTTCAAGGATTATACAGCATGCAAGATTTAGAAGCTTTGGAAGAAAGTACTAAAAACAAACAAGTAAAACGAGCTGTAATTGTGGGTGGCGGATTAATTGGAGTTGAATTTGCCGAAATGTTACTTTCAAGAGGCATTGAGGTAACTTTTTTGGTGCGAGAAAATAGATTTTGGGGAGGAGTTTTACCTCTTGAAGAAGGGGCAATGATAGCCGAACACATGAAAAAAGACCATCATGTAGATTTGCGATTAGAAGAAGAATTGGATGAAGTAATAGAAGGAGAATATGGAAGAGCCATTGCCGTAATTACCAAAAAAGGCGAACGCATAGATTGTGAACTAGTAGGATTGACAGCAGGTGTAAGACCAAATATTGATTTTTTAAAAGAAACAAACTTAGAAATTGGGAGAGGAATTAAAGTAAATAAATTTTTGGAAACAAATATACCAAATGTATATGCTGCAGGAGATTGTGCCGAAGTGCAAGAAACAGTTACTGGAAGAAGACCAATTGAAGCTGTTTGGTATGTGGGTAGAATGATGGGAGAAACTCTTGGTCAGACTCTTACGGGTAATAAAATAGCTTACGAACCTGGAGTGTGGTTTAATTCTGCAAAATTCTTTGATGTAGAATACCAAACCTATGGAAATGTACTTGCAAATGAGCAAGAAAATGAAACTACTTTTTATTGGAAACATCCAACTCAACACATTTCGTTTAGAGCGGTTTATGATAGTAACACCAAAGCTTTAAAAGGGATTAACAACTTTGGAATACGATTAAGACATAAAATTTGTGATAGATGGATAAAATCCAAAACTCCTATAGAAAAAGTAATGGTAGAATTGAAAAATGCCAATTTTGATCCTGAATTTTACAAACAATATGAGGGTGACATTATCGCTCAATTTAACCAAGAAAACGGTACAAACATCAAACCTAAAAAAAAGAATTTGATGGCTATTTTTGGGAAGTAATTAATTAACAACTGGATTTTTACAAAGAATTATTTTAGTGTAATCAGAAACTAATTAAATATTTTTCGTATTTTCAATACAATGAAAATGCTATTAAATCATATTATTTTTTGCTCACTTATTTCTCTATATTCCATATCTTATGGTCAGGATTTATTTGTAATTAGCTCTTCTAATACTCTTTATAAATTAAATCAGTCGGATTCATTAACATTTGTTAAACAGATTGGTAGCTCAAGTTCTTTTTCTTTTACTGACATTGCTATTGGAGATTCTGGGAAGTTTTATGGAATTAATAATCATAGAGAGTTACACCAAATTGACACTAATACTGGTAGTATGATACTGCTAAAGAAATTCCTTAATCCCTCTAGTTATTTCACATCTCTGGTTGCTGATGATAATGATAATTTATATTTTATTGATAACCCCACGAATAAACTCTACAAATATAATGTATCGTCAAGTCACTTAGATTCTGTTTATAATTCATCGTTTAGTACACCTGGTGATATGACTTTTTATAAGGGTAAAATCATTTTTCAATCTATGAATGATCGTATTTTAGCTTATGACATTACAAGCAATAAAATTTCATCAATACTTTGCCCTGTTGGCAAGGGAATTTGGGGGATTTCGTCAATAGTTTATAATTGTGATTCAATAAAGTTATATGCAACAGATATGTATTCTGACATGTATGAAATAAAATTAGATAGTAATCTACTAAGAAAAACAAATTTTAAAACTAATATTTTAAGATATGGAATATATGGTATGGCTTCAACTACTGAACGCTATGCTTTGGAGTGTAGAGGAAATATTGATACTGTATATTGTCCTCCGACAGGTGGTGGTTCTGGAGGTGGTCATACAGGCTTTTTTGAGAACGAAAGTGAAAATTTCCTCCATATTTTTCCTAATCCTATTTATAGAGGGCAAAACTTTTCTTTCAAAGCAAACTCTACAATTCAAAATATCAGAATGATTAGTATAACTGGTAAAGAATTGAAAATTAGTTTCACAGAAAACAGCATTAATCTACCCAGTCAAATTAGCAAAGGAATTTATTTTGTCTCTTTTTATTCTGATAATAAGGTGGTCACTAAGAAAGTTATAGTCCAATAAACCTTTTTAACAAAGTTTAAAAAATAAAATAACACATTATTAGTTTAGCCTAAAACTAAACTCATGATAAAGAACTTTGTGAAATTTTCAATCCCTTTAATTCTATCTATCTTTTTAGCTGTTTTATTTCTCCAATTAAGTAGCAATAGTGTTTCTGAAATTGTAAAAAATAAAACCGAACAAAAATTTCAAGAAGGAGATATAATTTTCCAAACTTCAAATTCTTTGCAAAGTAAAGCGATTCAATTAGCTACCAAATCAAAGTTTAGTCATGTTGGAATCATAATGAAAATTAAAGGGGAATTAGTAGTTCTGGAGGCTGTTCAGCCTATTAAGTTAACTCCTATTCAAACCTGGATAAAGCATGGTGAAAAATCTTCGTACTCGCTAAAAAGGTTGATTAAGAGTGATTCTATTTTAACTAAATCTGTACTAGCCAAAATGAGAACGAAAGGTAATTCTTGGCTTGGAAAAAACTATGACATTGCTTTTGACTGGAGTGATAAAAAATTGTATTGCTCCGAATTGGTTTGGAAACTCTACAAAGATGGTTGTGGAATTGAAGTAGGAAAACTCAAAAAATTAAAAAACTACGACCTATCCCACCCTATTGTAAAAGAAGCACTTAAACAAAGATATGGTGCAAATATTCCTCTTGAAGAAAAAATGATTTCGCCTCAAGCAATTTTTGAAAGTGATCTATTGATAGATGTTAAGTAAATTTAATCCGTTAACAAAGTATTAACTTTTTGGCAAGGTATTTGTTTATAGATAATTATGAAAAAATCTATTTACCTAACAGCCCTCTATTTATCCTTATTAATTTTATTGTCTAGTTGTTTCACAACTGTACAATCGCATACCTATGCTAAAACAGAAGGAAAAAAAGTCCCAATACAAAATCTTGATTGTTCGACTACAACACCTGAAGATGTAGATGTTTTTTATGAAGGTGATTCGTTGAGTTTTAACTATAAAAAAATTGGTTTTGTAACCGCTCATGGAGAACAACAAATTCCAGATTCATTGATTATTAATCGCTTAAAATACAACAGCTATTTGTTGTGCGGAAATGGAGTTACCGAAGTGGTAAAGTCGAATATTTTAATTAACAATTACACCTACAAACAATTTAGTGCCAATTCCGTAAGAATAGAAAAAGATTCTACTTACTACAATCAATATCCTCCACAAAATGATTTTTCCTTTTATCATTTTTCAAAAAATGATATTACTACTTCCACAGAATATACAAAATTTAATCCAGGTTTAACTTTACTGTCTTTTGCAGCAACTATAACAGTAGTAATAATTAAAGCATTAAACCCAAGTGACGATAATGATGAACCAGATTATGAAGAAGAAGACTATGATTATTGGGACGATGAAGATGACGATGGTTGGGAATGATTTGGAAAATCAATCTTTTGTCCAAATTCTAGTATTCAAATCTAGTTCATCTATAATTCCCAAACAGGAATCGATTTCTGAAACAACATCTAGCACCGCTTGTTTGGTTATCTCTAAATTTATATTAGTTTCAAAATAATTGTTTTTATTCTCCAGAGCAATGTAAACATTGTATCCTTTAAACGCTACAAAAAGATGAGCTTCAAAGAGTTTTTCGAGCTGAATCAGTCGTTCCATCATACTTGGAGTCAATATATATCTCGCTTCTATTTCGTTATCACTAAAAACTTTGAAATTAGCTTCAAACTCGGGATTTTCTAATCGTACTCTCTTAAATTTACTGAACCACTTGCCACCACCAGAAGTAAAAACGTAAGTTTCATTTTTCAGATGCTTATTAAAATCAGCTACTAAAAATAAACCTTTAAAAATATCAGAATAACGGGTATTGTTCTTGGTTTTATGTTTTTTTTCAGCATGAATTTCAGAAAAAGAAAATTTTGTTTTTCCGTGAAGCCCTTCAAATAAATCTTCGCCTCGATATCTATCTGGACCTGGAAATAGATTAGCAGAATCAAAAGACTCTTGAGGAATACTCATTGCTGGCATGTAGCTAATATCAGGCTTTAGCTCAGCCAAAGCTGGAACAAGTAAATTTTGTTTGAATTGGCCTGCCAACTTTGATTTATTGGCATTTTTGATAATAAATGGAATCGCAAATATGAGTAATGCAATGATGTAAAAAAATCCTCCCAAAGAGAAGAAAAATGTCAACACAGCTCCAATTATAGCAAGTGGATAACATAATACCGAAGCCTTACGGCCAGCTTCTCTATACTGGCGTTTGCTTTCCTCCATTTTTTGGATTTCAGCCTCAATGATAGCGTTTACCTTGGAGCTAAAAATCATTAATTACCGAACATATCTTTCACATTCAAATTTGCTTTCTCAATTTCTGGAATTTCAAAAAATTCTTCTTTTTGAAACCCAAACATATTTCCGACAATATTGCTAGGGAATTTTTCAAGCCCATTGTTCAAATCCAATACCGAAGCATTAAAAGTTCTACGAGAAGCTGAAAGTTGGCTTTCAATTTCTGTTAAATTTCGTTGCAAATTCAAGAAGTTTTCGTTTGCTTTTAAATCTGGATAGTTTTCTACAGTAAGATTCAAAGCACTAATCTGGTTAGTTAGTTTATTCTCCATCGAAATTCTATCTGAACTTGATAAATCCGGTTGTTGCAATCCATTTCTTAACTCCACAATATTTTGCAACACTTCTTTCTCATGTCCAGCATATTGCTTTACTGTTTCTATCAAATTTGGTAATAAATCAAACCGCTTTTTAAGCATTACATCTATCGAACTAAATGCATTTTTTACTTGATTTCTTCGTCCTACAAGACTATTGTAAATTCCAATCAAAGCAATTGCAATAACTAATAAAATTCCTAATGGTAATAAATAACCCATGATTATGTTTTTAATATTGATTTTTAAACTCCTAATTTATTGAATATTTCTATCTGCTCAAAATATAATTTTTCTTTACTTATAAATAAGGATTCAAATAATTAAATCCAAAAAGCTATTTCATTCGTAAGTATTGAAATTAAACCCGTTTAAACACAATACAAAACTATTCTTACATGATCATACTTCTATTCTTAGTCGCTCTTTTTCTTGCTTACAGCAACGGTGCAAACGATAATTTCAAAGGAGTTGCTACTCTTTTTGGTAGTAAAACTACTTCCTACAAAAATGCAATTACATGGGCAACAATCACTACTTTTTTAGGATCTGTTACCGCTATATTTCTTGCGGGTAAATTAGTGAAGAACTTTTCTGGAAAAGGACTAGTTCCTGATTTACTTCTTCAAACTTCTCCAGAATTTGCTATTTCAATAGCACTTGGAGCAGCACTTACAGTATTCTTGGCAACAAAAATAGGCATGCCTATTTCTACAACTCACAGTTTGGTTGGAGGATTATTTGGAGCGGGAGTTATTGCAGTAGGTTCTGATTTCAACTTTGATAAACTAATCGATAAATTTTTATTCCCTTTAATTGCGAGTCCTCTTATGGCTGCAGTTGTGGCTTTGGTAGTTTATTTCATTTTTACCTCCCTGAGAAAAGCCATGAAAGTTGAAAAAAGTCTACCAGAAAATCCCGATAATGTTGCAGAGGAAAGATACTTGGGAAGTAGTTTAGGGATTACAAATCAAAAATTATTGGATGGGTTGCATTTCCTAAGTTCTGGAGTAGTAAGTTTTGCCCGAGGACTGAATGACACACCAAAAATTGTTGGATTATTACTCGTTATCAACTCACTAGATATAAGATACGGAATGATTGCAGTTGCGGTAGCTATGGCACTTGGAGGATTACTAAATGCTAAAAAGGTAGGAAAACTTATTAGCGAAAAAATTACTCCCATGAATAGCGGTCAGGGATTTACAGCCAATTTAATTACTGGTTTATTGGTTACAACCGCTAGCGTTCATGGAATGCCTGTTTCAACAACCCATGTTTCCATAGGTTCTATATTTGGAATTGGTACTATTACCAAAAAAGCAAATTTCGGTGTAATTAAAAAAATCTTAGTTTCTTGGGTTCTTACACTTCCTATCGCAGCAATTTTTAGTGGATTGGTTTATTATTTATTGACTATCTTATCCTAAAATAAGTCAAATAAAAATATGTATCGAAAGCTCTGTTTGTTTTTAATCCTGTTATTCTTTGTTAATAAAGGGATTACGCAATCAGACTCTATTTACAACCCAAGAGATAATTTCAGTGTAAGCGGTTTTCCATTGGTTTTCTTTCTGCCAGAAACAGGGTTAGCATTTGGTGGATTAGGACTAACCGTATTCAATATTGGAGAAGAAAAAAGCTGGAGGAAATCACAAGTACAATTAGGTGTTGCTTATACATTAAAAAAACAACTCCTTATTTTTGCACCTTATGAATTGTACCTAAAACAAAATTGGAAAATTAACGGGGAGGTAGGCTATTACCGCTATTTCTATAATTATTATGGAATTGGGATTGATTCTAAAAAAGACAATTTAGAATTTTATGATGCTAATTATCCTCGAATTATATCTACGGTTTCTTACCGAGCAACTCAAAATTGGTTAATTGGATTGAGCTACAGGTTCGATAATTTTGAAATACCAAATACCGATAGTCTATTAACAATTAATAATCTAAATGGGATTAGTGGCGGTGTTTTGAGTACGTTAGGAGTAGAATTAGGCTATGATTCTCGGAATGATATTTTCTATCCTTCTTCTGGAATATTTGGAACCTTAAAAATTGATAATTCTAGCAATATCACTTTCTCAGACTTTGAGTATTGGAGTGTGTTATTAAATGTAAGTTATTATACGCAATTAGCAGAAAATCATATTCTTGCGTTCAATTACACTTCAGGGTCTCAATTAGGTAATTCTCCATTTTACAATTATGTTTATCTATCCTCAGGAAAAAATGCAAGAGGATTTGATGATAGAAGATTCCTTGATAAAAATATCAATTTACTTCAGGCAGAATACCGATTTCCTATTTATAAAAGATTGAGAGGTTGTGCTTTTACTTCATTAGGAACAGTTGCAAATTCATATTCTGAATTATACTCCAATCCACAAAAATTCTCTTACGGAGCTGGATTGAGGTTTCAATTAAGCAAAAAGCAAAAATCTCATGTGCGAGCTGATGTGGCTCACAGTTATGAAGGATTTCAGTTTTATGTAACGATTGGCGAGGCGTTTTAACTCAAAATTCTTTTGAATTCATATAAAACCCGTACTTTTGAAAAAAAGTAATCTCAATGTCAACCTTTCACGATTTTAATGTAAACAAATACTTGCTCAATGCCCTTGAGGATTTGGATATAACTACTCCTACTCCAATTCAGCAAGAATCATTTTCTGTAATAAAATCTGGAAGAAACGTAATTGGAATTGCCCAAACGGGGACGGGTAAAACCCTTGCGTTCTGTTTGCCCTCATTAACTGATTTAAAATATTCGGAACAGAAAAACCCAAGAATTTTAATTTTAGTTCCCACTCGTGAGTTAGTATTGCAAGTGGTTGAAAATCTAAAAGATTACACCAAATACATGACTGTACGTATTGAAGGCGTGTATGGAGGAACAAATATTAATACCCAAAAAATGGCTGTAGCTCAAGGAGTTGATGTGTTAGTTGCTACTCCAGGAAGGTTATATGATTTAGTGATGCACCGAGCTTTAAGCCTAAAATCTATTCAAAAATTAATCATTGATGAAGTAGATGTAATGCTTGATTTAGGATTTAGATTTCAATTGACCAATATTTTTGAATTATTGCCAGAAAAACGCCAGAACCTAATGTTTTCGGCAACCATGACGGATGACATCAAAGAATTGATTGAGTCCTTTTTTGTGGCTCCTATTACTATTTCTATTGCTGTTTCGGGAACTCCGCTTGAAAACATTAAGCAAGTTTGCTATCCTGTTCAGAATTTTTACACCAAAGCTAATTTATTGATGCACTTGTTGAAAGACAAAGATCAATTTAAAAAAGTATTGATTTTTGTAGGTAGTAAAACCAATGCTGATAGGCTTTTTAATGCCATGGAAGAAAAGTTTGGAAGAGAATTAGGAGTTGTCCATTCTAATAAATCGCAGAACTATCGTATTAAAGCCATTAAGCGTTTTGATGAAGGTACGAACCGAATTCTAATCAGTACAGATGTAATGGCTCGTGGATTGGATTTGGAGGCTATTTCACATGTAATTAATTTGGATACACCAAACTATCCCGAAAACTATATGCACCGAATAGGACGAACGGGAAGAGCTGAGAAAAAAGGTAACGCAATTTTGCTCTACACAGAAAAAGAAGCAAAAGACAAAGAAAAAATTGAAGAATTGATGGCGATGAAAATCGATAAAAAGAAATTCCCTGAATCCGTTTCTATCTCCAATGATTTAATCCCTGAGGAAAGACCAAAAGCTAAGGAGCTTAACATCCATGCTAAAAAGGATGAAACTCGTGGAGCTAGTTTTCATGAAAAAAGTGAGAAAAATCAAATGAAAAATGCTGGAAATCCTCGTAAAAGAAGACTTGATAGAAAATATAAAAAACCAAAAACAAGAGGGGATCAGAATAAGATTAGGAGGAAGCCTAAAAAAGGTGATGGACGTTAGTTGCTGGTTAAAAATAAAAAACAACCAGTCATTCCGTACTTGATACGGAATCTGTTTGCAAATATTGGTGCTGTTTATTGACAGACCCTGAATCAAGTTTAGGGTGACATCCATTTTTTTATTTTTAATGCTATTTTTACAAATGCCTAACCATCGCCATTTCATCCTTCACAAACCTTATGGGTATTTATCTCAGTTCATTAGAACAGAAACTACGCGTAAAAACAAAAAACTACTAGGCGAATTGGGAGAATTTCCTGAGGGAACAATGGCTATTGGGCGATTGGATGAAGACTCGGAAGGTTTAATATTCCTAACTACTGATGGAATACAAAGCCATGAAGTGCGAAGCAAAAAAGTAGAGAAAGAATACTATGTGCAAGTTGATGGAGAAATTACGGATGAAGCAATTTCGCAACTGCAAAATGGAGTAGAAATCACTGTGAAAAAAGAAAAATACTTAACACTTCCAGGAAAAGCTAAGAAGTTGATTTCTATTCCAATTTTTAAAGAAAGAGCAAAGAAAATAAGAGACAAACGACATGGACCTACAAGCTGGGTTTCAATAACAATAACTGAAGGGAAATTCAGACAAGTTCGTAAAATGACTGCTGCTGTTGGGTTTCCAACTTTGCGACTGGTGAGAGTTAGGATTGGGAATGTAGCCTTAGAAGATTTGAAATCTGGGAAATATAAAGAAGTGGAATCCTTTGATTTAAAGGACAATAAATCCTAAAACTAACCCGTTTGACAAAAAACACGTTACTTATGTAAAATAATTACTTAACCCCAAAAACAATAAAGCAATGAAAAAGACAATCTTCATTTCACTAGCATTAAGTAGTTTATTTTCAACCGCATTTTCTCAGAACGATTCCATTAACGAATTGGAATACGAAAACATCATAGTCCCTATTGACTCTTCAGAACTAAACAAAAAATTCAAAGCAGGATTTAGTCTTGGTTTTAATCAATCTCTACTTCAAACAGAGCCTCTGCCTCCTGGAACTATAATAGAAAACAAAATTGGATTTAGAGTGGGAGTAATTGGAAGTTATAAAGTAAATGATTTATTCTCTATCCATTCTAATCTTGGAATATCTGTCAATAGAAATGAATTTATATTCGCAAATACAGATACTAATGAAATTATACTGGATTATTTTCCCATGCCACTCACAGTCGACTTCTCTGTTCATGCTAAATTTACCTCACAAAACACAAATTACAAACCTTTCTTTTCAATTGGTCCAAGTATTCAAATTCCGGTAACAAATAATAATCAGAGCGAATTGGTAAGCAATTACAACCTTTGTTTTGATTTTGCTGTAGGATTTGAGAAAAGTCTCGAATTTTTTACTTTTTTTCCAGAACTAAGGTATTCTCATGGATTGGTTGACATCAATAAGAATCCGAATTTTGGGAAAATTAGAATGCACACAGTTTCATTAATTCTTAATTTTAACTAAACTCCTCCCAAAACTCAGGATAACTCTTAATAACCACCTCAGAATTTTCAATTTCAACTTCCTCAATCACAGCAACTAATGGAGCAAAAGCCATTGCCATTCGGTGATCATGATAGGTGGAAATAGTTATTTTTTTTGGCAAATTGTCCACTTTCTTTATTTCAAAAGAATCATTATCAATCATTTCTAATGAATAATTGAGTTTGGCTATTTCTATCTTTAAAGCCTCAATTCGGTTGGTTTCTTTGTAAACCAAGTGAGAAATTCCGTTGAATTTGCCATTTATTCCCAGTCCTACACAAGTCACCACAAATGTCTGAACCATATCGGGAATGGACGAAAAATTGTATTCAAAATCCTTGATATTAGGTTTCGTAGCTTTTACAATTTCAACTCCATTACTTCCTTCTAAAGTTAAAACTCCAAGTTTTTTAAAGATATTTTTAATTATACTATCTCCTTGAATACTATATATTTTAAGTTTATTTATTTGAAGTTTTGAATGAAGTGAAGAGAGTGCGATTAATTCATACCAATAAGATGCAGAAGACCAATCCGCTTCTACTTCAATTTGCCCTTTGTGATTTTCTGAAACAGGAGAAACTAAAATCGTTTTTCCTTTTTCTAAAACTTCAATCCCTAGCTTTCTCAAAAGAGAAATCGTCATTTGGGTATACGATTCTGATTTAGGCTCTCCAATTAATTCAATGGTTAATCCATTTTCCAAAAAAGGAGCAATTAATAACAATGCCGAAACATATTGGCTACTTATCTCTGCGTTTACTTTTACTTTTCCACCTTTTAGCTTTTTTCCAGTAATTTTAAGTGGCGGAAAGCCTTCTTCTTCCAAATATTGAATATCTACTCCCAAACTTCTCAACGGCTCAACAAGCTCCTTAATTGGGCGTTTTTTCATTGCCTCTGAACCAGTAAGAACAACCTCTTTATTTCCTATTGCACAAACTGCGGTTAAAAACCTGAAGCAAGTTCCCGCATTTTTTACATTTAATTCTCCTTTTAGCTCTTTTTGAGATAAGATAGTTTGCATTATCTGAGAATCGTCAGCATTAGAAACTCCTTTTAATTCGAAAGAATTATTCATCAAATATTGAAGCACCAACAATCGATTACTGATACTTTTTGAAGTAGGTAAATCAACTGAATGTTTTAATTTAAAGTTGGTATGTAATAGATTTTTGTTCATTCTAGCATTTTGTTTTTCAAAACCAATATCTCGTGTCATGCTGAACTTGATTCAGTATCTCACAAAGAATATTTCACGTTTAATTCTCAGGTCACATTTCAATGAATATAGATCCTGAATCATACTTCGATAAACTCAGCACAGGGGTTCGAAAGATCATTAATAAAATATTTTAAAAAATTGTTAATCAATAAATTAATACTTATAAATTAAAGTAAAACATTAAACTTTCTTTCACTTCTTTTTCACCTAAAAAATGATTGATACTAGACTCTCCTATTCCATCTATCAAAGTAAAATTAAGGACTCCATTTTCGTTCTTCTTATCTGCTTTTAATTCATTAAGTATTGGCTCAATCATTTTTTCTTCCAACTCAATTTTATTGAAAAATGAAAACACCATTTCAATCACTTCTTCCAGCTCTTTTTCAGTAATTAGTTTTTCAGTTAATGCTAAATAACTCTCGCAAATCATTCCTGCAGCAATTGCCTCACCGTGCAATACCTCGCCCATAAAATACGATTCTATGGCATGACCTACCGAATGTCCAAAATTCAACTTCTTCCTCTCTCCAGACTCTTTAAAATCATTGAGAATATAGCCTTCTTTGATTTTAACGCAAGTTGAAATTATAGTATCTAAGTTCTGAATCAAGCTTTCTTTATCTTTCAATAGCTCAAACAACACTTTATCAGCAATCAAACCATATTTAATAACTTCTCCCAAGCCAGAAATTAATTCACGCTCAGGAAGGGTTCTCAAAAACTGTGAATCAATAAATGTAAACAGCGGATGAGCAAAAGTACCAACTTGATTTTTTGAATACTCCAAATTAATACCCGTTTTACCTCCAAAAGCAGCATCTACTTGACCTAATAGAGTAGTTGGAATATGAATAAAATCAATTCCTCGCTTAAATGTGGAAGCCACAAACCCACCCATATCAGTGATTACGCCACCACCCAAGTTGATAAGTAAGGATTTTCTATCTGCTCCAGTGTCTAACATCGAACTCCAAAGCGAATCGCAAATTTCAAGTGTTTTGTACTCTTCACCAGCATCCAACACCAGTAAATTAGCCACTTCCAAAAATGGATTAGCATCTAATAGCAAGGGATAGCAATGTTCTTTGGTGTTTTCATCCACCAAAATGTAAATGTTTGTCCAAGTTTTATCTAACTCATTGATGCGAGATTCAAAATTGTTGATGGATTCTATGTGGTAGGTTGGGTCTGTCATGATTTATTATTTCTAAATATTTTATCCTCCCTCCTTGAGGAGGGACTGAGGGAGGTGACTGTAAATGAATAGTCAACCACCTGGCCCTCCCTCACAAGGGAGGAATGTTATATAGAGTCACCTGTATATTGAATCTTTAATCTCATTATTTAATATAATCTGCTCAATCTTATATATGATTGAATCTTCAAATCTATTTTTTATACGTAGAATTTCAGACTCCGAAACATCCTCTTGTAAATTAGTCCAGATGGTATTATTAGAGTTAACATCCAATATAGCTCTAACATTTATATAACCTGGGCCTTTCCACTGAATAAAATATACTTCAGTTGGATTATTCGAAAAATAAAATTTAGACAAATTTAGATGCTCATAATCATTTGACTTAAACTCAAACATATTTTGAATTGAATCTGGAACAATATATTCAGGATATTTAATAAAAAAAGTGTCTAAATATTTCAATATAAAATCTACTTTTAGCTTGTTATCATTAATTTCAGTAACTACTCCAGTGCTTCCACCAGTTCCTTCAATAATAAAACATGCTTTACAACACCATAAGGCTAGCACTATTAATAATCCTTTTAATATTATTTGAAATGATTTCATAATCAAAAACTTAACACATCCTGCATCCCATAAATCCCATCTTTGTTCTTGGCTAACCACTCGGCTGCAAGTAAAGCTCCACTTGCAAACCCACTTCGGCTATGGGCTGTGTGTTTTATTTCTATTTCGTCAATTGGTGATTTGTAATATACAGAATGAGTTCCTGGCACTTTGTCAATTCGTTTTGAAATGATTGCCAACTCCTTTTCTTCATTCGTTTCGTTATTTACCCAGTTTTCTTTTGTGTTGTGGTTTTCAATAATTTGTTCAGCAATGGAAATTCCTGTTCCACTTGGTGCATCTAGCTTTTGAGTATGATGAATTTCTTCTACTTCCACCGAGTATTCTGGGTAGTTACTCATTAATTCAGCTAATTGTGTATTGAGTTTGAAAAACAAATTAACGCCAATACTGAAATTTGTGGCGTACAAAAGTGTTTGATTTCGAGCTACACAAATAGTCTCAATTTCTTCTAAATACTCGTACCAACCCGTTGTTCCCACAACTACTGGCACATTAGCCTCAAAACATTTTTTTATATTGGAAACAGCAAATTCTGGTCGGCTAAATTCAATAGCTACATCTACTCCCAACAGCTCGGCTGGGGAAAACTCTGCGTTGTCAGAAGTTACTTTCAATTCTATGGTATGACCTTTGGCCAAAGCAATTTTTTCAATTTCCTTTCCCATTTTTCCATACCCCAACAAAGCTATTTTCATCTTTTGTTTATTTTCTTGATTAATCTATTACAATATTGTAACTTAATTCAAAGTTAAAAGTCTTAACATAAAGACTTGCTTATATATCTAAAGATATTTCTATTTTTGATAAAATAAAGAATAATAATGAACAAACTGAAATTCCCTGCTCTTCTTCTGATTTTAATTATTGCATCAAGCTGTAATTCGGTAAAAAAATACAACGAAACGGTAAATGCAAAGCACTCTGTAAAGGATTTAAGAAAAGATATTGATTATACTTTTAAAAAAATAGAGAAACTTCATCCTAACTTATATTGGTTTATTTCAAAAGAAAGTCTTGATGCTAAGATTGATAGTGTAAAAAACTCTATTTCTGAACCGATGACAAGTAAAGAATTTTACTTTGTACTATCGCCACTTGTTTCAGAAATCAGACAAGGACACAACTCTGTAGGCTATCCAATGGATAGAATGGAAAAAGAGGAAAGAGAAAAGTACAGCAAAACCAAAAATGATTTCAATAAGCTACATTTCGAAAAAGTTGAAGATAAAATCATTATTTCAGAAATATACGATTCAGTAAAAACTCTATTGTATGCCGAATTACTTAAAATTGACACATTTGAAGTAGAGGAATTGATTAATAAATACAATTACTTGCGTTCGAGCGATGGGTTCAATACTACATTCTATGAGCGAAGAGAGGGATTATTTCTCCCTTCGTACTACAGAATAGAAAACCCAAGATTAGATTCTGTTACTCTTACATTAAATCTCAATGATTCTATTTTTGACACTACTTTTTATAGAGTAAAAGATACTACAAAGGGTAAAAAGAAAAAAGATAAGCATACGGATGATAAACTAGAAGAGGAAGTGGAAACACCTGAGGATAAGATTAAGAGAATTAAAAAAGAGAGCAAAGAGAAAAAGCGAAAATTGATTAGAGGGTATAACGAAAGAACTAAGCAATATACTCGAGATTATAAGTTTTTGGAGGACTCTAGCATTGGTTATCTAAAAATTAGAGGCTTTATGAATGGCCCATTTAATGATTTATACGATGAATTTTTTGCTGAAGTTGACTCTGCAAATACCTCTACCGTAATTATAGATTTAAGAGATAATTTGGGAGGTAGGTTAAATGAAATTCATTACTTGATGGGCTATTTAGCTACCGAAGAATTCATTACAATCAGAGATATGGAGGCAAAAACGAGAACTCCAAGAACCAATGCTCTTTGGAGTTCAAACAATCAACCATTAATCGTATTGGTAAAAATGGTTGCCACTCCATTTATCTATACTTTTGAGCAAATTACTTCCGAAAAAAAAGATGGAAAAGTATTTCATACTATGAAATCGAGCAAACCTTCTGAGCCTAAGGAAAACAGTTTTAAAGGAAAAGTATATGTAATTGTTAATGGAAATTCATTCTCCGCTTCTTCTATACTTTCTACTAATTTGCAGGGTTCTGGAAGAGCAACTGTGGTAGGCGAAGAAACTGGAGGAACTTATAATGGAACAGTTGCAGGCGTTTTTAAACCAATCACATTACCAAACACTAAGGTAAAAGTTCAATTTGGATTAGGGATGATTAGCGCTCCATACGAGGAAAAACCTGATGGCCTTGGAGTAATTCCTGATTACACAGTATTACCTACACTTATACACCGTAAAAATGGCATAGACACTGAATTGGAGTGGATTCTGAAACAAATTGAAAATGACAAAGTTGTGGAAGAAACTGAAAGTGACGAAGGCACACCAAAAGAGGAACCAGTTATTGAGGAAGATGAAAACAGAGAAACTGAAATTGAAGACTAATTGAAAAAATCGTGTTTAATATTATGGTTTTCGCTGTTATTTATCCCTACAATAAATAGCCAAATTCGATTATCTAAAAACACCTTTCTTTCAAGAAAACATTCTGTAAATCAACTCAGAAAAGATATTGATTTTACTTTTAAAAAAATAAAAAAACTTCATCCTAACCTATATCACTATATTACTGAAAAAGAACTTGATAGAAAGATTGACAGTGTAAAAAAAAGTATCAATACTCCTTTAACTTCCGAAGAGTTTTATTTTATAATAACCCCGCTTATCGCTGAAATAAAACAAGGACATAATACCGTATATTTCCCAACAATTCTCGATGGATTGAACAATCCAAAATACCCAAAACAATATACATTACTTAATTGTTTTGAATTTGAAAAAATTGAAGGAAAAATAGTGGTTTCTAATTTTATTTGTGATAGCAATAATCCTCTACTTGGTGCAGAAATAATTAGTATAAATAATACGCCAACTTCTTATTATACAGAAAAATATGGATTTGCCATACAAGGAGACGGATTGAATACTACTTTTAATAAAAGGATGAAAGCTTTATATCTCTCTGAGATGGTTTATAACGAAAATAATGAGTTGGATTCTATCAATATTTCTTTTTTATTCAATAACTCGATTATCGATACCACCTTTTATCAATACAAGTATTATCAATCTTATGATGAATATGATCCAGATTGGGATTCTGAAGTAAGAGTACTAACAAAAAAGAACCCAGAGGAAATTGAAGAATATAGAGATTCTGTTTTAAATAACACCCATTTTTACAAATATTTAGACTCAAATAAAACTACTGCTCTGCTTACTATTAAAGGATTTGGAGCAAGTAATTTTTCTATTTACGATTCATGTTTTAAAGAATTTGATTCTCTTAAAACAAAAACCTTAATAATTGATTTAAGAAATAACTTAGGAGGTAGCTTAGATGAGATTCATTATTTGACTAGATATTTAGAACAAGAGGAATTTGTATTTATAAACGAAGTAGAGAGTTCTACTAAAATACCTATAACTAAAGCAATTTGGGGAACAGAAGACAAAGGATTTAGTTTTATATACAAGCTTGCTCTATCTCCTATATTAATGATTTTTGAACAATTTGGGAGTGCCAGAAACAAAGATAAAATCATATATAAACATGCTGGTTCAAAATTATCTAAACCCCAAAAGCATAACTTCAAGGGAAATGTATATGTCTTAATAAACGGGAACTCTTATTCCGCTTCAAGTATTTTATCTGCATATTTACAAGGGTCTGGAATAGCTACTATTGTAGGGGAAGAATGTGGAGGAGCTTACAATGGATGCGTAGCAGGAATTCCAAAAGTGATTACACTGCCGCATTCAAAATTGTATGTGAGTTTTGGTATGCTATATACAAAAACTCCTTACACACAATTTCCTGATGGGTACGGAGTAATTCCTGATTATACCATATTTCCAACTTTAGAACATCATAAGAAAGGGATTGATACCGAATTGGAGTGGATTCTAAAACAAATTGAAAAAAACAAAGTTGTGGAAGAAAATTAACCTTATCTAAACCTCAAAGTTAGACTTACACCCGAAACAGGTCTATTTATATCTGGAGAAAATAAATATGGACTCCAATTTAAGGATAAATCTTCATCTACATTGAAGTTGAATAGATGAGCATCTACATTAGCGTCAATTATGTTGAGTGTATAAGCTAAGCAGCTAAATATAATCATGTTATCTCTCCATTTTCTATAATAATCTGAAGATTCTAATAATTGTCCATCGGTAAATCTGGAAAAACGACTACTTTGTGGAGAACCAAATTCAGCTCTGTCTTTTAATTCTTGCTTTCTCAAATCAAAACTATTGTGATTAATAACAGCAGCAGTTACACAGCCACCAATTGCAGCATACACAATAGGAATTTTCCAATACTTTCGGTTATAGGCTTGTCCTAAGCCAGGTAATACGGCTGAATAAATTGTTGCCTTTTTTGGTGAATGCACTGAATCAGAGAGAAAATTCATTTTTTTTTGAGAAAAACCAATCGAATTCATCCCGATAAGGAAAGAAACTAGCAAGGATATTCTCAATAGATTTTTCATAAAACCTTATTGAAGTAAATCTAAAATTTTTCTCAAATGAGCATGGTCCGCAAAGGGAATAGTAATTTTTCCATTTCCTTTATTGGTCTTGGTTATAGCTACTTTTGAACTATATTGTTGAGACAATTCATCTCTCATTTTTTGTTCTTCGTAAGATAATGCATACCTAGGAGAACTACTTTTGGTTCCAGAAATTTCATTAATAGACTTTACTAATTCCTCTGTTTTTCTCACAGATAAACTTCTGTCTACCACTTTGCGATACATTTTTATCAAAGTCTTTTCATCTTCAATTCCTAACAAAGCCCTTGCGTGCCCCATAGTAATTGTTTTGCTAGACAAGGCTAACTGAATTACATCTGGCAATTTAAGTAAACGTAAATAATTGGTAACTGTCGATCGATTTTTACTCACCTTCTCTCCTAGTTCTTCTTGAGTTAACTCACATTCGTCTACCAATCTTTGAAAACTAATTGCCACTTCCATTGGGTTTAAATCCTGACGTTGAATGTTTTCTACAATTGCCATTTCTAGCATTGCTTGGTCATTGGCAACCCTTACATAAGCAGGAACTTCTTTCAATCCCACAATTTGAGAAGCTCTAAATCTTCTCTCTCCAGAGATTAATTGATATTTACCATAACCTAATTTACGAACTGTAATTGGCTGAATGATGCCGTGTTCCTTAATAGAATTAGCTAAATCTACTAAAGCTTGCTTTTCAAATTCTGATCTTGGCTGAAATGGATTTGCCTCAATATCTTCGATAGATATAGACGAAACAGAACCAGAAGTTGGCTCAGTTCTTTTTGGTACGGAAGTAATATCCGTTTCGGAGTTTTCTAACAAAGCTCCCAATCCCTTTCCTAATCCGCTTTTTTTCTTTGCCATTAATTTATAATCTTATCTTCTGATTTAATGTTGGTTAAATCATTCTTTTGTAATACTTCCTTAGCCAGATTTAAATAATTGATAGCTCCTTTGCTCGAAGCATCCATCATTATTACTGATTCACCAAAGCTTGGTGCTTCTCCTAACTTTGTGTTTCTATGAATTATTGTATCAAACACCATTTGTTGAAAATGTGTTTTTACCTCTTCTACTACTTGGTTTGATAAATTTAAACGAGTATCGTACATAGTCAATAAAATTCCTTCAATTTCAAGGTCTTTGTTTAATTTGTTTTGTACGATTTTAACAGTATTCAATAGCTTTCCTAATCCTTCTAAAGCAAAATACTCACATTGAACAGGAATTACAATTGAATCAGCCGCTACCAAAGAGTTTATAGTAATTAATCCTAAGGAAGGGGAACAATCTATGACAATAAAGTCATAATTACCTCTTACTTTCTCAAGAGCTGCTTTAAGCATATACTCTCTGTTGGGTAAATTAATCATTTCTATCTCTGCTCCTACCAAATCAATATTTGCAGGCATGATGTCAACAAATGGAGTCTCTGTTTTTAAGATAATATCTGATGATTCTACCTCATTAATAAAACAATCGTAGATACTCGCTCTTACATTTTTTGGGTCGTGCCCAAGTCCTGAAGTAGAATTTGCTTGTGGATCAGAATCTACTATCAATACTTTTTTCTCCAAAACTCCCAAACTTGCTGCTAAATTAATAGCTGTGGTTGTTTTTCCTACTCCTCCTTTTTGATTTGCTATTGCAATTATTTTTGCCATAAATTATATTAATTCTTTTTCTTCTCCTATGTTAAACACTTCAAATCTAAACTCTTCAAATTCTCTTTTTGCTTCTTCCAAATTTACTTCTATGGGAGGAAATGTATCGTAGTGCATTGGAATTACTCCATCTGCATTTACTAAATAAGCTGCTTCCACCGCATCGTTTATTCCCATGGTAAATACATCACCTATTGGTAAAAAAGCAAAATCTACAAACCCAAACTCTTCTTGAATTAGCTCCATATCTTTGTACAATCCTGTGTCTCCAGCAAAATAGATTACTTTGTCTACTTCATCCTCTTGAAAAACCAATACAAATCCTGATGCCAATCCTCCGTAACTTCCATCTGGCATTGAACTTGAATGAGCTGCACTAACCATTTTTATTGCACAATCTTTAGTTTGATAAGCTCCGCCAATATTCATTCCTACACCACCTTCTACTCCTTTGGCAGCAAACCAATTGTTTACTTCAAAGTTTGCAATCAATGTAGCTTTGGTATTCTTATAAATTTCAACTGTATCAGCCACATGGTCTTCATGTCCATGAGTAAGTAGAATGTAATCTGCCTTAATGGTCTTAATATCAATATCCTTTGCTAACTCATTTGGAGTAATAAAAGGGTCTATAAGATAGTTTGTACCTCCTATTCCAATTGAAAAACATCCATGTCCGTAATAGGTTACCTTCATTCTTTTTTGTTTCTTATAAAGATAAGTATTTAAGTGAGCTTCAAAACATTGATTTATCAACAAAAAATCAACTACTTCTAACTACTTGACTTAGTTTACTTTTACTAATTTATAGTCCTCATATTTTAAAATAAACACTGATTGATTTTCAAAACCACTATTCATATCGCTTCTTTTCAACACATAATTTGATTGAATAAGAGGCACTTTTATTTGACTATAATATGGAGCAAAGTTTTTTCCAAAATTGCTCATTGCAACTCCATGGTAAAAAGCAACATCAAATCCAATAAATGCATATTTGTTTGGTTCAGTACCATATTTGGCTCTGTATTTTCTGATGAAATCCTTAACTCTCTTATCACTATAATCAATGAAGGAAGGAGAAGTTACATGTAGTTTATATTTTAATTTATAGCTAGTTTCAATGTCTTCATATTCCAAGAAATTTTCTAACGCATACACTTCAATGTCATATCCTCTCATTCTACTCCTTGTCATCATTACATTAAGCTGGGTAAAAAATGAAGTAGCGAGTCCTTCCTCGGTAATTGGAATTACAATAATATTCTTTTTCCCTTTCACCAATTTAGCATCAAACCCTCTCATAGAGGAGTATGAAACAAAACTAAACCTACTAGCGCTGTTTCTGTAATTGTTATTGAATGGAGTAATAGCTTTTTTATAATTATCTGAAAATAAATCAGCTAAGTACTTATCTTTTTTTGATCTTCCTGAAACACATATTACGTTTTCTGTGTTTCTATTTCTTGCCAAATAAGAGGCTAAATAATCAATTTGAGTAGGAAACGAAGTATTAAGTTCTGTAACATACTTGTTGTTGAACAATAGTTTGTTTGATTGATTTACAGGGCAAACTGCTTGTATTCCGTTTGCTTTAGAAAACTGTGCAACTTGAGTGTATGGTTTTTCAAAAAATGGGCCAATTATTAAATCTGTGTTCTTCACGTCATTTGCTCTCAAATACTTTCCAACTTGTGCTGTATCATTTTCAGTATCATAAATTTGTAAGTCGATTGAAGTTCCCGATGCAGTAATAGAATCCATTGCCATCATAACTCCTTGATAAAAATGAGTTGACATTTCTGTGTATGGATTGATTTTCTTTGGTTTACCAACTTCTTGTGCTATTTGTGCATTTTTATCCAACATGAATGGAAGAAATAAAGAAACAGAATAAGTAGATTTTTTTTCAGAAACCATTTCCTCTAATTTAGCTTTCAAAGGATTAATCTTATTTACATCACTAAAATTACCATTTGGGTCTTTAGGATCACCAAGGGTAATTTTTATATCTTTCACATAGTCAGCAGGTAATACAACATTTAGTTTATCACCTTCTTTGAGTGAAGTTACACCTGGATTAGCATCTTGAATTGCCTCTACCGTTGTGTTATATTTTTTAGCTATTCCATAAAAAGTTTCTCCTTTTTCAACAGTATATTGAATGGTTTTAGATTTTACTTCTGCTTTTACTTCATTATTTGGTTTAATTCTAGGATTTGGAAGCTCTAATTTAGCTAAACTTGGAACATTTATTTTATCTCCTACTGTAATACTCTCTTTCAATCCAGGATTTAATTCCTTTAACTTAGCTACAGAAATTTTATATTGTCTTGCAATTCCATATAAAGTTTCACCCTTTTTCACAGTATGAGTAACTGTTTTAGTAGTTGAAGTATTAGGGATTTTAGACTTAACTGATTTCAATACTAACTTATCTCCTTCCTTTAGATTTTCGGCTGCTTTAGGATTTAGTTTTACCAATTCTTCAACTGCCATTCCATATTTTTTAGAAATACCGTAAAGTGTTTCTCCTTTTTCTACCACATGGATATTTCTTTCTGATAAAGGAACTGGCACTTTAATTTCCTGTCCTATTTTAATAAAAAGCAACATTCCGCTGTTAGAACCTCTCAGGTCTTTTTTTGTTACATCATATTTTTTTGATATTCCGTAAAGAGTTTCCCCTTTTTTTACTGAGTGAATGATGTATTCCTTACCATCAATTGTTTCTCTTCTTTCTTGCGAATACATAGAAAAAGAAATCGTTAGTAATAGTATTGTTATAATGTTTTTCATAGTGTCGATACGTTTATTTTATCTACTTATTTTATTCCCACTCAATAGTTGCGGGTGGTTTAGAGCTAATATCGTAAGTCACTCTATTAATTCCTTTTACTTTATTAATAATATCATTGGATACTTTTGCCAAAAATTCATAAGGCAAATGGCACCAATCTGCTGTCATTCCATCTGTTGAACTCACAGCTCTCAATGCAACAGCATTTTCATAGGTTCTTTCATCTCCCATCACTCCTACCGATTGCACTGGCAATAACATTACTCCTGCTTGCCATACATCGTCATACAATCCATTATCCCTTAATCCTTGGATAAAAATATGATCTACTTCTTGTAGTATTCTTACTTTCTCGGCAGTTACATCTCCTAATATTCTTATTCCTAATCCTGGTCCAGGAAATGGATGCCTACCCAATAAAGTTGGTGACATTCCTATCGATTTTCCTACTCTTCTTACTTCATCTTTGAATAAAGCTCTCAATGGCTCTACTACTTTTAGTTTCATATAGTCAGGCAAACCTCCCACATTGTGGTGAGACTTAATTGTTTGTGAGGGCCCTCCAGTAGAGATTGACTCAATTACATCTGGATAAATAGTTCCTTGTGCCAACCAGCTTGCTCCTTCCACCTTTTTTGATTCCGCATCAAATACATCAACAAACACTTTGCCAATTGCTTTTCGCTTTAGTTCTGGATCTGTTAATCCTGCTAATTCTTTATAAAATAATTCTGATGCATCTACTCCTTTTACGTTTAAACCAAGGTGCTCATAATCTTTCAGTACTTGCTCAAATTCATTTTTTCTAAGCAATCCATTGTCTACAAAAATACAATGTAAGTTTTTGCCAATTGCTTTATGCAATAGCATTGCAGATACCGAAGAATCTACTCCGCCAGACAATCCCAAAATTACTTTCTCATCACCCAATTTCTCTTGAAGCTCAGCAACTGTAGTTTCTACAAACGCATCTGGAGTCCAATCTTGTTTTGAACCACAAATAGTCACTACAAAGTTTTTTAATAAAGTAGCTCCCTCTGTTGAGTGATAAACTTCTGGATGAAATTGAATGCCATAAGTTTTTTCTCCGTTTACTTTGTATCCTGCAACAGCCACATCATTTGTACTAGTGATTATTTCAAATCCAGTTGGCAATTCTTTAATAGTGTCTCCATGAGACATCCAAACTTGAGAACCATCAGTCATTCCGGCAACAAGTTCATTGTTTTGATCAATAAAACTTAAGTTAGCTCTCCCGTATTCTCTTGTTTCAGAAGGCATTACAGAACCACCATTACTTTGAGCCAAAAATTGTGCTCCATAGCAAACTCCTAACAAAGGTAATTTCCCTTTTATTGAAGTCAAATCTGGATTTGGAGCATCCTCACTTCTCACAGAATAAGGGCTTCCAGAAATAATTACACCAATTACATTGTCTCCTATTGAAGGAATATTGGTGTATGGGTGAATTTCACAATACACATTTAACTCTCTTAATCTTCTGGCAATTAGTTGAGTATATTGCGAACCAAAATCTAAAATAAGTATCATTTCTTCCATGATACAAAGATAACAGTTGTGTTGAAATTGAAACCCTTTATAACCTATAGTTGTTAACGATTTAGTGGGGATAAAATACGGAAAATATCAAGAGTTAAATTAACCCTTTTTTAAGATCTTTTGATACTTCTGGATGTTACTAGGGTCTAATCTTCTTACAAGGTTAAAAGCAGTTTGCTTATTTTCATTACTTGCCTCGGAATAAATGTTGATAATTTCATCCACTTTGGCAACAAAAAATAACCGCATACTTGCTGAACCAGGCTTATTTACATGAACTTGTTGTAAATAACCTAACGCTTTAGTGATATTGTCTACTCCTTTTTTTGCATCTGCCGAAGCCATATCTAATCCAAGCCTGTGGTACTCATAAGCACATTTTCGCATTCCTTTGAATTGTACATTCAGATAGTTTTCAATCAGCCAATATCTGTTTCCATCATTTTCGCTTGACGACCATCCTATCTGACCAGAAGACTGAGCTAAATTTGCAATTTCTTGAGCTTTTAATAAATATTTTGTTCCCCCTTCAAGAGCATAAGTATCATAATCCATACCTATCACATAATAAGCATAATAAGCTAAAACTGAAGACAAGTTATTTGTGTAAGAGCCTTGTGTGAAAATAATTGGTGCATTTATCTGAAAACTAAAATTAAAGGAACCATCTAAAGTATTTACAATAGTAGATGTGTAATTTGTTTTATAAACTGGTCTTCTAGAAGTTACCTGAAGTTTTGCTTCAAAAGCATTCCCAGATTTCTGATTAATCGTAATTAAAAGACTTGTTTCTATTTTTTCATGCTCTTTAAACACATCATCTGTCCATTTTGTATTATTCATGAAACTAAGCACCGATTTTTTCAACTGATCAAAAACCTGAGTATTCTCAGGATCATTTTTGAAAGTTGGAGCTAATATTTCTACTTCACACCTGAGTTCTTGAGCATAAGAACCAAATGTAATTAGACAAAAAAGGGCAAAAAAGAAAATTTTATTCATGTATAGTTAATGCTTTAGATAAATGCGTTAGAATATCTTCTGCTACTTCTAACTTTGATTTTAACTCAAATTTAGAAATTTTATTGTTTTTATCAATAATACTAATTTTGTTTGTGTCGCCAGCAAACCCGGCACCTTTGTCCTGCAAGGAGTTTAAGATTATAAAATCTAAATTTTTTCTCTTAATCTTTCCTTTGGCATTTTCTTCCTCATTATCCGTTTCGAGTGCAAAACCTACCAAAATTTGATTGGTTTTGTTCTCTCCAAGGTAGGCTAATATATCTTTGGTTCTTTTCAACTCAATTGACATATCTCCTTCTTTCTTCTTTATTTTCTTATCAGAAATAGTGACTGGCGTATAATCAGCAACAGCTGCAGCCATTATCACAACATCTACTTCAGAATAAAGAGAAGTTATTTCTTGAAACATATCTTCAGCAGAAACTACATCCACTCTTTGTATGGAAGGATTGGGAGTAGAAAGTGAAACTGGTCCTGCAACTAAAGTAACTGTTGCTCCCATTTCACTAGCTTTTTGTGCAATTGCAAAGCCCATTTTACCCGAAGAACAATTTCCTATAAATCTCACAGGGTCAATTGCTTCATGAGTTGGACCAGCAGAAACTACAATTTTTTTACCAAACAAAGGCTGTTGAGATTGAAGGTGATTTGTCAAATATTCTATAATATTTTCAGGCTCTGCCAATCTTCCTTCTCCTTCCAATCCACTTGCCAACTCTCCACTTTCTGGATAAATTATTAAATTTCCAAAACTCGTAAGCTTCGTTATATTCTCTTTGGTAGTTGGGTGTTTATACATATCCAAATCCATTGCAGGAGCAATAAACACAGGGCATTTTGCAGAAAGATAAACCGCCATCAAAAAATTATCTGCTTCTCCATTTGCCATTTTCGATAAGGAATTGGCAGTAGCAGGTGCTACAAGCATCATATCTGCCCATAAACCTAACTCTACATGATTGTTCCAAGTTCCATCCTCTTTGCTTGAAGTAAACTCAGAAAAAACTGGATTTTTTGATAAGGTAGAAAGCGTAAGTGGTGCAATAAAATCAATAGCTGATTTTGTCATAACCACTTTTACATTCGCTCCTTGTTTCACCAACAAACGAACAATTAAGGCAGACTTGTAGGCAGCAATACTTCCTGTAACTGCTAGCAATACATTCTTACCTTTCAACATGGGTTTGGGGATATTAAGCTTCCTCTTCAGTAGTTTTAACTACTTTTTCAACTTTTCCTTCTAGGTATTCATCAAGAGAAATTGCAACAGGCTTTGGTAATTTCTCATAAAACTTAGAAATTTCAATTTGCTCTCTGTTTTCAAAAATTTCTTCCAAATTATCACTTGGCAAAGCAAAAGCTTCTAATTTTTGAGATAATTCTTCTTTTAACTCAACAGTAATTTGATCTGCTCTTTTTGAAATAACATTCAAAGCTTCATAAATATTACTAGAAATCGCCTCTAAATCAGCAGTATTTCTTGTAATTGTATCTTTTTCTGCTGTAGTTTGCTTGTAATTCATGTGTGTTACTTTTGACTAATTTGTACTTCCCTTAGAGCTTTGTTATAGTATTCCTCTAACTCTTTCAATCTCTCACTCTTTGGGAAATTATCCACAAATTTAGTATAAGATTTTATAGTTTCCTCAAATCTCTCTACTTTTTTTTCTTTTATACTATTATTTGCAAGTCTATAATTTGATTTTACTACCAAATAAAGTGCCTCTTCTCTATAATCTGTATCAGGATAATCAGACAACATATTAGTAAAAGCAACAGCTGAAGCAGCGTACTCTTCCATGTTGTAGTATAACTTTGCACTTTGATAAGCTTTTTCTTCTAGCTTATCTCTCAGTTGGTCAATAATTAAATTACAAGTATCCTTTTTAGTTGTTTTTGGATATCTATTCATAAAAGCTTGCAATTCATTAATTGCAGTCACCGTATTAGATTGATCCAACGAAGGTTTTGGAGAAGCTTCCACTTTGCAAATTGCACTCATAAAGGCAGCTTCTTCTGCATGTTTACTCTGAGGATAAGTTACCTGGAAATTTCTAAAATAGTAACTTGCAAGTGCATAGTTTTGCGTATTGTAGTGGCAATAACATAAGTAATAATAACCTTTTTCCCCTTTTTCAGATAATTTAGAATAAATAGAAATTACCTCCTCAAACAAAGGAATAGCCTTGATAAATTTCTTTTTGTTGTACATTTTAAGAGCCATGTCGTATTTCTTGTCGTAATCATCTCCTTTTAGAACTTTTTCATATTCCGAGCAAGAAACCACAAGCAAAGTGGCGAAAAGTATTAATATGGCTTTTTGTATAAATCTCATGTAATATTCAAGTTAACTGCGTTTTTGCAAATATAGTATCTATTTAGGTTTTTAAAATTTGTTTTAACTTTTTTTAACCTGAATGCATATTTAATTTATAAAATAATAATTGAATGACTATTTAAATTCATTTTATGGTATTTTTGAACTTCTAAATAAATTCATGGCATTAATTTTAAATATAGAAACGGCAACTAAAGTCTGCTCCATAGCACTTGGAAAAGAAGGGAAAACACTTGATTTCATTGATATTAACGAAGATGAATATTCTCATTCCGAGAAATTGAACCTTTCGATAATTGAATTATTAAAAAAAAACAACTTGACTTTCGATAAGTTGGATTCTGTTGCAATAAGTTCTGGACCAGGCTCCTACACAGGACTTAGAATTGGCACTTCTTCTGCAAAAGGTTTTTGTTATGGAAAAGATCTTCCGTTGATTGCTGTAAATACTCTAGAAGCTCTCTGTCACCTTGCTCTTATTGAATCTGGAACAAAAATTCCCGTAATTGACGCACGAAGAATGGAAGTGTTTGGAGCAGTATTTTCTGGAGATAACCAAAGAATAAAAAAAGATTTTAATTTAGTAATTGACGAAAATTCATTTTCTGAAATAGAAGGAGAAAAATACCTATTTGGAAATGGTGCTCACAAACTAAAGGAGATTTTAACTAATAACTCTTCCATTCATTTTATTGATAATATTGTTTGTTCCGCAAGAGGAATGTTGAAAGTAGCTGAAAAGAAATTTAATACAAAAGACTTTGAGGATGTGGCTTATTTTGAACCAAATTATGGGAAAGAGTTTTACACGGTACCTTCAAAGAAAAAATCAGTTGGGAGTAAAAAGTGATTAGTAAAAAATGGAATCAAAATTATTACATAAAACCACTGAATTAAAACATAGTAAAGTTCTATGGGAATATATAAATGGTTCTGAATGGGTTTCATTTAAACAAAATAATGAAATAGATTTTATTTTGATTTATAATAAAATTGAAGAATTCTTAACTAAGGATGAAATTTATTTAGTTTGGGAAAGAAATAACTCTGGGTTAATTAACTATAGGCATGATAAAATGTTAAGAGCTTTTTTAAATATTGGAAACAATTTTTCATTATGGAATTTAGAACTCACAAAAACAATTGAATTTAATAGAATTGGGGTTTTTAAATGTGGTTCAATAAAATAAAAAGTACTTTTAACTTTAGCTCACTTTAAATACTCAAGACACTTAATAAAATGATAGATTTTAAAAAACATACTTTACCAAACGGACTACGAGTTTTGCTTCATAAAGACTCCTCCACTCCTATCGTAACCATAAATACTGTATACGATGTGGGAGCAAAAGACGAAGAAGAAAGTCGAACTGGTTTTGCCCACCTTTTCGAACATTTGATGTTTGGTGGCTCAGTAAATATTCCAGAATTTGATGCTCCACTACAAAATGTAGGTGGACAGAATAATGCGTTTACCAGTAACGACATTACTAATTATTACATCACTTTGCCCAAACAAAATATAGAAACTGGTTTGTGGCTAGAATCCGACAGAATGTTGAGTTTAGCTTTTACCCCAGAAAGCCTAGAAGTACAAAGAAGTGTGGTAATTGAAGAGTTTAAACAACGATATTTAAACCAACCTTACGGAGATGTTTGGTTATTGTTAAGACCTTTGGTTTATGAAACCCACCCCTACAAATGGGCTACTATTGGGAAAGAAATAAGTCACATCGAAATAGCTTCAATGGAAGATGTAAAGGCTTTTTTCTTTAAACATTATACTCCACAAAATGCTATTATCAGCATTGCAGGAGATATTGATTTTGAAGAGACCATTGAGCAAGTTGAAAAATGGTATGGAGAAATTCCTGCTGGGAATAAATACGACAGAAATTTACCAAAAGAACCCAAACAAACTGAAGCTCGTTTCCTTGAAGTGAAAAGAAATATACCACAAAATGCAATTTATAAAGCTTGGCACATTTGCGATAGAATGAATCCTGATTATTACGCAATTGATTTATTATCAGATATTTTAGGAAGGGGAAATTCTTCAAGATTATACCAAACTCTGATTAAAGACAAAAATCTATTTACCGAAATTGGTGCCTACCAAATGGGAAGTATGGAACCTGGATTATTTGTAATTTCTGGAAAGGTGAGAAAAGGAATTGACATGGACACAGCCAACAAAGCCATTGAAGATTGCTTGGAAGAAATTAAAAATGAACTGATTGATGTTGATGAATTAACCAAAGTAAAAAACAAAGTGGAAAGCACAGACGAGTTTGGGCTAATGAATAGTTTGAACAAAGCCATGCGAATTGGGTACTTTGAGTTGTTGAGTGATGCAAACTTGGCAAACACCGAAATGGAAGAATACGTAAAAATAACTTCCGAAAACATCAAAGAAATTGCTAACAAATACTTGATTCCGACCAACTGCTCTACCCTATTTTATTTATCTCAACCCTCTAATTAACATGACAACACTAGACAGAAAACTAGCTCCAGATTTTAAAGAAATTGAGAAAATAAACTTCTCGATGCCAGAGAAAAAAGAACTCTCAAATGGAATTCCATTTATTGAATATAACTTGGGCTCTCAGGAATTAATAAAAATTGAATTTGTGTTTGAAGCAGGTTCGAAATATCAAGAAAAACCTCTGGTAGCCTCATTTACCAATGCAATGCTTAAAGAAGGGACTTCCTCTAAAAATTCACTTGAAATTGCCAATGCAGTGGATTATTACGGAGCTTTTCTTGAAACGGATATCAACTCCGATTTTGCAACTGTGAGTTTGTATACGCTCATTAAACACCTGCAAAATGTACTTCCTATTTTTCAAGATATTTTAATGAATTCTGTTTTTCCAAAAGAAGAATTTGATAAAAAACTAAGTATCAAAAAACAAAAATATATCATCAATCAGGAGAAAGTAGAAACACTTTCTTCTAAGGCTTATTCGGAGAATATATTTAAAGGAACTAAATATGAAAAAAAAACCAGTTTAGCTTCTTTTGATTTGATTTCTGTGGAGGATTGTAAGCAGTTTTATAAAGAACGATACAACCTGGGTAATGCCACTATTTTTGTAGCTGGAAAAACAAATCCTGAGATTTATTCTACAATAAATGAATTATTTGGTACAAGTAAAATTAATAAAGAAAAAATAGAATTTAAGGCAAGTAAAAGTATGTACAAGCCTTCCATTCAGTTTATTAATAAAAAAGATGCCATACAATCTTCGTTTAGGATTGGAAAACCAATTATCAATATCAATCATCCCAACTTTACTAAGTTAAAAGTCATGAACACTTTATTTGGCGGCTATTTTGGGTCTAGATTGATGACAAATATCCGAGAGGAAAAAGGATATACGTATGGAATTGGCTCTGTGTTGATGTCAAAAATAGACTTTGCCAATTTTATCATTTACACCGAAGTTGGAAAAGACGTGACTCAAGCAGCCTTGGATGAAATAAGAAAAGAAATATTGACGTTACAAACCGAGAAAGTATCTGAAGAGGAATTGACGAAGGTTAAAAACTACATGCTCGGGAGATTATTAGAAAATACCGATGGACCATTTGATATGCTTGAACGTTACAAAACCCTTTATTACCATAACCTACCGAATAATTATTACAACCAATATATTGCGGACATTAAGTCAACAACTTCAGAAGAAATCACTAAATTGGCTCAGAAGTATTTATATGATCTTTCGATAATAGTTGCTGGTAGTGAAAAAGTTAGTTAAAAAAATGCACAAAAAAATATTCATAACATTTTGTTTTATAGGTTTTTCCATGTTGTATGGACAAAAAAGTAAAACTACGTTTGGTTTGCAATATAAACCAATGATCCCTATCAAAGTACTGAATGTTGAGGACATACTAATTAATGATGAAGGCTTTGATGCCACAATTTCTCCAGTTTTAGGGCATAATTTTGGAGCAATAATTCGTTGGGGATTTACTGATAAAATTGCCTTTGAATCTGGGTTGAGTTATGTAAGACGAAACTTTAATTTGGATGTGACACTTGATGATTCTTTAAGTGGTTCTCTGCAATATGGAGTTGTTAATTATGAAATTCCATTCCAAGGTTTATTTTATGTAAGGCTGAACAAACGGTTTTATATGAATGCCGCAACTGGAGTTTCATTGAACTTTAGGGCGAGTGATGTAGGTAATTTTACTGACAACAGAAAATTTAGTCAAATCACTTTAGTACAATATATTAACTTAGCTTATATTGCTAATATTGGATTTGAATACAGAAGTAAAAAAAGCGGAACTTTCTATTTAGGAGCTTCCCTTAGTACACCATTCAGACCTTTGGGAAAAACAACTATTTATAGTGAAGACCTTGTAAACGTGAAAAAAATCTCAGCTACCTTGATTGGGAATTATTTGTCAGTAGATTTAAGATATTTTTTTAAAGATTCAAAAAAGAGAAAACCCACAGTTCAATGAAACTAGTATTTGCTACCAATAATCCCAACAAACTAAAAGAAGTTCAAGCCAAACTTCCTCAATACGAAATTGTTTCCCTTAAAGAATTAGGGGTTACCGAAGATATTCCAGAAACGGGAGATACACTAGAAGAAAATGCTTTGATTAAAGCAAGATATTTATACGAAAAATTTAGGTTAGATTGCTTTGCAGACGATACAGGACTAGAGATCGAAGCTTTGAATAACGAACCGGGGGTTTATTCCGCTAGATATGCCGGAGGTGAAAGATCAGCAGATGCCAATATGGATAAAGTATTGACTAAGCTAGATGGAAAAACCAACCGCAAAGCCAGATTCAGAACTACTATTGCACTCATCCAAAACGGTAAAGAAACTCTGATGGAAGGAATTATAGAAGGAAAAATTATTGAAACCAAAATTGGTAAAGGAGGTTTTGGCTATGACCCTATTTTTGTTGCCAATGGATTTGATATCACTTTTGCAGAGATGGATATGGAAACGAAGAATCGCATTAGCCACAGAGGATTGGCGGTGGATAAGTTGGTTGGGGTTTTGGGAGAATAAATTTAAACTATTAAATATAATGATTGAATTAATTAAACACTTTGATAATTGGGTATTTATTTATCCGGAAGAAATGGAAAAAGTTTTTGATGAATATTGGGAAGCATTAAATTTTTTAGACTTTAATGAAAAAGAATGTCAGAAAAGGTTAAGGTCTATCATTAAGAAATTCCCAGAATCTCATATGGATGCTTATGTTCACATAAGTATATCTTATCGAAATCAGAAGAAAATTGATGAAAGTCTTCATTATGCCTTAACTGCATATTTAATAGGAAAAAATGCTTTTCCTAAAGAATTTGATTTAAAAGAAGATGAAATTCTATGGATAGATTTAAATAATCGACCATTTTTAAGAGCTTGTCAAAACTTAGGCCTAGAATATCAACATCTTAAGAATTATAAAAGAGCAATTGAATTATATAATGAGAATCTATTATATAATAAAAATGACAATCAAGGTATTAGATATTTACTTTTAGAATGTTACCTTGAATCAAAAGATTATAAAGGATTCAAAAATTTATTGGATAGATATAATGATGATTATAGTGTAGAATTTTTATACGGAAAAGTTATATACGACATATTACAAAACAAAGGTGAAAATGCAATGGAATTAGTTGCCAAAGCAGTTGAATGTAATAAGCATATACCTTCTGAACTAGCTAAAGATAAACATTATAAGCCAGATCCATATAGGATCCCAGGAGAGCCAAACTTTGATGCTGGAATTCCAATAGGCTCAATTCAGCAATCATATGAATATTGGGCTAGAAACAAGAAAACTTTGAGTTCAAAAAAAATTCGTGAGTTTTTTTTGAAATATGTGAACTTAAATCAAAATCAATTAAATGAATCCCTTCACTAAAATATCTCAAACTAACATCAACCAATTCACTGAATTGATTGGAAAAGAAAATGTATTCTTTAATTCAGAACAACTCAATGAATTTGGTCATGATGAAACTGAAGATTTGGTGTTTCCACCCGAAGTAGCTCTCACTCCAAGAAACACAGAACAAGTTTCAGAAATAATGAGATTCTGCTTTGAAGAAAATATCCCTGTAACACCAATAGGCTCACAAACTGGATTAAGTGGTGGAGCCTTATCAATTCATGGTGGAGTTGGACTGAGTATGAAGAAAATGAATGCCATTCTAGAGTTGGATGAAAAGAATTTACAAATAACTGTCGAACCAGGATTAATCACTGAAGAATTACAAAATGCAGCGATAGAAAAAGGATTGTTTTATGCTCCAGACCCATCTAGCAAAGGAAGTTGCAGCATTGGTGGAAACCTTGCCGAAAATGCAGGAGGACCAAGAGCTGTAAAATATGGAGTTACCAAAGATTGGGTGTTGAATTTGGAAGTTGTATTGCCGAACGGAGAAATAATTTGGACGGGTGCAAATACTTTAAAAAATTCCACGGGATATAATCTTACCCAACTTATGGTAGGTAGCGAAGGTACTTTAGGGGTTATTACCAAAGCTGTTCTAAAACTCATTCCTTATGTTCCAAATAATGTTTCGATGTTAGCCCCCTTTTCAAGTTCAATAAAAGCTTGCGAAGCAGTTTCAGCTATATTTAGAGCAGGAATTACTCCCTCTGCTATGGAGTTTATGGAAAGAGATGCCCTAGATTGGATAATGAAGTTTGATGATTCTGTAAACATTAAAATTGAGGAAAATACTCAAGCACATTTACTAATTGAGATTGATGGAACCAACATGGATCTAATTTACCAAGAGTGTGAAAAAGTAGCTGAAGTATTAGAACAATTTGAATGTGGTGAAATACTATTAGCTGACAACCAAGCACAAAAAGACGAGATTTGGAGAATGAGAAGAAGAATTGGGGAAGCAGTGAAATCCAATTCTATTTATAAAGAAGAGGATACGGTAGTCCCAAGATATGAGCTTCCTACCCTACTTGCTGGCGTTAAGGAAATTGGGAACAAATATGGGTTCAAATCCGTTTGTTACGGACATGCAGGGGATGGAAATCTCCATATCAACATCATTAAAGGAGAACTTACTGATAAGCAATGGAATAATGAATTGCCAGAAGCTATCCGAGAAATATTTGAGTTAACTGTTTCTTTAGGAGGTACTTTATCGGGTGAACATGGAATTGGTTATGTTCAAAAAAACTACATGGATATTGCTTTTAATTCAGTAGAACTAGAATTATTAAAAAGTATCAAAAACGTATTTGATCCAACTGGAATTATGAATCCGGAAAAATTATTTACATAAAAAAACTCCTAATTAAAATTAGGAGTTTTTTTATAGAAATTTAGTTTATGCTAAATCAATTATTTCAGAGTCAGCTGCATTCTTTGCAACAGAAGCAATACCGTTGTTTAATCCTGATTCAGAAGCATACATTTGGCTTGTTCCAATTACTTGCCCATTACTAGCTTTTAAATTAAAATGGAATTTTCCGTTTTTAGCCGTTTTTGTTTCAAATCTTCCTTCGTCAGAAGCATTCTTCTTTACAGAGTCAACTCCATTTTCGCAAGCACTTTTAGTTGTATACCCTTCACTTCCAAGAATAATTTCTCCGTTTCCTGCTTTTAATCTAAAGTAATATTCTTTATTTTTTTCACTTTGATAAATCTCAAATTTTCCCATTTTATATTTTTTTTAGGTTTAAAATTAAATTAATACCCCAATTTACTTACTAATTTTCAATTACCGAATTTTTAACGATTCTTTTTTAAGGTTTTAACGGATTATTAACTAAGGGTAACTATTAAATAATTTTCTGTGATTAATGATTATCTTTACATCCTAAAGCAAGATTTTCTATCGCTGCGAATTTATTCGGAGAGGAAAGTCCGGGCATCACAGAGTAACATACTTCCTAACGGGAAGGGTTTCAAGCAATTGGAATACAGCAAGTGCCGCAGAAAATAACTACCTCGCTTGCGGGGTAAAGGTGAAAACGTGAGGTAAGAGCTCACGAATTAAACTGGTGACAGTGTAATTGGGTAAACCTTATGTGATGAAAAACCAAATAAACCAGAGCTTGAGGGCTACTCGCTCAATTCTGGAGGGTAGGTTGTTAGAAACTGTAAGTGATTACAGTCTTAGATAAATGATAGATATTTTTAATTTCGATTAGAATAAACAGAACCCGGCTTATAAATCTTGCTTTTATTTTTTTTAAAATCTAATCCCAATTTTTGCATTAAATTGGAGGTTATAATACTTTCTATCAATAGGTTCAGAAACAGATAAATTATTAAGTCCCAACCTGAAATAAGGCTGAAAACCAATATAATAGTTCTCTTTAAACTCATAATTAATTTCTGGACTTAATAGATAATTCCACATAATCTTTTGAGATTTAGCTACTTCTACTTTCTGTAAATCCTCACCTATAAAGAATCCACTGCTATTAGTTAATAAGCCAACACTTACTCCTGTATTTAGTCCAAAACTCCATTTATTAATCGTTTTGTAATAACCTATCATTAAGGGTACTTCAATGTAAGAGAAAGTTACTTTTCCTTGCAAAAAATATGCTGTAGAATCTTCATTGGGTACTTTCTGATTTGAATAAGTGGAATCAATAGTTGTATCAATTCTTATCAGATAAGGCAGCCAAACTCTTGTAGGAGTATAAAAAATAGAATCCATTATAGTAGTGTAAGTAGAATCATAACCACTAAACTGTTTCATATCCTTAAAGCCAGACACTGGAGAGTACTTATTATTACTACCATAAGAGGTAAACTGTAAACCGCTTGTTACTTTAAAATTCTTATTGATAAATCTTTCAGCTGAAATTCCAGTAGAAAAACTTATTAAAGGTTTTTCCTCTTCATTTCTCACGTCAAAATACTCTTGATTAGAATAATTTGAAAAACTAGTAAAACTCAGGTTTGCTCCAGCTAAAAGAGATAATTGCCATCTATTTTTGATTTTAGAAGTGTCTAATTTAACTGCTGAAGTATCTGAATAAGAAACATCGGTAGTGTCTTTATTTGAAACAGAATCTTCAAAAGAAGAATCAACCTCTTCCGGTGTACTTTCAGTTTTTCCTTCTAAAAGGTTTGAATCTAACCTTTCTTCCTCTTCAGATTTATTAAGTTGTTCTTTTTGTTGAGAGCTACTTTGGTCATTATTTATGATTAAATTATTTGATTCATTACTTGAATCACTTGATTTATTATTATCTTCTTCAAAATTTTCTACCAAAATAAATTCTTTATTGACAACATTATTGTCCTCCTCCTTTCTTGGTTGTTTTGGATTAACAGTATTAAGATTTGATGGAGTTGAACTATTTTTAGATGAAGAGATTACTCTTGATTTTTTATTAGAAATAGAGCTGTTTCTAATCATTTCATCTGTTTTTACAGATCTTGAAACATCCTGAGATATAGATAAATGATTAGATTCATTATTTATTGATTCCTCTGCTAAATCATTACTTCCTATCCCTAATTCATTTATATTATTTTCAGTTTCTTCCTTACTTTCAATAAAGCTTTCTTCAATATTCTGAATCTGAACAATCGAATTTTTATCTATTAGTGTCGATTTATTTAAATCAACCTTAGGTAAGAAAAAACATGTGCCAATTAATAGTAACAATAAAAAACCTGTTAGATAACGATACAACCCTTTTTTGCCCTTAGATCTATGATTATCTAATTTTTTAGTTAAATCATCTAGATACTCTTGTTTAAGTTCATAGGCTGATTCACTTTGATTCGATATGTTCTTTTGTTCTTCTTTCATCCTTATCTTAATCAGATAATAAATCTCTTAATTTACTTTTTCCAGTTTTTAAATGCCATTTTGATGTCTGAGCAGATATACCCAATATATCTGAAATATCAGAATGAGTATGTCCCTCTAACAGGTATAATTTAACTACCTTTTTAGTTGCATTAGGAAGTTCTTCTATAGCATTTAATATTTTGTTATTATCTATACTCAATTCTTCTTTAGGTTCTTCTTCTGCTAATTCAAAATGCTCAATTTTATCCGAAATAAACATCGTTTCATTATATTTTTTTCTTTTCCTTAGTTCATCAATTATAGTTCTTGTTAAAATAGTTCTTGACCAAGTAATAAAACTAAATTCTGAATTATACTTTTCAATATTATCACAAACTTTAATAAAAGAATCGTTGATACATAAAGCTGCATCTTCTTCATTATTAAAATATTTCATAGCCACCGACATCCAGTATTGGAAGCAGTTTTTGTACAACTCCAATTCAGTTTTTCGGTTTTTTCTTTGAACTTTTTTTATAGTTTTTTTATCAAGTTTCAAATTTTATGAAATAAAACTAGCCTTGCTCTAAAGAAGCAAGGCTAGAAAATAAACATTATATTTTTCTTTTGTTATCTAACAATTTGAAGACGTTTTGTAGTAAACGAATTTCCATCTTGAAGTTGGATTATGTACATTCCTTCTTCTAAACTACTTGTATTTAATTGAATTCTGTTACTTCCAGAAAAAATACCTCTCTCAAGCACTTGAACTTGAGAACCCTTAGTATCAATGATTCTAATAGTTAAATCAGTAGAGTTTAAAGATTCAAAATCCAATGTAGTAAATTCTTGCGCTGGATTAGGATATACCTTAATATTATTAAGAGTCTTGTTCTCAGTTATAGATGCTAAAGAGTTTCCTGTCGATACAGTAAAAGCACTTCTAACATTTCCAGAAGAATCAACTGTTAATGTATCACAAAAAACACTCGTACAAAGACCTACAACAGTTGAATCGATAATTGTTAAGCACACAACATAACTTCCATGTGTAGCATAAGTATGTGTTACATTTAATCCTGTCTGTGGAGCTGAACTATCACCAAAGTCCCAAGAGTATAACATACCTGGGGATCCAATTGAACTATCGACTAATATTGCTTTATTAGGAATTGGCAATCTAGTTATAGGGTCAACTGCTTGATGTTTTGAGAATTTTGCTTGACATTGACCAAACATCACTGATGCTGAGAATATTAACGCTGAGATAAGTAATAATTTTTTCATTTTGATTTGTTTTAAAAGTTTATGTTTTTGATCTACACTTTCATTTACGTAGTTATTTTTAAATAGGGGTGGTATTTTAATTTATTTTTTTAAAATGTGTATTCCTATACTACAATCTAAGCATTTTTTATTTACACAGTATTCGTTATGACATTGAATGATAGCTTGAGAATCCCCAGCATTTTCAATCTTCAACTTATCTTTGAATATTCGAGTAATCTTATTCTCCTCTGCTGGAATTTCTACCAACAAACTGATTGCCCTATCTATATAAGTTTCTTCATCTTTATATTTTCCATAACAATATAGAAATGGGGCTATCGTATTTACAATAATTGAATCTATTAAAGTCTTACCTATAGATTTTTTAATCGGATTACTTTCTTTATCAAAAGTATAGTGATTTTTCCAAAACCCTTCTTCTATAGATATTGACAAAAATTTCTGAAGTTCTTTATAAGATTTTTTATTTACAACAAGTGAATCAAACAAATGAACTGAGCTTATTAACAGTTGAGCAAGTTGAGCAATTCTTACCGTTGGGAAATTAGGTGGGCGCAGCTTAGAAAACTTCCAAAACACTTTGTTTATCGGAATCAAATTGTGCTTAGCTTGATGAAAAGAATACTCTTTCTTTAGTTGATTATAATATTCATTTTCAGATTTATTATTTTCTAGAAATCCAGCTTGTCCAAACAAAATACTTTCTGTTGCTAGTAAGTTATCTCCTAATTTAGAAAACAATTTAACATCCGTATTCTTAGTTAATTGCTCCATAGGATGACTATTAATTTTCATCCCCATAGCTTTAGCTATGTATTGAAAAAATACCTGCTCCCAATCGTAATTTGTTTTTTTTAATTCCAGCTTTATCAACTCAGCTTTTGAAGCCAATCGCTCAATTAGCATTTGCTCTATGGTGGATGAAACAATAATATCTGGAACAGATTGAAGTGAATTACTACAAGGAATAGATGAGAAAATAAATCGCTGATACTCCTCAAATTGAGAATAATCCATTCTGTTTTTTAATTCCAAAGTTGGAATTATACTTCCCGTAGATGTTTTTATTTCAGCATCATAATTATAAACCACATGCAATACTACAGAATCGTAAGCCTTATCTGTTTGATGATTGTGTTTTAACCAATCACTTGAATTTATATGAATTTCAATGTTTCCTGCCCAAGTTGTGTTGTCAATTTTTACTTTACCTTGCGAGAAATCTGGACCAGAATCATGGTTATGAAAACCGAAATCTACTATTTCCAGTTGTTCACCTTCGAAAGTAAAAAGGTCGCTCATTGAAAATAATTTGTATTTCCAGAGATAATGGAGATAGTCCTCAGTCATTTATAAATTTAATAAAATATTACATGAAGAAAAAATGAAGCTATCTTTTAAATTTTAACTTAATTTTAGTCAATTCTGTACGGAAATTTTTTCTCTATTTTTTTAACCATAGCTTTTGTTAATTTTTCTGGCTTACTCCCTATACTTCCTGAATAAATATCATTGAACTTAAAAAGTAACTGTCCATCTTTACCATCATTCAATAAGATTGTTGCATCAACTTCATTAGTACTTCCAAAAAATCCAGATAGTAGAGCTATAGCTACTGATCCACCTGTTGAAAATGGTTTTCTAGCAAAAATTAATCCTGAAACAACAGCATCTACATTAAGTTTTTCTGCTAATTGCTTTTTTGTATATTTTTTAATATTAGATGAATTAATATTATTACTTTTTAATAAACTGTTAGTTGTCGATACATTTTGAAATTCTATATTGAAATTGGATTTTTTGTTTAAGAACCTTTCATATATCTGTTCTTGAAATGTAATACTTAAGTCTTTTTCCATTTGTTCAATTTGCTCAATAGTAGTTTTCTTTGGCATTTTTTCTACAGAAATTATTATTTCAAATGGAATAAATGCAATTTTTTTATGACTAGAAGTTCTATTTTTTAGTTCTGGAGAATAATAAACAGATGCACAACTAGAAATAAAAAAAAGCATTAGTATTAAATAAAATATTTTATATCCCTTCATATTTTTAAATATTATGATTTCTTCACAAACTGAGTCAAAATTACAATTCGTTGTCCGTTTACTTTTCCTTCAATGTGTTCTGGATTATCGTTTACTAAATTAATATTTCGCACTGCGGTTCCTCTTTTTGCAGTAAATCCTGCTCCTTTTACTACCAAATCTTTTATCAATACCACCGAGTCTCCTTGGCTAAGAATAACTCCGTTACTATCTCTGTGCTTCAAATTCATTCCCTCCACTCCTTCTCCACTGGCTTTTGCCCATTTTAGCACATCATCTTCCACATACATCATGTCAAGCAAATTCTGAGTCCAGCTGGTGTTAAGTCTTGTCAACATTCGCCAAGACATCACTTTTACAGCATCAATTTCGCTCCACATACTATCATTCAAACATCTCCAATGATTTTCTTCGGTAGTATCAGAATTATCCATTTGTTCCCAACATGTATCACAAGCATACACAGCTTTGTTGGCAGTTCTTATTTCTACCGGTGGAATGTCATACACCTTCAATCCATTTGTATTTCCACACATCTCACATTTTCCTTCGCTTCTTGATACTAATTCTTTTTCGAGACTCATTTAATTGTTTATTTAAGTTCTCAAAGTTAGAAAAAAGAATGAAGCTTAAATTCATGTATTAATGTTTATTTTTTTGATAGCATTTTACGACATTACATTTTAAAATATAAGTTTTTGATGGAAAAAACCATCAATTAGCAACATTATAATATTAAAAACAGTATATTTGATGGAGAAAACCAATATTAGGCAGTAAATAAACACACAATGACGGAAAAAACCAACAATATAAATCAACTAAGTGATAAAGCAGTTGTAGCATATTTAGGAGATTTTATTCACCAAAAAAGAGTAAATCAAGATAAATCACAATCGCAACTTGCTGAAGAAGCAGGAGTTAACCGTTCGACCATTAGTCAGATTGAAAATGGAGAACCCATTACGCTTATTTCGCTCATACAGATTCTTAGAGGATTGGATTCTCTAGAGGTTTTAAACTCTTTTGAAATAAAAAAACAACTAAGCCCAATTGCTTTGGCGAAGCTCGAAAAAAAGCAAAGACAAAGGGCTTCGGGTAAATCGACTGACTCTAAAAACGAAAGCGAATGGTAGCTATAACCACTGCATTTGTTAAACTATGGGGCGAAACTGTAGGAGCTGTATATTGGGACGAAAACACAGGAGTAGCAAGTTTTGAATACACCAAAACCGCTATTGAAAAAGGCTGGGATTTATCGCCTATAAAAATGCCTATTGATTCCCCTACTCCTATTTTTTCGTTTCCAGAACTGCGTCCTACCAGAAATAGCGAGTTCGATACTTTTAAAGGATTGCCAGGATTATTAGCAGATGTATTGCCCGATAAATATGGAAATCAATTGATAAACACTTGGCTAGCCCAAAAAGGAAGACCACAAAACAGTATGAATCCCATTGAACAACTTTGCTTTATTGGAACAAGAGGAATGGGTGCATTAGAATTTGAACCAACAAAAATGCCTGCTACAAAAAATAGCTTTACTGTAGAAATTGATAGTTTGGTAAATATTGCTAAAAAAATGCTGGACAAACGAACTCAATTCAATACCAACATTAATAAAGAAGAACAAAAAGCCATGACCGAACTACTGAAAATAGGAACTTCGGCTGGTGGAGCACGACCAAAAGCTATTATTGCTTACAACCCAACAACTGGCGAAGTAAAATCGGGACAAACCAACTCACCAACTGGATTTGAGCAGTGGATGATAAAACTCGATACAGTAAGTGATGTGCAATTTGGCGAGAGTAAGGGGTTTGGAAGAGTGGAAATGGCTTATTACGATATGGCAACCAATTGTGGAATTAACATGATGGAATCCAAACTATTAGAAGAAAATGGAAGGGCTCATTTTATGACTAAACGATTTGATAGAGGAGAAAACAACGAGAAATTCCATATTCAGACTTTTTGTGCTATGCAACATTATGATTACAATGAAGTAACCAGTTTTAGTTATGAGCAGTTGTTTCAAACTATGCGAATATTGAGATTGCCATTTCCTGAAGCGGAGCAACAATTCAGAAGAATGGTGTTTAATGTAATTGCTAAAAACTGTGACGACCATACCAAAAACTTTGGGTTCAGATTAAAACAAGGCGGAAAATGGGAATTGGCACCAGCTTATGATTTGTGCTATGCATATCGAGCAGATAGCCAATGGGTGAGTCAACATGCACTGAGTGTAAATGGAAAAAGAAAAAACATTACAAAAGAAGATTTATTGGTACTCGCAAAATCCATTTCTATAAAAAAAGGGGAGAAAATTATTGAGGAAATAAACTCGGTGGTAAGTAATTGGAGAACCTATGCTAACAAGTGGAAAGTGAAACCTGAGCTAGCTGACTTAATACAAGATAATTTAGAAATCTATTGATACCCTTTAAATTTCCAAACCACTAATATAGCTCCCAGAACTAAAAATCCAAACATAAACAACTGACCGTAACCTGCTGGTTGACTTGGTGTTTCTTCTGATGATTCAGTCGAATCATTTGCTAAAGAATCAGCTATAGTTGAGTCTGAGGTATTTTCTGCAGCCAATTCTGTGGAGTTTATTATTGAATCTTTCTCAGAACAATAGCTATTGAAAGAGATTGAAAATATAAAAATGCTTAGGAGTAACGCAATGTTTTTCATAGATATATCTTAGTTGTACTGATTTTTTTATTATTTGGTATAAATTTAATTAATTTCAATTAATGGAAATAATTTTTGACATATTAATAGAATTCTGTTCTTTACCAGGAGCAATATTGCTTTATATCTTTAGTAATAAAAAACTAAAGTTTAAAGAGTTTTATGAAACTAACTATGTTCAATCAACTATTGTAGGACTAGGATTTTGGTTTTTGATAGGATTAACAATCGCATATTTCGGTTCCTAATTATTTATAATTTTTCAACTCCTCAATTAATTTAGAGGCATCATTCTCCATAATTAACAGACTTTTCGCTTCTTCATCCAAATACCCAAATTCCACAAAAGTATCAAGCAATTTGGTTAGTTTGGTGTAAAATCCATTAATATCAAACAGTGCCATTGGTTTATGTATGGCGTTTATTTTATTAAGCGTCATCACATCTAGAATTTCGTCCAAAGTACCTACTCCACCGGGTAATGCAATAAAACTATCCGAAACTTCTACCATGTTCTTTTTTCTCTCAAACATATCTTCTGTTGAAATCATTTCGGTTAATCCACCATGAGAATTTTCTTCGGACAATAAAATAGAAGGACGAATTCCAATTACTTGCCTACCATGAGCTAAAAACTCGTCAGCTATTAATCCCATTAATCCTCCGTTACCTCCTCCATAAACTAAATCGTATTCTTGATTCGCTAGGAGTTTTACTAGCTTTTTCGTTTCTTCTACTATTTCAGAGGAATTTCCTGTTCGGGCTCCACAAAATATACATACTTTTTTACTCATAGTTTTAATCTATTTCTACCATCAATGGGCAATGATCACTATGAACTGCCTCTGACAATATTACTGCTCTTTTTAATCTGCTTTCTAATGTTTTGCTCACCATGTGGTAATCAATTCTCCATCCTTTGTTGTTTCCTCTTGCTCCAAATCGATAGGTCCACCAAGTGTAATTGTGCGGCTCATCATTGAAATAACGAAACGAATCAATAAACCCTGAATCAATGAACTTACTTACCCATTCTCTTTCTTCTGGTAAAAACCCTGAAGAGTTTTTATTACTAAAAGGATTGTGTATATCAATCGCCTTGTGACAAATATTATAATCTCCAGAAATAATTAGATTTGGTATTTCCTTTTTTAGTTCATCAATATAAATCTTAAAATCAGCTAAAAAATCCATTTTATAACTCTGTCTATCAGGATTACTACCTGAAGGAAAATAAACACTGATTACAGAAAAAGTATCGTAATCTGCTCGTATAACTCTTCCTTCAATATCGTATTTAGGGTTTCCTATTCCATACTCTATATGGTTAGGTCTTTTTTTTGTGAGTATTGCTACTCCGCTATATCCTTTTTTCTCAGCTGAATAAGTGTAAGTTTTGTAACCAATATTCGCAAACAATTCACTATCAATTTGATTAGATTGGGCCTTTGTTTCTTGCAAACACACAATATCTGGGTCAACTGATTGTATCCATTTATCCCAGTCTTTTTTCAAAGCTGCTCTAATACCGTTTACATTATAGGAGATTATTTTTGTCATAATTTTTCTAATAGTATAAAATTAAATCCATCCAATTCCAGCAGCTTCAGACCAAGCTCTAAAAGGCCAAGGTATTGTAGCTAACATGATTATTAATGCAATAAAGAAATACCAAAAAGTTAGTTTATGCCTACGAACAGAATCAGTAATTTTCTTTCCTTTTATTCTTCCTAAAGTAATTAATGTAATTGCTATTAGCATCCCAAAAATATGTTCAACTGTAAAAAACCTAAGTAAAGAACTAGACATAGTGTTTTCATTAAACTGAACCCAATTACTTGTAAAATAAAGAACTAACCCTAACAATAATTGAATATGTGTAATAATAAAAGTGATAAGATTTAATTTATCATCTTGCTTGGTGTATTCCTTTTTTCCTTTCCATTTCTGAAAAGATGTAATAATTACAATTAATAATAAAGCAAGTAAAATGTATCTATTTGCAGAGTGAAGGTGTTTGAATCCTGTTAACATATTCTAGTTTTTTATGGTTTTAAATCTGGTACAAAATAACAAATCTTTGAGGGAAATAATCGTGTTAGTGATATTAAATTAAGATATTTGTAAAAAATTAAAATCATCGCATGCAACCAAGAACTGCACAAAACTCTTTAGCCGTTTCAACACACATTGTTTTACCTAACGATACTAACTTTCACAACAATTTGTTTGGAGGAATGTTGATGAGTTGGGTAGATATTATTGCTTCAGTTTCGGCACGAAGACATTGTAATAAGCAAGTAGTTACGGCCTCAATCAATAGCATATCTTTTGATAAACCAATAAAATTGGGAGATACCGTAACGCTAGAAGCAAAAGTTTCTAGAGCCTTCAATTCTTCTATGGAAATCTACATTGATGTGTGGGTGCAAAATTTAAGAACAGGAGTTAAACACAAAAGTAATGAGGCTATCAGTACGTTTGTGGCATTGGATGATGAAGGAAAACCATGCAAAGTTCCCGAACTAAATCCTGAAACGGATGAAGAGAAATTTAGATACGAAGGTGCACTTAGAAGAAAGCAATTGAGTTTGATTCTTGCAAAAAGAATGAAACCTAAGGATGCAAATGAATTAAAAGCACTATTTTTAGGAGACGAATAAATCAACAAAATGAACGCAACTAACTGTTTTACTATATTTAATGAAGTGATAGACAACTATCATGTAACTGATAATGTGGATGCTACACTCAACAATCCACATACTGAGATTGAAGGATTACTCTACCACAAATGCTGGATTGACACTGTGCAATGGCACTTGGAGGATATTATTCGTGATCCAAATATCAACCCAACTGATGCATTGGTTATCAAACGAAGAATTGATAAGTCTAACCAAGACCGAACGGATATGGTGGAGAAAATTGACGATTGGTTCTGGGAGTATTTTGGTGCTAAAAATGATTTGACTTGCGGAAAAATAAATACCGAATCTCCTGCTTGGGTAGTGGACAGATTGTCTATTTTGGCTCTTAAAATTTACCACATGCAAGAGCAAGTAGACAGAGTTGATTCTGATGCTCAGCACAAAGCTAAAGTAGAGGAAAAACTGGCTGTCTTGTTAGAACAAAAAGAAGATTTATCATTGGCTTTCAATCAGTTGATTGAAGATGTGATGGAAGGCAGAAAGTATATGAAAGTATACAGACAGATGAAAATGTATAATGATGAAAGCCTTAACCCAGTTCTTTACAAAAAGTAATTAATGGGTAAACCCAAACATATTTTAGTAATCCGTTTTTCAGCAATGGGAGATGTAGCACTTACTATTCCTGCTTTGTTATCTGTTGCCAAAGCTCATCCTTATTTAACTTTCACATTAATTACTCGTCCTTTTTATGCAAGTTTTTTTCCTGAGCATCCACAAATAAAAGCTCTAGGAATTGACTTAGACAAGTACAAAGGTTTTTTTGGCTTACGAAAACTCGCCAATGAATTGCACCAAGAACACAAATTTGATGGAGTGGTTGATTTGCATAATGTATTGCGTTCAAAAATGATTACTTCTTTTCTTAAAATGAAAGGAATAGAACGTGTGACTTTTGACAAAAAGCGAAACGAAAAACGAGCTATTCTTTCTGGTAAGAGCAATAAACAATTGCCTCATATCATGGAGCAATACCTCAATACATTTCGTAAAGCTGGGTATAAAGCTGAATTGATTGAAGGACCTTGGCTACACCCAATCGAGAAAACCGAACTGACTCAATTTTTAGCACAGAATAACTTAACCGAGAAACAAGAAAAATGGATTGGAATTGCCCCATTTGCAGCTCATGAACCCAAGATGTGGGGAATGAATAATATCCAACAACTAATTAAGAAACTAGTTGAGCAAAATTACAAAGTACTGTTATTTGGTGGCGGAGAATCGGAAATTGAGCAATTAGAAGCTATTGAAGAAAAAGAAAAAGGAGTCTTTTCTTTAGCTGGAAAAATACCTTTTGACCAAGAATTAGCCTTAATGAAAAAGCTTGATGCACTAGTTTGTATGGACTCCTCAAATATGCATTTTGGTTGTTTGCTGGGAATAAAAGTAGTTTCCATTTGGGGTGCCACTACTCCACTGCTTGGGTTTTATCCGTATGGTAATGAAGAATTTATTATTCAAGTACCCAAAGAAGAACGAAATAAATTGACTTTGACTGGGTATGGGAATAAACAAGCCACTAATGGGTATAATTGGAGAGAGAGGATTTCTGTGGAGGAGGTTTTGGGGAAGATTCCATTTTAAAATAAATAAAATCAATTAGAGTATTATTAATAATATTATTTTTATACTCTTAAAAAATAAAAAAACATGAGTAAAGCTAAATATGATAGAGACCAAATAATGGATGCTCTTAATGCCAAAGATATAGATTCTCCATGCCACAGATGTGGATATGATGGAATTTTTGCCCTTATAGATGGCTTCTCTAAATTTCCACTTTCATTTGATCTTGAGAATGAAATTGATGATAATGTTCCAGTTATTTTGACAGGTTGTAATAATTGTGGAGCAATTACCCCTCATGCTTTATATGCACTGGTAAATAGAGAAGATGTAATAATTAAAGAAGAAAAAAATGGAAAGTAAGTCAACTAATAACTTTGAAAATAGTGGTAATCAAAATAAATTTGTTGACAAACGTATGTCAAATGTCAAAAGTGATTTAATTGAAATTACACATGACAAACTTGAAAATATTTTATTAAAACATTTAAAAAATTTAGATATAAGAAAATCTTGGATAACACCTTTATCAATTTTTTTAACAGTATTAATAGCTAGATTAACAACAACATTTAATGATGCATTTGGAATTTCAAAGGATGTTTGGAATGCATTCTTTTTAATACTAATGTGTTTTTCTCTATTCTGGCTATTGTGGCAAATAATAAAAATTATAAATTGTTGGAAAAAATCATCAGCTGATTATTTAATTACCGTTATTAAAGCATCAGAAGTAAAATAATTAAAAAATAAAGAATGCCTAACTTCCTACCATCTTAACCGCTTCATCCACATAATAATACAAATCATTACCTGGAAGCACCCCATTTTTGGTTCCTCTCCTATCTCGGGTTTGTCCTAAACGCACAATTACCATATTATGTTCTGGAACTACCGCAATGTATTGCCCCAAATGCCCAATAAGTGAGTAAAAAGGAGTTGAATGGTCGTAATCCAACCAAAGGGAATACCCATAAATTGGTTGTTCTACTTTGGAGAAAGCACTTAAGTTTGGGGATTTCATTAACGAAACAAAACTTGAATCAATCAATTGCTTTCCGTTCCATTTACCATCTTGTAAAATCAGTTGTCCAAACTTGGCAAAGTCTCTGGCATTGGAATACACACAGCAATAGGCTTTTTCCATTCCATCGGGATTGTCTAATGCCCAATAAGCTGGTGTTCTCATTCCCAAAGGTTTCCAAAATTTCTCAGAGAGATACTCAGAAAGAGGTTTGTCAATGGCTCTGCGGACTACAATTCCTAATAGTTGCGTAACACCCGACAAGTATTCAAATTCATTCCCTGATTCTTTCACAAAACTCCTGCTAAGCATTTGTTCTGTAATGTCTCTTCCGTAATAGGCTTTGGCGGTTGGGTTGAGTGGCAAGTAGTAACTCTCGCTCCAGTCGTACCCAGCTGTCATAGCAGACAAATCCCCAACTGTACATTGTTGAGCCAAAGAATCGTCCTTAAACTCTGGTAAAAAATCTACAATAGATTGATCCAAACTTTTGATATAGCCTTCTTCAATCGCTTTTCCTAACATCATAGTCAACATAGTTTTAGAAACTGAAAAAGAGTTAGTTAAACTCGTATCCGAGTAGCCATTAAAATAGTGTTCATTAAGTATTTTACCGTCTTTGATAATTAAAAAACCAGCTGGTTTGTAAACTTCTAATTCTTTGAATAACGTATCTGTCAATGGAATTTGATTATAATTCTCACTCAGTTCCCATTCTTGAATTTCTCCGTTGGAAATCATCCGAGTATCAAAATCTAGCCTATCGTCAATATTGGCAGTGGTGTTTCCTTTGAGATAAGTTAATTTTACTCCTCTAAAAATATATTGATTATCAGTAGCATAAAGCAATATTACAGAAATTCCGATAAGCACAACTAGTGTGATTAGTAGTTTTTTGAATATTTTGAGAATGAATTTCATTAAGTGGAATTAGTTATTACATAAATATAACGAATAAAAATGAAAATCATTTTGTTTATCATTCCCTTGAATAAGGGAATCTTATTCATCAGGCTGATTCTTAACTTTAGATTCCTGCCTTCGCAGGAATGACAATGAGTGAAAATATAGAATTATTTACTCAGCCCCAACAACCTAATATCAAAAACCAAACTAGCCAAAGGAGGAATATTAGCTTGATCACCCAATAAACCATGTGCTAAATAATAAGGAATTATCATTTTGGCTCTATCCCCTACCTTCATATAGGTAATTCCTTCATGCAATCCAGATTCTACGTTATCTCTTTCAATAAGAAATGGTTGTGGACCAACTTCTTCTGAGGAATACACTTCTGTACCATCCAACAACGTAACAGAATATTCCACCATTGCTCTCATTCCAGGCTCTGCTTTTTCTCCAGTACCTTTTTTATAAATCAAATATTTAAGCCCAGATTCAGAGGTTTCCATGTCCCAACCTTTTCTTTCCACAAACTGATTAATAATTTCTTGCTCTTCAATATTCCAATTTTTGTTCATGTCCGCAGTTTCGTTTCTGCTAGGTACAAGCATGGTTTCCTCCTTTGGTTTGTCCTCTTTGCAAGAAAAAACCAATAAAATACCTATGATTAAAATGAAATACTTTTTCATGGTTTATTTAGTTAATTGAGCTAAAAACGATGGAAGTTCCTTTTTTATTTTATCAACCGTTTCTTGAACAGATAATTTACTAGCTCCACCAGCCGCATTGATATGTCCTCCTCCACCAAAGTGCAGTTTCGAAAATTCATTCACAGGAATATCTCCTTTAGAACGAAAAGAAATTTTTACAATATGTTTGTCTTCTTTTACAAATACAGCTGTGGTTACTCCTAAAATTGATAACGCAGTATTCACAAACCCTTCGGTATATCCTTTTTGGGTTTTATGGTCTTGCATTTCTTTCATAGTAAGACTAATAATTGCTGTATTAATCTCGGGTAATACTTCTAATTTATTATTTAATGTATACCCCAATAATTTCAATCTCTCTGGTGTATTAATGTCATAAATTTCTTCATGAATACGAGAATGAACTACTCCACGAGAAATTAAATCCGCAGCAATTAAATGGGTTTTTGGAGTAACGGACGGAAATCGAAAAGAGCCTGTGTCGGTAAGTATTCCTGTATAGATACAATTACCTATAGTTTCATTAATCAAAGGTAAATCTCCATTGGATTCAATAAATTCATACACCAATTGTGCTGTAGAACAAGAGGTAGTGTCAGAAAAAGTAAATTGAGCAAAATCATCAGGTTGTTGGTGGTGATCAATCATTACTTTTACTGCATCAGATTGTTGCAACAATTCTCCCAATTCCTTTCCTACTCTGGATTGTTCGTTATAATCCAAATTAAAAATAACATCCGCTTTTTTGATTAATTCTGTTACCTCCTCAGGTTGTTTTTCAAACAGTAGAATAGAATCAGTTCCTTCCATCCATTTCAAAAAATTAGGAAATCCATCAGGTTGAATTACCTGAGAATTAATTCCTTTTGAACCCAAATAATGATACAGTGCCAATGTAGAGCCAATTGAGTCTCCATCAGGGTTTTTGTGTCCAAATATCAGGATAGTTTTTGACTCAGAAAGCACTTGAAATAACTCATCAAGTTTTGATTTTTCGAAAATAGGATTTAGCATAATCAAAAATACGCTTTTCTATTGTTTTAAAAAATCTTCTTTTCCTCTCCTTTTAATAATCTTTGGATGTTTTTGGTGTGAGTTGCTACTATCAACACACTCATCACAATGGAGAAAATAACCAAAGAATTATACGATTCTGGGAAAACAAAAGCAACAAACAGTGGAAAAGAAATAGCTGCTAACATAGAAGAAACAGAGACTATTCTAGAAATTAACAACACAATTATAAACACACCAAAACAAGAAAGTGATGCTTCTGGGTGAAGTGCAATGATAATACCTAACGCAGTTGCCACTCCTTTTCCTCCTCTAAAACTTGCAAAAACTGGATAAATATGTCCGAGAATTGCAGCAACTCCAAAAGCAATTTGGGTATTTACTGCAGGATTAGAAAGAAAACTTGGGTGCAATTGCCTTGCCAAAACATAAGCACATAACCAACCCTTTATCACATCAATAATCAAAACAGGAATTCCTGCTTTTACTCCCAACACTCTAAATGTATTGGTTGCTCCTGCATTTCCACTTCCAAAATCTCTTACATCTTTGTTGTAAAAAGCTTTTCCTACCCAAACTGCTGTAGGAATAGAACCTATGAGATAAGATAATACTACAAAAGCGATAAATAATCCTGTCATATTTTTCTATTTAATCCTCATCAAAACCCTCTTCATCTTCAAAATTTCTTAAGAATAAAATTGGTTTCGATTTTGAAGATAATCCAAAATAAAAGTCTTCTTGTCCTTTCCCTCCTTTTATTTTTTTGTCTTTTGCAGGAATTGCTTCAATAGCTGTATTGTACTTATCGTTAGAAGAATAGGTTAATAGTTCGCCATTGAAGTAATCAAAATAATAGAATTTATTGGGTGCATGTTCTATCATCCAAGAAATTTTATCTCCGGTTCTTCTTTTCTGAATTTGAACATAAATTTTGCATCTTCTAAAGATCTGATTGTTTCCAAGTGTAGCGATATTAGCAAAACCTTGAGCTAAAAAAGATTGCGAGTTTTCATCCCAATAAAAATTCAAATCAAATAAAGTCATGGTACTTTCCATTTCTTTTGGAAGCTTTATCATTCTCCCATTTGAATACAATTCTTTAGAAAGTTTGACACCTTTTTCTCCTGGCAATGAATTATTTACAAACAAATCAAAGTTTGTTTTAGTTACATCAATTAATTGCTGTACTTGAGCTCCAAGAATATCTTCTTTCATTAAGTTAATAGCTCCAGGATTGAATGGAAAGTTAATTTTCATTGTCCCATTCATGTCCAAAGTTGTATCTTTTAGTTTATTATATTCTAAATCTCCTACAACCTCAAGCTGAAACTGATCCGTTTTAGTTGATAACTGAAGTTCACCTATAGTTTTAAAACTACAATTCTCATTATCAAAACTGATGTAATTTCCTGCAGCTTTGTTGTTCAGTAATTTATCTTTGGCTCCAATTTCAAACAACCCTTTTTCGTTATTATACGATATATACCCATCAGAGGGAGTAAATGCTTCGTCACTTTCATACCCTTTTTCAGCTAAAAAAGCGGTGTAGAAAGTCATTTCACCATCATTTGACATAGTTGGTCCAGAAACCTTATCAGCAAAAGCCTCACCTAGTGGAATTATAATTTTACTTGTATCTACAATTGCTTTAAACTGTATCCAATCTACTGTTAACTCCTCACAGTTTGTGATAATTATAGTTTTTCCATCATAAGAAGTTCCAAGTTGATTTCCTTTTACTTTTATTCCTCCGTAATATCTAAATTGAGGGCTTAAATAAAAGTTTGAATCTTCTTCAATGATTCCTTCAGCAACTGTATTTCCTTCTTCATCTGGTTCAATGTTATCAAAAAATACCCTACTATTTATCGACTTATCTGAGGAAACTGTGTAATTTCCATTAGCCAGATATTTTTTACTTGAATAAATACTTGCTTCCACATCACTGAAACGGTGATATTGATTTGTAAAATTAGCTACAATTTGAGAGTTGTAAATTGGTTGAATATCAGCTTTTTTGAATATTGTAAGCGTCCCATTTTCAGGAATAATTCGAGCATCTGCAACTATTATGTAAGGTATTTCTTTACATACTAAAATATTACTATCGATATTATACGAGGAAAATCCTGAGAAGAAACCAAGTCCTTCATGCTCTTTGAGGGAAGAAATAAAATTAGATTTCAAGTTCTTATTTTCATCATAGTTTTGAAAATTAGCTGTATCAATTTCTTTCTTAAAATCCATGATACCTTTGTCCATAAACCAATCAAATTCATCCGTTATAGCGGTAAATTTGTTAATAGGAAACTCTATAACTGAAGTTCCAGTGTTGGATTTAAAATTACCTTCTCTTTTTTCAAAATCTAAGGCCATCTCCATATTTGAGGCTTCAAGAGATGGAGGATCGTTTTCTTCTTTTCCTTTGAGTATAAAATTAGATTTATTGGCATCCATGTTCTTTTGACCCATCACAAAATCTTTAGAACTAACTAAAATCCTATTGGAAGTGAATTCTCCTTTTCCCGTCATTCCTTTTTCTGTAAGTGTAACTTGACCATCAAACTGAGAAATTTTATCACTAAAAATATTCATAGGGACATCAATATTATTTGCTTTCCATATTCCTCTATGTGGTTGGAAAGTAATAAAACAATTATCTGCCACAATATCAGGAACGCTTGGTAATGTCTGAGATTTATTAACGTATTGTCCTGTTTTTGCAACCAAAGAATCTGGAAAAAAAACAATCTTCTTAGAGTAAGCAGAAGAAGTTAAAAAGGTCAATCTTCCTTTACCAATGAGTCCATCACTATTAAGGGATAAAATATCGTTGTAATTGGCTTTACTCTTATAAATATTGTCTGTTATTTTATCTAATTTGAATCCCAAAACATAATCATTCATCAACTTAACTGACTCATCAAATGGCGGGAAAATATCTGAAGTAAACATTGTACCTTCAAAATCAATTCCTTGATTTGTATAGGTTAACAAACTATCCATTTCAAAAGGACTCATTAAAAAGTAGAATGATGAACTATCATAAATTCCATCTAAAATTTCTGCGTTGTTGTAATAAATTTTAGGTGAATTTGACACAACAAGTTTAGGAAAATTTGCAAATTCCTTTCTTTTCCCTGATTTATTTCCAGGATTGTCAACTAATATTTCCCCTTCAAGATTATATATTTTTGACAAAATTCGAACTTGTGGAGATTTTATAGAATCATGCATCGAATAAACTCTTAAACGCATGGTATCCATCTTTTCAAATGATAAAGAAAACTTATCGTAATCAAACTCAATATTAGAACCAAAATACTCGGTTCTACCGGCATTTATAACTCCAGAAAAAGAAAAGTTCCTGTCTTTTTTCAAAGTAATTTTTCCATCTTTGGGATAAACTTTTACAAACTTCTTTTTACTTAACATAAAATTTCTGATTCCCTCAACAGAAATCGTTAAGTCAGTCAAATCCATTACTGCATTATCAGAAGATTTTGAAATTGATTGAATAAATAAATCATCATAATCTCCTTCTTTGGTTCTTGAATTCAAATAAGTATCTAGCCTTGGTAATACTACAATTGTTTTTTTCTTCACACTGTAATCTATCAACCCTAGATTACCCATTTTTACAAGGCTACCAGTCAATTCACTTGAAATAACTTTCATGTGTTTAGCAAAATCAACCTCTGATATTTCAACATTATCATCAAAACTACCAGCAAAATTTTGTAGTTCTTTCGCCACATTTTTCTTTCCTAAATTTAAACTAGAATATGATTTAGCATTATAAAAATTAGTGGATTCGAATGTTGCTTCACTGTTTCCTAATGATTGTGAAGATCCAAATTTTAACTTATTTTCCCCTTCTTTCCAAGTAACAGTATTGATGCCCATTGAGAGATTGTGAAATGTACTTAAATAAGGAAACTCAACTCCTTTCACACTTCCTCTTGATAGGGTAACCTCCTTTTTTTTAGTAACATAAGAAAAATTACAGTTTGGTTGAGAAATTGTTTCTTTTTCATTCAAAAAAACAATTGCCTTGGCATCATTGCAACTAACTTTATTAGAGTTTATAATCACATTCCTTGATTTAATCTCAATAAACTTCTTACCTTTTCTATTTACAATAATTGAGGCTGTCTTACCTATTCCTGCACCACCCTTAAAATTCATTCCAACTAACGCAAACTCTCCTTGATAATCAACTCCAGGAACTACATCTTTCAATACAATATCTTGATTGTAAGTATTGAAAGTAGGATATTGTGCTCTTTCTTTTGAGTTAAATGTTAGTACTTTTTCTCTGAGTTTGCCCAGTTCAGGATTTTTTAAATAGTCGGTATGCAGCAATGCTGAATCAGCTTCATAACCAGAACTTTTCATATTTAATCTATATCGATTAAGCTCTGCAAAATTTGTTCTCTTATCCAATTCAACTCTTTCCCAGGTTACCGTTCCTTTATTTCCCAAAAACTGTTGAGTTGTAACATTTAACAACCCGTTGGTTAAAATAATTACCGAACTGTCATTCTTTGCATAGCAAACTAATGTGGCATTTTTTAATTCTACAAAAGCTCCGTTTTTTTCAGAAAAAGAATAGTTTCCCTTTATTAACTTCCATTTTACGGATGAACTTTCTGAAAGTAAATTTTCATTAAAAAAGTGATTGGTAAATTCAAGGAAATTAGATAACCTCCTTTTGTTTCTTGATTTAACTAACTTATTGAGTACTTCAAACCAAGTTTCAAAATCTTTATTTGTACTTTTTGAAGACTTCCCAAAACCAATAATAGAATTAAAATAGGATAAAAAATCTGGCTTTAATTTATATTTTTTTTCCAACATTAAGTTGGAAAAAGAAGCTATTTCAGCTCTTTGATTTTCTGAAAATTTAGAATTAAAAACATTTTCTATCTCCTTTGAAATCTCCTTAGCAAGAGATTTATCCATAGGCTTAATAAAGTTTTCTACATCCTCAGAAAAATCATCGCTACTTGGTCTAAATTCGGTTATTTGAGTCAAACAAATACTTGAAATAAATAATAAGGGTATTAAAAGTAATTGTTTCATTTTTATATCTATTTAAGTTTATATTTTTTCACACTTCACCATTGCCCAGCCTTCTCTTTCTTTGGTATCAATCATTGAAAGTCCATTGTTGTTGGCTTCTTTTTCAATTATAGTCACATCCGAAGTATAAAATCCACTGAAGTATATTTCTGCCCCTTTTCTCATGCTTGCTACATAGCTTTCCATATCATTCGTTAAAATATTTCGGTTGATGTTTGCTAAAACAACCTCATACTTATTAGGCTCTGTAAGTAACTCTGCTCCACCTTCTTGCACTTTAATTTTAGCACAATCGTTTAACTTCAAATTATCAATCGTGTTGTGATAAGCCCATTCATCTATATCAATCGCTACTGCTTCTTTACAACCCAATTTTTCGGCTAATATTGCCAAGATTCCTGTTCCTGAACCCATGTCCAATACTGTTTTATTTTCAAAATCTATGCCAAACATAGCTTTCATTATCAGGTAGGTAGTCTGATGATGCCCTGTTCCAAAGGACATCTGCGGATTTATGATAATTTCTTGTTCAAATCCCTCTTTCTTTTCATGAAATGGTGCTCTGATGATACATTGCTTATCAATGTAAATTGGCGAAAAACTTTTCTCCCATTCTGCATTCCAATTTTTATCCTCAATTTCTTTGTGAATAAAAGTTGTCTCTGTTTGAATGTTTTCCAACAGAGAGTTTACTTTATTTTCATCAAAAAGTGGTTTTTGTATGTAAGCTTCTACCTTATTTTCGTTTTGTTCAAAACTCTCAAACTCAATCTCTGCAAGATATGTAATCAATATCTCACTCCAGGGAGTTGGCTCAGTCAATTTAAAATGACAATGGACGTAATTCATATTAAAAAGAATTAATAATTTGAATAAATGAATCAACTTTTAAGGATGCTCCTCCAATCAACCCTCCATCAATGTCGGTTTGGTTAAATAATTCTCTAGCATTATCTGGTTTGCAACTTCCTCCGTATAAAATGGAAATTGAATTTGCAACTTCGTCTCCATATCGTTTATCCAATAATGTTCTGATAAACAAATGCATTTCTTGAGCTTGCTCGCTTGAAGCTGTTACACCAGTTCCAATTGCCCAAACAGGTTCGTAAGCTATTACTACTTGTTTTAATTCGTCTTCGCTAAGGTGAAAAAGTCCTTCCTCAATTTGAGCTTGCACCAGACTAAAATGGTTTTCACTTTCTCTGTCTTTTAGTTCTTCACCACAGCAATAAATTGGCTTTAATTTATTCTCTAATAATCTATTTACTTTATCAGCACAGATAAAGTTGGTTTCGTTAAAATAGGCTCTTCGCTCCGAATGACCAACCAAGCAATAATGTAGGTTTTCACTGTCATAATCAAAATCACGCAACATTGCAGCAGAAATTTCTCCTGTGTAAGCACCGTTATTAAACTGAGAGCAATTTTGTGCACCAATCTTTATGTCCCAATCGGGCATACTTATCATGGTATCTAAATAAATGGATGCTGGTAAAATAATTATCTCTGCCTCGCTTTCAATGGAATTTTTCTTGGAATTAAAATCTACTATAAAGTTAATTACTTCTTCATCGAGTAGATTCATTTTCCAGTTTCCTGCAACAATCTTTTTTCTCATATTCTTTTATAAATTGTGTATTCTTTTAAATGTATCTATCTGTTCTTCAATCACTCCTATTGAAACTGTGTTGTTTATCATTCCTGATTCATCCAATAAAGTATCTACTTGTGAAATAAGTACTTTATTAGATAATACTTCAACTTTTAAGTGGTTTAAAACGGTTGTAAACTGCTCTAAACCAACTATATTACCTGCTCTTCCTGAAGCTACACCAACAAGCATGGCTGATTTATGATTGAAAAAACTAGGAGAAATTCCATCCATAAATAATTTTACAGCACCCGAATAAGAACCATTATACTCAGGGATTACAAATATAAATTTAGAAACATCCGCAATGTTTTCCTTTATTATTTTTGTTACTTCAGTTGTATGATTCCCATACATATTTTTAACAAAATCTACTGGCAATGCACATAAGTCTAGAACTTGACTATTTAATCCTTTTTCTTTCAAAATTGCTTGATAAAACTTTGAAACTTTCAATGAGTTACCTCCCTTTCTATTTGTCCCTGATATTATCGTTATCATTTAGTTTCTTTCTTAATGTATTCATCTGAAAAATGTCCTCGCTTCTTTTCTTGAGCAAACTTTTCTTTGTTGTATGTTTTACTTTCTCCTTTTGGAATTGAAAGGCTTTTCCAATTATCCTTTAACTGAATTTTACCCAATAATACTATTTGTCCCACATGGTAAGCATAGTGACAAAGTTGTCTGTTAATAGCTTCTGTAATTGTGTGTCCCTGATTTCGGATGTATATTATTTCTTCCATTTCATTAGCTTTCAATTCGTCCAAGGTATTGAACAAACAGTTCCACCCTTCTTCCCATTTTTTTAGTAACTCCTCTTTGGAAGTAATCATAGTTTCAAACTCTTGATCTCTATTTCTAAACTCTTTTTCGCCATCTGTAGTTCTGAAATTCGTCCATCTCGATAGCATATTTCCCCACAAATGATTCACAATTACTGCCACAGAATTTTCCAACTCAGAATGTTGCACCAGCAATTGCTCTTCGCTTAATTGAGCAAAGGTTTTGTCTCCCAGCATTTTATAATACTGAAATTGTTTGATGGAACTTTCTAAAAATGAGTTCATTATTTTAATCTTCTTTTCTTTTGGGTGTGTATATCACAAGTATTTGAATAAGTATTCCTAGAAAAATCAATACGTAAATCTCTAGATTAGTGAATAATTCTACCGAATCAATTGCTTTATTACTTATCCCAATTTGCCTTCTTCCTTCTGCTAATTGAATTTTTGAAAGAGCATATAAATTCAATTTTATTTCAGAAATAAGTTCAGAAGATTTATCACTTAGCATCTGACTATTGTTACTTTCTATAGATTCAAGTTCTTTAAAGTTATTTTTAAAATCTTCAAAAATCTCTTTTTCCTCCTTAATCAATTTTGTTTGTTCAAATCGACTTATTAGAGTATTGACATTTGCATTAAAAACAACATTAGCTTCAGAAAAAACCGCTTTATCATTTTTAGCATTTGCCAATTCTTTTTGGTGTATAATTTTCAATACATCTACAATAATATCTTTGGCAACCATCCTATCAGCATACACTGAAGAAACAGAGTCTTTTACCCTCAAAAAATTATTTCTGTCAATTAAATTAGTAGCAAGAATTATCACAAACACAACTGTGATTCCTAATACCCATTTTATTTTATTATTCAACCCCATATATTTTGTTTTAAGTGTTTACTAATCAAGTTTGTATAGCTCCCACATTATACCTTTCGGTAATTGGTGCATGATTAGCAGCTTCTATTCCCATCGAAATTACTTTTCGAGTTTCCAACGGGTCAATAATTGCATCAATCCACAATCTAGCAGCTGCATAGTATGGATTTATCTGACTATCGTATTTGTTTTTAATCTTATCGTAAATCTCTTTTTCTTTAGCAGCTGTTATCGTTTCTCCTTTCTTTTTTAAAGAAGCTACTTCAATTTGCACCAAAACTTTAGCTGCTTGTGCTCCACCCATTACTGCAATTTCAGCAGTTGGCCATCCTACAATTAATCTCGGGTCATAAGCTTTTCCACACATGGCGTAATCTCCTGCTCCATAACTATTACCCATTACAATGGTAAATTTTGGAACTACAGAATTTGCCATTGCACTTACTAATTTCGCTCCATCTTTTATGATTCCACCATGCTCAGATTTACTTCCTACCATAAATCCTGTAACGTCTTTCAAAAATACTAATGGGATTTTCTTTTGGTTACAATTCATGATAAATCTGGCAGCTTTATCAGCCGAATCGGAATAAATTACTCCGCCAAACTGAACTCCAGTTTTCTTAGATTTTACGATTTTTCTCTGGTTGGCTACAATTCCTACTGCCCATCCGTCAATTCTTGCATAACCAGTAACAATAGTTTGTCCGTAATCGGCTTTGAACTCGTCAAACTCTGAATTATCAACCAATCTCGAAATAATATCTTTTACATCATAAGGCTTGCTCCTTTCCTCTGGAAATAATCCGTAAATTTCTTCTTCTTTCAATTTTGGTTTAACTGCCTTTTTTCTGTCAAAACCTGCTTTATCAAAATCTCCAATTTTATCCATCAGGTTTCGGATAGTTTGAAGACAATCTTCGTCATCTTTGCTTTTGTAATCGCAAACTCCCGAAATACTTGTGTGAGTTGTTGCACCACCAAGTGTTTCGTTATCAATGGATTCGCCAATGGCAGCTTTCACCAAATAACTCCCTGCTAGGAAGATAGAGCCTGTTTTGTCTACAATCAAAGATTCGTCACTCATAATTGGTAAGTAAGCTCCTCCAGCAACACAACTTCCCATAACTGCGGCAATTTGCACAATTCCCATTGAACTCATTCGAGCATTGTTTCTAAAAATTCTTCCAAAGTGTTCTTTATCCGGGAAAATCTCATCTTGCATCGGGAGGAAAACTCCTGCACTATCTACCAAATAAATAATTGGCAATCGGTTTTCCATTGCTATTTCCTGAGCTCTCAAATTCTTTTTGGCTGCAATCGGGAACCAAGCTCCTGCTTTTACGGTTGCATCATTGGCAACAACTATACATTGTTTTCCTGAAACATATCCGATTTTGATTACTACACCTCCGCTCGGGCAACCTCCATACTCTTCATACATTTTATCTGCAACAAAAGCTCCAATTTCTTGTCTTGGAGAATCTTTGTCCAGCAATAGCTCAATTCTTTCGCGAGCTGTTAGTTTTCCTTTTGCATGATGTTTATCAATACTTTTTTGTCCGCCACCCAATCGAATTTTAGCTAATTTTCTTTCCATCCTGGAAATCAAAAGCTTCATTGCATCCTCATTTTTATTAAATGTAATATCCTGTTTTTCCATTAGTTAACTCGTTTGCTAAATTTTGATTTACTACCTGTTTCTTTAGAATTTAAAAATACCGTAATTATGGATAATTTACAATGATTATGAGAGAATTCTGAATAGATAATCCTTACGACAATTTGAATGTCATAAACTAGTCGCAAGAAAGTGAGTATAATTCCGTTAAACTTAAAATCAAAAGATTCTATATTTAAGTAAAATTTAAAGAATGAAAAATATTGGAAAATTAGTTTTAGAAGAAAGACAAAAGCAACATTTAACTCAAGAGGAATTAGCTGAAAAAGCAAAAGTAAATTTGAGAACTATTCAGCGAATAGAAAACAATGAAAACGAACCTAGAGGAAAAACACTTCAACTAGTTTTTGAAGCATTAAGTATAGAAGAAAATAAAATTATAGAAAGCGAATCCCTACTTGAAAAGCGAATAAAAAAAATATTAAATGGGTTGTTTTTAATTCTTTTCAATTTATTCTTAATTTCAATAATCGGGTATTTTACTTTAGACTCTCATGCAACGGAAAACAGTAGGATTGCTGGCTTCCTAATCAGTTTTCTTTTACCCTTTTTAATAGTACTTAAAACACCGAAAACATCAGGAACAATGAGAACTCTGAAGTTTGGTTTTGGTTATTTGTGGTATGCAATTTTCGTCATCTATGGTATTGGTGTGCCAGCAAGCTTCGTAAGCTGTTTACTGCCTTGCTTAGTAATTTCATTAGCTGTACTATATTTCGGAAATGAAATAATGAAAGGGTTTAAGATAAAAGTAATTGCTTAGTCTATTTATCAATCGCCTCCAATTTCAAAATACGAGTTGGATATACTTCTCTAATTGCTTTTTGCATTTGTATCTGCTTTTCAGTTTTAACTGCCGTTCTTATACTCTCAAGTTCGTTATAAGTAATACCAAATTTTTCGAGTGCCAACTCATTTCTTAATTCGTTAATTCCTCTCAAAATATAATCTCTAATTGATAAATAAGCTCCGTAAGAAGTGGATTTATCATACCTTATGGTAATAGCTGTAGCATCACTTAGAGTTTTGTAATCTCCAATTAATTTTACTGTTTCCAGTTTATTTTTCCATTCGTCAATATCATCAGAGGAATAGAATACTCCTTGTTTGTGTTGTTGTGTAAGTTCAAAAATTTGCTGGCTACAAAGTTCTTCAGAAATTTCATCAAATCGTTTGTAAGTAGCTGACTCAGATTGTACTGTCATAAATAATTTGGTCATTTTCTTTACATCTTCCAACGATTGATTGTAATTATTCTCTATCTTAATTTCCTCATTTTTGTTAATGAAAATCTCCAATACATTTTCATCAACTAATTGAGTTGCTGGAGCAGTTGATTTTTCTGGTAATCTCGCAGGGATTCCTTTTTCAGTTTTGAGGGTTGTGGCAATCATAATAAAAGCCAAAAGGATAAAAGCAATGTCTGCAATGGAACTTGTATCAATAGAAGAATCTTTAAATTTCATAGTAGTAGAGTTTTGATTTACTCTAAGTTAACTCATGAATTTTGATTTTTCAATCCAAAATTTTTGAATTTGATACAGGTTTAAAATATATCTTTACAGAAGAGTTGATTCCTACGAAGGCAGGAATTTTCGATAATGTTCTTGATTCTCGTGTTATAGATTCCTGCCTTCGCAGGAATGACAGTGTGTTTTAAATCTACTTTAGTATCTTCCCAATAGTCCTAAAAATCAACCAAATATCTCCAAAAAAAGATTGATTGTTGATGTATTGAATATTCAGCGTTAGTTTTTTTGGCATAATTACCTCTACATATTCTTTTTCGGGATTATCAGACTTACCAAGAATTTCATTCTCATTGATGTATTCAATGGAAGCTAAATCAGTTAATCCTGGACGAATTGTAAGTACTTTCAATTGTTCTTGAGAATATTGATTAACGTATTTTGGAACTTCGGGGCGAGGGCCCACTATGCTCATGTCACCTTTAATCACATTAATTAATTGTGGAATTTCGTCTAGTTTAAACTTTCTCAAAAATTTACCTATTCCAGTAATTCGGGAATCGTTTGTCCCTACGGTAATCTGACCTACTTTATCAGAATCAGGTTTCATGGTTCTGAATTTCAACAAATTAAACTCTTTTCTATCTTTTCCTACACGAACTTGAGAATAAAAAATTCCTCCTTTGCTCGTGGCTAAAATCAACAAAGAGATGAAAATGAAAAAGGGTGAAAACACCACTAATCCAATTAAGGAAGAAACTATATCGAAACCTCTTTTTATCAAATTAATTATTTAAAAAATTAGCTGGTGGAATGTAAAGTGAATCCGTGTCTTCTACAAACTCAAAATTAGATAGAGTAGCATTTCCTAGCGTATCAGTTAGTCCTTCTTCTTTAGTCCATCCATAAAAATTCCACTCAGTTGCTACAGGGATTGCGTTCAGCATTTGATAATTTGAATATTCAATTGCATGCGGATCTTCTTCCGCTTTTTCTACCGATTTATTAGCAGTTACAATGTAAGCTGCAACCTGAATCATATTACTCGAAGTATCTGAATACACTTGATACCAGTCGTCTGGAGCATCTCCGGTTCCACTTGTAAAAGTTAACCGTTGAGAATTGTACCAGTTTCCGTTCATCTCTGTTTTTTCAGTTTCTGACCAAATAGTTCCTTCGTCATTTAATTTATAAGGTAACAAGAAAAAATAAGACCAAGTGTAAGCATCAAATCTTACTTTGTTTTCATTCATTCCTGGTGTGTAATACACTTTGTCTTGAATAAAATACACTTTATTCCCGTCTTTCATTTCTATTAATCCTTTTGAAGAATTGGTAGCCATAGTAAGTGTTCCGTTCAATCTTTCTTTCCCTCCAAAAGTCAATTGTATATCAAATTTCACATTGTCATGCGATAAAAACTTTTCTTTTCTGTGTCGCCTTTCTATTCTTTGAATGGTTGACATTTCTTGGTAAGTGAGTTCTTTTTCTTGCTCTTTGGAACTTTCTTCTTGTTTGGCTTCAGTACAACTGAATAATACAATCAAAAAAAATAAAGGAATAAGGTGTTTCATGAAATTGGTTTTCAATTACAAAAGTACCGAAATTTTACGAATTCGATGACCAGTTTTCTATCATCTTCAAGCCATTTGGTGTAAGTACAGATTCTGGATGAAATTGCACTCCCACACAGTTATATTGCTTGTGTGCAAAAGCCATATTGGTAAAATCATCAGTAGTGTAGCCAATTTCTCTAAGTGTATTGGGCCAATCTTTTATCGCCCAAGAATGATACCTTCCCACTTTTTGAATAGGTTGTAGTTCCTTGAATAAAAAATGCGAATCATCAACTTCTATCTTGGAAGAAACGCCATGATGCACTTCTGTAAGATTAATTAGTTTGGCTCCAAAAAATTCAGCGAGAGCTTGATGTCCTAAACATACTCCGAGTATGGGTTTGGTTGCAAAATAGGTTTCTATCACTTTATTCAATAGTCCAGCATCTTTGGGTAATCCTGGTCCTGGAGATAGGATGATTTTATCGTAGTTTTCTAATTCGGATAACTCAAATTCATCGTTTCGTTTTACGGTAACTTTGGCCCCAAATGATTCTACATAATGAACCAAATTGTAGGTAAACGAGTCGTAATTATCGACTATAAAAACGGATATATTTTTCTGTAAAGACATCAAGGGATAAAAGTAATGAACTTACTTGAATCCCTTGATATATTTTTATATGTTTAGAATAATATTATCCAGCTTTATATGCTACCTCAGAACCATAAGGTATTGATCTTGTTACTCCCTGAGGTCTGTAACTTATCTTACTAAAAAAAACTCTATCACCTCTTCTGAGATTTTTTACAGCATTCTTCATTCTATTAGTTAAATTACTAGATCTTGATTCTCCAACTATAACCAATCTTCCATTGGTAACAATTTCCATTTTGAAGGCTGTAACGGTATAGTTTACATTTAAAATTGAACTCGGAGGATTTTTTACTACAACTTTATTAGCTTGTCCTCTATCTCCAGAACTAAGAGTTCCCTCGGTTTTATTCAAAAATGTAAACACAGGTTTAGGAAGAGGTTTCACCTTATACTTTCTGGTTAATCTAGAATCCTTAGCTCTTACAGTAATTTCAGGTGTTGTACCTTTTCTTACTCTTGCAACATAACCATTATCTTTTTTTCTAAAAGATTCGCATTGTGGGCAACTTGCCTGAATGTCACTTGAAGAATACCCAGAAAAAGAAGTCTCAATGAAGTTATCGTAATTGGCATACAACACATTATATTGTGGAATTGAAATTGAACCCACTGGCTTCCCCACCGTATACTCAAAACTCCAAGGAAATTCTTTTTTCCCGTCTGCTAAATCCAACACCAAAGAACCTTCAACTGTTTGTTGACCTACCGAATTCGCTTTGAGAGTAAATCGGTTGTTGTTACTTGTAAGTTCTTGTGATCCAATTTGATATTTAATTGGGTAAGTGGCAGTGCTATCATAGGCAATAATTCCTACTCTCACTCCAAGCGTATCTCCTTGATTCAAATACCGAGTGGATGCAATTAATTGCGGTTCTATTTTGTTGATTTTAAATATCTGCCCACTCATTTTACTAAGTACCAATTCTAAAGATTTTTGTTGGGCCATTCTCACTTGATTTCTCAATTCTGTAAAAACTCCAATTGCTCCTACAATGGGTTGGTAATCAAACTTTACCAATTGCCAATCTTGATCTTTGTCGTGATTTTTTAGTTTCTCTGGTTGGTACAGCATATTGTAAATAGAAAGCAATTTCAATTTATCGGGATGCTCGCTTTTGTCTAAGTTTTTTTCTAATGTTTTAGCATCTGATAACCATTCTGGTTTTACTTCAAAAGTTTTTCTCCCTTGCGTATAATTTCCCATAGTCAGTAAAAGAGAATCTCTTAATACTAATAACTTGGTTCTTATTTCTCCGCCTTTTTTGTAACCCTCAGAATTTTGTTCTCCGCCAAACATGCGGGTAGCAATGTCATAATCTTCTTTGTTGTGAATGGTTTCAATGGGTTTCCAAGTCGTGTATTGACTTTCTTTTGTTTTGGTAAACCAATTTTTTTCTTTTTCAGATTCCTCCATCAGTTGGTTTAGGTTTTCCAATAAATAGTCATCCAACTTATTTGCCAGTCTGTTTACCTTTTCTGTTTTGGGCTTCCATTTTTGGAATGATTTTTTGGTGGTAGGATCAACTTCCATCATACTGAATTTTGCCATAAATCCGTTGATTCCTTCTACCAAATTGTTGTTGTTTACTAGCATTTGATTGTCTTGAGTTACAAATGCATTGATAATTTCTTTGGACACATTGAGTGCCAGCAAGGCAGTGAGTACCAAGTACATCATGCCTATCATTTTTTGTCGGGGTGTTTCTTTTCCTCCTGCCATAATACAAGTTTTTTGTTCCCAACCCAATAAAAATTGGAATCGAGAGGATTAATAACTAGAAAAAGTAAACCGGTTTATCTTTTGTACGCTTGTATAATGTGGAATTGAGAAAAAGTAACGGGATGTTTTTTATATTTGTTTTAAAGAATTAATAAAATCTATATGAATCTAAAATCTTTAACATTAAAGAATTTCAGAGCCTACGAGACTGAAACTAAAATTGAGTTTGATCAACTAACAACAATTATAGGGAAGAATGATATTGGGAAGTCAACTATACTTGAAGCACTTGAAATATTTTTTAATAATCAAACTGTTAAAATTGATTCATCTGATTCTAATATTCATTCTGTAAGCAAGGATGTTGAAATTATCTGTGAATTTACAGAATTTCCTGATGTAATTTCAATTGACACTTCTTCTCCAACCAATCTAAAAGATGAATTTTTACTTTCTAAAGAAAACACATTAGTTATCAAAAAGAAAATTGATTGTAGCAAAAAAAATCCTAGCATAGAAATATTTATTGTTGCAAATCATCCAACTGAAAAAGGAGTTTCAAATCTATTAGAATTAAAAGAAAATGAATTACAAGCTATCATTAAATCAAAATCTCTAAATTCTAAGCTTAAAGGAAATCCAACTATGCGAAAAGCAATTTGGAATTCTGTAAGTGACTTGAAACTTGAAGAAATTGAAATTCCTGTCTCTAAACCTAAAGAAGACACTAAACGAATTTGGGAACAAATTGATGCATATCTTCCGTTTTTTGCATTATTCCAAAGCGACAGAAGCAGTAGTGATTCCGACAATGAAGTTCAAGATCCGATGAAAGTTGCAATAGCGGCAGCTATGTCAGAAGTCCAAAAAGAAATAAATGATATCCAGCAGAAAGTAAAAGAAAAAGCTGAAGAAATAGCTAGTAATACTCACAAAGCTCTTCAAGAGATTGACAAGAGCCTTGCAAATAAACTCGATCCAAAATTCAACCCCCCAACTCCAGCAAAATGGAATGGTTTATTCTCTATTAAATTAGACACAGACGATGGTATTCCACTAAATAAAAGAGGAAGTGGAGTAAGAAGAATGATTCTTGTTAGTTTTTTTAAAGCTGAAGCAGAAAGAAGATTGAAATCCTCTACTAAACAAAACATAATATACGCAATAGAAGAACCAGAAACTGCACAACATCCTAATAATCAGAAAATTTTAATTGAATCGTTTAAATCATTAGCTAACGAAAGTGATTGCCAAATAATCCTTACTACACATAGTCCTGGATTAGCCTCAGAATTACCGATTGAAAGTTTAAGATTTATATTTAAAAATGATAATGATGAATTGAAAATTGATTTAGGTGATGTAGTATTTCCTAAAATTGCAAAAACACTAGGAGTAACGCCTGACAGTAGGGTTAAAATTTTATTTTGTGTTGAAGGGCCGACTGATGTTGATGCAATTTGCTGTTTGAGTAACGCAATGAAGATTAAATACCCTGAATTGCCTGATTTAAGAAATGATGAAAGAATAGCTTTTGTGCTCATGGGTGGTTCAACTTTGAAACATTGGGTAAACCATAATTATTTGAAAGAATTAGGAAAGCCTGAATTTCATTTATATGATAATGATGTTACCACATATCAAAACTCTATAGATAAAGTTAATAATAGAGAAGATAATTCTCAGGGACAATTAACGCAAAAACTTGAAATCGAAAGTTATTTACATTCAGATGCAATTAAAATAGGTTTTGATATTGATATTGAAGTTCATGATCAGCATAACGCTGATGGAAAAGCAACTCCTAAGATTTTTGCAGAAGCATATTCTAAAAAAATTGGTCTTTCTAACATAATTCGAGATAAAAATGCCAAAAAATTCTTAGCAGAGAAGGCATTTCCAAACATGACTGCAGAAATGATTGAAGAGCGAGATCAAAATAACGAAGTTAAAGGATGGTTTGAAAAAATAAATGAATTATTAAATTAAATATAAATGACCGAACTAACCCACCTCCTCGAAACAAGAAAAAACTTCTTGAACGTAGTTAATTCCTTAACTACCGAACAACTTAATCACATCCCAGATGGATTGAACAACAACATTATCTGGAATTTTGGGCATGCTATTGTGACTCACCAGTTGCTGTGCTATAATTTGTCAGGAAACAGAATGTACACCAACAAAGAGTTGGTTCACAAATACCGAATTGGCACCAAACCCGAAGCACCTGTTTCTGCTGAAGAAATTGAGGAGTTGAAAAAACTAGCACTTGAGTTAGTGTCAATATTTGAAACAGATATACAAACGGATATGTTCAAGGAGTACAAAGAATATACTACGAGTTACAATGTAACGCTATCAAACATTGAGGATGCAGTGAAATTTAATAATGTGCATGAAGGGTTGCATTTGGGTTATGCAATGGCTATCAGAAAGATGATTTAACCAATTATGAATTAAAATTAGTGTACTTTTGGTCTTCGTAAATAGGTAAATTTTGAGTAAAAATTCTAAGCAAGTAGCCAAAAGAGAAATCGTTTCCTCCATACATTCTTTAGATAGGGATGCCTGGAACACAGTTACTAAAAACGATAATATTTATCTTTCGTATTCCTACTTAGCTGCCCTTGAGGAAATTATGAACAGAGAAATGGATTTTTATTATTCTATTTCTTATGATTTTGAAAACAAACCAGTGTTGGCAGCTTCTTTTCAGGTGGTTCTTTTTTCTGATAAAAAGAAAAGAAAGAATACATTTCAGGATAAGTATTGCTTGGTAAAAAACAAACTACTCTCATTCAATATATTGGTGTGTGGAAATGTATTTTCTGATGGAGAGAATGGATTTATTTATGGGAATGAGATTTCTAAAAAAGAAGCTATTATCGAGCTAACCGCCATTACCGAAGAAATAAAAATTATTAGCAAAAAGACTAATAAAAAACTTCCAGTAGTACTGTTCAAAGAGTTTTGGGCTAAGGAAGATACGTATACCAAATCCTTTAAGAAACAAAGTTTTAGAGAGTTTATGATTGATGTAAACATGGTATTGCCCATTCATGAATCTTGGAATAGTTTAGACGATTATTTATTTAGCCTCAAAACAAAATATAGAACGAGAGCCAACAGTGTTTTTAAGAAATCGGAAGATCTTGTAATCAAAAATTTATCGGCTGATGAAATTGTGACTTACAATTCAGAAGTTAAAACGCTATTTAACAATGTGGTGGACAATGCTTCTTTCAGTTTAGGAGCTTTAAATACGATGGCATTTGCCAAGTTTAAAGAAGCTTTGAAAGAGCAGTTTAATTTTAAAGCAGCATTTTTGGAAGATAAAATGGTGGGATTTTGCACTTCCTTTTTTCACAATAACATACTAGAAGCCAATTATGTAGGGATTGATTATACCTACAACCAAGATAAGGCTATTTACCAACGATTGTTATACGAATATGTTGAAATCGCACTGGAATTAAACGCAACAGAATTGCAATTGGGCAGAACAAGTGAATTAATAAAAAGTGCAATTGGAGCTGTGCCTGAAAACATGAAATTATATGCAAAACACAAAAGTACAATTCCAAATTTGCTACTGAAACCTGCTTTTCACTTTATTTCGCCAAGTAAATTTGAACTTCGTCAACCATTCAAAATAGAATACGCATTATAAATGGATTCATTAACACAAATAGTTTTAGGAGCAGCTGTAGGAGAGGCTGTTTTGGGAAGAAAAATTGGAAACAAAGCTATGCTTTGGGGAGCAATTGCAGGAACAATTCCTGATTTGGATGTGTACATCAAATTATTCACAGATCCTATTACTGCTACAGAAATGCACCGAGGAATCTCACATTCTTTACTGTTTTCTATATTGATGGCACCCATCCTCGCATGGTTTGTTAGGAAAAGTGAAAAAGTAACATTGGGAATAATTACTATCGCAGTTTTTGGACTGATGCTATGTTACTCCATTTTTGTGCAAAACAATGATAACCTCTGGGTACTAATTTTTATTGCAGTTGTTGGTTTAGGGCTATTAGCATTAATTAATTTTGCGAAATACAAGTCAACCGCCACTTTCAAGCAATGGAGTTGGTTATTCTTTTGGACACTAGTAACTCATCCTTTGTTAGATACACACACTACCTGGGGAACTCAGTTCTTTTGGCCATTTGAATACCGATTGGCTTACAAAAATATCTTTGTAGCAGATCCTTTGTATACACTACCTTTCTTGATTTTTGTGGTATTAGCAATGTGTTATAAAAGAACAAATCCTAAGAGAAGAATGTTTAATAACATTGGGTTAATTGTGAGTTCAACTTACATGGCTATAACTTTCATTTTGAAAGGAATAGGTTACGGAAAGTTTGAAACTGTTCTTTCTGAAAATAAGATTGAATACATAGAAATGGATACGCGTCCTTCTCCGCTAAACACTATATTATGGAATGCCCAAGTTGAAACTGAGACAGGTTTCAGGATGGCATATTACTCCTTTTTTGATACGAAAGAAATAATTTTTGGAAATGAAATTCCGAAAAACCATGAATTGCTTGAACCATACAAAGACCAAAAAGTGGTGAAACAATTAATTCATATTTCTACTGGTTGGTATTTGGTAAACAAAGCCGAGCAAGACACTTTGATATTTACGGACATCCGTTTTGGGCAATTTGGATTTGAGGATGACTCCCCATTTATCTGGAATTACAAATTGTGGATGAACGAAAAAGGAGTAATGGAAGCGGTTCAAATTCAGCCTCAATTTAATGTAAAAGAAGGAATGAATGATCTTAAAAAGCGTATTTCTGGAAATTAATTTATAAAAAAATTCCCAGTAAATACTGAGGATTCTTAAATTGTAAAATCTAAACTATTATCCTGCTACAAATGGTTGAAATCCCCATTGATTAAGAACTCCAGCCATAAGAGCTAAAGTAATCATCCAATAAATTGAGTTGATTATTGTTAATTTAAATGGTTTTCTTTCATAAAAATTATTGGTTGCCATAATTGGAAATACTAACATTAATGTAATTACAATACCATGAAAAGCTCCATGTTTAAAATTAAGAAATCTATCTCCAGCTAATTCGATTAAATGATTTACTGTAATTGCTTCTTCTGAAGCTCCATCTTTCAAAATATCACTATCAGCAAAAAGAGAAAATAAATCCGTTTGATGTGTTGACCAAAAGGCCATAGCTAGAGAGATTAAAAAGCTAAGTAATATACTTGAACCAAATATGATTAACATATTTCCTTCTTTCATTTTTTCCTCGGTCATTCCGCTAGCTTTCATCCAAGCTTTTCCTACCAAAACTGGGCTATAATAAATAAATCCAATCACAGTTGGGATAAGTGCTGCGAGAATAATAAATAAAAAATTGAATTCCATAATTAATAATTTTTTTTGTTAATAATATCTCAATATACTAATTATTAAAATATTCGAAGAATAGTCTAATGGAAAACGCAATCATTATGGCTCCAAAAACTTTAAAAACAGTTTTTAATTTTTCTGGCTTAATAAATTTTGATAATTTATGAGCAAATATTGCTTTGAGTATATCCGTTGAAAATATTACTCCCAAAGTTATAATCAGAGAAATAATTACTTCAGTTTCCGTTTCAAACTTTGAGGTATTCAGTGTATAAAAACCGAACCAAACTGCAAACACAAAGGGATTGATGAAATTGATTAAAAATCCATTGATAAAATATTTAAACAAAGTGTTACCTTTTATTTTATCAGTATGAATGGTTGAAATTTGAGGTTTTAAAACATATTTAACTCCAAAAAAAAACAATAACAACCCTCCTATTCCTGCAAATGTTTTTTGGATTTCGGGTTGTTCAAAAAAACTACCAAAACCATAAACCGCTAATAACACACAAATAATATCTCCAACAATAATTCCGAGAGCTACTGAAAATCCTGCTTTTGTTCCTGATTCTATTGAGATTTTTAGTAAATAGAAAAATACTGGACCAATAAATAGTAATGTAGACAGTCCGAGTAATATTCCTGTTAAAATTGCCATTTTCTATTGCTTGATTGCCACTAAAGAATATACCATAGGCAGTTTGTCTCCATATTTTTTGAAACGAAATTTTCCTTTCTCAATTTCTTCTAAATTTTGAAAACAATTGTAAGGCGAATAATCATATTCTTGAAATTCAGTTACACCCAATCCGTTGTTTTTTAATGCATTAAACACCTCACCCAAACTGTGATTCCAAGTGATGCAGGTCTCTTTTATGTCCGCATTTTTGTCGGTGTAGGTTCCTTCCTCTTCCTCAATTACTGGATCTGAGTTAAAATAGCGATACGCTACTTTTTCCACTGGATCGTCAAACATCCAAACTACGGGATGAAATTCTGCGAATACAAATTTTCCGTCTGGTTTCAAGAAATGAGAAATCACCTCTGCCCATTGATTAGAGTCTGGCAACCAACCAACTGTTCCATAACTTGAAAAAACCATATCATATTTCTCGTCATGAATAGTTGGCAAATTATAAATATCGGAACAAATAAATTGTGTGTTTACCCCCATTTCTTTAGCTAAGTTTTGTGCTTTTTCAATTGCCAAATCCGATAAATCAACTCCTGTTACTTCTGCACCTAATTTACTGAGGGATATACTATCTTGCCCAAAGTGACATTGTAAATGCAATACTTTTTTCCCTTTTATTTCTTTCAAAAACTCCAACTCAATTTCATTCAACGAGTTTCCTGTTTTCTTAAAATTCTCATTATTATAAAATTCCGAATCATAGTGAATTTCTGTTCGTTTATTCCAAGATTTTTTATTGATTTTTAGATAATCCATTGATTTCTCGTGTTAGTTAGTTGCTTGTTGCAAGTTACTGGTTTTTGGTTTTGAATACAAAACTAAAGACTGAAGACTTCTTACCGAAGATTCTCTTCTAATTAACCCTCCAAAAATACGGAGAAAAAAGCACAGCTACAGTAAATAACTCCAACCTACCAAAAAGCATTAGAAAAGAAAGCACCCATTTCCCTGCATCTGGTAAGTGAGCAAAACTCTGAGAAGGATCAACAGAGGCAATTCCAGGTCCTACATTCCCTAAAGAAGTTGCTACCGAACTAATAGCGGTAAGTAAATCAACTCCTGGCATAGCAGCCATAATTATACTACCTATTACAAACATAAAAAGGTATAAAAACAAAAAAGCTAATAAATTGTAAACTACTTTATTATGTATAGATTTTCCATTTAAATGAACAGGAACAACTGCATTGGGATGAATTCTTCGTTTAAACTCCAAAAATCCATTTTTGATAAGAATTACAATTCTCACAATCTTCATTCCACCACTTGTACTTCCTGCTGAGGCTCCAGAAAACAATAGCAAGAAAAAAATAAAAGTAGCAAACACTCCCCACTCGGTAAATATTCCACTAGCATATCCCGTAGTAGTAATAATACTAACAACTTGAAATGAAACATATCGGAATGATTCCATCAATGAAAAACCATTATTCATATTCTCTACATCCAAAAAAACAGCTGGAGTTAGAATTAATATAAATCCTACTACTGCCATCAAATACCACTTGAACTCATCATTTTTCCATATTCGCTTTAATTTTCCTTTAAACCCAAAATAGATTAACGTAAAATTAGTACCTGCCAAGAACATGAAAAATATAATTACTCCTTCGATAAGTGGAGAATTAAAATGAGCAATACTAGCTTGTTTTGTTGAAAAACCACCCGTAGATGTTGTGGTAAGCGAATGATTAATAGCATCAAAAAAGTTCATTCCGCAAAACATTAACACAATCATTTCGCAAACAGTTAGAAACAAATATATCACCCACAATCGCTTGGCTGTTTCTTTAATTCTTGGGTGGATTTTATCCTTAGTTGGTCCTGGTGCCTCATTTACAAACAATTCCATTCCTCCAATTCCTAACAAGGGTAAAATCGCAATGGTAAGAACAATAATTCCCATTCCACCAATCCATTGTGTCATACTTCTCCAAAAAAGAATACTGTGCGGCATTTCTTCAATATTATCCAAAATAGAAGCTCCTGTTGTGGAGAATCCAGACATGGTTTCAAAAAATGCATTGGAAAAATTGGGAATAGATTCTGACAACACATAAGGCAAGGTTCCAAACAAAGTCATTGCTACCCAACTGAAGGTTACAATGATGAATCCCTCTCTTCGTTTAATCTCGGCTTCTTTATGTTTTCTGAGAAAATATCTGAGTGCAAATCCTACGGCAAATGTAATTCCACTTGCCATGATAAACGACATGTGAACTCCATCATTCAAATAAAATGAAAACCCTAAAGGAAGAGCCATTAAAAATCCATTGATAAGCAACAAAGCTCCTATTACATAGCCAATTACACCAAAGTTTATGAGTTTTTTTGTACTTCCCATTTATTGAAAAAATCGTTCTATCTGGTTGATGGATTCGGTAAGGCAAAACACCACTGCTTTATCTCCTTCGTTCAACTGAAAATCACCAAATGGAATTAAACTCTCATCGCCTCTGATAACCCCAGAAATATTGGCTGTTTTAGGAAACTTGAGACTGTTAATTCTCTTTTGAGTTACTTTAGAATTTGGTTTAACAGTAAATTCAATAATCTCAGCATCCACTCCATGAAGGTTTGCAATGGCATCCACATGTCCTTTTCTGATGTGCTTAAAAATATTACTTGCAGCAATTACTTTTTTATTGATAAGTGTATCAACCCCAATGTTTTGTGATAAATGAATGTAATCAATATTTTCTACTCGAGCTATTGTTTTTCTTACTCCATGATTTTTTGCCAATAAAGAAGAAATAATATTTGTCTCAGAGTTTTTAGTCACAGAAATCAATGCATCCATATCTCCTAAGCCTTCCTCTTTCATGGTTTCTACATCTCTCCCGTCAATATTTAACACCAACGTATTAGGCAAGTTATTGGCTAATATTTCGCATCTTTTTTCATCTCCCTCAACAACAATCACTTTATATCTATCCTGAAAAATTCTTGCAGTTAATTCCCCTAATCTATTCCCACCAAGAATCATTATGTTTTTAATTTCAAAACACTGTTGATCACAAAATTCTGTAATATTATCTATAGAATCTGGAGTCGAAATAAAATAAACAATGTCATTTTCAAGAATTAGTGTTTCCCGATTCACAATTATTGTACTTTCATTTCTGTGAATTGCAATAGGTTTAAAAGAAAGATTAGGGTTTAAATAAGCACTTTCATCAACAGTCTTATCTCTTAGTTTGGATTTATCTCCAATGGCAATTCCAAATACTGTAAGTTTTCCGCCTTCAAATTCAATATTATCAGTAAAAGCAGATTTTTTTACCAATCTTTCAATTTCCTCAGCTGCAAGTATATCTGGAGAAATTATAGTATCAATTCCCAGATCTTTGAACATTTCTTGCCTTTCGGGAGAGATATTTTCTAAAGTACTAACTCTTGCAATTGTTTTCTTGGCTCCATATTTTTTTGCCATGATAGAAACCAATAAATTAGTTTCTTCGGAAGCAGTAACTGCAATCAATAAATCACATTGATTTACTTTGGCTTCAGTCAAAATATCAAATGATTTAGCATCTCCCAAGATTGGGAAAATATCAATGTGAGATTGAACGTAATCTAACCGAGATTCGTTTTCGTCAATTACATAAATATCCTGCAATTCACTTGAGAGCATTTTTGCTAAATGATACCCTACATCTCCTGCACCAGTGATAATTATTTTCATAAATAGAATGTAAAATTGCTATAAGCAAGGTACAAAGTTAATTTTTTTAAGATAAAAAATAAATTATCTCTTTAGTGAAACAAAAATCATAAAAAATCCGTGTATCTTTGAGTAGAAAGTAATATTTCCCTTTAAAAATAGTCCAAAAGAATGCCGAATAAATCATTTGAAAGTCGCAGAACAGTAATTCTGGTAATTGTACTTTCTATTGGTATTATATTCACATTGAGATTGTTATTTGTTCAAGTTCTTAATTCTAAGTGGAGTGATGAATCCCTAAAAATTTCTGAAACCAAACGAATTGTTGAGCCCGAAAGAGGACTCATATTCGACAGAAAAGGAAAGCTACTTGCAGCAAACAAAACTATTTACGAGTTAAAATTAACTCCCTCAAAAATTAATGATTTTGATACTACCGCCCTGTGTCAACTTATTAATATTGAAAAAGATTCTTTAATCCGAAAGATTAATAGACTGAAGCGATACTGGAGACTTAAACAAATTTTGGTTAAAACTGTTCCCGAGAAAAATATCGCGAAGCTTACTTCTTTGATGTTCAAATTTGATGGATTTGAATTAGTCGAGAAATCAATCAGAAATTATCCAGAAAGCACTGCTGGTCACTTATTAGGCTATGTTCGTGAAGTGGATGGAGATATTATTAAGAAAAAACCCTACTACCGAGGAGGAGATAGAATTGGAATATCTGGACTAGAAAAATACTACGAAGATGAATTGCGAGGAAGGCGAGGAAACAACCAGTTTTTGAGGGATGCATATGGAAACTTGAAGCAGTTAACAGCCTCCGACACTGCAAAATCAGGAAATAATTTGTGGAGTTCAATAGATGCGGAACTTCAGAAATATGGGGAAAGATTGATGCAGAACAAACTAGGAAGTGTGATTGCAATTGAGCCAGCAACTGGTGAAATTCTTGCAATGGTATCTTCCCCTAATTTTGATCCAAATCTTTTGACAGGTGATACCATGAGTAGGAATTGGCGAAGATTATTTTTGAATGATTCCCTTAAACCTTTATTTAACAGAGGTTTTTCATCCCGAAACTCTCCCGGTTCGGTTTTCAAAATGGTGCAGGGACTTACAGCTTGGGAGCTTGGTGTAATTGATGAAGACACAAAAATATACTGTGACAAAAATTTAGTGGGATGTCATGGCCATTCAACTGTACAAGGATTAGCTGATGCAATTAAAGTATCTTGCAACCCTTATTTTTACGAAACTTTTAAGCGAATAAGTACTTCTCAAGAAGGTGAAAATAATTTTGAAAAATCTAGAAAAGGGATAAAACTGTGGAATGAATATGTTAAATCCTTTGGGCTTGGAGTCAATTTGGAATTAGATTTCCCAAATTATTCCATCGGAAATATTCCTTCGATAGCAACTTACGATAAAATATATCCAAATAAAAAATGGAACTATAGAACTTGTAATTCTCTGGCAATTGGACAAGGAGAAATGTTGGTAACACTTTATCAAATTGCCAATTTATCCTGCATCATAGCCAATAGAGGACATTACTATTACCCACATTTAATTAGAAAAGTTGAAGGCGGAGAAATAGACCCTAAATACAAAGAAAAACACTACACAAAAGTGAGCAAGGATAAATTCAACTTGATTGTAGATGCCATGCAACAAGTGGTTGAGGGAAGCGGAGGAACAGCTTCTGGAGCTCGAATTGAAGGGGTAGAAATATGTGGAAAAACTGGAACTGTAGAAAACTCAAGAGGAAAAGACCATTCCGTTTTTATTGCTTTTGCACCAAAGGATAATCCAAAAATCGCTATTGCTGTATATATCGAAAATGCAGGGTATGGTGGAACTTGGGCTGCTCCCGTTGCCAGTTTGATGACAGAAAAATATTTGACTGATACCATTAAAAGTTCTTGGAAAGAAGAAAGGATATTAAATGCAAACTTAATTCCGAAAAAGAAATGAAGAATGTATTAAAAAATATTGATATTCAATTGCTTGGAATATATTTCATTCTTGTAATCCTTGGTATTCTAAGTATTTACTCCACCACATTTGATGAGAATTATTCGTCTATTTTTTCTCTGAACAAATCATATGGAAAACAAATTATGTGGTTTGGAATAAGCATGGGAATAGGAGTTTTTATTCTGTTACTTGATATTGAATTTATAAAAAAATACTCCGAAGTTTTTTATGGATTCACCACATTATTACTCATTCTTGTACTGCTAATAGGAACCGAAAGAAACGGAGCCAAAGCTTGGTTTGGATTTGGAAGTGTTGGGATACAACCTGCTGAGTTTGCTAAGATTTCGGTCAGCTTAATGGTAGCTAAATTTATTGCTAACACCAATACTTCATTACTGAGATTACAATCTAGGATTTGGCTTGGAGCTATTGTTTTTATTCCTATTTTCTTAATTCTACAACAACCTGATTTAGGGACGGTACTCGTTTTCTTAGGATTCATTTTAGTGCTTTATCGCGAAGGAATAATTGGTAATGTGTTGTTATATGGACTTTTGATTCTGGTCGTTTCTGTACTTGCATTAATACTAAAAGACACTTATAACAATATATTTGGACTCGTAATACATGCACATTACATTTTAGGATTTACGCTTATTCTTATTGCAATTCTTGTAACTATGGGTGTAAATGTTACTACTTACAAACGCTACAGAAAAGCCAAGTACATCCGAATAGTCTTAATTACACTTGTAGCTATTTTAATGGTTCCAACCATGAAATATGTATTTGAAAAAATACCAGAAAACCATTACCAAAGAGTAAGAATTGAAATAATATTAGGACTAAAAGAGGATGCCAGAGGAGTTGGTTATAATTCCCACCAAGCACTCTCAGCAGTAGGTTCTGGAAAGTTTTTGGGAAAAGGATTCAAAAATGCAACTTTGGCAAACGACACCTATAGCCAAGTGCCCGAACAAAGTACCGATTTCATATTCTGTACAGTTGCTGAAGAATGGGGTTTTTTAGGAGGATTTATCCTGTTTTCTTTATACATGTTACTGATTATTAAAATAATAGCTATTGCCGAAAGACAGCGTTCTACTTTTGGAAGAGTATTTTGCTATTCCATCTCAAGTATTTTCTTTATTCATTTTGCTATAAATATAGGGATGGTCTTGGGGCTTGCACCCATTATCGGAATCCCTTTGCCTTTCTTTAGCTACGGTGGTTCTTCACTATTATCTTTTAGCATTATGATGTTTCTGGTACTGAAACTTGATTCCGATAGGCTAACTACTTTTAGGTAATTTTTACTTTATGAAAAAAAACTATACCTACACGAAAAAAACATAGAGTTCCATTTTTTTCGAGCAACATAAGATACTTCATTTCGTAAAAAATATTAGAAAAACTAATACTATGAAAAAGCTAATCTTCTTATTTCTAATAATTAATCTTACTTCATTCTCTCAATCAATTTCAATAGGCGTATTCACAAAAGGCTACCCTATTTTAAATAAAGTCAAAACTGCTTACGAGAATAAATATGGTATCGGAAATGTAACCCTTGTAGATTATGCTAATAATTACGGGACTTCCTTGGCAACTCTCATGCAACATGATGTAATAATATTAAATGTGTTTTTTGATAAAACTGTACCAAAATCACTTGCAGACGATTTTGTAACCCTCTACAAAAACAATAAACATATAGTTCTCACAACAGAAGGTTCGGAATTAATATCTGGTGAAAAAATTTCAGCATACGTTTGGAATAAAATTACCGGTCAATCAATAACTGAAACAAAAGGCGGAGATTACGGAACACCAAGCCCTCCTAGGTTTCACCCATCCAATGGTCCTGGTGGACTATCTGAGAATAACGAATTAACTGGAAGTTCAACTTCATATGCCAGTTTTGGAAATTTAAATTATCTAAATGTATTACATCAAAGAACAAAAAGTGAACCCGAATGCAGTAATATTGAAGCATTAGATGCTTTGTATCCTCATAAACCATCAGTAGGGAAAGGAACTATTTATATCAATGGAGAAATATATTATCCTTTTTATAGAATGAATCAAGAAGTATTGGATTTAGCTAAAAATATTGTTTTACTACATCATGCCATATTAACTAATGATAATAGTAAACTAACAAAAATTAATGCATGGTCTACAGATCCAAATCTTCAAAAAAACTTCATTATTAAAAAAGAAGATATTTCTTTAGAAGTTCCTAATGTATTCTCTCCAAATAATGATAATATAAATGATATTTTTAAATTAAATTTTCCAAAATTTACACCAAAAACAATAGATTTTAAAGTATTTAATAGGTGGGGCAGTATAGTTTATAGCTCACAAGATGTAAATTTTAAATGGAATGGTACTGCTAGCTCAACAGGAGGTTCTACCTTATCAGAAGGTGTATATTTCTATACATTGAAAGCTGTCTTTGAAAGTGAATGTAAGGTGATACAGCCAGATGATACTGAACTAACTTACAAAGGTAGTATCAGCTTATTTAGGTAATTAATTGTATTTTGGTTATTTTAGAAAAATAAACAACCTATAATCATCTAATTCGTTAATTACAAAACAATCAATATGAAAACCGTTAAATTAATTTTACTATCCCTTATTTTATCAACTGGAGTAATTGCTCAGTCATTTACTGTACCAAAAAATTATAAATTCAAAACTGAAGCAGATTACGAAAAGTATGAAGCAGATGCAATTGCCTGTGCAGATTGGATTATGAAAACTCCATTAAACGAGCAAAAAACAAAAAGAGCTAAGGCTTATAAATTCTTAATTGAATATGTTTCTGGTAGCCCAAAAATATCTGCTACATTAAACTCTGAAGCAAGTCCATATATTAACAACACCGATTTATTAGCTGTTTTCCTAGCTTCTTGGACAAAAAGCTGTTTAACTCAGAATTATGTAAACAACATTGAGGAGTTTACATTAAGAGCTACTGATGATGTACTTAAATTTTATAAAAAAAATAAAAAATCTGTAGGAAAAGCAAAAGGAATTAAGAAATTTTTGAAAATGCAAAAGAAAGGAACCTTGCATGCTTATGTTAAAAGTAAGTTATAAATAGATATTTACCCTCAAACTTTGAAAAGTGGCACAATTTTGTTGCCACTTTTTTTGTTAATTAAAATGGGGATAAAAAAGAATAGAATTTGTGTATATTCTTCCAAGCTATTTTATTTTTGAAGAATACTATGAAATCATTATTTTACATATCAGTTGCGGCTATTTCAAGTTTCTTGATTGGTTCAACTACTAGCGAAGACAATTTAGAGCCAACTGCAAAAGTTGAAAAAATAAAACCTGCATTTTTATCACAATCTCATGCTTGGGCAGACTCTGTATTTGATACACTAACTGAAGATCAGCGAATCGCTCAGCTATTTATGGTTGCAGCATACTCTAATAAAGATTCGAAGCACGAAAAACACATTGAGAGCTTAATTACTAAATACAATTTAGGTGGATTAATTTTTATGCAAGGTGATCCTTACAGAGAAGTTTCACTAACAAATCGTTACCAAGCAAAAGCTAAAACTCCTTTAATGATTGCCATTGATGGAGAATGGGGTTTGCCAATGCGATTGAAAAATACTTTTAAATTCCCCAAACAAATGACTTTGGGAGCTATTCAGCATGATTCGTTGATTTATGATATGGGAAAAGAAATGGCACTTCATTGCAGAAGAATAGGAATTCATGTGAATTTTGCTCCAGTAATTGATGTAAATAACAACCGTAAAAATCCAGTTATAAATTACCGCTCTTTTGGTGAACAACGCGAAAATGTAACCAAAAAAGGGATTACCTACATGAAAGGAATGCAAGACTATGGAGTACTTGCTTGTGCAAAACATTTTCCTGGACATGGAGATACTGATAAAGATTCTCACAAGGCATTACCCGTAATTACTCACAAAATGGAAAGATTGGATTCTGTAGAATTATATCCTTTCAAAAAATTAATAAAAGAAGGAATTGGAAGTATGATGGTAGCTCATTTATTTATCCCAGCATTGGATAGCACCAAAAATACTGCCACTACTCTATCCAAAAAAGTAGTAACTGATTTACTACAAACAAAAATGGGGTTTGAAGGATTAATATTCACAGATGCATTGAATATGAAAGGTGTAAGTTCTTTTTACAAACCTGGTGTTGTGGATGTAAAAGCTCTTATTGCTGGTAATGATGTGTTATTATTTTCTGAAGATGTACCTACTGCAATTGCTGAGATTAAAAAAGCAATTAAAAATGGAGAAATTACCAAAGAAAGAGTTTGGAAAAGTGTGAAGAAAATTCTGTATGCAAAAGAATGGATGAATATTAAGCAAGGAAAAATTTCCACTAAAAATCTTTCTAAAGAACTAAATCCTGCTTCTTCTGATTTAACAAATAGATTGTTGTTTGAAAATGCCTTGACTTTAGTTAAAAATGAAAAAAAATTAATTCCATTAATGAGACTTGACACTACAAAAATAGCCTCGGTTGTTATTGGTGATAAAAAAAATAATGAGTTCCAAAAAGGATTAAGTAGGTATGCTAAAGTAGCTCATTTTGCAATTTCTAAGAAAGCTTCTCAAGAGTCAATTAACTCTCTATTGAAGAAGTTGAAAAAGTTTGATAAAATACTTGTAAGTGTTCATAAAACTAAAATGAACGGTACTTACGGAGTATATAAAAATGATGTGAAAATTATTCAAGCAATTGCCAAAAAGCACCAAATAATATTAAATTACCCTACCAATGCATATGCACTTGCAAAGCTTGATAGCGCTGAAAATATTGAAGCAATTATAGTTTCTTACGAAGAAAATAAATACACCAATGATTTGGTTGGTCAACTGATTTTTGGAGGAATTGGGTCAAAAGGAAAATTACCAGTAACTGGTTCTCCTTACTTCAAAGTAGGAACTGGAATTGAAACACAACCAATCAGATTAAAATATTCTATTCCTGAAGAAGTTGGTATTGCATCAAAAAAACTTAGCGGAATTGGCTGGATAGCTCGAGAAGCAATAAAAGATAGAGCATTTCCTGGATGCCAAGTGTTAGTAGCCAAAAATGGTAAAATAATTTACAATGAAAATTTTGGACATTATACTTATGCCAAAAGAAGAACTGTAAAAGACAATACGCTTTATGATTTAGCATCTATTACCAAAGTAGCTGCTACCACTGCTATCATAATGAAAATGGTAGACGAAGGGAAAATTAATTTGAATAAAACTCTAGGAGATTACTTACCAGAATATGTAAAAGGAACACAATATCAAAATGTTATACTTAAAGAAATGCTGACACACCAAGCCCGTTTTAGACCTTGGATTCCTTTCTACACTGCAACTTTGGATGAAAATAGAAACTTAAACAAACGATTTTATTCTACAAAAAAGAACTCATTTTATACAACAGAGGTAGCAAAAAATATTTTCATATTTAAAAACTATAACAAAGCAATAATAAAGCGAATTGTAGCGACAGATCTATTAAAAAAGAAGAAATACAAATACAGTGATATTGGGTATTATTTTTTGAAAGAAATAATAGAAAAGAAAACCGGAAAAAACTTAGATTTTGTAGCTGACAGTATGTATTACAAGCCTATGGGATTGCGAAATACTCTTTACAATCCGCTAAATAAATTTAAGCTAACTCAAATTACTCCAACTGAAATGGATACAGTTTTCCGAAATCAATTAGTACATGGGTATGTTCATGATCAAGGTGCTGCTATGATGGGCGGAATTGGTGGTCATGCTGGATTATTCTCTAATGCTACAGAACTAGCTACCATTATGCAATTATTCCTTAATGAAGGAACTTATGGAGGTCAAAGGTATATTGGAGATAGTACGATTCAATATTTTACTTCCGCTCCATTCAAAAATAATACGACAAAAAATAGAAGAGGAATAGGATTTGATAAACCTACCCTTGATTTAAATGGTGGACCAACTTGTGATGCCGTTTCCTTGAAAAGCTACGGACATTCAGGTTTTACAGGAACAAGAGCCTGGGTAGATCCAGAGCATGACTTGGTCTATATCTTCTTATCAAACAGAGTGTACCCAGATGCAAACAACTGGAAATTAGTAAGGAATGATATTAGAACTAGGATTGAAAAAGTAATTTACAACTCTTTTCTGCAAAAGTAATTTTACTATTTTAATGTAAATAAATTCACTATTTTTGTGCATCTAAATCACTGTTTAGAAACTAAAAGCATAGTAAATGAAGATTAAAAACATTCTGCAAAACTCGATTTCGGTAAAACAAAAAGTACTCGAAAATGAAAGCATTATCAATACAATTCAAGAAGTTACAAATGAAATTGTGACTTGTTTTGAAAACGATGGACAACTTCTTTTTTGTGGAAATGGAGGAAGCGCAGCAGATGCACAACACTTAGCTGCAGAGTTTTCTGGAAGATTTTATTTTGATAGAGATCCTCTTAACTCTGAAGCATTGCATGTAAATACTTCTTATTTAACTGCAGTTGGAAACGACTATTCTTACCAAGAGATTTATGCCAGAATTGTAAAAGCAAAAGGAAGAAAAGGAGATGTGTTGGTTGGCATTTCTACTTCTGGTAACTCAGGAAATGTAGTAAAAGCTCTTGAACAAGCTAAAAAACAAGGAATGATAACTGTTGGAATGACAGGAGAAACAGGTGGAAAAATGAAAGAATTATGTGATCTCATCATTCCAATTCCTTCAACTGATACCCCAAGAATTCAAGAATGTCACATTACGGTTGGTCACATTATTTGTGAACTAGTTGAAGAAGCTCTTTTCACTAAAGGGAGATGATTGAAGAAGCTATCATATTAGCTGGTGGACTTGGAACTAGGCTGAGAAGTAAAGTTGCAGAACTACCTAAATCTATGGCTCCAATCAATGGAATTCCATTTTTACAATACCAACTAAATTACTTAGCACAATTTGATATTAAAACAGTTTATTTAGCTGTAGGCTATTTATCTGAAGTGATTACTGAATTTTTTGGTAACAATTACAAAGGAATGGACATAGTTTATTCTTTTGAAAAAGAACCACTTGGAACTGGCGGAGCAATTTCGCAAGCACTTGCAGAAACTAAAACTGATGAAATTTTAATTCTAAATGGAGACACCATGTTTCAGGTTGAATTAAATGAATTTTATAAAAGTCACATTGAAAATAAGGCAGATTTTTCAATGGCACTTAAGCCTCTCGAAAATTTTGAGCGTTATGGAGTGGTTCAATTAAACAATGACAATCAGGTTATTGGGTTTGAAGAAAAGCAATTTCAAGAAGCTGGAATAATTAACGGAGGAGTTTATATTTTAAATAAAAAAGCACTTACCTCCTATTCATTTCCAAAAAAATATTCTTTTGAAAAAGAGTTTTTAGAATCAAAGTTTAATAAACTTAAATTTAATGGATTTATTAGTAATGGTTATTTCCTTGACATAGGAATTCCTGATGATTACGACCAAGCTCAAGAAGATTTTAAACGCTATTCTAATTGGAATTTAGATAAAACTTGGACGCTTTTTCTTGATAGAGATGGAGTTATAAATACCCATATAAAAGGAGGTTATGTAACTGGTCTTGATAATTTTGAATTTATCGAAGGGGTTTTGTCAAGTATTCCAAAACTAAATAAAGTATTCGGTAAAATCGTAGTTGTTACTAACCAGCAGTGTATTGGAAAAGGAATTATTACAGAAGAAGAATTAAATACTATTCATTCTCACATGAAAATTGAGATTAAAAAAAATGGCGGTCAACTTGATGCAGTTTACTTTGCACCTCAGTTAGTTTCAGAAAACAGTGAAATGCGAAAACCCAACACTGGCATGGCCGATAAGGCAAAATATCAATTTCCTGAAATTGAATTCAGTAAATCTATCATGGTAGGTGATTCCTTGAGTGACATGGAATTTGGTAGAAGAAAAGGAATGAAATTAGTCTATATAAACCCTGGATTAAATGGAGATACAGACAGAACTTTTCCAACCTTAGAAGATTTCTCAAAAAGTATTTCGTAAAACTTTGGTAAATTAAATCCAACTATTATCTTTGCACCACTCTAAAACAATATTATTTGTTTTAAAGTTGCTACGGGCTCGTAGCTCAGCTGGATAGAGCACCTCCCTTCTAAGGAGGCGGTCAAAGGTTCGAATCCTTTCGGGCTCACTAACAAAAAAACCTTTTCGAAATATCGAAAAGGTTTTTTTGTTTTATAAATGATTCCCCAACCACTTAATCACATCATTCATAATAGGTGTTTTGTTACACCCTCCCCAACCATGGTTACAACCAGGATATTTTATCATTTTGTGCTGTGAAGAAAAGTCAGATAATCCTGCTGGAGTTGTGCTAAACTTAGTTGTAATTGCTTGAATCAAACTATCCGCATGTTTAGGTGGGACAAGAGCATCTACTGAGCCATGCAAAATAAAGGTTGGTAGATTCCTCTGAATATTACTTGTAAAACTTGGGCTAAGCGTATCTACAATATTAGTTGGAGTTGTACTTGACACTTGCATATCATAATCTGCTAAAGATTTAAGCCCAAAGAAAAAATTCACTGTTCCTGTTTTTGAAAACGAACAGGAGCTTACCCTCCTTTCTACTCCATGCCCATTGCCCGTGTTAGCTGCTAAATTATTAAATGGAAATGAAGAACAGGTGTTTTTAAAAGTCTGTTCGTCAATGCTATGAGGCGAATAAAAAGAAAGTACGGTTTTTAGAGCCGGATCAGAAGTATTTTTTAAAGCATACATCAAGGAAATATGTGCTCCGGCACTTTCTCCTATCAACCCAAATTCCGAGAAGGAAAAACCACTATCTATTGCTTCAGTTTTAAGTTTTTGAATAACTAAATCAACATCCTCAATCATATCACTCATATACCGCATTGGATTATTGGTATAAAAACTTGAATTAGTATTGTAACAAACTAATCTGTACTTCATTACAGCAGCTCCGTAGCCATTATCCAGTAGTTTTTGTACTAAATCCCAACCTAAATCTCCAGAGAAAAGAGTTGTTGTATCACTTGCATCAGGTCCTAACATCCAAGCACCTCCGTGAACCAAAACAACTACTTTAGTAGATGAAGTGTAATTATTAGGCAAATACAATTCCATATTTTGTCGTGTAGAAGTAGTTCCATAAACTACTCTTTTTACATAAGCCGTATTATTTTGAGTAGCGGGTTTTGTGCATTCTTCGGAAGTTGTTTCTTTTTTACAACTATAAAATACAAGTGCTAAAACGGTAACAAAAATTATCTTTTTCATATTCAAGATTTATTAAAAAAAATTACAAAATCATATAAATTGGCAATTAATAAAGCTAGTAAAATTAAACCCAACAAAATCCAAATGATTCTTTTTGGCTTCTTCATCTAATAAGTTCTCTCAACCGTTTTTATTCCCTTTATTTTTTTCATTTTGTTCATCATGTCATCAAGGTGCTTCGTATCATGAACAAGGGCTTTTAATTCCCCTTTAAATATTCCATCGTCTGAGGCTATATTCAAAGATTTAATATTAATACTTAAACTACTTGTAATCAAACTTGTTAGAGAATGAATGATTCCCATTCCGTCAATACCAGTAAATTCAATTCCCACCGAAAATTCTTTGAGGGTTTGGCTTTTCCATTTAGCTGTTAAAACTCTGTAAGCATATTTTGACATCAATTGAACTGCATTTTTACAGTTTGTTCTGTGGATTTTAATTCCATCATTTATTGTCAAAAAACCAAACACATCATCTCCAGGAATGGGCGAACAACATTTTGCAATTTTGTAATCTACTTGCTTCAAACTATCATCTCCTAGTATAATTGCCTCACTTGATTTCCCTCCAAAATTGGAAATAATTTCTCTCTGATCAAGTTTTTCTTCCTCTTTGGGTTTTCTTCTAAAAAGTGAAGTAAGTGCGTTTTGAGGTTCTTTTTCAAATTTAAGATTCCCCCCTTTTATTACAATCGATTTTATCTTAGATAAATCAATTTTTCCTTTGGCAATTTTAAAACTAAGCTCTAACGAGTCTTTTAGCTCGTATAATTTTACAATCTCACTTATGTTTTTATCAGTAAAATTGACATTAAGCGACCTCAATTTCCTCATTAACATCTCCTTACCTTGCTCCGCAGATTTTTTTACTTCTTCTCTCAAAGACTGCTTAATGTTGGAACGAGCTTTGGAAGTTACCACAAAATCAAGCCAAGCTTCTTTGGGAGATTGCTTGTTGGATGTAATAATTTCTACTTGATCTCCACTACTTAATTGATGGCTCAACGGAACTAGTTTATGATTTACTTTTGCTCCAATACATTTTTTTCCAATATCCCCATGGATATCAAAAGCAAAATCAAGGGAGGTTGCATTCTTTGGCAATGTTCTTAAATCTCCGTTGGGAGTAAATACATAAATTTCTTCTGCGTATAGATTCAGTTTAAAGTCCTCTATGAAATCAAGTGTATCTGTTTCATTATTCTCAACTAAATCTCTTACTTTATTAATCCAAGCATCAAATTTATTTTCAATTTTCTTCTTGCTATCCTTGTATTTCCAGTGAGCTGCCATCCCTTTTTCAGCAATCTCATCCATTCTCTCACTTCGTATTTGAATCTCTACCCATTTTCCTGTTGGGCTCATCACTGTTGTATGTAATGATTCGTATCCATTACTCCTTGGGTTTGTAATCCAATCTCTTAATCTATCTGGATTTGGACGATAAAAATCAGTAACTACAGAGTATACTCTCCAGCAATCCGTTTTCTCATCTTCCATTTTACTGTTTAAAATAATGCGGACAGCAAACAAGTCATAAATCTCTTCAAAGGTTACTTTCTTCTTTTTTATTTTGTTGTAAATGGAATAAATGGATTTTGGTCTTCCTTTTATTGTATAGCTCAATCCCGTTTTGTCCAATTCTTTTTTTAGTGGAGAAATAAACTGGGAGATAAAACGAGTTCTTATTTCTTGAGACTTTCTTAATTTATTCGAAATTTCTTTGTAAATATCTGGTTCTGTATATTTTAATGATAAATCTTCTAACTCAGTTTTTACTGCATTCAATCCCAATCTATGAGCCAGTGGTGCATACAAAAAAAGTGTTTCTGAGGCAATTTTTCTTTGTTTATCAGACCTCATAGATTCCAAAGTACGCATATTATGAAGCCTATCTGCCAACTTTATAAATATTACCCTTACATCATCTGGTAGAGTCAGAATCATCTTACGGAAATTCTCTGCCTGGTCAGAAGTAGACAAATCAAAAGCTCCCGAAATCTTGGTTAATCCATCAATTATTCGCTTTTCTCTACGTCCAAAAATTGTTTCAATATCCTCAAGTGTTACATCTGTATCTTCCACAGTATCATGCAACAAAGCACAAACAATAGAAGTTGCTCCAAGCCCTATTTCCTCCGTACAAATCCTTGCAACAGCTATTGGATGAGTGATGTAAGGTTCACCAGATTTTCTTCGCATGCTTTTATGAGCATCTGCAGCGTAATTAAATGCTTTACGGATATATGCCGTATCTTCAGGTTTTGTTCTAAACTTTTTAGATGCTCGCAACAACCCTCTATAGTCTTTTAAAATTATCTTCTTATCGCTTTCTGAATAGTCTTTCATTCTCTCTGTTAAATTCTTATTGAATATAATAAACTTATTAAAAAAATTCCTTCAATTCGTGTTATATTTGTTGAAATTATAACTCTTTAATTGTCCGCATGTACAAACTCCTAATAAGACCCATTTTATTTAGTTTTGATCCAGAAAAAATTCACCATTTTATTTTCAAATCAATTAAGTTTTTGTTTAAAATCCCTGGATTTAAATCTATTGCAAAATCTATTCATACAATTGAGGACAACCAATTAGAAAAAGAATTATTTGGGCTTAAATTTAAAAATCCTGTAGGTCTGGCTGCAGGTTTTGATAAAGATGCTAAATTATTTAATGAATTAGCAGCTTTTGGTTTTGGATTTATAGAAATTGGCACTCTCACTCCTCTTCCTCAAGACGGAAATCCTAAACCAAGAATGTTTAGGTTGCCTGAAGATAAAGGAGTTATAAACAGAATGGGATTTAATAATGGCGGAGTGAAAGAAGCTGTAGAACGATTAAAAAACAACAATTCAGGGATAATTATTGGTGGAAATATTGGTAAAAACAAAGTAACTCCCAACGAAAATGCAGTAGATGATTACGTAATTTGTTTTAATGAATTACACCCGCATGTAGATTATTTTGTAGTGAACGTAAGTTCACCCAATACTCCTAATCTTAGAGCTTTACAAGACAAAAAGCCTTTAACAGAAATATTGATGAGATTAAAATCATTAAATGCTCAAAAAGATATTCAACGCCCAATTTTATTAAAAATAGCACCTGATTTAACAGATTCACAACTGGATGATATTATTGATATTGTGGCTGAAACTAAAATTGAAGGAATTATTGCTGCAAACACCACTATTTCAAGAGAAAATTTAATAACAATGAATCAGCGAATTGAAGAAATAGGAAACGGAGGATTAAGTGGAAAACCAGTTACTGAAAGGAGTACCGAAGTTATTCGTTATTTAAGTACCAAGAGTAACAAAGCTTTCCCAATAATTGGAGTTGGTGGAATTCACACTCCTGAAGATGCCATTGAAAAACTAGAAGCTGGAGCTGATTTGGTGCAAGTCTACACAGGGTTTGTATATGAGGGACCTAGTATGGTGAAGAAGATTAATAAAGCTATTTTGAAAACTACTAAATAAATTTATTTGTCATTCCTGCGAAGGTAGGAATCTGTTTATTCAGTGTAGTTAGACTCCTGCCTTCGCAGGAATGACAATATAAACGAATAGAATGAAAGAAAACAACACAATAAAACTCATAGAATGTCCTCGTGACGCAATGCAGGGAATGCACGATTTTGTGCCTACACAACTCAAAGCAGATTATATTAATTCTTTGCTCAAAGTAGGTTTTGACACCATAGATTTTGGAAGTTTTGTTTCTCCAAAAGCAATTCCTCAGCTAAAAGATACAACGGAAGTTTTAAATAAATTAGAGCTAGAAAAAACTGACTCAAAACTTTTGGCAATTGTTGCAAACAAAAGAGGAGCAGAAGATGCTGTAAATTTTGAAGAAATAGATTATTTAGGTTTTCCTTTTTCAGTTTCGGAAACTTTTCAGCAGCGAAACACCAATTCGAGTATTGAAGAATCACTATTAAGAGTTGAGGAAATTCAGAATTTGGCAGTAAAAAATAAAAAGCAATTAGTTGTTTATCTATCGATGGCTTTCGGAAATCCTTATGGAGACAAATGGGACCAAGATATTATAGCAAAGTGGGCAGAAAAATTGCACAAAGAATTAGATGTGAATATTTTAGCACTATCTGACACTATTGGAAGCTCTGATAAAGAATCTATTACTTCTTTATTCACAACCTTAATCCCTGAATTTGAGAAAGTAGAATTTGGAGCACATTTACATACTACTCCTGATACTTGGGAGGAAAAAATAGTTGCAAGTATCGAAAGCGGTTGTAGAAGATTTGACGGAGCCATAAAAGGCTACGGAGGTTGCCCAATGGCAAAAGATGAATTAACAGGAAATATGCCTACAGAAAAAATGGTTTCTTACTTTGAAGAGCATGGATTTGAAACTGGATTGGATCATGGATTATTCTTAGATTCTATGAAAAAATCGGGTGAGGTATTTAATTTTTATAATTAATGGTTTTTTCATAAAAAAACCTCATTAAAGTTTTGAATAAATAGAAAAAAGGGTTTTCTTTGCAGTCTCAAAAAATAATAGAAGATGTCAAAAGTTTGTCAATTAACAGGAAAAAAAGTGCAGTCGGGTAATAACGTATCTTTCTCTTTGAGAAGAACAAGAAGAAAATTTTACCCAAATTTATTAACTAAGAAATTTCACTTACCAAGTGAAGACAGAACAGTTACTTTAAAAGTAAGCACAAGAGCTTTGAGAACTATTGATAAAATAGGAATCGAAGAAATGATTAAAAGATCAAAAGCTAAAGGATTGTACACAGGAGCATAATTATCCTTTGTAAATACATTATTAAAAAAAGTCTCGAAGTTTTCTTCGGGACTTTTTTTGTGCATAAAATTACTGAGTTGATGTTTACCTCAAGTTAGATACTCTAATCAGCAATAAGTTTTAAATAGCAAAATAATTAACTTCCATTTTTTACTCAATGAGTGTTAGCCTGTTATCTTAATTTTTTTTGTAACTTGTGGATATATGCAAATTGTGCTTCATACCTGAAAACCAAAAATGGAAATAGAAAAAGGATTTAAAATAGACTCACCGAATGTTTTTGTTCCTTGGAATATAGGCGAGAAAGAGTTCTTGGAATTATTTAAGGCAGCGGAGTTAAAAAACGTGACAAGCGGATATTACACGATCCCTTGCGAATCTCTTAATGGACTGAAAAGTTTAATCGGATTTCACTTTGAACCAAGAAAGAATGGAGTTTTAAATGAATTGGAATTCTTTAGAACAAATTATGACGACCCAAAAAAATCGTTTGATGATTTCCAGACTCATTTTGAAAAGGCGTTTGGAAACCCAACAGGAAGTTCAAAAGGAAATGAAGGGTTTGATAATTATCAATGGTCGATTAATGGAATTAAAATAATGCATTATGTTTTTGACCGATTCGGACCTGAAGAACATATGAGAATAAAATACGAAAGCACAAAAACGTATAAAAATAATGGCGGAATTTCTGCCGAAATAAAGAATAGTAACAACAATAATTCTGGTCTAAACTGAAAAATTTGTGGTCTTAAAACCGCCAATATTCTTATACAAGACCGTTAAACCTATCTAAAAAAAGTTCAATCATTAAAACAACTAGCCCTACTATTTCTCCTCAGCCATTTTTTTCAATAACCTCAACTGTTCTTCCAATATAGTAATTTCTTCTTCCTGTTTTTTTAGCGTATTAATAAGCACATAGGTGAAATTTGAGGGATCAACTTGCAAGTAATTTTCATTGCTTACCTCAACATCACTTACCATTTCAGGGTTTGATTTTAGTAAGTCTTGTGCTATCACACCCTGGTAAACTTTATCTCTTGTTAAGTTATTTTCGCCAACCAATTTTTCATATTTATCATTAAACTGGTAGCTTACAGGGTTTACCAGTTTTAAAGATTCTATTCCTAATGCATAGGGCTTAATATCCTTTTTTAATCTTCTATCAGAGAAAGTTGCCCATGCTCCTCCCCCAGTTTTGTTTGCTGTACCATTTACAGATAAATTATTATCGGGAGTTAATGTATTTATTCCTACATTTTTTTGGTCTAAATCGGCATACAATGTGGCTACATTATAACTATTTGATACAATCAAACTATTATCTCTTGAAAATAGGGTTGAGAGTCCAGAACTACTTCCTATAAAAATATTACTGTCCCCAAATTCGTGGTATACTCCAGCATTGGTTCCAATGTAAATATTTCTGTTTCCGTTAGGCCTATACCCTGCTTGGTAACCAAGAGCTATATTAAAATCTCCTTTGTTGTAATAAAATGAATTGGTACCAAAACCAATTGCATTATTTCCCTTGTTGTTAAACCCGGAGCTAGTACCCATCAAAATAGAGTAATCTCCAGTGTTTCGGTAGCCTGAGTTAGTTCCTATTGCATTTACATATCCAACCATTGTAGAATCTATTCTAAGAGATTGATAACCGATTGCATTGTTGTAATTTGAGGGATTAACTTTACTAAATTGCGAATAAGGTCCTATTAAATTATGGTGGTTTCCTTTACTTCTGTATCCTGCTTGATGCCCAAGACTATTTATATAACTACCTTTATTATGATAATTGGTATAAGTTCCTATTGCATTGTTATAGGCATCTCCTTCTGTAGAATCATACCTTGAAGCGAAAAAACCTATTGCATTTATATAATTTCCTTTTCCTACATGTTGCGAAAGCGAATAAGAACCTATGGCTATGTTATTTTTTCCTTTATTTCTGTATCCTGCCTGATAACCATATCCATTCAATCCTTCTTCTCTATTAAAATAAGCTGAATTTGAACCAATCACATTTATTTGTTTTCCTGCATTAAAATGCCCTGCATAATACCCGATAACAGTTGATTGTGAAACTCCGTTAACCGAATCATACCTTGATGCATACTGTCCAATTGATGTTAGTAAACTACCATCCCCAACTTTGTCATTAGTTACTACTGTTCCTATTGCAATGTTTTTATCTCCTTTGTTTCTATACCCAGCTTGATATCCAAATCCTATAAATTCATTCCCTGTATTGTATCTTCCCGATTGATATCCTATTACTGATAAATAATTTCCTGTATTATCATAAGCAACTCTTGACCCTAGGGCATTTAAATAAGCTCCTTTGTTATAAAACCCAACATAGTATCCCAAAGCATTAATATAGGCATCTCCCACAGATGAATCTCTACTCAAAGCATAATGTCCAATAGCTACTATATAGTTTGCTTTTGAACTTTCTCTGTAAGTATACATACCTAAAGCTACATTGTGATTTCCTTTGTTTTCTCGTGCAGCTAAATGACCAAATGCAATCAAATAATCTCCTTCATTATTGTACCCTGCTGAATTTCCCAGTGCTACAATGTTACTTCCTTTCCCGCTAAAAACTGTGTTAGGTCCAAATGCTGTAACTCTATCTGCCCTATTGCTATAACCTGTTCTATATCCAATTCCTGTATAGTATCTACTTTTATTTTGATAACCTGCATAATAACCAAAAAATGAATTATAAACATCCCCAATTGATGAGTCTAACCTCATTACATATTGTCCAATCCCAGTTACATAATTTGCCTCTTGAGCCATATCTCTCAGGGCATACATTCCTATCCCGGTATTGTGGCTTCCTTTGTTTTGCAATCCAGGTTGATATCCTAATAAATTATTATAACTCCCTTTATTTTCTTGACCTGCTGATGTTCCTATTAAATTATTAAAATCACCTTTGTTTCTAAATGAAGCACTAGTTCCAAAGGCATTAACATACTTTCCATTATTCAAATAAAAGGAGTTAACTCCCATTCCATTCAAGTAACTAATACCGTTTGTAGAATCAAACCTAGCTGATTGGTATCCGATGGCATTAATAAACGAGCTATTTCCTCTTTGATCTCTTAAGCTATACACCCCAACCGCTAAGTTATTGCTCCCTTTGTTGTAATAAGCCGTTTGAAAACCTATCGCAAGTATTGAATCCCCAGAGTTATTATGAGCAGAATATGATCCCAAAGCATTTATAAGTTGCCCAGTATTGTTGTAGAGTGCTCGGTATCCGATGGCATTATTTTTTTGACCTGAATTATTATATCCAGCTTGATAGCCAATGGAATTAACATAAGCATTGCCAGAAGTCAAATCATATCTATCCGCCTGATAGCCTAAAGCAACTTTATAGGATGAAGCCCCAGAAGAATTAGACATGGACTGATATCCTAATGATATATTATTAGTGCCACTAAGGGTTTGATTGGCTGAATTTCTAGATAAAATATTATCACTTGCATCAATCCATACATCATTTGCAGGATTCATTAGTACTGTATCTGCATTGCCATTACTTAAATAAATAACCAATTCTCTTTGTGGCATTAATACCCTAATACTATCAATATTTTGTTTGTCGGCTAATATTTTTAGTTCTCCAGTAGTTATACCAATATAAAAATCTTTATTAATAGTATCTAAATATAAATCTCCCTCATACGCTTGTTTATTGGTATGTATCGTAATAATTTGTGCGGGTGTATAATATTGTGATTTTACTCCAGAAAAAAAACAAACTAATAAAATAGTCAGTAAAATGATATGTAAATTATTGAACTTCAAGTTTATTTTTTCTCTAATTTATTTTTCAACTCTTCAATTTCTTTCTTTATCTCCTCAATCCTCCTATCATGATCTTTTACTGCGTTAATCAATGCATAAGTAAATTTTGATGGATCTACCTCTAAGTACGTTTCTCCATTTATCTCTACTTCGGTTACCATATCTGGAGAGATAGTGTTTAACTCTTGAGCTATAATTCCCACATATCGCTTTCCTGCTATTACTTCTTCATTGTATCCCAATAAGTTTATGTACGTATCGTTATATTGAAAAGAAACAATTTTTACTTTGTTCAACAATTCAATTCCTTCGGTATAGGGAACAATATTTTTCTTTAAATTACTATCAGAAAAAGTAGCCCAAGCACCACCTCCTGTTTTGTTTGCGGTTCCATTTACAGATAAATTATTGGTTGGGGCGGTTGTATTTATTCCTACTCTTCGAGCTGATAAATCTCCAAATATTGTTGGAGTACCATTTGAATTTGCAATAAATAATTGGTTGCTAAAGCTAGCTGGAGAAGCAGGGCCTGCCTCATTTCCTAAAAATATGTTGTAATCCCCTGAAGTTAAATTGCTTCCCGCACTTGTTCCAATAAAAATGTTTCTTTCACCTGTAGAATTTTCTCCTGCAAAATACCCAATTGCATTGTTGTAGTTGCCTCCAAAACTCATCCCTGCATTGGTTCCTAAAACATTGTTATAACTTCCTGTAATGGTTTTTCCTGCCTCGCTACCAATAAGGTTGTTATAACCTCCTCGATTATAAAAACCAGCTTGATACCCTATTGCATTGTTGTAGGTATTTCCGACTGATGAATCATTATGCAGAGCTTCATACCCTATTGCTGTATTAAAATTAGAACTTGTCCTTTTATTTTTTAAAGCATAAGTTCCAATTGCTGTATTGTAATTTCCTTTGTTGGCATATCCTGCTTCATATCCTATTGCATTAAGCATAAGTCCATTATTACGATAACCTGAATATGCTCCAATACTATTTGTATAAGCATTTCCATTAGTAGAATCATACCTTGATGCCTCATACCCTATTGCATTTATGTAATTTGCATCTCCCACAGGATTTGAAAGTGAGTTTTTTCCAAAAGCAATATTGTAATCTCCAACATTATTATATCCTGCTTCATACCCAAATGCATTAAGCATATATCCCTTATTGTTATATCCGGCAAAAGCCCCAATCATGTTTGAGATAGTTCCTTTATTATTATACCCAGCATGGTCTCCTATTGAAATAGTACGAACTGTACCTATTGTAGAATCGTATCTACTGGCGTTTCTTCCTATAGCAATTATGTAGTTTCCTACTTCTTTTTGATCTCGAAGTGCCGAATCTCCAATAGCTATATTTCCCCTTCCTATATTATTGTATCCTGCCTCATATCCCATAGCATTTAGTTGAACTCCAACATTGTTATATCCAGCCTTATATCCAATTGCATTAAGGTGAGAACCTCTATTTTGGTAACCAGCTTGATAACCAAAAGCATTCAAATAAGGGCCTTTATTCTGGTAACCTGCTTCATATCCAATAGAATTTACATAAGAACTAGAAGTACTAGAATCCTTCATCCCAGCCTGGTAACCAATTGCTAATCGGTAATTTGCAGAAGTTGGATCTCTTAATGATTTTGTTCCGATGGCAATGTTATAGCTTCCACTATTATTCCCCCCCGCTTGATGACCTATTGCATTAAGCATATATCCTTGGTTGTTATAGCCTGCACTATCTCCAAATGCATTTAGGTAAACACCTGAGTTATTATATCCTGCACGGTATCCTAAGGCATTTACACTATTAGCTTTGTTATTAAATCCAGCTTCGTATCCCACAAAATTATTTTGTCTTCCTTTATTTTGATACCCAGCTCGGTAACCAAATGCATTTATATAACTAGAACCAACAGAAGAGTCATATCGGGATGCTTCATAACCTATTGCATTTATGTAATGTCCAATATTTTGTTGGTTTGCCAAAGCATAGTTTCCTATTGCATTGTTGTAGCTCCCTTTGTTGTTTTCTCCAGCATTTTTCCCGAAGGCATTGTGCATATATCCTCTGTTATTGAATCCTGCACTATCTCCTATTAAATTTGCGTATCTATTTTTATTATTATACCCAGCATAAGAACCAAAAGCATTGAGATAAATACCCGTATTATTATATCCTGCTCGGTATCCAAACGTATTAACATATCCCGAACCAGTGGTAGAGTCATTAAATGAAGCTTCATACCCTATTGCATTTATGTAATTACCTGAATTCACTTTATTCCTCAATGCATAATTTCCTATTGCAATGTTGTAAGAGCCTTTGTTGTTATACCCAGCTTCAGTTCCTATAGCATTGAGCATATACCCTTGATTGTTATATCCTGTGCTTGCTCCAATTAAATTACTATTAGCTTGTGAATTATTAATTCCTGCTTCATATCCTATTGCATTTATGTAAGTGCCTTTATTGTTTTCGGCTGCTTTGTAGCCAATTGCATTGCTATATGAATTTCCTACTGAAGAATCATGTTGCATGGCTTCATGACCGATAGCTATTTTGTAGTGAGAAGCTCCATTGGGATTGCCCATAGTATTCTTTCCTATGGCAATATTTCTAATTCCATTTAGGGTTTGATCTTTACTATTATTTGACAATAAGTTCTCATTTGAATCAATCCAAACATCAAGTATTAGCCTAAAGTCGATAGTATCTGCCTTTCCTCCTGAGATATAAATCGCAAGTTGATTGTTGTTATTAAACACAACAATACTGTCAATATCTTGATCATCTCCAATTCCCGCAAGTTGTCCGTTGGATAATCCTATGAAATAATCTTCATTTACAGTATCCAGATACATATCTCCCTCCTTTGCCAATTTATTGGTGTGGATGTTGATAATTTGAGTTGAATTAAAGTACTGGCTATATCCCTTCCCCAGAAAAAGGAATAAGATTAATAATAATATAAGCTTTTTTACCATGGGTAAATTTAGCTAAATATGGATTTCGATTTATCTTTAAAAAAATAAATTATACACTATGATTAAACTAATAAAAAGCTATTTATCAAAACTTTAAAAAATAAATATGTTGAAAAACCGTTGCATAATTTGAACAAGCTTTTAAATATGAAATTCAAATATGTTCTATCTTTATTTTAAAATAAATTTTATATAAAAAAGGATTTACTTTTTTAAAACGTCTAAGTTGATAATAAACCAAAATACCATGAAAAACATACTCCTATTATCAATTGCATTTTTTGCATTTTCAATCAATACAAATGCTCAAGAAACTAAGCCAAAAAAATCTAAAATCAACCTAACTACTCAAGAGAAAACTGAATTAAAAAAAGATAAAGAAGCTTTTAAAGCTACTTTAACTCAAGAACAAAAAACCAAGTTGGCGGCAATTAAAAAAGCAAAGAAGGCAGCAAAAAAGAATAATTCCCTTTCTAAAAAAGAAAAGAAAGCACTGAAAAAAAAGTTCAAAGCTCAAAAAAAAGCTGTGTACACACCTGAACAAAGAAAAATGCTTAAAGCCTACAAAGAGAAAAAGAAGAGATTTAAGAAAGATTAATTTACTCATGATTTTTTTCAGAAAGTGAACTAATTTTTATTCTATAATTTCTTAACTTGCTATTGATTTTTTTTGACTCATGGCAAACAATAAACTCTTAACCAACGAGAAACAAGCAAATATTGGAAATTTCCTTGTAGGGAGATTATTACCAATAAAAGAGAAAAGGCAAGTTGGTCCTTTTACATTTATTGATCATATGGGACCTGCTGAAATTGGTCCAAACAAATACATGGATGTAGATCAACATCCACATATTGGTCTTTCTACACTTACCTATTTATTTGAAGGAGAAATTGAACACAAAGATTCTATCGGTAGTGAGGTAATAGTTAAAAAAGGAGATGTAGGGTTTATGACTGCTGGAAGTGGAGTAAGTCACACAGAAAGAACTCCAAAAGCTCTGAGAGATGGTAAAACTTATCCCGTTCATGGATATCAAATTTGGGTTGCTTTACCTAAAGAGTTGGAAGAAATGAATCCTGAATTTCATTTTGTTCAAAACCATGAATTACCATCCAAAGAAACTGAAGAGCTGAAAATAATTGTAGCGGCTGGAGAAGGTTTTGGTATGAAATCACCATTAAAAGTTCATTCGCCATTATTTATGGTAGATGTGTTGGCTAGGAAAGATACTGAATTAAACATCAGAAATAAAGTAGAAGGAGAAATTGCCTTTGTGATTGTAAAAGGCCGCTTAACTAATGAGGGTCAAGAAATTGAAGCAGGTCAAATGCTGATTAGCACTACTGAAAACGAATGTAAAGTTCAATTAAAACAAGGGACACAATTACTCTTATTTGGAGGAGAACCTTTACCTGAACAACGATTTCTCTCATGGAATTTTGTTTCGAGCAATAAAGATAGATTGAAGCAAGCCCAAAAAGATTGGGAAGAAAAGAAATTCCCAAAAGTTGCTAGTGACAATACTTACATCCCCTTCCCTACTTGGAAATAATGAAAACAATTGACAGAGAAACCTATTCAAAAAATAGCAAAAGGTACGAATTGCGAAAAGGGAAAAATGAGCCAAATGCTCCCTTATGCCCTTATGGAAATTCATTTGAATGGATTGGGTATGATTTAGAAACTCAAGAATATGTGAGATTTACTAAAAGTGTTTTTAAGGAACTGGTTCATAAGCCATCTTGATTAAATATCATAATTTAAACAAACACTATTCATTTATACTTCTTACCTTTATCTCACTAAAAAAAGAATATTACCCATGGCTCAACTCGACTGGAAAACAGAAAAAGAATACGAAGAAATTACATTCAAAACCTTGAATGGTGTCGCAAGGATTGCCTTTAACAGACCTGAGTGTAGAAATGCTTTTACACCTAAAACTGTAGATGAATTGTGGGAAGCCTTAATAATCTGTCATGAAAGTCAAGAAATTGGAGTGGTCTTAATTACAGGTGAAGGACCTTCTCCCAAAGATGGGGGTTGGGCATTTTGCTCGGGAGGTGACCAGCGAGTTCGTTCTACCACAGGTTACAAAGGAGCTAATGGAATAAACCGATTTAATATTTTGGATGTTCAGCGTCAGATAAGGTTTATGAATAAGGTTGTAATAGCTGTTGTTCCTGGATGGGCAGTAGGTGGCGGACATAGTTTGCATGTGGTGTGTGATTTGACTTTGGCTAGTAAAGAACATGCAATTTTTAAACAAACTGATGCGGATGTTGCTAGTTTTGATGGAGGGTTTGGTTCTGCTTATTTGGCCCGACAAGTTGGACAAAAAAGAGCCAGAGAGATTTTCTTTTTGGGAGCTAATTATACCGCACAAGAGGCCTACGAAATGGGAATGGTAAATAAAGTAGTTCCTCATGATGAATTGGAACAAGAAGCTTATGATTGGGCACAAGAAATAATGACCAAAAGTCCTACGGCAATCAAAATGTTGAAATTTGGTTTTAACTTAATTGACGATGGATTAATTGGACAACAAGTATATGCAGGTGAAGCTACACGATTGGCTTATGGAACAGATGAAGCCGTAGAGGGAAGAAATGCTTTTTTAGAGAAAAGAGAAAGAGATTTCTCTAAATTTCCTAAGTTTCCTTAAATTTTAAAAAGTGTCCTGAAAATTCAGGACCTTTTTTTATATAAAACTTCCAAATCTTTCAAAATGGCAAGTATATCCATCAGGATTTCTTACCAAATAATCTTGATGCTCTGGTTCTGCAGGCCAAAATTTAGCAATAGGCTCTAAAGTGGTTACTACTTTTTCGTCCCACCTACCCGATTTGTTCACAATTTCAATTACCTCTTTCGCTACATTTTTCTCCTCTTCATTTTGTGTAAAAATTGCCGAACGATAGCTTGAACCTCTATCATTCCCTTGTCTATCAATCGTTGTAGGATTATGGATTCTGAAAAAATAATCTAAAATTTCTCTGAAAGAAGTAACATCTGATTTGTAAGTTAATTCAATTCCTTCTGCATGACCAGGATGATATTTATAAGTAGGGTTTTCGTTTTCTCCACCTATATACCCCACTTCTGTATCTATTATTCCAGGACGTACTCTGAACAAATCTTCCATTCCCCAGAAACATCCTCCTGCAATATATGCTTTTTTTATTGTTGACATTTGTTATAAAATTTATGTATTAGAAGTTTAACTCATTATAATCTTACGTAAAAATCGAACTTTTTTTGGTAAGTTTAAAGTATGAAGAATTTGCCGCTTAAGATAGCTGGAGTTATTTCTTTTTTAACTGCTCTCATTCACACTTTTGGTGGTCAGAAAGATTTAATAGATCCTCTCCAAGAAAGCAACATGAGCTATCAATCAACAATGGAAATAATAGGAACATGGCATTTAGTTACCATTCTATTATTTGGAACAGCTTTTTTCTTGTTAAAATTTGGGTTTAGAGGATACGGAAGGTCTAATCATAATCTTTTGAGAGCTATTGGCTGGATTTATATTGCAGGCTCGGTTCCATACATTGCAGTGAGTTTTAAATACGGGTTATTAGCTCCCCAATTTATTCTACTTCTACCAATAGGAATTCTTATACACTGGAATTTAAAGTATTACAAGACTATTTAATTAATCCACTTTATCTGCAACAACCCTGTAAGTAGGATCTTCTAGCACATTTACATCAATTACTTTTTCAGCATTTTTTAGCAATTTCACGCAATCTTTTGACAAATGCTTTAAGTGCACTTTTTTACCTGCTTGATGATATCTTTCTGTCAATTTATTTAAAGCTTCAATAGCAGACATATCCGTAACTCTACTTTCTTCAAAATCAATAATCACTTCTTCAGGGTCGTTTTTTACATCAAATTTTTCATTAAAAACTCCTACCGAACCAAAGAAAAGTGGTCCGTAAATTTCGTAATGTTTTACACCATCTTCATCAATGTGCTTTCTTGCTCTAATTCGTTTTGCGTTGTCCCAAGAGAAAACCAATGCAGAAATTATTACACCAATAAGAACTGCCAAAGCAAGATTGTGAAGGAATACAGTGATCAAAGTAACAATCAACATTACAATAATATCAGATTTTGGCATTTTGTTAAATACTCTAAAACTTGCCCACTCAAAGGTTCCTATTGCCACCATAAACATTAATCCTACTAGAGATGCCATTGGTAATTTTTCTATTAAACTAGAACCAAACATAATAAAAACCAGTAACATAACAGCTGCTACAATTCCTGAAAGTCTTGCTCTTGCACCGTTTGAAGTATTTATTAAACTTTGTCCAATCATTGCACACCCTCCCATTCCTGAGAACATTCCTGACAATATATTTGCCGTTCCCTGAGCTACAGCCTCTTTGTTTCCGCTCCCCCTTGTTTGGGTAATCTCATCAATTAAATTTAATGTTAATAAACTCTCAATTAATCCAACTCCTGCAACAATAGCGGCAAAAGGTAAAATTGACCAAAAGGTTTCCATTGAAAATGGTACTTGCATAAGAGTAAAATCAGGAAAACCTCCCTTTATTGTTTGTCCGTCTCTAAGCGTTTGCTCAATGGTAAGTGTATCAATATCAAACCCCATTACTATTCCCGTAACGACTAATATTGCTGCTAATGAAGAAGGAATAGCTTTTGTGATTTTTGGTAACCCCCAAATAATCAACATTGTAAGCAAAACCAATCCAAGCATCACCATGAAAGGCCCACTTTCTAATAACCCAAGTTCATCATTTCCTTCTTTATAAAAACTGGTAAATTGTGCAGTAAAAATGATAATTGCGAGTCCATTTACAAATCCAAACATCACTGAATGAGGAACTAATCTAATAAATTTTCCAAGCCTAAGAACTCCAAACAAAATTTGCATAACCCCTGCAAGAATAACCGTTCCGAATACATACGGTAAAATATCCAATTCATTAGTTATACCCATAACCTCTAATTTGTCTATTAATCCTCCAAAAATTACAGCAATTGCTCCTGTTGCTCCAGAAATCATTCCTGGACGTCCTCCAAAAATTGAAGTTACAATTCCCATAACAAAAGCTGCATATAATCCGATAAGCGGAGAAAATCCTGCAATCATTGCAAATGCAACTGCCTCTGGCACAAGTGCTAATGCCACTGTAAGTCCAGAAAGCACTTCAGTTTTATAATTTACTTTTTGAGATAAATCAAATAGATTGAAATATTTTTTCATAATGAATAGTCGTGTTTTGAAAGTGCAAAACTACTGAAAACTTATGACAATTCTTTTGTATCACTTTGTATTCCTAGAAAGAGAAAAAATCTCTACAAATAGTTTCAATAAATAGTAAGTTTGTAACTAATTAAGTGTCTTAAAAGAAAAAATAAACTCATGAAAATAGGGATTGTATTATATCCAACCTTTGGTGGAAGTGGCGTAGTTGCAACAGAACTTGGAAAAGCTCTAGCTCAAAAAGGGCATCAAATTCATTTTATTTCTTACAGTTTTCCCGTTCGTCTTGATGTACACGATAAAAATATTTTTTACCATGAGGTACGAGTAAATAGTTATCCTCTTTTTAAATATCCTCCTTATGAATCTGCACTTACAAGTAAATTAGTAGATGTAATTCGTTTTGAAAAATTGGATGTACTCCACCTTCATTATGCTATTCCTCATGCTTCTGCGGCTCACATGGCTCAGCAAATTTTAAAGGAAGAAGGGATTTACATTCCGTTTATTACAACACTGCATGGAACTGATATTACACTGGTAGGAAGAGATCCTTTCTTTAAACCTATTATTACCTATTCAATCAATCAATCAGATGCGGTTACTACTGTTTCTCAAAGTTTAAAAGATGATACATACAAGTTTTTTAATATTAAAAATGGAATTGATGTAATTCCTAATTTTATTTGCATCAAGGATATGAAATTTAGCATAAAAAGAGAACGATATGCTGAAGAAGATGAATTGATTTTATGCCATGTTTCAAATTTCAGACCTGTAAAAAGAGTTGAAGATGTAATACGAATTTTTGCAAAAGTTAGAGAAAAAATTAAGTGCAAATTAATTCTTGTAGGTGATGGGCCAGAAAGAGATAAAATGGAATTACTTTGTAGAAAATTAGGCACTTGTAAGGACACAAGTTTTATTGGGACTGTAAATAATACAACTGAAATTCTCTCTATTGCGGACTTATTTTTGCTACCATCAGAGACTGAAAGTTTTGGATTAGCAGCATTAGAAGCCATGGCAGTTTCGGTACCAGTGGTTTCTACAAACACCGGTGGAATACCAGAAGTAAACGAACACAATTTTTCTGGAATGTTGAGTAATGTTGGCGATGTAGAGAACATGGCAAAAAATGCTATTCACATTTTAGAAAATAAAGAAAGGCATACTCAATTTAAAAACAATGCGTTGAAACAAGCTGCAAAGTTTGATTTGAATGAAATTGTAGAAAAATACATTACTTTGTACAAGAAAGTAATAAAAAACTAAACATGGAATCTGAAATAGTGGATCATTTATCTCAATTTGCTCATGAAAATCGAGTTGAGCTTTTTAATAAAATAATTGAGGAAAGAACGGATTTTATCACCTTGGTACTCGAAGATATTTATCATGCACAAAATGCAAGTGCCGCAATTAGAACTTGCGATTGCTTTGGAATACAAACTATGCATGTAATTGAAAATAGAAATGAATTTAATTTACATACTGGAATTACTTTAGGATCAGCTAATTGGGTAGATTTAATTCGATATAACGAAGAAGAGAATAATACTAGAACTACACTTAAAAAGTTAAAAAAGGAAGGGTATAAGATTGTTGCAACTTCTCCACTAGCCGATAATAAATCTCTGTATGATATTGAACTTGACAAACCACTTGCCATTGTGTTGGGCAATGAACATCATGGCATTTCTGAAGTAGTAAAAGAAGAGGCTGATGAGTTTATCACCATCCCAATGCATGGATTTACAGAGAGTTTTAATATTTCTGTTTCAGCTGCAATTTGCCTCTCTGAACTCACAACAAAAATCAGAAAATCTGAAGTAGATTGGAAACTATCTGATATAAAGAAAGAAGAAGTACTACTGAAATGGTACAAAAACTCAATAAAAAAGGGCGAAGAGATTGCGGAGGAGTTTGAAAAAAAGCAATCAAAATAAAAGATAATAACTAATTAAAATTTAGCTATATAAATTCCTTTAAAAACTAAAGGTTTCCTTATATTTGCGACTTAATAGATTAAAAAATACAATTTTTACCAAAAAACTATGGGAAAAGGAGATAAAAGGACAAAAAAAGGGAAAAGAATACTTAGTACTTGGGGAGTTCACAGACCAAGAACTGACAAAAACCCTGTAGCTCCTGTAGCTAAAACAAAAAAGAAAAAATCTGCTGCTAAGCCAAAAGCTAAAGCAGAAAAGAAAACTGAAGAAAAAGAAGAGGTAGTTGCAAAAGCAACACCAGCTAAAAAAGCTCCAGTGAAGAAAGCTGAAAGTAATTCAACTGATATTTCTTCTAACACTGTTGCTGAATTAAAAGCAATGGCTAAAGAAAAAGGTATTAAAGGATATACTTCTATGAAGAAAGCTGAATTAGTAGCTGCTCTTAGTTAATTTTTACTTCAACACAATATTTAAAAGGGAATCAAATTAATTTGATTCCCTTTTTTTATATTCGAATATGAAAGTAACCGACCAGATGAACCGTAGAATTAAAATCCCTGATACTATTCAGCGGATTGTTTCTTTGGTGCCTTCACAAACTGAACTATTAGTTGATTTAGGACTCGAAGATAAGATTATAGGAATCACAAAGTTTTGTATTCATCCAAAGGGATTAAAACAAACTAAAACTATAATTGGCGGAACCAAAAATTTTCATTTTGATAGAATAAAACAGTTAAAACCTGACTTGATAATTGGAAATAAAGAGGAGAATTATAAGGAAGGAATTAAGGAATTAGAAAAAGATTTTCCTGTGTGGATGAGTGACATCTTAACTATTGAGGATGCAACAAATATGATTGCCCAAATTGGCTTAATTACCCAAACCGAACTTAAAGCCAAAATATTAGTTGAAAACATACGGATTGAAGTAAATAAATTAAAAGCTAAAATAAACCCAGTTAAAAAAGTACTTTATTTCATTTGGAAAAATCCATATATGGTTGCTGGAAGTAATAATTACATCAATGAAATATTGAGATTAAATGGGTTTGAAAATCTCTGTAACACAGATGAATATAGCAGATATCCAGAAATTACTTCAGAAGAAATAAAAAGCCTTAACCCTGAGGTTGTTTTATTATCCTCAGAGCCTTTTCCATTTAAAGAAAATCACATTGAAGAGTTTAAAAATCTCTTACCAAATACTGAAATAAAAATTGTGGATGGTGAGTTATATTCGTGGTATGGTTCTCGATTATTAGTAGCTTTAAAAACATTTAACGAATATGGAAACTAAAAAAGTAGCAAGTGTAACTAAGAGAATAGTTTTAGGCAAAAACAAGCCCACTCCAATCTTACGGTTTTTATGTTGGTTTACAATTATCTGGGATATTGCAATAGGAATTTACATGGGAGCAACTGGTGTAATTTTTATGATACGAGGAGAGAATTTTTCTGAAAACTCTATGCTCAAAGATTTTACACAAAATTTTTGTTTTACCTATGCAGCACTTCATGGAGTTTCGTTCTTAGCCGCAATTTTAATGTACAGGCTAAAAAGAAATGGATTCATCCTATATTCTATTGTAAATATTGGGATGGTGGTTTCCACATTTATCTTTGTAGAATCACTCCGTGCCGATTATGTACAAATTGCCTTTACACTAATTATGATAGGATTATTTGCTACTCAACTCAAAAAACTAAGCTAATTATCTTTTGTTTCCGCCACCTCTATTTCCTCCTTTTTTGGAGTTTTTAGAATTGTGGTAGTGTTTTTTATTCCCAGGTTTACTGATAGGATTTCTTGAATTACGATTCCTGTTTCTATTCTGTCCAGGATTACCCTTTGGAGCTTTTATGTCCTTTTCATCAATATGAGGTGGTTCGTAACCTTCAATAATCTCCTTATCAAACTTTTGCTTAGTCAGTTTTTCTATATCACGGATATAAGCTAATTCATCGTTATCAACTAAAGATATAGCCACACCATTTGCTCCAGCTCTACCCGTTCTCCCAATTCGGTGAACGTAATCTTCAGAGATGTTTGGAATCTCGTAATTGATTACATGCGGTAATAACGGAATATCAATTCCACGAGCTGCAATATCAGTAGCTACCAATACTCTTACTTCTCCTTTTTTGAATTGAGCAAGAGCTTTTGTTCGTTGGTTTTGGCTTTTGTTTCCATGAATTGCCATTGCCGTAATCTTCTTATTGTTAAGTTTTTGACAAAGCTTGTTAGCACCATGTTTAGTTCTTGTAAAAATCAATACTTGTTGCCAATCACCTTCCTCTATCATCTTAATGGTGTAAGCAGTTTTTCTTGGTTTATCCATTCGGATAACTCGTTGTTTAATAACTTCTACAGTCGTATTTTCTGGAGTTGCTTCTACTAATATTGGATTATCAAGAAAGCCATTAGCTAATTTTTTAATGTCTTTTGAAAAAGTAGCTGAAAACAACAGATTTTGTCTTCTTTCGGGAAGCAAAGTCATAATTCGTTGAATGTCTCTTAAGAAACCCATATCTAACATTCTGTCAGCCTCATCCAACACAAACATCTCTACTTTTTTCAAATTAATGTGTCCTTGATTGTTCAAGTCAATCAATCTTCCTGGTGTAGCCACTAAAATATCTACTCCACTTCGCAGAGCAGAAACTTGTGGTTTTTGGTTCACGCCACCATAAATCACTACATTTCTAATGTTTACAAACTCACTGTATTCCTTTATATTTTGTTGAATTTGAGCAGCTAACTCTCTTGTAGGAGTCAAAATTAAGGCTCTTACAACAGGTCTTTTAAATTCTTGTTTAATTAATTTTTCAAGTATTGGAAGTACAAACCCAGCAGTTTTACCAGTTCCGGTTTGTGCAGATGCCAATACATCTTTTCCTTTAAGTACTTGTGGTATGGCTTTCCCCTGAATAGGTGAAGGCTCTATGTATCCTTTTTTCTCAATAGCTTTGAGAATGGGAGCGGATAGCCCCAAATCTTTAAATGTCATATTATTTTATTGCTGATACAAAGGTAATTAAATCAAGATGAATCGAGTTGTTTATTGGAAATAAACACTATTTCATGAAAAAAAAGAGTTGTTTCGTATAAATATAAATTGGGGCTAAATGATTCTTAGTATATTAGATTATCAAAAACCAATTAGTCATGAAAAATATATTCTTAACAGCCCTATTAATTATTTTTAGCTACACAATTAATGCTCAATCAAAATGGAGTTTTGGAGTTGAAGTTTTTCCAAATCTTGTTACTAAAAATCTTGTTTTTGGAGAAAATTTTGAAGATGAACCTTTTAAAAAGTCTTTAAATGGAGTTGTTAAAACTTACTATCAATTATCAGGAAAGTCAACCCTGTCTATAGGCTTGGGATATAGCAATTTAGGTTACATTCAAACACATTATTTAGACGAAGAGGGAAAACCATATTATGATAGAGAGCATGTTGAATTCTGTGGAACAGGTCTTTATGAAAACTATCATAATAATACGTTTTCTTCTCACCATAATATTCAAATTCCGTTACAATACAGATATACTATTTTTAATTCTTTATACGTAAATGCGGGTGTGAGTGGAATTATTAATTTTCGTAATTCAATAACCTCAAGAGAGGATAGATCAAAAAAAACTATTGAAGACAATAAATATTTTAGGACTTTAAATATGTCACTCCAATTCGGGATTGGGTATAATTTTTATAAAAATGAAAAAATGCAATTATATATTCAGCCTACTATCGAAAGATATGGATTGAATATTCTTAACGATAGATATAGTTATAAAGGACCAACAGCCGTAGGAGTTGTTCTAGGAGCTAGAATATTTTAATTTTCTCCTTTTTTTAAATTAAATACTATGAAACATCTTATTATAATATCGTTATTCTTAATATCATTCAATTCCTTTACTCAATCAAAATGGAGTTTTGGAGTTGAGGCTTTTCCAAATTACACCATTATGACATACCAAAGTGATGGAACATTTCCCAATGATGAAGACTTTTGGAAGGATTATGAAATTGGAAAATTCTGCTTCTCACAACAATTCTACACCTCCTACAAGATAAATGAAAAATCATCTGTTTCACTTGGTATTGGTTATCACAAAACTGGTCAGCGAACAAAAGAAATGAAATATATTTATGGAAATATTGATCCAAGGAGAGGTTTTGTGGCGAATGACCCAAATGACCCTGCGATTCCTGCAAAAAGTCAATTTTACTATAACCATCACAATATTCAATTACCCATATTGTATTCTTTTAATTTTTCAAAACTAATCTATATAAGAGGAGGCTTAAATACAATATTTAATATCTCTAATACTCAGACTCATTATTTCACGGATCAAGGTGGTAATGAAAATAAAAACACCATTGACTACAATTCAACTAATTTTAGAAAAGTAAATCTATCAGCAAGATTAGGAGTTGGATTCAATATATTAAATAGAGAGAAATTTAGACTTTATGCTCAACCATCATTAGAAAAAAGCTTTTTAGGTCTTTCGAAAAATGCAAGCTTAAATAGGCTCCCGCTTTCTTTTGGTGTTGGTTTTGGAGTCCAAATTTTCTAAGAATATTTCATCCTCATCTGCACTTTCAAAAACTCTCTTCTGAGAATTAAATTCACCAAATGACTCTGAACATCCTCGGTTTCTTGAAACTTAATGGATGATTCTGGAATATCCATTCGGTAAAGTAAACTCAATAAAGTAGCGTATTCTTTGGATAGTAATTCCTCTACAATTTCGTGCAAGGAATTGATTAAAGCTTGAGGTTCCAAATCCGAGAAATCATAGGTAATCCCTGACATTACAAAGTCCTTTTCTATCTGAGAAATCAGTTTTGCGTAAACTTCTCCATTTAATTTAGTTTGTAATGTGGTATTAAGTATTTCGAGTTCCATTAATTATTCATTAATGCAAATTGTACAAGATTAGCTCCCATTTGAAGCGCTTTTTTTCTTGTTTCAGGTGTATCGTTGTGTACATCTTGATCCTCCCAACCATCACCCAAATCAGTCTCGTAAGAATAGAACAATAATACTCTACCTTCTTTGATAATGGCAAAACCCTGAGCAGCTTTGTTATCATGCTCATGGATTTTTGGCAATCCATTTGGGAATTTATATTTCTGCTTGTAGATGGGATGAGAAAAAGGCAATTCCACTAATTCCGTTTCAGGAAAAACCTTTTTAATTTCAGTTCGGATAAATTTATCCATTCCGTAATTATCATCAATATGAAGAAATCCACCAGCCATCAGGTATTTTCTCAAGTTAGTAACATCATCTTCACTAAACACAACATTTCCATGCCCAGTCATGTGAACAAATGGATAATTAAAGAGTTCTGGGGAACCTACCTGTACTTCATCCACTTTAGTATCAATATTCATTGAGAGATTCTTATTACAATATTTTACCAAATTGGGCACAGAAGTGGGATTGGCATACCAATCCCCTCCTCCACTATATTTTAACACCGCAAATTTATACGAAGGTTTTCCTATCGGTGCAAGTGAGAGCAAGCAGCCAATTAACAGAAGTCCGAGTATAAATTTCAGTGTCTTCATTTATTTCATTTCATTAAAAATCTTAGTAGCATCAAAGCCTTCTGCCTCAGCTCCCTTTCTAACAATATCAATTGACTCAATCAAATCTCCACCTCTAATATCATCTACAATATCTTGTCCTTCAATTACTTCACCAAACACTGTGTGATTCCCATCTAACCATGGAGTTTCAAGGTGAGTAATAAAAAACTGACTTCCATTAGTACCAGGACCAGCATTTGCCATAGAAAGTATTCCTGGTTTATCGTGTTTTAATTCTGGGTGAAATTCATCTTTAAAATCATACCCTGGACCTCCAGCTCCAGTTCCATTAGGGCAACCTCCTTGCACCATAAAATCTGGAATTACTCTATGAAATTTTAATCCATTATAATAAGGCTCCCCAGGTGCTTTTGAATCGTTATCTATATTTCCCTCTGCAAGTCCCACAAAGTTGGCAACTGTCATTGGTGTTTTTTCGTGTTCTAATTTCACTGTAATACTTCCTTTCGAAGTATTAAATTTAGCGTATAATCCGTTTTCCATTTTTATTTTTTGTTTGTAACAAAGATAAAATTTATTCCTCAAAATTATGCTACTTTTGCACCTACAAGATTTAATCCAACAAAACACTTGAAAAACTCTAAAATTGTACCGGCATATTTACTCACTTTTGTCAATGTAATTGGCTTTAGTATCATGATTCCGGTACTTCCTTTTATTGTGAAAGATGCTAACGCACCTGATTATGTGTATGGATTATTATTATCAACTTATTCTTTTTTTCAATTTATTGGCTCTCCCTTTTTAGGAAAATTATCTGATTCTAAAGGAAGAAAGCCTATTCTTATCATCTCACAACTTGGAACTTTTTTAAGCTGGCTAATTTATGCGATTGCTTATTTTATTCCTTATAGTTTCCTCGAAGCTTACGAATTTAGTGCAATGAGCAAGGTATTTTACCTATCTCTACCGCTAATTGTAATAGGAATAGCAAGAGTTGCAGATGGATTAACAGGAGGAAATGTTTCCGTTACCAATGCCTATATTTCTGATATTACTACTCCTACCCAAAAGAAAACCATCTTTGGTACATTGGGCGGAATTGTAGGAATTGGATTTGTTATTGGTCCTGCTATTGGAGGAATTACATCTAGTTTTTCAATCGGATATCTAGGAACAATAATTACTGCAGCAAGTATCTCAATGTTAGCCTTATTAGCCATCTTATTTTTCTTAAAAGAATCTCTTCCAGAAGAAAATAGAAGACCTTATGTAAAACATAGTTTTATCAAATCGTTCAATTTAGTAAAAAGAGTAAACTCATTAAATCCTAAATACATTGTAAAGCAAGTACTTATCCTCAAAACTTTGATGAGTGCTACTATGGCTTTTTACATTGCTACCATTGTTTTGTATGTGATTGATTTATTTGAATTTGATGAAATGGGAGTTGGTTTTTTCCTATTAGTTGCGGGAATATTCTTAGGCTTTAATCAAGCTTTTATTTATAAAAAAGTAGTAGTAAAAATAGGAGAACTTAACACTCTAATTATTGGATTTTCACTTACAGCATTGGGTTTTGTAGCTATTACACTTACAGATGTGTTATGGATTTATATGATTCTGTATTATATTCTAAATTTAGGATTGTCATTAAGTTTTCCAGTGTTTAATTCACTTATTTCTCAGCATGCCGACCAAGATAAGCAAGGAGAAATTATGGGAATTAGTGAATCCATTCAATCCATTTCTAATGCTATTTTTCCAGTAATTTCAGCAGCTATTTATGGATTTATTGGATTCAATTTGTATTTATTATTAGCTCTGGTTCCTTTTGTTGGTGGAATATTGACTATCCGTTTAATCAAAAGATTGAAAAACAATGAGTGTTAAAGTTGATAAATCCTTTTGGGATAATAAATATCAAAATAATGAAACTGGATGGGATTTAAACCAAGTTTCTCCTCCTCTTAAAGCTTATTTTGACCAAATTGAAGATAAATCAATTTCAATATTAATACCTGGCGGAGGAAATAGCTATGAAGCTGAATACCTTTACGAACAAGGATTTAAAAACGTATCAGTTATTGATATTTCAAAAGCACCATTGGATAATATCAAAAAAAGAGTTCCGACTTTCCCTAAAGAAAATTTAATTCATGGAGATTTTTTTGAACTCAATTTAAGGTTTAATTTAATTATTGAACAAACATTTTTCTGTGCATTAAACCCTGATTTAAGAGAACACTATGTGTCAAAAATGCACGAGTTGTTGCTTACAAAAGGAAAATTAGTGGGATTGTTATTTGATGCTCCTCTCAACACCGAACACCCACCGTTTGGAGGAAACAAAGAGGAATACAGAGAGTTATTTGGTGACAAATTTCAGTTCAAAACTTTTGAAACTGCACATAATTCGATTGAACCAAGAGCTGGTCGAGAAGTTTTTATTAATTTTATAAAAAAGTAACCCAACTTTATGGAACCAACTTCTGAACTACTTTCGCACTCTCAAATACTTCAAAAAATTGACCGCATTGCCTTTCAAATTATTGAAGACAATTTGAATGAAAAAGAGATGTATATAGTTGGAATCGCAAACAAGGGCTACATCCTTGCCGAACATTTAGTTGAGAATTTAAAAAAAATAAGTGATAATTCATTTAACCTTATTGAATTAAAGTTTGACAAAAAAAACTCTATCGAATGTCTTACAAACGATACCAAACTTGATATTCCAGAAAACAAAGTGGTGATTTTGGTGGATGATGTATTAAACACAGGAGAAACTCTGATGCATGCAAGTCATGTAATTTTGAGGCATGATGTGAAGAAAATGCGAACCGTTGTATTAATTGACCGAAGACACAGATTATTTCCAATAAAAGCTGATTTTGCTGGGTTAACTCTTTCTACTACTCTAGAAAATCATATTGAAGTTGAGTATGAAAATAATGAGTTCTCTGCTCATTTGGAAGAGTGAAATAGGATTACTTGTCATTCTGAATTTGATTCAGAATCTGTTACTATTTAACTATCAACTTCTCAAACCCTCCATAGTAAAAGCTATTGAAGTTCCCATCAGAATCCGATTCAATAAACAAAAGGGAAACATTATAGCGATTATTGGAATCCAATAATCGAATTGTTTTTTCCTTTCCCATTACCAAAAATGCAGTAGCCAATCCATCGGCAACAGAAGCTTTTTCACAGACTACCGATACACTCAATAAATTATGAGTAACACCTAATCCTGTTTTAGGGTTGATAGCATGAGAATATTTCATTCCATTAATTTCTTTGAATTTACGGTAGCTTCCGGAGGTGACAACTGATTTATTCTCAACAGAAATAGTCTCCTGAACTACTCTATCTTCTCTTGTAGAATTAGGTGCTTCAAGAGAAATTGTCCAGAATTTTCCCTCAGGATTTCTTCCTCTTACTCTTACTTCACCTCCTATTTCTACCATGTAATTATTTACTCCTTTTGAATCAAAAAACTCACACAATACATCTACCGAAAGTCCTTGAGCAATAGCATTAAAGTTAAATTGACTTCGCGAATCAACTTTTTTAATCGATTGATTATTAATAATTAAAACAGAAGAAATCGCCAAGATAGAATCTCTAATTTCTTTATTAAAAACCCCTTCTGAATAGCTACTGTATTGATTTGCTCGAATTAGGTTTTGTAATCCATGATTAAAATATCCATCTGTATACTTTTGAATACCAATAGATTCCTTAAAACAACGAGCAAGTTCGGTTGTGTTTGATGAAATGACAATAGAATCAATTTCATTGTCATTGAATTGATTAATAACCGATCCTTTTAAATAAGTAGACAGTTGCTTATCAAAATCTTGAAGAATTTTTTCAATATCCCCAGAGTAATCCGTAGAATTAGAATCTAAATAAGAAATGTAAAATGTAGTTCCTTGAGCTTCACCTACAAATTCTTGATATGTTAATTTTGCTTTAGTACAATTGACCAAGAAAAATAAAACTACTAAACCGCTAATTAATTGATGCATAGCTTATAAATATAATTAATAACCATTAACCCTGACGAAGTGGCAAATGAATAAATAAGGATTTTCGCTCCATTTTTAAATTTAAAAATTAAGTGAATACCCAAAAACAGAAATGTAAATAAAACTGGGATAAGAGCTGGGAAAAGCATTAAACTTTCAATAATCTCTCCCTTTATCAAATGAAAAAAAGAACGTTGAGCACCACATCCAGGGCACTCAACGCCTATATATTTTTTTATTTGGCACTCAAGCATAATAAATTATAAATGTCTATAATTTAATGCTTTCAAATTTTAATGCATCCAAACTATTGTTGTAATCATCATCGTAAGAATCATAATTCTCATAGTTATAATCTTCAAGAGAATTTTTTAAGCTATTGGCTGTGCTTATTGCAGTGATAAATATTACTGCATAAAAAAGAATAATTAACGCAGATAAACAAACTCCAATTATTGCACAGATTTTTCCAGCATTTAGGTTTTTATAAGATCCTTCATCATAAGCACCAGGATTTGCTCTGTATAGTTTCATATCTTTTGATGCTAAAGCAAGGGCAATTGTTCCAGTAATTACTCCTAAATAACAAATTACAATCGAAATTATCCCCAAAACAAGTACTGCTACTGCATTAGGCAATTTCTTTTTCCCAGCTTCAAACTGACTATCTAAATCAATTACATCTCTTTGTTCCATTTTTATTTATTTATTTTTGTTTGTACATATTGGTATGATTTGTCTACCAATTCTTCTATTGTTAATTCTGTGTTATCCAGTAGTATAGCATCTTTTGCTTGTTTTAGCGGATTTTCTTCTCTGCTGGTATCGTGGTGGTCTCTTTCTAATAAATTTTGCTTCACTTTGTCAAAGGAATAATCATATCCTTTTTCTTTCAACTCCTCATATCGTCTTTGAGTTCTAATTTCCAAATCGGCTGTTACAAAAAACTTGACTTCAGCATTGGGCAAAACTGCTGTTCCAATATCTCTACCATCCATCACAATTCCCTTATCTTCAGCAATTTTCTGTTGCAAAAGTATCAATTTTTTCCTTACTTCTTTTATTTTGCTTATTCCACTTACCAAGGAAGAAATCTCTGGAGAGCGAATTTCATCTTCCACATTTTTTCCGTTTAAATAGGTATCAGATTGATGTTTGGAAGGGTTGTATTTAAAAGTAATATCAATCTCATCTAAGGAATTTACTACTTGCTCAAGTGTAACTTTTCCATCTTTAATTAATCCTTGATTTACCAAATACAAAGTAACCGAACGATACATAGAGCCAGTGTCAATATAGCTATACTCAAGTTTTTGGGAAAGCAATTTGGCTAAAGTGCTTTTTCCGCAAGAGGAATAACCGTCTATGGCGATGTTGATTTTCAATTCAGTTGAGATTTACTACAAAGAAAGCGGAATATTGCCACATTACAAAAATCCCTTGATTAAATCTTTTGGATGATTCGTTTTAGGTATTTCAAAATCAAACCAAGCCTGTAAATTCAGCTCATATCCTACTCCATTTAAGTAATTGTCTAATGCTAAATTCAATCCTTTAGTATATTTTGGATGGTTCGCTCCAGTTGGGTCAATATGAGTTAAATCATTTTGAGCAAATCCCTGAAACTCTGACCCTGTGATTTCTATCTCAAATTCTTCAGGATTTTTACCAATTGGGCTGTGAATAGTGGTGGTAAATTGATGCCAAAAAGCAGATTTAATACAATTCTCTTCAAATAATTGCCTTACAACCTCTAGAGAATCAATAGTTTCTTGTTCAGTTTGAGTAGGAAATCCGTACATCAAATAGGCGTGCACCATAATTTCATTATTGGCAAAATGTTTCCCAACTCTAGCAACTTGACCAATGTCTACCCCTTTTTTCATTTTCTTCAGCAACCTATCCGAAGCTACTTCCAATCCTCCTGTTACAGCTATGCAACCTGCTTGTGACATTAACTTACATAACTCATCATCAAAAGTTTTTTCAAAACGAATATTTGTCCACCAAGGAATAGTTAGTTTTCGCTCAATTAGTTTCTGAGATAAAGCTCTCAACATTTTTGGTGGAGCTGCCTCATCCACAAAATGAAATCCTTGAATTCCCGTTTGAGAAATAATGGCTTCCATTTTATTCACCAAATCCTCGGCAGTGGTGTTTTGGTAATTGCCAATATAATCCAAATTTACATCACAAAAAGTGCATTGTTTCCAATAGCAACCATGCGAAATAGTAAGCTTGTTCCATTTATCGTCTGTCCACATTCGGTGCATGGGGTTTACCACATCTAGAAATGATGTGTATTTCTCAAACGGTAGCCCAAAATAATTGGGAGCAGGTAATTTACTGTGATGAAAAATGGTGTTTGGGAGTTTGTTTTGATAAAAAACCTCTCCATTTTTTAGCAAAAAAGTACGTTCTAATTCTTCTTCTTGTATCTTTCCTTTTAGATATTCTATAATTTTCAAAAGAGGCCCCTCTCCATCATCAAGCGTTATAAAATCTATATAATCAAATACTCTTTTATCTTCTAACGAACGGAGTTCGGTATTGCAATATCCACCACCCATTGCAATTTTAATATCGGGATAAAACTGTTTGATAAATTGTCCGCATCTTAAGGTTGCAAATAAATTCCCTGGAAATGGAACGGTAAAACACACCAAATCTGGTTGAGATTTTTCTAGTTGTTCTTCCAATAAATCGAATAGTTTATGTTCGATAATTGTGGGTTCCGATTGCAGAAACTCATCCAGCTCATCAAAACTACTTGCTGAAGAGGAAATCTGCTCTGCATAACGAGTAAATGAGAAAAACTCATCGACATTGGCTCTAATAAAATCTCCAATTTCTTCCACAAACAAAGTTCCAAGATGTTTTGCTTTGTCAATAATCCCTTTTTCTCCATCCTCCCAAATAATGGTTGGGTTTATTTTAGTAATTCGATGCCCTTTTGGGAAGAAATCTAGAACTAATAATTGCTTTGCTTTTTCGATAGTTGCAGACTGAAGGAAAGAAATTACTTCCTCTACTCTATTCAAATACAGCTCTTTATTTTTTAGAACTTCTTTAAATTCTATGGCCTCGTGTTGTTGAGCTTCCTCAAATGCTTCGGTCAAAAACTCACAAGTAAAAATGGAAGTAAACAACTCTATACTTAAATCAGCCTGAACAGTTTCAATTCCTTTTGAATTCAAAAATCCCGTTAAATACCCAGTTGCTGGATACGGAGTATTCAGTTGGGTGAAAGGTGGGATTATTAAAAGGAGTTTTCCGTTCATGGAGTAAAGATAGAATTCATTCTTGTAAAATGAACAAAAAATGAAAGGTAGTGTTTACATCCAGTTAGGTGTGCTAATCGTTACCTACTACTTTTTGTAAAAATCTAAAATTTCAATTATTCATAGATTGACTAGTAGTGATTTATGAAATGAATTTCGTAACTTCCGCATATAAACAAGTTATGTTCAATTACCAAAAATGAACGAAGAAAAAATAATTGATATAAAAATGTATGTTCCTGAAGAAGCTTCAACAGGTACATATGAGGTAATAAAAGTTTCGGAATACACTTATAAATTAACTAATAACGATCCTTTTAGTGAAGTTTTAACTTATGGAACCATAATAGAAGTTCTACCAGAAAAAAAAGATGAAGATACATATGTCTTTAAAGGAGTTCATACAGAGTCTGATTATACCCATGAAGTTATAGGATTGCCTTCAGCTTTGAATGAAACTGAAATGAGGATTGTTGGACAAATGATTATTGATGAAGGTGGCTATTGGGAAGTTATTTTTGGAGGAATGGGTTATGTTAATTTGCCGAAACACTCAAAACTAAATGTGATTGAGGAATTGAATAAGTTGATAACTGCCAAACAGGCACTTAAAAAATGACCAAACCTGTATTGATATTAGATTTGGATGGAGTTTTGATTACAACTCCTATTTGGAGAGCTGACGAAATTGATTCTGATGGTTATTCTAAATTCAATATAAATTGTGTAGATAATTTAAATCAACTTTTATCACAATCTGATTTCGAGATTTGGTTGAGTTCGACAAGGAGGACGGTAAAAACTTTAATTGAATTCAATAAGATTTTTGAAAATCGTAATATTGAAAGCCCGATAAAAGGGTTTTTACCTGAATATCAAGAATGCAAGACTAGAAAAGATGAAATAATAAAATTTATTAAGGAATTTAAAATTTCCGATTTCTTAATAATTGATGATGATAAATCATTGAATGGACTCGATGAAGATCATAAGAAAAAACTAATACTAACTGAATTGCAAAAAGGGTTTAATATAGAAAAACTCGAAATCGCAATCGAAAAAATAAAAAAAAGAACATAACACTATGTATAGTCCATATGCACCCTGCGGGATGCAAACGTACCATACATTAAACGTTACACCTTAGTAATATTCCTTATCATCCCTTTAAAAATAAACCCATGAAAAGGAAAAACAGCATACCAATAGGCTCTTCCCAAAACACCCAAAGGGCGGAATGTAGCTGTTTGAATTAGTTTACCTTTTTCTACTTTAAATTCCAACCAAGCTTCTCCGGGAAGTTTCATTTCTGCAAAGAGTAATAAACGACCTTCTTCTTTGTTTGCATACAATACTCTCCAAAAATCCAGAGCATCCCCAGCATGAATCGTATCAGGATTGGTTCTTCCCCTCCTCAATCCTACTCCGCCAACTAACTTATCTAAATATCCTCTTAATTTCCAAAGCCAGTTTCCCGAATACCAACCAGTTTCTCCCCCAATACTCCATATTCTTTGGATACATTGTTCTATGTTATCATATTCTGCTTCTTTTACATCTCTAAAACAACCATAAGTTGGCACTTCTATAAAGTCACTAATAGTATCTGTAAGTCCACTGCTTGCATAGGCATCTTTCCAACTAGAGAGCACTTCATTATTTTTTATTTTGGCGAAAGCATATTCTAAGGATTTTTGATACGAACTGGGAGTAACACCAAGTAATTCATTAATTCGAGTATCTCTGCAAACAACTTCAACTTTCATGCTGTCTACCAATGAACTAGCTAATTTATAAGAGGTAGAAGTTACAAAATACAACCAATAAGAAGAAAGCCTCGGAGTCATTACTGGCACTGTCCAAATTTTACGTTTCAATCCTCTTTCCTTGGCAAATCCTAGTAACATTTCTCTGTAAGTCAAAATATCAGGACCGCCAATGTCAAAATTCTGGTTGTATGTTGCTGGATTCATCAAACTTTTGGAAAGAAAAGAAATAACATCCCGAATTCCAATAGGTTGGCATTTTGTCATCAACCATTTTGGAGTAATCATAATTGGTAGCTTCTCTACCAAATCTCTAATGATTTCAAAAGAAGCAGAACCCGAACCTATTATAATTCCTGCCCTAAGTGCCGTGAAATGATAGTTTCCCTTTTCTAATTCTTTTTCCACATTAAGCCTTGAACTCAAATGCTCTGAAAGCTCGTCTTCATTTACTATTCCACTTAAGTAAATTACATGTTTTGTATTTGTTTTATCAATTGCTTCTCTAAAATTACTGGCACATTGCTCTTCCAATGATTTATAATCTTTAGAAGTAGACATGGAATGAACCAAGTAATAAGCTCCATCAATGTCTTTGGGTATTGTGGATAATGAATTTTTATCCAATAGATCAACTTCTACAACTTCTATTTTGTCTAAATATAACTCGGGTGGAGAAAACCGTTTTGCATCTCTTACACAGCAAACTACTTGATGTCCTTGCTCAACAAGCACATTGAGTAATCGCTTACCAATGTATCCTGTAGAACCTGTGAGTAGTATTTTCATTTGATATTAATAGTGTGAAATCCTTAAAAGTAAATTTAAGCTAATTTAAGTAGGAATGTTTGTTTTACTAAAGCGAAACATGAGAAGCAAGCATTTTGTTCCTTTAATTATTCATACTTTTGTTTTACAACAATAAATAATGAAAAAAAACACCGAAAAACCATCCCCAGAAGCAAAAGCACTTTCTCTTTTTTTAATGGCTTACAAGACTAAAGACTCTATTTACAAAGAAAAATCTAAACGAATTAATAGATTATTTGATTTAGTAAAAAAAGATGAATTAAGCAGAGAAGATTACATGACAGAAGTAGAAAAAATGCTAGATATGTATGGAGGATATGAAGGTGTGATAGAAAAAACAATCAGGTATTACATAGAAAAATATGGCGAATGGAAATCCAATGGAGATGACCAATATAGCCAAGATGCAAACATAATTGCAACTAGAATATTGAAAGAAAAATAAAAGACATAAAAAAAGGGAATCAAATTGATTCCCTTTTTTATACTCTTAAACTTTAGTTTTATTTTCTCTTAATCACAGCTTCACAAGCTGAGATAATATCAACTGCATCCAATCCGTATTTTGTCATTAATTCATCTGGAGTTCCACTTTCTCCAAATGTATCGTCAACTGCTACAAACTCTTGTGGAGTTGGGATAGTTCTACATAACAAAGAAGAAACTGATTCCCCTAAACCTCCTGCAATTTGGTGCTCTTCAGCAGTAACCACACACTTTGTTTTCATTACAGAATTCAAAATAATTTCCTCATCCAGTGGCTTGATAGTGTGAATATTAATTACCTCAGCACTTATTCCTTTTGCTTCCAATTCTTTGGCAGCTTCTAGGGCTTTCCAAACTAAATGTCCTGTGGCTACAATCGTTACATCTGTTCCTTCATTTAGCAGTATTCCTTTTCCTATTTCAAAAGGCATATCTTCAGGCATAAAAATTGGTACTTTTGGTCTTCCGAATCTTAAATACACTGGACCTTCATAGTCTGCTATTGCAATTGTTGCTGCTTTAGTCTGATTGTAATCACAAGGATTAATCACACACATGTTTGGCAACATTTTCATCATTCCAAGATCTTCCAGCACTTGGTGAGTTGCTCCATCTTCTCCTAAAGTTAATCCTGCATGCGAAGCACAAATTTTAACATTCTTTTCAGAATAAGCAATAGATTGTCTCACTTGGTCATACACTCTACTTGTAGAGAAATTAGCAAATGTTCCTGTAAAAGGAATTTTACCTCCAATAGTCATTCCCGCTGCCATTCCAATCATGTTGGCCTCGGCAATTCCCGCCTGAAAAAATCGCTCAGGAAACTCATCTTGAAATGCATTCATCTTTAACGAACCCGTTAAATCAGCACACATAGCCACCACATTTTCATTGGTTCTTCCTAATTCTAGTAATCCATCTCCAAATCCCGATCTCGTGTCTTTTGTTCCTAATACTGGATATTCTTTCATAGTTTTTTTAATTGGTAATTAGTCAATAGTTTGCCACTAAATAATAAATAGCTTTTAATTTTCTCAATAATAATTGCCCATTATGGGCTTATAAATTTACTTCTGTTGCGGTTCCTGGAGCCACATTAAATTCTTTAGTAACAGTATAAGCAGAAGAGTTTTTTCTGGCAGCCCTGTATACCACAGTGTAATCTCCTGGTTGTAAACTCAACTGATAATTCAATTTTTCTTTTTCTAAATTACACACCCACACTCGCTTTCCTTTCTCCATTTTGAACACTGCCACAATTCCAAAAAATGGGGTGTTGATATTAGCAAGTCCTGGTTGCTGAATCTGAATTCTGTTTGTTTTACTCTGTTCTACTTTCACATTTTTCATTACAATTCTGGGCAACGAAAGTATTTCGATATCATAAGTGCCAACCAAATAAGTGTCTTCACTATTCATGCGTTGAGCATTCAAAGTTTCTGAAGTTCCTTTTTTACGAATTACACATTTAATATCTGTATATGAATTACCTGCTCCCAAAATTCTAAATTCCAATCCTCCCTGAGGGGCGTTAAGTGCAATAGTATTGTGTTCTCCAGGCTTTAACGTAATGTTTTCTTTTACTACTTGCGGAGTGGTGTGAACCACCAATCTATAAGTAGAAAGTGGGTCAATTGTCATGGTATCAGGAAGGTTTTTTCTATTAAGCGTATGCATAAACGTATACTTAAGTTCTCCAGTTTTCATGTCATAAAAAGACATGGTAACATCCGTTTCTCTTGGTTTTTTTGCCATATTCAATAAGTTTACTTGGACAGTTGTATTGTTCAAAGCTTCACTCATTACTACCTTCATCACATCTTTAAAAGATTCTTCGGTACTAGCATCATAGGACTTTCCAATACATTCAAAGTTCTTTAATGATTCCAAATCCATTGCAATTCCAATCACATACGGACGTACTTCAATTCCTTTTTCTCTTAGCATTTTTGCCACTGCACATGGATCTTCGTCACAGGCTTCTATTCCATCCGTGATAAGGATTATTACATTTCTACAGTTATCACAAGGAGGAAAATCTTGTGCTGCATATTCCAGCGAACGAGCAATTGGCGTTGTTCCTTTTGGTTGTAGCGAATTAATTTTTTGCTTTATTTTATTGAAATTGTTTTTCCCAAAAGGCACTTCAAGTTTTGTATCGCTACAATCTTGTTGCCCAGGATAAATTTTGGTTTGATGTCCGTACATTCTCAATCCTACTTCAATATTATCCAATTTAGATAATTCATCCATAGTCTCATACATGAGCTTTTTAGCAACTTTTATTTTACTTTGCTCCTGCCATTGTCCATTCATAGAATTGGATCCATCAAAAATAAAAAGGATTCGAGTAACTTCCGGTTCATCCGATTGAGAAAATCCAGAGTTCATTGCACACAAAAACACTACTAAAACCGATAATTTGGTTAAAATTAATTTCATAAGTTAATTTTTATTAGTGTTTATGCAATTGTTATGCCATTAGTAATCGCCCAATGTCTCTTCTAGTTGACCAAGTGCATTTGCAAGTTGCTCATCATTTGGTGCAGAACCGTGCCATTTGTGAGTTCCCATCATGTAATCAACTCCTTGTCCCATTTCAGTTCTTAGCAAAATCATTACTGGCTTTCCTTTTCCTGTTAGGCTTTTGGCTTTGTTTAATACATTAACAACGGCTTCTAGGTCGTTTCCATTGTCCTCAACCAATACTTCCCAACCAAAGGCTTTCCATTTTCCTTCCAAATCTCCCAATGAGAGAACATCATCTACATCTCCATCAATTTGTCTTCCGTTGTAATCAACAGTTGCAATTATATTATCGACTTTATTGGCTGCCGCATACATAGCTGCTTCCCAAATTTGTCCTTCTTGTAATTCTCCATCTCCATGAAGAGTGTAAACCAAACTATCTTCATTGTTCAATTTCTTAGTCTGTGCAGCACCTATTCCTACTGATAATCCTTGACCAAGTGAACCTGAAGCAATTCTGATTCCTTCCAATCCTTCTTCGGTTGCTGGGTGTCCTTGCAACCTTGAGTTTAACTTACGGAAAGTAGCTAATTCACTCTTTTCAAAATACCCTGAATGAGCCAATACACTATACCAAACTGGCGAAATATGCCCATTTGAAAGGAAGAATAAATCTTCATCTATTCCATCCATATCAAAATCAGCTGCATTGTGATTTAAAATATCAAAATACAAAGCCACAAAATATTCCACACAACCAAGTGAACCTCCTGGATGCCCCGAATTATTTGCATGAACCATGCGTACTATATCTCTTCTTACTTGCGAAGAAACTGATTTCATTTTGGTAATGTCTGCCATTGGATAGTTGTTTTACCAAAAGTAACTTCGTTTTGTAGCCTAGACAAAAATTTTGTTTTGGTTTTTTTAAAAGTTATTAACGGTTTTGATTAGTGATGGATTATGAGTGATAAGTTATAAGTTGGAAAAATTCATAATTCATTGTCATTCCTGCGAAGGCAGGAATCTTCGTTGGGCTAAAAATTCTCGTGTTATAGATTCCTGCCTTCGCAGGAATGACAGATAAAAAACAAATAAAATCAATCTATATACTCATACTCCACCCTAGCCAAAAAAAGTGCCTCGCCATCAACTGATTTACCGGCATTTCCTCTGTCATGTGAGTCAATAATTTCTTGAAATTGTTCTAGTGATACTTTTCCTTTTCCAACATTAAACAATGTGCCCATGATGGCTCTCACCATATTCCTTAAGAATCTGTCTGCTGTTATTTCAAATTGAAATCTACCTTTTCCAATTTCAATTATTTGAGCATGAGTGACTTTACAATTATTGGTAAAAGTTTCTGTGTGCACCTTGCTAAACGAAGTGAAATCAGTTGTTGACAATAGTAAACCACAAGCCTTATTCATTTTCTCAATGTCTAGTTCACGAGGCACATAGTAAGAAAACTCCCCTAAAAAAGGATTGGCTTTGTTGTGAAAGAAATAATGATAAGTTCTTGCCTTTGCATCAAAACGAGCATGAGCTTCTGGATGCACATCTATAATGGAATCAACTACAATAGAATTAGGTAGTAAACTATTGAGTTTGTAAACTAAATTATCAATCAACCTCTCCGCATCAAAGTGTACGTAAAACTCAGAAGCATTCACTCCTGTATCAGTTCTTCCGCAACCTGTGGTTTTTATTTCTTGGTTTAATAACAAACTCAATGCTTTATTCAATTCACCCTGCACAGTTACCGCATTGTCTTGGATTTGCCATCCATGAAAGTTGGTTCCGTTGTATGCTAGTTTTATGAAATGTCTTGGCATTGAATTATTTTGTAGACACAAAGATAAGATTCAGAATTTTATGTCAAAGTAAATTTTCATTGTTACTTTTTAATCTTATTGCATTACAAAGACATACTAACCAAAAAAAACACAGTATTATGAAAACTACACTCAACATCTTAGGATTCTTAGCAACATTTATGTTAAGCACAGGAATAATGTTCAAAATATTTCACTGGCCTTACGCTGGGATTATTTTATTCTCTGGATTTATTATATTAAACCTTGGATTTTTACCCATTTACTTTTTCAGAAGAAAAACCGAATTAAAATAATACAATATTTAGGATGTTATTTCTTACCTTTCCAATAGAAAATAAAACATAAAAATCATGGGGAAAGGAAAAGATGCTAAAAAGGCTGTAAAAAAAGAAGCTACAAAATCGCTGAAGGAAAAGCGAGCTGAGAAAAAAGCGAAGAAAAACAAATAATTTTATCTCACCACATTAATATGTCCATATTTTTCAGAAATAAAGCCACTATTGGTTCTAACTCTGATTTTATATGGATATTGTCCTATCTGTACTTGAGAACCTTGATAAGTTCCATTCCAAATAAACTGTAAATTTGTTGTTTTAAATATTTCTTCACCCCATCTATTAAAAACAATAAATTCAAATTCATCTATACCTTCTGAGCTTATTGAAAACTCATCATTAGTACCGTCATTATTAGGTGAAAAAGAATTAGGAATAAATAAAAATAATCCATCAAGAATTATCACATTATATTTCACAGAGTCCATGCAACCAAAGTTGGTTGTTGCGGTTAATTTAACTCTATAAGTTCCCGATTTATCATTAGGAAAAGTTACTGTACAAGGATTAGTCAATGCTGATCTTCCTGTAATCCCTGTAAAACCAAAGTCCCAATTATAAGCAATTGCACCAGAAGTTGAATTCGCAAAACAAACTCTGGTATCAAACGTAAAAATTTCTGAAGGAGAAAAAGTGAAATTTGGAATTGGCAATGGATGAACTGTTACTAACATGGTTGTATCATGAACACATCCAGAATCAGACTTAACAGTTAAAGTTATTGGAAATGAACCATCAATTGGAAAAACATAAGTTGAATTTTGGGATATAGGTGTTCCTGGCAAGCCCCAGCTCCATTCTGAAATTAAACCTGAAGAAATAGTAGATAAATCTGTGAAAGATGTTAATTGTTCATAGCAAACTGAATCAGTATAAAAATTTGCTGTAGGGCGTTCAAAAGTATCTACTTCTATTGTTTTTATTGATGTACAAGTATTTGAATCTTCTACTTGAACTGTATGAACTCCGGGTGTTAAATTTCTAAAAGTAGAATCTGATTGAAAACCCCCGCCATTAATTTTAAATTTATAAGGAAAAGCACCACTCTTGTGATTAGTTACAAATACTTGCCCAGTAGTTGATGAGATTAAACAAGATCCTCTTGAGTTAACGTCAAAATCTATTATTGTTGAATCAACTATAAATATGCTTGATGTCACACAAAAAGTATCATATGTCAATCTGAATTGGTATATCCCTGTTCCTCCACCAGGTACATTGTATAAAATATTAGTATCATTTAATAGAGCAATACTATCCTTGTACCATTGAATTTTTTGTGGCACACTATCAAATTGTGCTTTTAAAATCAAATTATTTTTACAATAATGACCAGAGTCTATTATACTGTAATTAGAAAAAGAGGAAGTTGTGTTAAGAATAAAATTATCTAAATAATAATAGTTTAAGGATGGGGATGGATTACAATTAGGTCCTAAGACTATGGCATTAATTGTTTGTGAGGGAGTAAATGTAATTGTAACCAGTGTCCAAGATGTATTTGATAAAGTAATTGTTGAAGTAGATAACTGCTGCCAAGGAACAGCGTTTGTAGGACATCCAAACAAAACATTAGCTCCTCCAAAAGGAAGATTAGTACAGTTTGTTGATCCAAATAATGAAATAGCAGTAGTAAGGCTTCCCGCTCCTTTTGCAATATAAAAATTTAATGTATAACTTGTTCCAGCAACCATAGGACTTGTTAAACAAGCACCAATATATTCTTTATAATTATTATAACTAGGAGATCCTGTTCCATTTGCATAGCCCACATAACCATTTCCATGAGGCAAAGGTGTAGGTGGTGCACTTATTGCGAAGCCTGTAATTGAAGTAAAACCACAGGTATTATAATAATCTGAAGTTGCAGCTGAAGCTTGTTGCCATGTCCTAGCACAATTCAATTGACTTACATTACTAGGGCAACAAAGTGTATCTTCAAACGATGGATTAGGAATAATTGAAGAAGGAATAGTACTAGGACTATATACAGAATCACAAGAACAGTCGATTGTGTCTTTTAAATCAATCAGTCCATCAAAATCGTCATCTATTCCATTATTGCAAATTTCCTGAGAATAGGAGCTAAAAGAGAATAACATCAGAAATATTACTGACATTTTTTTTAAAACCAAAAATTTATAAAAGCTATTCATTTCCTCTAAACTAAATCCAAAAAATAAATAATATTAAAAAAACAGAAAAATTATTTCCTTACTCAAAACAAAATAACAGTTTTACACTGAAAAACAAAGTTTTAACTTAAAATAATTTTAATTAATTATACACTTTTATCATTTCTTCAAGAGGTTCTCATATTTTATGAAAATATTTTTATATCAAAAACACTACAAAAACATTGGATAAAGAAAAAGGTTTTTCTATTTTTGCAGTCCGAATAATAAAAATAAATTAATTATGTACGCAATTGTAGAGATAGCAGGGCAACAATTTAAAGTTGTTAAAGATCAGACACTTTACGTTCATAGATTACAAGACGAGGTTGGAGCTTCAGTGAAGTTTGACAAAGTTATGATGATCGATGACAACGGTAAAGTTAAGCTTGGCGCCCCGGCTATAAAAGGTGCATCCGTAACCGCTAAGGTAGAGGAACATCTGAAAGGTGATAAGGTTATCATCTTTAAAAAGAAAAGAAGAAAAGGATATAAACTAAAGAAAGGTCACAGACAGTATCTTACGAAACTGACTGTTAACGCAATTTCTTAAAAAATAATTAGATATGGCTCACAAAAAAGGTGCCGGTAGTTCAAACAACGGTAGAGAATCAGAATCAAAACGTCTTGGTGTAAAAATCTTTGGTGGACAAGCTTGCATAGCTGGTAACATTATCATCAGACAAAGAGGAACAAAACATCATCCTTCAACAAATGTAGGTATGGGAAAAGACCATACTTTATTTGCAAAAGCGGATGGTATTGTAACTTTTACTAAGAAAAAAGATAACAGATCTTTCGTATCTGTAGTTCCTTTCGAAAACTAAAGTTAATCCACTTATAATATTGAAGCACTCTTTCTATGGAAGGGGTGCTTTTTTTATTTAGGATTTTTACTAAATTTTTACTAAATTGAGTAAAAATTTATAATGGAGTTACCTGAAAATCCTATCAAAAGAGTAAGGAAAATTAATCCCTAAGCCCTATGAAAAAGTTAATATTATTAAGTTCTGCATTCATTATTTTATTGTGCGCAAATAGTTTCTCTCAATCAACACTGCATCTCGAAAATCATACGAATTGTGATATAGTTGTAGCAATTGATAGTTACGATATGAATACTTGTAGTTATAACGGGAGTACTCTTGTAAGCGTTCCGCCCAATAGTTCAGTTCCCCTAAACAGTTTGTCCGCAACTAGTGAATGGGTAATCGCAAGATTTACTCCTAAATCTTGTTATCCAAATAATTTTGCACCAATTGAGGCAGATGGGCTCAACAATTGTTTACCATGTCCATCTTTTGGATTTCAGAGTCAAGTAAACTATAGTCAGTGTCCTAATTGTGCACCTTTTCAAGCAATATGGAATACGTACTGTGGTTCAAACAATCCGCACTTACATTTTATATAATATTTACCAATATTAATTCAGCACCTTTTTAAATAGAAAAGGTGTTTTTTTTGTTTTATGTTTTTAGTTAATAAAAACCATAAACACCCTATTTAATAATAACTCAATTAACATTATCTTTGAAGCATGGAACAAGGTGAAATAGTAATAGCAATAGAAAAAGGGAAAATTGAGTACGATGGACATGAAGTGCTTGACTCTATTGATATTGAATTAAGAAAAGGGGAATTTGTTTATCTGATTGGAAAAACTGGAAGTGGAAAAAGTTCGTTGTTGGATGCTATTTATGGAGAGATTAAACTTTCTGATGGAAATGCCACTGCTGTAGGATTTGACTTAATGAAACTAAGACAAAAAGATGTTCCTATGCTAAGAAGAAGAATTGGAAATGTATTTCAAGATTTTAAATTACTATATGATAGAACAGTATATGAAAATCTAAGATTTGTCCTTGAAGCAACTGATTGGAAAGGGAGAAAAAAAATGGATGAACAGATAGAAAAAGTATTGAAAATGGTTGGTATTTCTGGAAAAAACAATAATTATCCACACCAATTATCGGGAGGAGAACAACAAAGAGTTTCTATTGCTCGAGCTTTACTTAACGAGCCTGATTTGATTATTGCAGATGAACCAACAGGAAGTTTAGACCCTGAGACTGCTCGTGAAATCATGGATTTGTTGATGAATATTTCTCAGCAAGGTGTTACTATTTTTATGGCGACACACCATTATAAAACCATTGAAACTTATCCGGGTAGAATTTACCAATGTGTGAACAAAACTGCCCAAGAAATGGCAATCAAATACAGCTAATGAATTATTACCAAAACAAAACGGTTTGGATAACTGGAGCTTCCTCAGGAATTGGTAGGGCTCTGGCCATTGAATTCTCAAAACTTGGAGCAAATTTAATTCTATCGGCTCGAAATAATGAAAAACTAATTGAAACTCGTTCTTTGTGTAAAGACATTAAAACAGTCAAAATACTTCTATTAGATTTAGCTGAGATTGAATTGTTAGAAGAAAAAACACAAGAAGCACTTTCACTTTTTGGCGGATTGGATGTGTTGATTAATAATGGAGGAATTAGCCAAAGAGGTTTGGCTGTAGAAACTCCTCTTTCTGTTGACAGACAAATATTTGAGATAAATTATTTTGGTACCATCGCTTTAACCAAGGCGGTTCTCCTCTATTTTATAGAGAAAAAATCTGGACAAATTACAGTAACATCAAGTGTTGTAGGTAAATTTGGTTCGCCAGTTCGAACAGCTTATTCAGCATCAAAACATGCTCTCCATGGGTTTTATGATAGTCTAAGAGCAGAAGTTCATAATTATAATATTGGTGTAACTATTGTATGCCCAGGACCTATAAATACCAATATCTCTGAGAACGCATTAACTGCTAGCGGAGAAAAACAAAACAAAAAAGACCCTGCTATTGCGAATGGAATTTCTCCTGAAGTGTTAGCAAAGAAATATATAAAAGCATTAAGAAAAAATAAACGAGAAGCTTGGATTGGAAAAAAAGAAGTGTTCGCAATTTATGTGAAGCGATTTTTTCCTGGGCTATTTGCTCGTATCATTAGAAACGTAAAAGTAACTTGAAAAAAAACACCTTAATTACCCTTGTGGGACCAACCGCAATTGGAAAAACATCCCTATCCATAGAACTTGCAAAGCAACTTGGTTGTGAAATTATCTCAGCAGATTCGCGACAGTTTTATAAAGAAATGAATATCGGTACTGCCAAAGTAACTCCAGAAGAAATGGACGGAGTTCCTCATCATTTTGTAGATTTTTTATCTGTGGAAGAATTTTATACTGCTGGACAATTTGAAAAAAATGTGCTTGGAAAGCTCGAAGATTTATTCAAAGAGAATGACATAGCCATCATGGTTGGAGGTTCTGGATTGTATGTGAATGCTGTTCTGCGAGGAATTGATGAAATCCCTAGTGATTTAAAATTGCGAAAAGAACTAAATCAGGAACTAGAAGAAAATGGATTAAGACGCATGCAACAAAAGCTCAAAAAATTGGATTATGACCATTACCGATTTGTAGATAAACAAAATCCACAGAGAGTGATTAGAGCAATTGAAGTGTGTTTGGTGACTGGAAAAAAATATTCTGAATTAAGAAAAGCTGCTCCAAAAGAAAGAGATTTTAATAGTATTCAGATTGGCTTGACTACAGACCGCGAATTAATTTACGACCGAATTAACTCAAGAGTTGATGAAATGGTGAAAAACGGATTAATTGAAGAAGTAAAATCGCTTCACTCAAAAAAAGAATTGAACTCTTTAAATACAGTAGGTTACAAAGAATTATTTAAATATTTTGATGGAGAATGGGAACTGGATTTTGCGATTGAAAAAATAAAGCAAAACACCCGTAATTTTGCCAAAAGACAATTGACTTGGTTCAAGAAAGATGAGAATACACAATGGTTTGATGTAACATCTGAGAAAGATAAAATTCAAAAATTAATTGAGAAAAGTTTGAAAAAATAGATGTTCAACGAAACTCTAGATATTAAAATCCCTGATGGAAAAGTAACTTTTCATCAGGGATTTTTTAATTTGGAGGAAAGTCACAGGTTGATGCAATCATTAATAAAAACTATTGAATGGACTCAAGATGAAGTAGTTGTGTATGGAAAAAGACACAAAATACCTAGACTAAACGCCTGGTATGGGGATGATGGAAAAGTGATGAAGTATTCAGGATTAACTCTAGAACCAAAACAATGGACTAAAGAATTGATTGAAATAAAATCTCGAATAGAAAAAGTAACTGGAACAAATTTTAATAGTTGCTTACTCAATTACTACCGAGATGGAAAAGATGGAATGGGTTGGCATCAGGATAATGAAAAGGAACTTGGGAAAAATCCAATTATTGCTTCCGTTACTTTTGGAGAAGCTCGTCCATTTCAACTGAAACATATTTCTAATAAAAAATTAAAAAAAGTAGATATTCCATTATCTAATGGTAGTCTACTAATTATGGCTGGTGAAACTCAGCATCATTGGAAACATCAGATACCAAAAACAACAAAACAGATTGGAGAACGTATTAACCTTACATTTAGAACCATTATTTAATGAAAAAATACACCCTACTAATTCTTATTAGCTTACTTTTTTGTTCAATTTCAAAAATTAATATTGCTCAAAGCCAGATTTACATAGATCAACAGAATCAATATAGAGCTCAACAAAACCAAGTATTAGCTATGAATATTTTCTCAAATGGATTAATGGCTGGAATTGGCGGAGTAATTCACAAAAAAAAAGGAGAAAAATTCTTCCCAGTGTTTTTAAAGAGTTTTGGAAAAGGCTGTATTGGTGGAGCAATAAAATATACTGCAAAATATCAGACTAATATTTTTAGAAGTCAACAGTTCAATATATTACTACCAATTAATAGAGCTTATTTCTTTTTGGGACACTCCATAACGATGAATGCTTCAAGAAATGAAAAAATGCTTTCCAATTTTTACGCTAACTTCTATGGAGTTAACTTTCATTATAACAATAAAGCAGAAAAAGGCGAAAGATTTAATTCAAGATTATCATTAGGCACCATGGTTTCTTTAGGAACTTTTTTGGCTGAGGGAAACCGGTTGGACTTTATTAAAACTCTTGAGTTTGGAGAATTTTATTTCGATAAGTCTTCTACTAGTAAAATTGCTCCCCAAGGCTCAAGAGGTTATGCCGGTTTTAATACTATTGCAATTCAAAAAGATAATGGCTTTCCAATTACCTCTATTATTCCGCATGAGTTAGTTCATAATTATCAGTTCTATGATTATTATCCTATTTCAACTTTTTATGAAAAATCATTAAACAAAGCTCTAGATAAAAGCACATTATATAGAAAGTTAAGTAAGTATCTTGATTTTGACTATCAGCCCTTAATATTTGGAACTCTCTACTTAACTCAACCAAAACCCCGATATTTTAAGAATTATTTTGAATTTGAAGCTGAACATTTTGGGGATAGAAGATACATTCCTAGGTAAGCATCAAAATTAATTAACAATCCTTAGTTAACTCAATTTTTAGATTTAATAATCGTTTTGGGAGTTCTTGAGTAACTTTAATTTGAGAAATGAAAATTGAGTTAAAATGAAAAAGAACATTGCAATTATAGCAGGTGGATATTCAAGTGAATTAGAAGTTTCACTTAAAAGTGTTGAAACAATTTATGGTAATTTGCCAGAAGATAAGTACAACTCTTATGTGATAATAATCAACTCGGAGGGTTGGAATGTACGGTATAATGAAGCTTTACTCCCTATTAATAAAAATGATTTTTCATTTGTGCTAGATGGAAACAAAATAAACTTTGATTGCGTATATCTCACTATTCATGGCACACCTGGAGAAGATGGCAAACTGCAAGGATATTTTGATATGCTGGGAATTCCCTTCAATTCTGCAAGTCAAAAGGCCTCTTCATTAACTTTTGATAAATGGCTCTGTAATCAAGTGTTACAAAATAATGGAGTAAAAACTTCTAAATCTATCTTAATAAATGACAGGGCAGCACTATTTAATACGAAAGAAATTGTAGCCGAATTGGGCTTACCATGCTTTGTAAAACCTAACGATGGCGGTTCTAGTTTTGGTATATCCAAAGTGAAAGAAGAAATTCAATTAATACCAGCTATTAATAAAGCCTTTGCAGAAGGAAATGAAGTAATGATAGAATCATTTTTGGATGGAAAAGAGGTAACTTGTGCCTGCTACAAAATTGATAACAAACTATTTACACTACCTCTTATTGAAATTGTGAGTGACAATGAGTTTTTTGACTACGAAGCGAAGTATGAAGGAAAATCTCAAGAAATTTGTCCTGCAAGGGTTTCTGATGAAATTAAAACAACTGTACAAGAATTAACAAAAAACATATATTCACTATTGGGCTTAAAAGGCATTATACGAGTAGATTATATGCTTGTAAATGATGAACCTTTTGTGATAGAAGTGAATACTGCTCCTGGGATGTCTGGAGCAAGTTTAGTACCTCAGATGGTTGAAAAGCAAGATAATATTGAACTAGATAAATTATTAAGTAATATAGTTGAAGAAGCTATGAAACCAAGATATTAACTTGTATATAATTGATTCATTTTACTAATAAATCTAAGTAATAATTGATTAAAAAGAGTAATTTAGTATTTTAGAAATTATACTTTCTCTTATGAAAAAATTCCTTGTTTTTATAACAATTTCAATTGCTATTAGTAGTTGTGAAACTGATTTTGATGTAAATGCTCCCTATGACAAAATTCCGATTATCTATGGAGTTTTAGACCAAAGTACAGATACACAGTGGGTTAAAATTAATAAAAGTTTTTTGGGTACCAATAATTTATCTTACCCAAGTGTTAATGATTCTATGTATTTCAAAAATGTAGATGTAAAAATTGAAGAAGTTGATGGAAATGGAAATGTAGGAAATGTTTTTTCTTTGCAAAGTAAATTTGTACCCGTAGCTCCTGGTTCAGGAATATTTTTTACTGGTCAGCAAAAGGTATATTATTTTACTGATGTTTTAGATCAGTCAAAAACATATAGAATTGTAGGAAATGGAGATGGAAAAGAATTTTCGGCTTCTACTGGATTGATAACCGATTTTAATTTTACCAATAATTTTAGAATCAGAACACTTTCATCAAGTGGAGTCTCTTTATTCAATGCTGGAATATACAATGAAATAAAACCTACTTGGAACCAATCTCCTGATGCCGAATCATATAGTGTTGTGATGAGATTTCATTATACTGAACATAGAAGTGGTAATATTTATCAAAAATTTATTGATTGGAAAATCGGAGAAAGAAAACCTACCACTTCTGGTGAGTTAGAAGTGATAGGGAATGCACAAAATTTCTTTAATTTATTGGCTAATAATTCCGAATTAAAAGATACTGTTGGTGTTACAAAAAGGGTAATTGGCAATGTTGATTTTAGAGTTACCTCTGCTAATCTTATCCTCAAAACATATATTGACGTTAGTAGCCCTAATGGCTCAATAGCTTTTGACAAACCAGATTACACCAATATTGAAGGGGGTAGAGGAATATTTGCAAGTAGATTTTCTGCCGAAATTACCGGAAGAATTTTGAGTGAAAGAACCATTGAACACTTATATAACAGTTCATTCACAGGGAACTTTAAGTTTTGTACAGATGACCCATCTTATAGTTCTGATCCGTATTATTGTCCTTGATTTTTAAGTCTTCCTCTTCTTTTTCTTAGCAGCAGGAAACAAGATATTATTCAAAATCAATCTATAACCAGGAGAATTTGGGTGTAAATTCAAATCTGTTGGTGGATCCCCTACTCTATGTTGGTAATCTTCAGGATCGTGTCCACCATAAAAGGTCCATTGACCTTGACCAAGGGTTCCATGAATGTAGCGAACAGTTCCAAGAGCTTTTGACTCTCCCATTATCAATACATTAGATTTAATATATTGCTTATAAAAATCTGTTGTTTGTCCCATAAAGCCCTTTATTACAGAAGTATGATTTTGACAAAGCATAGTAGGCACAATGTCCCACTTTGCAGAAAAATCAAATAGCGTAAACACATCTTGATTTTGAGGAAGTCGCTGCTTTATTCTCAAATAAGTAGCATCAATAGTTGAGAATTCATATTCGTAAGGATTTGTTTTTAATTTATAATCTTTAAAAGCTAAAGTCTGAGCAAAATCCAATTTTGTTTGTGCTTGTTTATCAGCAGGATCTCCATCAAACATTGACTCACAAATATCTGTATTGGTAGCAGAAAGTGCAATATCATAAGAATCTGTACCTGAGCACATGGTAAATAAAAATCCACCACCGGCAACAAATTGCTTAATATTTATTGCCACAGCTGCTTTTAGTTTTGATACTTTTTTAAACCCAAGACTTTTTGCTCTTGCTTCAGAACTTGATTGTTGTTTCTGATACCAAGAAGCATTTTTGTAGGCAGCATAAAATTTCCCGTATTGGCCGGTAAAATCTTCATGATGAAGGTGTAACCAATCGTATTTTGGCAACACAGTATTCACCACAGCAGAATCATAAAGTTTATCATACGGAATTTCTGCATACTCCAACACCATTGTAACTGCATCATCCCAAGGCATTTTTCCATCAGGAGTATAGACAGCAATTTTAGGTGATTTCTCCAATTTCACCACCTCTTGATTTACTTCTGGATTAGAGATTTCTCGTTTTATTTTTTGAGCTTGAACATCCGCAACTACTTCATAAGAAACTCCACGAATCGTACATTCTTTCTCAATGTCTTTGTAATATTTTATTAAAAAACTACCTCCACGATAGTTCAACAACCACTCAATCTCAATATCATTTTGAAGCACCCAAAAAGCTATTCCGTAGGCTTTTAAATGATTCTTCTGTTTACTATTATCCATCGGAATTAGTAAATGAGAAGAAAAACCTACTTTAATAAAGAGAGTTAAAAAAAGAAGAATTGTGATTTTTTTCATGTCCAAAAATAAAGCATTAGAAGTAGATAAATGCTGATTTTAACAAAATAAAGTAAATGTTATAGAAAACTATTTCCCACCCATCAGGGTATATTTAGTAGTAGATTCAGAAAACTTGGTTTTACCATCCGTTAAATAATTGATTACACAATAATCATCCATCATATAAATGAAGTATCCCTTATTATTGGAATCATAACAATGATACAAAACACCAATATGTCCCGCTTTAAAAACAGGTTGGGTTTTGGCAACTGTAAGTTGAATTGTATTTGAAAAAATTGAGTCTTGAATTATTTCCTGAAAAGTAAAAGAAGTGGCAGTTTCAGTAGAGTCAATATTAATGTTGAGCTTAAAACTTAAATCATTTATCAATTTAGTTCCTTTCTCAAACACTGTTGAGTAGTTAATTTCAACTTGTGAAAAACTAAAATTTAACACAATACATAATCCTAAAGTTAGTAAAGTTCTCATAATTTGATTTTTTGAATTAGCTATTATTAAAAATAGCGAAATCTATCTAGATTCCTATTTTTTTAACTAAAATTTAAAAAGGTTCTTCATCCTCAAACTCATCGCCATCAAAAGCATCTTGGGCTGAATCATCATCCCAACCTTTTGATTTAATCGTCCTTGTTCCGTCTCCATTTTCAAATTCATTGTTTGGGGAAATAGAAGCAAAATTTCCATCATCAAATGAATCTAAGTTCTCAAACTTAGCAAACTGACCAACGAATCTCAATTTCACAGTTTCTAATGAACCATTTCTGTGTTTTGCGATTATAAATTCTCCTATACCTTCAAGGTTATCTCCTGTTTCTTCATCTGTAGTAATTCCATAATATTCAGGACGATAGATGAAAGAAACGATATCAGCATCTTGTTCAATTGCACCCGATTCTCTCAAATCAGAAAGTAATGGTTTTTTATCTCCTCCCCTTGTTTCTACTGAACGACTTAACTGAGAAAGAGCAATAATTGGAACATCCAATTCTTTTGCAACCGTTTTTATTGAACGAGAAATAAAACTAATTTCCTGTTCACGATTTCCCTTTCCTTCTCCTCCTCCAGTCATTAATTGCAAATAATCTATCACAATTAATTGTACATCGTGTTGAGCTTTCAACCTTCTACATTTTGCTCTGAACTCAAATACAGAAAGAGCTGGTGTATCATCAATAAAGAAAGGAGCTTCTGATAATTTTCCGATTCTTGCATGTAATTGTTGAAACTCATGTGGTTCAAGATTTCCTTTTCTTAATTTTTCGGCAGCAATTTCAGTTTCACCAGAAATCAAACGATTTACCAGCTGAACCGAACTCATCTCTAACGAAAATATCGCTACAGCTTTGTTAAATTGCACAGCTGCATTACGAGCCATAGACACTACAAAAGCTGTTTTTCCCATACCAGGACGAGCTGCAATTACAATCATATCAGACTTTTGCCAACCAGAAGTTACTCTATCTAAGGCAGTAAATCCTGTAGGAATTCCGCTTACACCATCTTCATGATCTTGAGCATTTTCAATTTCCTCAATGGCATGTTGCATTACTTTATCAATCTTCTCGTAACTTTTACTCAGGTTTCCTTCGGCTACTTGAAACAAACTGCTTTCTGCTTTGTCCAATAAATCAAAAACATCTGTAGTTTCATCGTACGCAGATTTTATTGTTTCAGAAGAAATTCGAATTAATTCCCTTTGAATATATTTTTGAGCAATGATTCTTGCATGGTGTTCTACATTAGCTGCAGAAGCAATTCTATTGGTTAGTTGCGAAATATAATAAGCTCCTCCAACATACTCCAATTCTCCTCTATTCCTAAGTTCTTGTGTTACAGTAAGAATATCTATCGGCTGACTATTTCCAAATAAATGATGAATTACAGCATAAATTTTTTGGTGTTGATCCTTATAAAAACTCTCAGGATTCAACACATCAATCACATCATTTACCGCATTTTTTTCGAGCATCAAAGCTCCAAGTACAGCTTCTTCAAAATCTACTGCTTGTGGAGGAATTCTACCTGAATCTTGAAAAAAAGGAGATGCTTTTTTCTTAGTTGCCATTCTTGTAATGGGATCGTTTTCAGGTAAATTATTACTCATTTAATGGATGAATTAAGTCTGTTTCTTCTTTAAAATACGAATTAAAATTGGGGAAATTATAGTTAGTCCAATTTTAAAGGGTAACAAATGTAACTCGAATAGTTTGATATATCAGTCTATATAAAGTAAAAAAGTTACTAAAAAAGTTTATTAACAATTGTTGGTAACCAACATTTTTAAGTTAATAAAATAAAATTTTTAGATAAGTCTAAAAATTTATTTATATTTGCAAAATGAGTTACACTAAAACAGAAGAAAATTATTTGAAAGCCATTTATGGTCTTGAGAGTAAATTTGGCAAATCGGTATCCACCAATGACTTGGCTAACAAATTAAAAACTAAAGCCTCTTCGGTAACTGATATGGTAAAAAAACTCTCAAAAAAAGAACTAATTACTTACGAAAAATATCAAGGTGTTTCTTTAACAAAATGTGGTAAAGAGATTGCCATAAATATTATTCGAAATCATCGAATTTGGGAAGTGTTTTTGGTAGAAAAATTAGGCTACAAATGGGATGAAGTGCATGAAATTGCTGAACAATTAGAACACATAAAATCTGAAGAACTAGTAGATAGGCTAGATGACTTTTTGGAACATCCTTCCTTTGATCCACATGGTGACCCAATACCTGATAAAAAAGGAAATATACCTACTCGAAAAAAAGCTATTCAATTAAGCGAATTGGGAATTGGTGAAGAAGGGATTATTGTGGGAGTAAAAAATACAAATAATGAGTTTCTTCAATATTTAGAAGAAATGAATTTGACTTTAGGAAAAAAAATTCAAGTTGAAAAAGAGTTTGATTTTGATAAATCAAAAATTATAAAAACTGATAATCAATCAGTTACTATATCTAAAGAAGTAAGTTCTCATTTAATTATAGAAAAAAAATAATATGAAAGAAATTATACAATGGTTTGAAACAGTAGACCCAGTTATGGCTGCTTTTGTAGCAACTTCATTTACATGGTTTGCAACCGCATTTGGAGCTTCTTTGGTTTTCTTTTTCAAAACTTTGAATCGTGCAGTGCTTGATATTGCACTTGGTTTTACTGGAGGTGTGATGGTGGCAGCAAGTATTTGGAGTCTGATTATGCCAGCACTTGAAATGAGTGATGGAACAGGTTTTACCAAAGTTGGACCAACAGTTATTGGTTTTTTATTAGGTGCTTTATTCATTTTTGCCTTAGATAAATTAATTCCTCACATTCACTTAAACTCAAAAAATATCTCCGAGGCAGAAGGACCAAAAACTAAATGGAATAAAACCTTACTATTAGTTTTAGCAATCACACTTCATAACATCCCTGAGGGATTGGCAGTAGGGGTTTTATTTGGTGGAGCTGCCAGCGGAATGGCTGGAGCTACTATTGGTGGAGCAATTGCTTTAGCTCTTGCTATGGCAATTCAGAATTTTCCTGAGGGATTTGCTGTTTCCATGCCGCTTAGAAGACAGGGAATGAGCAGAGGAAAAAGTTTTTGGTACGGGCAAATGTCGGCAATTGTAGAGCCAATTTTTGGTGTGCTTGGAGCAGTTGCAGTGTTAACTTTTACTCCACTCTTGCCCTATGCTTTAGCGTTTGCAGCTGGTGCAATGATTTTTGTTGTTGTAGAGGAAGTAATTCCGGAAACCCAAAGAGATAAATATACTGATCATGCTACTCTTGGTTTTATTGGAGGATTTTTGGTCATGATGGTATTAGATGTAGTGCTTGAAGATGTATTTGCTCAAATAGTTGCTTAATAATTATGATTAAAAATTTTATACTAATAATATTCACTTTTCTTTGTTTTCAAGTAATTGGACAAGGAAAAATAGCTGGGACAATAAAATCTGACGGAATACCTTTGGAATTTGTTTCTGTAGGTATTATCGAGTTAGGAATATCATCTATGTCAGATTCTGAAGGAAAGTTTATTCTAGATAATATTCCTTTTGGAACTCATAAAATAAAATTTAGCCACATTGCTATTAAGGATAGTATAATTTTCACATCAATTAAATCAAGAGTTCCACAAAGGGTTATTGAAGTGAATCTTACTTCAAACACAAAACAATTGGATGATTTTGTAGTAACGGGAACTCGAACTGAAAAAAGAAAAACTGAATCTCCCGTAATAGTAAATGTTCTGAATAGCCAAACCTTAGATAATGTTCAAGCCTGTAATTTATCGGATGGATTAAAATTCCAACCTGGATTAAGAGTAGAAACGGACTGTCAAACTTGTAATTACACTCAGTTAAGAATTAATGGATTAGCAGGTGGATATTCTCAAATTTTGATAAACGGACGTCCTATTTTTAGTCCACTTACCAGTTTATATGGATTGGAACAAGTTCCAGTAAACATGATTGATCGAGTAGAAATTATTCGAGGCGGTGGTTCTTCCTTGTACGGCTCAAGTGCTATTGGTGGAACTGTAAATGTGATTACAAAAATTCCTAAAAAAAATGGATTTGAACTCAATTACAACCGTCAATTAATTAATGGAAACACTCAAGACAATGTATTTTCTGGAAACGGAACTCTTTTGAATAAGAAGAAAAATGCAGGAGTAACAGTGTTTCTAAATCAAAGGAACAGAGAATTGTACGACCATAATGGAGATAATTTTTCTGAATTACCACTCTTAGAAAACACCTCTTTTGGTGGAAATGGATTTTATTTGTTTGGAGAGAATCAAAAGCTGGAAATAAGTCTTACCAAACTGAATGAATACAGATATGGAGGTGAAATGGTAAACAAACCTACTGACGAAGCACAACAAGCTGAGGAGAGAACTCATGATGTATGGATGGGAAGTGCAGATTATCAAATTAATTTCAATGAAGACAAATCCTCTTTTATAGTGTATGGAGGTTGGCAACAGACTTCAAGAGATCATTTTACGGGAATTATGCCCGACCAAGACGATAGTGCATTCATTGAGTACTCATCAAATCCACCTTACGGAACTTCTTTAACTTCAACTATTCAAGGTGGTTTTCAGTTTAATCATAAGTTACAAAAAACCTGGGGATTGGAAAACATGCTAACTCTTGGAGCTGAATATTTGTATGACGATGTGTTTGATGAAATACCCGCTTACAACTACTTAATTGACCAAACCACTGAAAATATTGGACTAATTGCTCAAAGTGATTGGAAATTAACTTCAACACTTAATCTTTTGACTGGAGCAAGAATTGACAAACACAATTTAGTCGATAATTTAGTGGTAAGCCCAAGAGCTTCATTGCTTTATACATTGAAAAAAAATACACAATTTAGGTTGAGTTACGGTTCAGGATTTAGAGCTCCACAGGCTTTTGATACCGATTTACACATTGCATTTGCAGGTGGAGGAATATCCAGAGTGCAACTCTCAGAAGACTTAAACCCAGAAAGATCTCATAGCTTGAGTGCCTCAGTAAATTATGATAAAGTATCCACGAAGTACATAACGGGTTTTACTCTTGAAGGTTTTTATACGCGCTTAAATAGAGCTTTTATTTTGGATCCAATTGGGGAAGATAGCTTTGGAGAAGTATTTGAAAAAAGAAACGGACAGGGCGCAACAGTTCAAGGTGTTACCCTTGAATTAAGAGCAAATCTAAACATGAAATTGCAATTAGAAACTGGTTTAACCCTTCAAACAAGCCGTTTTGACAACAAAGTGGAATACATTGATGGATTAGAAGGAATAAAAGATTTTATTAGAACTCCAAACACTTACGGGTATGGAATCTTAACTCTTTTTCCTCAATCAAAATTGAATGGAGTGATTAATTATGTGTACACAGGGAGCATGAAAGTTCCTCACTTTGCTGGCGCTCCCAATCAAACTGAAGATGTAATTGAAACCTCAAATCCTTTTCATGAATTGAGTTTAAAAGTAAATTATGAAATCCCTTTTAAAAAATTAAAATCAAAAGTGAATTTCTACGGAGGAATTAGAAACTTGACCAACTCCTATCAATCTAACTTTGACATCGGTAAAAACCGAGACAGTAATTTTGTCTTTGGTCCAGCTCAGCCAAGAACTTTCTATTTGGGGATTAAGGTGTTGAGTTTGTAATGCTAGTTGCTAGTTGCTAGTTGTAAAATTCTTAAAAAAAATATTTTTCATAAATAACAAAACTTGTAACCAGCAACTAGGAACTGAAAATCTAACAACTTGTTTAAAACTTCCCCCTAACGAAATAGGTAAACTACTCTTCGCTAAGTAATTTTGAGAAACAAACATTAATTACAGAAAAAGCTATGAAATTTTTTATCGATACTGCCAACTTAAACGACATCAAAGATGCTAACGATTTAGGAATATTAGACGGTGTAACTACCAATCCATCTTTAATGGCAAAAGAAGGAATTGGGGGTACTGACAATGTAATGAAACACTATGTGGATATTTGCAACATTGTAGATGGACCAGTAAGTGCAGAAGTTATTTCAACTGATTTTGATGGAATGGTTAAAGAAGGATTAGCACTTGCTGATTTGCACAAAAATATTGTGGTAAAAGTACCGATGATTGCTGAAGGAATAAAAGCAATTAAATATTTTACTGAGCAAGGAATCAAAACGAACTGTACACTAATTTTCTCTGCTGGACAAGCATTATTAGCTGCTAAAGCAGGCGCAACATACGTTTCTCCATTTATTGGAAGATTAGATGACATCTCAACAGATGGGTTAAACTTGATTGATGAAATCAGATTAGTATTTGATAATTATGGATTCGAGACTGAAATACTTGCAGCCTCTGTGCGTCATCCAATGCATATTATCAATTGCGCTAAGATTGGTGCAGATGTAATGACAGGACCTCTAAGTGCGATATTAGCACTTGCAAAACACCCATTAACTGATAGCGGATTGGCTAAGTTTTTAGCAGATCACGCTAAAGCAAATGCATAAAACATGCCTGCTGAATCGCTAGAAATACACCCAGAAACTCCTGAGTATCGAAAGATACAAGAAGTAGTTGCTGTATTGAAAAAAGGAGGAATTATTGCTTACCCTACAGATTCAGTTTATAATTTTGGTTGCTCGTTAAACAACAAACGAGCAATTGAAAAATTGGCTAAGCTGAAAGGTATCAAACTTAAGAAAGCTAATTTTTCTCTAGTATGCCACGATCTTAAAACGATTGATGAATATACTAGTCCTTTTAGCCGAAGTGTATTTAAAGCCTTGAATAAAAACCTTCCTGGACCTTTTACATTCATCTTAAATGCGAGTAATCAAATTCCAAAATTATTTGATACAAACAAAAAGGAAATTGGAATCCGAATTCCTGACAATATAATCTGTTTAGAAATTGTGGAGCTTTTGGGAGTACCGTTAGTTACTACTTCCATTCATCACGAAGATGAAATAGTAGAATACATAACCGATCCAGAACAGATTTTTGAAAAGTTTGAACACCAAGTAGATTTAGTTATTGATGGAGGAATTGGTAATAACGAAGCTTCAACTGTAGTAGATTGCACAAATGATGAACTAGATATTGTGAGGCAAGGGATTGGAGAGTTGGAGTATTGATATTTTCATTATATTTAACAATGTCTAATAATTGCACCGTTTGTAATAATCCTGTAACTGATAAATATTGTGGGCATTGTGGGCAAATGATTACTAATAAAACTGCCAGAATCTGGACTTTAATTATTGATTTTTTTAGCAATTTTTTTTCTATAGACAGATCTTTTATTGGTACTTCTAGAAAAATACTTTCTGACCCTAAGTTTATTGTAGAAAATTTTCATGCTGGAAATAGAAGATTCTATTTAAGTCCTGGTAGTTTCATTTTGTATGGAATAACTTTAGTGGCTATCCACACAATTATATTCGGTCCAAAATTATGGGGATTAACATTTGATATTGAAGGAATAGGTATGCAATATTTATTTTGGCTATTGTTAATACCCTTTACGACATTTTGCTCTTATTTAACATTTATAAGCCAAGGATTTCATTTGTCAAAACATATTATTTCAAATTCTTATATCTCAACAGTTTTTTTATTTATTTCTCTTATAATAGATGATTTCATAATCATTGTTGCAGAATCTCTTGAAAGCGATGTTTTTATGTTTCTATTTTTTATTTTTACTTTCCTCTGGAACAGCTTCGTGTTTTCAACAAAGAAAAAAGTTGGTTGTCATATTTTAAACACGATTATACAGATATTAATTTTTTCTGGTTTGTTTGCTCTCTTAGTTATACTATTCCAAACTTCACCAGCAACTCAATAATCAATCCTTTTTTTAACTACTTTTAATTATTTAAAAAATCTTATGTGGGGACCAGGTAAAGAAATGATGAAAGCCTACGAAAAAAATAGGCAGCAATTAAATAAACGAAATAGCTTAAAAGAAAATTTAGATTTTTCTTCAAAATCATCTACTCCAATAAATATGAAAAAAGTTTCTGCTCAAGAATTAGAATCTATTAAGCAGAAATTTCTTGAGAAACGAAAAAAAGAAAATAGAAAGAGTATACTTATTGTCTTTACAATTACTGTCTTTGTAATTTTATTGGGTTATTATTTTTTAAATTAATCATAAATATTTCTTGAAACTAAAAACAACTATAATATCTACTAAATTTTCAGCAAAAGTAAATACAGACAAGGAAATTATCAAAATTGCTGAATTTGTAATTCTTTCCTTTGGATATAAATTAAAAAATAGAACACAAGCTCAACTAATTTTTGTTCCAAGATGGATTCAACACCTTATAGCTCATCCTAATTGGCTTATAATTAGAAGTGTATTTTTAATTAGTGAGGATGAAATTTCATTTAAAGTTTGGCATCCAATTCCTCTAATATTAGCCTTAATATTTATTATTGGTTTATTTATTTCTACTTATTCAAATTTTTTGTTCTTAATCCCATTCCTTTTTATGTTGTATTATCTTACTTATTCTATTTTTAACCAGAGGATGATATTTAAAAAGGTGCTATCGGAATTAGAAAAAGTTTAACTATAAACTATCTCATATTCAACTTCTGAAAATTGTCTAAACATTTCATACACTCCACAATATCTATCAACGGATAGTTTTACTGCTTTTTCAATTTTATCTTTCTGTAAATCTTCTCCTTTAAATCGGTAAATCATTTTTACTTTGTCATAATATTTTGGATGTTCTTCAGTTAAGTCTCCTTCCACATCAACTTTAAAATCGGCTACTTGAGCTCGCATTTTTTCTAGTAAAGAAGTCACATCCATACTTGTGCAACCTGCTAGAGCAACCAACATTAAATACTTAGGAGTCATCCCTTTTGCTTTCCCTGTTGAGTCTGGTGTGGCATCCAATGTAAACTTCCCTCCTGCTGTTTCAACTTCGTAAGTCATCTCTCCTTTCCAATCTGTTGTTATTTTATGCATGATATTTTATTTTAAAGTTAAGTACTTTTTGGACGGATGAATAAGATTATTGTTACAAAACAATTACTTTAGATTTTGAAAAACAAATTGAAGGTCGCAACTAACCAAAATGACTAAGAAACTATATTCTATATCTACTATCATTTTAGTACTAATTTCATTAATCATCGTTTTTGAAATAATTAGAGGCTCATTAACGGGAGGTGATTTTGTTGGTTATATTAATGCTGGAAATGCAGTGATAAATGGCCAAGACATATACGCTGATTATCTTAATACTTGGCCTCCCTTATTTTCCGTATTCAGTGTACTATTAGGTTATATAGATAGTTTTAGTAGTTTTTTTATCCGATTTGTTTGGCTTACAGGAAGTGTGATTGCTATGTATTGTATAGTAAATGAATCAGCAAAATTGGTGCTAAACAAACCTATTAGTTTAAAAAAAACTAACAAGACTATTCTTATTCAAAATACTGTAGTTTTAATTCCACTGCTAATCATATTGCGATTTTTTATCGATAATCTAGCTAATGTTCAAATAAACATATACATGTTACTTTGCTCATTGTTAACCATCATTTTTTTTATTAAAAAAAAATATATGTGGGTTGGAATTCTGTTAGGATTGACTATATCACTTAAAGTTTATACTATTTTCTTTTTATTTTACTTTATTTATAAACGTGAATTCAAGCCAGTATTATGGACTTTTTTATTTTTATTTCTATTTAATTCACTATGCATATTAGTTTTTGGATTTGAACAAACAATTATTTATTACCATCAATGGATAATAGAAATTGCACCTAAATCCTATATAGCTCATCATAAAAATCAATCTCTATTTGGCGCTTTTCTAAGGTTTTTTTCCTCTGAAGACCCAAGCCATAATTTGTATGTAAATTTCCTATCGCTTAGGGCATACACTGTAAAAAAAATAACCTACTTAGTAATAGTTTTCTTTGCTTTATTTCCAGCTTTTAAACTCAGAAAAAAAATAAAAGATAGAGGTAGTTTTAACTCGATATTAGAGTACACCCTAATATTCACAGCTATTCCAATTTTGTCTCCTATTTCATGGAAAGCTTATTTTATATTTCTTTGGATTCCTTATTTTATTCTTTATATAGCTCTATATAAAAGAAGTTCTACTTTAAATAATCAAACTTTACTTATTTTAAAATATCTATTTTGGTTTTCAGTTTTTCTAAATGTTGGCTCAACAGAATTAATTGTAGGGCAATATTTTTCTGATGTGATGGAAGCTTATTCCGCAATTACTTTTGAAACAATTATCTTATTGGTTATTACCTTGTTTTTCATTGTGAAGAAAGAGGAAGATATCCAATCAATAAATCTTTAACTTTGTAATATCAATAAAAAAAAAGTCGATATGAAATATGATTATATAATAGCAGGTTCGGGATGTGCTGGACTTAGTTTATTGTATAATTTATTGCAAGATTCTGAATTGAATAAAAAGAAAATCTTGGTTATTGATAAAGATATCAAACAAAAAAATGATAGAACATGGTGCTTTTGGGAAAAAGAAGCTGGAATTTTCGAGTCTATTGTTCATCGCGAATGGAAAACTTTGGAATTTTTAACCACAGACTTCGAAAAGAAATTCGACCTTGAAGAATATAGTTATAAAATGATTCGAGGAATTGATTTCTATCAATTTGTTCTCGATTTTACTAAGAAATTTGATACAGTTACTTTTTGTTACGAATCCATATCGGCTATTGATTCAGATAGTAATAATGGAACTGTAATTACTGATAAAGCAACTTACACTGGTGATTTTGTATTTAACTCCACTCCTATTTTTAATCCTGAAATAAATATAAAAAACTCTCTTCTTCAGCATTTTGAAGGATGGGAAATAGAAACCAAAGAACCAGTTTTTGATTCAAAAGTTGGGACTTTAATGGATTTTAGAGTAAGCCAAAAGTATGGAACTACTTTTATGTACGTATTGCCAACAAGCTCAACCATAGCTCTAGTAGAATACACACTTTTTACTGAAAAACTATTGAACAAAAAAGAGTACAAAGCGGAATTAAAAAAATACATCAAAGAAGTTTTAAAAATTGAAGATTATGAATTGGTTCACGAAGAGTTTGGAGTGATACCCATGTCATTGGCAAAATTTGAAAGAAGTCCTAAAAACAAAGAGAGAATAGTAAATATAGGAACTGCAGGAGGTTACACCAAAGCAAGTAGTGGTTATACCTTTCAATTTGTACAAAAGCAAACTAAATTGATAATGGAAGCTCTTAAAACTGGAAAAACTCCAAACTTAAACCTTTCGTTTAGAGGAAAAATGTTTGAATGGTACGATAAAACTGTATTGGATGTCATGATTTCTGAAAAGATGACAGGAAAAGAAATATTTTCAATCATGTTTAAGAAATTACCTCCTGATGAATTACTTGCATTTCTGGGAAACGAAAGTAGTTTTTGGCAAGAATTCAAAATCATGAACAGTGTTCCAATTATTCCATTTATGACTTCGGGAATGAAACAATTATTTTCTAAACATTAATTAAACATGAAAATAGCTTTATGTTCCATAGGCTCCAGAGGAGATATTCAACCATTTTTGACTGTTGGAGAGTACTTAGCCAAACATGAGCATGAGGTAAAAGTATCCTCGGCAAAAATGTATGAAAAACTAGCTTCAGCATATGCTGTAAATTACGTTCCATTTGAAGGAAATTATGAATCTATAATGGATAATGAAGCTCTGAAAAAAGAAATAGGAAAAAACCCTTTTAAAATAAAAGGAAAACTAAAAGAGAAAGTATACCCCATTATAGAGAATTCACTTGACACCTATTATGAGTTATTACAATGGTGCGATGTAATGCTCTATCATCCTAAAACATTGATTGACAGTATTGGTAAAGAACACCAATACAAATTAATAAAAGGATATGTGGTTCCTGCATTTACCCCAACTAAGGAATTTAAAAACCCATTATTTGAAGTTATACCACTTCCTAAGTTTTTAAATAAAATCACCTATAAGATTATAAATTCTATGATTGGAGCTGTAAAAACTCCTGTAAATAATTTCAAAAAAAGAAATCAACTACCTAAAAGCAAAGCATTTATAGAAACTCCCATTATCTATGGTATAAGTCCTTCTCTTCTTTCAATCCCTAAAGATTATCCTGAAAACCATCATTATTCTGGTTTTTGGATTAAAGAAAAAAGTACCCAAGAACTTACGGAAGAAATTTCTGATTTTATTTCAGGAGATAAAAAAATATTAGCAATTACTTTTGGAAGTATGCCTTACCAATCTCAAATTGATATCAACGATTTTATTGAGGTAATTTTGAAAGAAAATGATATTAAACTTATCCTAATAAAAGCATGGGGATTAAAAAACATGGTAATTAATCCACATAAAAACTTATTAACTATTGACTCTGCTCCTTTTGATGTTTTATTCCCAAAGGTAGATTATGTAATGCATCATGGAGGTGCTGGAACTACTGCTATTGCTGTTTCAGCTGGAGTTACTCAATTTATTTGCCCAGTTTTACATCCTGTAGGCGATCAATATTTTTGGGGGAAACAACTAAAAAAAATGGGTGTAGGAGTTCATCCAATTCCTCTTAAAAAATTAACAATTGCCAATCTACTTTCGAGTATTACCAAATTGCAAAAAAAGAAGTTGACAACCGAAGCACAAAACCTGAAACAAAAAATAGAAATGGAAGATGGTTTGGCTGAAACCTTAAGACTAATTGAGCAACATGGAAACCAAATAAGAAAACAACTTCTATGATTATTACTAAACTCAATTTAGAAGATTCACTTCCGTTAACTTGTACCCGAGCTGGAACTTGTTGTCATGGAAAAACGGTATTTCTTAATCCTTGGGAATTGGCAAATATTGCAAACGAAAAAAAATTAACTGTCACTAAATTTGCTGAAACTTACTGCGAATGGGGAGGAATAAAGTTGAAATTTGATGGAGATTCGCAATTCAAGAATCAATCGGCATGTAGTCAGTATATTGAGAATTTTGGCTGTAGTGTTCACCTTGGCAGACCATTGGCTTGCAGATTGTATCCGCTTGGGAGGCAAATACAACATGAAAAAGCTCAATACATTCATCAAGGAAAGGAATTCCCATGCTTGGCTAGTTGCCCTGATGTTGTGGAGCTCCCCAAAATGACTGTGGAAGAATATTTACAAGATCAGTCAACTAAAACTTATGAGTCGGGCCAAGATTTATACTTAGAGGTTATGCAACAATTGGCTGACATTGCTTTTGAATTATATTTAGATTCTGGATTGGCAGACTCTGGAAATAGAGAAACACTTGTTCAATGGGAAAAACTTGGAGAGTTATCTCCAGAAGAACTTCCTAAAACTATCAGAACAGATTGGTTAATCGCACTTACGTTTCCTGATATTGAAGAAGTAAAAAATCCTGAGGTTTTTATACATACCCATGCTAATACACTGTTTACCAAATCTCAAACAGAGTTTGGAAGCATCCAAACTATGAAAGAGTTAGAAACGGCTTCTATACTGACAATGGCTATTGCGCTTCAGCTAGCTCGTTCTATTGGGGCTAATCCAAAGGAACTTTCAGAACATTGGGTGAAGACAGCTAAAAAACATTTGTAATAAAAAAGCTATCTCGCCAAATGCGGATAGCCTTTTAAATATCAAATTCTCGTGTTAAGATTTCCTTTTGCAAGGAAATGACAAACACGTAGAAAAAAATAACTTATTTTATCACAGTCATTTCATCAATTAAGTGACTTGCTCCTGCGTATTTATCAATGATAAACAAGGTATATCTAATGTCTACAGAAATAGTTCTCTGTACTTTATTTTCAAAAGAAATATCTCCACTCATTGCTTCCCAGTTTCCGTCAAAAGCAGTTCCTATTAAATATCCATTTCCATCAATAACTGGTGACCCAGAGTTTCCTCCTGTAATGTCATTATTAGTCAAGAAATTTACTCTCAATTTTCCATCTGCATCAGCATATTGTCCGTAGTCTTTTTTCTCGTACAATTCTTTTAATCTTGCTGGTAGACTAAATTCTTGATCTCCAGGAATTTCTTTTTCAATCAATCCTTCCATAGTTGTATAGTAAGTATCTAATCCATCTTTACTTCTTACCATAGCTTTTACTTTGTCACTTACTCCATACGATAAAACTTGTCCGTAAGTCAATCTCTGTGTAGAATTCGCATTAGGGTAGAAGCTTTTTTCTGGTTGCATTAGTCTTATTCCTTCTATAAATAATCTGTATCCTTCTTCCATTTTTTCTTCAGCTTCAGCAAATTTTGCAGCTGAACTAAAATACATAGCAAGAAAATCATTTGCTGATTTTACAGCCTTATCTTCTGATTCATCAATTTCTTTTCCAGCCTTAAGTTTAGAGATAAGCTTGTTCATTCTTTTTTCTTTTACAAAAGGAGAGCACCAAAACATTTTTCGTGCATATCGCTTAAAATTAGCCTTTTTAACATCTGCAAAGAAAGCAGGATGCTGTTCTTTATCTACTTTATTATAATATAAATCAAACAAGTTAGCCACTAGGTTTTTCTCAGTTGTTTTGTCATAATTTTTAAAATGACTCTTCGTAGAATTTTCAAGTGCAGCAATTAAGTTGTTCACCGTTTTATCTCTTTCAGCAATTAACTTAGCTTTTTCTTCTTCGCTAGCATCACTAATAAGGTCATTCATTTTCTTTCTTGTTTTAGAAATCGCATCTAAAATTCTGTTTGATCTCCAAGCATACAACACATAATTAGGTCCCCTCACTCCTGCTTCCATCACATAAGTATTTCCGATTATATATTTGTCAGTCAAATCATAATAATCTCTAATGTCTTTCAAGGCATTCTGATATTTTGCTTCTCTTTCAGGAGATTTACTATACCATTCTTCAAATTGTCTTTCTAATTGAGTTTTTCTGTCTACAACTTTATTTGTTTTTAGTTGTTCTCCTTGTCCTTGGTAATATTTCCAATAGTTAGCTGTCTGTGCGTATTTAGAAGAATACATAATATCTACTTTCTCCTTTTTATCCATTTGGGCTTTCATTGTAGCCAATTTCACATCTCTCACCTCAACTACAGTTGGTGCTTTTTTATCAATTAATTGTTGTACTCCAAAAGAAGATAAATATCTATCTGTACTTCCCGGGTATCCCATAATCATTGCAAAATCACCTTCTTTCACACCTTTGATGTTTACTGGTAAATGATGCTTTGGTTTCAAAGGAATATTTTCTGCCGAGTATTTTGCAGGTTTTCCATCTTCACCAGAATATACTCTGAACAAAGTGAAATCCCCAGTGTGTCTTGGCCACATCCAGTTATCAGTATCACCTCCATATTTTCCTACTGATTCTGGCGGAGCACCAACTAATCTTACATCTTCAAAAGTCTCGTTGATAAACATGTAATATTCATTTCCAAAAAAGAACTCTTTGATGTAAGCAGTGTAATGAGTTCCTTCAGTCGCTTTTTTAATCAATTCAGCTTTCAATGATTTTAATTTAGCTGCTTTATCTTTTTTAGAAGATTGTTCTGCAAGTGCTTCAAGAATTTCAGCAGTTACATCTTCCATTCTTACTAGAAATGTTGCAGTCAATCCTGGTACATTTTTTTCTTCAGATTTTGTCATTGCCCAAAAACCATCTCTTAAATAGTTATTGGTAACTGTAGAAAACTGCTGAATTGCATCATATCCACAGTGGTGATTGGTTAACATCAACCCTTGATCAGAAATAATTTCTCCTGTACAAAAACCTCCTAATGAGATGATTGCATCTTTTAAACTTGAATTATTCACACTGTAAATTTCTTCTGCAGTAAGCTTCAGTCCTTTGCTCTGCATATCTTTTATGTTCAATCTCTTGATGAACATTGGTAACCACATTCCTTCATCTGCTTTTACATTTAGTGAAGTAAAAACTAGTGATATGGCTAAAAATAACGATACTATCTTTTTCATTTTGTTTAGGTATTTTTTTGTTTAAATTTAGGTTTACTAAAGTACTAAAAATTCCACTTTACTGTACCAATTTTAGATAAATGGTTTTTTTTTGATACAATTGGCAAAAAATAAAATATGAACTTAAATCAAATAACTGTTTGCTGTGATAATATGAATGACTCAATTGAGTTTTATAAATCCTTGGGGCTCAAATTAATTGTTCACTCTGAAGATAGTTATTCAAGATTTCTTTGCCCCGATGGTGATAGCACATTTTCTATCCAACAAACTGATGTAAAGGAAAATATTGGAAAAACGAAAGTGTACTTTGAAGTAAAAAACCTTGATAATAAAGTAGAAGAATTAATTGCTAAAGGAATTAATTTTGATAAAAAACCTGAGGATATGCCTTGGTTATGGAGGGAAGCATATTTAAAAGATCCTTACGGGAATCAAATAATTTTGTATTTTGCAGGAGAAAATAGAATTAATCCTCCTTGGAAAATAAATTAATATCATGAAGTATACTGTAAGCACAATTATCAATAAACCCATAGATGTAGTAGTTGAACTATTTGATAATGAAGAAAATATGTTTGAATGGATGGAAGGACTAAAATCGGTTGATCATCTTGAAGGAGAAAAAGGAAAAGCAGGTGCTAAAAGCATGATGAAGTTTGAATTAGGGAAGCGAAAAATGGAAATAGTTGAAACAATTCTTGAAAGTAATTTACCAGAAAGAATGGTAACTACTTATGCCTCTAAAGGGGTTAATAATATTATTTTTACTAAAATGGAAGCTCAGAGTGACAATACTACTAAATATATAGCTGAACAAGAGTTCAAATTTAAAGGATTGATGAAATTAATGGGTTGGTTAATGCCAGGTGCATTTAAGAAACAATCTCAGAAATACTTGGAGGATTTTAAAAAATTTGCTGAGAGCAATTAATTACCTCACCAAAAATCTCAGTGTTAATTCAAATGCACCAATAGTACTTGTTGCTTGACTTAACTGGGATATATTGGCGTCATAACTTACTCCAAATTGAAAGTTGTCGTAATTCATATTAAAAGTAGGGATTATGGCATCACTTGGTAATCTATAATAACCGCCTACAGAAAAATCAAGTTTATCGTAATAGCCAGTATACTTACTCTCTTCTCTTAAGATAACTTTATACAAGGCTCCAAAAACAAGCTCTCTTTCGTTTCCTTTTATCTGATAACTAAATGCTGGTTCTATCTCATACACATTGTAATCCAATACAAATATTGAACTACCAGTAATTGCTATTCTGTTATATTCAGGTTGATTGCTATAATAATCTAGAGGTGAAGAAGCTATATGATACATAGATACTCCAAAATCAACTTTAGTAAATGTCATGGAAAAGCGGTTGTATGCTCTTGCATCATAGTTCCATGCTAATCCTGCACCAGCTCCATAATTCATAAATGGTTGAAAAAGAGGTTGCTCTCTTGATGGTAAATTTGGGTCAAATGCTTTTCCATTGTATTGATTTTTCCACTCTCCTTTAGATTCATCAATGCTGTGTTGGGTAACTCCAAATTGAACTCCAGCACTTAACCTACTAAACCTTGTGATTTTTTGATGATAAGCAACATTAGCTTCAGCTCTCAATTTTGTTAATCCAACATCACCAGCTTTATCTCTATTTACGATCAAACCTATTCCTAGTGCATTGTCATCCATTTTTATGCTGTAATCTGTAAATAGTCCAATAGTTTGGTATGCACTTCCCACTGTTGGCCATTGATTTCTATAGTGCAAGCCTCCACGATATACAGCATTAGTTCCTCCAGTTGAGGCTATTGATGTATAAAAATTATTTAGTTGCAAATTACTAAAGTGCAGATCTTGAGCACTTAAATAATTAACAGAAATAAGTATTGCTATTAAAAATTTAAACTTTTTCATAATACTAGTTTTATCTTCTAATTAATGTAACAGTTCCTTTTTGACTAAAAGTCTCCCCATCAACAAATGTTCCTTTTACATAATATACAAACACATCAGGATTAGCTGGTTTTCCTTGGAAATTTCCATCCCATCCCACTGCCTGTGATCTTGATTCAAATATTAAGTTACCCCAACGGTTGTAGATAATTAGTTCTACTGTTTGGATTCCTGCTCCTTCTACTTGTAGCACATCATTTTCTCCATCTCCGTTTGGTGAAAAGATATTAGGTACAAATATATTATAATCACAGGTGTCACTGTTCAGGTTAATTAGAGAAACTGTTCTGCTATCTGTACAACCATTTACATCAACTACACTCAGAGTATAAGTGCCTGCTTTTAATCCTGCTTGGTCTTCTGTAACTGCTCCGTTGCTCCAAGTATAAGTTATTGGTGCTGTTCCTCCTGTTATAGTTACATCTATTGCTCCTACTCCTACATCACATTCGTCATCAGTTATGGTTGCTACAATAGTAGGCGAAGAAAATACAGTTACTATTGCTGTATCTGTTACTCCACAAGGACCGGGTGCCGTATATGTAATTGTATAGATGCCTGCCCCAAAAGTACTTGGATCAAAAAGTCCTGTTGTTGTATCAATTCCATTTCCTCCCCATTTACCTCCAAATGGAGTTGCTGTAAATCTTACGGGTGACGCATCTTCACACATATCCGTAGTAAATGTAATACTTGCAGGAGTTAATGAATTTATAGTAAGATTTGTTACAATAATTGAATCACAACCTAGTGTGGTTAAGAAAGTATCTCTATAAACTCCTGTTGCCCCATACGTATTTCCTCCAACCATTACTGTTTCACCAGCACACAAACTATATGTATTGGTTAAATTAGAAGATTGTCCTAATATTAAATTAGTTACTATAATACTATCACACCCATTTCCTGCCATTAAGGTGTCTCGGTATGTTCCCGAGGTAGTTACTGTTCCTCCTCCTGGTAAAGTATAGGTATCACAACCATTTGCAAGCACTGTAATGGATGATGACGGAGTAATGGTTAAATTAATTGTAAGTATACTATCGCATCCTGAGCTATTGGCTATAGTATCGTTATAGGTTCCTGAAGTTGTCCAAACTTTTCCGCTAGGGCTAGTGTAGCTCGCACATGCAGATGGACTTATTGTTGATGTACTTCCTGTGCCAATGGTTAACGAGGTTGACAGAATACTATCACAACCGCCTACACTCATTAATGTGTCATTGTAAGTTCCTGATGTATAAACTGTTGTTCCGCTTGGTAGCATAAATGAATCACATGCAACAACAGTAGTGGAATTAAAACTAGAATTATTCACCACTAAATTTAATGAATATATAGAATCACATCCAGTACTTGTAACTGTGTCTCTATAAATCCCAGTACTAGAGTATACTGTGCTTCTCCAAACTATTGAATCACAGACTGTATCTGTTATCGTATCTCTGAATATTGTTGATATTGTTACAGTTATATTCATCAAACTATCACAGCCTGCAGCATTGACTATCGTATCATTATATGCACCTGAAATTGTCCATATTTTTCCTGAAGGACTTATTACACTATCACAACCTGCTAATGGAAATGAGGATGAACTTGTATCATTTACAATTAAATTTAAAACAACAATACTATCACAACCAATAGTAGAAGGCAAAGTGTCTCGGTATGTTCCTGAGCCTGAATGTAACCCTCCTCCTGGCAAAGTATAAGAATCGGTTGCACAAATTGTATCAAAGAGGATTGTATCATTAATAGGGAGAACTGTTACATTATAAGTAATAGTACTATCGCATGGTAAGATTGAAATAGTGTCAAAATAAGTACCCGTAATTTTGGCTATAGTTCCACTCAATAATACAATTGAATCTCCAAAACATAATGTGGTGTCAACTGTACTTCTTTTAATTGTATCAACTTGTAAATTCAATACAAAAATACTGTCGCAAGCAGTAAAGACAGTGTCAGAATAAACTCCCGTAGAAGTTAATGTCATTCCTCTCCACACTCTACTTTCACATACAGTATCGGTAATAGTATCTCTGTATATTGGCGTTACAGTTAAGTTAATTTGAGTGATGCTATCACAAATTGCAGAATCTGCACTTACACCTCTTATTGCAATTTCATCCACTGCAAATCCTGGTGATGAACCTACTCCTCCATCTGTATTATTAAATCCAAATGCAAATCGTATTGTAGCTTGATTAGCAAAAGCGGGATCAACAACACTTACGGTACTCCATTGTGTTCCACCATTATTAAAGTTACCTCCTACTCTTGTCCAAGTTGTTCCGGAGTTGGTACTATAGTATAGTCTACCCCAAGAACCTCTACATAAATAATACATTTCAAAAGAAACGTAATCCATACCAACAGTTGAGATATCAGTTGACATTTTTGTGAAATTCAATCCATTCTGACCTCCTAGCAGAGTTATACTTCCATCAATATAATTAGCATTTCTTATCGAAGGAAAAGAAAGAGTTGCTGTTCTTCGGTTATGAATATGTAAGTATTTACTTGTTGTACTTCCAGTTACAGCTGCATTTTGGTTCGGAGTAGCTGGTACTGGAGTTGTAAATACATTTCCTCCAGCATAATTATTATTTACTATCCAAGCATTGTCAGATGTACCAGGAGTAATAGCATTGGTATCAGTAGTATTTAATAAAAATGTGTGAGTAGTACCTTCAAAATCTTCTGAGTACAATACATAACTTCCACTTGTTCCAAGTATCGTATCAAAGTAAGTTCCTGTTGTATTTATACTTGTACCATTACTTAATAGTAAAGAATCATCGTGACAAATGGTTGTATCAAGAGTTACAAAACTTGGTGTATCAATCACTACATAAATTGAAATTATACTATCGCATCCCGATGATTTCAGCACAGTATCTTGATAGGCTCCCGTTGTTTTAAATATTTTTCCCGAAGGACTGATAAAACTGTCACACATTGAGGTGATAATATTCGAATAGGTTGTGTAATTAACTGTTAAATAGTATTCTACTAAACTATCACAGCCTGCTCCATTTGGCATTGTATCTCTGTAATACCCAGAATTTGTAAACACTTTTCCGCTCCCTGTTACTAAACTATCACAAACCGAAACAGTAATAATTGACCATGTACTTGTATCAATGGTTAGATTTGTGTTTACTACACTATCACAGCCTGCGGCTGCTCCTCCAATTATTGTGTCACTTACAGTTTGAGATGTATAATACCATGTTCCTCTTATTTGAGCACTGTCACAAGCAGTTACGGGTGGTAAATTATTAATTACGACTGAACTTATAGTCAAATTAAAAGTCATCAAACTATCACAACCAGCAGAGTTATTTATTGTATCCAAGAAAGTTCCTGTTGTTCTCCATACTTTTCCTGATGGAGAGATTAAGCTATCGCAAGTTGTAATTGTTTGTATAGAAGAGCTTGTGTCATTTACTTGTAAATTGGTTATAATAATACTGTCGCATCCAGCAGAAGATACCAATGTGTCTCTATATGTTCCCGAAGCTGTTGGCATTCCTCCACCTGGAAGAGTATATCCTTGATCAGAACAAATGGTATCAAAAATTGTGGTATCATTAAATGGTAATACTGTTACATTGTATCTTACAATACTATCACAACCTGAACCAGAAACGGTATCTTGGCTTTCTATAGAAATTTCATCTACTGCATAAGCAGGATCAGTAACTGGTGTATTGGTATTATTAAATGCTACACCAAATCTTAATGTTGCTTGGTTATCAAATATTGCATTAGTAATTGTTGTATCCTTCCAAACCGAATCATTAAAGGCTCCCCCTACTTGAGTCCAAGTAGTACCAGAGTTTGTACTGTAATAGACTCTACCATAAGACCCTTTGCACAAAAAGTACATGTTAAATGAAACATTAGATTTACCCACTGTACTTATATCAGATGTCATTCTAGAAAAGTTCATTCCATTTGTACCTCCAAAAGAGGAAAGACTGGCATCTAAATAATTACAGTTTACAATACCTGGTGTAGAATTGGCTTGAGCATATCTTGAATGAATATGTAAATATTTGCTATTAATATTACCCGTAATAGCAGCATTTTGGTTAGGTGTGTTAGGAATAGTAACAGGAATAATTCCTGCAACTAAAAATGTACCTCCAGCATAACTGTTGTTAACAATCCAAGCATTATCAACTGTTCCTGGAGTTATACTACCTGCATCATTAGTATTTAACGTAAAACTATGAGTTGATCCTTCAAAATCTTCACTGTATAATATACTACTAACAACCATACTTCCTCCAGAAGTATCTGCTATAGTATCATAATAAGTTCCTGTGGTCTTTACTTTTGTACCATTTAATAAAACTAATGAATCACCAAAACAAAGTGTAGTATCTATTACATTAGTTACAATAGTATCTACCACTAAGTTTAAAAAATAAATAGAATCACATACTCCAAATATTGTATCACTATATAGTCCTGAATTTGTATATGTATTTCCTCTCCAAGAATATGTTTGACATGCAGAAGCAGTAATTGAATCAATAAATTGAGGAGTAATGGCAAGATCAAACTTCAGAATACTATCACACCCATTTACATTAGTTAATGAATCAAAATAAATCCCAGTAGAAGTCCAAACTTGCCCTGATGGAGCAGTATAACTTCCGCAAGCTGAGTCTATAATCAAAAATTCTTGACTTAGCTTATGTACATAAGAATCATAATTACCTGCAGAAGTAAGGTTAAAAACTGAGGATTTAGGGTCGAAATCAGCTGTGTTTTGAAAACGTCCTGTACTGTGTATGTTGCCTTTTTTATCAACATCAATAGAACTACTTATTACCTGACCAGTACCTTTAATATCCTTTACCCATACAAAATTTCCTGATGCATCAAACTTAGTTATATAGACATCATTGGATCCCGCAGAGGTTAGATTATGAGTTCCTGCGCTCGGATCAAAATCAACAGTACCTTGATAGGTTCCAGTTAAATATACTTTGTTAAAGACATCTGTCTTTATAGAATATCCTACATCATAGGATGTTGATCCTATTCCTCTTGCCCATACAAAATTTCCTGAAGCATCAAGTTTTGAAATAAATACATCATACTGTCCTGCACCGATTAGATTTGTAGTTCCTACTCCTGGATCAAAATCTGTAGTTCCAACATACCAACCAGTGGTATAAACATTACCTTGACCATCTGTTATAATAGATTTTCCCTCATCGTTACCTGGACTTCCTATTCTCCTTGCCCATACAAAATTTCCTAGTGCATCCAACTTTAATATAAAAATATCTGTATTGACAGAGATTGAAGATGTTAAATTAAATACTCCAGCTCCTGGATTAAAATCAGCTGTACCATTAAAACTACCAGTTGTGTATGTATTTCCAGAAGGATCTACAGTCATTCCCCTTGTTTGCTCAGTATCTACTCCTCCAAAACTTTTAGCCCATACAAAATTTCCTAGTGCATCAAATTTAGATACAAAACCATCTATACTTCCAGCTGGAGTCAAATTAGTAACTCCTGGTCCTGGGTCAAAATCTGTAGCTGTCATACCTCCTAAGAAACCTGCAGTATATATATTTCCTGCAGCATCTAATCCTATTGATCTTCCTTCTAAAGTTCCACCTACAGCATTTGCAAAGACAAAATTTCCTGTTCCATCAAGCTTTAAAATAAACATACCAGCTGACCCACCGTTTAGATTAAATGTGCCTGCATTAGGGTCAAAATCTACAGAAGAATTAAATCGTCCTGTAACAAAAATATCACCTAAATCATCTATTGCAATAGACATACCTCTATCTAATCCAGAACTACCAATTCTTTTTGCCCATACGAAATTTCCAGTAGCATCTAATTTTGAAATAAATATATCATCACTTCCTGCTGATGTTAAATTAAATACTCCTGCTCCAGGATCAAAATCAAAAGTCCCTTGAAAACTACCAACTGTATATACACTTCCATTAGCATCAGAAACAATAGAATTACCTATACCTGCACTAGTCCCCCCTAATCTTCTTGCCCACTCAAATGCAATACTATCTCCAATAGAAGCTTGATTTATCGTAATAGTAATATTATAAATACTATCACAAGGTAATGCAGAAACGGTATCTGAATATACTCCAGAAGTTTTATAGACTTTACCTGATGGTGAAACTACACTATCACACCCAGATAGATTAATATTTGTAATTGTTGGCGAAAGAATTGTAACACTATATGACAAAATACTATCACATTTATACCTGTTAATTAAGGTGTCATTATGTGGCCCATTAGTTTTGATTACTTTTCCCGAAGGGGCAACAAAACTGTCACAAGCAGATATAATTTGAACTGGAGCTATTGTACTACTCGACAGAGTAAAACTATTTGTTTTAGAATTATTGGATGGATCAATATCAATATCACCTCCATTAATAGTAATAGAATCTACTCTTGCAGTAAATGTATGAACTCCATTAGTAGAGGTAACTGATGGCAAAAAGAATGTATCACATTGTCCAGCTTGTAAATTTCCTGTCCAATTAAAATTAGTTTCTGCACCAGCATCTACTCTATATTTAATATCAAATGATGTAGCTGAATCAGTTGCTGAAGTATTACACACAACTATTTCAGGAATAAAACTTAAAGAACAGATTGTATCAATTGGGTGAAAAATTGTATCTAATTCTAAATCAATTGCTGGAGGTGCAACACAATTATTGGTGCTTACGAGTGGATTTCTACCCCATGAAGCATTAGATGCTAACACAGCTCTCATCCTGGCAACTTGGTCTGGGGTAAAATCTGATGCACAAGCTCCATTCTGATAATCCATGTAGTTTTCTTTATTGGCAAGAGGGCAAACTGGTGAAGTACAATTATTACCTGCTCCAACTGTAGTTGGGGGTGTATCACAACATCTGTCACCAATTGTAGCACAATTTACACCACTTGTTCCGCAAGCAGATGTTGATTGAAAGGTATGGTACAAAAATAAATAATGACCAACTTCATGAGTAAGAACTCTTCCGTCATCAGTGGCAGACCATAAATTATGGCCATTAGTTCCACTAGGATCACTTCCGCAGGCGGCTGATAATATTACTACTCCATCTCTTGCAGCAGTTCCTCCAGGAAAAGTTGCATATCCAATTACTCCTCCAGTAAAACCTCCTGGTGTGTATATATTTCTTAAATTTCTTATTTTATTAACTACCCAAACATTAAGATACTGAGCAGGATTCCATTGGACAGTTGCCTTCATATTCCCATCATGCCTCCATAAACTTGCTGTATGATACACTCCACTATCAAGATAGTTTTGGTTTCCACTCATATCATGTCTAGTAACTCCAGTTGATGCATTACCACTTGGATCTCTTTGTGCTAAACAAAATTCTATTTCTGCATCTACACCCAATGGACCAGAACTTGCAATTCCTCCATCGGCTGTGGTTCTTCTAAAATCTCTATTTAATGCATCGATTGCTGATTGAACTTGAGCCAAAGAAATATTTGTGGAATCTCCAACTGCTTCACCAGAGTGCATTACATGAAATACAACGGGAATAGTATATACAACACCTCTTCCACCGCTTCTTGAAGAAGATTGTTGTTTGATATAGGTTTCCATATTTGCCCTTAATTGAGCATAAGCTGGGTTTTTTAATAATTCTCTATCCAAATAATCAGAAGCACATGGCTCACCAGGAAACGGAATTGAATCATTGATTAGATTGGGAGAATAAACTGTTGTTCCTTGGTTAAAAGAATACAAAAATGAAATACACAAAGTTAAAACCAGCAGTAATTTATTAAGCATAGAAGGTATTATAATTAGGTACAATATACTTGAATTAAACGAATAAATAAAAGCAAGGTTGTATATTTAACTAACAGATTTTCAATCTCAAATCGATTTATTTTCGAATAAGTGAAAATTAATTCAATCCAAAAGAAAGGGAAAACACATTGGAAAAAAGTGCTAACGATTGATTTCCAAAATTTGATAGAGCATAATCAATTTTGAATTTTTTGAAGGCTACACCTACTCCAACTACCGGCATTATTGATAAAGACTCATTTCCGTCAAACTGACGAATCCACTGGATATTGTTAATTCCTGTTCTAAGAAATACTATTTGTTTGTACCCAATCTCTATTCCTAAACTTGGCTCAATATTCAATCCATTTGAGCGAATAATTGTATTTCTTTTGCCATCGAATGTAGTGTTCAAATTAGCTTCAGTAAGTAAATTAAATTTCTCATTTAATTGAAACTCTCTTGAGGCTCCAAGAATTAATCTTGGTAAGGTTAATTCTGTTGAGTTTTCAGGAATCTCATTTCCAGTTGCATCAAATATCTCACGAGTTGCATCATCAATTGAGTAATTCCAGGCATTAACGGTAGTTGTAACATCTCTTACCACTGCACCAAATTTCCATTCTTTGTGCGAATAATTTAATCCTGCATCTATACCAAATCCCCATGAACTGGCAAAATCACCAATTCTACGATGAATAATCTTAAAATTTCCTCCTACTTCCAATCCCTTTGGTAATTTTCGGGCATAAGAAATTAACATGGCATAATCTGCCGCAGAAAAATAGGTGATATTATCGTAATCAATATTTCCATCCTTATCAATCAATTGTGTGGTATTAGGAATATTATCAGTTCCAAAACGAATTAATGAAATTCCTCCTACTGAGTTTTCGTCAATTCTTTTACTGAATCCCAAATAATCATATTTGGCAATTCCTGCAAAATACTCGGAGTGCATTAATCCAAACTCCATGTCTTTTTTGGTATTAAGCAATCCTGCCGGGTTGTAATACCCTGCCGTAACATCCTGATTACTTGATATTACCGAATTTGCCATCCCAAAATTTCTTGCACCTACCCCAATTGTCAAGAATTCATTACTGTATTTTGGTGCATTGGTTTGAGAATAACCAAACACTGCAAAAAAAGAAGAAATTAAAACTAAAAAAAATCGAATTATTGGGCTCATGTTCGTTTAACGCTTTTTAAAATAAATTAGTATTTAACGAATAAAATTATTTTCATCTAATTCCGAAAAACTAGAAATTTTCTTTACAAAATGAGAAAAAACAATGCTTTTGGTATAAAATCCTGAACGATTCATTACTAAATTATTTGCAGATTTTTTGATTGCTCTTCTCTTTTTTCTCATCGAACCAATTTTTCCTATAAAATGGGCTTGAGCTTTGATAACCTGCCAAGATGCTTTGAAATCTCCTTTTGCCATAAAAACAAATGCTGCCAAATAATCTAAACAAAAACGCCAAGCTATTTTGGTAACTAAAAAACTTCCTCGGTAGTTTTTATACAAAGTAAATAAGCTATTTCTGAAATTGAGATAAACCTTTCTAGGACTTTTATAACTTAATGTTCCTCCTCCCAAATGATATACAACAGACTCAGGATTTACCATAATTTTGTGTCCATGTAATTTCATCCTCCAGCACAAATCAATTTCTTCCATATGAGCAAAATACTCTTCGTCAAATACTCCCAACCTATGAAATATTGAGCTACGAACAAACATACAGGCTCCTGTTGCCCAAAAAACTTCTGTTTTATTATCGTATTGATTTGTGTCTTTTTCAACATTTTCAAACATTCTTCCTCTGCAAAACGGATACCCGTTTTTATCTATAAAACCTCCGCAAGCCCCTGCATGCTCAAATGACGACTTATTGTTGTAAGCCAACACTTTTGGCTGACAAGCGGAAATAGTAGAATCATTTTCCATCAAATTAATAATGGGATTAATCCAATTTGGGGTAACTTCTACATCAGAATTTAATAATATATAATACTCAAATTGACCTTCTATTTGCTTTAACCCATCGTTGTACCCTTTTGCAAAACCACCGTTTTCAGCATTGTGAACTAATTTGATTTGAGGATAATTTTGTTTTAAAAATTCTACAGAATCATCCGAAGAATTATTATCAATAACCACAATTTCGGCATCTTGCGAATTCTCTACCACAGATGGTAAAAAAGTCTGCAAGTGTTGCTTTCCATTCCAATTCAATATAATAATTCCCACTTTGCTCATTGCTCAAAGATATTGATTGATAGCCGATAATTGGTTATTAATAATTGTTAAATGTTTCAAAAGGTTACTTAGCAGGTCTAATTTGCTTAAATGAAATTTTAAGGGCTTTTTCAAAATACCTTACCGATTTTAATTCTTTGGAATTCACCAAACAAATAGAAACTCCCTCTTTTCCACCTCTTGCTGTTCTTCCACTTCTGTGTGTGTAATATTCCTCCTTGTCAGGCATTTCGTAGTGCACCACAAATGATAAATCATCCACATCAATTCCTCTGGCGGCAAGGTCTGTGGCTACCAACATTCTTATTGATTCGTTTTTGAAAGCTCGCATTACTTTGTCTCTTTCTTTTTGCAATAAATCTCCATGAATGGCTCCCGAAGAAATATTTTTTGCTTCTAATTGTTTAGCCAAAAGCTGAGTAGCTTTTTTAGTTTTACAAAAAATCAATCCTCTATTTTTATGTTCCGACTTCAAAAATTGTAATAAAATATTCAATTTATCAGCATCATCACACACTACATATTGGTGTTCAATATTTTTGTTCACCACATCACCACTTGTTTCAATTCGCTTAGCATCAGGAGATAAATGTGTATTTACAATTTGTTTGATTCCCTCTGGCATTGTGGCTGAAAACAACCATTTTGATTGAACTTCAGACATAAAATTCAATATCTCATCCAATTCTTTTTTAAAACCCATACTTAACATTTCATCCGCTTCATCCATTACCACTGTATGAACATGAGTTAAATCAAGAGCTTTTCTGTTTACTAAATCAATTAATCTACCAGGTGTAGCAACTACAATATGCGTAGGTCTTTGTAAATTTTTAATCTGTATATCAATGTATTGACCTCCAAAAACTGCCTCTGTAAATATCTTTTCTGAATATTTGGTAAATTTAAATAGTTGCTTAGCAATTTGCTGTCCCAATTCTCTTGTTGGGCACAATATTAATCCTTGAATATAATCTTTGCTGGGGTCTATTTTTTGTAATAATGGCAATCCAAAAGCAGCTGTTTTACCAGTTCCTGTCTGAGCTTGACCTACTAAATCTGTTTCAAAATTTAGTAACATAGGAATTACCAACTCTTGAATTTCGGTTGGATTTACAATTCCCATTTCGGTAAGTCCTTTTACAAAACTTTTGTTTACTCCTATATCTTTAAATGTTTTCACTTTGTCTTTTATTTGTGCAAAAGTACATTAAAATAAACAAGGTAAAATATTATTACAACCAAAATAGTGTAGTGAAATAGTTTTATTTATATCTTGGACAATTAATTTTAAAACCAACAAAACAAAAACAACCATGAAAAACACAAATTTTTTAACAATTATTGGAGCAATTACAATCTGTTTTGCACTTTTTGCTTTTAATAAGTCTAATAACACACCGCAAGAAACAAAACAATATGAGTTCACTTCTTTTACAGTAGTAGAATCAATAATACCTGGAGGATTAGGGAGATCAAGAATGATAAACTCTCTTGAACAAAGGGATTACAAAGAATTTACGAAAGTAAAATCATCTGAAGATAGAGGGAGAAATAAATCAAAAAGAGGGGATATTAGAGTCTTTAATTATGAAGAAACCAAACTACTTAACTTTTACAACTTGGTAGGAATTAGATTTCAGAACATTGCGGCAAATGATGCAATTGTAAACAACAAAGTTAATACAATGATGAACGAAGGTTGGGAAGTAGTAAACATTACTTCAGGTGTTGAGTCTGATGCTGGAAAACAAGATGGAAACGGAATTTTTATTACCCGTTTTTACTTTAAAAGAGCAAAATAATTAAAAAAATTAGTTAAAATTTTAATGGATTGGGTGTAACACTCAATCCATTTTTTATGCTCTAAATAGTTAATCAAATCGTAAATGCCGAACAGAATTTCCTTTGCTCTTAAGCTCAAGAAGTGTATCAATACCTATTTGCATGTGTTTTTGAACAAAATTGGTGGTTACCGCTGTATCGCTTTTATCAGTTTTTACTCCATCTGGAGTCATAGGCTGATCAGAAACCAATAACAATGCACCACAAGGAATTTGATTGGCAAAACCTACACTAAAAACGGTTGCAGTTTCCATATCAATTGCCATGGCTCTTATTTGCCTTAAGTACTCTTTAAACTCATCATCATGCTCCCAAACTCTTCGGTTTGTAGTATATACAGTTCCTGTCCAATAATCCAATCCCGCTTCGCGAGTACAGTGCGATGCAGCTCTCTGCAAATTAAATGAAGGCAAAGCGGGTACTTCTGGCGGAAAATAATCATCTGAAGTTCCCTCGCCTCTTATTGCTGCGATTGGCAACACAATATCACCCAATTTATTTTTTATTTTAAGTCCTCCGCATTTTCCAAGAAACAATACTGCTTTGGGCGAAATTGCTCCCAACAAATCCATAATAGTGGCTGCATTGGCACTTCCCATCCCAAAATTGATAATCGTAATTCCATTTGCTGTAGCGTTGGGCATTGCATTGGTTGTTCCTTTTATTTCGGCTCCAGTCATTTCGGCAAAGAGCTTAACATAGTTTTTGAAATTGGTTAATAAAATATATTCTCCAAATTCTTCTAATTGGATTCCGGTATATCTCGGTAGCCAATTATTTATTATTTCTTCTTTTGATTTCATAGTTCTAAGATATTATGTTAACTAATAAAAACGAGGTAAATTAAATTAGAACTTCCCCAACTCCTCATTCAACCTAAAGAGAGGCAATCCCACCACATTAAAATAATCGCCTTCTATTTTTGGGATTCCAACAAACCCAATCCATTCTTGGATGCCGTAAGAACCTGCCTTGTCAAAAGGTTGGTAATTATTAATGTAACATTCTATTTCTTCTTGTGATAGTTCTTTGAAAAACACTTTAGTAGTTTCATAAAAACTATGTGTTTTAGTCTTAGTCATTAACGTAACAGCAGTAATTACTTCATGTTTCTTACCCGATAAATTTTGTAGCATTTCTATTGCCTCTGCCCTACTTTTGGGCTTGCCTAATTGTTTGTTTTCATTCCACACAATTGTGTCAGAGGTAATAACTAATTCATTTTCTTTCAAGTCTTTTTCAAAAGCTTTAGCTTTTAAATTGGATAAATACAATGGAATTTCCTCTTTGAAAAGTGCTGGTGGAAACACTTCCTCTATTTCTTTGGTTCTTATTTCAAACTCCACTCCAAGTCCTTTAAGCAATTCTTGCCTACGAGGTGATTTTGATGCTAATATTAGTTTATAATTCATCATTAACTTCCTCTTTAATAGGTCTACCGGCAGCTACTAATTTTGGTTTCCAATAAGTATTTGTCTCCACATTAGTAATCATTATTCCTTGGCTTGACGAAGCATGAATCATAGTTAAATCCTCTCCCTCGTTAGAGATAACAATCCCTACATGAGTTATGTGATTTTTCCTTCTACTTTTAGAGAAAAATATCAAATCCCCTTTTTTTGCCTCTTTGATTTTTATTTTTTGGATATGATCTTTTTGAGTTCTAGCACTTCTTGGCACCGTATATCCATATCTTCCCAAAATATATTGTGTGTACCCAGAACAATCAAAACCTCCATCTCCAGTAGCTCCATATATGTAAGGAACGCCAAGAAATTTTTTGGCATAATTAATCATCTTATCCTCCTCAGTTAAATAGGGTTCACTGCAAACTGTATCCACTTCTTCTGCTTTAAAATCTTCTGTATATTCAACTGAATTTCCAGGTTGGGTTTTTACAATTATCACCTGTTTTTTCTCAACCACAATTGGCTTTACTTCTTTTCCAAAAAGGAAATCATAAGCATCCGATTTAATAGAAACTGATTTAGCAGACTTGTAAAGAACTCGTAAATCATCTAACAACACTGAGGTTTTTTGCTGAAATTCAAGTTGTTTGTCCAATTCATAATATACTTCAAAAGCATCTGTAGATTTTTTTAAGGCATCTTTATTAAATCGAGTATAATTAGCATCTTTCGACAGCTTTGCTAAAGCCACAGCCTTGAACAAGTGAACCAATTCGTTATCCCCATACCCTTTTTTATCAATTAATCTATTTGCCTTTCTGACGATTAACCTATAATTTTTTTGGGTATAAAGCACCTCAAGTACTTCTACTTTTCTATCTCCCGAAAAAGATTGAAGCACAAAACTGAATAAAAAAATAAATAGTAAACCTGTTTTTTTCATTGGGTTATTTTATTGTTTAATAAAAGTAACTGCTTTTTATCAATCAAATTCCAAACCAAATTTATAGTAATCAATAGGTTGATATTGAAAACTTAACTAAATTTTAAAATATTAATATAAGCTGCACCACTTAATATATTGACAATCAATTATTTTACAGATTAAGAATAAGATTATAGCTTTTTGATAAAAGAATACTTAATTTTGCCCAAAATTTAATAGAAAAATGGCAAACAACATCACATTTACAATGATTAAGCCAGAGGCTGTAGCAAACGGTACTACTGGAAAAATTATCGATATGATTATCGAAAACGGATTTACAATTAAAGCAATGAAATTGAAGCAACTTTCAAAAGAAGAAGCTGGAGAATTTTATGCAGTACACTCAGAAAGACCATTCTACGGAGAATTGGTTGATTACATGAGCGAAGGACCAATCGTAGCAGCAATTCTTGAAAAAGATAACGCAGTAGAAGATTTTAGAGCATTAATTGGTTCTACTGATCCTGCTGAAGCAGCTGAAGGAACAATCAGAAAAGCTTACGCTGAATCTAAAGCAAAAAATGCTTGTCACGGAAGTGATAGCGATGAAAATGCACAGATTGAAGCAGATTTTCATTTTTCGGCTAGCGAAAGATTTTAATCAATATAGTTAAGAATTGAAAAAGCCTCTTGGAAATCCAAGGGGCTTTTTTTTGCTTATATTTAATCTCAATTCTATAAAATTAACACAATGGTTCCTTTCATTAAAACAACTTTATTTCTATTTGCTATTCTTTTTGTAATAAGTTGCTATGGCGACATGCAACAAGCCGAAAAATCCTTAATTGGAAATTGGGAAGTGTATGAAATCATTTCAGAATCTGGTGAATATATTATTGAGAAAGGGAGTGTTAAAACCATTGGAGAGATCCGTAGAAATGAACAAACAGGAAAAATAGGTTCGTTTACTTTTAGCGATAATAAAGTTAGATACAATTTTAAAAGTGATGGAGAAATGTATTTAGGCAAGTCACCTTGGAAATTGGATTTAACTCAGGTAAATCAAGGCTTTTTTAAGGTGAATAAATGGATACTTACCGTTGGTGATAACTACATATTTGATGTGCAATTTGGGAATAGCACAAAAAACGCTGAGAAAAACGCCAGAATGATTCAATTAAATAGTTTGCCAAAAACTAATGCCAAAGGAGTTGCCTATTTCATGAAACTGAAGAAAAATTAATCCAACTTCAATACTTGTTTTGGCTTTTAAAACAATCCAAAAAAATGTACCTTAGCGTTCCTATTTTATAAAAAATAAAAGCTAGAATACAGCATGCAAGATTACATCAAAAACCTACTTCAAAATCTACCATCTGATTGGTTAACTCTTACTACTCACCGATTGGATATTTACAACGAGAAATTGGCTAAAACTCAGTTTTTAGAGCAATTTGAAACATTAGTAAACGATAATAATGTTACAGAATCTGCCTTAGCAATTTTACCCACAGCTTACGATTATATTCGTCTCGGGCATCCCTTATCTTGTATATTAGAGTGGACTATTGCTAAATCAAATAATTTGAATCCTGAGAATGTAATTAGCTTTTCTTCGCAAACTACTCCCCTTTTGGCTATTCTCAGAAAAAATCTTTTTGATAATAAAAACACTCAAATTATTTATATAGATAAATTACCAAATTGTTTTGATGCTAAACTCATCAAAGAGATTTACAATTACAATTTTGAGCTAACTAAAATTGAGGATATCCAAGATATTGAAAAGTTTGAAGGAACTAAGGTTTTCATTTCTAATCAAGAAAATGTTTCTGTCATTGAAAGTAATTCAAACATTGATTTCTATATCAATATTAATGATGAATTAGGAAGTGTGTTAATCGTAAATGGTGAAGAAAATGAAAGCTACAATTCTGAAATACAACATGTAAGAAGAAGAGAAACCATTGCCATGACACCTATTAATTGTGAAAAGGCATTGAAAATGATTGTGGGGGAGAAAAATCAAACTGAAGAATCCAACAAAGAACAAAATAAACAATTTGTTCTCAAAACTATACAAAAAATTACGGGTTCGCCAACTCAAGCTGTTGCTGGATCAAGTGGATTATCTATCCAATATGCTATTATGATGGGATTGATTCATGATGCGAATGAAAACTACCCAAACAAAGACATAAAATTTATTGTGCCAACTAATTGCTATGGCGGAACTAACGACCAAGCAAGAAGAGTTGCGGCTTGTATCGACAATGTGGAAGTGGTGGATTTACATGTAGATGGGGATAATGATATGGTTAGTAGTTTGGAAACTATTTTAACTGAGGCAGCTAACCAAGATGCTGTTCCTTATATTATTGCAGAAATTCCAACCAACCCAAGAGTGGAAGTGCCAGATTTGGATGCGTTGAAAAACACTTTGAAAAAAGTACGTAAAACAGCCAACGGAGATAAAGCAATTGATTCGGTGTTTATTCTGGATCAAACTTTCTGCCCTAATGTACAATTTTTGGGAGAAGGAGAAATTTTATCCCAAGTGAGAGCATTATCTTATGCCAGTGGAAGTAAATTCCCAAGTGGTGGTAAGTGCACAGCTGGGTATTGCATTGGAAACTCCAAAACAGCAGAAATCATGAATAAAATTGAACTTCATTTGAACCTGTGTGACAATGAAGCAACTGATTTACAGTATCATTATTTAGCGGAGCAACTTCCTTCTATGAACCAACGAATTGCAAATGCTTATGCAAATACTCGTGAGTTTGTAAATTACATAAAAGAAAAACTACCTGCTGCCAAAATCAATTTCGTATCTGAGGAACTAGCCGAACAAGGATTTACTCCTTCCGTTTTTTCGCTTGATTTACCCACTAGAGGAAATACAGACCAAAAAAGAGAAGCCTACAAAAGGGCTTTGAACCACAAGTTGATTACCATGATGATTACCCAAATACCAAACGAAAGTAAGTATTGCGTAAGCTACGGACAATTAAAAGGCTGCTACTGGACTATCCCAGCAACTTCTACTCAAGGAACAACCAAGGAAGACGATAAGGATTATATTGCTCGTGTAGCTCTTTCTGGGAACATGGATTTAGCGAAACACAAAGAAGTATTTTTGGAATTTGTGGAGGGGGTTTAAACAATAGTATAGAAAATAAATAATATCTTTTAAAATTAATTTCTTTTCACCAAAAAGACGCTAAAATGCTAACTATAGTATGTAGCAAGAAATGAACACTAAAAGTAGCTTTACGTATACTAAGATTAGCAATGGTTTCAGATTCACAAATTCTTATTTTTTTTGGTGATAGAGTTCGAAAACTAAGGAAGGAGAAGAACTTTTCACAAGAAGAACTTGCTCACCGAGCCGAGCTTCATAGGACATACATCGGTATGATTGAACGAGCTGAGAAGAATCTTACTCTTTTGAATATAAAGAGAATAGCTATTGCTTTAGAAGTAAAAATTAGTGAACTCTTTAAAGATTTAGAAGAAAATGGCACTTGAACCAAATGATGCAAAGCATGCACTCCAAATACAAGCAGGAACGGAAGGACGAAAAGCAGGTCACAAATATGAATTAACACTTGCAAAAGAAATAACTGATTTTAATAAAAAAAAAGTTTCTAGCAATAGTATTCCAAATCTATTTAGAGGTATTGCTTCAAAAGCTTTAATATCAAAAGTACTTAATTATATTGGATGGAATAAAGCAGATAAAGTTGAAGCTATCGCGTTAGGTGCTTTAGCAACTGCAGAAGAAGGAAAAAAATGGCTTAGAGTTCATGGAGTAGAAGTTAGAGCTTGTAAAAGTGACATATTAATTACTGCGTACAAAGGTAAACAGATTAAGAATGTTGGAGTCTCTGTTAAACAATGTAATAACAAAACTCCAACTAACGCTCAATTATATTTTACCACTGCTACTGCTTTTGTTCAATTGCTTAGAAACAATGATATTAATTTAAGTGACAATGGACTAATTGCAATGAAACAATTCTGTGGAGACATTGGTTTTCGACCAAGTGATGACAATACTATTACTAATCGTTTAACAGACCCAAGAAGATTTTTTTGGGAAGAAATTGACCCCATTGGTAAAGTTGAACTTGAAAATATATTTACAACCTATCAAGATAAAATAACAAGGCTTTTACTTCAAAAAGCATATTTGAATGACCCCTTTATTCCTGAACTCTTATTACATAAAACAAAAAAGAAGGAAGAAGAGCTAGAACAAGAATACGCTTTATATTCTATAGACGAATTGGTTATACTTTCAAAGTCTTATTCAGGCTTTAATAAAAAAAACTATAGAGTAAGGAAAGGAAGCTATAAAGATCCAGAAGGAATTGAACATGAGGCTCCAAGATTTGGAATTGTACAAATGCAACGAGGAGGACAAGCTCAGCATCCTACTCAGCTACAATTTAATTTAAAAGCAGGATATTTTTATCAAATATAGTTATCAACTATATGTTTTGTAATATGGTAACCCAACATAGGTGGTACAGCATTTCCAATAACTTTTCGCTTTGTTCCAGATGTTCCTGTCAATTGGAACGAATCAGGAAAACTTTGTAACCGTAGAGCTTCTCTTATTGTCATAGACCTTGTTGCTATTGGGTGAACATTTCTACAACCTGATATCATCCCAAAAGTAGTTCCAACAGTACCTGCTGGTTCATCCCAAACTTGACGTTTGTAAGTAGTATTATATCCTGAAGGTGGTCTTAAATTAAAATCGTCATTATCATGTGCACTCTTACCCTGCGGCACATTAACCAACCACTCTAAAACATGAGTTGGATGATTAACAGCCCAATGATAATCATCTCTGTCAACTTTCTCACCAGATTCAATATATTCTAAATCAGACACTGCATCACCAAATGTAAAAGGCCTATTCATCACATTAAAAAGTGAAACTGTTTCATCTCTAAAAATCTGTTCAGGAATAGAAGGTTTTAGTTTTAAGTCACTTCGAACTCCAATAAATATTACCCTTTCTCTATGTTGTGGAACACCATAATTTTTTGCATTTACTATAAAAAACTGTGACTCATAGCCAAGTTCTTGATAATTTTCAATAACTCTATCCCTTATAAATTTACCATCTGGGTCTTTCATTGAAGTGAGAAGTTTGACGTTTTCAATAAGTATCACCTTCGGATTTACATATTTAGATATCTCAAGATAATCGCCAAAAAGGGTATTTCTTTCATCATTTACATCTCTTTTTCCTGCTAAACTAAATCCTTGACATGGTGGACCTCCCAACATTATATCGATTTCACCATTTTTTTCGAGAATTACATCAATATCAGTTTTTTTTATCTGCCTAATATCATTAGGCAAAAAAGTAGAATTAGGAAAATTTAAATTATAAACTTCTTTATAACTCTCAACCAATTCATTTGTTCCTATAATATCAATTCCAGCAGCTTTTGCTCCATAGCACAAACCACCGCATCCTGCGAAGAAAGATAATGCTTTTGCCTTAAATTTATTTTCTTTAAATCTCTTTTCAAGAAATTTAAGATTTTCTAAATATTCAACATTTCTTGGTGTTAATCTATAGCTCCTTTTTGGGATTTCAAAGCCATTACTTTGTTTCTTCTGATATTTTTTCTTCTTTATTTGATTTGCTTTTTCTTCATCAATATTAGAAAGTAATTTAATTAAATCATAATATTTTTTTTCTGGAATATTTTCTTTTTCCAACTCCCATG
>CAKZNB010000006.1 GCA_937129365.1 uncultured Flavobacteriales bacterium
GGGTATCTGTTCATGATATATTCGATCCAATTTCTGAAGAGCTACTTGTAGCTTCTGGAGATGAAATCACTGAGAAGATTGCTGAGTTAATTGATGAGACAGCTATTGAAGATGTCGAAATCAGATCGGTATTGACTTGTGAAACTAAGAAGGGTGTTTGTGCGAAATGTTATGGTAGAAACCTTTCTACTAATGATATGGTGCAAAAAGGAGAAGCTGTCGGTGTTATCGCTGCGCAGTCAATCGGTGAGCCTGGAACACAGCTTACACTAAGGACTTTTCACGTTGGGGGTACTGCTTCTAACATTGCGGTTGACGCAACTGTTAAAGCGACGTTTGCTGGTGTGATTGCTTTTGAAGAATTAAGATCACTTGCTACTACTGATGATGAAGGCAACAAAGTCAACATCATTATGGGTAGAACTGGAGAAATTCAGATTCTTGATCCTAAGACTAAGAAAGTACTTATCTCTAACCACGTACCATATGGTGCTTTCCTTCAAGTGAAAGAAGGTCAGAAGGTAGAGAAGGATGATCAACTTTGTAAGTGGGATCCGTACAATGCGGTTATTCTTTCAGAGTTTGATGGTACTATCGAATTCGATGCCATTGAAGAAGGCGTTACTTACAAGGAAGAATTTGATGAGCAGACAGGTCACAGAGAAAAAGTAATAACAGATACTAAGGATAAGACAAAGAACCCTGCAGTTGTTGTAAACGCAAAAGCAGATTCTAAAGCTTATAATATTCCAGTTGGAGCTCACCTGGCAGTTGATGCTGGTGACAAAGTGAAAATTGGACAGCCATTGGCTAAAATTCCAAGAACAATGGGTAAATCAAGGGATATCACAGGCGGTCTTCCTAGAGTAACTGAATTGTTTGAGGCACGTAATCCTTCAAATCCGGCTGTAGTGTCTGAGATTGATGGAGTTGTGACTTACGGAGGAATTAAGAGAGGTAACCGAGAAATTTTCATCGAATCGAAAGATGGTGTGAAGAAAAAGTACATGGTACCATTGTCGAAGCATATTTTGGTTCAAGACAATGACTTTGTAAGAGCAGGTTACCAATTATCTGATGGTGCAACTACTCCTAACGATATCTTGAATATCCAAGGGCCAACTGCAGTACAAGAATACTTGGTGAATGAAATTCAAGAAGTATATCGTCTGCAAGGGGTGAAGATTAACGATAAGCACATTGAGGCTATTGTTAAGCAAATGATGCAGAAAGTTGAGATCATGGATGCTGGTGATACGCAGTTCCTTCCAGGTCAGGTGGTAGATAAATTCTTCTTCAGAGAAGAGAACGATGCTATTCTTGATATGAAAGTGGTAACTGAGCCAGGTGAGTCTGAAAACTTGAAAGCTGGACAGATTGTAACGCCTAGAGATCTTAGAGATGAGAACTCAAGCTTGAGAAGAAAGGATATGAAGCTAGTAGAAGTTAGAGATGCACAACCTGCAGTTTCTAAGCCTAAGCTTCAAGGAATTACACAAGCGTCATTAGGTACTGATAGCTTTATTTCAGCTGCATCATTCCAAGAGACAACAAAAGTATTGAGTGAAGCTTCAATTAGAGGTAAAGCAGATACGTTGAACGGTCTTAAGGAAAATGTAATTGTGGGTCACTTGATTCCAGCGGGAACAGGTATGAGACTTTACGATGACTTGATCGTTGGTAGTCAGGAAGAATATGATAAACTTTTGGCCGCTAAGGAAGCATACCGTGCACAAGCAGAAGAAAGCGAAAGCGTAGAATTCTAAGCAAATGGCAGATCAGAACGAGCAGAATAATCAGAACCAGTTAAATATTGAGTTATCCGAAGAAGTTGCGGAAGGTCAATATGTAAATTTGGCGATGATCGCTCATTCTAATAGCGAATTTGTGATTGATTTTATTAAAATGATGCCGGGAGTTCCCAAGGCAAAAGTAAAATCGAGAATTGTAATTACACCAGAACATGCCAAGCGATTGCTTTATGCCTTAAAGGATAACATCGACAAGTTTGAAAAGAACTTTGGGCCAATAAAGCAGAGCGAAGAACCACCTAAGTTTCCAATGAATTTTGGAGGCACAGTTGGGGAAGCTTAAAATTTGAAATAATATATAATTGAAGGGTTGCTTCGGCAGCCCTTTTTTGTTTATAGGACTACAGGAAGGTCTTTTTAAGAAGCATTGAAATGAACGCATTTATTTAAGATGAGGTGTTTGTTTCAAAAACTTCTTTCGTTACCTTTGCAGTCCGAAAATTGCAACTAGGAAAAGAATAATTTAAAATAATTGTAAATGCCTACTATAAACCAATTAGTGAGAAAGGGTAGAAAGAAATTGACTTCAAAGTCAAAATCTCCTGCGCTGGACAGCTGCCCACAAAGAAGGGGTGTTTGTACAAGGGTATATACGACTACACCTAAGAAGCCTAATTCAGCTATGAGAAAAGTAGCTAGAGTAAGGTTGACCAATGGTAAAGAGGTGAACGCATATATCCCAGGTGAAGGTCACAACCTTCAAGAACACTCAATTGTCTTAATCAGAGGAGGAAGAGTAAAAGATCTTCCTGGTGTAAGATACCACATAGTAAGAGGTTCTTTAGATACTGCCGGAGTAGATGGTAGAACTCAAAGAAGATCAAAATACGGAACAAAAAAACCAAAGAAATAAATTAAATATACTCACATTTTTGTAGGAGTATTATAACAATAAGTTATGAGAAGAAGAACCGCCAAAAAACACAGGATTTTACCTGATCCTAAGTTTAACGATATCCAGGTAACTAAGTTTGTAAATAACTTAATGATGCACGGTAAAAAAGAATTAGCATTTGATATCTTTTATACAGCATTAGACATTATCGAATCTAAAATCGAAGATGAAGAGCCTTTGAATGTATTCAAAAAAGGTCTAAAAAACATTACTCCTGACGTTGAAGTTAGAAGTAGAAGAGTAGGAGGGGCTACATATCAAATCCCATCACCAATTAGAGAAGGTCGTAAAGAATCACTTGGAATGAAGTGGTTGATTTTGTTTTCTAGAAAAAGAAACGAAAATACAATGGGACAAAAGTTAGCTGCTGAGATTATGGCTGCTTTTAAAGAAGAAGGTGGAGCTTTCAAAAAGAAAGAAGATACATTAAGAATGGCTGAAGCTAATAAGGCATTTTCACACTTTAGATTTTAAGAGATGGCAAAAAGAGACTTAAGTAAAACGAGAAACATTGGGATTGCTGCTCACATTGATGCAGGTAAAACTACAACTACTGAGCGTATCCTTTTCTATACAGGAATTAACCACAAGATTGGAGAAGTTCACGATGGAGCATCTACAATGGATTGGATGGAACAAGAAGCTGAAAGAGGTATTACAATTACATCTGCAGCAACTACTTGTACATGGAAATTCCCTACTGAAAGAGGACAAGCTCTTCCAGAAACTGAAGAATTTAAAATTAACATCATTGATACACCAGGACACGTAGATTTTACGGTTGAGGTTGAGAGATCATTAAGAATCTTGGATGGTGTTGTAGCTTTGTTTAGTGCGGTTGATGGTGTAGAACCACAATCTGAAACTGTATGGAGACAAGCTGATAAGTATAGAGTGCCAAGGCTTGGTTTCGTAAACAAAATGGATAGACAAGGTGCAAACTTTTTACAAGTATGTACTCAGGTTAGAGAGATGTTAGGAGGTAATCCTGTTCCACTTCAAATTCCAATTGGAGATGAAGATGACTTTAAAGGGGTTGTTGACTTAATTTCAATGAAGGGAATTGTTTGGGATGAAGAAGGATATGGTATGACTTACCAAGAAGTAGAAATTCCTGCTGACTTAACAGAAGTTGTAGCTGAATACAGAGCAAAATTAATTGAATCAGTTGCTGAATATGATGATACTTTGATGGAGAAATTCTTTGAAGATGAAAATTCAATCACTGAAGAAGAAGTTATTGAAGCTTTGAGAAAAGCAACTATCGATATGTCAATTATTCCAATGATGTGTGGTTCTGCTTTTAAAAACAAAGGAGTTCAAGCGATGTTGGATGCTGTAATCAGATTCTTACCTTCTCCTGTAGATGTTGAAGCTATTATTGGAGTAAATCCAAAAACTGAAGAAGAAGATTCAAGAAAGCCAAATGCAGAAGAGCCATTTTCAGCTTTAGCATTTAAAATTGCTACAGATCCTTTCGTAGGAAGGTTATGTTTCTTTAGAGCATACTCTGGAACATTGGATGCAGGTTCTTATGTATTAAATACTAGAACAAACAAAAAAGAAAGAATTTCAAGAATTTTCCAAATGCACTCAAATAAGCAAAATGCTATTGATAGTATTGAAGCTGGAGATATAGGTGCTGCTGTTGGATTTAAAGATATTAGAACTGGAGATACATTGTGTGATGAAAAGCACCCAATTGTATTGGAATCTATGACATTCCCGGAGCCAGTAATTGGAGTTGCTATTGAGCCTAAAACTCAAGCGGATGTTGATAAATTAGGTGTTGCACTTGGTAAATTAGCAGAAGAAGATCCAACTTTCGTAATTCATACTGATGAAGATTCAGGGCAGACTGTAATTTCAGGAATGGGTGAGTTACACTTAGAAATTTTAGTTGATAGACTGAAGAGAGAATTTAAGGTTGAAGTTAACCAAGGAGCTCCTCAGGTATCTTACAAAGAAAATATCAATATTTCTGTAGATCACAGAGAGCTATACAAAAAGCAATCGGGTGGTAGAGGTAAATTTGCTGATATCGTTATTACTATCGAGCCAGGAGATCAAGAGAAAGAAGGATTAGAATTTGTAAACGTAATTAAGGGTGGTAACATTCCTAAAGAATTTATCCCTTCTGTAGAGAAAGGATTTAAAGAAGCAATGAAAAATGGTGTATTGGCTGGTTTCCCAATCGATTCATTAAAAGTAACATTGAAAGATGGATCATTTCACGCAGTGGATTCTGACCAATTATCTTTCGAAATTGCTGCAAAACTTGCATTTAGAAATGCAATTCCTAAGGCTAAGCCAGTATTGTTGGAGCCAATCATGAAATTGGAGGTGGTAACACCAGAAGAAAACATGGGTGATATCGTAGGAGATTTGAACAGAAGAAGAGGACAAGTTGATGGAATGGATGACAGAGCTGGAGCTAAAATTGTAAAAGCAAAAGTTCCATTGTCAGAAATGTTCGGATATGTTACTCAATTGAGAACAATGTCTTCAGGAAGAGCAACTTCAACAATGGAATTCTCACATTTCCAAGAGGCACCAAAGAATGTAACAGAAGAAGTACTTGCGAAAGCAAAAGGTAAAGTAGAAGCTTAATAAAATTGTATCATGAGTCAAAAGATTAGAATAAAACTAAAATCATACGATCATAACTTGGTTGACAAATCAGCTGAGAAAATCGTTAAAACTGTTAAAACAACAGGTGCAGTAGTAAGTGGACCAATTCCTTTACCAACGCATAAAAGAATTTACACAGTATTGAAGTCTCCGCACGTTAACAAGAAAGCGAGAGAACAATTCGAATTAAGTTCATACAAAAGATTAATAGACATTTACAGCAATTCAAATGCAGCTAAAACAATTGATGCATTAATGAAATTAGAATTGCCAAGTGGTGTAAACGTAGAAATTAAAGTTTAAGTAAAGCATTATGGCAACTGGATTAATAGGAAGAAAAAAAGGGATGACTAGCATCTTTGACGAGAACGGAAAAAACATTCCTTGTACTGTCATTGAGTTAGGACCTAACGTAGTTACTCAGATCAAAACTGAAGAAACTGATGGATATTCTGCTATTCAAGTAGGATTTGAAGAAAAGAAGGAGAAAAACACTCCTGCTGCAATGAAAGGACATTTCAAAAAAGCAAAAACTTCACCATTAAGAAAATTAGTAGAATTTGAAACTTTTTCTAATGAAGTAAAACTAGGAGATTCAATATCTGCTGCTGATGTTTTTGCTGAAGGAGAATTTGTTGATGTTGTAGGAACTTCAAAAGGAAAAGGATTTCAAGGAGTTGTGAAGAGACATAACTTTGCAGGAGTAGGGCAAGCTACACACGGTCAACATAACAGACTGAGAGCACCAGGTTCTATTGGAGCGGCATCTTACCCAGCAAGAGTATTCAAAGGAATGAGAATGGCAGGACAAATGGGGAACGTAAGAGTTAAGACTTCGAACCTTAAAGTTGTAAAAGTAATTGCTGAAAAGAATTTAGTATTAATAAAAGGAGCAGTTCCTGGATTTAATGGAAACTTTGTAATAGTAGAAAAGTAATGAGCATAGAAATTCAAAACATAGAAGGAAAATCTTCAGGGAAGAAGGTTACTTTAAATAAAGAAATTTTTGCTGTTGAACCTAACGATCATGCAATTTACCTTGATGTAAAATGGTATTTGGCACAAAGAAGGCAAGGAACTTCAAAAGCAAAAGAAAGAGCTGAGGTTACAGGATCTACAAGAAAGATTAAAAAACAAAAAGGTACAGGTACTGCAAGAGCAGGAAGTATTAAGTCGCCACTTTTCAAAGGTGGAGGTACTGTTTTCGGTCCAACTCCAAGAGACTATGATTTCAAATTAAATAAGAAATTAAAGAAGGTAGCTAGAAAATCTGCACTTACTTACAAAGCACAAAAAGAAGAGATAATTGTTGTAGAAGATTTCGTAATGAATGAAGCTAAAACAAAGGAGTTTAAAATAATTTTAGAAAAATTAGGAATTGACTCACAAAAATCACTATTTTTGTTGCCCGAAAAAAACGACAATATCTACTTGGCAGCAAGGAATCTTCAGAAGGCAAAAATTGCAACTGCAGACTCAATTAGTAGTTATGATGTGATGAATGCCAACAAGTTAGTCGTTACGGAAAGTGCATTAAAAACGATAGATACTTACTTAGCATAACAAAAAGAAAGATGAGCGAGATTTTAAAAAAACCGATAATTTCCGAAAAATCGGAATATTTCATCGAAAATAATAACACTTATACTTTTGAAGTTGATAAAAAAGCTACAAAAGTTGACATCAAAAATGCTATTGAAAGTATGTATGGTGTAACCGTTAAAAAGGTAAATACAATGAACCTTGGTGGTGGAAAAAAAGAGATGAAGCATACCAACAAAGGATTGATTTTTCAAAGAACAAAAGCTATTAAAAAAGCTATGATTACTCTAGTTGATGGAGATGAAATAGATTTTTATAGTAATATATAATAACAATGGGAGTAAGAAAATTAAAACCAACAACACCAGGTCAAAGGCATAAAATTGCTGATGATTTTGCTGATATTACTACAAGTAATAATCCTGAAAAAAGTCTATTAAGACCAATCAAAAAGTCAGGAGGTAGAAATAATCAAGGTAAAATGACTATGCGTTACCGTGGTGGAGGTCATAAAAGAAGATACAGAATCATTGACTTCAAAAGAGATAAGCATGGAGTAGAAGGAGAAGTAATGACTATCGAATATGATCCAAATAGATCTGCTAGAATTGCATTAGTAAAATATACTGACGGAGAAAAGAGATACATCATTGCTCCAGCTAAATTGACAGTTGGGACTAAGATTAAATCTGGGGAAGGTGTTGAGCCAAATGTAGGTAATGCTATGTTCTTAAGTGAAGTTCCTTTGGGGACAGTAATTCATAACATTGAGTTACACCCAGGAAGAGGAGGAATTCTTGCAAGAGGAGCTGGAACTTATGCTCAGTTAAATGCAAGAGATGGTAAATATGCTATTATTAAGTTACCTTCTGGAGAGACAAGAATGATTTTACAATCTTGTTTAGCAACAGTAGGAGCAGTTTCTAATCCTACTCACAACTTGGTAAGATCTGGTAAAGCAGGAAGAAGCAGATGGTTAGGAAGAAGACCAAGAGTAAGAGGGGTAGTAATGAACCCAGTTGATCACCCAATGGGAGGTGGAGAAGGAAAATCTTCTGGAGGTCACCCAAGATCAAGAAATGGAATACCTGCTAAAGGTTACAAGACGAGAAGTAAGACTAAGAAGTCGAATAGATTGATAATTGAAAGAAGGAAGAAATAATATAAAAGATGAGTAGATCCTTAAAAAAACCGCCATTTGTATACTATAAGTTATACAAGAAGTTAGACAAAGTAAACGATTCAGGAAAAAAGACTGTGATTAAGACTTGGTCTAGATCTTCAACAATTACTCCTGATTTTGTAGGGCATACATTTGCTGTACATAACGGAAACAAATTTATACCTGTATATGTTACTGAAAACATGGTAGGACATAAATTAGGTGAATTTTCGCCAACAAGGAACTTTAGAGGACACGGAGGGAAGAAAGGTAAATAATAATAAGTAAATTATTTTAAGAAATGGGAGCTAGAAAAAGGCTAATGGCCGAAAAAATAAAAGAGGAAAGAAAAAGCTTAGCAATTGCTAAACTTAATAAATGTCCTATACCTGCAAGAAAAATGAGGTTGGTAGCTGATATGATTAGAGGTGAAGAAGTTGCTAAATCATTAATTATCTTGAAGCATAATCCAAAGGATGCTTCTGATTACTTAGAAAAACTATTGTTATCAGCTGTAGCCAATTGGCAAGCTAAAAACGAGGGAGAACAACCAGATAATCTTTATGTAAAAGAAATTACTGTAGGACCTGGACCAACTCTTAAAAGAATTAAGCCTGCTCCACAAGGAAGAGCACACAGAATTAGAAAAAGATCAAATCACGTAACTATTTTAGTAGATACTTTATAATATGGGACAAAAGACAAATCCAATAGGAAACAGATTAGGTTACATCAAAGGTTGGGATTCCAACTGGTATGGTGGAGACGATTACAAAGACAAAATTGTTCAGGATAACAAAATCAGAACTTACATCAATGCTCGTTTGAGAAAAGCAAGTGTAGCAAAAGTTGTAATTGAGAGAACTTTGAAATTTGTAACAGTTACTATACATACTGCAAGACCAGGAGTTATTATTGGTAAAGGAGGTTCTGAGGTAGATAAACTTAAAGAAGAGCTAAAAAAATTAACTGGAAACGAGATTCAAATTAATATTTTTGAAGTTAAGAGACCAGAATTAGATGCAGTATTAGTAGGGGAAGGAATTGCTAGACAAATTGAAGCAAGAATTTCATACAGAAGAGCTATAAAAATGTCTATCGCATCTACTATGAGAATGGGAGCTGAGGGGATTAAAGTGAAAATTAGTGGAAGATTGAACGGAGCGGAAATGGCAAGAAGCGAAATGTACAAAGAAGGAAGAACTCCTTTACATACTTTCAGAGCTGATATTGATTATGCTGTATCTGAAGCACACACACAGTACGGAAGAATTGGTGTAAAAGTATGGATTTGTAAAGGTGAAGTTTTTGGTAAAAGAGATTTATCTCCAAACTTTGTAAAAGGAGGAGCTAAAGGACCGAGAGATAACAAAGGGGGAGGAAATAGAAAGCCAAGAAGAAGATAAGATTAATTAATTAGAAAAAAAACTCTGTAATCATGTTACAACCTAAGAGAGTAAAATTTAGAAATACACAAAAAGGTAAACTTAAAGGGTTAGCCTATAGAGGAAATCATGTAGCTTTTGGTTCTTTTGGACTAAAAACTTTAGAAGAAGGATGGATTACTTCAAGACAAATTGAAGCAGCCAGAATTGCTGTAACAAGATACATGAAGAGAGAAGGTAAAGTTTGGATTAGAATTTTTCCAGACAAACCGGTAACAAGTAAACCAGCAGAGGTAAGACAAGGAAAAGGAAAAGGATCTTTAAGCCATTACGTAGCAGCAATTAAGCCAGGTAGAATAATGTTTGAAGCCGATGGTGTTCCTTTGGATGTTGCAAAAGAAGCTATGAGACTTGCAGCACAAAAATTACCAGTAAAAACAAAGTTTGTTACTAGAAGAGACTTTGCTGAATAATTATAACAACTTTTAGAAGAGATGAATAATAAACAAATAGTTGAGTTAACGGACAAAGAATTAGTTCAAGAGTTAAAAGAAAGAAGACTTCTTTTAAACAAAATGAAATTAAATCACAAAGTGTCTGATATTGAGAATCCAATGCTAATTAGATCTGCAAGAAGAACTGTAGCTAGGATTAAAACGGAGTTGAATGTTAGAAATAACGCAACTAAATAAATTTTTCAATGGAAAGAAATTTAAGAAAAGAAAGAGTAGGCATTGTTACAAGTCAAAAGATGGACAAATCTATCACAGTACTTGTTGAAAGAAGAGAAAAGCATGCCATGTATGGAAAATTCCTTAAGAAATCTACAAAGTTTCTTGCTCATGATGAAAAGAATGAGTGTAACGAAGGTGACGTAGTTAGAATCATGGAGACAAGACCACTAAGCAAGAATAAGCGATGGAGGTTGGCTGAAATCATTGAAAGAGCAAAATAATATTTTTTATAAAAGATGGTACAACAAGAATCAAGATTAAAAGTTGCTGATAATAGCGGAGCCAAAGAAGTTCTAGTAATTAGAGTTTTAGGAGGATCTGGGAAAAGATATGCATCTATTGGAGATAAGATTGTAGTTGCTGTGAAAGCTGCTACACCAAACGGAGGAGTAAAGAAAGGTTCCGTTTCTAAAGCTGTAGTAGTAAGAACTAAAAAGGAAATCAGAAGACCTGATGGTTCATACATCAGATTTGATGATAATGCTGCTGTAATGCTTAATGAAGCAGGTGAAATGAGAGGAACAAGAATTTTTGGCCCTGTTGCTAGAGAATTGAGGGATAATCAATTTATGAAAATTGTTTCATTAGCACCAGAAGTGCTTTAATTGAAAAGAATTATGACAAATAAAAAATTACATATTCAAGTAGGGGATCAAGTATTTGTTTCTACTGGAGTGTCAAAAGGAAAAAAAGCAGAGGTTATTTCTATCAACAGAAAAACTTCAAGAGTTACTATCAGAGGAATAGAAGGAGATACATTGCAACCAATCAAAAAGCATGTAAAACCTAACGCTGACAAGAATTTCCCTGAAGGAGGAATTGTAGAAAAAGATCCTACAATCCATATTTCTAACCTTATGTTGTTGGATCCTACATCAGGAGAACCAACAAAAATCGGAAGAAAAAGAAAAGAAGTAGAGATAAAAGGAAAAAAGAAAACTGTTTCTGTGAGATTTTCTAAAAAATCACAAGAAGAAATTAGCAAGTAATGGAATATACACCAAGATTAAGAAAAGAATACTCTGAGAGAGTTATTGCAGCTTTAACTGAAAAATTTGGTTACAAGAATGTAATGGAAGTACCTCAATTGACTAAAGTTTGTTTAAGTCAAGGAATTGGAAATGCAGTTTCTGATAAGAAATTAGTTGATTCTGCTGTAGAAGAAATGTCTATCATTTCTGGACAAAAAGCAATGCCTACTTATTCAAAGAAAGATATTTCGAACTTTAAGTTAAGAAAAGGTATGCCGATTGGAGCAAAAGTAACTTTAAGAGGAGAAAAAATGTGGGAATTTGTTGACAGATTTGTTGCAATTTCACTTCCAAGAACAAGAGACTTTAGAGGAATTGAAGCAAAAGGTTTTGACGGTAGAGGAAATTATACTTTAGGTATAAAAGAACAAATTATCTTTCCAGAAATTGATATTGATAAAATTAAAAATATTACTGGTATGGATATTACATTTGTAACTACTGCGAAAACAAATGACGAAGCAAAAGAATTATTAATTCAGTTAGGATTTCCTTTCAAAAAATAATAGAAGACAATGGCTAAAGAATCAATGAAAGCTAGAGAGCGTAAAAGAGAGCGAATGGTCGCTAAATATGCTCAAAAAAGAGAAGAATTAAAAGCAGCAGGAGATTATGATGCTTTACAAAAGCTTCCAAGAAATGCAAATCCAGTAAGATTACATAATAGATGTCAATTAACTGGAAGACCAAGAGGATACATGAGGCAATTTGGAATTTCTCGTGTTACTTTTAGAGAAATGGCATTGGAAGGAAAGATACCAGGTGTTAAAAAAGCAAGTTGGTAATTAAATAAGAATTTTAAGAAAAAAACAATGGTAACAGATCCAATAGCAGATTATTTAACGAGAGTTAGAAACGGAATCATGGCAAAACACAGAGTTGTGGAAGTGCCTGCTTCTAACATGAAAGTAGCTATTTCTAAGATTTTATTAGAAAAAGGGTATATCCTTAATTACAAAGTAGTAGAGGATAACAAACAAGGTATTATCAAAATAGCGTTAAAATACGATCCAAGAACAAACTTGAATTCAATTTCTAAGTTGATTAGAGTTAGTAAGCCAGGTCTAAGAAAATACACAGGGGCAGAAGATATGCCAAGAGTATTGAATGGATTAGGAATTGCAATTCTTTCTACTTCTAAAGGTGTAATTACCAATAAAGAAGCAACTGATTTGAATGTAGGAGGTGAAGTATTGTGTCACGTATATTAATATAGAATTATGTCAAGAATAGGAAACGCAATCATATCGTTACCAGAAGGGGTAACAATTTCAGTTGACAATGATAATGTTGTAACTGTAAAAGGAAAAAAGGGAGAATTGACTCAAGCTATGCATCCTGGAATTACTATTAACAATGAAGAAGGAGTTCTTTCTTTTAATAGAAGTTCTGAGGAGAAAGAAGTAAGAGCTGCTCATGGACTTTATCGTTCTTTAGTAAACAACATGATTACTGGAGTATCAGAAGGATACAAAAAACAGTTGGAGTTAGTAGGAGTAGGATTTAGAGCAAGTACAAGCGGACAATTATTAGAATTGGCTCTTGGATTTTCTCACCCAATAGTAATGGAAATTCCTGCTGAAGTAAAAGTAACTGCTGAAAGTGTAAAAGGACAACCACCTGTTGTAACACTTGAATCTCATGACAAACAACTTATTGGACAAGTTGCTGCAAAGATTAGAGCATTCAGAAAACCTGAGCCATACAAAGGAAAAGGAATTAGATACGTAGGAGAAATAATTAGAAGAAAAGCTGGTAAGTCAGCAGCTAAATAATAGAATTAGTTAAAGTCAAGATACAATGCCATTAACAAAAGATCAAAGAAGATTAAAAATTAAGAGAAGAATCAGAAAGAAATTTTCTGGTACTCCAACTAAGCCAAGATTATCTGTTTACAGAAGTAACAAAGAAATTTACGCTCAAATAATTGATGACGAAAACAATGTTACTTTAGCTTCAGCTAGTTCTTATAAAAAAGGATTTGCAAAAGGAACTAAAACAGAAAAAGCTAAGGCTGTTGGTGCAGCAATTGCTGATGCAGCAAAGGGAGCTGGAATTGAAACTGTAGTATTTGACCGTAACGGTTATGTATACCATGGAAGAGTTCAAGCATTAGCCGAAGGAGCTAGAGAAAACGGATTAAAATTTTAAAAAAAATTATATGTCTAAGTTATTAAGATCGGGAGATTTAGAATTAAAAGATAAGGTTGTTGCTATTAACAGAGTAACAAAAGTAAACAAGGGTGGTCGTCACTTCAGTTTCTCTGCAATTGTTGTAGTAGGAGATGAAAACGGAATCGTTGGTCATGGATTAGGAAAAGCTAATGAAGTAACTGAAGCTATTACCAAAGCTATTGATAATGCAAAGAAGAACCTTATTAGAGTTCCAATTATAAACGGTACAATCCCTCATTCTCAATTTGAGAAATTTGGTGGAGCTAGAGTATTATTGAAGCCTGCTTCAAATGGTACAGGAGTTATTGCTGGAGGTGCGATGCGTGCAGTATTGGAAAGTGTAGGAGTACATGATGTACTTGCAAAATCTCAAGGATCATCTAACCCACACAACTTAGTAAAAGCTACAATTAATGCACTACAGAATATGAGAAGTGCGAAAGATGTTGCTAAGCAAAGAGGTGTAAGTTTAGACGTAGTATTTAACGGATAAAAATAAAGTCGAAGATGGCAACTATTAAAATAAAACAAGTTAGAAGTACAATTAATAAACCTTTGAGACAAAAAAGGACTATCAAAGCTCTGGGATTCAAAAAATTGAACCAAGTTATTGAAAAAGAGGCTACACCTCAAATCCTTGGAATGGTAAGAAAGGTAAATCACTTAGTTGAAGTAATAGATTAATTACTATAAAGAATTTTATAAGAAATGGAATTACATAATTTAACACCTGCAGAAGGTTCAAACAAGAACAAGAAAGTAAGAATCGGTAGAGGACAAGGTTCTGGAAAAGGAGGAACTGCTGCAAGAGGACATAAAGGAGCAAAGTCAAGATCTGGATACTCTAAAAAAGTAGGTTTTGAAGGTGGACAAATGCCACTTCAAAGACGTGTACCTAAGTTTGGTTTCAAAAACATCAACAGAGTTGAATATTTAGGAATTAATTTAGATACTTTACAGACTATCGCAGATAATGATAAAAAAGCATCTACAATCGACTTAGCATATTTAGTTGAGAATGGATATGCTCATAAAAACGATAGAATAAAAATATTAGGTAGAGGTGAACTTAAGGCCAAATTAGATGTTACAGTTCATAAATTTACCAAAACGGCAAAAGAAGGAATTGAAGCAAGTGGTGGATCAGCTGTAGAATTAGCATAAACCCAAAAATTACCTTTTTAACAGATTACATGAAAGCATTAATTGATAAAATAAAACAAATTTGGAGTATTGAGGAGCTGAGAAACAGAATCCTTCTTACTCTTTCTTTGATATTAATATACCGAATTGGTTCGTTCGTAGTTTTACCAGGAGTTGATCCAGATAAGATTACTGATCAAGGAGGAATTTTTGATTTGATTAATATTTTTGCTGGAGGAGCATTTAATAGAGCTTCTATCATGGCATTAGGTATTATGCCTTATATTTCTGCATCTATTATTATGCAGTTGGCAGGTATTGCAATTCCTGCAATTCAAAAAATGCAATCTGAAGGAGAAAGTGGAAGAAAGAAAATTAACCAATACACAAGAATTTTAACCATTATGATTTGTGCGCTTCAAGCACCAGGTTATTTAACTTCTTATGTGCCAGCAGAAGCTATAATGGGCGGTCAAGGAGCCACATTTATTTGGTGGTTGACATCAGTTATTCTTTTAATAGCAGGTTGTGTATTTGCAATGTGGTTAGGAGAAAAAATTACTGATAAAGGAATTGGAAATGGTATTTCCATTCTTATTATGATAGGAATTATTGCCGGACTTCCAGGAGCATTTGTAACTGAAATATTTGGTAAATTAGGAAATGGAGGTTTCGTTATTTTATTATTAGAAATTGTTTTCTTAGTAGTTGTAACTATTTTCTCTATCCTATTGGTTCAAGGAACGAGGCGAGTACCCATACAATCTACAAAGAGAGTGGTAGGAGCAAGAGGAAATTCAAATATGGTTGAAGGAGGCTCAAGATCATACATTCCTTTGAAAGTAAACGCAGCTGGAGTAATGCCAATTATCTTTGCTCAAGCATTGATGTTTATCCCTGCTTTGATTTCACCTAACTCAACAACATTTAGTGATATTAATGGATTTTGGTACAACATGTTGTTTGCTGTTATGATTATAATATTTACTTATTTTTATACTGCAATTACTGTTAATCCAAAAAAAATTGCTGAAGATTTGAATAGAAGTGGAAGCTTTATACCAGGAGTAAAACCTGGAGAAAAGACAGCAGATTTTATAGATACACTTTTATCTAGAATTACATTGCCAGGTTCTATTTTACTTGCATTAATTGCAATACTTCCAGTATTTGCTTATCAAGCAGGAATTAAACAAGAATTTGCATTATTTTATGGAGGAACATCATTACTTATTTTGGTAGGTGTAATGTTAGATACTCTACAACAAATTGAAAGTCATTTATTAAGTCGTCATTACGATGGATTGATGAAGACAGGAAGAATTAAAGGAAAAGGTGGAGGAACTGCATTTCAAAGTGCGGGGAACAATACCAGTTCCATATAAGTGAATAACAGAAATGGGAATTCATTATAAGACGAAAGAGGAGATAGAATTAATAAGACACAGTTCTTTACTTGTTGGTAAAACTTTAGCAGAAGTTGCTAAACTAATTAAACCAGGTGTTTCATCACTTGAATTAGACAGAGTAGCAGAAGAATTCATTAGAGATAATGGAGGAGAGCCAACCTTTTTAGGTTACAATGGTTTTCCAGGTTCTTTATGTATTTCAGTCAACGAATGTGTGGTTCACGGTATTCCAAATAAGAAACCTTTAGAAAATGGAGACATTATATCGGTGGATTGTGGAGTTTATAAAAATGGTTTTAATGGTGACTCCGCTTATACTTTTCAAGTAGGTGAAGTGGATAGAGAGGTTCAACAGTTACTTAGAGTAACTCAAGAATGCCTTGACAAAGCAATTGAAGCTTGTAGAGAAGGGAATAGAATAGGAGATATTGGGTTTGCTTGTCAAAAGCATGCAGAAAGTTATGGATACGGAGTAGTAAGAGAATTAGTAGGTCATGGACTAGGAGCCGAGCTTCATGAGAAACCAGAAGTACCTAACTATGGAAAAGCAGGAAGAGGGTTGAAATTAAGAGAGGGATTAGTATTGGCAATCGAACCAATGATTAACTTAGGTACAAAAGAAATTGATCAATTGAGCGATGGATGGAGTATTGTAACTCAAGACAGAAAACCATCGGCACACTTTGAGCATGACGTAGCGATAGTAAATGGGAAACCAGAAGTTTTGTCGACATTTGAATATATAGAAGAAGCATTAAAGAATAAATAATACATGGTAAAACAAGCGTCAATAGAACAAGATGGACTGATTATAGAATCATTGTCTAACGCAAAGTTTAAAGTTGAACTTGAAAATGGGCACGTAATAACTGCTCATATATCTGGAAAGATGAGAATGCACTACATCAAAATCTTACCAGGAGATAAAGTAAAGGTTGTAATGAGTCCTTATGATTTAACACAAGGAAGAATTACTTTAAGATATAAATAAACAGTTAGTAATAACAATTGAGATGAAAACAAGAGCATCAGTAAAAAAAAGATCTGCAGATTGTAAAATCGTTAGAAGAAAAGGCAGATTGTATGTGATTAATAAGAAGAATCCACGATTTAAACAAAGACAAGGATAAATAATATATTATGGCAAGAATTTCAGGAATAGACCTACCAAAAAACAAAAGAGGAGTTGTTGGATTAACTTACATCTTCGGAATAGGTAGAGGAAGAGCTAAAGAAATATTGAATACTGCTGGTGTTGATTTCAACATCAAAGTTCAAGATTGGGATGATGACCAATTGAGTAAAATCAGAACTGCAATTACTGATACTTATAAAGTAGAAGGTGCATTACGTTCTGAGGTACAGTTGAATATCAAGAGATTGATGGATATTGGATGCTACAGAGGAATAAGACACAGAAGTGGACTTCCTTTAAGAGGACAGAGAACGAAGAACAATTCAAGAACAAGAAAAGGAAGAAAGAAAACTGTTGCTAACAAAAAGAAAGTAACTAAATAATAAGTAGTTTATTATGGCAAAGACAAACGCAAAGAAAAAAAAGAAAGTTGTTGTAGAATCTTTTGGACAAGCACATATTCAAGCTTCGTTCAATAACATCATCATTTCTTTAACCAACAATAGTGGACAAGTAATTTCTTGGTCATCTGCTGGAAAAATGGGATTTAGAGGTTCAAAGAAAAACACTCCTTATGCTGCACAAATGGCTGCAGAAGATTGTTCTAAAGAAGCTTTTGAATATGGATTGAGAAAGGTAAAGGTTTTTGTAAAAGGACCTGGTCAAGGAAGAGAATCTGCAATCAGAACAATTCATAACGCAGGAATCACTGTTACTGAAATTATTGATGTAACTCCAATTCCTCACAATGGATGTCGTCCTCCAAAAAGAAGAAGAGTTTAATCACAAAAAGAATTATCTAACAATAAGATAAATAATAAAGAGTTATGGCAAGATATACAGGCCCAAAATCAAGAATTGCAAGAAGGTTTAAAGAACCAATCTTTGGCCCAGACAAAAGTTTGGCTAAAAGACAATATGGTCCAGGACAACATGGTCCTAATAAAAGAAGACCAAAAACTTCTGAATATGGAATCCAGTTAATGGAAAAGCAAAAAGCAAAATATACATATGGTATTTTGGAAAAGCAATTTCGTAACTTATACAAAAAAGCAAAAGCAAGTAATGGAATTACTGGTGAAGCTTTATTACAATTGTGTGAGCAAAGACTTGATAATGTAGTTTACAGATTCGGTATTTCTCCAACAAGAAGTGGAGCAAGACAATTTGTATCTCACAGGCATATAACTGTTAACGGACAAGTAGTAAATATACCTTCTTACCAAGTAAAAGAAGGAGATGTAATAGGTGTAAGAGAAAAATCTAAGTCTATTCCTGGAATTACTGCTTCATTAGCAAACAACAATAAATCTTTTGATTGGATGGAATGGAATCCTGCTGAAATGAGTGGAAAATTCATTAAAGTTCCGGAAAGAGTTCAAATTCCAGAAAATATCAAAGAACAATTAATAGTCGAGTTATACTCTAAATAATAACTAGTACAAAAAACAGTTGAAAAAATGGCAATATTAGATTTTCAAAAACCAGATAAAGTAATCATGCTTGATTCGGATGAGTTCGTAGGAAAATTCGAATTCAGACCACTAGAACCAGGTTACGGAATTACTGTTGGTAATGCACTTAGAAGAATTCTTTTGTCTTCATTAGAAGGTTTTTCAATCACTTCTCTTCATATTGAAGGAGTTGATCACGAATTTTCTTCAATTGAAGGAGTTGTTCAAGATGTAACTGAAATCATCCTTAACTTAAAGCAAGTTAGGTTCAAAAGACAAATTGAAGATACAGATAGCGAGGTTGTAAGATTTAAAGTTTCTAACCAAACTAAATTTACTGCAGCTGATATCGGTAAAGCTACTTCTGCATTTCAAGTAATCAACACAGACATGGTTATTTGTGAAATGGATAAGGGAGTTACTTTAGAAATTGAAATGAACATTGGAAAAGGAAGAGGATACAGACCTTCTGAAGAGAACAAAGATGAAAACGCTAAATTGGGAACAATAGCAATTGACTCTATCTTTACACCAATTAAAAATGTAAAATACACAGTAGAAGATTACCGTGTTGAACAAAGAACGGATTACGAACAATTAAACTTCGAAATTACGACAGATGGATCAATTGACCCTAAGTCTGCATTGAAAGAGGCTGCTAAGATTTTGATTCACCACTTTATGTTGTTCTCTGATGAGAGAATTACATTGGATATTGATGAGAAAAAGAGCGAAGAAGAATTTGATGAAACTTCACTACACATGAGACAATTGTTGAAAAACAAATTGGTAGACATGGAATTATCAGTGAGAGCATTAAATTGTCTTAAATCTGCAGATGTAGAGACATTAGGAGAATTAGTATCTTATCACAAGAGCGATTTATTGAAATTCAGAAACTTTGGAAAGAAATCTCTTACTGAGTTAGAAGAACTAATTGAATCAAAAGGATTGGCATTTGGTATGGATGTATCAAAGTACAATTTAGATAGCTAAAAAAATATACCACGAGAAGATAATAGGAAGAAATGAAACACGGAAAGAAATTTAAAAGTTTAAGTAGAACTAAATCACACAGAAAAGCATTAATGGGAAACCTTGCTTCTGAATTGATTAAGCACAAGAGAATATCTACTACTTTAGCTAAAGGAAAAGAACTTAGAAAATACGTTGAGCCTTTATTAACTAAATGTAAAACAGATACTACTCATAACAGAAGATTAGTATTTAAAGGTTTATTAAGTAACGAACAAGCAAAAGGATTAGTAGCTGAAATGTTTAGAGATATTGCTCCTAAAATTGCTGATCGTCCAGGTGGATATACAAGAATCATTAAATTAGCTCCAAGACAAGGTGATAATGCACCAATGTGTTTTATCGAGTTGGTTGATTATAATGAAGTATATACTGCAGGAGGAACTACTGAAAAGAAAACTACTACAAGAAGAAGTAGAAGAGGTGGTGCTAAGAAAACTACTGATACTGCTCCCGCAGAAACAGTTGCTGCTAAGGCTGCTCCAAAAGCAGAAGCTAAAGGTGATGATTTAACAAAGATTGAAGGAGTAGGACCAAAAACTGCTGAAGCATTAGCTGCAGCTGGAATGACAACTTTCAAAGCTGTATCTGAATCAACTCCAGAGGTTGTAAAAGAAATACTTGATGCTGCTGAAGCTAACTTAAGTTCATTAGACCCTACAACATGGGTAGACCAAGCTAAGCTTGCTGCTGATGGTAAATGGGATGAATTGAAGAAATGGCAAGATGAAATGGATGGTGGAAGACCAACTGATTCAGGAGAAGAAGAGTAACCAATGAATTGTTATTAATTATTTATAAAAAGGATGTAATTTAAATATTACATCCTTTTTTTTTAACTTATTTTTACACCAAACAATAAAAGCTTTTAAATTATGACAGAAAAAAAGAAGGCAATATTATTGCTAGAAGACGGAACTACTTTTGAAGGTAAAGCTATTGGTAAGGAAGGAACTTACTCAGGAGAAATTGCTTTTAACACCGGGATGACTGGTTATCAAGAGATTTTTACAGATCCTTCGTATTACGAACAAATTTTAATAATGACTACTTCGCATATCGGTAACTACGGTACAATTGCCAAAGAAGTAGAATCAGACTCAATAAAAATAGCTGGATTAATTGTAAAAAAATTCTCTGATACTCATTCAAGAGCTGGAGAGGTTATTTCTTTAAATGATTTATTGATTGAAAATAACAGAGGAGGTATTTCTGATATTGATACCAGGGCTTTGGTTCGACATGTAAGAAGCAAAGGAGCAATGAATGCCATAATATCTTCTGAAATTACTGAGATTGAAGAATTAAAGAAAGAACTAGCTAAGACTCCATCAATGGATGGGCTGGAATTATCTTCAAAAGTTTCTACAAAAGAACCTTTTTCTGTGGGAGATGAAAATTCTACAATAAAAGTTGCTTTACTGGATTATGGAGTTAAAAAGAACATTGTGAGATGTTTGGCAGATAGAGGGTGTTACGTAAAAGTATTCCCATATAATACTTCTGCAACAGAAATTTTAAACTTTAATCCTGATGGGATTATGTTGTCAAACGGACCTGGAGATCCATCTGCAATGCCAAATGAAATTGCTACTGTAAAAGAATTGGCGACTAAAGATATTCCAATGTTCGGAATTTGTTTGGGACATCAAATTTTAGCTTTAAGTCAAGGTCTTTCTACTTATAAAATGCACAACGGACACAGAGGTGTAAATCATCCTGTGAAAAATTTAGCTACTGGTAAAGGTGAAATTACTTCCCAAAATCATGGTTTTGTGGTGAATAAAGAAGAAGCATTAGCAAACGATACTATTGAAATGACACACATTCATTTAAATGATGATACTTTGGCCGGAATGAAATTGAAAGGAAAAAAGATTTTTTCTGTACAATATCATCCAGAATCTTCACCAGGACCAAACGACTCTAGGTATTTATTTGATGAATTTGTAGAAAATATCAAAGAAGCGAAAACACAATTAGTATAATTTTTTAAAAGATAAAAGAGCAAACCATTATGAGTTATATTGTAAATGTTCATGCAAGAGAAATTTTAGATTCAAGAGGAAACCCAACTATTGAGGTTGATGTGTTGACTAGTGATGGAAGCATGGGAAGAGCAGCAGTGCCTTCAGGGGCTTCTACAGGGATTCATGAGGCTGTTGAATTGAGAGATGGAGATAAATCTCGTTACCTTGGGAAAGGTGTACTGAAAGCTGTAGAAAATGTAAATAACATTCTTGATGAAGAACTGCATGGAACTACCATTACCAACCAACAAGAGATTGATACGATAATGAGAGAAGTGGATGGATCTGAGAATAAAGGAAATATTGGTGCAAATGCAATTTTGGGAGTATCATTAGCTTGTGCTAGAGCCGCAGCTGATTCTTTAGGAATATCTTTATATAGTTATTTAGGAGGAATGTTGGGAACTACTCTTCCAGTACCCATGATGAATATTTTGAATGGAGGTTCGCATGCAGATAACAAAATTGATGTACAAGAATTCATGGTAATGCCTTTTGGAGCTTCTTCTTTTAGCGAAGCTTTGAGAATGGGAACTGAAGTTTTTCATCACTTAAAAGCTGTGTTGAAAGCTAAAGGTCTTTCTACTAATGTAGGTGATGAAGGAGGTTTTGCACCTAACTTACAATCTAACGAGGAAGGAATAAAAGTAGTGATGGAAGCGATTGAAAAAGCTGGCTACACTCCAGGAAAAGATATTTGGATTGCTTTGGATGCGGCAGCAAGTGAGTTTTATAACGGAGATGAAAAAATGTATCATTTAGAATCTACAGGAGATAAATTGACTTCTGAGCAGATGGTTGATTTCTGGGCAGATTGGTGTGAGAAATACCCAATTGCGTCTATTGAAGATGGATTGGATGAAGACGATTGGGATGGTTGGAAATTGCTAACAGAAAAGCTTGGAAATAAAGTGCAATTGGTTGGAGATGATTTATTTGTAACCAATACAAAGCGTTTGTCAAGAGGAATTGAAGAAGGAATTGCTAATTCAATTTTGATAAAAGTAAACCAAATTGGTACTTTGACTGAAACGATTGAAGCCATTCAAATGGCTAATAAAGCTGGGTATACTTCGGTAATGAGCCACCGAAGTGGTGAGACTGAAGATTCAATCATTGCAGATTTAGCTGTGGCATTGAACACAGGACAGATTAAAACAGGTTCTGCTTCAAGAAGTGATAGAATAGCTAAATACAATCAACTTATTCGTATCGAAGAAGAATTGGGTGAGAAGGCTTATTTTCCCGGGAAGGAATTTAAGTATATCTAAAAAATTATAATTTATAAACTTTCAAAAGCCACTTTTAAAAGTGGCTTTTTGGTTTTCAATAATTCTTACAACTCAAAACTATTTTTCCAAAGTAAATTATTTTGTTCTTTGTAAATTTCAACGGTATATTTCCCTTTTTTCCACCCTTTTACATTCATTTCAAGATTCAGCGGTAGTTTCCCCGTAGGTTGATAAGAATTTGATAACAATGTTCTTTCAATAAGTCCTTGGTCATTTCTTACCACACAATCAATACTTGTGTTGTGTTTTAAATAGAGTTCAATTTTTGCTTTGACAGAAATTGGAATATTTGAAAAAACACGATCTGATTTTTGTTCGTAAAAGATGGAATACCATGGAAGCTCTCGACCGAGTAATAAGGAAACTCCTCTTTTTAGTTCTAAGTTTTTACTATCCAAATAAGAATCAATTCCAGCCAATACATGTCCATTAGAAATTGCCCAAACGGCATCTTGAATTACCGAATTAGAAAACGAATCTTTTTCTAATAAATCGGCTAATTTCGTAAATAGTGGATTGTTGACATTACCAATTTCAAATTCCTCACTCTTGTGAGGACTCGAATTACTACTCTGACAACAAAATGCAAAACCAGTTGTAGTCGTTTTGCTATTTGGCAACAAAACAAACAGTATTGGTTTCAAAATCAGCATATCTTGTGTGCTTGTGTCAATTGAAAGTAGTCTTCTTCCTTTTTCAATTTCAATAAATTGAGTGTCAGAGGATAAATTGGTGATTTCAAATTGAATGCTGTTTCCGGTATGTCCACCAAGGGCTGATATTTTAGTGTCAATTATTCCCGAATCAATCAGTTTTTCGATAGAGTAATAAGTTGTGTTATTGGGGTTTTTATTAGCTGGAAAACCAAAACTGAGGGATAGCAGAGCAATAATTGCAAGTAAGTAAATAGGTTTCATCTTGTTTCTTTTATTAAAACAACTTCATAAAAGTGATATTTATTGCTTCTAAAATTTCAGTAAGTAATTTCACTACTACTTTTAAAACCCTTTTTTTAAAGAAAAATACTATCTTTATGGCTATGAAAAAAAGCACCTTATTTGCCCTCTTAATCCTTGCAACTATTTTGCTTTGTTCTAATTCTAGAACTCTCCATGAGTATTATATTTCTATCACCAGTATTGATTATAATTCGCAATCTAAATCTTTAGAAATTACCCAACAATTTATAACTCACGATGTAGAAAAAGCTATTCTTAAGGAGTCAAAAATTGACCTTAATCTTGCAGAACCAAACGAACATCCCAAGGCAGATAGTTTATTGTTCGCCTATATTTCCTATCATCTTGAATTATCAGCTAAGAAAAACATTGAGTTAAACTGGGTGGGGAGAGAGGTGAATCTGGATGAAAGTTTATGGATTTATTTACAGTCAGAAAAAATTGAAAAGCCTGAATCTTTAACAATCTTAAACTCTTGTCTTACTGAAGTTTTTAAAAGTCAATCAAATATTACTCATGTTAATTTTGGTGATAAACAACAGACCCAAGCATTTCATCAACAAAAGAAAACACATACTTTTAAATTAAAATAATTATGAAGAAAATTTTAATTCTATCCATCACAATATTAGGTGCAATTGGACTTAATGGACAGCAATATGACAAAAATAAATTTCGTCAGTTAGGGCAGGAATTACCTACTCCTAATGTATATAGAACTGCTGCTGGAGCTCCAGGACATGGATATTATCAACAAAAAGCAGATTATGCATTAGACATAACGATTGATGATAAAAAACAAAAATTATTTGGTGAAGGAACAGTAACTTACTATAATAATTCGCCTGACAAATTGGAATATCTATGGGTACAATTGGATCAGAATGTGAGAGCTAAAGATTCAGATACAAAAAAAATTGCTACAAGTTCTGTTTCTAAGGGAACTGGGATGTGGAGTATTAATAGAATGTTGAGTGATTTTGATGGAGGTTTCAATATTGACTACTTACAAAAGGGAGATGGTAGTAAACAATCTTACACCATCAATAAGACAATGCTCCGAATTAATTTGGAGACTCCACTTGAAGCAGGAAAATCGTTTCAATTCAAAATGAAATGGAACTACAATATTAATGACAGAATGAAGATTGGAGGGAGAAGTGGAATGGAATATTTTGAAGAAGAAGACAATTATTTATATACAATCGCTCAGTTTTACCCAAGAATGTGTGTGTACAATGATGTGGAAGGATGGCAAAACAAACAATTTCTTGGAAGAGGAGAGTTTGCTCTTGTTTTTGGAGATTACAAAGTGAATATTACTGTGCCAAGTGATCATATTGTAGGTTCAACAGGAGATTTAACCAATATAAAAGATTTATTAACTTCTGCCCAATATGACAGATGGAAAAAGGCCAAAGAATCGTACGAAAATCCTGTGGTTATTGTGACTCAAAAAGAAGCTGAGAAAGCTGAGAAGAGAAAAGCGAGTTCAACCAAAACTTGGAAATTTGATGCCAAAAATGTGAGAGATTTTGCATTTGCTACTTCTCGTAAATTTATTTGGGATGCAATGGCGGTAAAGCAAGAAGGAGCTCCAGATGTGATGGCAATGAGTTATTACCCAAAAGAAGGAAATCCCTTGTGGGAACAATATTCTACTAAGGCTGTTGCTCAAACACTTAGAACTTACTCAAAATTTACAATTCCTTATCCATACCCAAAAGCAATTTCGGTACACTCAAAAAGTATTGGGATGGAATATCCAATGATATGTTTCAATTTTGGACGTCCAGAAAAAGATGGAACTTACTCGGCTAGAACGAAATACGGAATGATTGGAGTAATTATTCACGAAGTAGGACATAACTATTTTCCAATGATTATTAACTCTGACGAGCGTCAGTGGACATGGATGGACGAAGGATTAAATACTTTTTTACAGTATTTAACCGAGCAAGAATTTGAAAGAGGATTTCCTTCGAGAAGAGGACCAGCATACAAAATTACCAATTACATGAAAGGAGATAAATCGAGAATTTCTCCAATTATGACAAACTCAGAATCTATTTTCCAGTTTGGGAATAACGCTTACGGAAAACCAGCAACTGCTCTTAATATATTGAGAGAAACTGTGATGGGAAGAGAATTGTTTGATTATTCTTTCAAAATGTATGCTCAAAGATGGGCATTTAAACACCCAACTCCTGCAGATTTTTTCCGAACAATGGAAGATGCTTCGGGAGTAGATTTAGATTGGTTTTGGAGAGGTTGGTTTTATACCACAGATTATGTAGATATTTCTATGGATAATGTAAAGTGGTTACAAATTGATACTAAGAATCCTAATGTTGAAAAGGCGATTTTGAAGAAAAACAAATCAGACGAGGACAATAGTTTTATTGGAAATCAACGAAATAAGACTGAAATTAAAACTACCTACAATGAGAGAGATAAAAGTTTAAATGATTTTTATACCTCGTATGATAAATTTGCTGTGACTGATTCTGATAAAAAACAGTATAAAAAATTCATGGAGAATTTGACTGACGAGGAAAATAAAGTGATGGAGGCTAATTACAATTTTTATGAAATTACTTTTACTAATAAAGGTGGTTTGGTAATGCCCATTATTTTGGAGTTTGAGTATAAAGATGGAACCAAGGAAAAAATACAAATACCTGCTGAAATTTGGAAAATGACCTCAGAAGGAGGGGAGAACCAATCAGTTACCAAAGTATTTATTAAAAAGAAAGAAGTAGCTAATATTGTATTGGACCCTAACTTGGAAACTGCTGATTGTGATGTAAGTAACAATTATTGGCCACATAGAGTGATGCCTTCTAAGTTTAAGTTATTTACCGAAGGCAAAAAGAAAAAACCTGCTAAGAAAAATCCCATGCAGAAGGCAGGGAAGTAAGTATATTTTGAAACTAAATATTGATAAAGTATGCCCCGTGCCACAACAATTAAGGACGTTATTCATGAGCTTGATACTATAATCAACAATAGTATTGAGACCAATAGCAGAATTGGTTTGTTTGCATACATTTATAGACGTACAACAGCAGAAATTGCTTCTGAGATTAATCTAGGCAATTTTAATGATAATAAACGATTAGAAATCTTAGATGTAGAGTTCGCCAATCTATACTTAGATACTTACAAAGCCTATAAAAATAAAGAAAAAGTAAGTGCTTCCTGGGCTTATGCATTTGATTCAGTAGATGAGCAACTTACAATTGTTCAACACATCATGTTAGGTATGAATGCTCATATAAATCTGGATCTTGCAGTTTCCACTGCAACAGTAATGTCTGGCAAAGAGATTGAGGATATTAAAGAAGATTTTAATAAGGTGAATGATATTCTTTTTCAGATTACTAATGAGCTACAAGATCGACTCAGTCGAGTTTCTTCTCTTATGTTTATTGCTGATTTAATAGGGAAAAACAAAGATGAAAAAATATTAGATTTTAGTATGCGAAAAGCTCGTGAACAATCATGGAACTCTGCAAATTTGCTCTGGGCACTTGGTGAGAACGAAAATAAAGTAGCTAAAAACAATATAGATCAAGTTGTTCTTGAACTAAGTAAAAATATAAGAAAACCAAAGTCATCTATTGTTAGATTTGTTTTCAAATTAATTCAAAAATTTGAAATTAAGGAGGTAGGTATAATCATCTCTAAATTGAAAGAAAATTGAGTTCATAAAAAAACCTCATCAGTTTGAACTGATGAGGTTTGAATAGTATAAACATTTTATTCTATCTAATTCCGTGCATTTTCTTAATCAGAAATTTATTCATAGCAATAAGAATTAATCCAGCAACTATAGGTAAAGCAGTGTAAATAAGGAAGAATCCTGTAAGACCAATTTCTTCTGATATTTTATCAATGTAACTTCCAGTCCATCCCGCAATATAATTTGCCAACGCAGTAGCACCAAACCAGACACCAAACATAAGGCCTACTAATTTCTCTGGAGCTAATTTGCTAACATAGGATAATCCTACCGGTGATAAAGTAAGTTCTCCTAAAGTATGCAGTAAATAGGCTAAAATTAACCAAACCATACTTACTGAAGCGGTTGCAGCACCTAGTTCAATTCCTGTACTTCCAAGAGCTAATATTCCAAATCCAAGCCCTAGTAATATTAATCCTAAAGCAAATTTTACTGGAGCAGAAGGATTGTATTTACTTTCCCATATTTTTGAAAATAATGGAGCAAAGCAAATAATAAATAATGAATTCAATATTCCAAACCAAGAAGCTGGAACCTCAATTTCTTTATCCTTTATTTCAGAAACTGTTGCTTGAATTCTTTGCTCGGGTTTAAGCATTTCTGAGGCTTTAGGCCCCATAAATCTAAAAGTACCTTTTTGATCAAGATCTAACATAACAAATTTATCGTTTACAGATAAATCTTTATCTGTTCTGATTACGGTATATTGTAAGTCACCTTTTTTAATACCTTCTTTCTCATTATCAGCTAATGCACCATAAGAAGCTTTATAAGCTTTGGTGTTAAACTCTTTATTAACCATCCATCCTACTATACCCCAAATTATCAAGAAACTAAGAGAAAGGAAAAAATTTGAAATTGGAATTTTCTTAGAAGTAGCTCTCACTAGTAGAAACAATACATATGTTATTATTGCTAATGGAACAATGGTAATAATTGTATTGATGATTGTAAAAAAGTTTGCCCAGCCACCTTCTAAGACTCTTTCGGTGTAATCTTTAGCAAAAATCGTCATTGAACCACCTGCTTGTTCGAATGCCATCCAAAAAAATATGGTAAAAAATGCCAATATTCCAATTACAGTTAATCTATCCTTTGCAATCTTATCAAGTGGTTTTTTCTTTACCTCCTCAATAGAATCAACAATGTCGTAATTATCATCTAAATTACCATCATTAGGTTTTCCATCATTAACTACACCAGTAAATATAGCTTTCGAAAAATAATACATAATCATTCCGAAAAGCATGAAAATACCAGCTAAACCGAATCCATAACTCCAACCAGCTTTTTCTCCTACATATCCGCATAAAAGAATACCTAGGAAAGCCCCTGCATTAATTCCCATATAAAATATGGTATAAGCCGCATCTTTCTTTTCTTCATTTCCTTTATAAAGACCTCCTACCACAGATGAAATATTTGGTTTAAATAAACCATTTCCTAATATCAAAAGACCTAAGCCAATGTAAAAAGTTGTTTCTGTTTCAAAAGCCATTGAAGCGTGACCTAAGGTCATTAATAAGGCACCAATTAAAATAGCGACTCTAAATCCAGTAATTTTATCTGCAATTAACCCTCCAAATATTGGAGTTATATAAACTAGTCCAGTATATATTGCATATAAAAACAACGCATCTTCACGAGCCCATTCCCATCCGCCTATTCCCATTGCACTTACAAGAAATAGCACTAATAATGCTCTCATCCCATAGTAACTAAATCTTTCCCACATTTCTGTAAAGAAAAGAACAAACAGTCCTGCAGGATGTCCCATTACTTTAGCTTGATTTTCAAAACCTTTTTTAATTTCTGAAGTCATAATCGAATTTTAAATTTTGTTAAGTCCCTAAATTAAAACAATTTTTTATTTTCTAATACGAATTACTAAATAAATAAAACCTACTTGGTTAATAATGAAATATTCTTGTATTTTTAAACCATGAAAAAAATCGCTCTATTAATGGTTGCATTTGTTGCATTAAACTCTTGTGACAACCAATACGAATCTAACAAAAATCAAGCCAAAAAAATGGAAACAACTGATGTAAAAGATACTCATTCTTATGCGCAATTTGATAAGGCGTATACAACACACCTTTTTCTAGATTTGGAAGCTGACTTTGAAAACAAAGTACTAAAAGGAATTGCTGCCCATACTATTCAAAATAATAATGCGAGCAAAATAATATTTGATTCAAAAGGATTAGTTATTGAAAAAGTAGTAACCAATGATGAAGGAAAAGAGGTTGAATTTACTTTAGGTAAGAATGACGAATTATTAGGACAACCACTTACCGTTTCTATTTCTCCTAAAACTACACGGGTAGAAATTCATTACTCAACCAAGCCAAGTTCTGAAGCTGTTCAGTGGCTATCGCCACAACAAACTGCTGATAAAACACACCCTTTTTTGTTTACTCAAGGGCAAGCAATTTTAACCCGTTCATGGATTCCTACTCAGGATTCGCCAGGAAATAAAATAACGTATTCAGCTCGTTTCAAAGTACCAGACTCCTTAACTGCGGTGATGAGTGCAAAAACTACTTCGCACAAAAATGGAGAATTTGAATTTGAAATGAATCAACCCATCCCTTGTTATTTAATTGCTTTGGCAATTGGTAATCTAGAGTATAAATCATTAGGAGCAAGATCTGGAGTGTATGCCGAACCTTCAATGATGGAAGCAAGTTATAAGGAATTTGAGGATTTAGAAAAAATGATTGATGCTGCCGAAAATCTTTATGGGCCTTACGTTTGGGAACAATATGATGTAATTGTGTTACCACCAAGTTTCCCGTTTGGAGGAATGGAAAATCCTCGATTAACATTTGCTACGCCTACTATAATTGCTGGCGACAAATCACTTACATCACTTATTGCACATGAGTTGGCACATTCTTGGTCAGGAAATTTGGCTACAAACTCTACTTGGGATGATTTTTGGTTAAACGAAGGATTTACAGTTTATTTTGAAGGAAGAATTGTAGAAGAATTATATGGAAAAGACTATGCAGATATGCTTTCTTTGTTGAGTTATCAAGGCTTATTAGCAGAACTTGAAGAATTGCCAAAGGAAGATACTCGATTAAAATTATCTACCGAAGGAAGAAGTCCTGATGTAGGAATGACAGCTATTGCTTATGATAAAGGGTGTTTTATGCTGAAGATGATTGAAGAAAATGTAGGTAGAGAAAAGTTTGATAATTTCTTGAAAACTTATTTTGAGCATTTTAAATTTAAGAACCTGAATACCGAGGAATTCTTAACTTATATCAATAAAGAATTGCCAGAGGTTCAACAATTAAATTTAAAAGAATGGATTTACAAACCGGGATTACCAAGTAATTGCCCAAAAATAGTTTCAGACAAATTTGAAAAAGTAGAAGCTAATTTTGCAAGTAAAGCATACTTAAATACTCCTGAGAGCACTAAAGATTGGACTACTCATGAGTGGTTGCATTTTATCGGAAATATTGATTCTTCTTGGAGTGTTTCTGATTTCCAGAGTGCAGATAATCAATACAATTTTACAAATTCTACCAATTCAGAAATTGCAGCAGCTTGGTTTGAAAAATCAATAAGAGCAAACTATAATAGAGTTTATCCTTCATTAGAAAAATTTTTAGTAAAAGTGGGAAGAAGAAAATTTTTAACTCCACTTTACAGAGCCATGAAAGAATCAAATAATTTGGAAAAAGCTCGAGCAATTTATTTTAGGGCAAGATCAAATTATCATTTTGTTTCTACCAACACGATGGACGAATTATTAAATTTTAACCAATAATAAAGAAAATACACACTATTCTGTTCCTTTTAATAGTTATGGAGTTGTAAAAAGAAAAAACCTTACATGAAAAAAATTATTACACTTGTTGCATTATTTGCAACTTTCGGACTATCAGCACAAGACACAACAGCAACCAAAAAGAAAGAACACAAAGGATTACTTTGGGAAATATCTGGAAACGGACTTACTGAAACTTCATACTTATACGGAACAATGCATGTTAGTGGAAGAATAGCTTTCCATTTAGGTGAAGAATTTTTTGCTGGTTTGTCAGCTGTAGATGCAATTGCACTTGAATCGAACCCAATAATTTGGTTAGATGAAATTGTGGAATCTCGTTATGCAGATAACTACTTAGGAAGATTTGGAATTCAAAGTCAAATTTACAGAGGGTTTTATAAGAAAGCATTTGAGATAGATGTGCCAGAGAAAAAAAACTATGCGTATGCACTATCCTCCAACCATTATTTGGCTAACTGGATGCTTTACAGAGAAAATGCAAGAAATAAAGAGTTTGAAGAAGATACTTTTTTGGATATGTTTATCTACCAGGCAGGAAGTAAAAACAATAAACCGGTATATAGTTTAGAAGATTTCAAACAAACAAGTGCATTCTCAATGATGTCACGTATTCCTGATACTGAACCAAAAGAAACTTCTGAATGGTATAAAAAACTAACTAAGGAAAAAAGTTTTTATGAGATTTTGGAAGATGCTTACCGAGATCAAGATTTGGATATGTTGGATTCATTACAAAGAGAAACTTCTTCAGTAAATTCAATGAATTACATGTTGTATTTACGAAACGAAATCATGGCAGATAATATTGACTCTATTATGCAGAGTGGTACTAGCTTATTTATAGGTATTGGAGCTGCCCATTTAGCTAATGATAAAGGAGTTATAGGTTTGTTGAGAGCAATGGGATATACTTTAAAGCCTGCAACAAGAACTTTTTCTGACAAAGCTAAAGCCGAGAAAGAAAGATTGAGCAAAATGAAAAAATCAGTTCCTTTTTCTAATAATTTTGTCAATGAATTTTTTACAGTAAATGTACCAGCTAAAGTATATGAAACTCCTAGTGGAGATAATGAAAGACAATTTTTCTGTCCAGAATTAACCAACGGAACATTTTATACATTTAAAATATTAAGTACTTATGGATTTTTAAAAGGAGCACAAAGCACTGATTATCAAGCAAAAATTGATAGTTTGCTGTTTGAGAATATTCCAGGAAAAATTGAATCAAAAAAGCAAATTACAAACAATGGTTACAATGGTTTGGATATTGTAAATAAAACTAAAACAGGAGATTACCAGCGGTATCAAATTTTCTTTACTCCTATAAATGTAATGATTTTTAAAATGGGAGGGAAGCATGAATTTGTAAAAAAGGAGAGCGATAAATTCTTTTCAAGCTTAAAATTAACTCCATTGACATCAAAATGGGCAACTGTATCAACAATTAAAAATGATTTTACAGTTGAATTGCCTTCATACTACCAAATAAAAGCTAATACTAAAGTAACTTCTATGTATTCTCATCCAGAAATTGAAGCCTATGATGAGAGTACTAAAGTATACTATTTATTAAAGAGAGCTTCTTTACATGATTTTGGTTTTATTGAAGAGGATAATTATGAATTAGATAGGATTCCGAGAAAATTCTGTAAAGAATTAAAAATTGATTCAGTTGATACTTGGCAAGATTCTAATGCAATTAATCCAACAGGATATGGTAGTGCAAGAACTGCTGATAGTAGTTACTTATCAATGAAAGTAATTATTAAAGGAGCTTATTATTATTTCTTAGCAACAGTATCTCCAACAGAAGTTAAAGACAACAAATTCTTTGATTCTTTTAAATTATCAGATTTTAAATACGCTTTTGATTTTGAAGAAAGAATAGATTCAACTTTAAACTTTAAAGTACAATCTAATTTTATTTCTCCTAATCCTTACACACAAATGATAAGGAAAGGATACGATAGAAGAAGAAACAGAAAACAAACTGAAGATAAATCCTATTTATCAAAAAATAAAAATGAAACTTACTACTCTGAGAACTTTGAAAGAGTAAAAGTTGAGTATGATAAATTTCATAGGTATAAATATGTAAAGCATGTAGATACTATATTTGATAGAGAAACTCGTTATTTTGCTGACAGAGAAAGCTTAGTTGTGAATAATAAAAAAAGAGGAATTTCTAACAACTTTGAATATTTGGACGCAATGTTTACGGATACAAATTCTAATAGAGTTATTCGTAAAAAGTTTATTCTGGACAGAGGAACTCTTTACACATTGACCACAAACATTGATTCGGTGAGTAATAACTCTGAGTTTATTAATAAATTTTATTCAACATTTACTCCTTATGATAGCACAGATCAATTATCAGTAACAGATAGTAAATCGGAGTTATTTTTTAATGCACTTGAATCAGGAGATAGTCTTGAAACAGAAAGAGCATTAAAATCGGTACAAAGATGGGTGAGATTTCAAGATAAAGATGCAGAAAAATTAATGCATTATATTTCAAATTATGGCTTCCCAACAAAGCACATTGAAGCAAAAGCTCAAATGATTTCGGATTTAGGAAATTTAAATAATGAAAAAATACTGCCTTTTTTAACGGATTTATATGACAAATCAGAAGATACAGCTATGTATCAAATAGCTGTTCTTAAAGCATTATCTAAACAACAAACTAAAAAATCTTCAAAAGAGATGGTAAGGTTAATCGAAAAAGACATACCATTGAGTAGTTCAGGTTGGGGGACAAGCTCAATATTTTATTCTTTTTACGATACGCTTTCACTTACAAAGTATTTGTACCCAGCATTACTTGATTATACTTTTGTAGATGATTACAAGCGACCTATCTATGATTTGATGATAAGAGCAGTTGATAGTAATGAGTTAAAAGCCAGAGCTTACCGAAAAGAATACAAGCAAATATTGCGTGAAGCAAAAATAGAATTAAAATCTCAAATTAGTTCAGAGCAAGCAGCTCAGGCCAAAGAAGATAATAATAACTATTATTACTCAAGTTATAAAAACAAAGGAAATTACAAACTTGTAAGATATGCCAGGCTGCTAATGCCTTATTACAAAAAATCTGCTGTAAAAGAGTTTTTTGTAAAAATGAATCGTGTGCAGGATTATGAAGTACAAACAGATATCAATTGTATGCTAATTCAGAGAGGAATATCAGTAGATGACAAAATGTGGAATTACCTTGCAGAAGATGTGGTTAATAAAGTATATCTATACAGAAGCCTCAAAGAGATTGACCGATTGGATTTATTTCCAAAAGAACACCTGTCTCAAGAAATGATTTGTAAATCAATCATGTACGACAGAGGGTTTAATTTTAAGAAAGACACAATTGAGTTTATCAAAAAAATTAAAGTAACCGTAAAAGGAAAAGAAGGGTATGTGTATTTCTTTAAAACAAAAGGAGAAAAAGATGATAACTGGGATTTGGATTATATCGGGCTTCAGCCACTTGATGAAAATGAGATAAAGGTGTACAATACGTTTGAAGATAAAGGAAACGAAATAGGAAAAGACAAAGATCTTGAAGAGTTTATTGAAGAAAAACTTAGAGAAATAAGCGTAAAAGGTCACCCAAGAGCAGATGAAAGAGAAAATAGATATGGGGGTTATGGCTTTTATTAATACCTTATAGTATTAAAAAACTTAAAATTTGAAGTTTCCTGAAAATAACATCCAACGATGGGTAATTTTTGCCTTTGATACTTTTGCAACGCTATTTGCATTGTTCTTGGCGTATGCACTTAGGTTCGATTTTTTTAGTTCTCAACAAAATTTTGATGAAGAATTTTACGTATTAAAAACATCATTGCCATTTTTTCTAATCGTGAGAATGGCATTGTTTTATTTTGGCAAAACCTATGCTGGCATTATTAGATACACCAGTACCGAAGATGCCAAGAGAATTTTCTACGTAGTCACAGGAGGTTCGCTTTTGTTTGTGTTATTTAGTATCGTCAGGTATTATCTAATTGATGGACTCTTTTTTCTGCCAAGACCTATTATTGTCATAGAGTACTTGCTTACATTGTTTCTTATGGTTTCTGCAAGAATAGCAGTAAAACTAATATACCATGAAGGGAGAAAAGATTCTGATAGTGCCGAGAATGTCATAATATATGGTGCAGGTGAAATGGGGAGTATTGTATACAGAACCTTAAACGAATCGGCAAAAATTACTCAGAATGTGGTTGCTTTTGTTGATGATAATCCAAAAAAACTGGGGAGTAGATTGCTTGGAGTTGAGGTTTTTCATACCTCAAAACTCAAAGAGTTGAAAAATAAATTTGGAGCAAATACACTTATTGTTGCTATACAATCTCCAAATATTGAGAGGAAAAATAGGGTATTGGATATAGCACTTAATCTAAATTTAGAAATTTTAAATGTTCCTCCCGTTGAAAATTGGATTGATGGACAGATTAACATTAATCAGATTAAGAAAATCAACATTGAGGATTTATTAGGCAGAAAGGAAATTCAATTGGATAGAAATAAAATTTCTGAACAAATTTCTAAAAAAACGATTTTAGTAACTGGAGCTGCTGGTTCAATTGGTAGTGAAATTGTGAGGCAATTGTTACAATTCTCTCCCGAAAGGATTGTGCTGTTAGATCAGGCAGAATCTGCACTGTATGATTTGGAGCAAGAATTAATTGACTATTCTGAAAATATGGAATTTGTAGTGGGGGATATTGCCAACAACAGCCGAATAGAAAAAGTATTTGCTCATTTTAAACCGTCAATTATATTTCATGCAGCTGCTTACAAACATGTGCCACTGATGGAGGATAATCCTTGTGAGGCTATTGAAACAAATGTTCAGGGAACCAAGAATTTGGTTAATTTATCTGATAAATACAAAGCTAAAAAATTCGTTATGATTTCTACGGATAAAGCTGTGAACCCCACTAATGTGATGGGAGCTTCTAAGCGAATTGCCGAAATTATTACGCAGTCAAAAAACAAAGAATCTGAAACTGCTTTTATAACTACTCGTTTCGGAAATGTGTTGGGTTCTAATGGTTCAGTAATCCCACTTTTTAAAAGACAAATTGAGCGGGGAGGTCCATTAACAGTTACACACGAGGAAGTTACTCGGTTTTTCATGACAATTCCTGAAGCTTGCCAATTGGTGCTAGAAGCTGGGATGATAGGGGAAGGAGGAGAGATTTTTGTGTTTGATATGGGTGAGTCAGTAAAAATTATTGATTTGGCAAGACGAATGATTAAACTTTCAGGTTTTGAACCAGAAAAAGAAATTAAAATTAAAATCACAGGATTACGTCCTGGAGAAAAATTATATGAAGAAGTTTTGAGTGATGAAGAGTCAACATTGCCAACACATCATCCACAAATTTTGATTGGTAGAACTAGAGAAAACTCTGAAGGAATTGAGGGTCAAATTGAGTCTTTAATTAATTTGGCAAATGAGCAAAATAATGAAGAAGCAGTAAAAACTATGAAAAAAATCATCCCAGAATTTTTGAGTAATAATTCTGTATTTGATAAATTAGATACTAAATGACAGCACAAGATAAAAATCAGGAAATTGAAAATTTAGAAAAAAAGATTGAAAGCCATATTGGAGCTGCCAGTACAATTGAACTCAGATTCCAGTATCAAGAACTAAATAAAGAGGTGAAATTAGATTTGGTTACACACAATGCAAAACACAATCAGTCATTTTTGTTTCATTCTGTTGAAGGATTCAGCAAAGTAGATTCTTTGTATAAAATGCTTGAGTATATTAAAAATTACAAGGACAAGGAAAGCTCATACACTATTCAATGGTCGCTGAAAGAAAGCCCAGAATTAAATACTTCATACTTTAGAGCAGCAAATTTGATGACAGCAATTGATAAATTTTATTTTGAGAGAGATGTCAATTCTACCGTTGTTTTTAGTGTAGTATTAAACCCAATATCATAATGAGTTCAAAAATCATAAAAACACCCTTACAAGTAAGATTCAATGACTTAGATATGGCAGGCCATGTTCATAATTCAGAATATTTGAACTATTTTGAAATAGGGCGAATTGATTTTTTTAATAAAGTAATTGCCAAAGATTGGGATTGGAAAGAAAGAGGAATTTTGGTGGCTAGAAACGAAGTAGATTATTTAAAAGCAACTCATTTTTACGATTCATTATTTGTAGAAACATCGTGCGAAGATATTGGTAAAAAGAGTATTACACTAGCTTACAAAATATTTAGCGATAAAGATGGTGTTAAAGAACTTTGTACAAAAGGCAGAAGTATTTTAGTTTGTTACGATTTTAAAACTAACCAATCGGTTGAGGTTTTTAATGAATGGAAAAAATCTCTTGAAGACTAAACCGCCTCAGTCTGTTTAGCAGATAATAATCCCAAAAAATCATTAAAAAGGCTTTCGTTTTTGTTGTTATTATACCAAACCTGTAGGTCTTTTTTAAACTCAGCATCTAGTGTTCCATGCTTTTCTTTATAGTCTGTTACCATCTTGCTAGCCACACTTGGTCTTGGCCCCCAAGTAGCAGTAACACTATTGTTTTTAATTTGAATTAGCTTTGGAATAGCTTGGTTTCCGTTGGTTAAATATTGGTTCATCAACTCAATGTTTTTATCTCTCAATACAATTTTTAATTCAATGTTTTCATTCAATTCAGCCATTTTATTAATAGCAGGAATGTTTTGAGCAGCATCTCCACACCACCCTTCGCTTATTACTACCCACATCACTTTTGAGTCTATTTTTTTTATTTCATTTTCAATTTCAGAAGGGATTTTTGTTGTCTTGTCCAATCTCTTCATTCTAGAATTATTGAGTTTACTATAATCCACAAGTACCTGAGAACCACCCTCGGTAGTTGATTCGTTTTGTTCAAGTAGTTTCGATACCAATTCTCTATACTCTGAATAGCTGTAGCCAGTTTCTAATGCTTTTTTAATTTCTGTCATTTTTGTGATGTTTGACTATTTTAACGAATAATGTTTTTAGAACTTACAGGAAAGGTTTTTAATAAAAAAGAGACTAATGTTAATACTTATTTAAATAAATACAAATCCTTGTTATGCTTGACTTAATAACTTAAATTCGTGTTACTAAATAACACACTATGACACGAACATTTCATGAATCAAAAGTGAAAAAGAAGAGTAAATTAAGAAAAATCCTTAAATGGACGGGGATTACTTTTTTGATTTTACTTATTACAATAATTGCTCTTCCTTTTATATTTAAAGGAAAACTAATTGAAATTGTAAAAGAAGAAGTTAACAATTCTGTAAATGCTACAATTGATTGGGGAGATTTTGATTTGACTTTATTCAGTTCTTTTCCAGATTTTTCTTTTGATATTCAGGATGTTACTGTAACAGGTATTGATGCTTTTGAAGGAGTGAAATTAGCTGATATTAAAAATACCTCTATCAAATTGGATTTGATGAGTGTAATTGGAGGTGGAAAAATCAAAATCAAAAAAATTAATATTGACGAACCTACCATCAATATTATTGTAAATAGAGATTCCTTAGCCAACTATGATATTGCTAAATCTCAAGAAGAAATTGATACCATTACTACTGATTCTGAACCTATAGAATATGAAATTGGTTTGCAAAAATTAAGTGTCACGAAGGCTAATATTACTTATACCGATGCAATATCTAATATTACTTCTGAAGTTAAAAACATGGATTTTGAGCTTTCAGGAGATTTTAATCAAGATATTTTTGACACCAAAACAGTTGCAAGTATTGAAGAACTAACAGTTTCTGAAGGTCCTATTGATTATTTGAACAAAACAAATGTAAACCTTGATGCTGCAGTAAACATTGATAAATTTACAACCTACACAGTAAAAGAAAACACATTAAAACTTAACGAATTGGAAGTTGGTTTTGATGGTTTTGTAAAATTACTTGAAGAGTCTACCCAAATGGATTTGACTTTTAATTCTAAAAAAACAGATTTCAAAAGTATACTATCTTTAGTTCCTGCTGTTTATTTAACTGATTTTTCTTCAGTTACCACCAAAGGTAAATTTGCTCTTAATGGAATGATGAAAGGAGAAGTAAAAGGAGAAGAACTTCCAGTATTTGATATTAATATGAATGTAAATGATGGATATTTTAAATATCCAGATTTACCAAATGCGGTAACTAATATAAATATAGCTTCTAATATATCTCACCCTCAGGGAGAATTAGATGCAATGAAAATTGATGTAAGTAAATTTCATTTGGAACTTGCAAATAACCCAATTGATGGAAACATTAAAGTTTCTTCTCCGATTTCAGATCCAAATATTTCAAGTAAGATAAAAGCTAATATAGATTTAGCGAAACTATCTACTGTAGTGCCAATGGAAGAAAATGAAAAATTGAATGGGACATTAGATGCAGACATAGTGTTGGCAGGAAAACTCTCTTCAATTACCAATGAGCAATACCAAGATTTTAAGGCAGAAGGTGACATAAAAGTTGCAGATATGTTGTACGCCTCAAAAGATTTGCCATATGAAGTAAATGTAAACTCCATGGATATGTCATTATCTCCTCAATATGTGGATTTAAAAACACTGGATACTAAAATTGGAAATAGCGATATAAAAGCAACAGGAAGAATTGACAACATATTACCTTATGTGTTTAATGATGAGGTATTGAAAGGAAATGTGAATGTATCATCAAATAAGCTTGATGTAGATGATTTAACAAGAAGTGTTGAATCTGAAGAATCTACTTCAACAACAGATACTTCATCATCTTACGAAGTTATTAGAGTTCCTGCTTATTATGATTTAACTATGAATACTGATATCAAGGAAATGATTTATGATGGAACTTCTATCAAAAACGTAAAAGGAGCAGTAAAAGTAAAAGATGAAGTTGCACTTTTGGATAATGTGAATCTGGATATGCTTGAAGGAAATATCAAGTTAAGTGGGAGTTATAATACCCAAAAAGAAAATCCAGTAGTCAACTTTGATTATAAAGTAAAACAAGTTGATATACAGCAAACAGCAGCATTTTTTGGAGCGATAGAAACAATTGCACCAATAATGAAAAACTGTAAAGGTAAAATCTCTACAAACCTTAATTTAGTGACAGAATTGGACAAAAATATGGAGCCAATATATAACACAGTTACTGGCGAAGGAGGACTATTCTCAAATGATTTGACAATAAAAGGAGTAAAAGCACTTCAAAAAATGGCTGATATATTAAAACTTAAAGATTTAGCCACACAAAATTTGAACAAATTAAATATGGCTTTTCAATTTAAAGAAGGAAGAGCATTTGTAAATCCTTTTGATATTAAGTTGTCAGGAATACCTGCAAATATTGAGGGTTCAACTGGTTTTGACCAAACAATTGATTATTTAGTAAAAATGAAAGTTCCTAAAGATAAATTGGGAAGTAAAGCAAATGATGTAATGGGAAGTTTGCTTGGCAATGTTAAAATTGCAGGCAAAAAACTAGAAGTCCCAAATGTAATTCCTGTAAGTTTTAAAATTGGCGGAACAGTAACATCACCAAAAGTAGATGCAGATTTAAAAAACAAAGCAACTAGTTACGTTACTGATATTAAAGATAAAGTGGTTGATACGGTGAAAAAGACTTTTAATGCTCAGATTGATAAAATAATGAATGAGGCAACTACTAGAGCAAATCAATTGAGAGCTGAGGCAAAAACACAAGCAGACAAGCTAAGAGCAGAGGGTAAAAAGGCAACACAAACAGCAAAAGACAAAGCGGATGAAATTGCAAAACAAGCAAAAGAAAAAGCAGATGAAGAAGCAAAAAAAATAGCCAATAAAGGAGCAAATCCATTTGAAAAGATTGCTAATCAAAAATTAGCTGAATCTGGAAAAAAACGCGCTTATGCTACAATTGAAAAAACTAAACAGGAAGCTTATAAAAAAGCTGAAATCCCTGAGAATCAAGCAGAGGATAAAGCTAATAAAGTAGAGAGTGAGGCTGAAAAACAAGCTCAATCAATACTTAGTACAGCCCAAAAAAGAGCAGATGCTTTAAAACAATAATCATATAAAACACGTTAGGCATTAATTTTGTATTCTACATGCTAAAATATCGTATGAAATATATTTCTTTTCTAATTTTATTCTTTCCTATTTTTCTTTTTTCTCAAGAGGAATGTGAGTTGCCAGATAACAACAAGGTAAAAAAGTTGTACGAAAAAGCAATGGACAGGAAGAAAACCAAAGATTCTAAAAAGCGTCTTGCGTTCATGAAAGAAGCCATTGAAGAGGATGAAACTTGCGTTCCATGTTACTGGGAACTAGCAAAGAGAAGCTATTCAAAAGCCAAATATGCAGGTGGTTCTTATGACAAAGCAATAGAGTATTATCAACAAGTAGAGAATTTATGTCCTACTTATCATTCAGATTTATACTATTATTTAGGATTAATAAATTTTCAGATTGATAACTCAAAAGATGCAGAGAAGTATTTCAAAAAATTTATTGAATTTAGAGATCAGGATGATAAAAAGTTTGGCAAAAACTACGAGAGTAAACTAAATGCTGCCAAAAAAGTACTTCCTGAATTAAATTTCAAGAACACTTTTTTTAATAATCCAGTTCCGTTTAGCCCTTCATTAGTTGAGAATGTTTCTACAACTGGCGAGGAATATTTACCGATGATTTCTGCGGATGACGAAAATCTTTTTTACACAAGAGTGTACATGAAAAAAGGGCTTGGGGATATTGTTTCTACCAGAGTAGAGGAGCTTGTTATTAGTAAAAGAAATTCTGCAAAAGAAAAATTTGATGACGGAACAGCACTTCCAAAACCTTTTAATATAGGGCAAAATTATGGAGGAGTTTCTATTTCTATTAATAACAAAGAACTGTATTTATGTGCTTGTGAAAAAGTAAAAGGATACAATAACTGTGATATTTTTGTTTCTAATTATGAATACATTCAAGATGAAAAAACAGGAAAATATTATTATAAATGGTCTGAATTACAGAATCTTGGCTCCGCAATAAACGGTGAAACTACCTGGGAAGCTCAACCTTCGATTTCGGCAGATGGGAAAACTTTGTATTTTGCTACAAGTCGTCCAACTTCTGAGGGGATTGATATTTATTACTCAAAAAGAGGAGAAGACGGAGAATGGAGCAAAGCCAGAAGTATTGGCTCTACCATAAACTCTAGCGGTAATGATAAAGCTCCTTTTATGCATACGGATAGCAGAACCATGTATTTTGCTTCTCAAATTCAAGGAGATAGGCGAGGAGCAGGAGATTATGACATCTTCTTTTCTAAACAAGATGATAATGGAAAATGGAGTAAACCAAAAAATTTAGGGTACCCAATAAATTCGGCAAAAGCAGAAGATGGGTTGATTGTAAATATTACTGGTGAAACTGCTTATTTTTCTTCTGGAGGAATAAAAGGTGGAGTAGGAGGAAAGGATATTTATTCATTTGAATTACCAGAAGAGGCCAAACCTGAAAAGGTTGTGTTGATGAAAGGAAAGCTTACTGATAAGGAAGGGAAACCAGTATCGGATGCTAAACTTACTTTGAATTATGATGATGAATCGAAAAACAAAGAAGTAGATATATCCAGTGATGATGGAAATTTTGCGGTAGCAATAAACATGGAAAAGGACGAGAAAGTAATAGTAAACTTAAAAAAAGAAGGTGCTGCTTATCAATCTCGATTAATTAAAGAAGAGGATGCAGATGGTGGAGTAATTAAAGGAAAAAACATTGAAGTTAAAGAGCTTGAAACTGGTCAAGGCTTTGAAATTAATGATATTAAGTTTGCTACTAATTCTGATGAATTATCTAATAACGCTAAGTTCATTTTAGATAATTTTATGCTTTATTTGAAAGCAAACCCCTCAATAAAATTCAAAGTTGTAGGGCATACTGATAATGTGGGTAATGATTCTGAAAACCAGAAATTGTCTGCAAACAGAGCTAAATCTGTTAAAGAATATTTGATACTGAAAGGAATAAAATCAACTCGTATTGCTTCTGAAGGAAAAGGGGAAACTCAGCCAAAAGTTCCCAACACTACTGAAGCTAATAAGCAGATTAATAGAAGAACTGAAATTGTAGTAATCAGCAAATAAATGAAGGGAACTGAACTGAAAGAGTTTTTGGATAGTAAAGTTGAGCAATACAATCGACTAAATTTTATTGAATCCGACCCAATTAGTATTCCTCATCAATTTTCAAAAAAAGAAGATATTGAAATAGCAGCATTACTCTCAGCAACAATAGCCTGGGGACAAAGAAAAACTATTATCAATAATGCAAACAAAATGATGCAGTTGATGGACTTTTCTCCTTATGAGTTTGTTTTAAATCATTCTTCCAAAGAACTAAATAGGCTTAAAGAGTTTAAGCATAGAACTTTCAATGGAGATGATTTTACTTTTTTCATTACAAATCTGAAAAGGATTTATAGTATTGATGGTGGGTTAGAAAAAGCATTTAGTAAAGGGTTGAAAATAGATTCTTCTGATTGTCTGCCCGCAATAGAGAGTTTTAGAGACACTTTTTTCAGTCAAATAACAGAATCAGAGAAACGAACAATGAAACATGTATCAAGTCCTTTAAAAGGCTCTGCTGCCAAACGATTAATTATGTTTTTACGATGGATGGTAAGAGAAAATAATACTGGAGTTGATTTTGGAATCTGGAAATCCATTTCGCCAAGCCTATTGTCCTGCCCATTGGATGTGCATTCGGGCAATGTAGCCAGAAAATTAGGAATACTTACTAGAACTCAAAATGACTGGAAAGCAGTAAAAGAATTAGATGTTTCTCTTAGAAAAATGGATGCAAATGATCCTGCAAAATATGATTTTGCCTTATTTGGATTAGGAGTTTTTGAGAAGTTTTAGCTTACTGTTTGTCAAGCTCCCATCGATCGCCATCATTATTTAATACGATAAGTTGATCATTGGTTAACCTTAAAATTTTAGTATTAGCCACATCCCCGTTTTCATAGGTGATTTTAAGGTTTTTCTTAGAGTTTGTAAATTCCCAATCAATAGTTTGAGTGGTTTCAATACTAAGTATTTCTATGAAAACATCTCCGGTTCCTGACTTATTAAAAGAATACCTGATGCTGTTATTATTGTCTGGTGTAAAAACATCTCCATCTTTCTCTTCGATTTTCTCTACTTTCCAAGTTCCAGTTAATCTATATTTTTTAGTTCTTAAAGATAATGCTGGTCCTTCTTCATATTTACATGATTGAAATAAGGAAGAAGTTATAAGAATAAAAGCTAAAAGGACAATGGAAATCTTTTTCATAGTTTAATGATTTTGTTACAATTAAAGGTACAAAATAGTTTATAAAACAAAAGCCGAAATCAATTGATTTCGGCTTTTAGTAAGTTTTTATTTAAGCTTTAAATTATTTAGCTTTTAAGTGAGTTTGGTCACCATCTGTATCTTTAGTCCAAAATTCTTTATTGGTAAGTCTTAAGATTTCTTCAGTGTAAGTGTCACCATCTTCATCAGTAGTTTTAATTTTCTTTTTACTATCAGTAAATTCCCATTTAAAAGTAGATGTAGATGTAGTAGTTGTTCCTCCAATTGTAAATGTAAATGAAGTTTTACCAGTTCCGTCTTTTTCAAAAGTAACTACTGGGCTATCAGACTCTGCTATAGTAGTTTCTTTACCATCTTTATTAACAGTTTTTTCAATTATCCACTCTCCAGCAACTCTTGCTTTCTTAGTTCTCAAAGACAATGCTGGTCCTTCTTCATACTTGCAAGAAGTAGATCCAAATACTAAAGCTACCGCTAATAATAATGTTGTTAATTTCAATGTTCTCATTTTTTATTTTGTTTTTTGGTTTATAATATCGTGTTTGTAACAAACAGTATGCCAAAATTTTAGCATAACTATTAATCGCGGTGCAAAACTAATATCAAAAATTTTACGAAACAAGTAAACTAATGAAAATCATGAAAAATTTAACAAATATTTTGGTTTTCTTAACAGTTAAGTATTTAGGATATTTACAAGGCAAGCTTTTAAATCTTTGTAATTCTGACTCTAAAATTGGATTAGCTCATCCTAAAATTAGTATTCACAATTATCAATTTCCACCTATGCGGAATAGTTAGCTTCATCTGATACTATTAACATTATTGTATTATTTGCATTGGTAATGCATCTATAATAAGATAAGTATTAAAGAAATAAAACCCCCGAAAATCTATTTTTGCTTTAAATGCAAGTTTTACCGCTCGAATTGATTTTTTAATTTTTTTTTTGCTCTGAATACAATTTTTACTTATTGAGATACAGGCTTTTTTAGAAACCTTCAATGATTAGAAGCCGTACTATAAGGGCGATAACAAGCCATACAATTGAAAAAACTATTATTTATACTCTTATCCTTTTTACTTTTTGCTTCAAAAGCGGAAGCCTCACATATTGTGTCTTCTGATTTGACTTACGAATGTTTAGGGGGTTTAAATTATAAAGTTACGTTAAAACTATACAGAGATTGTGGAGGAATTGCAATGGGAGCTTTTCAAATCGTAAAGTATAAATCTGATTCTTGTAGTTCAAGTGGTAATCTCTTAATGACTCTTGATACAACTTATGAAGTATCTCAAGTTTGTGATTCAATGTTACCTTTAACAAGATGTAACTCAGGAACATTACCTGGTATTGAAGTATATATATTTACAACTACAGTTACTCTTTCGGGGTACTGCCCTGATTGGATTTTTAGTTATGACGAATGTTGTAGAAGTACAGCAATAGCTAATTTAAGTCCAGGATATAGGTTTTATACACACACAACTTTAAATAATAAAGGAGGAAAATGTAACGATTCACCTATATTTAATGCTATTCCTATTTTATACTCTTGTGTTAATGAGCAAATTAATTACAATAATCTTGTGTATGATAAAGAAGGAGATAGTTTGTCATTCAAATTAATTCAAACAAAATCTTTAGCAACACTAAATGTTCCTTATTCTAATGTTGCATACAACCCCCAAAATCCTTTTGCGAATGTTGGAGGAGTTACTCTAGATTCATTAACGGGTCAGATGTCTTTTAAGTCATCTACAATCCAGCAAGTAATATCAACTGTATTAATCACAGAATTTGACACTTTAGGTAATGTAAAAGGAACACATATCAGAGACTTAGAATTTATATTTATTATTTGTCCACCACCACCATTTAATCCATATACTACGGGTGTAAATTATGACACCTTAGATTATCATTACAGAGGATGTTACAATACTCCTTTTTGTTTTGATGTACGATCTATATCATTTGATACGGCAAGCCCAATGGAATTAAACTATTACGGGAATATTCCAGGAGCAACTTTTACAACCACTGTTTCTAATGACACAACGTACGGGCAGTTTTGTTGGACTCCTGATTCTAATGATATTGGTAATTTCTTTTTTCAGATTGAGGCAGTTGCAAAAACATGTCCTTTAAAAAGGAAAAACACTTACAGTTATTTCATTGAAATAGATACTGTTTTTAGTGGATGTGTAGATACAAATTTATACCTATCAACTACTGGTTTTTTAGTAATAGATAGCACTTTTGTATATGATAATGCTGCTAGTGGATTTTGTCCTTTACAAAGTGTACACTTATCAAAAGATACATTTACTTGTGATGATGTTGGAGTAAACTCAGTAACCGTAACAGCTACCTACCAAAATGGAACTGTAAAGGTGTGTAATGCATTAGTGACGATAAACGATACCATTTCACCTTTGGCAGCTTGTTTAGATACCACTATATATATTAATTCTGCGGGGGTAGTAAATATAGATTCTTCATTTGTACATGATTACAGTATAGTGTCATGCGGAACAGAATCAATAAAACTTAGTAAATATTCATTTTTCTGTTCTGATCTTGGGCAAAACACGGTTCAACTAGTTCTTACTGAAGACAATGGATTGAAAGATACTTGTTACGGAATTGTTACAGTATTGGATTCTTTATTACCAGTTGCCATTTGCAATAATTTATCTGTATATCTTGATCCAAGTGGAGTAGTATCTATCGATAGCTCAATGGTTGATAATGGTAGTTTTGATAATTGTGCTATTGTAAGGAGGTATATCTCAAAAGATAACTTTGATTGTTCTAATATCGGAATTAATACTATCTGGTTTTATGTTGAAGATTTTTATGGAAATAAAGACTCTTGTCAATCTATTGTTACTGTTATAGATACCAATAAGCCAGTTGCGTTGTGTAAAGACACTACTATTTATATAAATCTTGGTTCTGTTTCTATTACTCCTGCACATATTAATGCGGGCAGTTATACAGCTTGTGGACCTGTTTCTACTAACGTTAGTAAAATAAATTTTTCATGTGCTGACACAGGTATCAATATAGTACAATTATATGTGGTTGATACAGTGGGAAGAATAGATTCATGTTCAGCAATAGTAACTGTAATTGATACTAGTATTAGTACTTTTTCATGTAAAGATACTATGGTATATTTGAATTCTAATGGAATTTTTGCATTAGATTCTTCATTTATACTTGATAGTATCAGCTATGCATCTTGTAATTTCATGGGGTTCAGGCTTAGTAAGGATACTGTTAATTGTGCAGATTTAGGAAATAGTTCAATTAAATTATATGTAAGAAACGCTGTTGGAAGAATAGATTCATGCGCGTCTACTGTAACAGTTTTAGACACTATAAAACCTACACCAATTTGTAGAGATACATCGGTTTATCTTGATAACACAGGGTTCGGAATAATTACAAACTCATTTGTAGATGCTGGTAGTTTTGATAATTGTAGTGTTGATAGTATTTGGTTGAGTAAATATATTTTTGATTGTAATGATTTCGGGATAGATACAATTACAATGTATGTGATGGATAATTCTGGTAATTTGGATTCTTGTTCTTCAGCAATTCAAATTGTTGATACGATTAATCCTAATGCAATCTGTAAAGACACTATAATCTATTTAAATGCTTCTGGTATCGCTGTAATAGATAGTTCCTATATTAATAATAACCCAATGTATGGTTGTGATATAGCTACAATAACATTAAGTAAAGACACCTTTTATTGCAGTGAAATAGGATTGAATACTATTAAAATGATTGTTTCTGATGTTAATGGGAATAGTGATTCATGCTCGGCTATTGTAACTGTTTTAGATACTTTAAAACCAACTGCATATTGCCAAAATATTTCAGTTTACCTTGATGCAACTGGAAATGTTGTGATAGACAGTTCGATGATTGATAATGGAAGTATTGATAATTGTGCAATATCTACAATGAGTCTTTCGCAAGCAATATTTAATTGTACAAATTTAGGGTTAAACACAGTATCACTTATAGTTTCAGATATTAGTGGAAACTCAGATACTTGTTTCTCTTCAGTAACAGTATATGATACAGTTTTACCCGTTGCAGTTTGTAAAGACACAACTGTTTATATTGATTCAAGTGGTGTTTTTACCTTAAACTCTTCATTTATTAATAATGGAAGTTATGATAATTGTGGATTAGATTCTATTTGGATAAATACAACAATATATAGTTGTTATGATGTAGGTCAAGATACAGTTTCGTTGTTTGTAAGAGATTCTTCAGGAAACATTGATTCTTGTTCCTCAATTATCACAATTTTAGATACTATTAATCCGGTGGCATATTGCAAGGATACTACAATCTATTTAAATACTTCTGGTTTTATAATTGTAGATAGTTCTTTAATAAATAATAATCCAATGTTTGGGTGTGATGTGTTAACCATTAAATTAAGTAAAGATACTTTTGATTGCTACAATGTTGGAGTAAATGTTGTAACTATGGTTGTAACAGATATTAATGGAAACATTGATTCTTGTTCAGCAAATGTAACTGTTCTTGATACGCTAGCACCAATAGTAAACTGTCAAAATATTTCAGTATACCTTGATGCTTCAGGAAATGCTGTAATCGATAGCTCAATGATTGATAACGGAAGTAATGATAACTGTGCAATTTCAACAATGAGTTTATCTCAAACACTATTCAATTGTACAAATCTTGGACTAAACACAGTAACATTAACCGTTACAGATGTAAATGGTAACTCAGATACATGTAACTCAATAGTAACTATTATTGACTCATTAGCTCCAACTCCAGTTTGTAGGGATACTTCAATTTTCCTTAATGCTTCAGGAACTGCATCCATCACAAATTCATTTATTGACAACGGAAGTTTTGATAACTGTATTATCGATAGTATATGGTTGAGTAAGTATACATTTGATTGCACAGATTTTGGAAATGATACTATTCAATTATATGCAGTAGATAGTAGTGGAAATATAGATTCTTGTCAGGCAGTAATTCATGTAATGGATACAACCAATCCAACTGCTATTTGTAAAGACACAACTATATATTTGACAACATCAGGAATAGTTGTAATCGATAGTTCATATATTAATAATAATCCGATGTACGGGTGCGATATAGCAACAATTAAATTAAGTAAAGACACATTTGATTGCTCAAATATAGGAGCTAATTTTGTAAGAATGGTTATTACTGATATTAATGGTAATACTGATTCGTGTACCGCAATAGTTACGGTTTTTGATACATTAAAGCCAGTAGTAAACTGTCAAAATATTACTGTATACCTTAATGCAACAGGGAATGTTGTAGTTGATAGCTCAATGATTGATAACGGAAGTGTTGATAATTGTGGAATTTCAACAATGAGTTTATCTCAAACAAGTTTTAATTGTTTAGATACTGGAATTAATATCGTAACATTAACCGTTACAGATGTAAATGGGAATTCAGATACTTGTAGTTCAATAATTACTATTATTGATTCAATTCCACCAACTATTATTTGTAAAGACACTACTGTTTATTTGAATTCTTTTGGAAAAGTAGGCATTGATACTTCTTTTGTAAATAATGGAGTATTCGATAATTGTGGAGTTCAATCAATATCTATAAGTAAGGATAGTTTTGATTGTTCCAATACTGGTCCAAATTTAGTGACTTTATATTCAACTGATGTAAATGGGAATACAAATAGCTGTGTAGCAATAGTAACTGTTTTAGATACTAATATTCCAGCTGCTTTTGCAGGAAATGATACCAATATCTGTGGATATTTAACAATTAATTTATGTTCAAAGCCTGCTTTACCATCTCAGACTGGGTATTGGTCAACTATTATTTCTGGGGTCACTCCTATATTGGTTGACTCAAATAATCCTAAATCTCAAGTAACAAACTTGGCAAAAGGAAGCCATTACTTTGTTTGGAGTGTGTCCAATGGACCTGGGTGTAAAGTTGTTAATGATACGGTAGAGGTGAATATTTTAGATACGCTATTTTCAATAGCTGGGCCAGATATTAGTTTATGTGATCAATCCTCTACAAGCTTAAATGCAAATTTTTTACCAAATGGTACAACAGGGAGATGGACTTATGGATTAGGAACTCCAACTATTCCGATAATATCTGATACTATTATTTCTAATCCTGTTGTTTCAAACTTAGTGGAAGGTACCTATCCTTTTTATTGGAAAGTAAACAATGGATTATGTAAAGAAGAAGTAGATACAGTTTTAGTTGATGTATATGATTCAACTTCATCTTCTGTGGGAGCAGATCAAAACTTATGTGCACAGTATTCTACTACTCTGTTAGGAAACACTCCATCAGGAAGAGCTACTGGGAAATGGTCTATTCTTTCGAGTACAAATTCATCTAGTCCAACTTTTTTAAATGATTCAAATCCAAGTACAACGATATCAGGTCTTGCTGAAGGAACATACCAAATTATTTGGACAGTCAGTAACGGAAATTGTCCTCCAGCAATTGATACACTTGTAGTAAATGTTTATGACCAACCAGTGGCTTTTGCTGGAAATGACACGATTTTATGTAGTTTAGATTCCATTCAATTATTTGCTGCAAATCCTTCAGGTTCAGCAACTGGAGTATGGTCTTTAGACCCTTCGTTATCAATGACTCCTTCGCCTATTATAAAATCACCTACTTTGCATAATTCAGATTTAACCAACATGACAATTGGATCAAATCAGCAAATTATTTGGACAGTATCCAACGGTACATGTACTCAGGATTCAGATACAGCACTAATTATTGTTCAATCAATTCCTGTTGTTAATGCGGGTAGAGATTCAAGTTATTGTGCAACTTATACTATAAATCTTAATGCTCTACCATTGTCACAACCTGCAGTAGGTTCTTGGATTCTTGATACAACTTTTGCACCAAACAGACCAACTATTGTGAGTAAGAATAATCCTTCTACAACTGTTACTGGACTTATCGAAGGGGTTTATAGATTTGTTTGGAGAGGATTAAGTTTACCTTGTTATGATATCTCTGATACAGTAGAAATAACTATTTCTGATCAACATACAGCATTTGTAGGTTCTGATATTAATCTATGTGACCAAATTTCTACAACTATTAATGGAAATGTAGTAACAGGAACTGCAACTTCAAGATGGTATGTAGCATCTTCTACACCTAATATTCCAGTATTTAATCCAGCTCAAGCATCTACAACATTAGGAGGACTTGTAACTGGAGGTATTTATAACTTGGTATGGGAAATAACTAATGGAGTTTGCCCTGCAAGTAGAGATACACTTAGAGTACTTAACCAATTTTCACCTGTTGCAAGCTTTATTCAAGATAAAACTGAAATTTGTCAGAATGAGTCAGTTACTTTTACAAGCACAAGTACCATGACACTTCCAGAAACAATAACTACAGAAGTATGGAAAGTTAATGGAAATATAGTTTCAGGGCCATCACACACAGAAAATTTTACAACTCCTGGTTATTATGATTTAACACTGTTTGTATCTGCTAGTAACGGATGTATTGATACAGCCGAAGTTAAAGATGCGGTATTTGTTCATACCAATCCAATTGCAGATTTTTCTATCAGTAAAAATCCAACTGATGACTACAAGATGAAAATTTACATCAATGACATGGCTCAATTTGCTACAAACTATACTTATAGATTTGGAGATGCAAACACAAGTAATTTGGCGGAGCCTTACCATCTTTACAAAGATTCTGGAAGCTACGGTGTGTGGCAAATTGTAAGCAATGATTTTGGTTGTTTAGATAGTGCTTTTAGAACTATTTACGTTCAACAAGCATTTGCTTATGTTCCAAGTGCATTTACACCAAATAATGATGGTACAAATGATATTTTTCTTCCAATAGTTTCAGGAAATGATAATGATAAAGGAACATATAAGTTTCAAGTATTTGATAGATGGGGAGAAGAAGTATTCAAAACTGATGATTCAAATGAAGGTTGGGATGGAAGTTTTAAAGGACTACAAAGTCAGGTTGGAACTTATTCTTGGAAAATAACCTACAAAGAGGTGGAAACCTCTGAATCAATTACAAAATTTGGGCACGTAAATCTAATTCGTTAATTCAATTTATATTTTTTCTTAAAAAATGTATCTTTGATAGTATATGACTAACAGAGTTACTCTTTTTGCGGATATCATACTTCCGCTCCCAATTCCTAACCTTTTTACGTATCGTATTCCTCTGGAATTGAACGATTCTGTTGAGGTAGGTAAAAGAGTAATTGTACAATTTGGAAAGAAAAAATTATACTCAGGAATAGTTGCTGCTATTCACGAAAACCCACCAAAAGCTTACCAAGCCAAATATGTAGATTCTATCTTAGATGAAGCTCCAATTGTAAATGATAGTCAATTAGAATTTTGGAAGTGGATTAGCTCTTATTATCTGTGTAATATTGGCGAAGTAATGAATGCAGCTCTACCAACGGGTTTAAAGTTGGTAAGTAAAACCAAAATAATTCTTAACGAAAGCTCAGAAATAGATTGGAAACAACTTTCAGATAAAGAACACCTTATTCTTGAAGCATTAGAAATTAGAAATATATTAGAGCTAAGTGAAGTAGAATCTATTTTAGAACTAAAATCCGCCTACTCAATTGTTAAATCATTATTGGAGAAAAACTATATAGTGGTTGCAGAACAAGTTCAGGAAAAATACAAACCAAAATTGGAGAAAATAATCCAATTGCCTGATAATTTTGGAGAAGAACAGGTTAAGATTGCTTTTGAGAAATTAGAAAGAGCACCCAAGCAATTGGAGGCTTTTATGATGTTTATGCACTTGCAAAATCAACATCCAGAAATTGGAAAAAAGAAATTAATAAGAGAAGCGAATACTAATTCAGCTACAATAAAACAACTTGTTCTAAAAGGATATTTTGAAGAAACAGCTAAAGAGGAATCTCGAATTTCTATTAAAAGCAAAGAAGAAGAAATTGATTCTTTAACTCCCATACAAGAGGAAGCTCTTGAAAAAATCACTAATTCTTTTCAGAAGAAACAAACCGTTTTATTGCATGGAGTTACTGGAAGTGGTAAAACAGAAGTGTATATACAACTAATTAAAGAACAGATTGATAAAGGGAATCAAGTGTTGTATTTGCTTCCTGAGATTGCATTAACTACACAAATAATTTCTCGACTGAGAAAGAAGTTTGGAGATAAAGTAGGAGTGTATCATTCTAAATATAATTCAAACGAAAGGGTAGAAGTGTGGAACGAAATGCTGAAGGGCAAAGAAAGCAGATTTCAGATAATCATTGGAGCTCGTTCGGCAGTATTTCTTCCATTTCAGAACTTAGGATTGCTGATTGTAGATGAAGAACACGATTCTTCATATAAACAACACGATCCTGCTCCTCGATATCAAGGAAGAGATTCGGCAATATACTTAGCTGGTTTGCATGGAGCTAAAGTATTGCTAGGTTCTGCAACTCCATCTATAGAAACGTATTGGAATGCTAAAGAAGGAAAATTTGGGTTGGTGAGTTTAACTGAAAGGTATGGAGATGTAAAAATGCCTGAGATTGTTATTTCTGATTTGAAAGAAGCAACCAAAAGAAAGAAAATGAAATCTCATTTTTCTCAATTTCTGTTGGATAATATTCAGAGTTATTTGGATAATAAAGAGCAAATTATCCTATTCCAAAATAGAAGAGGGTACAATCCTTCTTGGCTCTGTGAATCATGCGGTTGGGTGCCGCAATGCAAAAATTGTGACATCAGTCTGACTTACCATAAATACACACACTTACAAAAATGTCACTATTGTGGCTATACCGAGAAACCAATTTCTAAATGTAAAGCTTGCGGAAGTAATTCTCTTAAAATGCAGGGTTTTGGAACCGAGAAAGTAGAGGAGGATTTGTCTATTTACTTTCCTAAAAACTCTATTAAGAGAATGGATTATGATACGACTAGAAACAAAAATGGCTACCAACATATAATTGATGATTTTGAGCAAGGTGCGATTGATATGTTAGTTGGTACACAAATGGTTACAAAAGGATTAGATTTTGATAATGTGGGTATTGTTGGAGTTCTGAATGCAGATAGTTTGTTGCATTATCCTGATTTTAGGTCTTATGAGCGTTCCTTTCAATTGCTTACTCAAGTAGCAGGAAGAGCAGGGAGAAAAGAAAAGCAAGGAAAAGTAATTATACAAACCTATTCGCCTGAGCATCCCGTAATTCAAAAAGTAATTGAAAACGATTATTTGGGAATGTATGAGCAAGAAATTGAAGAAAGAGAGAAATATGGGTATCCTCCTTTTTATAGATTAATAAAACTCACTATAAAACATAGAGAAAGAGAAAAATCAGCAGAAGGAGCTTATGAACTATGCAAACTCCTAAAAAAACAATTGGGAGCGAGAGTGTTAGGTCCAGAAACTCCAGCTATTTCAAGGGTTAAAAATATGTATATCAATCAGATTTTAATTAAGTACGAAAGAAAAATTTCTCCTTTGAAATTAAAAGAATTTATTAGGAATACAGTTGGGAAATTTAATAGCCAGAGACATTATAAATCTTTACGAGTAGTGATTGATGTTGATTTTTATTAATCTTTTATTAATTGTAATTTCAAGACGAATTAAACGTCCAATACACAAACAAAAACTAAATGAATTTCCATATCCGAAAAATGAATACTGCTTACGACAATGAGGTTGTAGATTACTACCTAGGCGAAGAGCAACTACACATAAATGAGTTGATTGGGAATGAAGTAGAATTTGTATATTCTGGAGACATCAACTGTATTGTGTGTGGTAAGAAAACCAAAACGAGCTTCGGACAAGGATTTTGCTACAACCATTTTATGAACTCTCCGCAGGCTTCTCCTTGTATAATCCGTCCAGAATTGTGCGAAGCTCATTTGGGTAAAGGAAGAGATGTAGAATGGGAAGAGAAACACCATAATGTAAAGCATTATGTGTATTTAGCTGTGTCAAGTGCGGTGAAAGTAGGAATCACCAATGGCAAGAATTTACCTTACAGATGGATTGACCAAGGGGCAAGTTCGGGAATAATTTTGGCAGAAGTTCCTTATCGTAGATTAGCAGGAGAAATTGAAGTAGCTCTGAAACAACAATTTACAGATAAAACCAATTGGCGAAAAATGTTGACTAACGATACGTTGGAAGGAGTGGATTTGGAAGAAGTAAAGTGGGAATTAGAAGAAACTTTACCTAGTGATTTAAGTCAATATTTATCCGAAGAAGATGATGTAACAGAAATAAATTATCCAGTTCTTCAATACCCAACAAAAGTAAAAAGTATTAACTTAGAGAAAACGCCTCAGTTCAGAAAAAAACTAGTAGGAGTGAAAGGTCAATATTTCTTATTTGAAGATGAATCGGTGATTAACATTAGAAAATATACAGGGTATAACTTAGAAATAAATTTTTAATAATGGCTAAATTATTAGTTTCTATATCGGTCAATAATCCTGATGAAGTTATCTCTAAGGAGAAAGGAAAGCTGATTGGGTTGGCTTCAAAGCTGCTTTCTAAAGAAAAAAGGAAAGAAAAAGTAGAGAACGAAGTATTATTAGTTCTGAAAGAAGAGTTAGGAGCAGGTATAGTTAATCAATTGAGAGAAAGAGGAATTGAATCGGAAATTAGCGTAGAAATTATTGACTAACTTAAATTGTTAAACTAAATGTCCCGATTTAATAGTTAGAATCGTTATTCTTATATAAACAATGAAGAACTTAAGTTCGAACAAATTTTAAATAAACAAAGTATGTCATATTTCACTCCAGATTTTATAGAGTTTTTCAAAGAATTAGCAGCCAATAATAATAAAGATTGGTTTGATGAAAACAGAAAACGGTACCATGAAAACATCAAAAAACCTTTTGAAGATTTTGTAACTGCTGTAATTAATGAAATGCGCAAAACTGATAAGTCCCTTAATGTGACTTATAAAGACTGCATTTTCAGAATTAATCGAGATATACGTTTTTCAAAGGATAAATCTCCATACAAATTAAATCGTTCTGCTTTAGTAACTCAAAATGGCAAAAAGGACAAAACTTCACCTGGGTTGTATTTTGAAATTACACCAGAACATGCAAGAGTATATACAGGAGTTTTTACTCAAGATAAAAAGGAACTTCAGGCAATTAGAGAAGAGATAGCTGATAATTTATCAAAATTTGATAAGATAATTAATGAGAAAAAATTCAAATCTACATTTGGAGAAATTCATGGAGAGAAGAATAAAAGATTACCTAAAGAATTACAAGAAGCTGCTGAGAAACAACCTTTGATTTATAACAAACATTTTTATGCTTACTCCACAATGCCTGTTGAATCTATATTTGAGAAAGGATTTGAAAAAAAATTAGTGGATACCTATAAAATAGCGGAACCCTTAGCAAAATTTTTTGCTAAACCGGTTAAGAATTTAATAGATTAAAACCTTAAATTCGTACAACAAAAAGAAAAACAATGAACGCATATATTTTAGACGCAATCCGAACTCCGATTGGAAACTTTACTGGAACACTTTCTACCATTCGTCCAGATGATATGGGAGCTTTGGTCATAGAAGAATTAATGAATCGTAATTCAAATATCCCAAAAGAAGATATTGAAGATGTGATTTTTGGTTGTGCTAATCAAGCAGGAGAAGATAATAGAAATGTGGCTCGTATGAGTGGATTGTTGGCAGGTTTGCCATTTTCTGTTCCAGGAGAAACTGTGAACAGATTATGTGCTTCTGGAATGAGTTCAGTGGTTCATGCACAAAGAGCAATAAATAATGGAGAAGGTGATGTATACATTGCTGGTGGAGTGGAGAATATGACGAGAGGACCCTGGGTAATTTCTAAAGTTTCTAAACCATTTGGGAGAGATGCACAAATGCATGATTCTAGTTTTGGGTGGAGATTTGTAAATCCAAAAATGAAAGAACTTTATGGGACTCATGGGATGGGAGAGACTGCTGAGAATTTAGTAGAGAAATATAATATTTCGAGAGAAGATCAAGATAAATTTGCTTTATGGTCGCAACAAAAAGCAGCTAAGGCACAAGAGAATGGAAGGTTAGCCCAAGAGATTTTGACAGTAGAGATTCCACAAAGAAAAAAAGATCCAATTCAATTTTCTAAAGATGAGTTTATAAAACCAGCTTCTTCTATGGAGGTTTTTGCAAAATTGAGACCCGCTTTCAAAAAAGAAGGGGGTTCAGTAACAGCAGGAAATGCCTCAGGTTTGAATGATGGTGCTGCAGCAATTTTGGTTGTTTCTGAGGATTATGTAAAGCAACATAACTTAAAACCTTTGACAAGAATAGTTTCTTCGGCAGTGTTTGGTGTAGAACCAAGAATTATGGGAATTGGTCCAGTAGGAGCAACTCACAAAGCATTAAAAAGAGCAGGGTTAACTTTGGACGATATGGATGTCATAGAATTAAACGAAGCATTTGCAGCACAAGCTTTGGCTTGTACTCGAGAGCTTGGCTTGGAAGATAACGACCCAAGAATAAATCCAAATGGAGGAGCAATTGCAATTGGTCATCCGCTAGGAATGACAGGTGCAAGGTTGTTACAAACTGCCTCTATCGAGTTGAATAAAACGAATAAGAAATATGCGCTTTGTACAATGTGTATTGGAGTAGGGCAAGGGTATGCAACAATTATTGAAAATGTAAATTTGTAAGAAGAATGTTTACAGGAATTATAGAAGAATTAGCTGAGGTTGTTGAAGTGACTCAAAAAGGGGGGAATGTAGATTTAAAAGTAAAATCTAACCTAACAAACGAATTGAAAATTGACCAAAGTGTAGCCCACAACGGATGTTGCTTAACAGTAGTAGAAATTGAAAACGATACCTACACAGTTACAGCCATTGAAGAAACGCTTAACAGAACTACAATTGGTTTACTAAAAGCGGGTGATGCCATAAATTTAGAAAGATGTACCCAAATAGGAGCAAGACTAGACGGTCACATAGTTCAAGGACATGTAGATACTTTAGGAACTTGCACCAAAATAGTAGAATTGGATGGTTCTTGGGAATATTATTTTGAGTATGATTCAGAAGATGTAACTGTAGAAAAAGGTTCAATAACAGTAAATGGAATAAGTCTAACAGTTTGTGAGTCAGGCGATAATAATTTTTCTGTAGCGATTATTCCTTATACATATGACAATACTTTTTTCAAACATTTAGAAGTTGGTTCTAAAGTGAATCTTGAGTTTGATATCGTTGGGAAGTATGTGGCAAAGTTGATGAGTAGGTAAAATAAAATTAGTATGATTACAGGAGGAGCACTTTTTAAGGGAACTTTATTAAAAGAGAATGTTATTAATGATAATAATTCTTATTTATATAATTTCAATAAAATCAATGTTTTTATTGGTTCAAACAACTCCGGTAAAAGTAGAACTTTAAGAGATTTTTTTTCAAACATAGATGATATAAAATTTTTAAAATATCAAAATGAAGATCATCAAATACAAAATTATTTTCATAGTGTAATAAGTTATATAAGAAGTAGTTTTAATGAGTTTAAAGAATCCGGGATTCAATATTTTTATATTGAAAGGTTAGATAAAATACTTGAAAACTTTACAAGTATTTACGACTATGATACATCTTATTTATTAGAATTAGGTTTTGAAATTAGACAATTAGAAGGCGTTCAATTTTCAGAATATACAAAAAATCAATATTTCATTGATAAAACTATACAACAGCTTAAATATGAAGTAAATAATACGCTTTTTCACAATATAAATCTTAGTGAAGCATTATTAAGTAAAGATTATAATAAAATTTATATTCCTATTTTAAGAGGTTTTAGACCTTTTATTTCAAGAAATGAGCTGTTGGATGATATTTATCTTGATAGAACAGAAAGAGATTACTTTAAAGGGAAAGGTGTTAATTCAAAAGATATTTTTACAGGATTATCTATTTATGAGGATGTTAAAAAATTACTTTTAGGTACAACAGAAGAAAGGAATCAAATTAAAGAGTTTGAAGATTTTTTAGAAGAAATGATTTTTTTTGAAAAAATAAATTTAATTCCAAAATATGATGATGATGTTCTTCATATTAAAATTGGGGATAAACCCCAATTAGAAATATATAATTTGGGAGATGGTTTACAAACTATAATTTGTATTGTTTTTCCGATTTTTTTAAAAAGAAATAAACCAACTTTAGTTTTTATAGAAGAGCCAGAAACTCATTTACACCCTAATTGGCAAGGTCTTTTAATAAAAGCACTTTTGAGTTTTGAAAAACATCAATTTTTTATTTCTACTCATTCTTCTTCTTTTATTAATTTAACTGATTGTTCTATTTACAATGTATTTAATGATAATGGAAAAAAGCATATTGTTCATTCTAAATTAGAGTCTGATAAATTAAAAATACTAAATCAATTAGGATATAAGCAAAGTGATTTGTTTCAAACAAACTTCATGGTTTGGGTAGAAGGGCCAAGTGACAAAGTTTATATAAGCCATTGGTTGAAAACTATTGATTCTGAATTAATTGAAGGTCAGCATTTCTCTATAATGTTTTATGGAGGTAGTACTTATAAACATTTTCTAAAAGGAGATTCAGAATTTAGTTTAGATTTTTTGAAAACAATAAATCAAAATTTCGGTATAATTTTAGATAGTGACAGAAAGAAAAAGAATGAAAAATTGAATGTAAAAAAACAAGAAATTAAGAAACTTTTTGATGATAATGGTGCTTTCTGTTGGGTAACTAAACTAAGAGAAATTGAAAATTATATTGCAATTTCGGATTTTGAAAAAGGAGTTCTAGATTTTCATAATAAAGAAGATATTAGTCTAGATAAAGATGATTATGGTGATAGAAACTATGTTATTGATAATAAGGCGAAAAAGATACCAGTTCCATCAATAAAATTATCTCAAGATATTTTTTCTCAAATTCAAAAAAATGGAGATGGCTCTACAAAGGGTATTGATACAAAACTATTAAGAAAATCTATTGAAACTTCTTTAAAAGAGAAAATGAAATCTGGTTTTAAAATAGATAAGTATAACTTGGCTATAAAATTAGTTGATAGTAATATTGATATTTCAAGTCCTGAATTAAGAGAAAGGATGGAAAGTTTAGCTAAACATATTCGTGCAGCAAATTCAATTTAGTATTTATGTTCTCAGTAATCTACAAATTCAAACTTAAAGCAGACAAAATTCAACAATTTGAAGATAATTGGACAGAATTAACTAAACTCATTTACAAACACCAGGGTAGTTTAGGTTCTCGATTACATAAAAGTGATAATTTAAATTACATAGCTTATGCTCAATGGCCTGATAAGGAAACTTGGGAAAGTGAATGGAAGAATATGCCAGAACATGCTAAAGGAATTAGCAAAAAAATGAAAGAAGCATGTGAGGAAAGAAAGACTATATTTGAATTGGAGGTTGTAAAGGATTTATTGAAATAATAGACTGGTTTTCTCATTGTCATATTTCCTAATTAATCCTATCTTAGTATCTTAAATTAACCCCATGTCGCAAGGAAAGAAATTTGGAACTTTTGCTGGTGTATTTACTCCCTCAATCTTAACGATTTTGGGTGTAATCATGTACATGCGATTGAGCTGGGTGGTTGGTAATGCTGGGCTCGAAATGGCAATAGGAATTATCCTTATTGCACATATTGTCTCTGTAGCCACAGGGTTAAGTGTTTCTTCAGTAGCAACCGACAGAAAAATAAAAGCGGGAGGAATCTATTACATGCTTTCTCGAAGTCTTGGTTTGCCAATTGGAGGTTCCATTGGAATTACGCTTTTTGTGGCAACTGCATTAAGTATTGCTTTATATCTTATTGGATTTGCAGAGAGTGCATTAGTTGTTTTACAAGAGCCACTCGGCATAGAAACTGTCAATATCAATCACATACGATTATTTGGTTCCATTGCATTATTTCTCATTGTTACACTCGCATATATCAGTACAAGTATTGCTATCAAATCTCAATTTTTCATTCTGGCAGCTATTGTTTTATCTGTAATTTCTATCCTTTTTGGAACAGATGTAGGCAAAGAATTTGATATGACTGGAGTAACCGAAGGTGGAGTAAACTTCTTTGTGTTATTTGGAATATTCTTCCCTGCAGTAACAGGTTTTACAGCTGGGGTAGCTATGTCTGGTGATTTAAAAGATCCAAAAAAATCTATTCCTTGGGGAACTATGTTAGCAGTAGGTGTAGGGCTTATTGTATATGTAGGATTGGCAATTTTTATTTATTATTCTTTCGAAGGAAACTTAGATGCGATAATATCTGATAAGAATGCATTAATAAAATTTGGTTGGATTCCTGCTTTGGTTATAGGAGGGATTTGGGGAGCTACTCTTTCTTCGGCTTTGGGAGGGATTTTAGGAGCACCAAGAATTCTTCAAGCTATGTCTGTAGATAGTATCACTCCCAAGATATTTGCTAAAGGAAAAGGAGCAGAGAACGAACCAAGAAATGCATTAATCTTAACATTTATAATCGCTCAAGCAGGTGTGCTCATTGGTGAATTAGATGTAATTGCTGAGGTAGTTGCCATGTTTTATTTGTCAGCTTATTTATTTATAAATGTTTCTTGCTTTTTGGAGCAATGGGCAAGTCCAGATTTTCGTCCAAGTTTCAAAATTCCATTGTGGGTTTCGTTGCTAGGAGCAATTGTGACTTTTGTACTAATGATTCAATTAAACTTACTTGCCGCAGTAGTTGCAATACTAGTTATGATATTGATTTTTATTTGGTTAACTAGGAAACAGCTCGTTTTGGGCTCGGGGGATGTGTGGCAAAGTGTGTGGAGTAGTATTGTGAAATTAGGACTTAAAAATCTGGATAAAAAATCAACTCACAAGCGAAATTGGAATCCAAATATCTTGTTGTTTAGTGGTGGAACAGAAACCCGAAAACATTTGATAGATTTCAGTAAAAATGTAGCTGGAACAAAGGGAATGATTTCCAATTTTGACTTATTAGAAAATAAAACGGCTAAATTATTACTGCCAAAGCACAAGCATTCTGTAAAAGATGATGAATTGTATAGCCAAGGTATTTTTGCCCGTAGGCAAGAGTGCAAAGATGTGTACGATGGAATTGAGGTGATTTCAAGTACTTATGGTTTTTCAGGGGTAGAACCAAATACTGTGCTTACAAGTTGGGAACAAAGTTCGGATGAGCCAACCCGTTTTGCTCAATTAACTAATAAGCTTTGTGAGTTAGATTATAACGTATTGTATTTAGATTACGATAAACAAAGAGGTTTTGGAGCTAAAAAATCCATTGATATCTGGTGGAATGATTTCAGCAATACAACAGAACTATCCTTGAATCTTGCCAAGTTTATGAATAGTTCAATCGATTGGAGACAAGCTCAAATTAGAGTTCTTTATGTCAATAATCAAAATGATAAAAAAGAGCAACTAGAAGAGATAATCAATCAATTATTATCCAATTATAGAATTCCTGCTCGTTCTAAAATCATTAATAACGAAATTGAACAAAAGGAGTTGTACGAGATAATGAAAGTAGAATCTTACGATTCTGATTTAGTGATTGTTGGAGTACCTGATCATCTGGATAATGAAGAACTTTTTGTAGAAAAAACAGATGAGTTAGTTAAGATTTTAGGAACTACTTTATTGATTAGGCCTTCATCTAGTTTTGAGGAAACTGAAGTAGATTTAGGAGAAAAAGTAGAGGTTGCTACTCCAGAAATTCAAGAGAATGAGGAAGTAGAATTAGTGATTGCCTCTGATTTTTATGGGTATCCTTGGCTTAATAATCTTACAATATTTAACAAACGGAACATAAATCATTTCTTAGAAACAGTTTTTTCTGAAGTTTATAAACAGTACTTAACAGTTTTTGAGAAACTTGAGAATAAGATAGCTGAAAATGAAGAGAATTTTAACAAACAGTTTTCTTCTAATTCTGTTGCTAACGTAAATTTATTGGATAAAACTTTTAAAGAATATGTTCAAAATTTATCAGAGGAAATAAATAATTATAACACGGAGTTTTTAACAAAAATTGAAACTAATTTTTCTGAGGCTATCTCTTCATTAATTACTCAAAATGAAACTTACCAGAACAAGCTTCCAAAAAAAATACTAAGAGAACTTGAGGAGTCTGAATTAGAAATAAATTCTAAAGATTCTGGAAATGAAAGAAGAGCAAAAAAATGGATAAATTTTCAGAACAAAGCCTTTGGTATTAAACCAAAGAGGAATATTTATTACAGAGATTTTGTTACTTATTTTTATCATAATTTCTACCTCAAAATTTTGAATAAGTCCTTTTTGAAATCTGGAATTTATGTGTACAAAAATGCAACTGAACTCAATGAAATTGCGGATAAGATTAAAGAAAGTTATAATGAACTGAGAAGCGAAAAGAACTTATCTAAGGTTGAGTTTTCTAATTTCAGCAAAAACATCGGTAAGTTGATTATAGATTCAAAAGAGGAGCTAGAAAACCATTATAAAGAACTTGCCAACCATTTTTATAAACTTAATAAAGATTATACATTTTCATTGTATAATAAGCTTAATTTATTGAGTATAAATGGGGAGGTAGAGCAAGGAATTGAAGCAAAAGGAAAAACGGAATTTAAGAAACAATATAAAGACATTGAAAGTTTCCCGAAATATTTCATAAGGAATAATAGGCTCATTAATAATGCTTTATTGTTAGATGTATCTCTGCATGAAATACATCCTGAAATACATTCGGTTATTAATGATACAGTTTCATCTATAAATAGATTGAGTATTTCTCCTCAGTTATCGTTAATTAAACAATTTAAAAAACTAAACAAAAGTCTAGAGGATACAGATACTCAATCAAAACTCGAGATTATTAAATATTTGAATAAGCTTCCTTTGTTTTCGTTTGATATTGAAGAACTCATTAATATTACGATAAAAAAAGTAGAGAAAATAGTCTATAAATTAACCAATTCTCTTGATATAATGGATGTTGAGTCTATCAATAATCTAAATGAGGAACAAGGGAGTGGAGTGAAAAAAAATACTATTCAGGTTCAGCGTTTGATTTTATTTTCTGTTGAAAATAAGCTTATTAAAGCACTTAACTACGAATCTGATAAATTGCAAATAGACTTAAATGAGCTAGTAAGAACTTTTAAGAATAAATCAATAATGCTTGAAACTATTGATTTTGAATTGGAACAAGAAGTCGCAATTAAAACTAGAGCAGAATTGGTTGCTTCCTCTGAGAATTTGGAAGATGAAATTTCTACCAGATTCAAAAATTTTATTTCTAAAGTAAACGATGAATTAGAAGAAACTACTAAAATTTTGGATTACGATTTTATAGCTGGTAATAGTGCTGTAATTGATCAGTATATTAAGAAAACTGGAGTGGCAACTTCAAAAATTTCTAGATTTGTGCAGTCTACAAAACGTACTGTAAAGCAAAAACTTTCTCAAACACTGTCTTTTTTAGATAAGCAAAGGGATGAGTTTTTAGTTACGGAATTTAAACTAAAACATGGTTCAAGTGCAAATCTTAGTTCTGTAGTTTCAAATTTTGTTGAGAAAGTAAAAATGCCAAAAGCTATTTTTGAGCAAATTCCATTTTTCTATAATAAACTATTTATTGGTGAACATTCATCTCCACTTACCATCGAGCATAGAGATGCCGAAATAGAAAAGGCTCAAAAAGCTATTCAATTACTTAACAGAAAATCTGGAGGAGCAATATTGATACTTGGTGAGCAACTCTCTGGCAAAAAATACTTTTCCGATTACCTTGCCTCGCGAATGCTCAAGAGAACTGTGATTACAATTTCACCTGCAATTACAAATACACCAATTAAAACCTCTTTTGAAAGAGCGGTAAAAATTGCATTCGGCAATGAAAATTCTTTAGAAGAAAATTTAAAAGAAACTAGCGGAAAAACATTGTTATTCAACAACATAGAAAAATGGGGAACAGATATTTCTATCATTAATCATCTGATGGAAATGATTGAAAAGTACGGAAAAAAGCATCATTTCATTATCAATAGTTCATTGGTGTATTATTCTTATTTAAAGCAATTTGTCTCTTGGGATGAAGTAATAATTTCTTCTATATTACTACTGCCAATTCGCAAAGATGGATTCATTGAAACCCTTAAATTAAAGCACAAAGCTGGTGGGCTTAAATTTACTATAGGTAACAAGAGAGAACAAGAATTTACGGAGCGTCAATTGAATTCATTTTATCAAAAATATCACTCGGTTTATAAAGGTAATATTGGGAGAGCTTTCCTTGGTTGGATTAATAATATCCAATCTATTGAAGGGAATGAAATAGTTATAAAAGAGCCCAAAACAGTATTTTTCCCTGGAATTGAAAACTCTGATTGGATTGTTGTACTAAGAATTTTGGTGATTTTTAAGGAGATAAGTAAAAAAGAGCTTGACAACTTTTTTGGACAAGATTTGAATTATATTTCTTACCTAAATCAGATGAAAAGAATACGATTGGTAAATGAACCAAAAAACGGGGTGTACGAATTAAATTCAGAAGTGTATTTTGCTGTAAAACAATATTTAAAGGATAAAAAAGTAATTGCCTAATGAAAGAATTTTTTAACATAGATTTGGCACAAATATCGCTTTTTAGCTTTTTGGGCTTGTTGTTTTGGGGTGGATTGTTGTATGGTTTTCTTTGGGTTTTTAAAAACTATTTAGTACTTCTAATTATACAATCGCCAGTTCGCAGAAAGAATATATTAGATAAACTACCAGCGGTTTCTACATTGATATGGGTTTTATTTGCTTTATATGCTTTGTATTTACTTGTGAAACCCTTTCCGTTTCTAGGAGTTGTACTTACTTTAGTGTTTGTTTATTTAAGTAGAGGATACTTAATTAATCTTTTTCATGGTTTGTTTTTTAGATTAAAAGGAGACATGAATATAGGACAAGAAATTGCATTTGATGACTACCAAGGAACAATTTTAAAACTCAATAATTTTGATTTTGAAATCCAAAACAAGGAAGGAGAAATTGTGCAAGTTCCTTATAGTACGATGGTGAACGAAGAAATTATTAAAAAGGATTTTTCAACAGATTTTTCTGCGTATAAATTTTCGATAAAAACAGAATCAGAAATTTCTGAAAAGGAATTGAGAATTAAATTATTACAATCTCCTTGGATTACTCCTGTTTTTCCTGCAAGTATCAAAAAAGTAAATTCTGATGATGAAAAATCAATGTACGATATCATAGTATATGCCATTGACGAAAAGTACCATTCAATAATTGAGAGAGATCTAAAAATGGAATTATTGGCTTAATCAAGCTGAGGCACTTGCTAAGATAAAAATGATGCACAAAATAGGAATCCCAAAAACTGCTGTGTTGAGCACTGTGTAATAAAAAGGGGTAGGATTTTTAAAAAATATTGTTAAAGCACTAATTATCAAACAAAAAAAGGCAAGAGGAAAATGAAAAGCCTTTTTTTTGTTTAAATCAAAATAAGAAACATCTATAATTCGATACCCCAAATCGATGTTAAATATGGGTGTTTGCATTAATTCGATATGTGGGTTTTCGTAAAATATGTTTCCCATTTCTCCTTTAAGAGCAGCAGAATGTTCAATGTTTTTATTGTCAACCGTAATAATTTCTGAAATAATAAATTCGGGCTGAGCAATACCTACAAGTGATCCATCAATCAAACTTACTCGCTTAGTTTTGATATAATCTACTTGTGAGTATGTGGGTTTTATATAAAAATCAGAAAACAATAAAATTGAAAAAATCACACCAAAAACAGCAATGTATGGGAATGATTTATAAACCCATGATTGTTTCAGGTTTTCAAAATCCCTAATCGCTTCCATTTTTTCATCCTCTTCCTTCTTTTTTCTATATTTTTCTCCTTGTTTTAATAGTTCATCAAATTCTTCTTTAGAAAACCAACGATTGTGCCTTCTGCTAAAAATCTTACCTTCGGTAGAAGTATAGCTATCTTTTTGTTCTGGTAAGTGTGTGATTAATGCATGATAAGCCTCTTGTATTTCATGAAATTTTTTAGCGTCAACATCAGGGTTAATATCTGGATGATAACGCATTGCAAGCTTTCGGTAAGCTTTTTTAATATCTTCTGAACTTGCATTTTCTTCAAGTCCAAGTATGTTGTAATTTGATTTCAATCAGTGAGCTTATTTAATCTATAATGCACTAAGAATTAAAAGTAATGCATAAAACAAATATAGAGATATAATATTTTTGATAAAAAGATTATTAATTAAGGATTATTTATTAATTTTGCAGTCCTTAAAGCCTTAATTATGGAAACGAAAAACGATTTTAAGATTCCCTTTTTAGGTTTGAAGGAAGGTAAGCATGAATTTGAATTTACCGCCAATAAAGAGTTCTTTGACCAGTATGAGTACGATTTCGTTGAAAACGTAACCCTAAATGCAAAAGTTGAATTACAAAAAATGTCTACCATGATGATCATGGATTTTTTCTTGGAAGCTAATTACACAACCCAGTGTGACCAATGCGGAGAAGATTTTGAGGCAGATTGTAAATCAGAAAACAAACTTTATGTTAAGTTTGGAGAAGGAGAAAGCACAGATGAAAACATTTTGTTGCTAAGCCAATCAGAGTATGAGATTGATATAGCAGAATTATTGTATGAGTTTTTTGTAACTTCTGTTCCAGCAAAACATGCACATAAAATAGGAGAATGTAACGAAGAAGTGTTGGCTAAATTAGCTGCATTTAAAGTGCAAGATACTGAAGAAGAATCAAACCCAATTTGGGATAAATTAAAAGAATTAAAAAAATAAAAGAATAACATGGCACATCCAAAGAGAAGACAGTCAAAACAAAGACAGAGAAAGAGAAGAACGCATTACAAAGCGGCAAGCCAATCATTAACTCAATGTCCTACTACTGGAGAGTTTCACTTAACTCACAGAGCATACTGGCACGAGGAAAAATTATATTGGAAAGGACAAGTAGTTATTGATAAAACTGCTGTAGCCGAAGCTTAATTTTGACTGAATCCTACAATATTGGGATTGATATGTGGGGGGGCGATAACGCACCTGCATGTAACTTAAATGGAGTACGTAATTTCTTAGAAAATCATGCTGATTTACTAGATTCTGTTACTCTTTTTTTGTTTGGGGATAGTACGTCTATTTCTCAAGAATTAGGAGAGGAATTATGTTCCAAATCTTACATTCAACTCATTGATTGTCAAGATAAAATTGATTTCAATGATCATCCTGTTAAAGCATTTATTTCTAAAACGGAATCGAGTATAACAAAAGGGTTTCATTACCTGAAAGCAGGTAAAATTGATGTTTTTAGTTCTGCGGGAAATACAGGAGCTATGATGGTAGGAGCTACTCAAGCTATTGGATTGGTTGAGGGAATTTCAAGACCAGTAATCACAAGTATTTTACCAAGAGAAAGCGGAAATGATGGAATAATCATGGATGTGGGTATTAATGCTGATTGCAAACCAGAAATGCTTGATAAATTCGCAGTAATAGGTTCTATTTATGCAGAATATGTGTACAATATTGATTCTCCCAAGGTAGGATTATTAAATATTGGCGAAGAAGAAGAAAAAGGAAGTATTCTTATCAAGGCAGCTCACAAGTTACTGAAAGATAATAATCGAATAAACTTTATAGGTAATATTGAGAGTAGAGGAATACTAAATGACGGTGCGGATGTAGTAGTTTGCGATGGATTTACAGGAAATATAATCCTAAAACAAGCTGAATCTTTTTACGAAATTATAAAGAAAAGAGGGATTGAAGATTCTTATTTTGAGCGTTTTAATTACGAAAATTATGGAGGAACTCCAGTTCTGGGAGTAAATAGTAATGTAATAATAGCTCATGGTATATCAAATGAAAAGGCAATTTCAAGTATGTTGAAATTATCGTATGATGTGGTTGCATCTAATTTACCAAGCAAAATCAAAGAAGCAATGGGTTCTTCATTGGTTTGATGAAAAAATCAACATTTAAAATTTTATTCTTCCAATTCATTTTATAACTTTAAGGGAATTAACCTCAAAAATTATAGTCATGAAAAAAATTATCGCATTTTCCTTAGTAGTTTTATTTTTAACAGCTTGTTCTACTTCTAATAATGTTGCATCCAATAAATTATTCCAAAAAAGAAAATATAATAAAGGTTGGCATGTTAATTCATCCAAAAAGATTGATAAGACAACTAGTTCTCAAACTGAGGAAGTTGTTTATGCTGAAGAACTTATAAAAAGTGATGCTGAAGAGTCAACTAAAAATAATAATATCTTATTGGCAGAGAACAAAGAATCTCATGTTGAGAAACTTGACAATTTTAAAACTGAAGATTTAAAACAGAGTAAAACAACAAATCAATCAGTTGGGGATAATGTTGCAAAAGCTTCTGGATTAACTGATAATACGGCATTAAATTCTGAAATTATCATTGAAGAAAATCATCAAAATATCAATGAATCAAAATCTAAATTAATTACAAATAGTTCAAATGAAGCTCCAAATTCAGGTTCGGATGTAGGTATAGTTTTATTAGTTATTCTTGCAATCCTTCTTCCACCTTTAGCTGTGTTTTTAGCTAGAGGAATAGGTACAGAGTTTTGGATTTCTTTAATTTTGACCCTGTTTTTATGGCTTCCAGGCGTTATATATGCCTTATTAATAGTTCTTGATGTAATTTAAATTAATGGTAAAAATACTTTCATATTTTTTAGGAATTGCCTTGTTAATTTCTTGTTCTACTTCAAATCAAGTAGTGTCCAATAAGCTATTTCAAAAAAGGAAGTATAAAAAAGGTTGGCATATAAATTCTACTCAAAGAGTTCCAAATTCTTCGAGTAGAGTTGATGAGGATACGAAGTATTTAGCTCAAGAAACAACATTATCTGATAGTAGTTCGAGAGAAATTGTGAATAATCCAATTGTTTTGCAAGAGGCTCCAAAACAAACTAATAGTAGTGATTTAATACCTAGACAGGCATTACCTATTATAAGTAAAAAGCAACCTAACAATTCCAGAGCCAATATTTCAAGTGTTGTTTTGTCTGAGAAAGTAACTGTATTAAAACCAGCTAATGCCTCTTTAGGAAAACAAAAGTTAATACCCTCTCAATCTTCACCTCCCGATGAAAGTGACAGAAGAGTTTTATTTGCCATATTAGGGATATTAATACTTGTTTTTACTACGATTTCACCGTTGGCAGTTTTAGTTGGAATCGGGAGAGGAAATTCCCTTAGAATTAATTCAGCTATGTATTTTACAGCTGTAATTCTTGCAATAGTTGGTATTGCTTTATTGTTTTCTTCTGGTTTTTCATCTGGTCCAGCTGCCATAGCCATTACTGCCTCACTAATTTTGTGGCTCATATCGGTTATTCATGCTCTCGTTGTAATAATTAGAGGATTTTAAATTTTTTCTCTTTTAATTTTTCCTGTTTCAGTAAGTGAAATTTCTTTCACGATAATTTCTTTAGGTGTTTCGTATTTTTCTAATTCTAAGTCATTTAGATTGATTTCTACTTCTTTTTCACAAACTAACACTAGTTTTTCTCCCAATAGCTCGTCTTTTTTTGAGGTAATATAAAAAGTCAAATTAGGATAGTTGGTTTTAATTTTTTGCTCAATGGTTTCAGGAAATAGTTTAATTCCTCCAGAGTTAATAACATTGTCTCTTCTTCCAAGCCACTTAAAGCCTCTTTCTGTGAGTTCAGCAATGTCATTGGTGAGTATACTTTTTGGAGATAATGTTGGGCAATCAATCACCAAACATTTCTCCTCATTTACTGAGACTGAATAGGAGGGAAGGAGTTCAAATGAATCTGATTTCAGCTCCCCATTTAATCTTTTTAAGGCAATATGACTCACCGTTTCGGTCATTCCATAGGTAGAATAAAACTGGTTACTAAAATATTGAATTTGATTTATAAAACTTTCTGAAACAGCTCCGCCACCTATAATTATTTGATTTATTTCTTGTAATTTTTTTGGAGAGTCTTCCAAGCACTTTAGAGCTTGCATGGGAGTAATTGCAATAAAGTCAATTGGTGTGGTTAGGTTTACTAAAGGATTAGAACTTGGTTCTTGCACAATCAAATTATAACCTGAAACCAATGCCCGAATCACCATCATTTTGCCACCAATGTATTTCACCGGAATACATAACAAAGCGTTTATGTTCTTATCGAGTTTTAGATACTCGCAGGTATTTTTTGCGCTTTCCACAAAACTCTGTTTTGGAATTGAAATTTCCTTTGGAGTACCCGTAGAACCTGAAGTTTGAACAGTGATTTCTGTTGAGTCCGAAAACCATTCTTTCAAAAATTCGATTACTTCTTTTATATGATTTTTCTCTTTTGGTTCAAGCTCCAAGACCTCTTTTTTTGAGAAGAGTTTTTGGTTAAGGGTTATATGATCAAATGATTTATAATCCACTTAAATCCCAGTTTAACTGTTTATTATAACTGATTTCATCTCCAATTACTTGCAATGGAGAATCTATGTTGTTGGTATATAATTTTCCCGTTCCCAAACCTTGAAACATTGTGTTTTTAGTAGTTGCCACAAATTGAGAAATCACATTTAGCCCAATATTAGATTCCAGTGCAGAGGTTATCCACCATTTTATATGTCGTTCTTCGGCCAATTCAATCCATTGTTTACTTCCTTTTATTCCTCCAATGAGTGAAGGTTTAAGAATAATATAAGGAGGATTTATGTTTTCAAGAGTTTCTGCTTTAGATTGTTTTGTAAACTTTCCTATCAATTCTTCATCGAGTGCAATTGGTAAAGGACTCTCTTTACACAACTGATTCATAGTAGCAGGAAATCCTTGCTTGATAGGTTGTTCGATAGAGTGTAGGTTGTATTCTGATAATCGCTTTAATTTTTCCAAGGCTTCTGCAGGTGGAAAGGCTCCATTTGCATCTACTCTCAGTTCAATTTCACTACTTTTTTTTCGTATAGATTTTAGAATATGCAATTCTTTTTCAAAATCTATTGCTCCAATTTTTAGTTTGATGCACCTAAAACCTGCTTCAATTTTTTCATCTACTTGTTGCATCATGTTTTCAAAACTCCCCATCCAAATCAATCCATTAATGGGTATAGGTTGTTCTGAAAGTGAAAAATCCGAGTCAAATAACAGTTTACTTCCTTTTTTTTCTAAATCAAGTAAGGCAATTTCTAATCCAAAATAAATAGATGGAAATCCCATTAAACCTTTGTCTAACCAAAATTCATGTTCGTTAATTCGTTCACAAACTTCAGCTACTTTGCTTTCGTAAGTATCTAATTTTTCTGGATTTAACTTTGGTAAATAACTGCACTCGCCAATTCCAATAACCTTGGGATTTTCAGTGTTCCAAACTTTAATAAACCACGAATCCTTAGTTTGCAACCAACCTCGTGAAGTTCCTCTTTCCTCAGTAAAATTGAGCGTGTATTTGGTGTAGTTTGCTTTTAACATGATAAAAAATTTCCAAGAAAATACAATAATGAAATGCCAAAAGTGGAAAGTGCCACTTTTTTTAATTCGGGATCAAAGTCTTTGTTTTCGGTAGTTTTTTTAACGAAAAACAAGTGATTGATTAAAATGATAAATGGAAATATAAAAATCCATTTCCAGTAACTTTCAAGTGTTAAATAGGTATGAATAACAAGCAAAGCCATACCATTCAAAATTAAAATATAGTGATAGATCTTGGCTTTTTTTAAGCCCATTTTTACTACAAGAGTATTTTTATTATTGGCTTTGTCATTGTGTTCATCTCGCATATTATTGAGATTCAATACCGCCATAGAGAACAACCCAATACTAAATGCAGGAAGAATTTCTAACCCTTGAAAACTCCCTGAAATCAAAAATTTAGAACCTAAAACCCCGACCAAACCGAAAAAAATAAAAACAAATAAATCTCCCAATCCAGAATAGCCATAGGCTTTTTTACCAACTGTATACTTGATAGCAGCTACCACCGAAAGACTTCCTAATACTAAGAATAAGATAAGAAATTTTCTTTCCATTAATTGAGTTCCTAGATAAGATAGATAGCCCCCAAGTGCTAAAGAAATCAATGAAGTGATGACTAAAGCTGTTTTCATTTCTTTTTTAGAAATCAAGCCACCTTGCATGGTTCTTTTTGGGCCAATTCTATCTTCATTGTCGGTTCCTTTAGCAAAATCACCATAATCGTTTGCAAAGTTAGAGAGTACTTGAAATGATGTGGCTGTGGCAATGCAAAGCCAGAAAATAGTTGAATTAAATGAACCACAATAACTCAAAGCACCTCCCATCACGATTCCTGCAAGGGAAAGGGGTAGGGTTCTCAATCTGGCTGCTTTAATCCATTTCATTTCAATGCTGTTTTTATTTCTATGAAAGCCAAAGTTAGCACAATTACCTTTTCTATGATGAAATAGGAAAGTCCTAATGTAGTAAGTTGTTCAAAATATACTGTAATTAAATATACTGAAGCAATACAATAACACACATTCGCTATTCCGATTGTGGTAAGGAAGGGTTTGTAGTTCTTTTTGATTAACAAGACACATAATCCAGAGTAGGTCATTAATATTAAAGCAACTATGGCAAGTTGGTATAATATGGTCTTTGGCATCCCAATCAAAGGTTGAATATAAGCCAAAACAATTCCGAGCATAAAACTTGAAATTATAGCTCCAACATAATCTATAATAAATATTTTTTTTGGATTATAATTCATTTGAAAATTCTGTTTAACTAATCAATATTACTATTTTTTTCCTATATTTACAAAAAATATTAAACTTTCAATCATTTCTGAAAATGAGCAGTGAAAAAATAAACCCTTATAACGAAAAA
>CAKZNB010000007.1 GCA_937129365.1 uncultured Flavobacteriales bacterium
AGGGCGCGGAAACCGCACTTGACCTCACTGACGACAGCGAACGGTTGATCGGGTCGGTCCTGCTGGGCAACAACGTCGTCAACATTCTGGCGACATCGCTCGCCACGGCTGTGCTAACCAAAGTCTTCGGGCAAAACGGCGTCGCAGCGGCCACGCTCATCATGACACTACTTGTGCTGATCTTTGCCGAAGTGCTGCCGAAAACCTATGCGATAACGAACGCGGAACGGGCCGCATCGCTGGTCGCCCGGCCGATCAGCCTGATCGTGCTGATCTTTCTTCTGAGATAAATGAAAATTTGATTGTTGAATTGTACTCTAAGTAATACTGGCAAACATTTGCTTCAGATATTGCTTAAAACGTTTTCAATAATCCAAAGGACTACTACTACACAGGTGCCCCTATGCAAAGTGCAGTGAACGAACTATTAACTCCACGTGTGATTGCCGTTAATGCAATTGATTCAACTCGTGCCAAAGTGACATTAGAGCCCTTAGAGCGTGGCTTTGGTCATACCCTAGGTAATGCACTGCGCCGTATCTTGCTTTCTTCTATGCCGGGTTGTGCTGTTACTGAAGCTGAAATTGATAATACACTAAACTGGCATGCTGGTATCGATGTTGATGATGAAGACGATGATAATTCAACTACGGATATGCGATACGATGTTTTTGGTGACCCATTACATTCAAAACCGTTGGTTGTAAATTATGGAACGAGTATTCGCATTGTTATAGGTACCAATGCAGGTGTACTGCATATGTTTGAAGATAATACCAAAACTGATGTTGTTACCGAGTCATGGGCATTTTTACCTAAAGAATTTTTATCCAAAAGGAACAAAAGACGAATTGGGATATTATGCTACTCAATTTAATTCCATAGAGTTAAATGCTTTTTTCTATCGAATATTTCCGCCAGAACAAGTGGAGAAATGGAACGAAAAAACTACAAACGAATTTAAGTTTTTTCCAAAAGTTCCACAGCTTATTAGCCAATTTAGAAGACTCAAAAACTGCGAGCAAGAACTAGAAGATTACATCCATTCGGTTTCTACTTTTGGTGATAAACTAGGGAGTTGCTTCTTGCAAATGCACCCAAATTACACGCCCAAATCATGGGATGATTTTGTAGTCTTTATTGAGAACTGGTCAAAAGAAATCCCATTGACAGTTGAGTTTAGAGATATTCGCTGGTACGAAGGAAATGTAGCTGAAGAGTTATTTCATTTATTAGAAGAAAATAACATTGGAACTATCATAACAGACACTGCAGGCCGAAGAGATTTAATGCACATGCGATTAACAAATGATAAATGTTTTATTCGGTATACAGGAGCAAATCACAAAAGTGATTACACAAGATTGGATGATTGGGTAGAGCGATTGAAAGATTGGAAAGAGCAAGGGTTGAAGGAGATTAACTTTTTTGTGCATCAAAATATGGAAAAAGAATCGCCATTATTAGCAGCTTATTTTATTGAGAAGCTGAATAAAGCGTTGGATATAAATATTAAAATTCCAAAAGGCTTGGCAGAAAATCAGGGAAATTTGGAGTTTTAATAAAAATTATCTCAATTCCCAATCAATTTTCTCGAACCCCTTTTCTGCTAGATACTCATTCGTTTTGCTAAAAGGTTTGGAACCCAAAAAGCCTCTATGAGCAGAGAATGGCGAAGGATGAGCCGAGGAAATAATGAAATGTTTTGACTCATTAATCAACTCAGTTTTTTGCTCGGCAAATTTCCCCCAAAGTATAAAAACTACTGATTCTTTTTCGTCAGAAATAGCTTTAATCACAGAATCTGTAAATTTTTCCCAGCCTTGCTTTTGATGGCTTCCAGGCGTAGATTTACGCACAGTTAAGGTAGCATTTAATAATAAAACACCTTGTTCAGTCCAGTCAGTTAAGTCTCCCTGAAAAGGAACTTGGCTCTCTAAATCAGAACTTAACTCTTTGAAAATATTTCGCAATGAGGGAGGAAATTTTATCCCCATCGGAACCGAAAAACTTAATCCATGCGCTTGCCCATCACCATGGTAGGGGTCTTGACCCAAGATTACAACTTTAGTATTATCAAAAGGACATTTTTCAAAAGCTTTGAAAATCATTTTTGTGGGAGGAAAACAAATTTCGTTTTCATATTCTTTAGTTACAAATTCAGATAATTGAGCGAAATAATCCGAGTCAATTTCTTTTGATAATATTGTTTTCCAATCGGTTGGTATGAGAGAAGTTAAATTCATCGATTACCCATCATATCCATACTGATTCAATCGATTGTCTTTTTCTTTCCAATCTTTGTCCACTTTTACATATAAATCCAAAAATACTTTTTTACCAATAAAAGCCTCAATGTCTTTACGAGCTTCAGTTCCCACAACGGTCAGTTTATTCCCTTGATGCCCAATGATAATCCCTTTTTGAGTTTCTCGATTCACGATTATTAAAGCTCTGATTTTTGTAATAGTCTTATTTGATTTTCCTTGAGTAGGTTGGTCTTCTTTGTATTCTTCTACCACAACTTCACAAGAATAAGGTACTTCTTTGTTGTAAGTGGTAAAGATTTTTTCTCGGATAATCTCTGAAATGAAAAACCGCATAGGTTTGTCAGTCAATTCATCCTTAGGGAAATAGGCAGGAGATTCAGGCAGTAATTCTCGAATTTTATTAATCACAAAATCAGTGTTCACTTTCTCCAAAGCTGAGATTGGAAGAATCTGTGCACCAGGCATTAACTCTGCCCATAACTCAACTTTCTTTTCTACAATTTCCATGTCTTTGGCAAGGTCAATTTTATTAATCAATACAAACTTTGGCACTTTCATGTCTTGTATTTTTACTAAAGTTTCTTTGTGATTCATAGAATCTTCAAAAATATCAGTCACCAATAAAATAATGTCAGCATCACGAAGCGATTCGCTTACAAAATTCATCATTTTTTCATGCAATTTGTATTTTGGTTCCAATACTCCTGGCGTATCAGAATACACAATCTGAAAATCATTTCCATTCACAATCCCTCTAATCCTGTGACGAGTTGTTTGATGTTTGGAAGTAATAATCGACATTTTTGCCCCTACCAATCCATTCATCAAAGTTGACTTCCCGACATTGGGACTCCCTACAATATTTACAAAACCTGCTTTGTGTGCCATTTTTATTTGTTTAGACTACAAAGAAACAAAGAATTTGTATTTAATAGATAAAATCTATCAAGGAATACCTCTTCACTATTCTCTAAATTCGCTACATTTGAACCATGTTATTCAAAGAGGTAATCGGTCAAGATTCAATCAAAGAAAATTTAATACAAACGGTATTAAATGATAGAATATCTCATGCACAATTATTCCATGGAAAATTAGGAGCAGGGACTTTTGCATTAGCACTTGCTTATGCTCAATTTATTTTTTGCCACAACAAACAAGAAACAGATTCTTGTGGCACTTGCCCTTCTTGCTTAAAAATCAAAAACTTATCTCATCCCGATTTGCATTTTTCTTTTCCAGTTCAATTGGAGGCCAAGAAAAAAACTTCAGATTCGTTTGTTCAAGAATGGAGAGAGATGGTAATTGAAAACCCATATTCTTCAGAGCAAAATTGGTACAGAAAAAATGGAAATGAGAATAAAAAAGGACTAATTGGAGTAGATGAAAGTGCTGAGATTTCTAAGAAAATAAGTTTAAAAGCATACGAAGGAGGATATAAAATTAGTATTCTATGGTTGGCAGAAAACATGAATGCTGCAGCTGCTAATAAATTGCTGAAACTGATTGAAGAACCACCAAATAATACTTTAATTTTTCTGTGTGTTGAGAATTTAGAATCTATTTTGCCTACTATTTTATCAAGAACACAAGTTATTAAATTAGCATCTTTATCGGATTTAATTATCGCAAAAAATCTGGAAGAAAAACACAATTTAGACAGCCAAAGAGCGATAGAAATTGCCAGTTATGTTAATGGAGATTATTCTGTTGCTTTAAATGAATTGACTCTTGGTGACGAGGGAAACTTCTTTTTTGAGAATTTTGTGAGTTGGATGCGATTATGTTTCAAAAAAGATGTAGCTGGAGCAGTAAAATTTGTTGCTGAAATTCAAAAAATGGGAAAGGAAAAACAAAAAGCATTTCTTCTTTTTGTACTTTCCATTTTTCAGAAAAGCTTGGTTGGTAATTTTGTAGGGATGGAAAGCGTAAAAACTTCTGAAAGTCAGAAAGCTTTTATCAAGAATTTTATGCCTTATATACATGAAAGAAACATTGGTCATCTGCATGAAATAATGTCTGAAGCACATTACCACATCGATAGAAATGCCAATGCCAAAATCTTGTTTTTAGATTTGTCTTTCAATCTTTTCAAATTGATTAAAAAATAATCCACTAATATTATTTTATTCGTCTGAATAATCAAGTATATTTGATACAAATAACTTGGAGAAGACTATATTGTTTTTTCTCATAGTTTCAATACTAACTTTACAACTGATTCGTTATGAATTAGTTTCAAAATATTTTACTAAAAATGGGATGTTCATCATGCTCAAATAATAAATCGGGAGTTCCCAAGGGTTGCAAAAGCAACGGTTCCTGTGGAACGGGTGGTTGCGATAAAATGTCGGTATTCGATTGGTTGGAAAATATGCAAATTCCTACTGGCGAAAAACCATTTGACATTGTAGAAGTGCGATTTAAAAACGAAAGAAAAGAATATTTTAGAAACTCAAACAACTTGTCGCTATACCAAACGGATATCGTATGTGTAGAGGCAAAAAGTGGATTTGATGTTGGCGTAGTTTCTTTGAAAGGAGAATTGGTAAAACTGCAATTAAGTAAAAAGAAAATTACTGATACCAGAAGTTTACCTTCAATCGAGAGAAAAGCAACTGATGAAGACATTAAAGTTTGGCATTCTTCACGAGAAGAAGAAAAAAGAATTATGCCAATCGCAAGGACTTTTGCCATTGAAGAAAAACTGAAAATGAAAATTAGCGATGTAGAGTTTCAAGGAGACATGACCAAAGCTACATTTTATTACACAGCAGATCAACGAGTTGATTTCAGGGAATTGATTAAAAAATACTCTTCGGAATTTAAAGTAAGAATCGAGATGAAGCAAATTGGAATGCGACAAGAAGCAGGAAAATTAGGCGGAATTGGTTCTTGCGGAAGAGAATTGTGTTGCTCAACTTGGCTGACAGATTTCCGTTCAGTAAATACTTCTGCGGCAAGGTATCAGCAGCTTTCGCTTAATCCGCAAAAGCTTGCAGGGCAGTGCGGTAAACTTAAATGTTGCTTAAATTATGAGTTGGATGCTTACATGGAATTGATGAAAACATTCCCTAAAGCAAACACAACTTTGCAAACTCAAGGAGGAAAAGCTCGCCACATGAAAACGGATGTTTTTGCTAAAACAATGTGGTTTTCAGTAGAAACAAAAGATAGGAATAATGATTTTATAGGACTTTCTGTTGATAGAGTACATGAAATAATTGCAATGAATAAAGCAGGTAAAAAACCAGTGAGTTTGAAAGAATTTATGGATTTTGAACCTGTGGAAGAAGAAAAATATGCAGCTGTTGATGCACAAGATAGTTTGACTCGTTTTGATAACAATTTCAAAAAGAAAAAGAAAAAACGAAAGCCAAATAATCGCAACAGAAATAAAAACAACAATAATCGAAACAAGAAATCAAACAACTCGAATGACAAAAAATAATTTGTTTCTTATTTCGTTTTTAGCCCTTGTAGTCTTGTTTCAAGCCTGCAAAGGAGAAGATATTTATTACCAAAAGTATGTAGATATTGAAAATGAAACTTGGGCTGCAGAAGAATCACAAAGTTTTGATTTTGAGATTACAGATACCACAAAGTTGTATGATTTTTTCTTCAATTTAAGAAATACAAACGACTATGGATACCGAAATGTATTTGTGTTTTGGAAGTTGCAAACCCCAGACGGAAGGACTAAAACAGATACTGCTCAGTTTATATTAGCAGCGCCCAATGGTAAGTGGTTGGGCAGTTCTGCTAGCGGGACTTTAATAGAGAATAGTATGTGGTTTTTGAAAACAAAATTACCCATTCAAGGGATGTATACTTTTACTTTTACTCAAGGAATGAGAGAGAAAAAATTGGGAGGAATTAATAACGTTGGGCTTAAAATTTTAAAAGCAAATGAGTCAAAATAAAGAGAAAAAACCAAAAAAGAGAAAATTGCTAAGACGATTAGTTTGGCTTATATTTTTAGGGCCATTCATCGCTCTTTTCACAATTTTACTGCTAGTCTATTTGTTTGGTGACTTGCCAAGTATCGAAGACTTAGATAATCCTAAGAGTAATTTGGCATCTCAGGTAATTACCTCAGATGGGAAAGTTATAGGAGAATATTATTTTCAAAATAGAACCCATGTAGACTACCATGAGTTATCGCCCAGCCTGGTTGATGCTTTGATAGCAACAGAAGATGAAAGATTTCATTCTCATTCAGGTGTTGATTTAGAGGCATTATTAAGAGCATTGAAAGGAATGGGTAAAGATGGTGGGGGAAGTACTTTGAGCCAACAACTAGCATTGAATTTATACGGACAAAGGGCTAATGGATATATTAACCGTATAGCTCAAAAATTTGGAGAATGGATTGTTGCCGTTAAGCTAGAAAGAAGATATACCAAAGAGGAAATTCTTACCATGTATTTTAATAAAGTAGATTTTTTGAATCAAGGAGTTGGAATTCATTCTGCTTCTAAAGTTTATTTTAGTAAATCACCAGATGAGCTTAATTTGCAGGAGGCCGCAATGCTTGTAGGAATGGTAAAAAATCCAAACGGTTACAACCCTAAAAGATTTCCTAAAGCAGCTAAAAAAAGAAGAGAAGTTGTGTTGAAACAAATGTTGAACAACGACTATATTTCTCAAAATCAATATGATTCTATTCGGGTCTTGCCATTGGGATTAAATCTAACTTCTGTAGACCACAAAGAAGGAATTGCTCCTTATTTTAGGGAAGCTGTGAGAGCAGATTTGAATAAAATGATGGAGGAGAAAGACGAGGATGGAAACTTTAAATACTTGAATAAAGTTACTGGAAAGCCATACAATATTCGAAAAGATGGATTGAAGATTTACACTACAATTGACTCTAGAATGCAAAAATATGCCGAGTGGGCAGTCATGCAACACCTTGGAAAAGAGTTGCAAGCTCAACTTCACAGGGCAATGAAAAGAAAGTATTCTTATCCAAGATATCCATTTGTTAGAGCAGTGGACAAAGATGAGTCAGCTCAAATTCTGGATAAAGCAAAGAAACAAACTATGCTTTACAAAACCTTAACTGGAAAGGCATGTGCAGTGTGTGAACGACCTGGAACCAAGAAAAAGAAAGGAAAATATATCTGTAATTACAATCCCGAGCATATAAATCCGAGTTATACTGAGGCTGTAATTGACACTATTTTTAATACTCCAGTTGAAACACAGGTTTTTGATTGGACGGCTGAGGGTTATGAGAAAGACACAGTAATTACTCCGATGAATAAAATTAAATACCTGAAGAGTTTTTTGAGAGCAGGAATGATGTCAATGGACCCAAAAACTGGATTTGTAAAGGCATGGGTTGGAGGACCTAACTTTAAGTATTTTCAATACGACATGGTAAGAACTGGAAAAAGACAAGTGGGTTCTACTTTTAAACCAATAGTTTATGCCTCAGCAATTGACGCTGGAGTTGTTACTCCTTGTAAGGAGTTTTTACATATTGAACATTGTTGTCCTATTCCTGATAATCCAAATAGACAATGGTGCCCAAAAGGTTCAGCGAAATTTGATGGAAAACCAATGACTGTTAAATATGGATTGGCAAGCTCTAATAATCCTATTACTGCCGCAGTTATGAAAACTATTGGTCCAAAAAAAGTAAGAGAAAATGCAATTAAAATGGGATTAGATGGTAATCAAATTAACGAATACCCTTCTATAGCACTTGGAGCAGTAGATTTATCTGTATACGAAATGGTGGGTGCTATGAGCACATTTGCTAATAACGGTGTTTTTATTAAGCCAATGATTATTACCAGAATAGAAGATAAAAATGGAGCTGTAATCTATGAAGCGCAGCCAGAAACTGATCAAGTTTTCGATGAGGATGTTTCAGCAACTATGGTAAAAATGATGAAAGGAGTTGTTGACGGAGTTTCAGGAACAAATGGTAGAGGATACGGAGGGACATCAATGAGGTTAAGAGCATCGTATAAAAAATATGGAGGTATACCAAAGCGTATTGCTATTGCAGGAAAAACGGGGACTACACAAAGTAATAGTGACGGTTGGTTTATTGGATTAACACCTGATTTGGTTTCTGGAGTATGGGTAGGAGGAGAAGACAGAGGCGTACGTTTTACTAGTACAGCTTTGGGACAAGGAGCAAATACTGGGTTGCCAATTTGGGGGTATTACATGAATAAAATTTATAAAGATTCTACGATAGATATTTCTAAGGGAGATTTTGATTTGCCAGAAAATTATGTAGATGATTATACTAAATGTTCTGATCAAGAATCAACAGAGCCAATTAATTATAATAACTTCTCAAACAGTGGATTGTTTGAAATTTCAGAACCATAAATTATGAATAAAAAAGTTGCAAACGCAGAAGAAGCCTGCAAAGGAATTGAAAACGGAATGACCTTGATGTTAGGTGGTTTTGGTTTATGTGGAATACCTGAAAACTCAATTTCTGAACTAGTAAATCTTAATGTGAAAGAATTAACTTGTATTTCTAACAACGCGGGAGTAGATGATTTTGGATTAGGATTGTTGTTACAGAAAAAGCAAATCAAAAAAATGATTTCTTCTTATGTAGGAGAAAATGATGAATTTGAAAGGCAAATGCTAAGTGGAGAATTGGAAGTAGATTTAATTCCTCAAGGCTCTTTGGCAGAAAGATGTAGAGCAGGTGGAGCAGGAATACCAGCTTTTTTCACACCAGCAGGATATGGAACTGAAGTAGCTGAAGGAAAAGAAGTGAGAGAATTTAATGGAAAACCACATATTTTAGAATCAGCATTAACAGCAGATTTTGCAATTGTAAAAGCTTGGAAAGGTGATACAGCAGGAAATCTAGTCTTTAAAGGAACTGCAAGAAACTTTAACCCAATGATGGCAATGGCTGGAACTATTACTATTGCTGAGGTAGAAGAATTAGTAGAGCCCGGAGAATTAAACCCAAATGAGATTCATACTGCTGGAATTTTCGTTCAACGAATTTTCCAAGGAACTGGATATGAAAAGAGAATTGAACAAAGAACGGTTAGACCAAAAAACTAAATTATGCTAAGTAAGACACAGATTGCACAGCGAATAGCACAAGAACTTCAAAACGGATGGTACGTTAATTTAGGGATAGGTATACCAACTTTGGTTGCTAATTATATTCCTAAAGGAATTGAAGTAGAGTTTCAATCAGAAAATGGAATCCTTGGAATGGGACCTTTTCCTATTGAAGGAACTGAAGATGCCGATTTAATTAATGCGGGTAAACAAACAATCACAGCTTTGCCTGGAGCGGTATATTTTGATTCTGCTACTAGTTTTGCAATGATTAGAGGTCAGCATGTTCAGCTTACTGTTCTAGGAGGGATGGAAGTGTCTGAAACTGGAGATATTGCTAACTGGAAAATTCCTGGTAAAATGGTAAAAGGAATGGGTGGAGCTATGGATTTAGTGGCTTCAGCGGATAATATCATTGTAGCTATGATGCATACAAACAGAGCAGGAGAGTCTAAACTTCTAAAAAAATGTTCTTTACCATTAACAGGTGTTGCTTGCGTAAAAAAGATTGTAACTAATCTTGCGGTGCTAGAAATTGTGGAAGCTGGTTTTAAATTAATAGAAAGAGCTCCTGGAGTTTCTGTCGAAGAGATTAAAAACGCTACAGAAGGAAATCTTATTATTGATGGAGAAATTCCAGAGATGGTTTTGTAACTATTGTCTTCATCAGTCATCCTGAATTTGATTCAGAATCTCTAAAATAATATTTCACTCTGAATCTGAGGAATATTACAAAAAAAAGGCTTTCACTAATGTGAAAGCCTTTTTTTAATTTAAGTAGTAAGGGTTTATTGTTTTACAAACTTATGAGCTTGTCCGTTTAAGTAAACAATGTATGTTCCACTTGCAAAACCTGAAATATCAATTCTATCAGTAAACTGAAGTACATTTTCAGTATTCTTGTTTTCGTATAGAGTTTTACCAAGTAAGTCAATAATTTTCAAATTCACTTCGCTATGTTGATTAAAATCAGCCTCAATAGTAACAAAATTTGTAGAAGGGTTAGGGAAAATAGAAACCTTTTTAATTTTATCAAGTTCCGTAAGCCCAACTAGTGAACAATACCAATCGATATCAAATCCACTTAATTCTAATCCAGGATCTGCATAGAACTTAATTGTTATAGCATTTCCAGAAGAAGATATAGTACTTGGAGGTACACTTGAATTACAATATTTACCTATTAATGGAGAAGAAGTAGTTGGTCCATCATAAATTAACATGTGGTCATATATACAACCAGAAGCTTCTACATCAAAAGTGTTAAAGCTTAAAGTAACATTTACAGCGCCAGCAGGGGCAATAGTAAATGTAGTGGTTTGATTTGGTGAGTAATCACTTGTTAAACCTCCATCATCTATTACTTTTCCATGACAAGCAAGCTTTTTTGAATTACTGTTAGCGTTTAATATAATAGAGCAATTCTTTTTTACATTTATCGTTTGAAAGCTTGTGTCGCTGCCAGATGTATTTGTCGCTATAAGTCTTGTAGTATAGCTTCCAGATGAACTGTAATTAACTTCAGGATTCGATAGAGTAGATGATGATGGCGATCCACCAGGAAAACTCCAAGAATAACTTGTAGCATTGTAACTAGTATTGTTATATTTTATAGTGTCATTTTCACAAATTGATATTTCACTAGAAGTAAATAAAGCCAAAGGAAAAGGAGAAGTGTGTTGAGTACAAGTCCAATCGATTTTAAAACCTTGTTCTTCAGTATATCTATCTGAGTGAAACTTGATAAAAATATCACCTCCGGTAGATGTTAGTGTTGCTGGAGGTGGATTGTTGTTGCAATATCTCCCAAGCAACGGAGCCGAAGTATTGGTTCCGTCATACACTTCAAAATAATCGTAATCACAAGTTGAACCAGTACTTCCTCTTTCAACATCAAAGAGCGTGAAATTAAGTGTGATATTTACTGCAGAAGTCGGGCTAATAGTAAAGTAAGAATTTTGAAGATTGTCATAATCTCCAGTAGCTCCTCCATCGTCATAAAGGGTTCCAGAACAATCTGTTGAAGACATAGTGCTGTTTTTAGCTAAAATTATAGGACAAGCTTTTGTAGTATCAATTCTTACGTTTGCTATTTTAATAATCGTATCTTTTCCACAGGTTCCACCATCTGCTCTCAAAGTCACATTCCATGGGCCAAATCCTGAAGTATAAGTGTGAGTAGGATTTACAGCTGTACTGGTGTTTCCATCTCCAAAATCCCATATAAATGCTGTTGCATTATTACTGCTATTAGTAAAAGAAACAGTGTGAGGCAGTTTACAACCTACAGAGTCAATTGTGCTAAAATTACTAATTACACCAGGAACGTACGCAGGTCCAACTCCTACTGCATGCCATGCGTTAGTTGTTGCAATTACTGCAGGTGAACAAGCTCCGTATAAATCAGTTGCTGATTTTATTGCATAAAATCTAGCGTCAGCATACTGCGAATTCCTGCTTAAGTAAACAGTTAAATTCCTGAAGGCAATTCTTGCCGCAGTATCTAATCCAAGTGCAGAAACTGAATAAGCATCTCCATTATCATTAGTTCCTGTTCCACCATTTACTAATAAATAAAACCAGAAGTTTTGAACCCCACTATTTGTGTGTACCCCACCGTTATCTCCGGTTCCTGTGTACCAATGAGTTCCTAAATAAGTATCAGGATCGTTTCTAGCATTTGGGTTTGACATTGAACGGAAATAACTACTACTCGAAATATAAATTTCATCTCCCATTTCCCAGTCGGCAAGGGTTGGTCTCGACCAAAAATCAATAGCAACTCCAAAAATGTCACTGAATGATTCATTTAAAGCTCCTGACTCATATGAATAAACAAGGTTTGCAGTATTTGAGGTCAGTCCATGAGAAATTTCATGTCCTGCAATAGCCATTGTAGTTAACGGAGAAGTTGTAGTTCCATTTCCGTCTCCATAAGTCATTCTGCTTCCATCCCAGAAAGCATTTACATAGTTACTGTTATAATGCACATAACTTCTTAACCTAAACCCAGAACCATCAATACTATTTCTTGCATGTACATTCCAAAAATAATCGTAAGTCATTTCGGCACCCCAATGTGCATCCAACGCATATTGATCTCCATTAGTAGTTGAAGTCCATGTATTATTACTGTCAATAAAATCAACCGCACTACCATAATTTGTCCCCGTATTCATGTCAAATGTTTGGATTCCGTTTCCTCTTCCAGTTTCTCTCAATCTGTAATTTGTAGGAGAAGTTGAATCAGTAGTAATTGTTTGTGTCCCACTGTATCCGGTGTGTGCTATTCCTGTTGTGTTAGCATGGTGAATAATGTCATTTTCAAAAAGTACTTTACCAAGATTTGCATCCACATAATATTCAGCTCTACTCAATGGCTCATGAGCATATATATTGAATTTATAGGTTAGTTTTAATCCGTTTTTTGTTTCCAAATAAGTAAGCTCACCAGAAGGGAAAAAAGTTGCATCAGGATTATCTTGATCTTCTTTGATATAAGCCTCTTCTACAGGTATTTCCCATTTATATTTTTTTGCTCCAATTTGTAATAAAGCTTTTGATAATGCTTTTTTTTCAGAAACACTTGAAGATGAGCTATTTGGCTCAAGTGAAGATAAATTTCCACTAACAGAGACTATTTTTCCATCTTTAATGTGAACTCCTAAAAAAGAAAACTCTAAAGGAATTCCATTTACTACTTGTTGATACTTTATGTGAGTAAATCCAAGCTGATCGTTTTCTCTTTTAATTTCTTTTAAAGTAAAATTAGTTTTTGAAAAAGTATTTAATAAAGCTGTGATTTCGTGTAGCTGAGGTTCTTTTCCATTTGTAAATTGAATAAAACTGGGAATTGTGGAATTCTTAGATAAATTCTTCTGTATTGAATGGGATAGAATATCGGAAAATCTATCTGAATTATTCTCATTTGTTTGGCTATGAATCAATGAAGTAGCTAAAACAAAAAATAAGAGTATTGTTTTTTTCATAAAATGGTGTGTTGGTTATAATAAGAACGTTTTTTTGTAAATATACTTACAATCTGTGTAAGATGCTTGAAATGAGTCTTAATGGAATTAAAAAAGCCCATTTATTTCTGCATCAATATCATTGATTATTTTTCCTAAATCTTCGGGGTTTTCTTTAAAATTATTGTTGTCTACATCCACAATAATCACCTTCCCTTTATTGTAGGTGCTTATCCAAGCTTCGTACCTTTCGTTTAGTCTTTTCAAGTAATCAATTCTGATACTTTCTTCATATTCCCTCCCTCTTTGCGAAATTTGGTTAACCAAAGTTGGTACACTAGCTCTCAAATGAATAAGTAAATCCGGTGCGGAAATAAATTTTTCCATTAATGAAAAAAGCGAAAAATAATTTTCAAAATCTTTGGTAGACATTAAGCCCATTTTGTGCAAGTTTGGTGCAAAAATATAAGCATCTTCATATATCGTGCGGTCTTGAATTACAGTTTTCTCACTGTTTTTTATCTCTTGAATTTGAGTAAATCGACTATTCAAGTAAAAAATTTGAAGGTTAAAAGACCACCTCTGCATATCCTCATAAAAATCATTCAAATAAGGATTATTTGCTACGTCTTCAAAGTGTGTGTCCCATTTGTAATGTTTTGCCAATAAATTTGTTAGAGTAGTTTTTCCAGCTCCTATATTTCCTGATATTGCAACATGCATAAAATTGAATAATTTTTGTTTGTCGAAAATAGCAAAAATGCTCAATACTAAGAAATAAAATGAGTGCTATTATTTTAGAGGTCAAAATCTATTTGTAGAATAACTACAGCAGGAGTTGACAAGGATTTTTTAAACTGTATCTTTGTGTCGTGAATCAAACAAAAATCAGCTTTAAGGAAATAAGAATATTAGCTATACCTGCTATTTTTGCGGGTATTGCAGAGCCAATCATTGGATTGGTAGATACTGCAATTATAGGAAACTTAGGCGAAAACTCAGATGTTTCTCAGGCTGCTGTAGGTTTAGGGGCTGCATTTTACACACTTTTATTATGGTGCTTATCACAAATAAGAACTTCGGTTTCTTCCATTGTTTCAAGATATTTGGGAGCAGATAAATTGAATGATATAAAAACATTGATTCCTCAAACCATTCTTTTTGGTGCAATGTTAGGGGTTATAATCGGTGGTTTTTCTTTCATTTTTGCCAAAAGCATATTTCTTGATTTTTATGGAGTTGACCCTGCAGATAAAGAGTTACTAGCTGAAGCAATCACTTATTTTAATATTCGAATTATTGGGTTGCCGGTTTCAATGATTGTCTATACGGTTTTTGGGGTTTTTAGAGGAATGCAAAATACAATTTGGATAATGCAAGCCAGTATTTTTGGAGCGGTTATTAATATGATTTTGGATTATGCCTTGGTTTTTGGTATTGGTAGCTTTCAGCCAGATATGGGGATTGAAGGAGTGGCATGGGCAAGTGTTTTTGCACAAGTTACTATGTTAATTATTATCACAATAACTGTAAAAAGAAAAACAGACTTTAATCTTATACCTAAATGGGCAAAGCCAAATCCTGAATTCAATACTATGCTCAAAATGTCAGCGAACATGTTGATTAGAACTATTGCTCTTAATTTAGCCTTCTTTTTGGCAAATAGATATGCAACAAGTTATGGAAAAGAATACTTAGCTGCTCATTCAATTTTAATTAATTTGTGGGTTTTTTCTTTCTTTTTTATTGACGGATTTTCTAATGCTGGGAATGCTATTTCAGGAAAATTATTAGGTAAAAAAGACTTTAAATCACTCACCATTTTGTCCAAAGATTTAATAAAATACAACATGATTGTAGCAGGAATTTTAGCTCTTATTTTTGTTGCACTTTACCCTTTTTTAGGCAGAATTTTTAGCAATGATCCAACAGTTGTAACTCATTTTTATTCAGTATTTTGGTTGATTATTGTTGCACAATTTATTAGTGGAATTACTTTCACTTTTGATGGAGTTTTTAAAGGATTGGGAGAAACCGCTTACTTAAGAAATACACTAATTGTGGCTACATTTTTAATTTTTTGGCCACTGTTGTTTTTCTTAAATATGTTTGATATCAAACTTTATGCAATTTGGATTTCATTTCTTGTATGGAATAGTTTCAGAGGAGGCTCACTAATATATAAGTTTCGAAAGAAATATAGAACTGTTTGACAACAACAATTCAATAAGTTTTATATATTTAGGGATTAAAACTTATTAAAACAGAATAAATGAAAATGATGAATCACATTAAAATCTTATCAGGAATTATTGTAGCACTACTAATTTTTTCTTGCTCAGTAGCAACGGAATCTAAAGAGTTAGAGGTTCCTAACCAGACTTTTTCTTTCGAAGATATTTATGAAGGAGGAGGAAATACCGCTTCTATAGCCCTAAATATGAAAGAACTTATAGGTTCTGTTGAAGGAATTGGTTCTGAATCAATTGAAGATGCAAGTATGAAATCTATTACACTTACAAAGGATGATTCGATTGCTTTTGGAGATTTAGTAGGGGCAGAATTTATGCTTAGTGCAGATAATGAGGATATAGAAATGGTAACAGTCGGAATCTTAAAAGAGGTTGATGCTGGAGCTAAAACTATTACGCTTTCTTTAATGGAGGATGTAGAGTTAGGAGATTTTTTAAAAGAAGAAAACGTATATTTAACAATGGATGCAAACTTTAATAAAGATATGGAAGAAGTGCAAAAAATTAATGCTGGCATCAAGTTTGATGTACAGGTAGAGAAACAATAAAAAACAACAACAATGAGAAAAATAATTTTAATTGCGATTACGGCATTACTTGCCATGAGTTTTGTGTCTACAGCTAAAGTTGCTGAAGAAGATAGAATTTTAGGAGTGTGGATGGAAAGCACAGGAAAAGCCAAAGTGAAAATATCCAAAATTGGTAAAAAGTACTTCGGAAAAATAGTGTGGTTAAAAGAACCTATTGACCCAGATACAAAAAAACCAAAAGTAGATAAGAATAATCCTAACGAAAAGTTGAAGTCCAAGCCTTTAAAAGGGTTGAGGATTTTCAAGGATTTTGTCTATGCTGGAGATGGTCTTTGGAATAAAGGAACAATTTACGATTCCAGAAAAGGAAAAACGTATAGTTGTAAAATAACCATGAAAGATATTAATACACTTGATATCAGAGGTTATATCGGAATTTCATTAATAGGAAGGTCTGATACTTGGACAAGACAAGGAAAAAAGAAGTAAAGAGCATAAACTTAAATTTTAAAGGCGAACATTTATTGATGTTCGCCTTTTTTTATTCTAACACTGGAGTAAATCCTTTGCTCGTTTCTTCAATAAAAGCAAGAATCTCTTCGTTACCAATTTTCTTTTCAGAAGAAGTAAGAAAATGTTGTGGTAAAAAACTCCATTTCTCGCTCATTTTATCTTGATAAGCTTTTATGTTTCCTTCCACATCTCTTGGGTCCAATTTATCCATTTTGGTAAAAACCATCACAAATGGAATTCCATTATCTCCCAGCCATTCCATAAACTCATCATCCGCTTTCAATACATTGTGTCTTGAGTCTAAGAGAACGAATACACACATTAAATTTTCTCTATGGCGTAAGTAGTTTCGGGTAAAATTCATCCATTTTTCCTTCAGCTTTACAGGAGTTTTAGTGAATCCATATCCCGGTAAATCCACCAAATACCAATCGTTATTGATAATAAAATGGTTAATCAACTGCGTTTTCCCAGGAGTAGAAGATGTTTTAGCCAGTTTTTTGTTATTACAAATTGAATTTATCAAACTCGATTTTCCCACATTAGATCTTCCAATAAAAGCATATTCAGGCAAGGTAGGTTTTGGACACATGTCTACTCGTGTGTTGCTAATTAAAAATTCTGCTGTTTTTACTTTCATTTTTATTGGAATAATACTCCGCAAAGATAGAAGAAAAATTTCCTTCCCCACAAAAAACCACTTTTCAAAATTTTACTGTTTTTAGTCTTGTTTTTATGAGTATTTAACATTCGATTGTTAATATACCGGAAATTTCTCCCACCTTATTTATCAACACTTTTTTATACTAAATCCCTTTAAAATCAGTGCTTTTTGTTTGTAGTGAAACATTTTTTGTTTAGTTTCGTTATAAAGTTATTCACATCGTGGTAAAATGTGGAGAATTGTGGGATATATTAAATATCTTTGCTAACTAACAATAACTATGTCTTATTTAGGGGAATACATATGTAAACTGGATGCCAAAGGGCGACTCACAGTTCCTTCAGGTCTAAAAAAACAATTAGACAACGAAGGAAAAGAGGGGTTTGTCTTGAACCGTGGGTTCGAGGGGTGTTTAGGTTTGTATCCTCATAAAGACTGGGAAGTTGTTGCAAATAAACTCAATGACTTGAATTTATTCATCACTAAAAACCGAGCGTTTGTTCGAAAATTTCAGAACGGAGCTACTCAATTAGACATGGACGGAAACGGAAGAATTAATCTTCCGAAAGACCTGCTAGAGTATGCTGGAATTACCAAAGAGGTTGTACTTTTTGCGTATGCCGACCGAATTGAAATGTGGGACAAAACAAAGTATGATGAATTAATGAACGAAGAGATGGGAGACTTTGCAACACTTGCCGAACAGGTTATGAGTGATAGCAAAGATGATGACAAACAATAGCGGTTATCATATCCCAGTTCTTTTAAATAGTTCAGTCAAAGGATTGAACATTGTACCAAACGGAGTATACGTAGATGTAACTTTTGGTGGAGGCGGACATTCAAGAAAAATACTTGAATCGCTTGATGAAAACGGAAAACTTTTCGCTTTTGATCAAGATGCTGAAGCACACGAAAATGCTATTGACGATTCCCGATTTACACTAATAGATCAAAATTTTGCTTTTATTCAAAACTACTTGGCTTTCCATGGGATTGACAAAGTGGATGGAATTTTGGCAGATTTGGGAGTTTCTTCTCATCAATTTGATTCTGGTGAAAGAGGTTTTTCCATCCGCTACGAAGGGGAATTGGATATGCGAATGAACCAAGAGCAAGAACTCACTGCAAAGCAAGTAGTAAATGACTACGAAGAAGATAGACTTGAGTTTATTTTTAAAGCTTATGCAGATATCAGAAATGCCAGGCTTGTGGCTCGCAAAATTGTGGAAGCAAGAGAGGAAAAGGAATTTGAAACTACTACTGAGTTAATTGATGTGGTGAAATTGCTAACAACTTTCAAAAAAGAAAATCAGTTTTTAGCTCAAATATTTCAAGCTATTCGCATTGAAGTAAACCAAGAATTGGAAGTACTAAAAACCTTTTTATTGGCTTCGCAAGATTTGCTAAAACCTGGAGGAAGATTAGTAGTGATTTCTTACCATTCCCTTGAGGATAGATTGGTAAAAAACTTTATCAAGAAAGGAAAGTTTGAGGGCGAAGTAGAAAAAGATTTTTACGGAAACCCACTGGTACAAATAAAAGATGTGGCAAGAAAGGCACTAGTGCCCACAGAAGAAGAAGTAGAATTGAACTCACGAGCAAGAAGTGCAAAAATGAGAATAGCTGAAAAGCTTTAATAGAAATGGTGGATAGAAAAGTGAACATATTAAAACCTATAACTGATTTATTATCAGGGAATTTTTTTGGGAAAGAGTTTGTTCAAAAAAACATCGGCTTTGTGGTGTATCTCACTTTCTTGGTGATGTTGTATATCGCCTATGGGTATTATGCAGATAAACAGATGAAACGAGTAGCGGAGTTGGAAAACATGGAGGAATTAAACTCAAGAGACAATTCTGCAACCAAAGAATTAAATCAGATTAGTCTTCAGTCCAATGTGCTGGAGATGGTAAAAGAAAAAGGAATAAAGGAGCTGAAACAAGCTCCAATTATTATAAAAGAAACAGAAGAAAATTAGTGAGTAAAACGAAAAACATATCAGGTAGAATTTACTTTGTGTACATAGCTGTGTTCGTGTTTTCGCTTACGCTTGTGTACAAGATTTTTTCTATTCAGATGACTGTAAATCCTAAGAATAATGCTTACGTTTCGAGTATTAGCGAAGTAGATATTGCAGCATCTCGCGGTAATATTTTTGCAGATGATAAAGAAAAAAGTGCGTTAGCTATCTCTGTTCCAATTTATGAATTGAGAATGGATTTTGTTGCGGTTAAAGAAGAATTATTTAAAGAAAAAGTAGATTCTTTAGCACTTCGGTTGTCACAAGTTTTTCAAGATAAATCTGAAAGCCAATATAGAAGGCAATTAATTGATGCTAAACGAAATAAAAGGAGGTATCATTTATTACAAAAAAACATTTCTTACCATGAAATGGTTGAAATTACGAAAGCGCCAATTTTAAGAAAAGGACAATTTAGAGGAGGTAGAATAGTATTAAAACAAAATAAAAGGGAAAAGCCTTTTGGGATGCTAGCTGAGAGAACTGTGGGGTATATTAATGCTGAAGGAAATGGTGTAGGACTTGAAGACGCTTATCAAGAGAGATTAAGAGGTGAGCAGGGTTTACAATACATGAAAAATGTAGGAGGAGGAAACAAAATTCCTTTGACAGATGATTATTTGATAAAGCCAGAAAATGGAAAAGATGTTTACACCACAATTGATGTTAATCTACAAGATGTCGCAGAAAAAGCCTTGCTGGAACAATTGGTTTCTCAAAATGCTCAACATGGGTGTGCGGTATTGATGGAAGTTAAAACAGGTCATATTAAAGCAATTGCAAATATTTCGAAAGACAAAAAAGGCAGATACAGAGAGATTTATAACCATGCTATTGGTTCTTCCTCAGAGCCAGGTTCTACGTTTAAATTAGCATCAATAATGGTGGCTTTGGAAGATGGAAAAGTTGACATCAATGATTTGTATGATACCAAAGACGGTACTATTAAATATTACGACAGAATAATGAGAGATGCTCATGAAGGAGGTGATGGGATTGTTCCTCTTTGGAAAGGTTTTGCGATTTCTTCTAATGTTGTGATTTCACAAGCAATAAATGACAATTATAAAAAGAAACAATCTAGTTTTTTAAAAGGATTAAAAAGATTGGGATTAGGAGATATTACTGGTGTAGAGATAAAAGGAGAAGGAAAACCTTATGTAAAAACAACTGCTGATTCTACTTGGTCAGGGATTTCAATTCCATGGATGTCAATTGGATATGAAACGAAGTTTACTCCGCTTCAGATATTGACTTTTTACAATGCTGTTGCAAATGGTGGAGTGATGGTAAAACCTCAGTTTGTAAAAGAAATAAGAGATGGGAGCAGAGTAGTTTTTAAATCTAAAACAGAAGTGCTGAATAGAAGTATTTGTTCGAAAAGTACCATTAAAGACGCAAAATTTCTGCTTGAAAAAGTAGTGTCAGAAGGTACTGCGACCAACCTCAAAAACTTAGATTTTAAAATTGCTGGTAAAACTGGAACTACACAAGTTGGTTACGGAAAATCCGATTCTGAGTCAAGTTCAAGAGTAAGGCATCAGGCTTCTTTCTGCGGGTATTTCCCTGCTGACAACCCGAAGTATTCTTGCATTGTGGTGGTGGCAGCTCCTACCAAAAGTATTTATGGGAATGTGGTTTCAGGAACTGTTTTCAAAGAAATTGCTGAGAAAGTTTATGCTACGGATATCGAAATGGCAAGAACAAAAGATAAGTTAGAAAAACTGAATATGCCTGCTTCTAAAGGAGGGGATTTAGATGATTTAACTCAAATTTTTAAAGCATTGAAAGTTCCAGTTAAAAATAACAACGGAGATTCAAAATGGATTGCAACTTCTGCCAAAAGCGATAAAGTTGATTTGAATAAAAAAATAATGACTGAATTGCCAAATACAATCGGAATGGGATTGAAAGATGCAGTTTTTCTATTAGAGAATAAAGGATTTGCAGTGAGAGTAAATGGAAAAGGAGTAGTAAAAACACAAACCCAATTGGAAGGAAATAAAAAAGTAATAGTACTGAATTTAGGATGAAATTATTAAAAGACATATTGTACAAAGTAAGACTAACAGGAGTTATTGGTTCTACCAATTCTTCTGTGGGTGCAATTGCTTTCGATTCACGAAAAGTGGAGCGAAACAGTCTTTTTATTGCGATAAAAGGAACAGTTTCTGATGGGTATGAATATATTTCAAAGGCAATTGAGTCTGGTGCAAAAGCAATAGTTTGCGAAAAAATGCCAGACGATATTGTATCCGGTGTTACTTACATTCAAGTTGAAGATCCTGCAAAATCCTTAGGACAAATTGCTTCAAATTTTTACGAAAATCCATCAGCAAAATTGAAGTTGATTGGGGTTACTGGAACAAACGGAAAAACAACAACAACGTCATTATTGTACGACCTTTTTACAAAGTTAGGTTACAAAGTAGGATTGGTTTCTACAGTAGTTTATAAAATTGGAACTAAAGAAATAAAATCAACTCACACCACTCCAAATGCAATTAGATTAAATGAGTTATTTGTTCAGATGATTGAGGAAGGATGTGAACTTTGTTTTATGGAAGTCAGTTCTCATGCTATTCACCAAGGAAGAATTGAAGGAGTTGAATTTACTGGTGGTGTATTTACAAACATTACTCACGATCATTTAGATTATCACAACACATTTAAAGAATACATAAATGTAAAAAAAGCCTTTTTTGATGGATTACCATCTACAGCTTTTGCAATTACCAATGCTGATGATAAAAACGGAATGGTAATGATGCAAAACACAAAAGCTGAGGTGATTACAGTAGCCATTAAATCAGATGCGGATTACAGAGCCAAGGTTGTTGAGAATCAATTTTCTGGATTGCAATTGAATATCAATGGAAAGGAATTGTGGGTGAAGTTGATAGGAGATTTCAATGCGTACAATATACTTTCTGTTTATACCACTGCTTTGCAATTACACGATGACGAGTTAGAAATTCTGACTCAAATAAGTTCACTTGACAATGTAGAAGGAAGATTCGAGTATATCAAAACTCCTAACAATGTGATTGGAATTGTGGATTATGCCCATACTCCAGATGCACTTAAAAATGTGTTGAGCACTATCGGAAACATCCGTACTGGAAATGAAAAAGTAATCACAGTTGTAGGTTGTGGAGGAGATAGAGATAAAACTAAGCGTCCTTTGATGGCAAATATTGCTTGCAAATTAAGTGATAAAGTAATCTTGACTTCGGATAACCCTAGGACAGAAAACCCAGCTACCATTTTGGAGGAAATGCAAAAAGGAGTGGAGCCAATTGATTATAAAAAGACTTTAATTATAACAGACAGAAAAGAAGCGATAAAAACAGCCTCTTCTTTAGCAGAAATGAATGATATCATACTTGTTGCTGGAAAAGGACACGAAAATTACCAAGAAATAAATGGAGAAAGATTTCCATTTGACGACCTAGAGATATTATCAGAAACCCTTAAAATCCTAGACAAATAATGTTATACTATTTATTCTCATACCTACAAGATATTGACTTTCCAGGAGCTGGATTGTTTAACTATATTTCGTTTAGAGCAGCTTTGGCTATTCTTACCTCTTTGACTGTTTCCATGCTTTTTGGAAAAAAATTAATCCAAAAGCTAAGAAACCTACAAGTAGGAGAGTCTGTGCGTGATTTAGGGTTGGAAGGGCAAAAAGAAAAAGAAGGAACTCCAACTATGGGAGGACTTATAATTATTGCAGCAATTTTGATTCCTACACTGCTTTTTGCAAAATTGGATAACATTTATATCATCATCATGCTAATTACAACTGTTGGTTTGGGAACTATCGGTTTTATTGATGACTACATCAAAGTGTTTAAAAAGAACAAAGCAGGGTTAGCAGGAAAATTTAAAGTTGTAGGACAAGTTGGTATCGGAATGATAGTAGCTATTATGTTGTTTTTTAACGATAATGTTACCATTAAAGAAAAAGTAGAAAATGAAGTTCTAACTGGTTTTGTTGCTAAGTTAGGAGGTCCAGATAAAGTAACTGTTACTAGTCCAAAAGATACAACAGCCAATTACTCGTGGGTAGAACACCAATCTACAAAAACTACTTTGCCTTTCTTCAAAAATAATGAGTTCAATTACCAATGGTTTTTGGGTTGGATGGATAATGATGGAAGAGCAAAATGGGCTTGGTTAATCTTTATCCCTGCAGTAATTGTAATCGTAACCGCAGTTTCAAATGGGGCGAACATGACTGATGGAATCGATGGGTTGGCTACAGGAACTTCTGCAATAGTTGGTGTTACACTTGCCATATTTGCCTATGTCTCGGGGAATATAATTTTTTCCGATTATTTAAATGTAATGTTTATTCCAGATTCTGGTGAACTGGTGATTTTTATTAGTGCATTTGTAGGAGCATGTATTGGTTTCTTGTGGTACAATTCATATCCAGCACAAGTATTTATGGGAGATACTGGAAGTCTAGCAATAGGAGGAATTATAGCTGTTTTTGCAATTGCAATTAGAAAGGAATTATTGATTCCTGTTTTATGTGGAATCTTCTTAGCAGAAAATTTATCAGTATTAATTCAAGTAGCTTATTTCAAATACACCAAAAAGAAAACTGGAGAAGGAAAAAGAGTGTTTTTAATGGCTCCACTTCATCACCATTATCAAAAGAAAGGAATGCACGAATCTAAGATTGTTTCGAGGTTTTGGATAGTAGGAATTTTCCTTGCGATAATAACAATTGTAACACTGAAATTGAGATAATAAAATAAATGAACACAACTAAAAACATAGCAATACTTGGAGCTGGCGAAAGCGGGGTTGGAGCAGCTGTGCTTGCTAAAAAGCAAGGCTTTGGTGTGTTTGTGTCTGATTTTGGAAAAATAAAAGAGAAGTATAAAGAGGTTTTAGATAAAGAAAACATTGAGTGGGAAGAAGGAACCCACACTTTTGAAAGAATTTTAGGAGTAACTGAGATTGTAAAAAGTCCAGGGATTCCTGAAAAAGTTGAAATAGTAAAACAAGCGATAGAAAAATCTATTCCAGTAATCTCAGAAATTGAATTTGCAGGAAGATATACAGATGCTACGTTAATTGGAATCACAGGTTCTAATGGGAAAACAACCACAACTATGTTGACTTACCACATCCTAAAAAAAGCAGGATTCAATGTAGGAATGGCAGGAAATGTTGGAGACAGTTTCGCTTACCAAGTTGCGACTGAAGATTATGAATATTATGTGCTGGAGCTTAGTAGTTTTCAGTTAGATGGAATTGTAAAGTTCAAAACTGATATTTCCATTTTATTGAACATAACTCCAGACCATTTGGATAGATACGAATACAAATTCGAAAACTATATCGATTCCAAATTTAACATAACAAAGAACCAAAAAGAAGAGGATGTTTTCATCTACTGCAAAGATGATGAAGCGATTTTAACCACTCTTCCAAAGAAGAATATTAAAGCAAAACAATTGCCTTTTTCTATCAAAATAGAAGTAGAACAAGGAGCATATTTAAACGATAACGAAGAAATAGTATTTACTCACATAAACCACCCCCAAACTATGTCAATACATGATTTAGCCTTAAATGGAAAACACAACATTTACAACTCAATGGCAGCAGGAATTGCTTCCAAAGTGTTGGACTTGAGAAAAGAAATAGTAAGAGAAAGTCTTACTGATTTTCAAAACGTAGAACACCGACTGGAACACATTTGCTATGTAAATGGAATCGAATTTATTAATGATTCTAAAGCTACCAATGTGAACGCAGTTTGGTATGCACTTGAAAGCATAAACAAACCTATCGTTTGGATTGCAGGAGGTGTAGATAAAGGAAACGATTACGAAGAATTAATTCCTCTGGTAAAAGAAAAAGTAAAGGCAATTGTATGTCTTGGAGTGGATAACTCAAAGCTGGTAGAGGCTTTTGGTGATATTGTAGATGTATACGAAACAAACAATGCAAGAGATGCAGTAAAAACAAGTTACAAACTTGGCTCAAAAGGAGATTTAGTTTTGCTTTCTCCAGCTTGTGCAAGTTTTGATTTGTTCGATAACTACGAGGAAAGAGGGAAAAAATTTATTAGAGCAGTGAGAGAATTATAAAAACCAGTAACTGGCAACTTGAAAACAGCAATATGAACAACATTTTCAGCAAATATCTAACCGGTGATAAGGTGATTTGGGTGATAACAATCCTGTTATCTCTCTTCTCATTGCTGATTGTGTACAGTTCAACTTCGCAGTTGTCGTACAAGTTCAGAGGAGGAAATACAGAGGCTTATATTTTAAAACATGCACTTATTCTGGGGGCAGGATTTTTAATCATGGTGTATGTCCATAAGTTTAAAATAAATTACTTTTCTCGCTTATCGCAAATAGGAATTATTGTCTCGGTGATACTATTAGTTCTAGTATTAGTTATACCAAATGGAGGGAAAGCAGCATCAAGATGGTTGTTTGGTTTTCAACCTTCAGATATTGCTAAAATATCATTGATTGTCTATCTCGCAAGACAGTTGTCAGTAAATAAAGAACAGTTAAAGAATTTTAAAGTATTAGCTGTAAAAGTGATGCTACCTATTGGATTGATTTGCGGACTTATTTTGCCAGCAGATTTATCTACAGCACTCATGTTGTTTGCTATTAGTATGGTATTGGTATTTATCTCAAATGTTTCATTAAAACATATTGGAGCAATTTTAGGGTCAGCCATTATCGGATTTTGTTTGCTATTATTATTAGGTACGATTGCTCCTAATTTGCTTCCAAGAGTTAATACTTGGAAATCAAGAATTGCCGCATTTGTTGGTGGAGATGAGGCAGAAAATGCTGCCGACAAAAACTACCAAACCGACATTGCTAAAGCAGGAATAGCAAGGGGTGGATTTAACGGAACGGGTCCAAGTAAAAGTACGGTTAAGAATATTTTACCCTCTGCTTGGGCAGATTTTATTTTTGCCATTTTTATAGAAGAATATGGTTCTATCCTCGGAGGGTTGACTTTGATTTTGTTGTATTTAATAATCCTCTACCGAGTCATTGTGATAGCCAAAAACTCCAAGAGTGATTTTGGTTCTTACCTAGCTTTTGGGTTAGGATTTAGTATTGTATTTCAAGCGTTTTTGAACATGGGTGTAAGCGTAAATTTATTACCTGTTACGGGACAGCCACTACCCATGATTAGTATGGGAGGAACTTCTATTTTGTTTACTTCGATTGCTTTTGCCTTGATTTTGAGTGTGAGTAAAGATGTGTTTAACGATAAAAACTTAGCAAATGAAGCCTAGTAGAATTATCATATCAGGAGGTGGAACTGGCGGACATATTTATCCGGCTATTGCCATTGCGAATGCGATTAAGGAAAAACAGCCAAATGCTGAGATTCTTTTTGTGGGGGCAAATGGTAAAATGGAAATGGAAAAAGTACCTAAAGCTGGTTATGAAATTAAGGGATTAGACATTGCTGGATTACAAAGAAAATTAACGGTTAAGAATCTTTCTTTTCCTTTTAAGTTGATAAAGAGTTTAGCTAAAGCGAAAGAAATAGTAAAAGAATTTAATCCTGATATAGCGATTGGTGTGGGAGGTTATGCAAGTGGACCTTTGTTGAGGCAAGCAGGTAAGGCAGGAGTTCCAACTTTGTTGCAAGAGCAGAATTCGTATCCAGGAATCACGAATAAATTATTAGCCAAAAAGGCAAAGAAAATTTGTGTGGCTTACGATAAAATGGAACGGTTTTTTGATGCTAAAAAAATTGTTTTTACAGGAAATCCGGTGCGAAAAGAGATTTTGAATATAAATGGAAAAAGAGATAGAGGACTAGCTCACTTTGGACTTGAGGAAGGAAAAAAAGTCTTACTTGTAATAGGAGGGAGTTTAGGTGCAAGAACGATAAATAACAGCATAAAGAATGCGGCTAAACAATTGGAAGAAAATAACATTCAAGTGTTGTGGCAAACAGGAAAATATTACCACGAAGACATGAAGTCTTTTGTTGAAGAAAACAAGTTAACGAATATCAAAGTTCATGATTTTGTATACGAAATGGACTTAGCTTATGCTAGTGCAGATTTGGTGGTGAGCAGAGCAGGAGCACTTTCTATTTCTGAGTTGTGCTTAGTAGGGAAGCCAACCATTTTGGTGCCTTCGCCAAATGTAAGTGAAGACCATCAAACAAAAAATGCCATGGCATTAGTAAATCACAATGCTGCTGAATTAGTGAAAGATGTGGAAGCTCCAGAAGTGTTAGGAGATGAAGTTGTGAAGTTGATAAACGACAATGATAAATTGATAAAACTAAGTGTAAATATAATTGGTTTCGGAAGGCCAAATGCCGCTGAGACAATTGCAAATGAAGTATTTAAAATAATTAATAAATAGAGTGAACCTAAACCAAATACATACTGTGTTTTTCATCGGAATTGGTGGAATTGGAATGAGTGCTTTGGCACGCTATTTCAATTCTAAAGCTATTCCTGTGTTTGGTTATGACCTTACTTCTACCACTTTGACTAAGGAAATGGAATCGAATGGAATTTCAATAACTTATAAGGACGAGCTGGGTGAAATTAATTCTGAGATTCAAGAAAATAAAGAAACTACACTAGTTGTATACACCCCTGCAATTCCAGAAAATAATGTGATTTGGAATTACTTCAAAAATGAAAGCTACACCCTAAAAAAACGTGCAGAAGTTCTGGGGATGATTACCGAGAAATATAAAACAATTGCAGTAGCAGGTACGCATGGAAAAACTACCACTTCGAGTATGATTGCAGCAGTTATGGATGTTTCTGAGGTAAAGTGTAATGCGTTTTTGGGTGGAATTGCAACGAATTTCAATTCCAATTTGGTGTTGGATGATTCTTCTGATTGGGTGGTGGTAGAAGCAGATGAATACGACAGGTCATTTTTGACTCTAGTTCCAAATATTGCTGTGGTTACCTCTACGGATGCTGACCATTTGGATGTTTATGGAGATTCCGATTCTATGGATAAGTCGTTTCAGGATTTTGTGAATAAAGTAAATCCTACCGGAAAAGTGTTTTTACAAGAAGAAGTGAAATTGACTTTTGGTAACACCGAAACCTATTCGCTTGATAATAAGAATTCAAATTATTATGCTGAGAATATCTCAGTGATAAATGGAGATTTTGTGTTCCATGCCGTTAGTCCTTTTGGTTGTATTGAGAGTATTAAAATTGGGATTAACGGCTTACACAATATCGAGAATGCTTTGGCAACTATTGCAGTTTGCCAGGAAGTGGGTGTTGATAACGAAACAATAAAAAAGGGGCTAGAAAATTACCGTGGAGTAAAAAGAAGGTTCGAATACATTTTGAAAACCGAAGAGTTGATTTTTATAGATGATTATGCCCATCACCCAACGGAGATTAAAGCCTTGGTTAGTTCAGTTAGGAAATTATATCCTGGAAAAAAAATCACAGGTGTTTTTCAACCGCATTTGTTTTCAAGAACAAAAGATTTTGGAGATGAGTTTGCAAAAGAATTATCTCAATTAGACGAAGTAATCGTGTTGGATATTTATCCAGCTCGTGAAAAACCAGTGGAAGGTATAGATGCAGATTTTCTGTTAAATAAAATGAACGGAATTTCTAAAAGAAAAGAAAGTAAAGAAACAGTAGTAAAGACTTTAGATAAAAATGAATTAGAAGTGGTTTTAACCATTGGAGCAGGAGACATAAGCACTTTGGTTGAACCTATTAAAAAACAATTAACTCAATGAAAAAGTTTCTAAACATAGCGATTTGGGTATTGTTCATCTTGGGAACATTGGCTTTATTGAGTTTTACTCAAAGAAAAAAGAATAATAGAGTGTGTGAAAATTGGGAGATAAATGTGGATGCATTTTCTGGAAATCATTTTGTGAATAAAGAAAGAGTAGAAGGCATTTTAAAAAATATAGGATTGAAAAAAGGAGAAGATAAATTTTCCCTAATTGATACAAAAAAAGTAGAGAAAAAAATAATGGCTCTCTCAAGTGTAGAGGAAGTAGAAGTGTTTAAAAACATGAACGGAACGCTAGAATTAAATATAAAACAAAGACAACCCATTGCGCGTGTATTCAATAGAAATGGATACTCTGTGTATATAGATGATAAAGGAAAAACAATGCAAACCTCGGAGTATTACACAGCAAGAGTAATGACAATAAACGGATTTGTGAATATTAAGTCTGGAGAGGAGTTAGCAACTATCCAAGGAAATGATTCCTTGATGAATTTAACAATGCTAGACGAGTTGTTTAAGTTGGCAACTTATATTAAAAATGATGAATTTTTGAAAGCTCAAATTGAGCAGATTTACGTAGAAAAAAATAAAGAAATAACGCTTATTCCTAAAGTAGGAAACCAAGAAATAATTTTTGGTAAAGCGACCGATATTGAAAAGAAATTTAACAAGCTTCTCTTGTTTTACAAGAAAGGAATAAACCCGAATAACTTAAACTTATACAAAACCATAAACTTGAAGTTCGATAACCAAATAGTTTGCAAAAAAAATAAATAACCATGGAAGAAACATCAGAAATTGTCGTAGGACTGGACATTGGTACAACTAAGATTGCTTGTATCGTAGGAAGAAAAAATGAACACGGAAAGATTGAAGTAATCGGTGTGGGTAAATCAGAATCTCTTGGAGTTACAAGAGGAGTGGTTGCCAACATTGAAAAAACAGTTCAATCGATAAAAGCCGCAGTGGAACAAGCCGAATTAAAATCCGGAGTTGAAATCAAGGTAGTAAACGTAGGTATTGCTGGTCAGCATATCAAGAGTTTACAACACCGAGGTATGATTACCAGAAACAGCCACGAAGATGAAATATCTCAAGCAGATATTGACACACTTGTAGATGACATGTACAAGTTGGTAATGATGCCTGGCGAAGAAATTATCCATGTGTTACCACAAGATTATATTGTGGATAGAGAGCAAGGAATTTTAGATCCTATCGGAATGGCAGGAGTTCAATTGGAAGCTAATTTCCACATTATTACCGGGCAAATTGCTGCTGGTAAAAACATTTATAGATGTGTAGAAAAAGCTGGATTGGAAGTAGCTGACATTATTTTGGAGCCCCTTGCATCTGCAGAAGCTGTATTGAGTGAAGAAGAAAAAGAAGCGGGTGTAGCACTAGTTGATATTGGTGGTGGAACAACTGATATTGCAATTTTCCATGAGGGAATTATTAGGCACACAGCAGTAATTCCATTTGGAGGTAATGTAATTACCGAAGACATTAAAGAAGGTACTACAATCATGAAAAGACAAGCTGAATTGTTGAAGCAGAAATATGGTACTGCTTTTGCAAATAAGAGTCAAGAGAATGAGATTGTTTGTATTCCAGGATTAAGAGGAAGAGAACCAAAAGAAATTTCGGTGAAGAATCTTTCTAATATTATTCAAGCTCGAATGGAGGAGATTATCGAACACATCCATTTTGAGATTAAGAATTCTGGTTTTGAGAAAAAATTAATAGGTGGAGTAGTCATTACTGGTGGTGGTTCTCAACTTAAATATTTGCCTCAATTATTCGAATATGTTACAGGTATGAATAGTAGAGTAGGTTATCCAAATGAGCATGTGGGCAAAGGGATTCAAGATGATATTACAAGTCCTTTATTTGCAACTGGTATCGGATTAGTAATGAAAGGATACGAAAATACCAATACAAATCAACGAACTGAATCAGTTCAGAGAGATACTTCATTCATGAAAACTCCTAACTTTTTTGATAAGATTAAGAGATTTTTTGACGAAGAAATTAAATAAAAGAAACAACAACAAAAACCAATAGATATGGAATTTAACATCCCAAACAACAACAAAGCCAATATCATCAAAGTGATAGGTGTTGGAGGTGGAGGTAGCAATGCCGTAAACCACATGTACGAACTTGGAATAAAGGACGTAGATTTTATCGTATGCAATACAGATATTCAAGCCTTGGATATAAGTGCTGTGCAAACCAAAATTCAGTTAGGAGAAACTTTAACTGGAGGAAGAGGTGCAGGTTCTTTGCCCGAAGTAGGAAAAAATGCTGCTATTGAAAGTATTGATGAAATAAAAGAATATTTATCAGACAATACCAATATGGTATTTATCACTGCCGGAATGGGCGGTGGAACAGGAACTGGAGCAGGACCTGTAGTTGCCAAAATTGCCAAAGACATGGGGATTTTGACTGTAGGAATCGTAACTGTACCTTTCAGTTTTGAAGGAAAAAAGAGAAAAGAACAAGCGGAAGCAGGAATCAAAGAAATGAGAGATGCTGTGGATACTTTGTTGATTATCAATAACGAGAAGTTGAGAGACATGTACGGAAATTTAACAATCCGTAATGCGTATGCTCAAGCGGATCAAGTATTGGCATCTGCTGCGAAGGGAATTGCTGAGGTAATTTCTAAAACAGGATTCATCAATGTGGATTTGAATGATGTGAATACTGTAATGAAAGACAGTGGAGTTGCTATTATGGGAACTGCAACTGCCGAAGGTGAAAATAGAGCAATTACTGCTGCTGAAAAAGCACTTTCTTCTCCATTATTGAATGATAATGACATCACTGGAGCTAAGCAGGTGTTATTGAATATTACTTTTGGTGATATTGAATTGACGATGGATGAAATGAGTGAAATCACTGATTTTATTGTAGATGCTGCTGGTGGATCTGCGGAGATGATTATGGGGCAAGGATATGACGAAACACTTGGTGATGCAATTTGTGTGACTGTAATTGCTACAGGATTTCAATCCAATGCAAATGTAGATACAGGAGTAACTCCAGAAGAACCAAAAAAGACGTATTTGGATTTAGGGGCTGATGAATCTACTATGATTGCAAAACCAATTACCTCTCCAACTGAAGCTTTTGTTGAACCTACTGTTGAAGAAACTCTAGAAGACATGCCTTATTTGAAAAAAGAAGAGCCAACTGCTGAGGTTGAAGAAGAGGAGGAAGATGATTTACAAAGAATAATGGAAGAAGAGCAACAAGCTACTTTTAACTTTGAGCACAATACTCCAAAAACTGAATTTTCAGCAGAAGAAAAAGTAGAGGAAAATTCTTCATTTATTGCTCCTGAGGAACCAAAAGAAGAAAGAATAGTTCACTATCTGGAAGATGATTTGGAAGAAGAAACTCCAATGAATGTAGTAAGTGAACCAACTGAAACTACGGAAGAAATCTCAAAAGAAGACCATAGAGAAATGGCTGCAGAGAGAGAAGAAAGAATCAAGGAATTGAGTCTTAAATTGAGAACTCCATTTGGATTATCTGAATTGGAAAATGAGCCAGCTTACATCCGAAGACAAATAAAGTTAGAGGATACTCCTCACTCAAGCGAGAATAATGTTTCAAGATTTACTTTGAACGAAGAAGAAGGGAAGGATGGAAAGTCTAGTAATTCTATTCAAGGGAATAATTCATTTTTGCATGATAATGTGGACTAACGTCCTAGTAAAAAGTAAAAAGTAAAAAGTAAAAATGGGAGAAATTTCATCATATAAAAGGATTTATTGATTTGGCAAAAAGGGATTGAGCTTGTCAAAATGACTTATTTGATTTGTAAGGATTTTCCAAAAGATGAAGTGTTTGGTTTGCAAAGTCAGATTAAAAGGTCATCTGTTTCTGTGCCTTCTAATATTGCAGAAGGTTATGGAAGGAATGCTTCTCAAAGTTTTATTCAATTTTTGCGAATAGCTCGTGGTTCTTTACTTGAATTAGAAACACAGTTGATTATTGCAAAGGAATTGGACTTTGTTTCGACTAACGCTTTTGATGAAATGAGTTCATTAATTACTGAGGAAAGCAAAATGATAAACGCTTTTATTAAATCAATTGAGAAAAAGAAATAGCTAATAGAATTTTTGTTGTTTAATTCTATTAGCTTTAATTTTAAATTATAACACGAGAATAGTAACTAATCACTTTTTACTAATCACTAATTAACTAAACGAAGAATGAGTTTAACAGAACAAATAAATGCTGACGTAAAGGAAGCAATGAAAGCAAGAGATAAGGAGAAATTAGCTGCACTCCGTGCAATAAAATCTGCGTTGATGCTAGAAGCTACCAAAGACGGTAGCGGAGAAGTAAGCGAAGAAGCTGGAATGAAAATACTACAGAAACTTCATAAACAAAGAAAGGATGCTGCTGCCTTGTACAAAGAGCAAGACAGACCAGATTTGCTAGAAGATGAAGTGTTCCAAGCTAACATCATAGAAGCCTATTTACCAGCTCAAATGAGCGAAGAGGAGATAAGTGTAGTGGTGAAGGAAATAATTGCTAAAACAGGTGCATCTTCACCTGCAGACATGGGGAAAGTAATGGGAGCTGCCATGGGACAGCTTTCAGGAAAAGCCGATGGGAAACTCATATCTAAATTGGTAAAAGAAAACCTAATGGGATAAGGTTTTAATTGTTGTTTATTTTAAGAATCCTCTTTCGTTTGTTGTTCGGAAGGGGGTTTTTATTTACTCAAAATATAAGTAGCCTGCTTAAATAATACCAAGAAAGGATAATATTCTACTTTCTCTAGTTTCAAGTTGTATTTTTCAAAAACCGCTTTCCATTCTGTGTCACTTTTATTGGTGTGCGGATGTCCAATAAATTCCCAATTATTAACACTGTCTGCCCAGTAGGTTACATATTTCTAAAAGGTATTCTCAAAAATATCTTCCATGATAATAATCTTTTTTCCAACTCTTATGGCTTCTCGCACAGTTTGCTCTGGGTCTTTTATATGGTGGAGCACTGTAATTAATTGAACTACATCAAATTCATTGTCTTCAAAGGGAAGTGTTATTCCATCGTAAATTACGGGTTCAATTTCCGGAAAAGCAGATTTGTTGGCGATGTCCACCCCAGTTATATCTCTACCTTGATTTTTGAGTAGTAAATTCAGTCCGCAATTTCCACTTCCAATATCAAGAATTGATTCACCATCAGAATAAAATTTAGTCAATCTATCTTCTTTTATTTTGGCTTTTTTAATGCACCATTTTTGGTATAAATTCATTTTTTTATTTAATGGAAGTGACTTCTATTACGCTTTTAAATTCAAAAGCCATTTCACAAACTATTTGGTCTTCAAAGTTCTTACGTTCCTTAATTTTATTAAACGAAGCAGTTACAGGATGATTAGGAAGGAAAGAATCTAATAGTTCTGAATTGCACACTTTATAATTATCATCTTTGTATTTTAAGTAGGTTCCAGTGCAATTTTTTATTACTGTCATTTCTTTATCCATAACCTTTTTCTTACAAGAGGAAGTCAAGGATATTGAAAAGATAAAAATTGATAAAATAAGAAGCGTATTTTTCATATAAATATTATTTTAAGACAAAACTCAAACCTCACTAGCTTTATTGTTTTTTAAGAAAATTATTTTTTGTAATACACCTTTAAATCAGCTTCTTGTGTTTTTAAGTTGATTTTCCCAACTTTAATTCGTTCAATATCTAAGCCAGTTTGGTTGGTAATATCTGTGACTAAAGTTTCGTAATTTTCAGGCTTGGTATTGGTTATGTTTCCATAAGTCAAGTCCATGGATGCTGGTTTTACAACCTTCTTTTGGTGAAGTAGCATTTCTGCAAAAGCTGCCACAGAAATAAATGCCACATTGATAAAGACTATCTCATACCAACTCATCTTTTTAGAGAAAGCATTAATCATGGAAACTCCAATGAATACAAATAAGTACACCATTTCTTTTACAGGTATGGTGTCAGTTCTGAATCGTATAATTCCAAGTAGTGCAAATAGTCCAATGGCTATTCCAGTATTGAATTTAAAGGCTTTCAGTGCAAAACACAAGAAGAAAATTGCGGTTGCAATAATCATGTAGGCAAAAATAAACTCTCGCTTTTTTCCATTAAATGGATAATAAACTAGTCTGGATAAGATAATGGTAACAAGTAAATTAAGTCCAAACAGTAAGAGAAGTTTATAGAAATCTTCATCAAAAATTTCTATTCCAAATACTTTGTTTGATTGTAGGTAAACGGATGTTAAAAATGTCATAGCGTAAGTTTAAGTTCTTTGACGATAAATGAAGCTTTTTCCTTTTTTAAGAAAGCTTTCCTCTCAATTGTTTCATAAATGAAGATGCGTAAACAAAGTTTCCTATTTCTTCATTGTCAGTAGTTACAATTGAATGTTTGTTGCCAGTCCACCAATTATGCCCTTCATGGATGTACATAATGTTTTCGCCAATTTCCATCACCGAGTTCATATCGTGGGTAATAACTACTGTAGTAATGTTGTACTCTTTGGTAAGGTCATGAATCAAATTATCAATCACAATAGATGTTTTTGGGTCTAATCCAGAGTTAGGCTCATCGCAAAATAGATACTTTGGATTCAGTGCAATAGCTCGTGCAATAGCCACCCTTTTTTGCATTCCTCCGCTAATTTCTGAGGGATACAAATGGTTTTTGTTTTCCAACTCCACTCTTTCAAGACAAAAATTTACTCTATCCAGCATTTCTTCTTTACTCATATCCGAGAACATAGTAAGCGGAAACATTACGTTTTCTTCTACACTGTAGGAGTCAAACAAAGCACTTCCTTGAAACAGCATCCCAATTTGTGTTCTGATCTGTTTCCTTTCAGACTTATTCATCGCAGAAAAATTCTCTCCGCCATAAATTACTTGTCCTTCATCTACTTCGTATAAACCTACAATACACTTTGTAAGTACAGATTTTCCTGAACCACTTTGCCCAATAATTAGGTTGGTTTTTCCAGGTTCAAATTCAAAACTTATTCCTTTCAAAATTTCAGTTCCACTAAACCCTTTTTTTATGTCTTTTACAATTATACTCATGATTATAATAGCATAAAATAAGTGATTATTAAATTGATAAGTAATATTACCATACTACTTGCCACTACTGATTTTGTTCCAGACTTACCAACTTCCAATGCACCTCCGCTGGGATTTACATAATACCCAAAATAGGAGGGGATTGTAGCAATAAAAAAGGCGAAAAATAAGGTTTTGAAAAGGGAATAAGTGATACTAAAAGGCTCAAAATAATATTGTAGCCCCATGATGTATTTCTCTAGGGTAATAATTCCTGCTTGAGTTCCAATCAATCCGCCACCAATTAATCCTAATCCCATACTAATTAAAACTATAAAAGGGAAGATAAACAATGAAGCTAAAATTTTTGGTAACACCAAGTGATTGATAGAATTAACTCCCATCACTTCCAGTGCATCAATTTGTTCGGTTAATCTCATGGTCCCAATTTCCGAAGCAATATTAGATCCTACCTTTCCTGCCAAAATCAAACAAATCATAGTTGAGGAAAACTCCAAAATCATAGATTGACGGGTAGCAAACCCCACAGTATAATCGGGAATTAATACAGAATCAATATTTGAAGCAGTCTGAATTACCATTACCGCTCCCATAAAAAGAGAAAGTAACGCAACGATACTGAGCGAACTAATTCCAATAGAATTGATTTCGTGAATGAAGTTTTTCCACAGCACTTTCCACTTCTCGGGCTTCTTGAAAGCTGAGCCAATCATCAAAATAAATCGTCCTATGTGTTCAAATAAATTCAAAAACCGTATCTTTAAGTTACTAAATTAATGGTAAATATACGTTCTATCAAAATAGGACACTCTTTTTTACCGTTTACTTATTATCAATTAAGGTTTAATAAGTTGTAAGTTAATTAAAAATGAAAAGAAAACAGATTTTACAAATTGGGCTTATTTTGTTTTTGGCAGTAGGATTAACTTCTTGTTTATCCAAAAAGAAAAAGAAGAAAAAGTGCAATACTTGTCCTACTTGGAGTGTTGTTAAAGCTGGGCTTTAACAATTACGAATGAAAAATTTTAGCAATGAAAAAGGATAATGTAATTCAAGAAAAAAGTTAACAATTTGCTATTAAAATTGTTAAGACATCAAAATATCTCGTTGACCAGAAGAAAGAATTTATTTTGAGCAAACAATTATTGCGTTCTGGAACATCAATTGGCGCTAATGTAGAGAAAGCTATTGGAGGTCAGAGTAAAAAAGATTTTTTCGCAAAATTTTCAATTTCCTATAAAGAGGCTAGAGAAACAAAATATTGGATTCGATTATTGTTTGACACAGATTATATTAATGAAGCTACACTGAATTATTAAATGATTGTGAAGAGATACTTAGAATCATAGGAAGTATTTAAAAAACAATAAAAAACCAATAAAGCTTGCTTTATGGAGATAAAAGAATTCGTAATTCGTAATTATTAATTCGTAATTCTATTAGTTTTGTAAAAACTAATAAAGCTTTGTCAAAATCCAATTTTATAGATTACGTAAAAATTTGTTGCCGTTCGGGGAAGGGTGGAGCAGGTAGTTCACATTTTTATCGTGATAAAATCACAGCTAAAGGTGGGCCAGATGGTGGAGATGGCGGAAGAGGAGGTCATGTTATTTTGCGAGGAAATAGCCAATTATGGACTTTATTACATTTAAAATTTCAACGACATGTAATTGCTGGACATGGAGATGTTGGAAGAGGTCAACACCAAACAGGCTCAGAAGGAGAGGATAAAATTATTGAAGTACCGTTGGGAACTTTGGTAAAAGATGGCGAAACTGAAAAAGTATTATTTGAAATTACGGAAGATGGACAAGAAGTAATTTTAACAAAAGGAGGAAAAGGAGGAAGAGGGAATGACCATTTTAAATCCTCAACGAACCAAGCACCCAGATATTCTCAACCTGGGCAACCTGGAAAGGAGGAATGGAAAATTCTTGAACTTAAAGTATTGGCAGATGTTGGTTTAGTTGGTTTCCCAAATGCAGGAAAATCAACTTTATTATCGGTAGTTTCTGCTGCTAAACCAGAAATTGCAGATTACCCATTTACGACTTTAGTTCCAAACTTAGGAATTGTAAAATACAGAGGACACAAATCCTTTGTAATGGCAGATATTCCTGGAATAATTGAAGGAGCAAATGAAGGAAAAGGATTGGGACATAGGTTTTTGCGTCACATTGAACGTAATGCATTGTTGCTTTTTATGGTGCCTGCAGATAGTGACGATATTAAAAAAGAATTTGATATTCTGATGCACGAAGTAGGAACGTACAATCCAGAATTATTGGATAAAGACCGAGTATTGGCTATCACTAAATCTGATATGTTAGACGAAGAATTAACAGAAGAGATTAAAGCTGAATTGCCTAAAGGAATTGAAACGATATTTATTTCATCAGTAGCTCAACAAGGGATTACTGAATTGAAAGATTTGTTGTGGAAGTATATTAGTGTTGAATAGATTTAAGATGTTTGATAAAAGATTTTAGACTTTTTTAAAACAAATTAATAATAAATAAAACGAGCAAACCTATCTAAAATTCTAGATTCAATAATTCTAACATTCTCAAAAGAACTATGAAAAAAGCCTATTACCTCTCAACTTGCGATACTTGCAAACGAATTTTCAAAGAATTAAATCTTTCAGATGATTGGAAATTACAAGATATCAAAACAGAAAAAATTACGCTGGAGCAATTAGAAGAAATGAGAAGCAAGACTGATAGTTATGAAAGTTTGTTAAACAAAAGAGCAAGAAAATTATCGGAATATAAAGGGCAAGAATTAAGTGAAGAAAAGCTAAAATTTATGATTTTAGAAGAGTATACTTTTTTGAAACGGCCAGTTTTTATTTTTGATGATGAGATATTTATTGGCAATGCAAAGAAGACTGTAGAATCACTTAAAACAAAATTAGGTGCCTAAAAATCTACTTGCACATTTAGCTCTTTTGGCTGTAAATTTAATTTACGGAAGTAGCCATTTTATTGCTAAAGAAGTAATGCCAGATTATTTGAAGCCCAATCCTTTCATCTTATTGAGAGTTTTTGGAGCAACTATTATGTTTTGGATATTGCGTTATTTCATTCGCGAAAAAGTAGATACAAAAGATCTTTGGAGAATCGCATTAGTAGGATTTTTTGGAGTAGCATTGAATCAATTGTTGTTCTTCCAAGGATTAAGTATTACTTCCCCCATCGATTCTGCAATTATTATGGTTACATCACCGGTAATTGTTACTTTACTGTCATTAATTATTCTTAAAACAAAAATAACTGTAAATAAAGTGCTAGGTATATCCTTGGGATTAATTGGAGCAATTTTTTTAATCTATTTAAGTGGAAAGGGAAATACGGGTTCTTCTTTGAAAGGTAACTTGTTCATTATGGCAAATGCCACCAGTTATTCACTTTATTTGGTTTTGGTAAAGCCTTTGCTAAAGAAATATAAACCGATTACTGTTATTAGTTATATGTTTACTTTTGCCTTTTTTGTAGTGCTTCCTTTTGGAATTTCTGATGTACAAGATTTCAGTTTTAGTTTTCCTCCTAAGGTATTGTTATCAATAGGTTTTATTATTTTATTCACCACTTTTTGCACCTATTTATTCAATATTTTTGCAGTCAAAAAACTATCGCCAACAATTGCAAGTAGCTACATTTATTTACAACCCGTATTTGCTATGATAATTGGATTTGGAATAAGTCTAACTAACTCCAAAAGTATGTATGCTGATTCTATTACTTGGCCTAAAATTGTATGTACGCTCTTTATATTCTTAGGAGTTTATTTGACAAGTAGAAGTAAAAAATTAGTATAAATTCCCATTACTTTATATTGTCATTCCCGCGAAGTCGTGAATCTAAACACGAAAATTAGTCTGATTAATAAGATTCCTGCTTTCGCGAGAATGACAGTTTTTTTAAGACGGCTTGTTAAATTTTTGAACTCACAAAAATAACTTCCAAATTCTATCCTTCTAAATTCTAACATTCTATTAATAACCTTACCTTTGCAACACAAAAACAAAGAACTATGATTCAATCAATGACGGGTTACGGGAAAACAACCGGAACTTACAACGATAAAAAAATAAACATTGAAATTAAATCACTTAACAGTAAGTATTTTGATTTAAACATGCGTATGCCAGGTTTTTACCGCGAGAATGAATTGACACTGAATAAGAAACTATCTAAGTTAATTGTTAGAGGAAAAGTTGATTTTGGGATTTATGTTGAGATGCCACCAAAAAGCAATTCTGCAAAAATAAATCACGAAGTAGTAACTACTTATTTCAATGATTTAAAGGCTCTATCAAGTTCGTTGGGAGTAGATAATGATGCCAAGTTAATGGAGCTTGCCATGAAGATGCCAGAAGTGTATAGCCAAGAAAAAGAAGAGTTAGATCCAGAAGAATGGAAAGCAGTTGAAGTGATGATTGAGGAAGCTGTGGTAAACTTTCAGGAGTTCAGAAAAAGAGAAGGAGAAGCATTACACCAAGAGTTTTCAGGTAATATAAACCGAATAGGGGAGCTACTTACCGAAGTAGAAAAATACGAGGGAGAACGAATAGAAACAGTAAAAGCAAGACTTAAATCGAATTTAGAAGAGAAATTGGACAGCCCGCAATTTGACCAAAACAGATTTGAACAAGAATTAATTTATTTTATTGAGAAATATGACGTTACAGAAGAAAAAGTCAGGCTTTCGGGACATTTATCTCATTTTTTGGATGTAATGAAAAATGATACTTCCGAAGGAAAAAAACTTGGATTTATAGCTCAAGAAATTGGTAGAGAAGTGAATACGTTAGGTTCAAAAGCCAACCACCAAGAGATTCAAAAAATTGTGGTGGAGATGAAAGATCAATTGGAGAAAATTAAGGAACAGATTTTGAATACATTATAATAAGTTATGGAAGAAAATTATAAGCAAAGAATACAAGATGATGAAATGCTTTCAAAACTCTTTGTAGAAAAAGAAGTTGGGTTATTAACTAATTTTTCGAAGAAGAATTATGATTATAAATTTAAGAGCGACATCAAAGATTTATATGTTGAAACTTTCAAAGAAATTTATTCGAACTATATAAGTGCTGGGAAGGACGGTAAAATTACCGCTTTATTAAGGTCAGTAGATCACTTGTCAGTTCCTGAGAGTAAATCATTAATTTTTAAAGAATTGATTCCAAAGCTTGAAACTTCTATTGACAATTTAGAGGTGATTAAGGATTCTTTGCATAGTGAAAAAGCAATGACCTCAAATTCTGAAAAACTGGACAATGCAATTAATCCTGTTGTTATTGGAATTCTAAATATATTTGAAGATCAAGAAGAGATAAAACCATACAAAGATAAAATAATAGCCTCTTGCTTAGATATTTGCGATGATGTTTCGCAGGCTAAACCAGCCAAAGAAACTTATAAGTATGTCACTTACAATATGGTTATTAATAATATCGAGAAGATAAAAGATTTTGGTTCTTTTAAATCAAGGTTTGAAAGTCACAGTAAAAAAATTGACAAGACAAGAAAAGGTATTGACACTCGATATTACTTTGGAGTTGCTGCGGTTGTTATTTTTATAATAATTCGTGCTATGGCAAGACTTTCTTAAAAAAACAGCTTTTTCTACATTCTAATATTCAAAACTTCAGCTTCCAACTCAGCTTTTATTGTACTATCCGCTGTACTTAGCGGAAGTCTCATGGGCGACATTAAATTAGGGTTTTCAAAAGGATTGGCTGATAGGTCATACAATTCTTCTGAACCATCATTAAACATAATGTATTTGTGAGTTGCATTTCTAATCGTGTAATCTGTGTTGGTATTTGTGGTATTTCCCACTTCGGAGTACAAGTAACTTTTTGTTATATAACTTGTTTCTGTGAAAGTTCTTCTAAAACTCTTACTGTCATTAATTTCGGTAGTTCCTGTTCCAGCAATATCTGCAATGGTAGCAAATAAATCCACAGTTCCTGTAAACGCATCATCAGTCTGGTTAAATCTACTTACTCCGTATCCTGAAACAACCATTGGCACATTAATCCCTCCTTTATACACAGTTCCTTTAGCTTTTCTACTGTTATACTTTTGGACCACTTGATTAGGACTTCCATTATCACCAATAAAAATAATAATTGTATTGTCTTTCTCAGCTTGAGACATAGAGTTTAATAACCTGCCAATTTCATGATCCATTGCTTCAATCATTGCCATGTAATAGGGTAGAGGGTTTGCTGCAATACTTGCAGCATCCGAAGGTAACATGCCTTGCGAATGAAGACTATCAGCTGGCAAATGAAAAGGAGAGTGTGGAGCTGTATAAGCTAGCCATAAAAACCAAGGTTTGGTTTGAGCAGCTTTCCAGTCAATAGCTAAATCAGTGATTTTACTTGTAATATATTCTGTGCTTGTAGAAGTCGTTCCATTTTCTGTTAAATTCCAATTATTGTAAGAACCTGCGGCACCTGTCAACAATCCTGCATAATACCCTACTCCGATGTCTGTGGGGTGTGAGGCTGTTCTGGATAAATGCCATTTTCCAATTACAGCAGTACTATAAGAACTACCAATATACGATTGTAAGGAAGTTTCTGAAGTTGAAAGTGGATCATCTACTTTTAATACGTTCGTTCTGAATCCATACTTTCCTGTAAGAATACTGGATCGAGTAGGAGTACAAGTTGGGTAAGACCAAAAGTTGTTGTATCTCACTCCTGTGTTAATCATGTTTTGAATGTTTGGGACAGTTGGTTTTACCGTTCCAATATTATATCCTGGTGTTGCATCCAAGCCCATGTCGTCAGCTATGATGAGCAATATGTTGGGTTTAGTAGCTGTTAATCCCCCGCAATCGATAGTGCTTGAAGAATCTGCTTCTTTTTTACAGGAAAAAAATAAGACAATGACAAAGGAAAGTAAGAATGTGTTTTTCATAAGAATTAAAGTTACATTTCTTTTGACGAAATCATAACAGACATCCTTTAATTTTTAATCACTTTTTCACTAATTCGATTGCCATTTTCAAGCTCTATAGACAGAAAATAAAGACCATTTGAAAGATTACTCATGTCAATTTCTGGAGAATTACTGGTTACGATTAATTTCCCAAATGAGTCGAAAATTACTACTTGTTTTAAAGATCCCTTAGATGAAATGGTTAACAAGTTATTAGTTGGATTTGGATAAATAGTGACTTTGTCTACACTGCTATTTTCTTCCAAAGAAACAGGTTGACAAAATGCAGGGACACACCAATTTCTTGCTCTCAATTCACATAGTATTTGAAAATAAGCAGGTTTGCTCGTTCCATTTCCAGCCCATGTTCTTACTCCTAGGGTTCTTAAATATTCAATAAATTTATTATCCAAAATTCCGTAATCAACGCTTAGTTTATTTGCATCAGCTTGTGACCAATCTACTAATTTAAAAACAGTTAGCAGTTTGATGTTAGCATAATGCGTATCCCAAGCGGTGAAAACATTTTCATAGAATTTAGCTTGGAGCAAATCGTTACTATTACAAGTGTCACTTGATGAAAAACCACATTCCACAAAATAAATAGGTTGATTGGTATCGGAATATTCAGCAACTAATGCACTAAAATCTCCTGGAACTACTGAAGGATTTTTCATAGTAAAATCTGAATTTAGTGGGTAGTATGTTACTGCTACTATATCTAAATTCTTGTTGAGCTTTTTACAAAGATTTTTTGTTGAGGTTGCCACAAGACCATGATGAGTTAGGGTGGTTCCAATTTTCAAATTAGAAGCATGTAAGGCAAAATATTTTTGTTTTACATAAGGAATAACAGAGTCTAAAAATTCTTTATACTCATTATATTTATTGGAATCTACTCCTAGAACGATATCGCACTCATTTCCAATATTCAATGCGGTTAAGTCTAAATTTGGGATGTATTTAAATACGGTGTCCATCACATTTTTAAATCTACTTATCATTACTGGAGAATTAAAACTCACTGACTGTAAATCAGTAGGGACAGATTTAAAAAGTGTATTCAGTGGTGCAAATTGAAATTCAACAGGAGTTCCAGCTGTAGGATAATAGATATTCATTATTTTCAAAGTGTTCCTTCCTGTGTCATTAAAAATTCCTGAAGTTGTCTCTAAATCATTCCATGCCATGAAAAGATGAGTAGCTTCCATACAGGCTTGTTTCCCATATAAAAAGGAGGAATCATAATCTTGATTCTGAGCCAAGTCCAATTGCCAAGACAAAATTCTATCTCCTTTTTGAATTTGAGAATATCCTATGGAATAACTTAAAAGGGCAAATAAAAATAATACTTTTTTCATTTTCAGTCATTTGATTATGTATAATACGACTGAATACACAAATTTGTTACGAATCAAGAGATTCCAAGAACCTTTCGGCCTCTTCCAAGTGTCCATTTCTTTTCTCGGGCGATTGATTGTCAAAGTTTCGTACCAACATTCCCAGGCGAGGGTTTTTCACAAAGAAATCTCTGTGAATATGCATAAATTTCCAAAATAATCCATCCCAAATAGGCTGCCAATCATCCCCTTTTTTGTAGTTACTCATTTTGATAATGTAGTTGCTTCCACTGATATAGGGTTTGGTGGCAAAGAATCCTCCATCGGCAGATTGGCTCATTCCGTATACATTGGGAACCATCACCCAATCGTACGAATCGATAAATAATTCCATAAACCATTGATAAACTTCATCTGGGTCGAATTCACAGAGCAGCATAAAATTTCCAATAACCATCAATCGCTCGATGTGATGGCAATAACCCGTTTTTAGCACTTTTTTTATCGTATCATCTACAGGTACAATTCCTGTGGTTCCATCATAAAATGAACCGGGTATTTTTCGTGTAAATCCCCAATAATTTTTTGTCCGAGATTCTCGCCCTTTGGCTTCGTACATCCCTCTGATGAACTCCCTCCAACCAATAATTTGACGTACAAAACCCTCCAAAGAATTGATTGGGACATTGTGAGTTTTTGCATAATCAATAGCTCTGTTTACAATTTCCATTGGTGAAATAAATCCAATATTCAAGATAGGAGTGAGCATACTGTGATTCAGGAAAATTTCTTCTTTTAAAATAGCATCTTCGTAATCACCAAACTCATGAAATCGAGTTTCAAAAAATTGTGTTAGCCATTTTTCCGTTTGCTCAAAAGTAACTGGGTAATATGTTTCTAGCGATAGTTTTCCGTAGTTACCTGCAAAGTTATTAGAGACGTAGTTGATTGCCTCTTCATGAAATGTTGTTGATTCAGGGAAGTGGATAGCAGGTGGCGTTTTCTTGGCAGGGTATTTTTTTCTGTTTTCCGAGTCAAAAGTCCATTTTCCTCCTTCAGGTTCACCATTTTTATCCATCAACAAATTTCTTTTTTCTCTTTCCTGTTTGTAAAAGCTGGTCTGAAAAAACTTCTTTTTCCCAACTTTAAAAAAAGAGAGAAGTTCCTCTTTTGAATTGATAAATAATAGACTAGAGAAAATTTCTGCTTTTAGGTTATGTTTTTCTATCCCTTCTTTCAGTCTTTTTTCTAACCAATAATCCGAAGGGTCTCTGTAATAAATAGTTTTCACCCCAGAGTCAGCCAATTCTGGAAGTAAATTACGAATATCTGAGAGTTCGTTTTGAGCTTCTATGTAAACCGTTTTAATATTTCTTTCCTCAAGTTGAGACTGATAAAACTTCATAGTTGCTCTGTGGAACCCAATTTTCTGTTTATGAAATTTATACTGACTAAAAAATAGATACTCTTCAATTAAATAAACCGTAGCCCCATTTTCAAATAAAGAAAAATCTGGATGTAATTGGTGTGGAAAAACTAAAGTTGCTCTATTCATTTTATTTGTTTTTGTTTCTTCTGCATTTTTCGCTGCAATATTTTACCTCATCCCATGCTTTCTCCCATTTCTTACGCCATGTGAAATACCTTTCGCACACTAAACATATTTTGGTAGGGAGGTGTTGTTTTTTTATTTTTAGTTGTTTTTAAATTCAGGCACTTCTTCCAACCTCACATAGGGAAAAGAAGTAATTTTCTCTAAACTATAGTAGGAATTCAAACCAGAGATTCCAGCTACTTGAGCTTTTTCTAAATCTATATAGCCCTTTTTATTTACTGTTTCATCGGGAAGGATTAAATGCTCTACTTCGCCAATTACTAGAATAGTTCCGTTGCGTTCAATGGGAATACTTTCACAATATTTCATCCCAATTTTCACACTACTTTCTTTTACAAAAGGAGCTTTAAAATCATATAGGTATTCGTCAGTCAGTCCGCATCGGTCAAACTCAGAAATATCTTTGTCGAATTTAGCTGAGGTGTAATGTGCATTTTTTATAAAGCTCTCATTCACATGATTGATGGTGTAGCATCCGTTTGCTAATATATTTTCATAAGTGTTTCTTGGCACTTCTCCGGTAGGCCGAACAATAAAACCAAGCAAAGCAGGGTTGCTTCCTAAGTGCACAATAGAGCTGAAAATGGCTAAATTTGATACATTGTCTTCGGATACCGTTCCAATCAGATTTGCTGGTTTAATCCCTGTTATTGAATTAATTATATTCAGTCTTTTTCTCTTTTCCAACTCTTTAATGTCTTCTTTCGTTAAATGCATACTTATAGGTTTAAATTCTTTTTTACTTTTTTCCAATACCCAAAAAACGACCTGAAATCTCCCTGAACTTCTGGAGTAATCCAATCGCGAGAATCTTCTACTCCTTTAAAATGAATTGTAGTTGGGTGTTCTTTGAAATAAATTTGTGGCGTATTATAATCAGTTAGAAATTCTTCAAATTCACCTACAAAAACTTGACAAGTTTCAATGTTTTTGGTTAATCCCAATACAAAATCAATTACTTTTTGTGAAGAAGGGTATTTCTCAAAAAAAGAAGGTTCTAGTATTAAAATGCGATTCATTTTCTTCTCGATACGCCAAATCGGATCTAAGTTATAGAAAGTGTAGAGTGCAGTTGGCAAAGCTTCGTCTATACTTATATCTTGCGGTGTAGGAAGCGGAGTGATAAGTTCTAACTTTTCTGTTTTAGATAATATTTCGGGTCTTTCCATTTCGCCTAAAATTTCATAAGGATTATCCAAGAAAGTCCCTTTATCGGAAGTTTTACAAAATTTATTTATATTTTCTTGATTAGCGATATATTGTTTGTTGCTATTGGTTCCTGCCACCCATTGCCAGCTAAGTGCATTACTAGCCCAATCGGCATCAAGTAAATGGTAATACATCCACTTAGCGGGTAATTTCCAATGGTTTTTACCAAAATTACAAGCAATTGCAGCGGTATACATTCTCAAATGGTTGTGCATGTAACCAGTTTCATAAAGTTCTTTAATTCCATCGTCAATGGATGAAATACCAGTATTTATTTTTACTAAAACGCTGGATATTTCTCGATTCAACATTCCGTTTTGTTCGTTGCGAATGTCGTGGTCAATTCCGCCCTCTTTGTGAATCCAATTTTGTTGCCAAAAGTCTCTCCAAGCCAATTCTTGAAGCAATTTTTCTATTTGATAAGGTTTATAACCTAAAGTCATTACATGATCAAATACTTGTTTGGTGGAGATTACTCCACGAGAGATATAGGGAGATAATCGTGTAACGGCTCCGTCAAGGTAGTTTCTTGATTTGCAATAATCAACAGGTTTAGTTTCCTGAATTCTTTGCAAAATAGCTTGGTATTCAGTTGGAAAATTCATCTATCTTTTCGAAATTTTATTGTGAGTAATAGTTCTTTGTCTCGTGCATTTGAATCGGTCAATTTCGGGATTTCGTTTTTTCAAATGTTTTTGGCTCACTCCGCTATTCACTCTTTTTCTCCACAGGTTAAAACTCTTTCGTTTCAGAGAATTACGCATAATCTTTATAATTTCACTTTCGGGAGTACCAAACTGAAATTCAATTGCTTCAAAAGGAGTTCTGTCCTCCCAAGCCATTTCAATAATTCTGTTTATGTCTCTTTCTGTGAGTTTATTTCCCATACTCCCCAAATTTCTCGTTTACCGCTTTGGTTCGGTAGTCAAAAATTTCTTGTAATTTTTTTCTTATCATTAGTTTGTTGGCAATTGCCCCCAAAAATCCAAAAGGAGGGGCATAAGTAACAATGTCTTTCATCAATACTCCACCTTCAATGGGTTCAATAAAATGTTGGTGATGCCATAATTTATAAGGACCAACTCTTTGCTCATCAATAAAAAAATCCAACTCTTTTACTTGAGTAATTTCTGTCATCCAAGGAGTTTTGATGCCAAGAACTGGTTTTACTATATAGGTGATTATCATTCCTGGGTACATTTTTTCGGGAATATCAGTTGATGTAATATCAAATCCCATGTAATCAGGGGTAATCTCTTTCAGATTTGCAGGAGAAGAAATAAAATCCCATACTTCTTCCATAGATGCCTTTACTTTTTGCTCCTGTTTGTATTGATAAAACGCCATGATTTTAATTTTTTAATGATTCAATTTTTTTTAAAACTTCTTCAGCTTCAGCAGTTTTTTCATCACTTTTAGTTCGATTCACTTTTGAAAGATCAAACGCTTCTTTCATTAGTTTTTGATATTGCTCTTGCAATTTATCAGCTTCGCTTTTCTTTTTAAATAATCCAAACATAGTTTTAGCCTTTAATAGATGACATTCCGCCATCTGCATGAATAATTTGTCCTGTAATCCATTTCGATTTATCTGAAAGTAAAAATGCACCTAATTCAGCGATATTTTCAGGATTTCCAATTGTTTTTAGAGGATGTCTTTGTGCATTAGCCTCTTTCTTTTCGTCAGTGCTCAATAGTTTTTCTGCGAGAGGTGTATCAGTCAAAGAAGGGGCAATTGCATTTACTCTAATTTTTGGGGCAAACTCGGCAGCCAATGATCTAGTCAATCCTTCAATGGCACCTTTTGAAGCTGCAACTTGTGCATGAAAGTTAAATCCGTTTTGCACAGCTACAGTTGAGAAGAACAATATAGAGGCATTATCTGCTTTCTTTAAATTAGGCAATACTTTCTGTATCACTTTTACCGCTCCATTAACCTGAAGTTCAAAGTCTTCGGCAAATTGGGCTGGTTTTATTCTTTTGAAAGGCATTAAGTTAATACTCCCAGGGCAGTAGGCTAATCCATGAATTTCGTCTGGTAAATCCTCTAAATCGATTTCATCTTGGATAACATCCAAATGGTAGTAATTTACCGTTGGGATGCTACTCTCCGTTTCGTTTTTATTGTACGTAGAATGGACGTTTCCATCCTGTGCAAGTTGCTCTGTTAATGCTTTTCCAATTCCCGAAGAACCTCCAATTACTAAATAGTTTTTCATTTTGTTTAACTTATTCAAAGTAAAGTTAAACAAATTATCAATATATTGTTGTTAAATATGCTAGAATTTTAGATTCAACCCAATCAATAAATTAGTAGTAGCCTGAGGATAAAACCCCATTGACTGCTGAAATTTGCCTCCAGTAGAGTATCTATAGCTCCAAGCATTGGCGGAGTATAATTGATTTGTAAGGTTATAAATAGATCCAAAAAGAGTCAGTTTATCTAATCCTGTTCTGAATTTAATAGAGTAATTAATTCGTAAATCATGAACAAGGTAAGCCTCCAACATTCTATCTTGGCTTTGGGTGTTATCCACAAACTGATCGCCTACATATTTGCTAATTAAGGAGATGGTTAATTCATCAATTCTGTTCCTCATTCTGGGGCCATCAAATTGTTTGTAAGGACTAAATTCAAAAATACTGCTCGCAATTACGCTTGGTGAAAAAGCTAAGGTTGAGTTGGTGTGAACTACAGTGTCTTTTCCACCTGTGTCCCAATTATCCACAAACTCTGTCCAGTTTTGTATTTTATTTTGACTTAGTGTTACATTTCCACTCCATTTCAATCCTTTGGTAATTTGAAAACCACCTTCAATTTCAATTCCAGCTCGGTAAGAATCCTCAATGTTTGTTCTCACAGAAGCTCCCACATCATTTAATTCTCCAGTTGCAACTAATTGATTGTCATACAGCATGAAATACCCATTTACACTCAATGCATACTTCGATTTTGAAGTTTTAAAACCTAATTCTAAATCATACAAAGTTTCGTGTTTTGGACGCGAAGTAGGAGAGGATTCGGTTAAATCGTCTCGGTTTGGTTCCTTGTTTGCAACAGCAAATAACGTATACAATTTTGTGCTTGAATTAATTGCATAAGACCCTCCAATTTTTGGATTGAAAAACAAAAAGTTAGCTTCTTGTTCTATATTTCTTAATTGGTTGTCAAATCCTAAAAAAATATAATTGATTTGTCGTATTTGTACATCTAAAAATGCATTTAGTTTCTTAGAAAGTTGAATGTTTGTTTTTGAATATAAATTTCCATCCGTTTTGGTTGCATTGTTGTCGTAATAACGCTCTCTGATGTCAGTGTTGTTAGCATATCTTGCCCAAATAACTTCTCCAAAATGGTCTCCATCATAAATGTTGTAACCACCACCAAGAATGGTTTTAATCCTAGATGTAGGGGTATATTTCAGAGCAAAAATCCCTCCATAGTAATCATTATCCAGCCATCTTCTTCTTATCAAATCAGTAGTGGTAATTGTATCGGTAGTTGTAAATACAGGGTTAATTCCATAATCAGCCATGTCATCCCCTTCTCTGTATTGTTCAAAATACCCTTCTCCCTTGGTGTAATGTAATGCAGTATTTAGGAATAATTTATTGGTGATTTTTCTGTCATAAAACAATTGATAATGAGTTTGTTGGTAGTTGTCTACTTCGTTTCCATACGTATAAGGGTTGTAGGTTCTGTTTGTTTCCAACGAGTCTTTTGGAATACCTGCCCAGGATTGGTAAGTAATTTCTTTTCCAGAAAAAGTAATGAATTTTAAGTTGTTTTTCCCAGAAGCATATTGCCCCGAGAAGAAATACGATTTTAAGTCAGAGGAAGCTCTATCCACAAATCCATCAGACTGGATGTTTGATAATCTTCCTTCAAAAGAAAACTTACGATTCATTATTCCAGTTCCAAATTTTACGGTATTCCTAATAGTCCCAAACGAACCAATTGAATTATTTACCTCTGCGTAAGGAGTTTCGCTACGGAAATCCGTATATAAATTAACCGAAGCACCAAAAGCACCCACTCCATTGGTCGAAGTTCCAGCACCTCTTTGAATATCAACACTCTCAATAGAAGAAGCAAAATCTGGCATGTTTACAAAAAACACCCCATGACTTTCAGCATCATTTACAGGAATTCCATTAATAGTCACATTAATTCGAGATTGATCCGTTCCTCTTATTCTCATGTAGGTATAGCCCACACCAGCCCCAGCATCAGAAGTTACTACCATAGAAGGCGACTGTTGTAACAGATAAGGTAAATCTTGTCCTAAATTGGTTTTTTCAATTTCTTCTTTATCAATTGTGGTATAGGTTGTAGGAGTGTTTTCTTCAATTCGAGTGGCACTAACAGTAATTTCATTAATTAATAAATCATTAACGAATAGTCTTGTAGAAGCTGATATATCTTTATCATTTACTGTTACTCTATTTCGATATGTTTTATACCCTACGTAAGAATATTTTAACCAATATGTACCAGTTTTGATGTTAGTGAATTCAAAATATCCTTCTCCGTTTGTGGTGGCAACATAAGGTGTGTTTTCAATTTGGATAGTTGCCCAGGCTAATGGTACTTTGTCTTGACTAGTTACTACTCCAGATATTTTATACTGTGAAATAGATAGAGTTGAAAAAAAGAGGATTACTGAAATTAAGGATAGCTTTCTCATGGTAATAATTAAATTTTTATAAATAAAATTCCAAGAGATGCACCTAATTTAACGGGCAAGCGTAGCTTACCTTAAAAATCCCTTCTATGAATTACCACAGCAGGTTCGATGGGTATAATCTCAGCCCGATAGATTTAATGGGCACCCCTTAGTCAGGTCAAAGGTAGTTTAATTTTTATTTACTGCTAAAGTTTTTATCTTTAGTTTTACTAAAATAACTATTCGAAAAACTAAAAATAACTATGTACGGAAACTTAAAAAACCACCTTCAAACTGAGTTGGAAGAAATAAAAAAAGCAGGATTATATAAATCTGAAAGAGTAATTGTAAACCCACAATCTGCAGAAATTGAGGTAAGTACAGGAGATAATGTGTTGAATTTTTGTGCGAATAATTATTTAGGCTTATCCTCACACCCAGAAGTGATTAAAGCTGCAAAGGACACCTTAGACTCTCATGGGTTTGGGATGTCATCTGTACGATTTATTTGTGGAACGCAAGATATTCATAAAGAATTGGAAAAGAAAATAGCAGATTTTTACGGTACAGAAGATACTATTTTATATGCAGCAGCTTTTGATGCAAATGGAGGAGTTTTCGAACCACTTTTTGGAAAAGAAGATGCGATAATTTCAGATGCTTTAAATCATGCTTCGATTATTGATGGAGTGAGATTGTGCAAAGCGGCAAGATATAGATATGCTCATAGCGACATGGCAGATTTGGAAGAACAATTAATAAAAGCTCAAGAACAAAGACACCGAATTATTGTAACGGATGGAGTTTTCTCTATGGATGGAGACTTAGCCAAAATGGATGAAATTTGTGCCTTGGCAGAAAAATATGATGCGTTAGTAATGTCAGATGAATGTCATTCAGCTGGGTTTATTGGCAAAACGGGTAGGGGAGTTCCAGAACATTTTGGAGTGATGGATAAAGTAGATATTGTAACTGGAACATTAGGAAAAGCTTTGGGCGGAGCAATGGGCGGTTACACCACTGGAAAAAAAGAAATAATTGATATGTTGAGACAGAGGTCTAGGCCGTATTTGTTTTCTAATTCATTGGCTCCAAGTATTGTAGGAGCTTCTAATAAAGTATTTGATATTTTGTCATCAGACACTTCTTTGAGAGATAAGCTAGAATCAAACAAGGATTATTTTAAAGCAAAAATTACTGCTGCTGGATTTGATATAAAAGAAGGAGATTCACCAATTGTACCTATCATGTTGTATGATGCAAAGCTTTCACAAGATTTTAGTAACGAATTATTAAAAGAAGGAATTTATGTAATTGGATTTTATTACCCAGTAGTACCAAAAGGAGCTGCTAGAATTAGAGTGCAACTTTCTGCTGGACACGAGAGAGAACATTTAGATAAAGCAATTGAGGCTTTTACTAAAGTTGGAAAAAAGTTGGGAGTGATATAATCTTTAAAACATTATTAAATAAAAAAACCATTAGTCAATGACTAATGGTTTTTTTATTAGTAGCGGGAGCCAGACTCGAACTGACGACCTTTGGGTTATGAGCCCAACGAGCTACCAACTGCTCTATCCCGCGATGTATCTTAAATATTATTTTGGAGCGTTCTTTTCGTATTTTGCTACTACTTTAACCGCTTTTTCAACTTGTCCTTTGTTATAGTTTAAATTCTCTTGATTCTTAACTATTTTCTTTGCAACTCTAATTTTCATTTCTTCTTGTTTTATTCGGACTGCAAATATAGGAACTTTTTATTAAATGCGTTAATTGACAATAAGTTTTTTTGATAATTTTAAATTATCTGAAGTTATCTGAACAAAATAGACTCCATCATCCAAATTTGAAATATCAATTGATGTATTTCTGTTTGCTATAAATTCGGATTTAACTAGCTTTCCTTGAATGGAATAGATGGTTAATTCATAGTTAGAAAAATCAAGGCCAGTTATTGAAATTAGTGTAGAAGAAGGGTTTGGAAAAATATTAAAATCCAAGTTAGAAGTGATTTCTTTTTGACTCACGGTTACATATTCCAATTTCCAAACTTTATTAGTAACCTCTTGATTACCAATCATACCACCAACAAGGTATTTTTTATTCCCGAAATCTGCTATTCCTCTTAAATCCATCGGAAGTGAATCTCCGTAGATAAATTTATAGTTCAGGCTGGAATCAGTAGGATTGTAATAAATGTTTCTTCCAGTGGCTGGAACTGCTCCGGTTCCATTATAAGCAATACCGTTATAGTTATAGGTAACCTCAGAACCTCCAAGCCAATTTACACCTCTAGAATTCCCTGTACAAGCTGAACGATAACAGGCTATTGCTGGATTTATTGTTGTGTCTTTCCAAGTTATTTGAGTTGGATTTGCGGGATTTATTTTACCAATTCTTAATATGTTTTGAATATTAAATCCAAAGCTACTTGAAGCTCCACCATAATAATAAATAGTGTTACCCACAATTGTTCCAGATGCACCAAAAGATTTAAAACGATTGTTGTTTGGAACCGGATTTCCCACACTCCAAGAGTCAGTGATGGGATTATAAATCTGAACATTAGGAATGTTCCCAGTATTACTCCAGCCTGTGATAACATAGATTAGACTATCATTCCAAACAGCTTGCACATGATCATCAGTTGCCACAGGAATTGTTGCTCCATCTATCAAATAACTATTTGTGTTTATGTTATATCTATGAATATCGTCTGAAGAGGTTTCTGAGCCACCACTGAAAACATAGTAGCCGCCAATAATATAAATGATACTATCAATTGTACTAGACCCAGAAGCTATTTTTCCTCGAGTATCAGGTAAATCAGGAATCGTGTCCCAAATTTGGGTTTGTGTGTTGTAACGAAATGACTTTAAATGAATTCCACTAAAAACCTTGGAGGTATCAATTCCGCCAAAAGAATACACATGCGGAACTCCATTTAGTATCCCGCCAGTTACAGCATTGTTAGCTGTTTTCATAGGTGCAGGGGGTTCGAGATTTGAGGTAAAGTCTTGAGAAAAATTCTTAAACCCTAGAAGGATTATTGAGATTGTAAGAATATATGAAATAAGTTTCATGTGAGTTGAATTAGTTCGCAATATACCCAAATTTCTATTTTCTGTATTGCTGACTTTCATCATACACATGCTGAAGTATTTCTAAATCTTCTTCAGTTAAAGCAATATTTCTTCTGTCCATCACTCGTTTTGCAGTATCCATTGCTTTGTCAAATCTGTATTCTAGCGGTCTTCTTCCTCCCCAAGAATATGATGGAATAAACTTAGAAGGAAAATCTGCTCCATAAATATTAGCACTCACACCAATTACAGTTCCAGTATTAAACATCGTATTAATTGCAGATTTGGAATGATCTCCCATTATTAATCCACAAAATTGAAGTTCTGTATCTACATATTTTGCCTCGAGATAATTGTAAATATCAACGGATTGATAATTATTTTTTAAGTTAGAATTATTGGTGTCAGCACCTAAATTACACCATTCTCCTAACACAGCATTTCCTAAAAATCCGTCATGTCCTTTGTTCGAATATCCTTGTATCATACAGTTATTTACTTCGCCACCTACTTTGGAATATGGACCAATAGTAGTAGCTCCGTAAATTTTAGCTCCCATTTTTACAACTCCATTTTCACAAACTGCAATTGGACCTCTCAAAATACTTCCTTCCATTACTTCCGCTCCTTTGGCAATATATATAGGGCCAGAAGTGGTGTTTAAAATAGCAAATTCTACTTTTGCTCCTTCTTCTATATAAATATCTTCCCCAATAACTTGATTCGTTTCTGAGGCTTCTACAAATGTTTTTTCTGATTTAATTAATTCAATATCTGCTCTAATGGCTTCGTCATTCAATTTGAATAAATCCCATACGTTTTCTACTTGAAGAAAATTAGCTTTGGTTTCTACTATTTTGTATTCGCTCAATGCTTCTTCCAGATTATCTGAATTAAGTGGCAGTGGATTTATCGCAATTATTTTTCCTTTAGAGGTAAGAATTTGTTTGTTTTTCAACTCCAATAAACTACTCATCAAATCATCCGAAGGAAGAATAGAACCATTTATGCCAATAGAATTTTCCTCTGTTGGTGAACCAAATTTCTTCGATAAATAATCTTGAGTTTTAACTTGAATTGGGTTTTCAATATACTGTTCCCATTTTTGTTTAATGGTTAATATTCCTATTCTTAATTCACAAACTGGGCGAGTATAAGTAAGCGGAAGTAAGTTTTTGTGGTAAATCCCATCAAATAAAATAATATTCATAACACTTAATTTTTAAGATATTAGACTTGCCATTTCCTCTTGAATGGCTTTTGCTTTTTCTCCTGCTTTCTGTGCAAAATCCTCTCCGTTTCCTGCATAAATAATGCCTCTAGAGGAATTGACGAGCAAACCGCAATCAGCAGTTATTCCATATTTTACAACTTCAGATAAACTTCCTCCTTGGGCTCCAACTCCAGGTACTAAAAGAAAATGATTGGGAACTATTTTTCTTATCTCTGCCAACATTTCTGGACGAGTGGCTCCCACCACATACATCATATTTTGCTCGCTCCCCCATTTTTTAGAGGTTGAAAGCACTTTTTCAAATACATATTCTCCACTTTCTAGTTTTTGTAACTCAAAATCATCTGCTCCTTTATTGGAAGTCAAAGCTAATAAAATTGCCCATTTATCTTTGTGTTGTAAATAGGGTGTTACCGAGTCACTACCCATGTAAGGTGCAACTGTTACCGAATCAAAATTATAAGTATCAAAAAAAGTATTAGCATAATATAAACTCGTGTTTCCAATGTCTCCTCTTTTTGCATCTGCAATAGTGAAATGAGTTTCAGGAATATAGTCAATCGTTTTTTGTAAACTTTCCCACCCCTTGGTTCCTAACATTTCATAGAAAGCAATATTTGGTTTGTAGGCTACACAATAGTCTTTAGTTGCATCAATTATTTGTTTGTTGAATTCAAAAATAGGATCATCCAATTCCAATAAATGAGCGGGAATTTTTGCCAAATCCGTATCCAACCCTACACATAAGAAGGATTTTTTGGTTTTTATTTGAGTTACTAATTCTTGGTAATTCATTGTAAATATTAGTTAGTCCTTAGTAAATAGTCCTAAGTATTTTAACTAAGGACTGAAGACTGGATACTGAAGACTAAATCAAGCCTCAGCCCCTTCTTTCATCCTTTCTGCGTTATCTGCCATTTTCAGAGCCTCAGAAATTTCAGCAATGTCTCCATCAATGATATTTGATAGATTATATAAAGTTAAATTAATTCTGTGGTCAGTAACCCTTCCTTGTGGGTAATTGTAAGTCCTAATTTTTGCAGAACGGTCGCTTGAGGAAACCAAGGATTTACGAGTAGAAGCATCACTTTCTAGTTTCTTTTGTAACTCAATTTCATACACACGAGAACGAAGTACTGATAGTGCTTTGTCGTAGTTTTTTAGTTTCGATTTTTGATCCTGGCACTGAGCCACAACTCCAGTGGGGATGTGAGTTAATCGAATGGCAGAGTAGGTAGTGTTTACCGATTGTCCTCCAGGTCCTGACGAACAATAAGAGTCTACTCTAAGGTCTGCTTTTTTGATTTCGATGTCAAATTCTTCCGCTTCTGGCAATACAATTACAGAGGCTGCCGAAGTATGAACCCTTCCCTGAGTTTCTGTTTGAGGAACTCGCTGAACACGGTGTACTCCTGATTCATATTTCATTTCTCCGTAAACATCTGCTCCGTTTATCTCAAAAATAACCTCTTTAAATCCACCGTTTGTTCCGTCTGCTGTGTCTACAATTTCAGTTTTCCATCCTTTACCTGAAGCATATTTGGTATACATTCTATACAAATCTCCTGCAAAAATACTGGCTTCATCTCCACCAGCTCCTGCACGAATTTCTACAACTACATTCTTTGTATCTTCTGGGTCTTTTGGAATAAGTAATAGTTTTATTTCTTCATTCAAAACCTCTAATTCACTCTCATTTTGAGAAAGCTCTTCCTTTGCCATTTCTACAAAATCGGCATCGGTTTCAGTCTTAATGATTTCCTTATTATTTTCGATATTAGAAGTAAGACTCTTTAATTTATCCAAAGCTTTTACCACTTCTTCCAAGTCTTTATATTCCTTAGTTAGTTTTACGTATTGCTTCATGTCAGAAATAATCTCAGGATCCACAATTTTCTTCCCAACCTCTTCCCAGCGCTCCTTTATTAATTCTAGTTTTGCTATAATGTTTGACATGCTTGTCTTGTAATTTTAGTTGTAAATAAATTCTCCAAACTCTGACTTGATTGTCAACTGTTTTGAGCTTTCTGAGTTTGAAGCATCCAACGCTTCAACTCTACCAACTATCTGAGCTTCCACACCAAAAGAGGTAGAAATATCTATGATTGATTGGGCAATTTCTTCTGGTACATACAATTCCATTCGATGGCCCATGTTAAATACTTTGTACATTTCTTCCCAACTCGTTCCGGATTCAGCTTGTATGAGTTTAAAAAGAGGAGGTAATTCAAACATATTATCTTTTAACACATGCACCTTATCGCAAAAGTGCAATACTTTAGTTTGTGCACCACCACTACAATGAATCATTCCATTGATTTGATTTCTGTGAGTATCCAATATTTTTTTAATAATTGGGGCGTAAGTTCGAGTAGGAGAGAGGACTAATTTTCCTGCATCTATCGGACTATTTTCTACAGAATCAGTCAGTTTTTTACTTCCGACATACACTAAGTCACTTGGAACTGCTGGGTCAAAACTTTCAGGAAATTTATCGGCAAGGTATTTATTAAATACATCATGACGAGCGGAAGTTAATCCATTGCTTCCCATTCCTCCGTTATATTCAGTTTCGTAATTTGCTTGTCCTGATGAGCTTAATCCCACAATTACATTTCCAGGAATAATGTTGTTTTCAATTACATCCGCTTTTTTCATTCGGCAAGTTACTGTAGAGTCTACAATAATTGTTCTCACCAAATCTCCCACATCCGCAGTTTCTCCGCCTGTAGAATAAATATTTACTCCCCATTTTTTTAAATCTTGAAGTAATTCTTCAGTTCCATTAATAATTTGAGAAAGTACTTCTCCTGTGATTAAATTCTTATTTCTACCAATAGTTGAAGAAAGTAAAATATTATCTGTTGCACCAATACACAACAAATCATCAATATTCATTATCAAAGCATCTTGAGCAATTCCTTTCCATACCGAAACATCTCCAGTTTCTTTCCAATACATGTAAGCTAAAGCGGATTTTGTGCCCGCTCCATCAGCATGCATTACAATGCAATACTCATCATCATCTCCAAGATAATCAGGAACTACTTTACAAAAAGCATTCGGGAATACTCCTTTGTCAATGTTTTTGATAGCTGCATGCACATCTTCTTTTCCTGCGGATACTCCTCGTTGGTTATATTTTACGTCTGACATTCTCTTAATTCAGTAGGTTAATTCTAATACAAAAGTACGGATAATTGCTTGAATCTTTTTCTTTCGATTTGTATAAATAAAAAAGCATCCCAAACTTAGTCTAGGATGCTTTGAAAATATATGTGTTGCTCTATTTAGGTGCGTTAGGATCAGGTATTACAGAGAAACTTGTTCTTCTGTTAAACTGATGGTATTTCTCAAATAAAGTAGGATTTGATGTCTTTAGAGCTGTAATCATATCACAACCTAGAGTTTTTTCTGTTCCATTTTCAACGATAACCCTTGGTTGGGATTCTCCAAAACCTTTAGCTACTAATCTACTTCTATCAATTCCTTTACTAATTAAGTAATCTACACATGCTTGAGCTCTTCTTTGTGATAGAGCTTGGTTTGCAGCATCACTACCTCTACAATCTGTATGAGATTCTAATTGAACTCTAATTGTAGGATTGTCTATCATGATGTTATACAAGAATAATAATGAATCTGCAGATTTCACCTTTTCATCGTTAACAAATTTAGCTGTTCCAAAAATGTATAATACCTCAGGCATTACAATTGGCTTACAACCAACTGCACAAAGTAATTCAATGTCTTCATAAAAAGTTTCGTTACAATAATCTCCTATGGTAGTCCTTTTTGACTTCTTTTTTAGCCAAAACTTACCATCCTTTTCATGAGAAAATTCAAGGGTATAATTTACACCTTTTTTCACATACCTACCTGTACCTCTTTTTCCAAATTCAAAATTCCCTTCAGAATCTGCTTTAATAGTAGCGGTAGATCCGTCAGAACCAGTTAAGATAACTGTAGCTCCTGCTAAAGGTTCTTTTGTATCTTGGTCTCTAACTCTTCCTTTGATTGTAAGTGCACATTCTGGTAAATCAAATTTAAAAATATCTGATTTTTGATCCATTTCATTTTTCCCTAATCTACTTGAAGAAAAGTATCCAGAATTAGTTCCGGTTTTTCCAAAAGTAATTCCATGATCATCTCTTGATGAATTAATAGGAACTCCCATGTTTTCAGGTTTTTCCCATTTATTTTTTGTTCCTACTCTCGTAGCTTTAAAAATATCTAGTCCTCCAACTCCTGGCAATCCATTTGAAGAAAAATATAAAGTTCCATCAGTAGTAATAGTTGGAAATTTCTCGTCAGCAGCGGTATTGATTTCCGAACCTAAATTTTGAGGTTTCCCCCATTCTTTTGTTCTTTTATTGTATTCAATAATCCATAAATCTTTTCCTCCTCTACCACCTGGCATATCAGATGAGAATACTACGAAAGTTCCTTTTCTATCAGTTGCAGGGTGACCATGAGAAAAACCTAATGAATCAGTTATCTTAACCAATACTGGGTCTTTCCAATTTTTTCCTTTCATGTCAGTTGAAAATATTTGACAACCGCTTACAGTGTTTTTTTCTTTTTTACATCTAGTAAAAAACATTGACTTATAATTGTTATACATGACAGCAGAGGCTTCATGATTCTTAGTGTTAACATTTTCTCCTACTGAAGTAGGTTCTCCAAAATTTCCGCTTCTGTCAACTCTAGTTATGTATAAATCAGTGTACTCTTCGTTTGCAACCTGATCGTTAATACTTCCAGTAGAGGCTTTTCTTGTAGAACTAAAAATAAATTGCTCTCCTCTTTTATCAAATCGAGATAAAGACCAATCATAATATTCAGAATTAAGTTCTTTAACAGCTTGAACCTTATGTTTAGTAGGATTTGCAAGAATATCATTTACTTTACTTACTGCTTCAACTCCTTTTTTTGCAATATCATCATTTGGATTTTTTTTCAAAGCCATTTCATAGTTCCTTTTGGCTTTTTTGTATTCACCATCTTGCATTTGCATTTGTGCCAAACGCGTATAAATGTCTGGTTCAGTTCTTTCATATTTGAATCTCAATGCTCTTTCAAAATAATCTTTAGCAGCTTTGTTGTTACCAATATATTGGTTTGAAACAGCGATATGATAAGTGATAAACCCTTTTTCTTTTGAGCCTTTTGCTTTAGGATATGCTTTTTCAAAAAGCATGATAGCATCAGAGTACTTAGCTTCATTGAAAGACTTTTCCGCACTTTTCGTGTTTTTACTAAAATATTTGTCTTTGTCTTTTCCTTGGACAGAAAAACTAAGTCCAAAAGTTAGTAATAAGGCAAGTAGGATATTAATTTTCTTCATAAAATGAGGTTTTCTTTTTTGAGTAATACTGACGAAAATAACAATAATTTTCTTTTTTAAAAATTTAATTTGGTATTAATGAAACAATAAAATTGTGAAAGGTTACACTATTGGACTAAAATTTTGCAATTAATTTTAGGTTCACAATTCTATTTGTCAATCTATTTGGGATTGCATATTGCCTTCCATTTGTTGCTTGAACAAAATTATACGACACTGTATTATCAATTCCGAGTAGGTTAAACACTTCTAAACTAAGAGATAACTGTTTGATGTTTTTGAACTTCGATCCTTCTTTGGCAGGATATTTTTCTGAAATAAAATCTTTTACAAACCCAATATCAACTCTTAAATATCTTGGGGTTCTTGGGATAAATGAATTATCCTCATAATCTGGAGTGGTAAGTTGCGTTTTTTTAAGGTAAGGGAAACCTGTATTGTAGATGAAACTCATATTTACTTTAAACTTATCCCACTTTACTTTTTCAGTATTCCATGCTGATGGCATAATATCTTGGAAAAACATTCCAAAAGACATTCGTTGGTCGGTTGGTCTTGGCAAATAACCTGGGTAATAAGCGATAGAATCCACCGCAACATCATTGTTGGTAAATCCAGGTATTATTGTGTCTCCATCTGAATTTAAGTAGGTTTGGTATACATCATTTGAGATGTCAATCTTAGTTTGCATAATTGAAATTGATGCCCAAGATTCTAGACCTTGAATGAATTTCCCATTCAATTTTAAATCAATACCAGTTGAATATGCTTTAGCATTATTTTCAGCATAATATCTTAATCTTACATTATCTACATCATAAGGTATTATTCTGTCCATCAATTTGTAATACACTTCTGAGGTTAGTTTAAAATCTCTTTCCCAAGCTTGGAATACATAATCACCTCCCAAAACAAAATGAATAGAACGCTGGGCTTGAATGTTTTCATTAATAGATCCGTCAAGTCTTCGGTATTCTCTATAAAATGGGGGTTGTTGGTATACTCCAATAGCAGCTCTAAAAGAAATGTCTCTCTTTTTTACTCCTCCAGTATCATCAAAATGATACCAAAGAGGACGATATTTTGCTGAAATTCGAGGGCTAACTACAAATTCATTATTAAAAGTCCAATAATTTCCTCTAACACCTGCTGTAAATAACAATAGTTTGTACCCTTCTATTGTAGTGTCAGCTTTGTGAAGGGAGTCTTTAATTAGTTTAGTTTTATTGAACCTGAAACTTGTTTTTGTTGCTCTTTTCCAAGTGTTTTGGATATATCCAGAAAATCTAGCTGTTTCTATCGTGTTTTTTGCTCTCACCGAATGATCAAGATTCAAATACTGATAGGGTTGTGAAGCTGAATCACTATATCCAACAGAATCTGATGGTCTTGGAGCAATAAATCCTGTGGAATCGGTAAAGCTCCATTCTTTTAATTTGTCATTGATTATATCGTATTGAGCTTTGGCTCCCCATTGTAGATTATTATTCCTAAAATTTCTTGAACCTTTGTGAGAAACTGTGGTTACAGTTGCATCAAGTGTGTTTCTAGCATGTCTTAAAAAACCTCCAACTCCTAAGTTAAAAGCTACATCTCCAAAATTATCTTTTCCTGGATCTCTTTCTAATTCATCTAAAAAATATTGCCCTTCCACATCATACAGTTCCTCTTGATAGGTGTTGTAAGCAGAAACTATAAACTTAAGTTCGGTGGAATCGTTAGGTGTAAATTTACTGGCATATGCTCCCGTAAATGTTTGAAACTGGGTAATTTCTTGACCATCAAAAAACACAGTAAATCTTAATGCTTGGTTGATTGAACCAAAACTAGTTTCTCTGTTTTGTGGTACAACTTTGTATCTGTTAAGAGCATAATTTCCAAGAAATGAGTGTTCCCAATTTTCTGAAGGTGTGTAGGTTATATAGGTCTGAAAATCGCCAAAAAGGGGTTGATACTCTCCCTTTGTGTCTAGTGCACCAAGTAAATATCTGTTACTTCTAAAACGTGCGGCAGAGATATGTGTCCATAATTCATTTTCGGATATTCCTTCAAGATGGGCATTAACTCCAAGTAAACTTGCATAAACTGAGCCTCCAAATTTTGTTGGTTTTTTATAAGTAACATCCAACACCGAAGACAATTTATCTCCATATCTGGCTTGAAAACCTCCAGCAGAAAACTGAATATCATCAACCATACTTGAGTTTATAAAACTCAATCCTTCCTGCTGCCCACTGCTTGCAAGAAAAGGTCTATATATTTCAATATCATTTACATAAATAAGGTTTTCTTCAAAATTTCCACCACGAACATTGAATCCTGAACTTAATTCATTATTCATACTAACACCAATTTCACTAGCAAGCCGAGCTTCAAAATTTCCAGTTGTAGGAAAAAGTTGGTCATCTACTTTAATTAAAGTAAGCATTGTTTCGTCTGTTCTCCGGGTAACTACGGTGTATTCTGGAAGTACTCTGAATTTGAAAATTGGATAAATAGTTTTTATCTGGCCATTATTAAGGTTATATTTTAAATTTTTAGTTTTAAAAGAAGAGTGGGATATTTTGATTTTTATATCTCCAGAAGGAACAATAAGTTTAAAATTACCCAGAGAATCAGTAGTTGTGCCAATGTTTGTGCCAGAAACAGAAATATTAGCATCAGAAACTATATAACCAACTTCATTAATAAGTTGCCCCTTGAGAGTTGCCGTTCCTTGGCTAAAACCAATTACTTGAGCAAAGATCAGAAATATAAAAAGGATTTTTTTCATTGAAACCAAAAGTAATAAATTGAGTCAAGTTTATAGCCTCAACCTTTAAAATCTTTGTTTGGGAATGCTTTAACGAGTTATTAGCTCTTTTTATTTTGGTCTTCGAGCATTAATCTTAGTCTATCAATCTGAGGAATATGGTGATTGAGGTGATTAATCATAAATGCCAATGTTTGATTCATGCTTAATAAACCAGCTCTCGGATGTTTAAAAACAGCTTTGTTAAGTTGCTCTTTTGGGTAATTTTCTACCGTTTGTATCAGATATAATCTAGCTTTATCCCATTTTTCTTTTACAGATGGATAATCAGCACCTACTTCAGGTTCAGAAAGCACAGAGGGCACTTTGAATTTTTGGTCAGATTTTAGTTTTTTGTTGAGTACTTTACTTTTTAAGAAGTTTGCAAGCCCAACAGAGGGTTGTTCTTGAATGTTTTTGAGGCGATAACTAATGTATTTATTTGTTCCTGTTTCAGATTCAATTAAATGCTCAATTACTTGTGAAATAGACCATTCAGATTCAGAAGGTTTGAAATTTAGTTGCTCCACAGAATAACTCTCAACCGATTTTAGGATTTGCCCCTTAAGATTTGCTAATTCAATGTATTTTAAAACTAATTTATTTGTTCTCAAAATCTGTGATTTATTTTAACTCCATTAAGGTAAGGTTATCTTCTAAACTTTTCAAATTGTTAATCAGGTTTTTGATTAAATACTCTTCATGATATTCAAGAATATTGTCATATCTCTCTTGAAATGAGTTGCTTGGAAAAAAAGCATCTTTTACTGCTTCAATTCTGTTTAGAGCTATTGAGTGGTTTGTTTTTTCTGCTTTCACCACTTTTTTCTGAATTTTATTAAAGGAGTTTTGTGCTCTTTTTAATTCAGCAACAACTGTTTTCTCAAGAGTAAAATCTATTTCTCCAACTTTTTCTTTGGTGAGTTCAAAAATCTTTTCAATTTCAGTTATTTCTTCTTCAAAATCTACTTCAGATACCTTGTCAATGTATCTTTTTATAAGTTCATCATTATCTTGAAAATAATCAAATAATTCAAAAGGTAAATCATCAATTTTTCTCTTGATATTGCTTTTTATCAATAAAGCTGAGTTTCTTAGAATCAACATCGGAAAATCAATATTGTGTAATTCAAATCCACTTTTTAATTGCAGCCAATAAGCCAATTCTCCTGGTCCGCCAATGTATGCAAGGTTCGGTAATATCTTCTCTTGATAAATTGGTCTCATCACCACATTTGGGCTAAATTTTTCTGGGTAATTAGTTAATTTGGCTAAAATTTCAGTTTCAGAAAACTCTAATTTGGTATTCAACACTTTGTATTGTTCATCCTCAAAAACTATTCGCTCTCTCAACCCTTTTTCTTGATAAAAAAGATTTATTTCTCTGGGAGTTACTTGTTTTTTATATCCTTTTGAAACTAGTTTTTCACTTTGTTTTTCAACCACTTCAAAAGTTTGCTGATTGAGTAATTCATTTTTAAAAACAGGAATCATTTCCTTTTTTAATTCTTTGGAGTCAGCATCCAAAACCACAACTCCAAATTCGCCAAAGAGGTGATTTATTAGTTTATTATGAGCTTCAGCTATAGTTGTAGAGTTTTCATAGTACCCAATAGCTTCTTTTGATAAATCACTGCCAATTATTTCTTTTAACTCAGAAAGAAAAGGTTGCATTTCTTTAGTTGAAAATCTACCAACAGGACCTTTTTGTGAGGTTTCCCAAATATGAGTTTTTCCAAATAAATGAATGTGGTTAATTTCTTCAAAATCATGATCCTCAGTTGCCATCCAAAACACCGGAACAAAGTTTTTATCAGGATAATTTTCTTTTAGTTTTTTGGCAAGATTAAGCGTAGAAATTATTTTGTATATAGAATAAAGTGGGCCTGTAAACAAGCAGACTTGGTGCCCAGTAGTCACAGTAAATGTATTATTATCAAGTAATAATTCTATATTTTTTTTGCTGTTTTTGTGAGAGTTAGAGTTTTGTTTTTTTAATTCATCAACCAGCACATTTCTATTAACGTCTTTTCTGTTTGCTATAACTTTTTCAAAATTTTCAATAACAGAAATCTCTTCAATAAACTCACTAATTTTCTCAGGTTTGTAGAGAAAATCTAACGCAGTCTGCGAGAGTAAAGGAATTTTATTAAAAGGGATTTTGTGAATCATTCTGTTAATTTAATCGAATTTAGTCAAAGATTCTTTAATAATTTCGTTCAAGGTTTCTATATCAATATCTATGTCGGGATATATTGTAATAGCTTTCATCTTTTTTCTATCTCCCAATTCCATTTGTGGATGGTTTATATGAAGACTTTCACAAAAACATACATAAGGAAGGTTAGTCTTCTTATCTTTCCAGAGATAGCAAAAAGGTTTTTTATTGTAGTAAAAGAAAGGTAATTTCCATTTCCAATGTTCTGTAAAAACATCAGAATAATCTAAGATATGTTTTCTTAAGAACAGAAAGCAACTTCTGTTTGGTTCATCTAAAGATTCATAAAAAATTTCTAACTCAGTCATTATCTTTAAAAGTAAGATTAATTAAAAAAATGAGCAATATTTTTTCGGAATTACCACCCATTTTTCACAAACCCTTTTAACTTTGATAATTATTAAACATTTCATGGATTTCTCAAACCAATTATCAAAGAAAGTTCAGATTGAACTCTACAAAGCACTCATAAGACCAAGAATGGTTGAAGAGAAAATGTTAATTTATCTTAGGCAAGGGAAGATTTCCAAATGGTTTTCTGGAATAGGTCAAGAGGCAATTTCTGTAGGTTGTACAATGGCAATGGATAAAGAAGAATTTATCCTTCCAATGCACCGAAATTTAGGAGTTTTTACTTCGCGAGATATTGAGTTTGAAAAACTATTTCTTCAGTTTCAAGGAAAAAGTGGAGGATTCACAAAAGGAAGAGACAGGTCTTTCCATTTTGGTTCTATTGAACATAAAATTGTGGGAATGATTTCGCATCTTGGTCCTCAATTGGGAATTGCTGATGGAATAGCTCTTGGGAATTTATTAAAAAAAAATAATCAAACAACTCTTGTTTTCTCTGGAGACGGTGGAGCAAGTGAAGGGGATTTTCATGAGGCATTGAATGTAGCCGCAGTTTGGAAATTACCAGTAATATTTGTTGTAGAAAACAATCAGTGGGGATTATCAACCCCTTCTAATCAGCAATTTGCTTGTAAGCAATTTATAGATAAAGGAATTGGTTATGGAATGGAAGCGGTTCAATTGGATGGAAATAACATCATTGAAGTGTATGAAGGGATTTCAAAAATAAGAAAAAAAATCCTAAAAAATCCTCAGCCAGTATTAGTTGAGTGTATGACTTTCAGAAGAAGAGGGCATGAGGAAGCTTCGGGTACAAAATATTATCCTGAGGGATTGATTGAAAAATGGGAAGAAAAAGATCCTGTTTCAAATTATGAAGCCTACCTTATTAAAGAAGGAATTGTCTCTGAACAAGAAATTACTAGCTGGAAAGACGAAATAACCAATGAAGTAGCAGATGCATTTGAGGTTGCAACTAAAGCAGAGAAAATAGTTCCTAATACTCAAACTGAATTAACGGATATGTTTGCTCCCTATCAGCAATCGGTAGTTAATGCTACAGGGATAAAAAGAGAAATGCGATTGATTGATGCAATTTCTGATGCTATGAGATTGGCTATGCGAAAGCATGAGGATTTAGTGTTGATGGGGCAAGATATTGCGGATTATGGGGGAGTTTTTAAAGTTACCGAAGGCTTTTTAGAAGAATTTGGAGCAGGAAGAGTTAGAAATACACCACTTTGTGAATCCGCAATAGTTGGAGCTACACTTGGTTTATCAATTAATGGGCACAAAGCAATGATGGAAATGCAATTTTCTGATTTTGTAACCGTAGGATTCAACCAAATTGTAAATAATTTAGCTAAAATTCATTACCGTTGGGGGCAAAATGCAGATGTAGTTGTCCGTATGCCAACTGGAGCAGGAGTTGCAGCAGGTCCTTTTCATTCGCAAAGTACGGAAGGTTGGTTTTTCCACACCCCTGGGCTTAAAATTGTGTATCCATCAAGTGCAAGAGAGGCAAAAGGATTATTATTGGCATCATTTGAAGATCCAAATCCAGTGTTGTTTTTTGAGCATAAAGGGTTATATCGTTCTATCTCAGAAGAAGTGGAAGAAGATTATTTTACTTTGGAAATTGGCAAGGCAAATGTGGTAAAAAAAGGAGATGATATTTCAATCATAACATATGGTCTGGGAGTGTATTGGGCAAGAGATTTACAAGAAAAACATCCTGATATTGATATAGAAATTGTAGATTTAAGAACACTAAGTCCGCTTGATACAGAAACGATTTATAAATCTGTAAACAAAACGAATAAAGCAATTGTGTTACATGAGGCCAACACAACTGGCGGAATAGGAGCTGAGTTAACTACATTGATTCAAGAAAATTGTTTTCAAAACTTAGATGCTCCAGTTCGTAGATTGGGAAGTTTAGATACTCCAGTTCCTTTTGCTGCTGAACTTGAGCAAAATTTTTTCCCTCTTGATGAGTTAGAAAAAACACTCTTAGAATTAATTGATTACTAAATGAAAAAGAAACTTGCATTATATCTGTTTTTGATTCTTACGGTAGTAAGTTGCAAGCTTTTTGTGCTCACCGATAGAGAAAGCGAGAATATCGCTGTAGAGCAATCTAACTCTGAAAGCACAGAAATTTCATCAATAATTGAGCCTTACAAAGAAAAATTAGAGGTTTCAATGAACCAAATAATTGGTTATTCTGAAATAGAAATGTCAACAGGAAGTCCAGAAGGTTTATTGGGGAATTATGTTTCAGATTTATCTTTGAGAATTGGAAATCAATACTATAGTGCTTTATTTAATGATACAGCAGATTTTGCTTTATTAAACAACGGAGGATTAAGAACTTTTTTGCCAAAGGGAGAAATTACACAAGGGAAAGTATTTGAAATAATGCCTTTTGAAAATGAATTGGTTGTAGTTACTCTTTCGGTAAAAAAAATGGTTGAGCTGTTTAATTATATAGGAAAAAAAACAGTAAAAGGCGGAAATAGAAAACAGGGAGTTCCTGTTTCTGGAAATGTAAAAATTGAACTGAGTGGAGAGACTCCTGTTGAGGTGTTGGTTGATAATATGAGGTTAAGAGGGAGACCTTACAAAGTGATTACAACTGATTATTTGGCAAATGGAGGAGATAATATGGATTTTTTCTTAAATCCGATAAAGTATGAGAAGTTAGGGATAAAACTGAGAGATGCAATAATGAATGATGTTAAGTCTAAAAAATTATTAGATATTAAGGTCGGCTCAAAACTCGATAAAAGAATAAGCTATGTGGAGTAGAAGGGAATTCATACAAAGATCTTTGCTTGCAGCAGGTGTAATTTCTCTGACAGAGAAATTTGCAGCTGATTTAGTGAATAAAAAAGACCTGATTAAAGTGAGTATTCTTCATACTAATGATGTGCATAGTCATGTAGATCCATTTCCTGATAATCACAAGCGTTATGCGGGTAGAGGAGGAGTTCAGAACAGATATAATCTCATTAAGAAATTAAGAAAAGAAAACAAAAATACGCTGTTATTTGATTGTGGAGATATATTTCAGGGCACACCTTATTTTAATATGTATGGCGGAGAATTGGAATTAAAATTGATGAGTAAAATGGGGTATGATGCTGCCACAATGGGTAATCATGATTTTGATAATGGAATGGATGGATTTTTAAAAGTAAAGAGTAATGCAAACTTTCCTTTTATCTGTTCTAACTATGATTTTTCAGGTACAGTGTTAAAGGACAAGACAATTCCGTATCGTATTTTTAATAAAGGAGGAATAAAAATTGGAGTTTTTGGAGTCGGAATTGAGTTACATGGATTAGTGGATAAAAAACTATACGGCAACACTAAATATTTAGATCCCATAAAAACCGCGCAGAAATATGCTGATTTATTAAAACAAAAACACCAGTGTAATTTGGTAATTTGTTTATCTCATTTGGGATATAAATACGATGGAAAAAAGTTATCAGACAGCTTGTTGGCCACTAAAACTTCAGGTATAGATTTAATATTAGGAGGACATACTCATACTTTTCTTGAAAAAGCAGAAAAAATAAAAAATAAAGAAGGAGGAACTACACTTGTAAACCAAGCAGGATGGGCAGGAGTCAATATTGGAAAAGTTGATTTTTATTTTAACAAAACCAGTAAAAAAAGTTTAAATTTGTTCGATGGGAACGCATCTTATTTGGAAATAAAATAAATTTTCTGCACCCTAAAAAAAAAGTTACTGTGCAATAGCAAAATCATTTTGTTTTAAACTTTTTTTTGTCAATATTTGTTCAGCCTAAAGGCGGTATTGTTTAATACTTTGGAAATCGGCAAATTTTTCGTAATTTGTTGCTTCGATTTTCGCTCTTTTGGCAAGACATATTTAAAACAAAACTTTTTAAGAGGTATACTAATTATGAAAAAAAACCATGTAACCGTTTGGGAAAATTGTCTTGGAGTCATCAAGGACAATATCAGTCTTCAGGGCTACAAAACTTGGTTTGAACCTATTGTTCCAGTAAAATTAAAAAGTAACGTATTAACAATTCAAGTACCTTCTCAGTTTTTTTATGAGTGGTTAGAAGAGCATTATATCTCACTACTAAAGAAAACAATTAAAAGAGAAATAGGTCCCGAAGGAAGGTTAGAGTATAGCATCGTAATGGATACAAACCTCAGAAATTCAAAGCCTTACACAGTTAATTTCCCTGCTAAAACGAATAATTCTCTTAAGAATAAATCAATTAATATTCCGCTTAATGTGAGTAAAAGCACAATAAGAAATCCATTTGTGATTCCAGGTCTTAAGAAAATTAACGTAGATGCAAATTTGAATTCATCTTATACCTTTGAGAATTTTATTGAGGGAGAATGTAACAGGCTGGCTCGTTCTGCTGGATATGCAGTGGCTAGCAAGCCAGGAGGTACTTCGTTTAATCCGTTATTAATTTATGGAGGAGTTGGACTAGGAAAAACACACTTAGCTCACTCAATTGGTATCGAAATCAAGAATAATAGTCCGGAGAAAATTGTATTGTACGTTTCTTCAGAAAGATTTACCCACCAATTTATTGACGCTGTAAAGAACAACGAAACCAATGATTTTATCCATTTTTATCAAATGATAGATGTGTTGATTATTGATGACATTCAGTTTTTGGCAGGAAAGGAAAAAACACAAGATGTGTTCTTCCATATATTTAATCACTTGCATCAAACTGGTAAACAAATTATCCTTACTTCGGATAAGGCACCTGTTGATATGCAAGGAGTTGAACAAAGATTGTTGTCTAGATTCAAATGGGGATTATCTGCAGATTTGCAGTCGCCAGACCTTGAAACTAGAATCGCTATTCTTAAAAAGAAAATGTATCAGGATGGAATTGAACTTCCAGAAGATGTGATTGAATACCTTGCTTACAGTATTACAACTAACGTAAGAGAACTTGAAGGAGCATTGATTTCTTTGATTGCTCAATCATCACTTAACAAGAAGGCTGTAACGCTTGATCTTGCTAAACAAATGATTGACAAGTTTGTAAAGAACACAGCAAGAGAAGTTTCTATTGATTACATCCAGAAAGTAGTTTCGGATTATTTCAATATGCCAGTAGAGTTGATGAAATCAAAAACTAGGAAAAGAGAGATTGTGCAAGCAAGACAAATTTCTATGTATTTCTCTAAGAAATTGACAAAATCATCGCTAGCAAGTATTGGGATGCAGTGTGGAGGAAAAGACCATGCAACGGTACTTCACGCATGTAAAACAGTAAATAACTTACAAGATACTGATAAGCATTTTAGAAAATACATTACGGATTTAGATAAGAAACTAAATCTTTCTTAAACAAAAAGAAGCGAACCACACCTATAAAAAATACCTGCTAATTTTTTTAGCAGGTATTTTTTTGTCTTAATTTTTAGCTTCTACTCTTAATTTTAATTGTTTATTCATTTCTATAAAACCCTGTTTTGTATCTGTCATTAATTTTTTCTTAAATAATGGAACTAAAACTCCGCTAAAGTCCTCTTTTTGAATAAATAAGCAACCAGTTGATTGTTCAATAATTTCAAAAGAATGCTTTCCATCAAATAATCCTTTGAAGAGTAATTTGCCTAGCCACATTAATTTTTTGTTTGGAATTGATTCCAATACAATAGGTTGAAATTTCATTCCGCCTATTGTTGCTTTCAGTTGCTTTCCTTCGCTGGGAATTCCTTCTATTTGAATAATGAATGGATTCCAATTTGGGTAAGAATTAAAGTCGATAAATTCATTCCAAATTTCTTTAGGAGTAGCATTTATTTGAATTTCTGTAGTAATTGTAAGTGACATAGTTGTTGTTATTTTTTTGTTTCAATACAAAATAACAACAGCCACAATCAGCAGCTCTTGATATAAATCAAGAAATTTGCTTTTTTCTTATTCTACTAAGCGTTTCGGGAGTCATTCCTAGCATTGAGGCAAGATATTTAAGGGGAATTTGATTAAACAGTTCTTTTCTGGACTCAAAAAGAAGAGTGTAGCGTTCTTCTGAAGAAAGCGAAAGAAATGAGAATACTCTATCCTCAAGAATCAAAAAGCACTTGGCAATAAACTGTTTTTCCAAGAGAGGCCATGTAGGAACAAATGAATTTAACTTATCATAATCAGATTTAGTAATTGTGTAGAACTTACAATCGGTAAGAGTTTGAATGTTCCATCTTGAATGAGTGTTGAACACTATACTTGATAAATCGGTTATAAACTCTGAGGGAGAGGAAATCCATTGTGTAACTTCTTTTCCATTTTCGTATTTATAGACTCTTACATAGCCAGTGATTATGAAATTGAGAGTTTCGCATCTTGATCCCTCTTTGCAGAGATATTTGTCTTTTTGTAACTCGGTTACCTTAAATAATTCTTCTACTTTAGTCAGGTCATCTCTGCCAATATTAAAATAGGTGTTTATGTAGGTTTGTAATTCGTTCATTACACCGAAACAGCCGCTTTAATATGCGGGTGTGGATCGTAATTAATCAATTCAAAATCTTCGTAGGTAAAGTCAAATATGTTCTTAACCTGAGGATTTAATTTCATGGTTGGCAACTCTTTTGGTTCACGAGAAAGCTGAAGTTTTGCTTGGTCTAAGTGATTTGAATATAAGTGTGCATCACCCATCGTATGAACAAAGTCACCAAGCTTTAAGTCACAAACTTGTGCCAGCATCATTGTGAACAATGCATACGAAGCAATATTAAATGGAACGCCTAGAAAAATATCAGCTGAACGTTGATAGAGCTGACACGACAACTTCTTATCTGGTGAAACATAGAATTGAATAAAGGAGTGACACGGAGGTAAGGCCATATCATCAACATCAGCAGGGTTCCACGCTGTTAAAATATGTCGACGTGAAAAAGGGTTTTCTCTTAGGCCTTTTACAAGGTTTGTCACCTGATCAACTTCCTCACCTGAAGGAGTTTTCCAGTGACGCCATTGATACCCATATACTGGACCTAGGTCGCCATTTTCATCGGCCCACTCATCCCATATGCGAACCTTATTTTCCTTTAGGTATGCAATATTTGTATCGCCCTTAAGAAACCAAAGTAGTTCGTGAATGATTGAACGAAGGTGACACTTCTTAGTTGTCACAAGTGGAAACCCTTCTTCTAAATTATATCTTGCTTGGTATCCAAAAACAGAAAGTGTTCCTGTTCCTGTTCTATCTTCTTTTACTTGCCCATTATCTAGAACGTGCTTCATTAGATCTAAGTATTGTTTCATGGCGTGTGTGTCTCCAAATTCATGCGTGTTGTATTAGCATAATAATAACTTTTTAATCACAACTTTAACAGCTTGCAAGTAGTCAAAAATGCTCATAAAATATTACTCATGATAGAAATAGGTTTAGAAAGATTAAAAAATGACGCAAATATACAGGCCAAGATTACGGGAAATATCGCTCTCTTATGCCACAGCGCTAGCGTGGACAAAGAATTCAAAGTAGCACCTATAATTTTAAAGGATATCTATGGAGATCGTTTCGTAAAATTATTTGGTCCACAGCATGGCTTCGTGAGTGACGTGCAAGATAATATGGTTGAAACAGATCACTACACCCATCCCTACTTTGGAATTCCAGTCTACTCCCTCTATAGTGACACAAGAAAGCCGACGCCCAAGATGCTTGAAGGGATTGATACGTTCGTTGTGGACTTACAAGACGTCGGAACACGGGTCTACACTTATATTACAACAGTAACTTATATCTTAGAAGAATGTGCTAAGGCAGGAATTAAGGTCGTAATTCTAGATCGTCCAAACCCAGTAGGACTAGATAAAATAGAAGGAAATATCTTAGAGACTAAGTTTAAGTCCTTTGTTGGTGCCATGGAAAT
>CAKZNB010000008.1 GCA_937129365.1 uncultured Flavobacteriales bacterium
CCAAGCATAATCGGTGTTTCGGTTGTAATTGGTGGTCCTTGGGCAAACACATTTAAGGTAGAAAAAATACTCAATGTTATTACAATCAATCTATTCATTAGTATTGTTTTTAATTATGTAACCTTTTGATTTAATCACTTCTTCTATTTGACTGACACTTGTTTTAGTGGTATCAAATTTTATTTCAGAAGTTCCTTTTAAGTGAGAAGTCTTGATTCCTAAAATCCCGTCCAATTTGTTCACAGAATGATTGATATTTTCTTCACAGCCAGAGCATACCATCCCTTCAACATTCAACTTTACAGATTGAATATGTGTATTGTTTGTTACAACAATTCCTTTTGTAACTGTTGGGTGAAATATTTGTGGATAATAAGAAACCAATGTCATCACAACAACAAACACAGCGACCAACCACAAATAGAATTTCGATTTAAAAAAGGATGGTTTTTCAGTTTCACAGTTGCCACAATCGTCCACCTTCCTTTTTCTATAAACTTGATAAAAGGCTAAACCCAATGACAAAAATGCTATGACCAACAGATAAGGTTTTAAAGTAATTAGCCAAGCAAAATAGACAGAACTTCCACTAATTCCTGCAACACCTGTTAAAAGCAAAGGTCCCCAACAGCAAAGTTTTAAGGAAACTGCTGAAAATACAGCAGTTCCCATTGAAGCCTTTTTGTTTAATTTTGTAATTGCCATACCTAACAGCTTCCAATTCCTGCATTTACCAAATCATCTTTTGTGATTTCTATATTTTTGCAACAATCCAAAAGTTTTCCGTTAACAGCAACAGCAGGAACTCTTTTAACTCCATATTCCTTCATCTTGGAAACACAGATTTTACTATCGCATTGCTCGGATAAGTTATGTAGTATAATTTCACAGTCTTTTCCTGCTGTGTCTTTTACCAATTGTATCACAGGCTCGCATACCGGACATCCAGCCGTAAAAATTTCGATTTGTCGTTTCATCTTATTTGAAGTTTAAATTAATAGTAGTACAAAGATGAGAACGGCATGTAGGGGGTAAACAAATTATTTTAGCCTTTTTTTTCGTTGTAGGATTTAAGTCTAGTTTCTATGGCTTGAATTTCTTTTAGTTTATTGGTTAAATCGGAAAGTTCTAAATTTGGAAATTCGTTCTTTAGGTATTCTATTTTGTCCTCATTTCCACAATTTCCGGGACAAGAGTCAACTGCCTTTACAATTCCAATAGCCAATGCTTTACGATAGACTTCATCCAATAATAAATAATGTGCTTTTTGGATACCTTTGTCAATAGATTTAAATTGAATGTTTATTTGTTCTGGGTCTTTGCCTTCCTCTAGCATTTTAACAATACCATTGATTTGACCACTTAATGTTTTTAATCTGGTTTTTATGTCTAAGATTAAATCAGAAGGCAATTTCTGGGGTTGCATAAACTAATTTTGGGAATTATAACAATGTATAAGGTTTTTACAGTTTCCTTTGTGAGCCATATAACCATAACCATGATTAGCTCCAACATATTCTTTGTAAATAATATATTCACAACCATCAATTTCAAGAATTTCCATATCATTTTCTTTTATGGTATGAATTAACTTTTCTGTTGAATGCTCAAGTGGGGTATCCTCTTCTTTCTGAACTTCTTCACAGGAAAAAAATAGTATTACAACTACTAAAAAAGGCAAAATTAGATAATTTTTCATTTTACTTTTATTAATTAAAACCTGAATTGGACCGAATTTTAGAACGCCAATTTCAATCAATAATATTACAAATATTTATTAAGATTATGTTTTAAGACAATGATTATTTATAAATTCTGAACTTTAATTATTTCATTACAATTGTACTAACTCGCACAACAACTCAATTTTGAAACATCTTTTCCAAAAGTGATAGCAGCTAATTTAATGCCTTCTCCTAATGTTAAATAAGGGTAAAAACTTTCAGCTAAATCTTTTACTGTAATGCCAAACTTAATCGCCATACTTAATTGTTGAATAAGTTCGCCTCCTTCTGGTGCAATCACTCTAGCACCTATTAGCTTATCGGTTTCAGTATTACGAATCAATTTAATGAAGCCTCTTGTGTCTTGTGCGGCCAATGCTCTAGGAACGTGCTTTAAGTCTAATTTACTCACTTCAAAAGGAATACCTTTTGCTTCTGCTTCTATTTCATCCATTCCTGCACCTGCAATTTGAGGGTCAGTAAATACTACCCAAGGTAATGATGTATAATCTACATTACTTTTTGACAATGAAAATGCATTGTTTACTGCTGTATTACCTTCGGTGGCAGCTGTATAAACAAATGGTGGCGTATTTGTTACATCTCCTGCGGCATAAATATTAGAAACATTGGTTTCCATTTTTTCATTAACAAGAATGTGTCCACTTTTGGTTAAGTTTATATCAATATTTTCAAGACCTAGTTTAGATGTGTTTGGTTTTGTTCCAGTGGCTACAACAATATGTCCTTTCTCAATGATTTGAGTTGTCGAACCATCAGGACAGTTGCAATGAATGATAGTATCATTA
>CAKZNB010000009.1 GCA_937129365.1 uncultured Flavobacteriales bacterium
AAAGAAAATGTTTGAAGCGTGTTCATGCGGAACTGGAGGGCGTAATACTGGGCAGCCCAACTGTATCCCAACAATTAAGAGTACTTCTAGGATTATAGTTATGCGTTCTTACGCTAACGATGGTACTAGAAACTCAATTAAAAAAACAGATTTCGTTAATGGAGTTTTACCCGAAGCTTTTATTGACGACAAATTAAATGAAACTGATGCCTCTAAAAGGTGGTATCTTACTTCTAAAATTAACAATATAACAGATACTAGGGCAGAACCTACTACTTTTGATATAGATGGAGTTCCATTTATAACTAATCAAGGAGCTAGAAGTTTTGCAGGTTCTTTTTATAGCAACTTAGGAAGTCCTACTTATGCTGGAGTACTTAACTCTTTCTCTTGTTTTCAAAATGCTTATTATGAAGTATCAGTTGAAGGTGCTATAGTTGGAATGGATGGAGGAGACGATTTGTATCCTATTGGAATCCAAACTGGAACACTTAATGCTGCTGTAGTAAAAGGGTCTAAGACAGAACCCAACTCAGTATTGATAACTTTTGCAGTTGATGAATTAGAGAGAGACGAAAATATGATACAAATTGGTGCTAGTGCAATCGAAGCAAACCTATTAAATAAAAGAGGGTTGATAGATGTTGTTGGTAGTGCTTTAGATACTCCAACAATAACTGCTACAGCGGTTCGAGTAGATTTAGGATTTATCTACGGTAATTTCAACAGTAAAATACCTTTTGAAGGACTTACTGCTGCGGATTTAAGCTATGATGGTGGAACTACTACTGCAACGGTGTTTAATGTTGACCAGTCGGCTAGTGTTGTTGTTTCTTCTGTAACTCCAGTATTAGGAAGTGCTGGGTTGTATGACTTGGTAATTGCTTCAGGAGGTTTAACAACTGAAGTAATATCTGTTGCACTATCTAAAAACGGTTATGAAATGACTGCATTTACTTACATAATACCTTAGAATTATGGACTTAGAAGCGAAATATAAAGTATTATTTAACCCTTCGGCTTTTGTTGGAGTAAAAAAAGAGGACTTTAAAAAGCAATATAAAGGGAAGATTCCTTTTGATTTAGATACTATCTGGAAATGGATAGTAAAAAATAGAGGTTCTAAGAAGTAATGCAAAAGAAGCTACTTAAATCAGCAAGAAACGCTATTGCACTTGATGAGAGTCAGATGTTTAATACGGTTCTTGCTGATAAGGGCTTTCAAGATTTTATATTATTCTTAAATAAGAGTCAACTATTTGATGGAGAGGATTCGTTAGGAGTGAAATTAGAAAAGATTGGAGGGGGGTATTCATTTACTACCGAGTTTTTAAGTAGTGGTGAAACGTTTTCTTTTGCTGGAGAATCAAAAACTAAAAGAGCTGGTAATAGTCCTTTCTTGTTAGATAGCGGAGATTATTACAATAGTTATAATCTTAAGTTAGGAAATGGATTCTTTGTGATAGATTCAGACCCTCAAAAAGAAGATAACAATTTAGAAGATATTTATGGAGACAACTTAGAAGGGTTGCAAGATGAAAATTTACAAAAGATAATAGATGTTGTTTATAAAAAGTTTGTTCAAGAAGTTCGAAGAGAAATCTCAGGACAAAATATTTAGTTCTATTGATGACTTGCCACAATGGAATTGGGTGCAAATCCATAAGACTGGAAACTTAGCCTATCTAAAAAAGTTAGATAGTTATAGAAAGATAGAATTAAACACTTCTTCAACTTTAGAGCAAATATGGTTAGATATTTATAATGAATATTTAGAAGAGTTTGGACTTTCAAAAGAGTACAAAGAAATATTAGATAGAAAAAAAGAGATTGCAAGGTTAAAGAATGAATTTATAATGACAGATGACCGTTCATTATTAAACTTCATTAAGATTGAGGAATTGGAATTAGAATCAACATTTGATAAATCTGAAACAATGGGTTTTGAGAGTGTTGTTATTGGAATAGAAAAGATTCAAAAGGTAAACATTAAGATTAAAGAGATTACTGTTTACGAATACAATAATTATATAAGAACATTAAATAACTCGGATAATGGCAAATGATACTATAAAAGGTGCTGGAGATATTTATGAAAAAGACCTCTATGGAAATTTAGCAAAGAGTGCTAAGGA
>CAKZNB010000010.1 GCA_937129365.1 uncultured Flavobacteriales bacterium
GGCAATAAGGATAGAGCCGATAGCTTTTATATCGAGAGTATGCGCATTAGCAAAGCAACAGATTCTAAAGGCATGTATATGATAGACCATTTTAATAAATCTTTTGTATCCACCGCCAAAGGCAATTATAAAGAATCTAATGATTTAATTAAGAAATATTACGCCTTACGATTAGATGCGAAAAAAGAAAAAACGACAGAAGCAACAGACCCTTATGGATTAATTGCAATCGCCTATTTACTAGAACAACAAAAAAACTACAAAGGAGCTCACGAAGTAGCGGTAGTAACCCGCCGTTTGTTCAAAGAACAAAACCTATTCCCAGAACCTCCTGATGAAAAACCTTTGTTAGCTGTGGAGGAGAAAGTAATTGAAGTATTGAAACCTGATACTTTAATTGATATTGAATTAATGTCGATGGACAAATCAGTTTCAGAATTATTGGAAAAATATTTGAAATAGATTGACACCAAAATCAATGTCATTCCTGCGCAGGTAGGAATCTTATTCATTAGGATTACTCTCATTATAGATTCCTGCCTCCGCAGGAATGACAATAGTAAAATTATCTACCTTTTAAAAAAGGAAACTCAATGTGCAACTTCTTTTCTTTAACCATAATTTGGTCTTGAAACTTTTTAAAATCAGCACTTTCAGGATTTAATGGCTTATGATTCTTTTCTTTGTTGAGTTTAGAAATTCTTTTGTTGAGTTCTTTGGTATTAGTATCAAAAAAAGAATCTCCGAATTTTTCCCAAATGTAATCAATGGCTAACTCCGATGGATGAAGCATATCATCTCCATAAAACCGATAGTCTCTCAATTCATCCATCATGATTTCATAAGATGGAAAATAATAAGAATCTTCAAACCCCTCGTTCAATTCTTTCAATGCTAAATGTAATGTAGCTTTACTATGTTGGTTCTCCACTACTCCATCTTTCCAATGCCTTACTGGGCTAATTGTAGTGATTATTTTTACTGAGGGGTTAACTGACCTCAACTTATTAATAGAATCAGAAACCTCAGCTACGATTTCATTTATAGACAGTAATTCTTTGTTAAAAAGCGTATTAGGAAGTTTGTAACAATTCGCAACTACTTGATTCGTTTCTTTTAATCGATACACCCAAGCGGTTCCAAAAGTGAGTACAACAACATTAGCATCGGATAAATAAGAGTTTGCTTGAGAAATACTTGAATTGATACTTTCTAGCACCTCAGCTTTATTTAAGCCTGCAAATCTACTGTGATGATTAAAACTGAAATGAATTTCTTTGTTATTGTTTAAATCAGCTTCTAAATAAGATTTATTCTCCAGACATTCATTGATTGCAGTACATACAGAAATAGGATTGAATAAAATTCCATAAGGATTCACCAATACATCAAACTTATGTTCTTTGAGTTTATCGCCTATATTTTCAGAAAAACAAGATCCAAAACTCAATACCTTGTCTTGGTGAGAGATAGTAAAAGGATAGTCTGGGAGTTTTATTTGAGTTTGGAGATTCATTAAGCGAAGTTAACTATAAATTAAACTCTGTTTTTTTTCTTTCAATCAATTTATTTACAGAATCAATTTTTAATGTAGAATGGGGTCTTTTAACTTGTGATCTATTGAACATCAACATTTTTCCATTTTTTGGAGTAATTACATAACTATAATTATCTTCAAAATTTGTAGCTAAAAAATATAAAGGGAATTTAGGTTTTGATAATTGACTTGCAGGAACTGTTATTGAATTTTTTTTTATTTCATTCCACTTATAATAAATCTTCCTATTTGGAATGGAAATCATGTATTCATTGATTTCAACTCTAAACGGTTTGTAGGATATTAGAAATAAAACTATTAGAACAACCGCTATACCGAACACATAAAACATTGATAAATCCATAATTCTAAGATATAAAAAAACTCCAATCTTTCGAATGGAGGTTTTCAAAATTTTAATTATGTTTCTTAGAATCTCTGGTCGTTTTCGGTACAGTTAGGATACTTAGATTTATCAAACTTAAACTTAGAAGCTGGTATTTTTTGTCCAGATTTAAACCCTTTCAATTCATACTTCATATTTACACCATCTCTACCTTTGATAGATACTTCGTGTAACTCGTTCTTAGTTTTATTGATAATCAATGTAATAGTATGATACTTAGATTTCTTTGGATTTTCTGGATACAATCTAATCTCTTGTAACACCTTGCCTCCTACTTTCCCCTCACCAATGAACTTGTACTTAAATCCTTTTTCCCAAATAGACATTAATTTAGAAGGACTGATTAATCCATTTTCTTCTTCTGCATCTTCGTTTCCTGTTATTGTTACTTCGTTTTCACTTTTCACATATAGCCAGTTGTATTTTCCGTTATTCACTACTACATAGTCAGGAGTGTAATACGCGTATTTCTTTCCTGATTTGTAGGCAGTTCCTTTCAATATTTGTTTCTTAATTTTTGCACCACCAAATGTAGCTGTGAAATCAATTACAATATTATCAAGAGTCTTGTGCTTTTTGCTTAATTTATCTAAAACAACCTTTGCTTTTGGGTCCTTCTCAGTATAAGTTTCTTGGAAAGTAGCAGAAGCTGTAAGAATAGCCAATCCGGCTAAAAAAAGTAATTTTTTCATTGTGTTTTTTGTTTGCTTGAAAATTTATTTCAAAGTAAAATTAGTAAAATATATTAGAGGTCTTTTACACATAACAAAAGGTTAACGAAACTTGTTAATCTGATGATTACATCTGTTATTTCCTCTTTTCACTATAGTTCTTCCAAGAACCGTTCCAAACTAATTTCATCAGGTATTAATACCTTTCTGGCCTTACTTCCTTCAAAAGGACCAACCACTCCAGCGGACTCCAATTGATCGATAATTCGTCCTGCACGGTTGTAACCCAATTTTAATTTTCTTTGTAATAAAGAGGCTGAACCTTGTTGGTGAATAACCAAAATACGAGCTGCTTCTTCAAATTTGTCATCTCTATCTTCATCGTCAAAAGAACCTTTGGTTGAAGCTGTCTCGTCAATATATTCTGGTAATAGCAAAGCATTTGGATATGCCCTTTGCTCTCCAATAAAATTACATATCTTTTCTACTTCTGGAGTATCCACAAATCCACATTGTAATCTAATAATATCACTACCCGTAGAATATATCATATCTCCTCGTCCTATCAATTGGTCTGCACCTCCTGTATCGAGGATAGTTCGTGAGTCAATTTTAGAAGTTACACGGAAAGCAATTCTCCCTGGGAAGTTTGCCTTAATTACCCCCGTAATTACATTTACCGAAGGTCTTTGTGTAGCTACAATCAAGTGAATTCCTATGGCTCTGGCAAGTTGTGCAATACGAGCAATTGGGGTTTCTACTTCTTTACCGGCTGTCATAATCAAATCGGCAAATTCATCAATTACCAATACTATGTATGGCAAATACTGATGTCCTTGTTCTGGGTTTAACTTTCGCTGGATAAACTTCGCATTGTATTCTTTGATATTTCTTACTTGTGCATCTTTCAACAAATCGTATCGATTGTCCATTTCTATACACAAAGAGTTCAGAGTTGCCACAACTTTACTCGTATCGGTAATAATTGCTTCTTCCTCGTCTGGTAATTTTGCCAAAAAGTGTCTTTCAATTTTATTAAACAGAGTAAGCTCTACCTTTTTTGGATCTACCAATACAAATTTAACTTGCGATGGATGCTTTTTATATAATATAGAAACCAATATTGCATTCAGTCCTACAGATTTTCCCTGTCCTGTTGCTCCTGCCATCAATAAGTGAGGCATTTTCGTTAAATCGGCAATCAGCGTTTCGTTAGAAATTGTTTTTCCAAGTGCAACTGGCAATTCAAATTTAGAATTCTGAAACTTATCTGAGCTAATCAAAGCTTTCATGGATACAATTTGGGGATTAGAATTTGGCACTTCTATTCCTATGGTTCCTTTTCCTGGAATTGGGGCAATAATTCTAATTCCTAAAGCAGACAAACTCAAAGCAATGTCATCTTCCAAGTTTTTAATCTTAGAAATACGCACTCCTGGAGCGGGTACAACTTCATACAAAGTAACCGTAGGACCAACAGTTGCTTTAATCTTATCAATCTCAATTTTATAATTAGAAAGTGTTTCAACAATTTTGTTTTTGTTCTCCTCAAGTTCTTCTTTATTTATATTTATCCCAGAAGTTTGCCCATGTGTTTCTAATAAATCAATGGGTGGTAACTTGTACGAAGATAAATCCAATTCTGGATCATACTCTCCAAATTCTTTTACTTTTTTATTGATTTCACTATCAGATAGCACTTCTTCGTTTACAGTCTCTACTTCTATTTCAAAATCATCTTCAACTGTCGTTTCTTCTTTTACGGAAGTTGAATTAGCATCCAATTGAATTTCTTCCTTTACCTCTTTTACTTCTTCTTTTGTAATTTCTAATTCGGAAGTGTTGGTTTCTGCTACCGCAATTTCTTCTTCAATTATATTAGAATCCATATCCACTTCATACTTAGAAGTTTCCTCTTTAACTAGTGTTTCCTCTTTAGCATCTTTGTTGTTAACAAACGAGGATAATTTTCCAAAAACAGTTGCTAAAAACTTATTGAACATAGCTCCAGTAAAAGCAAAAAATGAAAATAACAATAAAAAGAAAGTCCCTATCCTTCCTATTGAATCTCCTAACCATTGGTTAATCTGATACCCAAAATTTCCTCCTACAAATAAATTGTTTTCGTTGAAAAAGAATCCAAGAAATATTGAACCCCAAACCAAAGCTACTACAGAAACTTTGAGTGCTTTTAAAAGTGAAAAAGGTTTGTAACCAGTAAGAATTTTGATAGATAACAATCCTAAATAGAACGGAAATATAAAAGCCATAATTCCAAATCCATTGTAGATGAATCGGTGTGAGATTATTGCTCCAAGCTTACCAAGCCAATTGGTAACTTCAAAGGGTTGCTTAGAAAATACCAAACTTAAGAAATTTGCACCTTCTACCTTATCTTGGTCTATTTTCCATGTAAAAAGGTATGAAAAGAAAGCAATAAATAGAAAAACACTAATTAATCCAAGTGTCAAACCAATGATTCTTTTGGCACGAGCAGATAGTACAAAAGGCTTTTTTTCCTTTTGTGCTTTCGTTTTTTTAGAAGACTTAGTATCTGTTTTTTTAACAGAATTTTTCTTTCTTGCCATATAGATTTATCGTTTTAACAAATATACTATTTGAGTTTACTTAATTGAGCGTATGAAATCACAAAGTTTTTAAGTAGTGTATGTTGACTATTATTTATTTTTAAAATTGATTTAATTAAATGATTTTCAATAGTCTAATTACAAATTAGAAAATAAAAAGTTTCAATTTATTATAACTTTGATATTGTAGGGTTCATTTAGTTAGGTGATTAAACAGATAATTCCTTATTTTTGTTTTGAAGGATATGAAAAAAAACATTTTATACACACTGCTCGCAATTGCACTTTTCTTCTCTTGTAAGAGAAAAGAAGACACATCTTGGGATGTGGATGTGATAAGCCCTGTTGTTAAAACTACACTTACCATTGATGATTTAGTTGCAGATTCTATTTTATCTATCAATCCCGACAATTCTGTGGTATTGGATTACAAATTTTCTTTTTCTCCAGTAGAAGATGAATTTTTCTTCAAAATACCAGATACAGCATTGAAAGAAGCTTATGGCTTTCCATTTTTATCACCCATATCTTTATCTCCAGGGTTTCAATTTATTAGTGACCCAGCCGAAAATTCATTTGATTTGAATGACGCAAAAATTGAATACATGGAAATTCAATCTGGCGAAATGGCGTATAGAATTGAAAGCGAAATAGCCGAAAGAACTTTTTATACCTACACTATTTTTAAAACCAAAGATGCTTCTGGCAATGTGTTCAGAAAGACTATTTCTGTTCCGGCAGGCTCTAGAACAAGCCCAGCAGTTGTAACAGGTAGTTTTAGATTAGATGGATATTCTTTTGATTTAACAGGAAGCACTGGAACTAAATTCAACACTTTTGAATCAGAAGTACTCGTAAACACCGACCCTTCTGGAGGATCAGTCACTGTTTCAAATTTGGATAGTGTGTATGTAGAAAATAAACTCGTTTCGCTTACTCCAAAATATGTAAGCGGATATCTAGGAAGAACTTATTTTTCAGAAGGTCCTACCAACAATAAATTTTCAGTATTTGAACAAATAAAAGGAGGAACTATTGATATTGATTCAATTGATATATACACCGAATTGAAAAACTATGTAGGTGCCGAGGCTCAATTTAAATTAAATCAATTAGTATCCAGAAATTCAGTAACTGGAACAACTGTTCCTCTTATTCATTCATCAATTGGCACTTGGATAAATCTAGATAGAGGAGTTGATAATTCAGGAAACATCTCTCCTGGAATAAGAAAAATAAACTACACCAAAGCCAATTCAAATATTGACCTGGTTATTGAAAATTTGAGTGATGAAATGACTACTCAATTAGAAGCAAGGTTAAATCCTCTTGGAAATATCTCTAGCGGAAATGATTTCTTATACTTTAATAAAATATTAGATGCTGATTTTCACATTAAATTGCCTTTGAAGTTTATTGCCAATGATTTGAAATTTCAACAAAAAATTGATTTGAATCTTTCTGAAGAAAGCAATCCTGTGAATAATGCATTAGTCACCATATATGCTAAAAATGGATTCCCTTTTGATGCAGAAATTCAACTGTTTTTACTTAATACTAGTGGAAGCATAGTAGATTCTGTAATGGTTACGGGATTAATTAACTCCGCAATGACTGATGCAAGTAATGTAGTAACAAATCCTGTGAACTCAATATTAAAGGCTGCAATCCCCGCAAATAAAATGGGGATTTTGAATAAAAACTCTGAAGTGATTTTGCAAATTATCTTTAATACAAATCCTGCACCCCACACAGTAATTTACAGAGATTATTTTATGGACTTGAAATTGGTAACAGATATGAATCTTGAAATTAAGTACCGTTGATGAATAGATTATTACTCATACTATTTACAGCAATATTTGGTTTTTCTTCTACCCTTTTTGGACAAGAAGAAGGAGATACTTCTGCCCCTGCGAAAAAAACGCCAAGCTATTTTATTGAGGGTGGAGTTTCTGCAAATTATGGCTCTACAAATTTATCCAATGAGTTTATTCAAAAATTGCTTTTTGGAGGAAGAATTGAAGAACGAGAAAAAGATAAAGTATTAGACAAAACCAACAAAAGAAATCGATTTGGTGTAGAACTAAACTACGATCTGAAATTTGTAGACATGAAAGATACCTTATTCAAAAAACTTCCTGACTTTGCTTATTATCTTGGATTTGGGAGTTACAATAATGTAAGTGCTTCCTATACCAAAGATTTATTTAGCACAGTATTTTATGGAAATAAGCAATTCGAGAATGAAACAGCTAAACTAGGTCGTTCTAATTTTGTTTCTCAAAAATTCGAGAAAATCACTTTTGGTCTGGTTGCAAGAGATTTTTCTACTTCTATTGGGGTTTCCCTAATTATTGGGGATAGATACGACCAAGTATTGCTCAGAAAAGCAGACATGTTTACTCATCCTGAAGGAACTAGCATTGATATTGATTACAACGGTAAAATGGCATTTGCTGACCGAGAGAACAGATCAAGTTTTATGGGATTCAGCGGAACAGGGATAGGTTTTGATTACATGACATTATTAGCTAATAGAAAATATACTTTTAGTATTACTAATCTAGGTTTTATAGTATGGGCAAGAAATCCAAGATACTCTAACACTGAGATAAATTACAATTTCGATGGAATAGAAATTGATAATATTCTACAAACTTCTAATGAAGAATTCCGAACCAAAGCCGAAGAAATAGTACCTGGACTTTCTAGTAATCCTTTCGTTACATTACTTCCAACAATATTTAGATTTGATAAAAACTTTAATAAAAAAGAGACATTTCAAACCATATATGGAGTTCGTTATAAAATGCTATCTAATTACTTACCATCCGTTTATGGTGGAGGAAGTTATCAAATAAATACCAGAATGAGAGTTGCAGGTTCTTTAGCTTGGGGTGGTTACGCAGGATTGAGAGCACAAGCAGGATTCTATTATCGGTACAAAAAAATATATGCAGGAGTTGAATCCACCAACCTAACAGGAATATTCCTTAAAAGTGGAAACGGAAATGGTGCAAATCTATTTTTTATGACATATTTTTAATGAAATGAAAAGGATTCAATTTCACATAGCGATTATCTTTATTTTATTGGGAGGAATTTCTCAAGCTCAAAATACATTTGAAATTTCTTACAGTACAGGTAGAAATGACCAAGCAAGAGCAGTTGTTCAAGCCTTTGATAGTGGCTATGTTGTAGTAGGAAATACCGAAAACTATGATGGAAATACTGATGCATACTTAATGAAAACCGATAACAAAGGAGCTTTCCTTTGGGGAAAAAGAATTGGAGGATTAGGAAATGACGGTGGAGAAGATTTAATTCAGTTACCTGATAGCGGATTTGCAATTGTTGGTTACACATACATAAATAGTAGTTATGATGTTTTTTTTATTAGGACAGATAAAGACGGAGATACTCTATTTACAAAACATTTTGGTGGAGCAGATTGGGATTTAGGCTATTCACTGCAACCTACCTCTGATAATGGGTTTATTCTTGCAGGAGAAAGTCATGAAAATGGAAACAGCAAAGGGTATTTAATAAAACTAAATGCCTCTGGAGAAACTATTTGGACTAAAAAATATGGTGGGAATGCACTTGATAAATTTGAAGATATAATTATTTCTTACAACGATGATTATATTATTGCAGGAGAAACCAGTTCTTTTGGTAACGGCAGGCAAGCTTATATTGTAAGAACAGATACTTCTGGTGGAATTATTTGGGAAAGAAATTTTGGAAATCCTGGAGTAAATTTTGCAAAAAGTGTAACCGAACTTTCTACGGGAGACATTATTTTTGCAGGAGGCACCAATACTATTCCCTCTCCAGATATTGATAATTGGGGAGTAAAAATAAATGTAACAGGAAATTTTATTGAAGAACACATTGTTTTTGATTACACTCCCTCTACTCCTATTGTTGAAAATGATGATTGGAATCAATTTGTGATTACTCAAAAAGATTCTGTAATATTTGGTGGAAAAAGAAGCTATGACAATTCTGAAGATGGTAATATATACCTCTACAGATACACACAAACAATTGATTTTCCTGGAAAAATAAGCGATTTTCAAAAGTTTATGGCTGTTGGTGAAGACATAGCCTATGATGCCAAAGTAACTTACGACCAAGGAGTAGTATATGTATGCACAGGAGAATTTATGGATAGTAGCCCAGCTAGTATTTATCTGATGAAAATGGATAGTACCTTAGCTTGGTCGCATCCTTTCTTTAATAGTGTTTCTTTTCAAAATGATTACTCATCCATAAATGAAAACGACAACTCATTGGAAGTTTCAATTTATCCAAATCCGTCTAACTCTTTTGTAAACATTGCTATTGATAATAATAAGCAAGCAAAAATTAACATACATGATTTGAATGGTAAATTAGTTAAAAATTTCAATTCAAAAAATTCTATCATTCAGTTTGATGTATCAGATATGAATGAGGGAATGTATATAGTTACTGTGATTTCTGGGAACAAAAATGTGACTAAAAAACTAGTCGTTACTAAATAAAAGTAAGTGAACTAAATTGGTCTTCTACAAAAATTTCATTGGCAATTTCCAGTATATCAGAACTAGAAATAGCCTCTATTTGATCAAAAATTTCTTGATTAGTATCCACTTTATCAAACAATAACAAAGATTTTCCCAGAGCCAACATAAGCCCTACTCTATTTTCTTGAGCTAGTGCAATATGCCCTTTTAGTTGTTGCTTTGCTAAATGAAGTTGGTTTATTCCCAACTTTGTTTCTCTAAACTTTTTAAGCTCTTTATGAATTAATTTTACAATCCTCGGATTTGATTTTTTCTCTCCGCTAAAATATACTTGAAAAACTCCAGAATCGGAATAAGGAACATAGTTTGATTCAATGCTATACGTTAACCCAAATTTTTCTCTAATATTTAGATTTAATCTGTTGTTTAGCCCTTGTCCTCCCAATACATTATTTAACAAAATAAGTCCTCTTCGCTTGTCGTTATGCATGTCGTAAGCAAGGTTTCCAATCATTGTGTGCACTTGGTGTGTATCTCTAGAAACAGCATTATGCTGTGGAATATAATTATTAAATGGAACTCTCTTAATCACAGTAGAAGAAGGAAATTCTCTATCAAAATATTTGGCACACAGTTTAATAAACTTAGTTAACTTAATGTTCCCAACAGAACTAATTGCAATGTTTTGGGGCGAATAATTCCTACTAATAAAGCTAAGAACTTGTTTTTTCTCAAAGGATTTAACACTCTCAATCGTCCCTAAAATATTTCTCCCAATTGGGTGTCCATTATACAATTGATCTTCAAAATCATCAAAAATTTGCTCAGAGGGAGAATCCATGTACGAGTTAATTTCATCAATGATTACATCCTTTTCTTTTTGTATTTCATGCGAAGGAAAAGTTGAATTGAATAAAATATCGGCTATTAATTCAATTGCTCTTTCGTAATATATATTCAAAAAAGACCCATAAATACAAGTTTCTTCTTTGGTGGTGTAGGCATTAATTTCTCCACCTACAGCATCCAATCTACTCAGTATATGAAATGGTTTTCTCTTGGTTGTTCCTTTAAAAATGCAATGCTCAATAAAGTGTGCCAAGCCTTGCTCCTGTTCAGTTTCATCTCTTGAACCCGCTTTAATTGTTATCCCAAAATGAGATACCTCAGAAGTATCCACTTGTTGGTGAATACAACGAATAGAGTTGCTAAGATTAAAAGAGTTCAAATTTTCCACCTGCAAATATAGAATTAACTCACTTATCAATTAGCTATGAATAGAATATCTTTTTCAGGAATAAGTAAGTTGAGTCCAAAGATTTATTTATTTTTACCCTAAGATGAAAAAAGCAGAAATTCTTACCGCAAATAATGTAGCCATTCAATACGAAATGGCAAGTCTTATGCAGAGGATTTTAGCCTTTATTCTTGATGGTTTTATTCTCGCTGTTTATTATCTAATTATTTGGTTTTTAATTATTGGAGTTGCATTCAACAGCATTGGTTCTGCCGAGATACTCATCTATATTTTATATTATCCCGTTTTCTTTTTCTATAATCTGTTTTGTGAAATCAACTTTAATGGACAAACTATTGGAAAAAGAATCATGAATATAAAAGTGATAAAAGTGACTGGGGAAGTTCCTACAATCAATGATTATTTTATCCGATGGACTTACAGAATTATTGACATTTGGATTTGTGCAGGAGCACTTGCAGCAGTGTTTATTTCCTCCTCAGATAAAGGGCAGAGGTTGGGAGACATTTCTGCAAATACTACTTTGATTAAGCTAAACCCTGATACTAAATACAGTATACGAGATATATTAAATATTGGGAAACACAAAGATTATGAGCCAACCTACAATCAAGTTACACAGCTTACCGATGAAGATATGTTGCTGATAAAAAACACGATTGATAGAGTTAGAAAGCAACCCAACAAAGCGAATAAACTATTTGCATTAGAATTGGTATCAAAAACTGCAACTATTCTCGGAATTGATGAAGTTCCAAAAAATAAAACCAAGTTTCTTAAAACTTTATTGAAAGATTATATTGTACTTACCCGATAACTTATGGCAGGAAAACTCTACTTAGTCCCCACTCCTATTGGGAATCTTGATGATATGACTTTTCGTGCAGTAAAAGTGTTAAACGAAGTTTCGCTCATTTTATGTGAAGACACCCGAGTAAGTGGAAAATTGATGAAACACTTTGAAATTTCTACACAACTAAAATCTTTTCACCAGCATAACGAACATAAATTGGTAGAAGAAATGACACGACAACTTGCTACAGGGCAATCTTTTGCTTTAATTTCGGATGCAGGTTCACCTGGAATTTCCGACCCAGGATTTTTGTTGGTGCGAGAATGTTTAGCTCAAGGAATAGATATTGAATCGTTACCAGGTGCAACCGCTCTTATTCCTGCATTGGTCAATTCTGGTTTGCCTTGCGATAGATTTGTGTTTGAAGGATTTTTACCCCAGAAAAAAGGACGGAATAAACGCATGGAAGCTTTACTTGAGGAAACAAAAACGATGGTGTTTTACGAATCACCTTACCGAGTAGTAAAGACATTCAAACTCTTTAAAGAATTTTTTGGAAGAGACCGAAAAGCCTCATTCTCAAGAGAAATTACCAAATTGCACGAAGAGACTTTCAGAGGAACTGTGGATGAAGTAATTAATCATTTGGAAGCGAAACCGAGTATTAAAGGAGAATTTGTGTTGGTTTTGGAAGGTAAAAACTTAAAATAAGTTATGGCATTTACTTCAGGACAATGGGAAAAAGAAAAAAGATCGCAAAAAAGAAAAATCATTATTGATGATTATTCCGTATGTCATTATTGTAAATCTACTGGATTAGGAAATGAAAAATATTGTCCTAATTGCAAATTTCCTCAAGGTGGAGAACAAGAAGAGATGTTCAGGTTTATCAATGAAGTCAAAAAGAAAAAGTATCTTCTTTCTGATTTAAAAAGACAAATTAGTTTTTTAAGAATTATTTTTATTATTGTAGCTATAGAGTATTTCATTTATGGTTATCCATTTATTGCATATAGTTCAATTCAATCCTCAACTAACGTAGCTATAATATTCTTCTTTATTTCTATAACCTATATATTATTAGGAATTTACAGCTTTGTTCATTATTATTATTCTTTTAAAATCGGTGTGATTTTGTATTTAATTCTTCATATTATTTCCGTCACCTATTTTTTAATTTTTACAGAAGCAATCATTGTTAATTTCATTTCAATAATATTTTTTATTTTATTTGTTTCTATTTTCACTATTGGTTACCGTAGATCAAGAGAATACAAAAATCTTGAAGCTGAATTAAAACTAATAAAAACAAAAAAGGCTTACTAATTTTGCCCACCCAACTCAGCCATACCGAAACCACTAACCAAATCCACAACAAAGAAATTGTGGTGATTGCAGATGAAATCCGTTCGCCTGAGAATGTGGGGATGATACTGAGAGCTTCTGAGGCTTTTGGGAGTAAAGAAGTGATATTTTTAGGCAATTCCCCAGATTTAAAAAATAGAAAAGTAAAACGTACTTCTCGCAGTGCAGAAAAAGGATTAAAAACATTGTTTAATCAATCACAACGGGAAACCATTGATAACCTAAAAGAAAGAGGTTTTACTTTAATTGGATTAGAAATAACAGACAATAGTACTCCTATTAAAAATTTTGATTTTGGTAAAATTGATAAACTAGCCATTTTTATTGGTAACGAAAAGGAAGGAATAAACTCCGAAATTTTAAAAGAATTGAATACCGTGCTACATTTTGATTTATTTGGAACTAACTCTTCTATCAATGTAGTGAATGCACTTTCGGTGGCATTGTATGAGGTGACTAGGTAGGTTTATACCCTGTCATCCTGAATTTAGTTGAGGATCTCACAGAGAATATTTCACATTGATTTCTTCGGTAACATTTCAATGAATAAAGATCCTGAATCAAGTTCAGAATGACACGCATTAGGTTACTAAAAGAATAGTCAAAACTTATTTACGATCTTTTAACCTTTAGTCAATTCGGTAATAACTTGGATTTAACTATATTTACAGCCTATAAAATGACACTATGATTGAACACGAAATAAAATTTGGTACTGACGGATGGAGAGCTATTATAGCAGAAAACTACACAGTTGAAAACGTAGCCAGAGTATCTGAAGCTACAGCAAAATGGGTAAAAACTAACTTCCCAGAAAATCCAACTATTGTAGTAGGACATGATTGCAGATACGCTGGAGAATTATTTGCTGAAACTGCTACCAAAGTATTTATTAATAACGGAATTAAAGTAATTCTTGCCAAAGATTTTGTGTCTACTCCGATGGTTTCATTGGCTTGTGTTAAACTAAAAGCTTCTCTTGGAGTGGTAATTACTGCCAGTCACAATCCACCAAGCTACAATGGATATAAATTGAAAGGACATTTTGGAGGACCTCTTTCTCCTGCTCATGTACAAGAAGTTCAGGACATGATTCCAGATTCTTGCGACCCAAGTTTTCAGAATATAGATTTAAAAAACAATTCTTTACTTGAGTATAACGACATGGAAACCATGTATGTAAAAGCAATTGAAGAAAATTTTGATCTTCAAGCTATTAAAGATTCTGGATTGCAATTTGGGTATGACGCGATGTATGGAGCTGGACAAAATGTGTTCAAAAGAGTATTGCCAGATACTTATTTTTTGCATTGTGAATACAATCCTTCGTTTATGGGGCAAGCACCTGAGCCTATTCATAAAAATTTATTAGAGTTTTCGGAAGTAATCAGACTCTCTGGAGATATTGCTTGTGGACTTGCTACAGATGGAGATGCAGATAGAATTGGATTGTACGATAGCAAAGGAAATTTTGTTGATTCTCATCACATTATGCTATTGTTAGTCAATTATTTACACACAAATAAAAACTTAACAGGTAAAGTGTTAACAGCAGCTTCCTCTACTCCTCGTCTGGGTAAAATGGCTAAACAATTCGGGTTAGATTTTGAAGTAGTAAAAGTAGGATTCAAATACATTGCCAGCATCATGCTCGAGGAAGATGTATTGCTTGGAGGCGAAGAATCCGGAGGAATTGCCATAAAAGGACACATTCCAGAAAGGGATGGAATTTGGATGGGATTGGTAATTTGGGAATACATGGCTAAATCAGGAAAATCGCTGGAAGATTTGATTGAAGAAGTGTATGAAATTGTAGGACCTTTTAAATATCAAAGAGATGATTTACACATTACCGAAGAATTGAAAGTTGCTATCATGGCAAAATGTGAAGCTGATGAATTTCAGTCATTTGGAGATTACAAAGTAACCTCAATTGATAAAACTGACGGATTCAAATTCTTTTTTGATAATGACGAATGGCTAATGATAAGAGCTTCTGGAACTGAGCCAGTGCTTAGAACTTACGCAGAGAGTAATGATTTAGCTGGAGCACAAAAAATTCTTGCAGCTTGTAAAAAAGAGATTGGTGCTTAATTCTTGAATTAAGAAAGAAATAATTAATCAAAAGGATAGTCTAAAACGCTATCCTTTTTTTATATTTAAAAAATCAATCTACTCGGCTATGAGAAAAATTAATTGGTTAAATCATTTTCTTGAATTTATTGTAGTGCTATTGGGAATTCTATTGGCTTTTCAGTTAAACACTTGCTCTGCAAATAAAAAGCAAGCTAAAATCATTGAAACTCACGAACAGCAGCTCTTTGAAGAAACTGAATTGAATGAAGCAAATTTTGATGTTGCAATCAAATTTAGTGAATCAAACTTAAATCAAATTGATACGTTGCTTCGCCTATTACATTCAGATGGAGAATTAGCAAAAATAAATTTACTTTCGATTAAGTTATTAAATATAGGCGGATTATATATCAGAAAAAACGCCTACCGTTCTTTAATAGAAACTGGAGATATAAGATTCATGACTGACTTTAAGTCTAAAAATGAAATAATTAATCTGTACGAATATTATAATTGGGTTGAAGCCACTGAAGAAGCATTTATGAAAATTTATCAAAAAAATTATTTCCCCTATTTAAACAAGAATTTTGACATGGCTAGAGCTTCTGTTCAAGAAAAAGAGGTTTATTTCAATAAGGAATTCATCAATTCTTTATCAAGTTATCGATTTACTTTAGCTATGAAATTGCAAAAATATAAAGACGGCAAAAAAGAGATTGAAAAATTTTTAAACAATACCAAATAATCAAAAAGCTTGAAAAATCACTCTTTTTATTTGTATATAATCGTTGCAAGCATTTTCCTTGTAATAGTCTCCCCGTTTCTATTCTCTGATGGGATGTTTATGGATGGCTTGTTATACGCGGCAATATCAAATAACATGGCTGAGGGAATTGGCTCATTTTGGAAACCTTATTTATCAGCATCTGTATTAACTGAGTTTTATGAGCATCCACCTTTAGCTTTTTGGCTACAAAGCCTTTGGCTCAAAGTATTTGGCGATTCTATCTATGTTGAGCGGTTCTATTCTCTTTTTACTTATTTCATTTCAGGAACACTCTTGGTTTTAATTTGGAAACAATTAGGACAATCTGTAAAAACAGGCTGGTTGCCTCTGTTTTTCTGGCTTATTATTACCAATATTGGATGGGCTTGTGCAAACAATATGCTTGAGAACACCATGACGGTTTTTGTACTGCTTTCTGCTTGGGTTTGCATCAAAGCAATTCAAAAAAACAATATCACTTACTTTATTTTATCTGGTGTTTTTCTTTCACTTGCTCTATTAACTAAAGGATTTGTAAGCTTGTATATTTGGATTTTTCCTGTAGCTTGGTTTCTAATTTTTAAATCTCACCCATTTTTAATTGTCTTCAGAAATTCAATAATACTTGTTTTAAGCACAGTCTTACCAATAATCATTCTCTTCTTTGCTTCAGATGATGCTGCACATAATATGGCTTCCTATTTTGAAATTCAGGTAGTTAGAAGTGTTACCTCTGTAGCTGTGGTTGATACAAGATTTTCTATATTTTTTGAGTTGTTTCAAAACTCCCTACCTCCACTTTCAATTGTAGTGCTAATTCTTCTTTTTTCAATTAAAAAATCAACTTTCAGAGAAAAAATTTCTCAAAACAGAAAACTAATTTACTTCCTTAGTATAGTCGTATTTTGCGGTATAGCTCCAATAATGATTACTCTAAAACAAAGAGGGTTTTATATTCTCACAGTATATCCATTTGTTGGGATAATCTTGGGATTAGTTGCTATTCCTTTTCTTGAAAAGAAATTTAACTCCTATTCAAACAATTCCAAGTTTAAAAATCTCACAAAAGTACTTTCTGTTGTGATGCTCATCGGATCAGTTGTATTTGCCTCTTTTCAGTTTAATAAAATTGGGAGAGAACAAAATGAAGTAAAAGATACTTACAAAGTAATAGAGCTTGTAGGAAGAAATGCAAAAATCAATATTTGTCCTTCGGAGTATGGAAAATTCAGCAAACATGGCTATTACGCTCGTTACGGAAGAATTTCTCTCAGCAGAAAATACAACCAAGATTGGGATTATTTTTTGGTTCATAAAAATGAGTGCATACCAGATTTAGAAAATTATGAACTACTGCCAATAAAATTGGAAACACATGATTTATACAAAAAGAAATAAATAGTAGTAATCTTTCTATATTTAGGATTGAAAATAACATACATGAAAAAATTACCCTTACACTTAAAAATATTGATAGGAATGGTCCTTGGAGTAATCTTTGGAGTTCTGATGATGCAAATTGATGGAGGAAAAGATTTTACCACAGATTGGATAAAACCTCTTGGAACAATTTTCGTTAATTTACTTAAGTTGATTGCAATACCCTTAATTGTAGCTTCATTACTGAAAGGAATTTCTGATTTAAAGGACATTTCGAGTTTTGCAAAAATTGGAGGGCGTTCTATTTTAATTTATATTGGAACTACTGTAATAGCTATATCCATAGGATTATTGATTGTAAATGTTGTGCAACCAGGTTCGGGAATTTCAGAGGAAACTGTGGCTCAATTGGAAGAAACTTACAGAGGAAATTCAGGAATTACTTCAAAATTATCAACTGCCGAAAGCCAAAAAGAAAGTGGCCCACTAGATTTTGTTGTAGACATGATTCCTAGTAATCTATTCAGTGCTTTGAGTAATAATGGAAACATGCTTCAAGTTATTTTCTTCATTATTTTCTTTGGTATTTCTATGTTGTTAATCCCAGAAGAAAAAGCAAAACCTATCAAAGATTTTTTTGATGGATTAAATGACATTGTGCTCAAGATGGTAGACCTTATAATGATTACAGCTCCTTTTGCTGTATTTGCATTATTAGCAACTGTAATAGTTTCTGCAGAAAGTTGGGAAATAATTCAAGCACTTATTATTTATTCATTAACCGTAATCGGAGGATTATTATTAATGGTTGTATTCTACCTAATTTTGGTTTCTACCATTGTTAAGAAAAATCCTTTTTGGTTTCTTAAGCAATTGGCACCTGCACAGTTATTAGCTTTTACCACAAGTAGTTCAGCAGCAACACTCCCTGTAACTATGGAGCGTGTAGAAGAACATTTGGGAGTAGATAAAGAAGTTTCGAGTTTTGTATTACCTGTAGGTGCAACCATCAATATGGATGGAACTAGCTTATATCAAGCGGTTGCAGCAGTATTTATCGCTCAAGCTTTAGGAGTAGAGCTAACTACTGGCGATCAATTAACTATTGTACTTACGGCATTGATGGCTTCAATTGGTTCTGCGGCAGTTCCAGGAGCAGGAATGGTAATGTTAGTAATTGTACTACAAGCAGTTGGTAAATTTGAACCCGAACAAATTGCTATTGGATTAACACTAATATTTGCAGTAGACAGGCCTCTGGATATGCTCCGTACAACTATTAATGTAACGGGAGATGCTACAGTATCAATGATTGTAGCAAAATCCTTAGGTAAAATCCATGAGCCAAAACCTAAAAACTGGGACGATAATTTAGAAAATCTATAACACAATGTGGGATTTTTTAGGAGTAATAGTTGAACAACTTTCAGAAACATTTAGGTGGTTTTTGATTGGATATTTTGGTACAATAGCTTTGCTCATTTTACTCTACAAAAATCAGTTACTCAATAATAGTTCTCCTTTTGGATTTATAAAAAAAGTCAGTTATTATATATTTCTTCCTGTTTATGTAGCAATTGTATGTTGGTTTCTTTCGGCAACTATTATAGTTGAAAAAGACGCCAAACAAATGGCAGAATATTCTTTAAACAAAGTAGAAGACTCTACACTTACTCTATTCCTCAAAGAAGCTGTAACCTACTCAACCGATTGGATTGATGGAGAAATAACCACCAAAGAAGAATTGGTTAACACTTATCTTAAAAAAAATGGATATGAGATGGGAAGTTATTCTACACAAGTTGTAGAATGGACTCTCAATAATGGATTGGAGTATATAAAAAAACAAGCGATTGAAAAAGGAACAATCAGAGTTGGTGAGGAATCCATTAATTTTCCACTACTTATTCAAGAGTACTTAAATGAGTCAAAAGGAATGGCTTCAGCTCCTTTCTCTTACCTAAAGGGTATGACGTTTAAAGTAATTCACAGTTATGCAAAAAAACTGTATTGGCTATATGTTTTCTTACTATTTATTGTTGTTTTGATACTTGGATTGGATATTTATTTCAAATTACGAAACAGAAATAATTCAAAAGAATTAAGCTTAAACCCCGAAGATTTATTAGAAAACAATCAGGATAAACTCCCCAATTCTCAGAGAAAGATTAATAAAAAATAATTTACTAATTTATCATTCCTGCGAAAGCAGGAATCTGTAAAACGAGAATCATGCAATTAACCTAGATTCCTGCCTTCGCAGGAATGACAGGATTAAGAATGGTTAAACCTAAAAATAAAAATGGGATTCCATTGCTGAAATCCCATTCTATGTTTCATCCTCCCAAAAAAATCAGGAAGAATTATTAACTATCGTCACGAACCACCGTGACATTTTTTGGAGTGAAACTATTAAAAACACTCCAAAAATCGGTTTAAGTTTCTTTAGTTAGATAACGTCACTAATTGACGTTTTAGTGTGTTCATATACTTTAATTGTTCAATATATTCTTTTACAAGACCTTGGCTCATTAATTCAATAGCTCTGTCTCTTGCTGCTTCGTATTTAAGTTTTAAATTCAACATAATTTGTAGTTTTTATGGTTTACACAGATAGTTATACAATAGACGTGCCAAACTGATTATTGTTGCTTTAAAAACGACCGTTAAATAAATGAGTTTTACCTTTAAATAATTATTCATTATCTTAAGGGTGTTATTAACCATAAAAACTTTTATCATGAAAAATTTATTTAAACTTTTATTTTTAGTTGTTTTTATTTCACAAAACAACACCGTTTATTCTCAATGCTCTGCTGCTTGTGAGACCCTAATATTAGACTATTCTACAGGTATTGATAATAATGGCATCCAAATTCCTATTGGTAGTGCTGATGATGATTGGATTGTTGATTCTGATCCAACCCATCCTTCAAATTTCCCAATAAATTATAGTACTATCAATGCAATTTCATTTTGTGAAACTTATCCTACCCCTTCAACTATCCCTCCCAATTGGAATAACTTAACGGATAATAATTGGATTACTACCCAATCTGCTTTTCAGCAGAATTCTGAACCTCAGACACCACCTGATGGAACTAGTATTCATTTCAAATATGAATTTGAAGTTTGTGCAGCTGGTAATTTTAATTTTTCAGGTTTTTTCCATGCTGATAGAAGAGGTATTGTTTATCTTGATAATTTTAATGGCACTTCAGTAATTACCAACATACAAAGTAACATAATAAGTTACAATAGAAATTTCTATTTGGACACTGGAAAACATTATTTGTACATACTTTTAACAAATAAGTCTGGTTATGCAAATGAGCTTTCTACAAATTTAGATGGAAGAATAACATCATTAGATGTTGGTTCATTAAAGAAAAAAGAATGTTTTGAGCAAAAAACTTCATTATTTGGGAAAATTTTTTCCGATGATGATAATAATTCAAGTTTCAGTTCTGGAGATGGAAATGCTGGTCCTTATTTATTAACAAATTCGATAGTAAAAATTAACCAAATAGGGGGGCCTTATTCAGCTACATCACAAGTTAATAATTTTGGATATTATAATTTTATTGATATTCCTTATGGAAACTACGAAATAGATATTACAGATTGTCTATCTCCTACCACTCCACATTTTGCCCCAGTCATTTCTACGAATGGAAAAAAACAAATTAGTCTCTTTTCTTCATTTTTACCTCACCAAGAAGATTTTTTAGTGAAATATATTGATGATAATTGTGCCGGATGGAGGATACATGATATATATGAAAAGCCCCATACTGGTCCGCTAATATTTATTGAAACTATTAATTGTGGAGGCTCACTAGAAAATGCTTTAGAAGAAGGTAAAACTTATGTGTTTAGATTTAGATATCTTTGTACAGATGGTTCAGTTCCTAATTATCAATGTAATTATGTATATTCACCCTCATTTATGGGGTCAATTTTCGCTAGCAATTTATATGAGATTGAATTTAAACCTAACAGCTCATATTCTGGATTAAATACTTTAAGCGTTTATGGTATATGTGATGGAGATAATTGTAACATTTGCACATTCAATTTCAATGTAATTTCTGGATCATCTGAATATATTACTTCTTCAATTAATACAGTTTCACCTTCAAATGAAAAGTTATCTTTATACCCTAATCCAACAGATAATGGTATTACAACATTAAACTATGAGTCTTCAAATAAAAGTGACATTTCAATTGTGATTTTTAATACTGTTGGTAAGATAATTTATAATTCTGATTTCGTTAAAAATAAAGGACTATTCTTAAAAGAAATTGACCTTTCAGGAAATTCTCCTGGTGTTTATTTCATAAATATAATTGAGAATAATAATAAAATAACAAAAAAAATAATTATACATTAATTTATAAGAATTAGTTGTTTTAAAAAAGAGCTCAAAATCTGAGCTCTTTTTTTATTTTAAATAAAAAATATTTCTTAAATTTATATTCTAAATTTTAATCAAAACTTCAATAATCATGAAAAAAATTCTACTTCTAACCAGCTTATTATCCTTTGGCTTTTTAACAGGATATTCTCAACTACCCGTTAGCACAACTGCTGCTAATAAAAATGTAGTACTTGAAGAGTACACAGGAATTAAATGTACTTTTTGTCCTGATGGACACAAAAGAGCAAGTGCAATAAAAGCTGCGAATCCAGGAAGGGTTGTATTAATAAATATTCACACTGGTTCTTTTGCAGCACCTTCTGCAGGGCAACCTGATTTTAGAACATCTTTTGGAACAGCTCTTGCTGGTCAAACAGGACTAACTGGTTACCCATCTGGAACCGTAAATAGAACAATATTTTCTGGGTCTACAACTGCAACAAGTAGAGCCAACTGGGCAGCAAATTCAACTACTACACTTGGACAATCATCTTATGCTAACATAGCACTTGAAGGTTCTATTGATATTGCAACAAGAGTCTTAACTGTGACTTCGGAAGTATATATCACTGGAACAGCTCCATCTTCATTAAAACTTAATATTGCATTATTACAAAACAATGTTGCTGGTCCACAAACTGGTGGTTCTACTTACAACCCTACTCAAATAAATTCTAATGGAGACTATATTCATGGTCACATGCTAAGGCATTTATTAACCGGACAATGGGGAGATACTATTACAACAACAGCTTCTGGAACTTTAATTTCAAGAACTTATACTTACACCCTACCTGCCTCAATCAATAATGTACCATTAGTTTTAGGAGATTTGGAAATAGCAGGTTTTGTTGCTGAAGGAAATCAAAAAATTGTAACTGGAGCAAATGGTCCTATTTCGTTTGTTGCTCCTCCAGGCTCTACTTTAGTTGATATTACTTCTGCAAGTGCTACAACAAGTCCAACTTCTTATTGTACTTCAACAGTTATTCCTAAAATAACTGTTACCAATAATAGTACTACTAATCCTGTTGATACATTCCAAGTATCATACAAACTAAATGGCGGGGCAGCAGTGAACTTACCTGTTTACACTTCGCTTGCCGCTTCAGGATCAACAACTATAAGTTTTCCTTCTATAACTTTACCTGTCGGTGTTAACAAATTTGTTTTTGATTGTGATGTAAATAATGCTGTAAAAATACTTGAGGTTGTAACATCTAATAATGGTTCATCTAATCCTGAAATTATTACCGTATCAAACACTCCTATCACTAGAGCAATTGCTGAAGGTTTTGAAGGTTTTGCTTATGCTACAGTTTCTCCAGCAGATGTTTTTCCAATCAACCCTGATGGAATCAGTGCATTTATATTAAATACTTCTAACACATCTTCAACTTTTCCTATTGGAGGATTTGGAAACTCTAACGGTGTATTTAGGTGGAGATTCAATGAAATTCCAGCTGGAAAATCAAGTAGTTTAATGTACGATAAACTATCTTTTTCGGGAAATTCAAATTCAGTTGTTGAATTTGACGTAGCTTATGCACAATTTGTTTCATCTAATAATGATAAATTAGAAGTATTTATTTCTACTGATTGTGGAGCAACATGGACTTCAGTATTTTCTAAGTCAGGAAATTCTTTAAAAACAGCTCCAGCAAATAATTCATCTCAGTTTTATGCAGCTTCAACTTCGGAATGGAGAAAAGAAAGTATTAACTTATCATCTTATGATGGTCAAAGTTCAGTATTACTAAAACTAACTGCAACAAGTGATGGAGGAAACAGTTTATACATTGATAATTTAAGAATTGTTGATGCTACTACTGCTAATATTGATGAAAACGAAGTAATCAATACATTAAATTTATACCCTAACCCAAGTAACGGGAATGTAAACATTGAGTACATTACTGCTAACCAAAGTGACTTGACTATTAGCGTAGTTAACACACTGGGAGCAACTGTATATACTTCAACAGTTGCGGCAAACAATGGTACTTTAACTAAGAATCTTGATTTATCTCACCTTACTAAAGGAGTTTACATGGTAAATGTTGCCTCTGATAATGGAATCGTAACTAAAAAATTGATTATTCAATAATCGGTTAACTTTATAAAATAGATAAAAGGCTCTCCAAATTGGAGAGCCTTTTTTATTTAATCATTTTGAAAAAGTATATTTGATTGTATTATTCTTCAAGAACAATTATCTTTAACGATACTTATAACTATTAAAAAACTATGAAAAAAACAGCCTTAACGAGTACGCATATTGATTTAGGAGCAAAAATGGTAGAATTTGCAGGGTATTACATGCCTTTGCAATACGAAGGATTAGGAATTGAGCACGAAACTGTGAGAAATGCTGTAGGTGTGTTTGATGTATCTCACATGGGCGAGTTTTTATTGTCTGGTCCTAATGCTTTGGAGTTAATTCAAAAAGTATCTTCTAATGATGCTACTAAATTAACTATCGGGAAAGCTCAGTACAGCTGTTTACCAAATGATAAAGGAGGAATTGTAGATGATTTAATTATTTATAAAATTAAGGAAGAACAATATCTATTAGTTGTGAATGCTTCTAACATGCAAAAGGATTGGGATTGGATTAGCAAACACAACACAATGGGTGTGGATATGCGAGATTTATCTATGGATTATTCATTGCTAGCCATTCAAGGACCAAAAGCTGTGGAAGCTATGCAGTCACTTACTGAAGTGAACTTAGCAGACATTAAATTTTATAATTTTGAAGTAGGTCCATTTGCAGGAATTGAGCATGTAATTATTTCTGCTACTGGATACACAGGTTCTGGAGGTTTTGAAATTTATTGTAAAAACAGTGAAGCAAAACAAATATGGAACAAAGTATTGGAAGCTGGAGCTGATTTTGGGATAAAGCCAATTGGATTAGCCGCAAGAGATACCCTAAGACTTGAAAAAGGATATTGTTTATACGGAAACGACATCAACGATACTACTTCTCCACTAGAAGCAGGATTGGGATGGGTAACCAAGTTTACCAAAGATTTTATTAATGCTGATAATTTGAAAGCACAAAAAGAAGAAGGAGTTAAAAGAAAACTAGTAGGTTTTGAAATGATTGAAAGAGGAATTCCAAGACACGATTACCCAATTGTAGATGCTGAAGGAAATGAAATAGGAATTGTAACTTCTGGAACTATGTCACCTTCGCTAAATAAAGGAATTGGGATGGGCTATGTACCAACTGAGCTTAGCAAACCAGATTCTGAGATTTATGTGCAAGTAAGAAAAAAGCAGATTAAAGCTAAGGTGGTGAAAACTCCATTTTTGTAATAGTTTAAACATGACTGATAAATTTGAAGAAAAAGAAATATCAGACAAGGATAAAAAGAATCAATCTCTCACCAACATGCAGAAGTTATTTTTTGGCTTGATTTGTTGGGGCGTTCATACCCGGAGCCAAGTAGATAGTTTTAAGACCAACGGTTACGACCAAAAATATGAAGATGCAAAAAAAGCAATCCGAACTGGGTTTTTAGTTTACGGTATTAGTATTGCTGTGTTTATTCTGATAATTATATTTACAGTAAAATAAGAGTTAAAATAAATAATGAATTATTCTCAACTAATCAACCTCTCAATATCCTCAATCACATCCAGACTCTTTTCATAAATAGCTTGGTTGTTTTGAGTTGAAAGTGGAGCATATTTTGCCATTTCACATTGTTCTAATACTTCTACAAATGAATTTGTTGTTTGTTCTCCTACTCCTTTACTATCAAGAGTTTGTCGGATGGTTTGCTTTGTCATTTGAGCAGTTTCAATGTTCAATTTTTCATTTACATACTTATTCAATCCAATTAAAATTTCATTGTAAAATTCAGCTATTTCATTTTTATTTAAATGAGATTTTGCTACTGCTAACTTTTGAGACAGTTTTTTACGAGCATTTTTTCTGCGTTCTTCTTCGGTTTCTTCAGCTACTGTTGATGAATTTCTTTTTTTCAAAAAATACAATATCCCAAGTATTAATAA
>CAKZNB010000011.1 GCA_937129365.1 uncultured Flavobacteriales bacterium
GTTATCGTTACTTACTGCTGCGCCAACGTTACTTAATCCTTTGCTAATTTGAATGCGGTGAAAAAGGGCAGTTAAGCATGTTTTTCTTCTAGCCAACTTACGTCTTGATTTTTGTTTTTAGTTTGGCAGGTTTGAGCAAGCAAGCAACGGCTCAGCGAGGTAATTTATTTGGTATGGTAGGTATGGCTATAGCTTTACTTGCTACTATCCTTGATCCACGTGTATCTAATGTTTTTGTTATTATTATCGCAATGGTTATAGGCTCAGGTATCGGGCTAAGATTAGCGAACAAAGTTGAAATGACAGAAATGCCTGAGCTGGTTGCTATATTGCATAGCTTTGTTGGCTTGGCTGCAGTCTTGGTTGGTTTTAATAGTTATTTCGACGCAGGACATGCTGAGGTTGTTACAGCAGCCCAACATACTGCGATGAAAATTCACTTGGCTGAAGTTTTCATCGGAATATTTATTGGTGCCGTAACTTTTACTGGCTCTATTGTCGCTTTTGCTAAATTACGTGGCATCATTAACACTAGCGCATTAATGCTACCTCATCGCCATAAAATGAACTTAGCAGCAGGTGTTCTTAGCTTTTTAATGCTACTTACTTTTGGTACAGCATGGGTGTATCGGAACAAAGAAACTAACCAAGTAGTAGCTAATTGCTACAAACTTCCTAACTCTTATTTTACCAAAGAATTACTTGCAATTACTGAAATTGTAGAAGAAATTTCGAGTTCTATAGAAAAGCTAAAATCAGTAAACCCTTCTGTTAAAATCATTACAACTATTAGCCCTGTTCGGCATTGGAAAGATGGAGTAGTGGAGAACCAGCAAAGTAAAGCTACATTGCATTTGGCCCTCAAGGGAATTAATGAAAAGTTCGATAACTCTGTGTATTTTCCTTCTTATGAAATTGTGTTAGATGAATTACGCGACTACCGTTTTTATGCAAACGATATGCTACACCCTTCGGAATTAGCTGTTGATTATATCTGGGAGAAATTCAGTAATTCCTTTTTCTCAAAAGAAACCAAAGAATTGAACAAAAGAATAACTCAACTCAACAAAGAAAAAAATCACAAACCTTTCAATCCGGGGAGTGATGAATTTATTGCTTTTTCAAGGCAATTGGTTGAGAAGGAGAATAAATTGTATTCAGATTATCCCTTTTTGAAGGTGAGGTAAAAAGAGAAATTTCCCCTCTTGAGAAGGAGTTAAGGGGCTTGTTCTCCATAAGTCATTCATTTTTCTCAATCTATCATTCCTGTGAAGAAAGGAATCTTAAAACGAACATCCTACTATTTACATTAAACTAAAAAGGCTCCAAACAAAAATAAATCCAGTAATTGATAACGAAACAATACTAATAATAAAATAAGTACGTTTTTTAATTAAATAGATATAGCCAGCAATAGCAATGGCTGCCATTATTGTTGTAATATATTTTATAATCCTACCATCTTTTATAAGTTCTGGAAAAATTGAAAGATATTCTCTTAAAGCATCTTCAAATCCTTGTGTTTCAGTTGTAGTTTTCATCCACCAATACATGTCTACTAAAACCAATGCGGTTAGAATAAAACTTATTACTAAAACTACTTTTTTCATGTTTTCTATTTATTACTTTCTTCACCTGTCATTCCTTTTTCAAGCGAATGAAAATGAGTTGCTTCTTGTAAAACAAATCACTTCAAATACTTCTCTAACAAACTAGAAACAGATTCAGTTTCTGAGTTTTTACTAATCTTTTCATAATCAGAAGAGTCGAGCTCATTTTTTACTTTTTCCTCTACAGCAATCAAAGGTTTTTCATCTGGTGGTTCTGGGAAAAGGTTTTGTTCTTTAAATAACCTTCTTGTTACAACAGCCACCTCATGAGCTCCTTGGTAGTTTTCTTGTTGCTCTAATAAATAAGCTAGAGCAATTAGTCCGTAGGCATCTTCTTTAGTGGAATCTAACTCTTTCCTTAGTGCATAATATTTGGTGATTAATCTAGTTGCTTCTTCATAATCTCCTTTTGCTGTAGAAACAAACGACTTATTAAAATGATCTATCATGAACATCCCTTTTGAACCTGTTTCGGCACTCAATTTCATACTCTCATCATAAAAAGCTTCTGCTCGGTCCATGTTGCCTACCAATCGCCACATTTCTGCATTTTGGTGAGCTCGGTACATCATCCATTTTTGATTTCCTGAGCTTTCAGCCAATTCTTTCAATCCTTGGCTTAATTCAGCTAATTTATTGGTGTCCAGACTTCTTTGGGCATTTCTGCAAAGCGAAGTTAAGGCTCTTCCGACCAAAGTATCGTTATCAGTTTCTTTTCCAATAGCCAATACTTCCTCAGCTAGTTGCACTGATTCTTCGTCTTTTCCTTCTTTAAATAATTGGTAGGCTTCTTTTAGTTTTTCTTTGGGCGAAAGTTCTGTTGTTTCTTCGGTTTTGGGTTCAGTTGGTTGTTCGGGTTGGGAAGTGCAGTTTACAAAAAAAGTAATAGTAAAAAGTAAGATAAAATAGGTTGGTTTTGTCATGTTATAGTAGTTTTTTAATGCTGCGATGGATTTACAATCCTTCTTTTTTTTGTTTTAGCTTTGTTGTGTTGTCTCTGTAACCGTAGGATTACAAATCCAACGGAGTTGGTATGATTAGTTACTATAGAATTTCATTTTTGTCATCAAATCCTATTTTTTTATTTACTTTTTCAGTAATATTTTCATTAGTTTGGAATTTTCCGGATAATGAATTTGAGACTTTTGAAATTTCTTGCATTGATTTCATAAGGTCGACAGCATGTTTAGGAGGTTTAGGTATTTGATCCATATTTTTCAATAAGCTATTCATAGCTTTATGATATGATGTGTTTTTAAAATAATTATCATAGATTTTAAATCTATAATCACGCTCTGAAATAGTTAAGGAATCTTCATATTCTTTTTCATCTTCAAGTCTTACTTGTTTAACTTCTTTAATTGACTCATCCATTACTTTGGAATTCAGTTTTTCTTTAGCAAAATTTAAAAATGAATCAGCTTGATAAATTAATATCCGAAAACCCGTTTCGTCAAAAAACTCTTTAATTAACTCTTCTCTTGGCCTAATTGTTTGCCCTCTATACTTAAGCCACCAATCTTCTTTTCTATCATCTGTTACAAAGATTATAGTGCTTTTTGATTTTTTAGCTTTATCTATTAATTGTTGCCAAATTATTAAATCTCCATAAAGATGTTTATTTCCTTTCGATTTTTTATTTGGAATGTCTGAGAAACCTGGAGGGATTTCTTTGTCATATCTAATTTTACCTTCTTCATAAATTTTAAGAAATTCTGACTCTGAATAATTTCCCCCAATTTTATCATTAAATAATTCAGTTACATTTGGAAGAATTTCATCTGACTTTAAATATTCTGGATGTTTTTCTGATTGTTTTACAAGGTCATTTTTTATTTTTTCATTTTTTTTTAAAACTTCGCTTTTAATTTTATCAATATTGATAAATGGATGTCTTTTGTATTGATTTAGATCATTATTTAATTTTTGGTAATTTTCATCAAGTTTTCTTCCGATTTCTTCGTAAGTCTGTTCTTGAGATTTAATAACAGAAATTCTATTATTATGAAATTCATAACCCGCATGATACGGCAACCATATTCTATTAGAATATTCTTTCAAAGTGTTAAGAAAATCGTTTCTTGTAGTTTTACTATATCTATATAAATTCAATAATGTGTTAGCATCAAAAGCTATTATAGCTTCAGACCAAATACTTTTCAACTCATCTTCTTCTGGCGGATAAAATCCAAAGAATTCTTTTTTCATTATTATTGAATATTAGTTAGTTTACTCATGAAAGTAATATTTGCATATCCAATTTCAAAGAAACAGATTGTAATATTAAATTATTTAAGAAACAACCTAAAAAAATCTCCCAAATCCCTTGCAATTAAATAAAAATCACTACTTTTGCAGTCCATAAAGGAAAATCCAGTCAGCACAGGATTCAATTTAACTAACTAATAACCCTCTCGCAATTGCTGAATACCGAGATACAAAATATACCCTATGTCTGAAAACGAAGACAAAAAAGCAGCTGAATCGACTCCAGAAACAGTTGAAAATCAAGTAGAAGAAACAACAGAAGAAGTGAAGGCGGAAGCAACTACTGAAGAAGTTGTGGAAGAAGCAACTGAATCTACTGAGAAGATTGTGAAGAAAGATGTAACTACTAAAGAAGAAGTAGAAACTGAAGCTGACGAAGAAGTAAAAGAAATTGTTGCTGAAAAAAAATCAGAAGAACAAGCAATTGATTTAGAAAACTTTGATTGGGATAAGTACGCTGCTGGCGAAACTTACTCTGATGAAGAAGTGAAGGCAATTGAGCAAAAATACGAAGGAACACTTAAGTCAATCAAAAACAAAGAATTGGTGATTGGTAAAGTTTCTTCAATTGGAGACAGAGAAGTAGTAATCAATTTAGATTACAAATCTGAAGGTGTTGTTCCAATTAACGAATTTAGATATAACCCAGACTTAGCAGTAGGTGATGAAGTAGAATTGATTGTTGAAAAACTTGAAAACAAGAAAGGACAATTAGAGGTTTCTCACAAAATTGCAAGAATTCACAGAGCTTGGTTAAAAGTAAACGAGTGTCTTGAAACTGGTGAAATCATTACAGGAAGAGTAAAATCAAGAACTAAAGGTGGATTAATTGCTGATGTTTTTGGAATTGAAGCTTTCTTACCAGGATCACAAATTGATGTGAAGCCAATTAGAGATTACGATGAGTACGTAGGAAAAAACATGGAATTCAAGGTGGTGAAAATTAACCACGAATTCAAAAATGTGGTTGTTTCTCACAAAGCACTTATCGAAGCTGAGTTGGAAGAGCAGAAAAAACAAATTATGTCTGGTCTTGAAAAAGGACAGGTATTACAAGGTATTGTTAAGAATGTTACTTCTTACGGAGTATTCGTTGACCTTGGAGGTGTAGATGGATTAATCCACATTACTGACCTTTCTTGGAAGAGAATTAAGCATCCAGAAGAAATTGTAACACTTGACGAGAAAATCAATGTAGTAATCTTAGACTTTAATGATGATAAGAAGAGAATTGCACTTGGATTGAAACAACTTGAGAAACACCCATGGGATTCATTAGATGAAAAAATGGCTGTAGGTGACAAAGTAAAAGGAAAAGTGGTTGTAATGGCTGATTACGGAGCATTTGTAGAAATTGCTGACGGAGTTGAAGGATTAATTCACGTTTCTGAAATGTCATGGTCTCAACACTTAAGATCTGCACAAGATTTCGTAAATGTTGGTGATGAGATTGAAGCACAAATCTTAACTTTAGATAGAGAAGAAAGAAAAATGTCTCTTGGAGTAAAACAACTTTCTCCAGATCCATGGGAAGGAATCGCAACTAAGTACCCAGTAGGTTCTCAACACAAGTCAACTGTAAGAAACTTCACAAACTTTGGAGTATTTACTGAGCTTGAGCCAGGAATTGACGGATTAATACATGTTTCTGATTTATCATGGAACAAGAAAATTAAGCACCCATCAGAATTCTGTAATGTAGGTGACGAATTGGAAGTTGTAGTGATGGAACTTGACGAAGAGAACAGAAAACTTTCTTTAGGACACAAGCAATTAGAAGAAAAGCCATGGGAGCAGTTTGAATCAGTATTTACTGAAGGATCAACTCACTCAGGAACTATTATCAAAGTAGAGGCTAAGTCAGGAGCTGTAGTTTCTTTACCATACGGTATTGAAGGTTACGCACCAGCAAGGCACTTGAAAAAAGAAGATGGTGAAAAAGCTAAATTGGACGAAGTATTGGATTTTGTAGTCTTAGAATTTGATAATTCTAACGGAAAAATCATTCTTTCTCATACAAGAACATTCGAAGAAGCTCAAGAAAATGAAGCTAAAAAGACTAAAGCTGAAACTTCTAAGCAAATGAAGAAAATGAGTAATGGACCAAAATCTACACTTGGAGATATGGATGCATTGCAAGAACTAAAAGATAAAATGGAAAAAGGAGGATAATTCTTTCTTACCATAAATTGACTAAAAGCTCTCAGAATTTATTCTGAGAGCTTTTTTTTGTTACATTTGTCAAGTAATTAATAATTAATTACTCTTAGCAACTACAAACGCTAATAAATAAATGAGTTTAACAGAGAGAGAAATACTCAACGAAACTGAAATAAACATCCTCATTTCAAGATTAACCCGTCAGTTAATCGAAAATCATAATCTTTTTGAAAATTCCGTACTCATTGGTGTGCAACCAAGAGGAATTTATGTAGCTACACGATTGCAACAAAAGCTCAAGGAATTGAGTGGTATTGAGGTAACTACAGGTGCAATTGACACAACTTTTTTTAGAGATGATTTCAGAAGAAAAGACAAGCCACTGCTTCCAAGTGTTACCAATTTAGATTTCTCGATAGAATCAAAAAGAATAATATTGGTAGATGACGTATTGTTCTCTGGAAGAACAGTGAGGGCGGCAATGGATGCATTAATGACTTATGGAAGACCAGCATCTATAGAATTATTGGTATTGGTAGACAGGCGATTTAGTAGAAATTTACCCATTGAAGCAAACTATGTAGGAAAATTTATTGATACGCTTTCAAATGAAAGAGTAGAAGTAGAATGGAAAGAAATTGAAGGAACGGACAAAGTAATATTAATTAAGAAATGAATTCACTTAGCACCAAACATCTTTTAGGCATTGAACCCTTGACTCCTGAGGATATTCAAATGATTTTTCAGGTGGCAGATAATTTCAAAGACATTATCAATCGACCTATCAAAAAAGTGCCAACACTAAGAGATATTACCATTGCCAATTTATTTTTTGAAAACTCTACCAGAACAAAACTATCTTTTGAATTGGCTGAGAAAAGATTATCAGCAGATGTAGTAAACTTTTCGGCTGCAAGCTCAAGTGTAAAAAAAGGAGAAACGCTTATTGATACCGTAAACAACATACTAGCCATGAAAGTGGATATGGTGGTGATGCGTCACCCAAGCCCTGGAGCGGCAGTTTTTTTATCCAAACATATTGATTCTGTGATAATTAATGCAGGAGATGGAACCCATGAGCATCCAACTCAGGCTCTGTTGGATGGGTATTCTATCAGAGAAAAATTAGGAGAGGTAAAGGGTAAAAAAGTGGTAATTGTAGGAGATATTTTGCACTCGAGAGTTGCATTGTCAAATATTCATTGCCTCCAAAAATTGGGAGCAGAAGTAAAAGTTTGTGGGCCATTGACACTAATGCCAAAGTATATTGAAAGCTTGGGTGTAGAAGTAGAAACTAACTTAAAGAAAGCACTTGAGTGGTGTGATGTGGCAAATATGCTGCGTATCCAACATGAAAGGCAAGAAATTAAACACTTTCCTTCTTTAAAAGAATATACTTTGCAATATGGATTAACACAAGAAATTTTAGATTCTTTGAATAAAGAAATAGTAATTATGCACCCTGGCCCAATCAATAGAGGAGTAGAAATTTCTAGTGAAATAGCAGATTCCAATAACTCAATCATTCTCAATCAAGTAGAGAATGGAGTAGCAATTAGGATGGCGGTCATCTATCTTTTAGCGGGTAAAATTTAACTTTGAATTGTATAAAATTTATTCTATCTTGGTTAAAAATTAACAGCCCTATATAAAAATGAGTATCACAACTGAGAAAAAAAACAACTTTAGTTTATTGAAAATCAATCAAGAAAAACTTGATAGCACCTTATCTCCAGATCTAAAAGCAGAATTTGTTTTGCTTAACAAAAGTGGAGAAAAAAATATTTTGGTTGACCTTTCGGACGTTAAATATTGCGATTCATCGGGTTTAAGTGCATTATTAATCGGAAATAGATTGTGTAATGAACTAGAAGGAAATTTTGTAATTAATTCTCTTCAAGAAATGGTTGAGAAAATGATTCAAATTTCTCAATTAGACAAGGTCCTTCAGATTTCAAAAGATATGAAAGAAGCTGAAGAGATGTTGGCTTAGTTTTTGATGAACTAAGAGAAAAGAATACGCCATGAAAAAAATATTATTTATTATACTTTTAATAAGTTCATTAGGAGCTTATGGTCAATCATGTGTTGTTAATACTTCTGCTCTTAACACTTATATTTCACCAGCTTCTTGGGGAATTATGCCAGATACTATTGATAATTTACCTCCTGGAAGAATTAATTCTCAATACGATACTTTCCTTCAATTTAAGCTTCCTTTATATGCAGATGAATTAGATTCTACTTTGCCTCATATTCAATTAGCTTCACTTCAGTTGGTTGGTATTACTGGGTTACCTGTTGGGTTTACTTTTACTTCTTCTGCATCTACAACAGACAGTATTTATTGCAATACCTCAGACTGCAAATGGTCTGGAGGAGCAACAGGATGCATGAGAATCATTGGAACTCCAGGAATTGTTGGAACTTTTCCGCTTGTTATTACCTTGGAAGGAAAAACTATAGGTGGCCCTTTAGCACAAACAGGTACAGGAGATATTAATGGATATAAATTGAATATCAATCCATTAAGTTTGAAAAAAATAGAGGCACCAATTTTGGAAATTGCTCAAAACTCTCCAAATCCATTTAGTCAATTGACTAAAATCAACTATTCTTTGACAAAGAATAGCACAGTTAAATTTAAGGTAATGAATATATTAGGGGAAATTGTTTACAACAATGAATACAGAGGAAAGCAAGGTGAAAATGACATTGTTTTTGATGGAAGTAAATATAAGCAAGGTATGTATTTTTATATTATTGAAAGTAACGGTATGACTCTTACCAAAAGAATGATTATTGAGAAATAATAATATCGAAATCAGCTAATAATCCAGCCAAATTTTCTTTTGAGAATTTGGCTTTTTTTATGTTGTTTTCTGAGGGATTTATCCTAAAATTTTCAGCAGTCCTGAAATCTGACTTACTTAAGTTCGTTTTTTCAAAAATTGTTTGAGAAAGAGTAGAACCTGAAAAATCAGATTCTTTTAATTCAGTTTCAGTAAAATCAACTTCAGATAGATCGCAATCAATAAACTGCGTTTTATTAATATTCATTGAATAAAATGAGGAAAGGCTCAAATTACAGGCTTCAAATACTACTTTGAAAAGAAAAGGGTTTGCTTGTTGAAATTGGATTCCCATGAGTTTACAAGATTCAAAAGATACAGTTTTAAAAGAAGCTTGAGAAATATCAGAATTACTTAAGTTACAGCCAATAAATGCACAATCAATAAATTGAAAACTATTGAGGTTTTGCTTACTCAAGTCACAATTTTCAAATGTACATTCTTTGTAAATTGCTCTTTCAAGAATATTAATGCTTGAAAATTGTTGATCTATAACCTCAATCATTTTTTTATGATTTTTTTTACTAGAAGATTTTCTTCGTCAATTAACTTAATAAAATATATTCCATTAGGAATTAAAGATAAGTCAATTGAGCTATTGGCTTCAATTTCTCCAGATTGAATTATCTTTCCTTGTATTGTAATCAATTGATAATTAGAATTTTTATTAAGCCCATTAAAAAATAATTTACCTGAAGTAGGATTTGGATAAATAGTTAAATCATAGGTTTCAGTTTTCGGAATTGAACTCAAATAATTGCAATATCCGTTAGAAAAATTCATGAAATAATGTTTTTCAATATATTCTAACATTGCCTCTGCCAAACTATCAGCATAAAGAGTCCTTGCATTAGATGTAAACCGAACAGATTGATGAGATTCTATTTGAATTGCATCAATAGTTCCGCCATTTCTTGAGCCAAATTTTACCGTATTATATCCACCATTAAAGTAGGGTTCTCCTGATAATGGATGGGGAATAGAATCGGAAGGAACCGTAGGGTATCCTTTTCTTTCAAGCATAGACCCAAAACTGTGAGTTCCTCTTATTAACTCAGCATGGGAGTAGGAATTCAAGTTAGAGAATTTGAGATTCAATATACTTGTTTTGGAGTTTAGCGGTGTAGTATTTAGAGCGGAATCATTTTGTCTTAATTCACTACCTTTCAATAAATAACCCAATTCAATTCTTTGTATAGTGTGTCCATGTCCATGAATATCAAAGAATATTCCTTTTGGATACTGTTCATAAAGTAAATCTTTAGCAGAATCCACAAAATTCATATAATCATGCCAATAGGTTTCTGTTACAGTGTTACTATCTGTAGCCTCAATTATTTCTCTATTTGCATCTAGTTTTTTTCTATGTAATCGGTTAATAATTACATGAGGATAACAACCTGTTTTAAAAAGTAAAGAAGCTTCTATTTGTCTTGTAAGCTCTTGAGTATATGAATCTCTCCCAGTTACACAACCAGCACAAACTCTATCAGGAAGACTTGCGGGAGTTAAATATCCACCATGAGGAGCTGAAAGAATAATTGGTAGGTTTCCTGCTCTGTATTCAGTAAAACTATCGGTACCGTAATATACTTGCCCCGGAATAAAAGTTTGTGATTTTCCAGATATTGTAATCAGCAATAAACTAATTAGTATTCCTAAGTTTTTCATTTCTAAAGATAGTTAGATTTTTTATTGTTGAGTTGTTTTACAGACATAATTACCTGTAATATCAATTGGCACGAGTATTGAAATTATAAAAGTATGTAATTAATAAAATTTGTTTTAATAAAATTAAAACCAGTTAGTTACCTTAATCTAAATAAATATTTAATGGTTTTAGGATAATATTTGACTTATTGACTATGCCAAAATGACTATATAATTATGAACGAAAATTTTGATGAAAGTTTTATGCAGTTTGGACAAGCCTCTGATGAAGGAGAATTTATTCCATTAATATCCTCGGAAGATGAGGATAAGATGAATAATGAGAAATTCCCAGATGAACTTCCTATTTTATCACTTAAAAATAATGTGCTTTTTCCAGGAGTTGTAATTCCAATTACGGTAGGTAGAGATAAATCTATCAAGCTAATTCAGGAAGCGCATGCAGGAAACAAAATATTGGGAGTTGTTTCTCAGAAAAATGATGATATAGAGGATCCAACTTCTAAGGATGTACATCTTATTGGTACAGTAGGGCAGATAATCAAGCATTTAAAAATGCCTGACGGAAGTACAACGGTAATTATACAAGGAAAAAGGAGATTCGAAATAGAAGATTTTACCCAAGAAACACCTTATTTGAAGGCTAAGATTAAGACTTTTATTGAAACTAAACCTGACGAAAATGATCCAGAGTTTTTTGCTTTATTTTCTTCATTAAAAGACTTAGCATTGCAGATTATTAAAGAATCTCCAAACATTCCTTCTGAGGCTTCGTTTGCAATTAATAATATTGAGAGTCCTACTTTCATGATTAATTTCATTTCATCCAATTTGAATGCTGATGTATCTGAAAAGCAGAAAATGCTTGAGGTACTGGATATGAATGATAGAGCAAGATTGTTGTTAGAAAATTTGACCAATGAATTACAATTGTTGGAGTTGAAAAATGATATTCAGTCTAAGGTAAGAACTGATTTAGATAAGCAACAAAGAGATTATTTCTTGCACCAACAAATGCGTCAAATCCAAGAAGAACTTGGTGATAATCCTGCACAACAAGAGGTAGAGGAACTGAGAAAAAAGGCAAAAAAGAAAAAGTGGAGTAAAAAAGTAAAACAAACTTTTGAAAAAGAATTGAGCAAATTGGAAAGAATGAATCCTCAAGCTGCTGAATATTCTGTTCAATTAAATTATTTACAATTACTTACCGATTTGCCTTGGAAAAAGAAAACTAAAGACAATTTTGATTTAAAACGAGCTCAAGAAATTTTAGATAGAGACCATTTTGGATTAGATAAGGTAAAAGAAAGAGTGATAGAACATTTGGCTGTGCTGAAATTAAAAAACAGCATGAAAGCCCCTATTATTTGTTTGTATGGTCCTCCAGGAGTTGGTAAAACATCTTTGGGAAAGTCTATTGCTGAAGCAATTGGAAGAAAATATGTACGAATGTCATTGGGTGGATTAAGAGATGAGGCAGAGATTAGAGGACACAGAAAAACCTACATTGGTGCAATGCCAGGGAAAATTCTTCAGAATCTTAAAAAGGTTAAAACATCGAATCCTGTATTTGTATTGGATGAGATTGATAAATTAACAAGAGATTCCCATGGAGATCCTTCCTCTGCTTTATTAGAAGTATTGGACCCTGAACAAAACTCTACGTTTAATGATAATTTTGTGGATTTGGATTATGACTTATCCAATGTAATGTTTATCGCAACTGCAAATAGTTTGAATCCTATTCAGCCAGCTCTTAGAGATAGGATGGAGATTATTGAAATAAATGGGTACACGATTGAAGAAAAAGTGCAAATTGCTCAAAAATATTTATTACCAAAACAACTAAAAGAAACGGGAGTAACAGAAGAGCAAATTAAAATAGGAGAGGAGGTATTAGAATCTGTTGTAGAAAACTATACCAATGAAAGTGGGGTAAGAGGATTGGAGAAAAGGGTTTCTAAGCTTGTAAGACATAGAGCGAAGCAAATAGCTATGGATGAAGAATTTGAATTAGAAATTGCTGTAGATCAACTAAATAAAATTTTAGGCCCAGCTCATCCAAAAGATAAATATCAAGGAAATGATATTCCTGGAGTGGTTACGGGATTAGCTTGGACTCAAAACGGAGGAGATATTTTATTTATTGAAACGAGTCTTTCTCCTGGAAAAGAAAAACTTACACTCACAGGAAACTTGGGAGATGTAATGAAAGAATCTGCTGTAATTGCTTTGGAATATTTAAAATCTAACGCTAAAAAAATTGGGATTGACGAAGAAATGTTTACCAAACATAATGTTCACATGCATGTTCCGGAAGGAGCTACACCAAAAGATGGACCTTCGGCAGGTATTACTATACTTACTGCTCTTACCTCTATTTTTATGAATAAAAAGGTAAAACCTCATTTAGCTATGACTGGTGAAATAACACTTAGGGGAAAGGTATTGCCTGTAGGAGGAATCAAAGAAAAAATTCTTGCTGCTAAACGAGCTGATATTAAGGATATTATATTATGCAAAAGTAATAAAAAAGACATTGAAGATATAAATCCTAAATACTTGGAAGGTCTAAATTTTCATTATGTTGATACCATGATGGAAGTGCTGGATATTGCATTGATATAAGGTTATACTCAATTTGAGGTTGATTATTAGGCAGGCTATTGACTTGTAGAATTACAAATATTAATTATATTTGTTTTGATGATAAAGAACGCGGCAATAGTATTTTTTGTAATAACCAGTGTTTTTGCTTGTAAATCAAACAAAGAAACAGTTACAAAAGCTACAGAACCTTGTGTTCCTAATACAATGGAAAGTTGTGTTTGTCCACAGAACTATGACCCGGTTTGCGGATGTGATAATAAAACTTATCCCAATGCTTGCCATGCAAAGTGTAGTAATGTGACCTATGTGGCAGGAAAATGTAAAGACAAAAAATAAAAACAAAATACCTACGTTAATACCTCATAATTATGAAAAAAAATATTTTATTAATCGCCTCAACTGCCTTTGCTCTACTATTGCTTACTGCTAGCTGTAACAAACCATTAGGAAAATGCGAAGAGTTTTTTGAGAAAGGTTGTACTGTTACTCAAGATTACGCACCAGTTTGCGGATGTAACGACAAAACGTATGCTAATAAATCCTATGCTGAATGTGCAGGAGTAGAGTATGTTAATGGATCTTGCGATTAATATTTTTTTAAGGAATTTCCTAAAAAAATATAACTAATTTGAAAGCAATTAAGATAGATTTTATTTTGAAAAAATGTAAAGGATTTGTCTTAATTGCTTTTCTTTTTGCCTTTTTTTCTGGACAAGCACAATTGGGCGGTTCTAATTCGTATCAATTTTTAGACTTAGCTAATTCTTCTCGTATACAGGGACTTGGAGGCAGTAATATTTCATTGTATGATGGTGATGTTAATTTAACACTTTCTAATCCTTCATTATTAGACTCACTTCAGTCAGGAAGTATTTCGTTAAATTATATGAATTATGTTGGAGATATAAATTATGGATTTTCCTCATTTACTTACCACATAAATAATATTGGAACCTTTAATGCAGCATTGATGTATGCAAATTATGGAAAGTTTACCAAAGCTGATGAAACTGGAGAAAAAACAGGAAGCTTCGTTGCTAATGATATAGCGGCAATAGTAGGATTTGGTAGAAGGATTGATTCTATGTTTTCAGTTGGTGCAAATCTTAAATTTTTCAATTCTATTTATGATGTTTACAATTCAAATGGATTGGCATTAGATTTGGCAGCAAACTACCACAAACCTAATTCACTTTTTGGAGCAAGCATTGTACTTAAAAATATGGGTATGGTTTTTTCAAAGTATAATGAAAAAGAAAAGCTTCCATTCGAAATTCAAGCAGGAATATCACAAAAGTTAAAACATGCTCCATTTAGATTTTCTTTAACATTCACTAATCTTCAGCAATGGGACTTGACCTATGATGACCCAAATGCTCCTAAAGAATTTGATCCAGAAACTTTTGAACCACTACCACCAAAAGAGCCTAATTTCTTTGATAAAGCAGCAGGACATATTGTAATAGGGACAGAATTTGTGCTGAGTAAAAATTTCAATATTCAGTTAGGCTATAATTTAAGAAGAAGACAAGAATTGAAATTTGCAGAAAAGCGCGGAATGGTTGGTTTTTCCGGAGGAATAGGATTTAAAATTAAAAAGTTTAATTTGAATTATAGCCTTGCAAGTTATCATTTGGCTGGAAATTCTCATAGTTTTTCAATCACAACAAATATTAATAGTTTCCGAAGTAAGAACTAAACTTCTTACACATTTTACTGTTTACAAATAGACACTAAAACCTAATTAAAAACCATAATAAGAGTTATTTTTGTTAATATGCAAAAAGAAATTATTAAAGGTATCTTAATGGGAGTGATTATTCCCCTAGTATTACTTGGATTAATCTATGCAGTTTTTATTCTATTTGATAGAAGAATTACTGATCAAGTAATAGGTTCAACCTTACTATTAGGATTGGGATTAAATGCACTTTACATTCGTTTTTTATTCAAAAAAGACAAAGATTACACCTCCAGAGGAGTGATGATAAGTTCCTTTGTTTACTTCTTTATTTGGCTTTACTTGTATGTATTATAACACATTACCACTATGAAATATTACATAATATCTGGTGAAGCATCTGGAGATATGCATGGAGCCAATCTTGTTTCGGAAATTAAGAGAAGGGATAAACATGCAGAATTTAGAGGCTGGGGAGGAGATAAAATGGAAGCAGAGGGGGTAGAAATCAACAAGCATTATCGGGAGTTAGCTTTCATGGGATTTGCTGAAGTATTAATGAATTTGAGAACAATTCTTAATAATCTTAAAAAATGCAAAGCAGACATTTTAGCATATAATCCTGATGGCGTTATACTAATTGATTATCCGGGATTTAATTTAAGAATTGCAGAATTTTTGCACGAGAATGGAATCAAAGTGTTTTACTACATTTCTCCACAAATATGGGCTTGGAAACAAAACAGAGTGCATAAAATTAAAAAAGTGGTGGACAAAATGTTTGTTATTTTACCTTTTGAAAAACCATTTTATAAGAAATTTAATATCGAGGTAGATTTTGTTGGTAATCCATTATTAGATGAAATTCATAAATTTAAAGAATCCTATAAATCAGAAGATTTCAGAGCAAATAATAAATTAAGTGACAAGCCTATAATTGCTTTATTACCAGGGAGTAGAACTCAAGAGATTAAAACAAAATTACCCGTAATGCTTTCTGTTGTAGAAGCTTATAAAGATTATCAATTTGTAATTGCTGGAGCACCCTCTCAAGAAGAAACGATTTATAAAGAAATAATAGGTAATCAGAACAATGTATCTATTGTTTTTGGAAAAACGTATCCATTGTTGCTCAATAGTCATGCAGGGCTTATTACTTCTGGTACCGCAACTCTTGAAACAGCTCTTTTTAAAGTGCCACAAGTAGTATGCTACAAAGCCAACCCAATTTCTTATCGCATTGCAAAAAGATTGGTAAAAATTAAGTTTATCTCTCTTGTAAACTTAATAATGGATAAAGAGATTGTTAGAGAATTAATTCAACATGAATTAACTACAACCAATGTAACATCTGAGCTTGGCAAGCTTCTTGAAGGTAAAGACAGAGAAAATCTACTGGCTGATTATGATGAACTTATAATAAAATTAGGAGGGGTTGGTGCTTCGGCAAATACGGCTGAGCATATTGTTAATTATTTGGACTCAAAATGAAACGAATAACACTGTTTTTTATACTTTTTTTTGTTTTGACTAATGTCGTTGCAAAGGATGTAAGAATAGGGCTGTTTTATCGCTCAAATCCTAAGACTATTACCGTTGAATATAATGTCGGTCGGTACACTTTTTTTTCGGAAGTATCTTATTATAAAACGCTTAGTAACAAGTCTGACAAAGTAATTTTTAAAGCCTACAATAATAAAGTGAAAGCTTATTTAAACGGCAATAAAATTGGTGAAAACATCTGGTTTAGGTTGGATAGAAATACCGATTTGAATAGTTTAAAAATTAGTGATGGTAAAATAAAAAGACCTTATGAAGGGAGTTTAATTGTGTATTCGATAAATGGAAAATTAAAGGTTGTAAACGAGATTTCTATTGATAAATATGTAGAGGGAGTTATAAAAGGAGAAGCTGGATATGGCTATGGATTAGAGTATTACAAAGTTCAAGCAGTAATTAGCAGAACTTATGCATTGCATCATCAAAAACACAAAAAAGAAGGATTTGATTTATGTGATCACACTCATTGCCAAGTGTATAAAGGCGTTAATACAAACAAAAAAATTGCTAAAGCCGTAACTCAGACCTCGGAGGAAGTAATTGTTGATTCGAGTATAAATTATATAAACACTCTGTTTCATTCAAATTGTGGCGGACATACCGTAACTACTGATATGGTTTGGTCTAAAAAACTACCTTGCATGGAAAGTGTGAAGGATACTTTTTGTATTAATTCAAGCCAAGCTAAATGGAAAAAGACTATCTCAAAGACTTCTTGGGTTAGTTTTTTATCCAAAAAAACAGGAAAATCAGTCAGCTATTTGCAATCAAAAAGTCTTGATTTTAACCAGTATACAAGACAAGAATATTATAAAATTGGTAGTGTAAAGGTTAGATTAGTCGATATTAGGAAGAATTATAGACTTAAATCAACCTATTTTTCAGTTCATGATATAGGTGACAAAATAGTATTAATAGGAAGGGGTTATGGGCATGGAGTAGGGCTTTGTCAAGAAGGAGGAATAGTTATGTCAAAGACTTATGATTATAAACAAATACTTCATTTTTATTATCAAAATATTTCTATAATGACCATTAATAAAGTGGAATATTATAAGTTATTTTGATAATTCTTTATCTATGATAACCAGTTTGTTATAGAAATCTTCACCGTATTTTCTTTCAAGGGGTTCTTTCAAAAATTTATATACAGGAACTGCTAATTCTTCACCTAATTCGCATGCCGGTGAACAAATATCCCATCTATTATATTGGAGAGCTTCATAAAACTTTAATTTTTTTACTCTAATGGGATATAAATGGCATGAAATAGGCTTTATAAAATCTATTTTTCCTTCTCTGTTGGCTTTTTCAATTGCACATTTTGCGGTATTTGTCTCGTCAAAAAACACAAAAGCACATTCTTTTTCATTAATAAGACTCGTAACTTCCTCTCCATCAATATCTTTATAAGAAACACCGTCTTTCTCAACTTTTAATATCCCCTCTTTTCTCATAAAGGGTGTTATTTCTTTTAAATTTTCCTCAATAATCTTCTTCTCATCTATTTCTAAAGGAGCACCAGCATCTCCTTCAATACAGCATGCTCCCTTACATGCAGATAAATTACAAACAAATTGTTTGCTAAATATTTCTCTATCTAATAATTTATTATCTAGTTCTATCATATTTTCTGGTTATTTTGACAATAATAAGACATTTATTTTTATCTAAAATCTAATCATTGAAATAAAGGTTTTCAAGTCAAAATTATAAGCACTTTAATACTCAAAAACAGCATTTTAAACAAAATTATGTTAGTAACTCTATGAGAATAGGTAAGTACTGATGTATATTTGCACAAAATTATACCGTAAAATAAGAAAGTCATGAGAATTTTTAAAGCTATTTCAAGTGTTTGTTTAGTTGTTGGAATGTTATCAATAAACATCCAAGACGTTACTGCACAGCAGGATGCACAATACTCTATGTATATGTTTAATCCTTTATCAGTAAACCCTGGATATGCA
>CAKZNB010000012.1 GCA_937129365.1 uncultured Flavobacteriales bacterium
GAACGCAGGGTTGTGAGGAGATTTTAAGTGAGATAAACCTTGACGGATTCTCAAAAGTATTTGTGTCTTGTGGCACAGGTACAACAATTGCCGGTATGGCAAACCATTTGAGCAAAAACAACATCACAGACATAGAACTCTGCGGAATACAAGTACTAAAAGGTGAAAACTACATTGCTAACGACATAAAGGAACTTTACGGAGTTACCAATGCAATAGTATATGATGAATACCACAGTGGAGGCTACGCCAAAACCAATACAGAGTTAATAGGCTTTATAAAAGACTTTACCGCAGAAACAGGCGTATTACTAGATCCTATCTATACAGGTAAAATGATGTTAGCCATCAAAAAACTAATTGATAGCAAAGGAATTTCTCAAGGAGAAAAAATTATGGCAATCCATACAGGTGGACTAACAGGATGGTTTGGAAAGGCTAGTGAATTATAGCTTAGGAGCTACAAATCCACTTATTTCTAAGAATGTATACCCTTCTCCAGAATTATGGAGAACGGTTATGGTTTTCATGAATTTTCCTACGTCCTCTTTTGAGTCATAGGTGGCAATAATATAACCCTTTCCTCCAGGTTTTATATCGCCTTTGGTCCAGTCAGGGCTGGTACAGCTGCAGTCTGCTACTACGTCTGTGATAAACAGGTCTTGCTTACCTTTATTGACAAATTCGAAACGTTGTTTCGCTATATCACCTTGTGTTATACTGCCCATATCATAAGAAGCCGTATCAAAGTGTATAAGTGCTTTTAGCACATTTGAGTCATCCACACTAGCCTGCTTTGGCTCTAAAGATTGTGCGTATACAGTATCAGTAATCACCTTAAGTGAACTCACTGTATCGTTTGCACCTTTTAGCTCTTCAAGCTTACTTAGCTTTAGCAAAATATCATCCATTGAGTTTGCAGTGGAATCTTTTTGAGCCCAACTAGTGAGGGCAAAAAGCATAAGCGTTATTAGTATCGAATTTCTCATTTTTTAATTAGAAACTAAAAAGACCCCTTGCAAAGAGCAAAGGGTCTTTAGTTAATGTTTTTTCTTATTGCTCTGGAGCAACTACAGTTGGTTTAACTTCAGTTGGAGCCTTGTTTACAACACCTCTGATAGTTAAGAACTCAGTTCCACCTTCGCCATTGTGCTTTACAGTAATAGTTTTAGTGAAGTTACCTGGTCTACCTTTTGAGTTGTAGATAGCAGTAATTACACCTTCAGCACCTGGAGCGATAGGCTCTTTTGGCCATTTTGGTACAGTACATCCACAACTTCCTTTTGCATTCTGAATTACCAGAGGTTCAGTTCCTGTATTGGTAAAGGTAAATGTGTGCTTATTTGTAGTTGTTGACAATACTTTTCCAAAATCTTTCTTTGGCTCTTTAAAGTTAATTGAAGTAGTTGGTCCAACTGGAGCAGCTGGTTGCTGTGGTGCTGGTTGCTCAAATTGATTATTTGGGTTGTTTTGGTTTTGTGGCAATGTGTTAGGAAAATTAGCTCCTTGGTTATTTGCCTGAATATCTGCTGTTGGTGTTGGTGGTGGAATTGTTCTTCCTCCATCATTGGTTAACACTTTGTATGTATTGAATAAAGTTAATGCACCGATAACAGCAATTGCACCGATTAAAATATTATTGTTTTTCATCTTTTAAATTTTTAAATTAATTTGAACTAGACAAATATATAAAAACTTGATAGAGTTTAGCAACCTCTATTTACTGTATTTTCTTGGTAGTCCTAAGTCTTTGTAAGCATTGTTGTCTTGTAACAAACTAATTCCTTCTTTATATATAGGGTTTAACTGGTTGAAAATTTCATAAAACTCACTAAATCCCCATATGTTTTGTGCTATCAAAGCTTTTAATCTTACTGTTATTGCCTCTTCTGCTTTGTCAAATTGTGCCTGATTAAATTCTACTTTTTTTGTTTCAGCATAATCGTTCATTGCTTTTATTGCAGATTCTAAATCAAAACTCTTTTTAAAAGTTTCAAAATCTGGATATTGTTTTGCTAAACTTTCTCTGTTTGAATTTACATATTCCAATGCAAAACGATTCATAATTCCTTTTCTGACCAAAGTCCAAAAATAAGGGGAAGTTCCTGTTGTGTCAACTGGCACAAAAATGTCTGGGATTATACCGCCTCCAGCGTATACTTCTCTTCCTTTTACCAAAGTTTTAAAAACCAACGAATCTGGAATTTTAATGCTATCTTTTGAGTATGCTTCGCCATTCAAATACCTTTCATATTTTTCTTTTCTATAAGCTTTTGTTCCTCCTTCATAAGATTTTTGAATACATCTTCCAGAAGGGGTATAATATCTTTGTGTGGTAATTCTAACTTTTGAGCCATCTGTTAAAGGTATAGGCCTTTGAACCAATCCCTTCCCAAAAGTTCTTCTTCCTACAATTGCTCCTCTATCCCAATCTTGAACCGCTCCCGAAACAATTTCACTGGCAGAAGCTGTGCTTTCATTTACTAAAATTACTAACTTCCCTTTTTCGAAATCTCCTCTGAAAGTTGAGGTATACTCTTTCTTAGGATAGCTTCTGCCTTTTGTATACACAATCATTTTTTTCTTATCTAAAAACTCGTCTGCAAGTTTAAAAGCTTGGTCTAGATATCCTCCTCCATTATCTTGCAAATCTAAAATCAAAGATTCCATTCCTAAGTATTCAAGTTTTTCAAGTGCTTTTTTGAATTCTGCTTGAGTTGTTCTTGAAAAAGCATTCAACTTTACGTATCCTATTTTTTCGTCAATCATATAAACAGCATCCACACTATGAATTGGGATTTTATCTCTAGTGATCTCAAAATCAATTAATTCATCTTCACCAGCTCTTTTAATAGTCATGGTTACTTTAGTCCCTTTTTTTCCTAATAATCTTTTTCTAACTCCAGAATTTTGCAAATTAACTCCAGCCACTACTTCTTTGTCAATCTTAATAACTTGATCTCCAGCAGAAACTCCAACTTTTGCCGATGGTCCGCCAGGAATTGCTTGTACAACTAACAAAGTGTCATTTAATATTTGAAATCTTACTCCCACTCCCTCGAAGTTTCCTTGAAGTGGCGCTTCAACTGCGGCAACACTAGCTGCAGGAATGTATGCCGAATGAGGGTCTAATTTCTCAAGCATAACTCGTATTGCAGCATCTACCAATTCAGGTGAATTCACAGAATCTACATACAGTTGCTCAATAATATCTATGAGCTTAGCCACTTTGTAAATAGTTTTATTCTTATCTTCTTCTACTTGCGAAAATCCCGAAGTAGAAACTATTATTACTAATAATAGTGTTGTAATTAATTTATTCATTCTTGTTGTTTTATTTTTCTCCCGAAGAGGATGTTAGCTCTCCAAATTTATCGTAATGTTTCTCAGAAACCAACTTTCCTTTTTTGTATTCAATCTCATATTTTAACACTTCGTTTTTGTAATATTCTTTCCAAACTCCATGTTTCTTTCCTTTTCTGTAACTCTCTTCTTTGTAAGTAGTTCCGTTTTCATAGTTAAATATCCATTCACCTTCTGGCTCCCCCATGTCGTATGAAGTTCTGTAAGACAAGCTTCCATCATCAAAGTACGAATTATCTACTCCATTTATTTTACCTTCTTTATATTCTTTTTCAATAATCAAAGTGCTATCGTTCAAGAATTTTTTGTACTCGCCATCAAATTTATTGTCCTTGTAATTTACTACTCTCTTTATACTCCCGCTTGAATAATATTCTTTGAACTCTCCGTTCTTTTTACCAAAAATATAATTTTCAATTTTCTTTACCTTTTGTGTTTCTGGATTATAAAAAACTTGTCTCCCGTGCTTTATTCCATAATTAAAATTTCTTTCAGAGAACACAATGGAATCTTTTTCAAATGCTGTCCATTTGCCATGAGGCTTTCCTTCGGCATAATTTTTAATGATTTTTGGAGTACCTGATTCGTAAAAGAAAACCCAAGTGCCATCTTCTTTTCCATTTACAAAAGAGAGTTGCATTTCTGGTTCTCTGTTTGGGAAAAATCCTACGCATTTTCCTGTATATGGAGGGTTTCCTGGTTTACTCTTGTCCAAAGCAATTTTAGTAGTTGGGTCAAAAGATAAGTCTGTATTGCAATTACAAACCTTTTCTGTACTGTCTTTTTTTCTAACTCTCTGTGGCCTGTTATCCGTAGAATCTTTAATAAATGTTGTTGTTGGATTTGCCTCACCTCTTCTGTATACTTTTCTTTTTTGAGAAAAAGATTGAACAGAACATAAACAAACAATTAAACTGAACCCGATTATTTTTTTCATAATTACTTTCATAATACTTGTTTTAATAACACAAATTGTACCAATAGAAACAAAAACAACTAGTTTTAGTAATAATTAACAGGGTTTGTATTTACTTCAGTTTTTATCAGTTCTAATTCAGGAACTTTATCTTTCAAAATTTCTTCGAATAGCTCAATCGTAAATTGCTCGCTTTCATAATGTCCAATGTCTGCAATTAGTATCTCGTTTTCAGCATCAAAAAACTGGTGATATTTGAAATCGCCCGTAATAAAAACATCTGCTTGTTGTCTTTTTGCATTATTCAATAAAAAACTACCTGACCCTCCACAAACAGCTATTTTTCTAACTTTTTCTTTGTGGATATTGGTATAACGAATGCAATCCGTTTTCATTTCTTTTTTCAAATACGCTAAAAATTCTCTTGTCGCAATTGCTTCTTTTAACTCACCAATTATTCCAGCTCCAAGTTGTTTATTTACATTACTAATAGGGATTAGTTCATAAGCTACTTCCTCGTAAGGGTGAACTTTGTTTACCTCAGCCACAATTCTATTTGCCTCTTGATTCATCACCACAACTTCTATTTTGGTTTCATCCATAAAGTTGGTTTTTCCTTTTTCACCATAAGCAGGATTGGTCGTTTCGCCTGGCAAGTAACTTCCTTTTCCTTCGCTATTAAAGCTGCAATTGGAATATTCGCTAATATGCCCAGCTCCATTTTCGAATAAGTTTTCTCTCACTTTCTCTACAATTTCTGGTTTATCGCTTGGGCAATACACTACCAATTTGCTCATTTTGTTTGCCATTGGCGACAAAATCTGGGTATTTTCAAGACCAATTTTCTCGGCTATCTTTTGGTTTACTCCATTTTTCAGTACGTTATCCAAATTGGTGTGACAGGCATAAATCGCAATGTCATTTTTTATGGCTTTAATAATAACTCGCTCAATATAATTCTTGCCATTTAGTTTTTTCAATCCACTAAAAACTATGGGGTGATGGGCAATAATTAACTCGCATCCCTTTTCAATCGCTTCATCTACAACGGATTCTATACAATCCAAACATAATAAGACTTTAGAAACATCAATTTGGTGATTCCCCGTGATTAAACCACTATTGTCGTAAGATTCTTGGTAAGAAAGTGGGGCTACATTTTCTAAAATTGTGGTAATTTCTTTTAGTTTCATTAGTCTGTTTTTTGGAGGTTTAAATATAGGGATTCCTTTTTTCTAATATGAAAATTTTAAGAGTCCTTTTATGGTTTGTTCGACTTGTATTGATTTATTTTTTATTTTTACTTAAACAAAAAAGAGAAAATTATGATGATAGGGGTATATATTTTGGGAGCTGTACTTGCTGGATTAGGAATGCTTGCAAGCGGACAATTAAAACGGAAATTTGCAAAATATTCAAAAGTGCATTTGCAAAATGGGATGAGTGGAAAGGAAATTGCCGAAAAAATGCTCGCTGACAATGGAATTACTGATGTAAAAGTAATAGCAGTTCAAGGGCAGTTGACTGATCATTACAACCCTATGAACAAAACAGTGAACTTATCACAAGTAGTTTACAACGAAAGAAATGCGGCTGCGGCTGCCGTTTCTGCTCATGAAGTTGGGCACGCTGTTCAACATGCTACTAATTATTCCATGTTGCAAATGCGATCTAAGTTGGTTCCTATTGTGAGTCTTGGTTCTAAATATATGCATTGGATTTTAATTGCGGGAATGGCGGTAGTTGCAAAATTTCCTCAATTATTACTTGCAGGAATTTGTTTGTTTGCCCTTACCACCCTTTTTAGTTTAGTAACTCTACCTGTTGAGTTTGATGCCAGCAAAAGAGCTTTGGCTTGGCTAAAAGGAAACAACATTGTAACCACAGAAGAATATACCGGTTCCAAAGATGCGCTAAAATGGGCGGCTATGACCTATGTGGTGGCAGCAATTGGTTCTATTGCTACTTTACTGTATTATGTGATGATTTATATGAATAGGAGGTAGGTATTACTATTTATTAATAAAATTATAGAAATGAAATTATATCTGTTACTTATAGTAATCACAATTGTTGGAAGCTGTTCAGTACCAAAATCATTCTATATGGACACTTGGTGGTTTGAATCTCAAATCCTGCTAGAGGAAAATAACTTCAAGCTTTATCACAATGATTGGCACAATGGTCAGGAGTATTTGAACTCTGGAATTTGGAGTTTTTCTGATAGTGTACTTTACTTAAACTATCTTTATATGCAGCCACTGTTAGATTCTATAAACAGGTCTGTTATCTTTAAAGAAACCGACTCTGTTGTTTATACAGAACTTTACTGGTTTACAAATAAAAAATTATATCCTCTTAATTTATGCTCTTGTGACTCATTAAACAGCGACAGTAACTCATTTCATAAAAATTTAAATGGTCTTTGTTATAATTACAACCCTTATTATTTTTATAAAAAAGGTAAAATTAAAGATGTGAAGCTAAAATTAAAATCTACTAAACTTGAACACGGTAATTAGCTTAGTTTTTACTTCACTCCCGTACTCCCAAAGCCACCTTCTCCCCTATTAGTTTCGGATAATTCCGAAACAGGGATCCATTCAGCTTGATCATATTTTGCAACTACCAATTGAGCTATTCGTTCTCCGTTTTCTACTACAAAATCTTCGTTACTCATATTGATAAGGATTACACCAATATCTCCTCGGTAATCCGCATCAATCGTTCCAGTTGCATTTAATACGGTTACTCCTTTTTTGTATGCTAATCCACTTCTTGGGCGAACTTGGGCTTCATAACCATCTGGTAAAGCAATGTGCAATCCGGTTGGAATTAATCTTCTTTCGAGTGGTTTAAGTGTTATGGATTCTTCCAAATTTGCTCGCAAATCAAGACCTGCAGATTGTGGAGTTGCGTATTGTGGTAATTCGTGTTGCGAATTGTTAATGATTTCTATTTTCATTGTTACTTTTTCTGGGTGATACAAATTTGCTTGTTTTCTTATCAAACTCAAAGAGAATTGAGAAAAATTTAAATTCTTGCATGTTAAATTTCTTACCTTTATTTGAAAATAAATTATCAATGGGGTTTCTAATCATTTTTATCACTTTCTGGGGAATGGAATTCATGGCTTGGTTCACGCATAAATTTGTGATGCACGGATTTTTATGGAATCTTCATCTAGATCACCATGTGCCAAACAAAGAAAGTTTTTTCGAGAAAAATGATGCATTTTTCTTAATCTATGCTATTCCTTCTTGGCTGTGCATTATGCTCGGTTCTATGTTTGCCTACTGGACAGTTATGTATATCGGGTTTGGAATTTTGGCTTATGGCTTTGCTTATTTTTTGGTTCATGAAGTGTTTATTCATAGAAGATTAAAATGGTTTAGAAACAGTGATAATGTATATTTGAGAGCCATCCGAAGAGCACACAAAATGCACCACAAACACCTTGGTAAAGAACATGGAGAGTGTTTTGGAATGTTAGTAGTTCCCTGGAAATATTACAGAGAAGAACTTAAAAAAGCAAGAGCTTAAAACTCACATTTTTTATGAAAAAAGCAGTAGTTGTAGGTTCTGGAATTGCAGGTTTGGCTTCAGCTATTCGGTTGCAAAACAAAGGCTATTCTGTAGAAGTCTTAGAGAAAAACTCCTATCCTGGAGGTAAACTCACACAACTTTCTGGAGATGGATTTCGCTTTGATGCTGGGCCTTCCCTTTTTACCATGCCTAATTTGGTGACTGAATTATTCGAAATTTCTGGAAAAGATCCTGAGGATTATTTTGAATATAACCGCCTAGATATTTTGTGTAATTACTTTTTTGAGGACGGAACTCGCATTTCTGCACATTCGGATATTAATCGTTTTGCCGATGAAATTGACAAAAAAACGACAGATTCTGCCGAAAAAGTAAAAAAACATCTCAAAAAGAGCGAATTTATTTACAAAGCTACCGAAGAACAATTCTTAAATCGTTCGCTCCATAAAATTGATTCGTTTCTGTCTTTTAAAACTTTATCTTCTATACTCAAACTTCCTTTTCTGAATATTTTTAGTTCGATGAATCAGGTAAATGAAAAAGCATTTAAAGATTCTAAAACTATTCGGTTATTTAATAGATATGCTACTTACAATGGTTCTAATCCATACAAAGCTCCCGGTATTTTGAATATAATTCCTCACTTAGAATTTGGTTTGGGAGCCTATTTACCAAAAGGTGGAATGCACGAAATAACGAATAGTTTAGTAAAATTGGCCAAAGAAATTGGTGTTGAGTTTCATTTTAATTCAGAAGTAACTTCTATTAAAACGGAAGGAAATAAAGCTAAAAGCGTAACCACAAATTCTGGAAATCATTCGGGGGATATTATTGTGTGTAATGCAGATATTCACACTGTGTACGAAAAATTAATTCCTTCTGCCAAGAAATTGGAGGAAGTAGATAAACAAGAAAGATCTAGTTCAGCATTAATTTTTTACTGGGGAATTGGCAAAGAATTTCCCGAATTGGATGTCCATAATATCTTATTTACCGAAGATTACAAAATAGAATTTAATCATCTTTTTGATTCAAAAACCATCTATGAAGATCCTACTATTTACATCAATATTACAAGTAAACAGTTAAAACAAGATGCTCCTAAAGGTAAAGGAAATTGGTTTGTGATGATAAATGTTCCTTCAGTTTATGAGCAAGATTGGGATGTAATGATTGCAGAAGCTAGAAAAAACATCTTGACAAAAATCTCAAGAATATTAGGACAAGACATAGAGTCACTTATCGAATTTGAAGAACAACTGACACCTCAACTTATTCAAGACAAAACCAATTCATTTAAAGGTTCGTTGTATGGAACTTCAAGTAACAATAGGTTTGCAGCCTTTTTTCGTCATAAGAATTTCTCTTCAGAGTTTAAAAACCTCTATTTTTGTGGGGGAAGTGTGCATCCTGGTGGTGGAATTCCCTTGGCACTTTCTTCAGCAAAAATTATTTCCAAATTAATCAAATGATAAAGAATATTTCCATAGAAAATCGCTGGATAGGATTACTACTAATCGTTTATTTTGTTGGATTGATAGGAATGAGTGTGCCAAGTTTAAGATCTCTTTTTTTGCCTTTAACGCCACTTAATTTATTACTTACTTTGGTGGTTTTTTATAAAGTAAACAAAGATTTTAGCGAACGCTTTTTGATTCTTTCTCTGCTCGTTTTTACAATCGGATATTCAGTTGAGGCAGTTGGAGTTGCAACAGGAGTGTTATTCGGAAACTACCAATATGGAACTCCACTGGGTTTTAAGGTTTTTGAAACACCCATAATGATTGGTGTAAACTGGTTGTTTTTAGCATTTTCTAGTTATGGAGTTGTTCAGTATTTTACTAAGAAAACCTTTTGGCTTATTCTTTTACCTCCATTTCTGATGGTTGGGTTAGATTTTTTGGTCGAACCAGTAGCTATGAAATTGGGTTTTTGGAGCTGGGAAAATAATATTATTCCATTTCAAAATTATGCGATGTGGTTTGTTACAAGTCTTTTTATTCATTTGATGATTTCACTTTTTAAACCAAAGATAAATTCCAAAATTAGTTTCGTTATTTTTGGGGTGCAAATCGTGTTTTTCAGTGTGTTAAATCTTGCTTTATAATGGAGTTTTTGGAAACTAAATACCTATATTTTTATGTGCTGGTTTTTACATCAGCTTATCCGCTTGCACAAAGTTTTGAGCATAGAATTAGGTATTACAAAAAATGGAAAAGGCTATTTTTAGGAATTTCTGTTATGATGGCAATTTTTATCCCTTGGGATATCTGGTTTACCGATTCTGGGGTTTGGTGGTTCAATCATGACTACACTTCTGAGCTTCGTGTTTTCCTACTCCCCATTGAAGAATGGTTGTTTTTTATCATCATTCCATTTGCATGTTTTTTTATATATGAAGTGCTTAATCATTTTATTAAAAGAGATTTGCTTGCAAATTTTGCTCGCCCATTTTTAGGAATAGCTTCCATTGTGCTAATTATTGTTTCATTTGTTTTTATGGATAAATTATATCCATTTGTCACATTTTTAAGCACAGGGATTTTGGGGTTGATTACCGTAAAATGTAATCCAAAATGGCTCGGAAGATTTTTGATGATGTATTTTGTGAGCCTTATTCCTTTTTTGTTGGTAAATGGAATTTTAACTGGTTCACTCATTGAAAATCCAATAGTAAATTACAATCCTGAAGAAATTATTGGATTCAGAATTATCACAATTCCAGTAGAGGATAGTGTGTATAATTTAATGATGTTATTAATAGTAATGTGGGTTTACAAAGGGTTTAAAACCGAGAAATCTACTTAGGTTTTCTTTAAAATATCCTTTAGTTTTATTCCTTCAAGGTTCACTGCAAACCACAGGTAAAAAAACATTAGTGCAGAATTAAAACTCAGTATTGCTCCTAAATTTTCTGTGATATAGGACTTGAAACACCAGCTTAATCCATAAAGAACCAATGCAAATGAAAGATAAAATCCTACTTTCTTAAGGTTGTAAGGGATTGGATAATGTTTTTGACCTAAGAAATAAGAAGCAACCATCATTCCTGCATATACAAAAAATGTAGTCCAAGCTGAGGCTACATATCCTAATATCGGAATCAATAAAATGTTTAGTCCAACAGTAAGTAATGCTCCTCCAATAGCAATAAACGCTCCGTATTTTGTTTGCCCAGTAAGTTTATACCAAATGGATTGATTGTAATAAATACCTAAGAAAATATTAGCAAACAATAGGATAGGTACAATTTTTAATCCCTCCCAATAACTTGGCGGTAAAAAATATTTTAAAATATCTAGATAAAAAAGCACAAATAAAAACATGATAGAAACTGCCAATACGAAGTAATTCATTACTCGAGCATAAATTAATTTTCCGTCTTTCTGCTTGGCATGAGCAAAGAAAAAAGGCTCTGCAGCATATCTAAATGCTTGAATAAAAAGCGAAATTAAGATTGCTAATTTATAAACCCCAGAGTAAATCGCTACTTGTTCTTTAGCAAACACAGTTCCTCCTTCGGGTTCTAACATTCTTCTGATTAATAGCCTATCAAATGTTTCATTAACAATTCCTGCGAATCCAGCAATCATAATTGGAAATGAATAAATAACCATGATTTTCAGTAGTTTTATATCAAACTCCCACCTCAGCTTTATAACTTCTGGGTATAACATAAGAAGTTTTACAATAGAGGCTAATAAATTGGCTATAAACACATAAGCTACTCCAATTTCAGGATTATATAAAAAATCTACTAGCACAGTGTGATTCCCATTTTCATAATTTGTTTTTGCAAAAGCGATAAATAACAAGTTGAAAAATATGGTTGTTCCAATATTTGTAAGGTTGATTACAGCAAATCTTTTTGCTTTATTCTCTTGTCTCAAACTTGCAAGAGGAATGGAACAAAATGCATCTATGCCAAGAATTAAAGCAAAATAAATTACAAAATCTGGTCTTGATGCATAGCCAATAAAATCAGCTATACTTTGGGTAAAAAGTAAACCAAAAAGAATGAAAGTAACACTGGTAAAAATCACACTGGTAAAAGCTGTGTTATATACCTTTGATTTGTTGTCTTCGGTAGATGAAAATTTGAAAAATGCAGTTTCCATCCCAAAAGTAAGAAACACAATAAAAAATGCTACATACGCATACATTTCGGAAACCTCGCCATACTTTTCTTGAACGAAAGAATAGGTATATAATGGTGTGAGCAAATAATTAAATACCCTGCCGAGGATGCTGCTAATTCCATAGACTGCGGTTTGCCCGGCAAGTTTTTTAAGTGCGCTCAATGGTGTAATATTTTACTTAAATTCCGCTTTCCTTCTTTCAATAAAAGCGGTTGTTCCTTCTTTAAAATCTTCCGTGCCAAAACAGTTTCCAAATTCTGCAATTTCTGTTTCGTAGCCATTTTCTCCATCTGTATAATTTGCATTTACAGCCTTAATCGCTGAGGAAATTGCAGTTGAAGAATTTTTAGCAATTTTCCCTGCAATTTTATTACACATTTCCATCAATCCTTCTGGAGTTGTTACATAATTTACCAATCCCCATTTGTGTGCATCATCCGCAGAAATCATTCCTGCAGTTGCAATCATTTCCATAGCTTTTCCTCTTCCTACCAACTGTGCCAACCTTTGTGTTCCTCCATATCCAGGAATAACTCCCAACGACACTTCTGGTAATCCCATTTTTGCATTATCAGATGCAACACGAATATGTGCTGACATAACTAATTCTAACCCGCCTCCCAGTGCAAATCCATTGACTGCCGCAATAATTGGAGTTGATAAATTTTGAGCTAAATCAAATAATTTGTCGTGTCCTTCTTTACTCAATTTTTTTCCTTCTTCTACCGAGAAAGAAGCAAATTCCTTAATGTCGGCACCAGCCACAAATGCCTTTTCTCCAGAACCGGTTAAAATTATTGCTCGCACTGAATTGTCCTTTTCTGCTTCTTTCAATGCTTCTGATAATTCATTGATAGTTTGTGAATTAAGTGCGTTTAATTGACTTGGTCTATTAATCGTAATAGTTCTTATAGAATCGCTGTTTTCGATTAAAATATTGCTTTCTGACATAGTTTTTAAGGTTTTTTAACTCTATTTCAAAGTTAAGGGTTTCTTTGCGATAGATTTAAGGTTTCGTTTTTATTATTCCAAGATTGGTGTTGATAAGTGAAAACTTAATTTCTGATCTATAAAATTTCAATAACTTTATGCCATGAAATTATCCTCTGGAATATTATTCCCTTTTCTAATTGGTTTCCTATCTTTTGGGGTTTCAGCTCTAGGAATTTACTTAGTGCTAAATGACCCTAAAGAGGAGTTTATGGCGGTAATAATTGCTCTGGTAATTGGAGTTTTGGTTTTTGTGGTTTCATATTTTGCCTTAAAAATTTATACCAAAAGAAAGTTTAAAAAAATATACAATTCAATTGGATTAGTATATGAAAAAAATGGAGGAACTTTTGGTGCTGACGCACAACAAGAGGTAGAAAAATGGTTGACGAATAAAACTACCGAAATTCAACAACTAAAATCTACAGAAGCCTACCGCAGAGAGTTTTTTGGGAACTTGGCTCACGAGCTCAAAACCCCTGTTTTTAGTGTAGAAGGATATATTTTGACATTGCTAGAAGGTGGGTTGGAAGACGAAACTATAAATCGTAAATTTTTGAGCAAAGCAGCAAAAGGAATTGATAGAATAACAAAAGTAATTTCTGATATGGACACTATCACAAAAATAGAATCAGGAAATTTAAAACTGGATATAAAGCGTATTTCTCTAATCGATTTAATAAAAAATGTGATTTCAGAATTGGAGGATATTGCTGTTAATAAAGAAATTAAACTCGTTTTTGAAAAACCTTCTGTGGCTGAATTATTTATTTCTGGAGATAAGTTTAAATTGGAGCAGGTTATTACCAATTTAGTTTCTAATTCAATAAACTATGGTAATAAAGGAGGGCTGACAACTATTTATATAAAAGAGATTGCACGAAATAAAGTAGCAGTTTCTGTATCAGATAATGGAATAGGAATTCCAAAAGACCATTTACCTCGCTTATTCGAACGCTTTTACCGAGTAGAAAAAAGTAGAGACAGAAACCAAGGTGGCTCTGGAATTGGACTTGCCATTGTAAAACACATTGTAGAGGCTCACAACCAAAAAATAACTGTTGAAAGTAAAGTGGATAAAGGCACTACATTTACTTTTACTTTGGATAAGGTTTAAAATTTAATCTCCAACTGTTCTGGCAACAACCTAAATGATTTTCTGTGATACCCAGTGGAGCCAAATTCTTTGATAGCTTCTCGGTGTTTTTTAGTTGGATAACCCTTGTTTTTATTCCAATCGTATTGAGGAAACTCATCATGATATTGCTTCATAATATCATCTCGGTATGTTTTAGCTAAAATAGAAGCTGCTGCAATTGGTAAGTATTTTCCATCTCCTTTTATAATACAAATATGCTCTGTTTCTTTGTATTTATTAAATCTGTTTCCATCAATTAATAACAAGTTTGGTGTTTTTTTAAGTTGATCAACCGCTCTGTGCATTGCCAAGAAAGAAGCGTTTAGGATATTTATTTCATCAATTTCTTCTGGCGAAACTATTCCTACTCCCCAAGCAATTGCTTCTTTTTCAATAATTGGACGAAGTAAGTCTCTCTTTTTTTCTGAAAGAACTTTAGAATCATTTAGAATTTCATTCTTAAAATTCTTTGGTAAAATAACTGCTGCCGCCACAACTGGACCTGATAAACAACCTCTTCCTGCTTCGTCACAGCCTGCTTCAATTTTGGTTTTATCGTAATGGAGTTTTAGCATAATTAGCTCGTATTATTAGATTCCTGCATTCGCAGGAATGACAGTTAAACCTAAGTTTCGTATACCTCAACAATTGTGTCCCAAACAATCTCAGCTGTTTTGTCCCAACTAAATTGGATGGCTCTTTCTTTTCCGTTTTCAATTAAATCTTGTCTTAAAGATTCATCTTTGAATATTCTAATCATTCCGTTTTTAATATCTTCTATAGAAAACGGATTCACATAAATTGCCGCTTCCCCTCCTACTTCTGGTAAAGAGGTTTTATCCGATGCGATAATGGGTAGTTCACATTTCATTGCTTCTACTAGAGGTATTCCAAACCCTTCAAAATAAGAAACGTAAGTCAATGCTAATCCAGATCCATAAATGTTTTTTAATTCTTCGGATTGAATGTGTCCTGTAAAAACAACATCTTGCTGGTGTTTCATTTCATCAAACACTTGTTTGATTTCTTTGTTCCACCAATATTTTTCACCTACCATCAATAACTTCACATCCGATTTTGTTTCTTTTTTGAACTGATCAAAAGCCTTAAATAGTTTAATGATATTTTTCCTTGGTTGTAAGGCACTTACGAATAAAAAATAGTCTTTGCTATCCGTAAATTTACTTCTTGTTGCAATCTTTTTTTCTTCTGAAATTGGTTGAAAAACCTCTCCTATTCCATTGTGAGCTACATTTATTTTATCAGGAGAAATTCCAAAACTATTTACAATATCTTGCTTAGAATATTCAGAAACTGTGATTATTTTACTCGCTTTATCAGCAAACTTTGGAAAGAAATAATTCACATATTTTTTATTCCAAAACGGTAAATCATCTGGGTAATGAACAAAACTCAAATCATGAATTACGGGAATTTGTTTTACTTCTGATTTTAAACTTAAATATCCATCTGGTGATAAAAATACATCAATATTGTATTTTTCAAGGGCTTTTTTTACTCCAAACTCAAACCATAAATAATACAAAAATGGATGCCTAGCCGGAGGATTTATTACGATTGCAGTCACATTGTCTCCATAAATAAATTTGGAATCGTATTTCCTATCAAAGAAAAAATAAAACTCGTGTTCAGGATGATTTTGCACGATTCGTTTCACCACTTCGTGGGTAAACCAACCAAAACCTTCAAGTTTTGTGGGTAATAAAAAGCGTGTATTTATGGCAATTTTCATCTTAAGAGCTAAGGTAAATTTTTCTTAAAGATTTATAAAGCCATTAAAAGTAAATCTATGTTTTTATGCGGCAAACTAAATGCTTCACCAAGAGTTTTGCTGGTTAACATTCCTTTATATACATACACTCCATGTCTGAAACCCTTGTTGTCTCTTACCATTTTGGCAATTCCTCCCTCTTCGCCTATTTGGATAAGTAATGGAGAAAATATATTGCTTAAAGCAAAAGAAGCTGTTCTTGAAACAGATGAAGCAATGTTCGGAACACAGTAATGAATTACTCCATGTTTGGTAAAAACGGGTGATTTATGGTTGGTAACTTCTGAGGTTTCGAAACAACCTCCTTTGTCAATGCTTACGTCTACAATCACTGCTCCATCCTTCATTTTTTCTACCATTTCTTCGGTAACAACACAAGGGGTTTTTCCGTTGCTCGACCTTAATGCTCCAATTGCTACATCAGCTCGCATCATTGCTTTTTCCAGTACTTTAGGATTTATTATTGAAGTCCAAATAGTTGTGTTTAGGTCATTTTGAATTCTTCTTAATTTATATACATCATTGTCAAATATTTTAACTGAAGCTCCCATTCCAATCGCTGACTTTGCAGCAAATTCTGCAACAGTTCCTGCTCCAATTATTACTACTTCTGTTGGTGATACTCCAGCAATTCCACCCAAAATTGTTCCTCGCCCATTATTTAAATTACTTAAATAATGGGATGCGATTGAAACTGATTTTATCCCAGCAATCTCAGACATTGATCGGATTACGGGGTAAACATCGTCTTCATCTTTTACAAAATCCCAGGCAATTGCGGTGATTTTTTTCTTCATTAAAAGTTCTAGTGTGTTCTTTGGGTGAACTGAAAGTTGAAGAGCTGCAAATAAAGTCTGATTTCCAGACATTAATTCTATTTCTTCTTTGGTTGGTGGTGCAACTTTGATAATTATGTCTGCCTGAAAAACTTCTTTGGTATCATAGCAAATTTGAGCTCCTACTTCGCTATAATCAGAATCAGAAAAATTAGCGTTTTTTCCAGCGTTCGTTTCAACACACACTTGATGTCCATTGTTTACTAATAAAGAAACTGCTTCAGGAACAAGTGAAACTCGATTTTCTTGAAAGCTTGTTTCCTTGGGTATTCCAATAAAAAGTTTTTGATTTTTGGTTCCTACTCGTTGGAGTTTTTCTTGAGGAACCATAAGTGCTTCTTTGGCTAGGGATTTAAGAACATCTGATGACATATCAATAGTTTAGGGTGATAAAACGAGTGGGGCCTTTTACCTCAATAGATAAATTTACAAATTTTTCGTCTAAGTACGGAAGGATTTTTTCTGGCCATTCAAAAAAACAGATTTCTTGGCTATCTAAAATTTCTAGTATTCCAATGTCTAACAATTCTCCTTTGTTTTTTAATCGATATAAATCAAAATGAAAAATTGATTTTCCTGAATCTGTTTTGTATTCATTTACAATAGAATATGTTGGACTCGAAGTGTGTTCGGAAACTCCCATTTGTGTACAAACTTCATTGATTAAGGTTGTTTTCCCTGCTCCCATTTCTGCTTCCAAACAAAAATGAGGAATCTCTTTACTTAATTCACTAATGAATTTTGCAACTGGTTTTAAATCTTTAAGGTTATTTACTTCGAATGTCTTTTTCATGCTTAATAAATAATTAATTTTTAATTTTCCTAACCTCCCCTATCGCTTCCGAAATAGACTTAATTCCTGTAAAAACCAATCTCAATTTATTGTTTCGCTCACTCATTTTGCAATTTCTTGGGTTGGTTTGAATAAAGATTAACACATCTGTAAATGCTTCTGATTCAAAATAGGCTGATTGTTGATTGGCAGGAAAATAGCAAATCATCTTTTCTTGTTTCAGCACTATTTTTTCAAATCCTATTTTCTTTGCTAGCCATTTTAGTCTAATTGTTTTCAGCAATTCCGAAGTTTCTTCAGGCACATCTCCAAATCTATCTTTTAGATTTTTTCGATAAGCTTCAAGTTCTTCTATTGTCTTTAAATCATCCAATTCTTGATATAAAGAAAGTCTTTCGGCAATTTGATTTACATAAGTGTCTGGAATCAATAATTCTAAATCAGTTTCAATTTGAAAGTCTTCTATTTCGTAAAACTTATCGTTTTTCTCGTCTTTAAAAAGCTCTTTAAACTCATTTGATTTTAACTCCTCAATGGTTTCGTTCAAGATTTTTTGATACGTTGCAAAACCAATATCATTGATATATCCACTTTGGCTAGCTCCCAATAAATCTCCCGCTCCACGAATGTCCAAATCTTTCATGGCAATGTTAAATCCACTTCCCAATTCGCTGTGTTGTTCTATAGCGTTTAGTCTTTTAGTTGCGTCATCACTCAACATATGACGCGGTGGAGTTATTAAATAACAAAATGCTTTTTTATTGGATCTACCAATCCTTCCTCTCATTTGGTGCAAATCACTCAACCCAAAATTATTGGCGTTATTGATAATCATGGTGTTGGCATTTGGAACATCAATGCCCGATTCTATAATAGAAGTCGCAACCAACACATCATACATTCCATTAATAAAATCCATCAAGGTTGCTTCCATCTTCTGCCCTTCCATTTGCCCATGGATTATGGCCACTTTTGCATCTGGAACCAATCGTTGAATCATTCCAGAAACTTCTTTAATATTTTGCACTCTATTGTTTACAAAATAGGCTTGCCCGCCTCGTTGCATTTCGTAAGAAATCGCATTTCTTATCAACTCTTCATTAAATGTATGGATTTGTGTATCAATTGGTTGCCTATTGGGTGGCGGAGTATTAATAACGGATAAATCTCTTGCCCCCATCAGCGAAAATTGCAAGGTTCTTGGAATTGGTGTGGCGGTTAATGTAAGTGAATCCACATTCTCTTTCATGGTTTTTAATTTGTCCTTCACTCCTACTCCAAATTTTTGTTCCTCATCAACAATCAACAATCCAAGGTCTTTAAATTTTACGTTTTTTCCAGCCAGTTTATGCGTTCCAATCAAAATATCTATTTCTCCTTTTTCTAACCTTTCTAATGTATCCTTTACTTTTTTGGTTGATTTAAAACGGTTCAGATAATCTACTTTACAAGGAAAATCTTTTAGCCTTTCATTAAAACTTCTAAAATGTTGTAAGCTCAAAATCGTAGTGGGAACCAAAATCGCTACTTGTTTACTATCCGCAACAGCCTTGAAAGCTGCACGAATCGCAATCTCTGTTTTTCCAAAACCAACATCTCCACAAACTAATCGGTCCATAGGAATTTCTTTTTCCATATCTTCCTTTACCGCCAAAGTTGCTTTGTGCTGATCGGGCGTATCTTCATACATAAATGAAGCTTCCAACTCGTGTTGTAAATAAGTATCTGGAGAAAAAGCAAAACCCGATTTCATTTTACGTTTGGCGTATAATTGAATCAAATCAAAAGCAACTTCTTTTACTCGTTTCTTAGTTTTTGCTTTTAAGGCTTTCCAAGCAGGAGTTCCTAATTTATTGATTTTAGGTTTCTTACTGTCCTTTCCCGAAAACTTTGAAATTCTGTGTAGCGAATGAATACTAACATACAACACATCTCCTCCATCGTATAATAATCGAATTGCCTCTTGTTCCTTTCCGTTTACATCAATTTTCTCAAGTCCAGAAAAAGTTCCAACTCCATGATCAATATGAACAATAAAATCTCCTTTTTTTAAACCATAAATTTCTTTCAGGCTTACCGCTTCTTTAGATTGTTTGTAGCCTTCTTTTAGTCTGAATTTATGATAACGTTCAAATATTTGGTGATCGGTATAGCAAACCACTTTTATTTCATTATCAATAAAACCTTCTTTGATACTGGTATGAATTGGAGTAAACTCAGCATCTTTTTCAATATCGTCAAAAATATCTTCGAGCCTTTGAATTTGGTTTGGATTATCCGAGAATAAGTAATTCTCATATTCAGCTTGGGTATTTTCCTTTAAATTCTGAGCCAATAAATCAAACTTCTTATTAAAAGCTGGTTGTGGAGATTGATGAAAAAACACCGATTCTTTACTGAAATAAGTTTCGTTTCCAAACTCAAAGCCCGTAAACTCACTTAATTCTTTTTCAAACTCTATTGAGTTGATATATAAATCATTGGGAGGTAATCTTTTTAACTCATTATCTAATTGATTATAAGTATATAAAGCTTTATCAAACCCTTTTTCTATTTTCTTTTTTGCCACCGAAAAAGAGTGAAGCCAAATGATTGATTTCTTAGAAATAAACTCAAAAAATGACGTTCTGGATTCTTCAAGCAACTCCTTCTGTACATTAGGAGTAATCGTAATTTTCTTGTGTGTATTAATTGATAGTTGATCAGCAATATTGAAACTTCTAATAGAATCAACTTCATCCCCAAAGAACTCAATTCTGAATGGATAATCGAATGAAAATGAAAACACATCCACAATTCCTCCTCGCACAGAAAATTGACCAGGCTCATACACATAATCTACTTTGTGGAAATGACTTTCGATAAATAATTCATTCAAAAAATCAATGGAATATTTATCACCCACATGAATATCAAGCGTGCTTTTTCTTAAAGATTTTTTGGTAATTACTTTCTCTACCATTGCTTCAGGGTAAGAAACTACCACACTGTTTTTTCTGTTTTTGGAAATAGCGTTTAGCACTTCTGTTCTTAACAGCACATTCGCGTTATCAGTTGATTCAATTTGGTAAGGTCGTTTGTATGAGGCTGGATAAAAATAAAATTTCTTCTTTTTATTCCCGGAATTGATGTTTTCTAAAGTATTGAAAAAATAAACTGCTTCTTCCTTGTCCTGAAACATAAAGAGTTGTAAATCTTCTGTTTGAGTGAAAATTGCAGAAGAAATAAAAGCTAGTGAAGACCCTGCTAAACCTTTGGTTTGGGTGTAACCTTGCCTATTTGAAATCGAATTTTGGAGATCAATTACTTGTTGAGAATTGATGTATTTCTCAATGATTAAGGCAGAATCTTGTGTCATACTTAATGGTCGCAAAGATAGTAAATCCTATTCTTAAAATCTATGTGTAACGAATGGATGTTTTTTGGTTTTAAACTATACGGAATCGTTACAAATATTTTGTCTATTTTTACGTTACTTGTAAAGCCAAAAATGACTCAAAACAAAGCCATATTACTCCAAAAATTAGATGAGTTTGTAAGAAAATATTACAAAAACAAACTCGTGCGTGGGTTGATTTATACTTTTACCATTGTGTTTTTGTTTTTCTTGAGCCTTATTTTATTTGAATATTTCGGAAATTTTGATGTTGGTTTAAGAAAGGTTTTGTTCTTTAGTTTTATTGGAATTACTGGAATTACAATTGTTAGCTACATACTAATTCCGCTCTTCAAATTGTACAAGCTGGGTAAGTTTATTGATTACAATACAGCTGCGGATATTATTGGAACTCACTTTGGAGAAGTAAAGGATAAATTACTGAATACTCTTCAACTAATAAAAGAGGGAGAAAACTCTGACAATGTATTGGTGGAATATAGTATCAATCAAAAAATTGAAGAGCTAAAACCCGTTCCTTTTTCGAAAGCCATAGATATCTCTAAGAATAAAAAATACTTGAAATACGCAGGAATTCCTGTTGCTGCTTTTCTACTTATTTTGTTTGTAAATGCTCGTATTCTGAAAGATGGAGCTACCCGAATTGTTAATTATAATAAAGAATATATTCCTGAAGCCCCTTTTCAATTCAATATTTTGAACGAGGATATGAATGTAGTTGAAAATGAAGATTTTGATTTAAACATTCAACTTACTGGAGAGGAAATTCCAACCGAAGTGTATTTGAAAGTAGGGGAGAGTTCAATCAAATTGAGAAAGAAATCTAACACAGAATTTGGGTATACTTTTTCTAACATTCAGGAGAAGAAATTATTCAAGTTATCTGCTGCTGGTTTTAACTCAAAACAATATGAAATTACGCCAATTATTAAACCTGTAGTAATGGGTTATCAATTGGAAGTAATCTATCCAAGTCATACACAAATGGCCTCTACAACTTTAGAGAATGTAAGTGAATTAACTGTGCCATCAGGAACGCAATTAAAGTGGAAATTTAAAACTAAAAATACAAGTAAAATCCTCTTTAAAGAAAAAGGTAAAAACCTTGATTTATCAGAAACAACTAAAGGTAGTTTTGAAGTTAAAAAACGTGTAATTTCCAATACTCGATTTTCTCTTGAAGTAGAAAATCAATATATGGTAAGTCCGGATTCTCTGTTATTTACAATCAATACAATTCAAGATCAATCGCCTAGTATCTTTGTGGATGAGAAAAAAGATAGTTTATCTCAATACTTAACTTATTTTGATGGGAAAATTGGGGATGATTATGGGTTTAGTAAGCTAACTTTTAACTACCGTAGATTTCAAACTGATTCTAATGTTTCAAGGGGTAAATTTACTTCTCTTCCTATTGATTTTGCTGCAGGGTACAATCAATCAGGGTTTTATCATGTTTGGGATGTTAATGACTTAAAATTAAACCTTGGTGAGACTGTTGAGTATTATTTTGAAGTGTGGGATAACGATAGAGTAAACGGAGCTAAATCGGCTCGAACACCACTTGCAAAATTGGAAACTCCTACCGCTGAGGAATTAGAAAAAAATCAAGAGGAAAAGAGTGAATCCATCAAAGACCAACTTGAAAAAAACATCAAGGAAGCACAAGATATTCAAGAGAAAATTCAAAAGATGACTGAGTCAATTTTGAATAAGAAAAACTTGGATTGGCAGGACAAAAAGAAGATGAAAGATCTGCTTCAAAAACAAAAGGAATTGAATCAGAAAAATGAAGATATTCTGAAAAAATCTCAAGAAAAAAATAAAGAGGAAAAACAATTTAATGAAGAAAGTGAGAAGCTAAAAAAGAAGCAGGAGAAGTTGGAAAAATTGATGGAGGAATTGAACAGTGATGAAATGAAAAAACTGTATGAAAAGTTGGAGAAATTGATGGAGAAAATGGATAAGAAAAAACTTCAGGAATCTCTAGAAGAAATGGATACTGAAAACATGGATTTGAAGAAAGAGATGGAACGAACTTTAGAGATGTTCAAGCAAATGGAAATGGACAAAAAGCTCGAAGAATTTGCTGAGAAAATGGAAAAGCTTGCTGAGAAACAGGAAGAATTATCTAAAAAAGAAGAGCCAGATTCTAAAGAACAAGAAGAATTGAATAAAGAGTTTGAGGAGGCTGAAAAAGATTTAAAAGACATTAAAGAAAAAAATGAAGAACTTGAAAATAAAAAAGAGCTTGACAAAATTGACCAGGAAAAAGAAGGCATAAAAGAAGATATGCAAGACAGTAAAGAAAAGCTAGATAAAAACAAACAGGATAAAGCAAACGAAAGCCAAAAAGATGCGGCCGACAAAATGAAAACTGCTGCAGCTAAAGCAAAAGACGAAATGTCGTCAAGTTCAAAAAGTTCTGAAGAGAATATGGAAGATTTAAGGGCTTTGTTAGAAAACTTGATTACTCTCTCTTTTGATCAAGAAGAAGTGCTTTCTGAATTAAAACGAACTAACATTAATGATCCCAAATATGTAAAGCTTGGTCAGAAACAAGTAAAATTAAAGGACGATGCCAAAATGATTGAGGACTCTTTATTTGCACTTAGCAAAAGGATAGAACAAATAGAGCCTATAGTTAATAAGGAAATGAATAAGATAAATGACGGTATTTCTAATTCATTAGCCTATATAGGAGAAAGAATGACGAGAAATGCAGTTCAACAACAACAGTTGGCCATGACTTCTATCAACAATTTGGCGTTATTATTAGACGAAGCATTGAAACAAATGCAACAACAAGCTGCTGCTAAGAAAAAACCTGGAAGTGGACAGTGTAACAACCCAGGAGGGTCTAATCCTAAACCAGGCTTATTGCCAAGCCTAAAAGATGCTCAAGGAAAAGCAGGTGAAGCACTTAAAAAACTTAAAAAACAAGGTAATAAAGGTAAAAAGGGTGAGGGAGAAGGAAAAGAGGGTGAAAATGGAAATAGTAAAGAACTAGCAAGGATGGCGGCTGAACAAGCAATGCTTAGAAAGGCAATAAATGAACTGAGCCAGGAGATGAATAAGGATGGAAGCGGGCTTGGAAATGAATTAAAAAAGATAGAAAAGGAACTCGAAAAAGTAGAGGAGGATATTGTAAATAATAACATTAATCAAGAGACAATTAAGCGTCAGCAAGATATTTTAACACGATTATTAAAGTCTGAGAAAGCACTAAGGGAGAGGGAGTTTGACGAAAAAAGAGAGTCGAATGATGTAAAAAAGCCTAAATTGAGTAACCCAAATGAATATTTGGAGTATAAGAGGAAAAAAGAAAAAGAATTGGAGTTGTTAAAAACAATACCACCCGCTCTGGTTCCTTATTATAAAAACAGAGTGAATGATTACTTTAATCAAGCAAACTAAGCAATGGAGGAAATGTTGATAGAAGAAAAAATAGTATTAGAATCAAACCAAGAAAGCATAAATAAAGTGACTTCTTATGTTGATGAAATATACAATGCAAGTAGCGATAAGTTAAAAGATGCATACGGAAATATTATTATTGCTTTAACAGAAGCTGTTAATAATGCAATAAATCATGGAAATAATAATGATCCTGAAAAGAAAGTAACAGTTTGTTACAAGAAAACAGATAAAAATGTGTCTTTTACTGTAGAGGATGAAGGAAATGGTTTTGACTATGAAAATGTTCCTGATCCTACTGCTCCTGAAAACTTAGAAAAATTGAATGGAAGAGGTATTTTCCTCATGACAAATTTGGTAGACGATATTGAATTTCATGAAAATGGGAAAAAAATCGAACTCATATTTAACTATGCTTAAATGAGTAAAGAAAACTTTTCTTTTTTCTCAGAAGAGATTGATTTTCAGTTAGAGAATTCTGAAATTATTGCTGATTGGATTGAACAATTAATCTTAAATAATCAAAAAATTACTGGCGAAATTACCTATATATTTTGTTCTGATTCCTATCTTTTAAAAATGAATCAAGAACATTTAAACCACGATACACTTACCGATATTATTACATTTGATTACTCTCAAGCAGGAATCATTTCTGGGGATATTTTTATTAGTATTGATAGAATACGAGACAATTCTAAAGATTTTAAAGTAAATTTTGAGGATGAATTAACCCGAGTTATGGCACATGGAATTCTTCATTTAATTGGTTTTAATGATAAATCTGAAAAAGAACAATCTATAATGACTGAGGAAGAAAATAAAGCAATAGCACTCTATAATTCATTTAAAAAAGCTTAATAACGCTCGTTTTTCGTATCTAATCGGTTTATTCTCTATCTTTGTAGAAAATTAATGCCATGCACCCAAAGTACGATTTAATAGTAGTAGGAGGAGGACATGCAGGATGTGAAGCTGCTGCTGCTGCTGCTAATCTTGGTTCTTCTGTGTTACTTGTAACCATGAATATGGAAACAATTGCTCAAATGAGCTGTAATCCAGCTATGGGAGGAATTGCTAAAGGTCAGATTATCAGAGAAATAGATGCTCTTGGCGGATATTCTGGAATAATTACTGATAAAACGGCTATTCAATATAAATTATTGAATAAATCAAAAGGACCTGCTATGTGGAGCCCAAGAGCTCAAAGTGATAGAAAAAGATTTGCAGAGGCATGGAGAATGGCATTGGAAAATACTCCAAATGTAAGTTTTTGGCAAGATACTGTTACTGATTTAATCATTAAAAATGGAATAATTGAAGGAGTAACTACAGGAATGGGAATAGAAATAAAAGCTCATTCTGTAATTGTAACAGCGGGTACATTTCTTAATGGAACCATTCATCTTGGTGAAAAGCAATTTGGAGGGGGAAGAGCAGGAGAAAAAGCTTCTACTGGAATAACGGAAAGACTAATAAAAGAAGGGTTTGAAGCTGGCAGAATGAAAACTGGGACTCCAGCAAGAGTAGATGGAAGAAGTTTGGATTATTCTAAAATGGAAGAGCAACCTGGAGATGAAAATCCTGGGAAATTTTCTTATTCAACAGAAACAAAACCTCTAGAAAAACAGCGTAGCTGTTATATAACCTATACAAATCCTGCTGTGCATGATATTTTGAGAACAGGCTTTGAAAAATCACCTTTATTTAATGGTAGAATCATTGGTTCTGGACCAAGATATTGCCCATCCATTGAGGATAAATTAGATAGATTTGCTGAGAGAACAAGGCATCAGATTTTTGTAGAACCAGAAGGTTGGGATACTTGTGAGGTTTATGTAAATGGTTTCTCAAGTTCTCTTCCTGAAGATGTTCAGTATGAGGCTATGAAATTAATTCCTGGGTTTGAAAACGTAAAAATGTTTCGTCCTGGCTATGCAATTGAGTACGATTATTTTCCGCCAACTCAATTGAATTATACTTTAGAAACTAAACTAATTGAAAATTTATATTTTGCTGGACAAATAAACGGAACTACAGGCTACGAAGAAGCTGCTTGCCAAGGATTGGTTGCGGGGATAAATTCTAATCATAAAAAGTATGGAAAAGAAGAATTTATTCTTACAAGAGCGGAATCTTATATTGGAGTTTTGATTGATGATTTAATTACAAAAGGAACCGAAGAACCATACAGAATGTTTACTTCAAGAGCTGAATATCGTTTGCTTTTAAGACAAGACAATGCTGATATTAGGCTAACTCCTAAAGGATATGCTATTGGATTAGCTTCTGAAGAAAGGATGAAAAGGGTAGAGGAAAAGATAAAAGAAACTGAATCATTAATTAAATTATTAAAAGATACGAGTGTTGATTTTAATGTGTTAAATCCAATTCTTGAGGAAAGAAAAAGCGCAACAATTTCTCAAAAAATGAAATTTGATAAAATTGTTTCTAGACCAAATATATCGTTAGATGATTTAATTCCTACCTCAAATACATTGGTCGAAAAAGTAAATTCTCTATCTACTTTGAAAGAAGAGGTGGTTGAACAAGCAGAAGTTCAAATTAAATACCATGGATATATTTCAAAAGAGCAAAACGTAGCGGATAAGATTATTCGCCTTGAAGGAACTAAGATCCCTGGTGACATGGATTTTTCAAAATTAAGCTCATTAAGCAATGAGAGTAAAGAAAAGCTTAATGCTATTCAACCAAAAACTATTGGACAAGCATCAAGAATCTCAGGAATAAAACCTACAGATATAAATATATTATTGATTTATTTAGGAAGATAATTCGTAATTGTTTCACGTGAAACAATTAAAAAATCGTTATTAATATATAATATGCTTTAAATTATTTATTAATATTTCATGTGAAACATTCTTGTCAAGAATGTTTACTCTAAGTTTAAAAAACCCTGTAAACAATCATAACTTATTGTTTTTTAGTTCTTTATGTCGTTTTGCGCATGCTTTTACATTTGTTTATTTTATGGCTCTTTAATCTAATTATTTAAACAAAGTAATGTATGGAATAGAAACCAACTAAAAAGAGCTTTAAAACCGCCTTAAAAGGATTTTAGGGTTTTCTCAAAATGATTTAAACTAAAACTATATAATTAAGTAGCTTTAAATTAGAAAGGGTTTAAATAATAAGTAAGCCCTATTCAAACCGTTTCTAAATCATTTGTGACCCCGACAGGATTCAAACCTGTAACCCTCAGAGCCGAAATCTGATGCGCTATTCAGTTGCGCCACGGGGCCTCTTTTTAATTCTATATAAAAATATAGACAAAAATAATATTCCTAATAAAACAAAAAAACTGATTGCAATATATTTGTTTTGATTTGAATACTTAATTTGATTGGAGTTTATTGTTCCTGGTGTTCCTGCTTTATTGCCAATCCACCCTTTCTTAATTAACGTATTTACTCTTTCAATTACAGGTAAATTATTATAGGTGTCTTTTGTTGTTTCAATTTCATCAACTAATTCTTCTGAAGATGAAAAAAGCGAAATGTGATCAATTTTTTGAATGTTAAATAGCCTGTTTTTTGATTTTGTTTTACCTCTATAGATTGTAATAAAACCATTTGCGGTAATATTACTATCCGTTATTTGATAGTTTTCTCCGTCAATATTTGATAATACCCATCCTGATATATTTATGTCTTTATTTGAGGTGTTGTGTAACTCAATATAGTCGCCAATATTGGTGTCTTTTCTGCATATTTCATTTAAAAACACCTTTCCAGTAAATATACTTTTATCATTTTGGATAAATATTGGTGTGATTGTTAAATCACTTTCAAAGCTAACCATTAACGGGTTTTGCTGAATTGGTATTTCTTCTTTCCAATGAGAAAATTTATATCCGAAGTTTGGTTTAGCTAAAAATTTATACAAAATATTAGAAAAATAGTGGGGCGAATCTTCAGGAGTAATAAAATTGTTTTCAATTAAAAATTTTCCGTTTTTAACTGGGTCTGATTTAATAGTGTAAAAACTATCTATTTCAAAATGTTGAATTAGTTGATTTCGGATAATTAAAGGGCGTTGCATTGCAAAATCTCTCATTAGCTCTAAGTGAGTATTCCAAATATTAGAGGATCTTTTCCATTTTTTAAAATGCTTTTCTATTTCAGGTTCTAATAATCGTTCAAATTTATTAATATGATTAAGTGTGTTTTTAGAAGAAAATGTAGTGTTTAAATGATGGGAAAACTTTTTTAAATATAGTTCTTTTATAGAATCGTTCTCTATTAACTTTCTGATAATGAGTGTAGACCAATTGGGATATGGCCAACCCCTATTACTTTTTACAAAATAATTGCTGACAGTGTTTTGTTCTTGTCTATTCCCAGCTTTCAATCCAAAACCAAAGTCTGTATCAAATAAAATCCATCTCCACTTTCCTCCTTTTTTTATAGGTCTCCAGAATCTTATATTTCCTCCAGCATCAATATTATTGATAAAAACTTGAGCTATATTATACTCAAGGTAATTGTCAATATCCATTAATTTATCAAGTGAGTCAATGTTTTTATTTTCTTTAAAATTAGTTTTAGAAATAAAAGAAAGCATCTTTTTATAATTCATTCTTCCATAATGCTGAGTAGCTCCTCGATATTTCAAAATTGCCAAACTATCTTTGTCTATTCCTGTATGTTGCTGAAGAAAACGCTCATTAATTTTTTCTCTGATGTGATAAACACCCCAGTAATTTCCATTCAAATAAACTACACAGCTTCTGTAAGCTTGCTTTTCGAAATTCATGTGTTTTACAAGATTTGTAATAAAAGCATCTCTAAAATGACTGTTACAAAAGTCTGATCCAGAGTTTCTTAAAATTATTGACTTGTATTTTTTAAAGGGTAAATCAGTAAATAATTGATTTTTTATTCTCTTATTTCCATACCTGCTTCTTGCGTAAACAGCAAACGATTTTTGGGGTAACATTGCACTAAACTGCCCAAATATCTTAACACCAACTTTTTGATTAAATCTGGAAAACCCATTTGTATCAATCATTTCAATATAAGCTTGTTTTTCCCATCCTTTATGAAAATTTGCTCCTAGATAAGGTGGGTTTGGGGATGCATTATATCCTTTTACATAAATTCCTGAAGTTGAGTCATATAAATCTGATGGGTTTATTGTTAAACAAACAACAGGTAGTGTGTGTGTTTGAAAAATATAATTTCGTGTATATCCTTGTAATTTCTTCTCATTTTTTACTCGAAGAGTTACCGTCTTATCAATTAGTATAGGGGTTGAATACTCAGTTTTTGGATAATCTCCATTTAAAGAAAAATAAATTTTATTCCCTGAATTGTTTGTTAATTTAAGTTCTATAGAGTTAGTATAAATTCCTGAGTTATGCGAAAAAATAATAGTATCAGTTTGGCTAAAACTGATGTTAAATAATAAAACAAAAAATACGAGTAAAAGTCTCATTTGTTAGAGTTTATAGATAAGGATATTTTTAAATTTTCCTATTTCATTTTTCATATACATTTTATATTCTTCAAAATCATTAACCTTGTATTCGCTAACAAATAAATATTTAGCATTAAATGATTTAGATAATTCAACTTGATTAGGAAAATCATGTACATTAGTATAATTTGTAAATCCTATTTGATCCATATTGTATAAAGAAATATTTATGCTTTGATCACCTAGAACCATCACGACATCTTCTCTTTTTATACCTAATTCTCTTAAATAAGGAGTGATATCTTCAAAAGCCTGAAGGTTCTTTTTATAATCATGTTGAAACCAACCAAAAACACCCTTATCATGTTCAGATAAATAATCATAGCCTGCTTGTGCAATTATATCATCAACATTATATCTGTGTCTTATATGAACGGAAGAAATAAAAATTAAATATAATAATGACAAAATAGTTGCTGTTTTAAACCAGGTTTTTTCAAGCCAATTGGTATTATATTTTAGATAAGTAAAAAAGGTAAACCAAGTAAAGAGATAAAAAATTAATGTATTAATTAAGTAATAATCATGAATATCAAAAACTTGGAAAAAGAGGATAAAAAATAATACTATTCCTATAAAGAGAAATATATTTATTGTAATTAAAATTGTCTTTATTTTTCTGATTTTAAATACATTAAATATAAATATACCAAAAGTTAATATATGGATTACTGAATTAAACATCCTTGGTACTTGAATAGAAAAAAACTTGGAAAAAGTATCGTTTATTCTTTCTGGACCCAGATCCCAAATTGGTAATATTCCTTTAAGAAACACATAAGAATTTCCTTGATTATAGCTGTAAGAAATTGCATAGCTATACCAGCTAAAAATTATAATTAATACAGCGATAAAATATGAAAGTTGTATTGGTTTAAACAATTTTTCTTTTTTTATTTTTAATAAGCCTAACAACTCAAAAAATGCTATTCCACCTATTGCGAAAAAACTAAATAAAGAAGAAATTTTTAGTAAACCAGCTATTAGGAAGAAACACATTGTGTATATCAACAGTTTATTATTATTTGTTTTATAAAATTGATAAAAATGATACCAACCAATAAAAACTAAACTTAATGCCGGTGCATCTGCAAGAAAATTATTGCCGTAATAAACAAAAATAGGGGAGGTAAATAGTAAAAATGAAAGAAATAATGAGGGAAGAGTTTTATTAAAAAAATCAAAAAATAACCTAAATAAATACAATAAACCTATAAATAAAATTAGTGTGTTTACAAGTCTAAAAATCCATTCTTTTTGTCCTGTAATTTTCCAAATATTAGCTATTGTATAATATAATATTGGAAATTCGCTTGCAACCCCTCTATTTCCAGTTTTATCGCTTAGGTGGTGTATTTTTGGCTTATGAAAAGGTAAATTTTCTTTGTAATAATTTTGTGTAATAGATAAACAATCAGCTTGCCTCCATTGATGGATTGAGCTGTTTTTTTTTAATAAAATATTTTGATAATTATAACAAAGAGAAATTCCAATAAAGGAAATAATAAATATGATTATTTCCTTTCTCATTTAGTTTATTTCAAGTCTTGTTGCTTTATTACCAATTTCCCAGGCTGTATGGAAAATTAACTTGGTAATATACTCAACTTTATCAAACATTATTTTCTCTACAACATCAGTATGTTTATGATAATCTTCGTGAACTCCACTAAAGTAAAATATTACAGGAATTCCATTTTTTGCGAAATTATAGTGGTCTGATCTATAATAAAATCTATTAGGATCATTCTCATCATTATATCTATAATCTAACTTTAGTTTAGTATAAGTTTTGTTTACAGCTTCATTTACTTCATGAAGTTCATTACTAATTTTATCTGCTCCAATTACATATACATAGTTTGATTTTTTATGGTGCTCATCCAATCTTCCTATCATATCAATATTCAAATCAACAACAGTATTTTTAATTGGATATACTGGATTCTCAGTATAGTATCTAGAACCTAAAAGCCCTTTTTCCTCTGCAGAAACTGGCATTATTAATACACTCCTTTTTAATCCTTTTCCAGCATTTTTTGCCATTTGTAAAGCTTGAGCTATTTCAAGAAGTGCAACTGTTCCTGTTCCATCATCATCAGCTCCATTATACACCAATCCATCTTTAATACCAAGGTGGTCATAATGAGCTGTAACAATTATTATTTCTTCTTTTAATTTTTCATCACTTCCTTCAATAAAACCAAGTACATTTGATGATTCTATTGTTTTTGAATTATATAAATAATTAAATACAAAAGTGTTATATAGTGGGTATCTTGCTATGAAATCATCATCTATATTACTTTCAGTTCTAAACATCTCGCTAGCCAATTCATCTGAAATAAAAACAAAAGGTATGTATGGTTTCTCTTTTTTCTTAACATCAGAAGCTAATTTCATAGAGCTTCCTTCTAAAAAATGAGATAATCTCGTTAAGTTATTCTGATAATTTTTTGAAATAAATAATACATTTTTAGCTCCTTTCTCTTTTGCTAAAGCTACCTTTTTTTTCCAATCCCAATTTTTAAATTCACTTGGAGAGTCGGCATTTATTACAATTGTTTTTCCTTTTACATTAATGTTTTTATAATCATCCCTTTCTCCATCAATAATTCCATATTCCGCAGAAACTATTTGATCCATCGGAATATCAAAAGTGGTAAACTCTGCATAAGATTCGAAAAAATAAAAGTCTTTTAAAAACTCAAAATCTTTATTATGCAAGCTTATTGTTGCATCAGGTTTTGCAGTTTCAATTAAAGGAAATTTTTGAAAATAACTTCCATTATTACCTGGCTTAACTCCATATTTAACTAATTCATTTTTTAAATATTCAGCAGTCATTCTCTGTCCTTTTCTTCCTGTTTCTCTTCCTTCATATTCGTCAGAGGCAATTACATACAGATGTTTTTTTAATTCATCTGAAGTAATTGTATTTGCGTATTCAATTGCAGTTTTATCTTTTTTTACCTTATATCCATGTTTAAATAAACTACATGAAACAAGTATTAAAAATGATACTATATATATTATTCTTTTCATTCTATATTATATTTTATTTACTCTTCTTTCATGTCTACCTCCTTCAAAATCAGTAGATAAAAAAGTATCTATAATTTCAAGAGCTGTTTTTTCAGATATAAATCGTGCAGGAATTGCTAATACATTTGCATTATTGTGCAGCCTTGCAAGCTCACATATTTCTTTTGTCCAACACAAACCAGAGCGTACATTAGGATATTTATTTACTGTCATATTTATTCCGTTTCCACTTCCACAAATCACTATTCCACTTTCAAAATCCTTTGAATTAACAGATTTTCCTACCTTATGACCATAATCAGGATAATCAACACTTTCATTATCAAATGGACCAAAATCTTTGAATCCAAGATTTTTTTCCCTTAAAACTTCTTTTATTTTTTCTTTTAATTCGAACCCTGCATGGTCTGATCCTAATGCTATTTTCATAGTAACTTGTTGTTATTAAAGTAAATAATCACATTGTAAACAGTTATAATGTGGTTATAAACAATATAAATTTTTTATCTATTTAACTTATTTATTTACAATTATTTATAAAGTATAGTTATTAACTTAAAAAAAGTGAACAACTAAATTTATGTATCATATCTTCTTAAAATAATAGTTGGTTTTTAAATTTATAATATCAATTGGTTTAATAATTGGATAAACCTAATTAACATACACTCATATTATGCCTATCTTTTCAAGAATTTAAAGATAGATAAAATAGAAAATTTAATTAACAATTTTATGAAATATAACATTATTAATATGGTGAATTAACTATTAACCATGAATTTAATAAAAATAGTATTACTATATTATATTCAAATAGTTATGTTAATATAATAAGTATATAATTTTATAGTTTATAGTATGTTGAAAACTAATAACAAGTGAAATAAAAAGGAATTGTATCAAATCTTATACACAGAACTAACACCTATTATAATAATAACATATTTAGTTTAAAAACTATTTATTTATAATGAATAGAGAAAAGGGTTAAAATTGAAATGAAATAAATTTGAATAAAAAAATTATCTTTGAGTATCGAAAAAATATGAAAAACCACAGCAAAAATATAATCTTATTGGCCGCAATTTTTTTTATTTGCTGTTCTGTTTTTTCACAAAAAACAAATCCCAACGGGTTTAATATTTTTTATTACGAAAATGATACAATTTCAAGCAAAGGAAACTTAAAAAATGGAAAACCAGAAGGATATTGGATAAATTATAACAGAGATGGTTCAATAAAATCAGAGGGAAACAGGAAAAATTTTCTTCTTGATAGTACTTGGAAATTTTATGAAAACGGATTTATTAGAGAACAAGTAAATTTCGAAAAAAATAGAAGAAATGGTGTTTTTTTAGAATATGCTGATTCTGGAGTATTATATTCAAAATCAACGTATAAAAAGGATACTCTTCAAGGGAAAAAAGAAATTTATTATCCAACAGGCGAAGTTCAATTTAGCTATAATTATTTGGATGGGAATTACCATGGAAAAGCATTTGAATATGATAAAAAAGGAACTATAATTTCCATTTTTGAATACAATAAAGGAAAATTAATAAGAAGAGAAAAAATAAATAGATACAATAAAGATGGTGAGAAGACAGGGTTATGGAAAGTATATAGTTCTGGCGGAGTTCTAAGAGAAGAAGGAGAATATAAAAACGGAAAGAAAAATGGAATTTTTAGAGAGTATAAATACAATGGAGAGCTAAAAGACCTTAAACGATATGAAATGGATAAGGTAAATATTAACGATGAAGATTTACAATTTGTAGAATTATTCAAAGAATATTATCCAACAGGAGAATTACACTATACCATAGCAAAAAATGATTATGGAAAAAGACAAGGAATAACTCAAGAGTATGATAAAAAGGGGAAAATAATAAAAACTACTATTTATAAAAATGATACTTTATTTGCAAAAGGGTTGATAGATGAAGATGGATTAAGACAGAAAACTTGGAGTTTTTATCATAAAGGAGAAAATATAATTGTAAAAGGAGATTATAAAAATGATTATCAAACAGGATTATGGGAGTTTTTATTTATTAATGGAAAGATTGAGCAAAAAGGTAAATATAAGAAAGGAAAAAAAGTTGGGAAATGGATTTGGTATTATCCATCAGGAGCTGTTCATAGAGAAGAAAATTACAGAAGAGGCAAAGAAGATGGAGAAATTGTAGAATATGACGAGTTAGGAAATGTACTAACTAGAGGAAATTATATTAATGGATTGAGAAATGGAGAATGGTTTTACCAAGTAGGAGATCATACAGAAAAAGGAAATTATTCGGATGGGGAAAAAGATGGAGAATGGACTCATTTTTATATGACAAAACAATTATATTTTAAAGGAAAATATAAAAATGGCAAACCGATTGAAAAACACACTTATTACCATGTAAATGGAAAGAAAAAATGGGTAGGATCATACAGTTTAGGAAAAAAAGAAGGGAAGTGGATTAGGTACAATGATTCAGGAGAAACACTTATTACTTATACATTTAGAAACGATATTTTAATAAAAACTGATGGTAAAAAGATAAAACCAGCGTTTAAGAAAGAGATAGAAGAAGAATGAAAACAACAGCAAAAATAATCGTTTATCTATCAATATTAGTTTTAGTAGGATTAATAATTACTCAGTTTTTAATTGTAAAAAACTCACTTGAAATTGAAAATGAAAACAGAGAAATTGTTAAAGAAATAGAAGAGCTGGAAGATAAAAATTTCAAAAGTGAAGTTACACTTGCTTTAACAAAAGTTAGAGATAAATTAATATCAAACAATCAAGAAAACTCAAATATATATTTAGATCCAGTAAAACAAATTAACCCAAATTATTTTGTTGTTAGTTTTTATGATACCATCCCAAAAGATATATTAAAGAGCTTGATAGAAGAAGAATTTAGTTCTTTTTACATAGATAATTCTTACAAAATAGGTATTTATGATTGCTTTACCGACTCCATAATTTTTGATGAATTTACCGACTCAAAAAATAATGTGATTCCTCAAAAATGGGAACATGATGGATACTACTTTGGAGTTTATTTTAATGACTTAAAATTAAAAGAACCTATAAAAAAATCATCACTTCCTTTTATGCTTATTTTAGCAACTTTAGTAATAATAGTAGCTGGGCTATATTCTTTTTATTTAGCTAGCGGAATTTTAAAACAGAAAAAAATATCAAAAATAACTTATGATTTTATCAATAATATGACACACGAGCTGAAAACACCTATTTCCACAATTTCACTCTCAACAGATGTATTATTAAACAACAAAAAAATAACAGATAATGATAGACTAAACAGGTATTTATCAATAATAAAAACCGAAAACAAAAGACTGGAAAATCAAGTAGAAAGAGTGTTACAAATAGCTAAACTTGATAAAGATATTATTAAACTCAACTTTGAAGAGATAGATATTCATGAAGTAATAGAAACCTGTATTGATACATTTAGCGTTCCTATACAAGACAGAAATGGGGGAATAAATTCATTATTAAAGGCAGAAAAAACAACTATTAATGGAGATATTATTCACATCACCAATATAATTTATAATTTATTTGACAATGCAAATAAGTATTCCCCTGATAAACCAAATATTTTAATTAAAAGTGATAATACTAGGAACGAGATAAAAATAACAGTTTCGGATAATGGAATAGGGATAAAGAAAGAAGATTTAAAAGAAGTTTTTGAGAAATTTTATCGTGTTTCTACAGGAGATGTTCACAACGTAAAAGGTTTTGGATTAGGACTTTATTATGTAAAACAGATGGTTGAAAAACATGGCGGAAAGATAGAAATAGAAAGTAAATATAGCGAGGGAAGCGATTTTATTATTACCTTTCCTATTAATAATCAATAATATAAATGGAAAAGAAAAAAATATTACTGGTAGAAGATGACTTCAATTTAGGAATTGTTGTACAAGATTTTTTATCTCTTGAGGGATATACCGTTCATCTATGTAGAGATGGGAAAGAAGGATTACAAAAATTTAATAAAAACACCTATGATGTATGTTTGTTGGATGTAATGCTTCCAGAAAAAGATGGATATGAAATAGCAGAAGACATTAGAAAGATTGATAAAGAGATTCCAATTATTTTCTTAACAGCAAAATCGAACCCAGAAGACAAGGTAAAAGGATTCAAATCTGGAGGTGATGATTACATCACAAAACCATTTAACAGAGAAGAATTTTTACTTAGAATAAAAGCGATTTTAAGAAGAGCAAATAATGAATTTGAAGATGATGATTTAGAATATGAGCATCTTCAAATGGTTCGTATTAAGTTTATGAATGAAGTTGCGAATTAGACGATGGACATTAGACAATAGACGTTAGACTCGAATCTACCGACTAAAGTTTAAAGACTAAAGACCACATGGAAACTAAAGAAAATTATAAAATTGTAATTCCTCAATTAATTGGTAAAAAAGAAAGTCTTCAAACTCTGTTGGATAGTAGAAGCCGCAGAATTAAAACCGTTAATAATCTTTACAATCAACTAATTAATAATAGGGAGATTGATAGTTTGGCAAATGTTGTACTAATTGGTTTTGGAGAGGGAGCTTATCTTTTACCCTATTTGTCAAATTATTTACCACGAGTAGAAAACTTTTTTATGATTAACGCCGGACTTGGTTCTCCCCTTTCCGAAATGCAATATCTAATAAGTGAAGGCGATAATTCTTTTCTCAATACTCCAAAAATGAGGTATTTTGGAATGGACGATTTAGATGAACTAAAAAGAACTATTCGAGAAGTTCATACCTATGGTGAATTTGATATTCGCCTAGGAAACAAAACTAATTATTACTGGAAAGAATTTTATACTTATCCCACTGATCCAGACTTGGCCCATATTTCCACCCGAGGAAATATTATTTTATCAAAAGGCTATCCTTTTATGAGTAAAACTTTAAAAGCAGAATTAAATTTAATAAACGGCTCTAATCCTCTCACCAAACTAAAAATAACAGAAATTAAAGGAAAAGGAGATTTTAGAATTAAGGAGGAAATTGAGCTTCTTAAAAAGTACATCCTAAATAATATCAATTAAAAATTACTGATTTTATCAACTCCACGTTGATGCCTTCCCCCTTCAAACTCAGATTCTATAAAAGTATCTACAATTTCTAAACCCAAATCCTCACTAATAAAACGAGCTGGTAAAGCCAAAACATTAGCATTATTATGTTGACGTATTAAACTAAC
>CAKZNB010000013.1 GCA_937129365.1 uncultured Flavobacteriales bacterium
ATTTTTAAACTCTACTCTACGTGCTTTATAAAACAGTAAATATCCAAAATAAAGAATGCTCCAAATAAAGTATACTATAGTACCAAACACAATGTGTTCTATCCTAATCGTTATACTACTATTAATATCGAGAATAAGTATTGAACAAGAAATAGCAAAAGAATATAAACCTCCCAAAATAATAGATGATGCCAAAATCCTTAAAAGTAATTCGCCTATGGGTTTTAATATCCATCTCTTTTTATTAACCCAACTCCTATAAAAATGACTCAATAACAGATTACTACAAAGCACTGAAAGCAAAAAAAGAACAAAAGGAAGAGACATTCCATACTCTTTGATATTGAAAATTGCAATCAAAACCGTTAAAGCTCCCCATCCAAATGATTGAAAAACAAAGTATTGAACTTTGTAGTTAATATTTATTTCAGGTGCTTTTGTCATAGATAACTAAGATACATTTTTTAAATTCAATGCAGTTATTTACTTGATAAACGGGGAATCAATCTCAAATAGGTTTCTACAAAAAATCCATAAATAAGAAGCGAAAATAGTAGATGAAGAGGCTGAGCAAATGCTGGCATTCCAGTATAGTACAATAATATTCCCGCCAAAACTTCTAAAAAAACAAATATTCCCAAATACATAAGTGGTCTTTTAAACCTAGAAATTTTCCAAAGTTTTATCCAAAGAAATACAATTGAAAAAACAATTAAAAAGGAGAACGAACGGTGTACTAAAAACACCCAATCAAATCCATCTGCAATCAATTCCCTACTTATTCCAGCATCAGCCAATTCATCGGTTTGCTGGCGAACTTGAGAACCCAATACTATTTGAACGAACATTAAAATGATGCCTAAAAGACCCATAAATTTAACAACAGAATTAGTTGGAATAATTTGAATTGGATGAGATTCTCTTCGGATTAATTTTAGTAATAAAAGTTGCACAATAATCATAACAGTTACTCCCATCATGTGATAGGTAATCATATATGGGTTAAGGTTGGTGTCAACAGTAAGTTTCCCCAACCAAGCCTGAAACAAAATCAAAAAAAGTTGAATAACTGCAAGTCGTAAGAACCATTTATTGACCTTCCATTTTTTGGCTGCAAACCATATCATTATTAAAGCTACAAAACCTAACAATGCTCCAAACAATCTGTTTATGTATTCTGTCCAGGTATGAAAAACATTGAAAACGGCATAGTCATGCTTGGTATATTTTTCCCAATTATTTTCATTGTAAATGGTTGATGAAATAAAATCAGTTTTTGCCAAAACCAAAGCTTCATCATGAATAATAATTTGCCCTTTATTAAACTCATGATTTTCTTTCCATTCAATTTGGTCTTGCTCTGTAGGTGGGATCAAATATCCAAAACATTTTGGCCAATCGGGACAACCCATTCCAGAGCCAGTCATTCGCACTACACTTCCTGCAATTATTACCAAAAAAACATTAATTAATACAACCCAGCTAATTCTATTTAATACTCTCATTTATAAATTATTAACAAAATCTGAAATAGTAAACAGTATATCTCTACTAATAGTAGTTTCAATTTTTCCATACTCATCAGGCATTCCTGTTTCTGCAGGTTGCATTAAGTGATTCAGATTACCAAATTTAGCATATTGAAGAGTCCTTTTTCTCAAGAACCTAGATTTAGATTTATGTAACGATTTAGCAATTCCTTTCATGTTGCTTTCCATAGGCACTTGCACATCTTTTCCGCCTCCAATTGCCAATACAGAACATCTTACCTTTCTTAAATAAGTATCAGGTTTCACAGCTATAAAACTTTTGTACCATGCACCATTCATAGTATTCATTTGAGAAGCAACATATTGTTTAGTTTCAGTTTCTGAGTATCCATTTTTCATTGCAAAATCAGTAAATAAGGCTTTTAATTTATCAATTTTTTCTTTTCCAGAATTATTTAGCACTATTTCGTCAATCTTAGTAAATAACTGTTTTTGTTTCTCTATTTCCTTTGAACTCATCCCCTGACCTATGTAAACATTTTTCCTTTGCAAGTGCATCATTTCAGAAACAGGAATTCCAGGTGCTCCCATCATGATAATAAAATCAATTTGCTTTTTATGTTCACTGGCATACCAAGGAGCTAAAACTCCTCCTTCACTATGCCCAAGAATTCCTAATTTTTCAAGTTCTTTTCTTTCCGTAATTTTTTTAACCACTACGTCCAAATCTCTATAAAAATCGTTCAAATCACTTCCCGCATATTTTCCAGTGGATTTACCCACACCTCTCTCATCATAACGAAAAGAACCAATTCCTTGCTTGGCAAGATGATCAGCAATTACCGCAAAGGATTTATGTTTTAATATTTCTGAATCTCTATTCTGAGGACCAGAACCTGTAACTAAAATTACAATTGGATATTTTTTCCCGTCATTGGCTGGCAATGTTAATGTTCCTGATAAAGTAACAGAATCTATGGGATTAAAAGCTTCAATTTCTTCTGTATAATAATCAAATGGAGGAATTGGAGTTTGAGGTCTTTTCATCTCTTTTTTCTTAAAAGGTTCTTGTGTCAAAACCAAAGACAGTTCCATATTATTTTGTTTAAAAACACCATTTAATCTGTCATCAGCATAAGTTCCAGAATAAATAATCTTAAGCTGTGACTGAGAGAAATAAAATTCTTTTTCAGTGATAGAAATACTATCAAATGCATATTTTAATTTTTCATTTTCAGGATTTATCAAGTATGCCTTTTGTTTTCCAGAAATCGTTTCGACAGATACTCCAATAGGCATTTCGGTACCCAAGGCATTTATTGCTCCAAACCATTTACCCTCTTTTATTTGGGAATAAGAATTAGCGACTATGAGAATAAAAAAAATAGACAAATATTTCATAAGCAATATTATTTATTAGCTGTTTTAGTAAAATTAATATTATCGCTTTGAAATTGCTATTAAATCAATCAAAGATTGTATTAAAAATTTTAATAAAAAAAATACCTTTGTTCTATTAAACTTTGGCAAACTTATTGCTGAATAGATTAGAACAATTTAACCTTTGTATGTTTAAGTATTTTTTTCTTGTAATTCTATTAACTTGTTTCAGCTTAAATTGCTGGCTACAAACTATTTCTGTTCAGAATTACAGTACAAATCAACCAATTGAAGATGTTAAAATTTCTAACAAATCTGGCTCAATTACTTTGTATTCAGATGCAAAAGGAAAAGCATCATTAAACGATTTTAATATTAATGAGTTAATTTACTTCTCTCACCCTTCATTTGACTCGGAAGTAAAAACTATTGCGCAAATAATAGAACTGGATTATGTGGTATATATGTTTGACGAAATAATGCTACCAACCATAGAAATAAAACCACCAAGAGAAAGTGCTCATGAAAATTTTACCTCGGTAAGATTAGATGAAATTAATCTTCAGAAAATAAAATTGAGTATACCACAAACCTCTGCAGATATGTTGCAAAAAAACTCAAATGTATTGGTGCAAAAAAGCCAAGCAGGCGGAGGAAGCCCCATTATTAGAGGGTTTGAGGCTAATAAAATTTTGCTAGTAGTGGATGGAGTTAGAATGAATAATGCGATTTATAGAAGTGGTCATCTTCAAAACGCGATTACTGTTGACAACAATGTACTCGAAAAAGCAGATGTCTTTTATGGCCCTGGCTCAGTAATTTACGGAAGTGATGCTCTGGGTGGAGTTATTCATTTCCACACAAAAAACCCAACTTTTTCTACAGACTCTTCTACCCTTTTCAAAGGGAACTATATGGGAAGATTTGGAACTGCAAACGGAGAAAACACCAATCATTTTGATTTTAATATTGGAAGAAAAAAATGGGCAAGTTTAACTTCAGTTACCTTCTCAAGTTTTGAAGATTTTGAAATGGGTAAAAACAGAACGCATGGTTACAAGGATTTTGGAAAAGTATTTAATTATGTTGAGACAATTAATGGTGTGGATTCAATGATTACAAACCCTGATGTAAACAATCACACCAGAACTGCCTACAATCAATTAGATTTATTACAAAAATTCAATTACAAATTTGACGAGAATAAAAGCTTGGGGCTAAATATTCAATATTCTACTTCAAGCCCTATTAATAGATTTGATAAATTAAACGAATACCGAAATGGCAAGCTACGATTTGCTGAATGGTATTATGGTCCGCAAAAACGATTGCTTACTTCTTTGAAATTTGAATCAAAAGAGGAAACTTCATTCTCTGATTATTACACAGTTATAGGGGCTTTTCAAAAAATAGATGAGGATAGAATTTCAAGAAACTTTGGTTCGGCAAGCAAGTTTTCTGAAATGGAAGATGTCTTTGTGTATAGTATAAATGCAGATTTTTTAAAGAAAATATCTGACAAAGAAGTAGTATATTATGGTTTGGAATTTACCCATAACGATGTAAATTCTTCAGCTACAGAAGAAAATATTTTTACAAATGAAATTTCAGATGCACAAACCAGATACCCTGGGGGAGGAAATAGAATTACCTCAGCAGCTATTTACACAACCATGGATAAAAAAATTACAGAAGAAGTAATTGTAAATTTAGGTGCAAGATATAGTCACTCCTATCATTATTCTAGACTTTCGGACTCTACTTTTGTAGACTTTCCGTTTAATGAAATTGATTTCAATACTGGAGCCTTATCAGGAAGTTTTAGTGTAAAATATGAAGAAGAACATGGGTTTAGAGCTGAGTTAATTGGGTCATCAGGATTTAGATCTCCTAATGTAGATGACTATGGGAAAGTATTCGAAAAAAATGGAGATTTAGTGATTCCTAATGATAATTTAAAACCAGTTTTTGTTTACAATGGAGAAATTAATTTTTCAAAAAAGTGGATGAAAAGCGAAAGAGAAATTTTACTTTTTAAACTTGCCGGATTTTACACTTCAATGACTAATGCAATTGTGCAAAGTGATTTTCAGATTAACGGTCAAGATTCAGTTACATACCGAGGAGAAAGAGTAAATGTGGTTTCAAATCAAAACACTAATTCAGCAGCAATTTATGGAGGCTCTTTTGATGCCAGAATTTCTTTTACACCATTTCTTCAATTAGTTGGAGCAATAAATTATACCATAGGAAAAAACTTAACTGACGATACAACTTTGGCACACATTCCACCGGTTTTTGGGAGACTAGGACTTACCTACACCACTAAAAAAGTTCAATTACAACTTGCTAGCCAATTTAATGGAATGAAAAAAATAGAAGATTTTGCTCCTGGTTCATCGGCCGATAATCCCGAAGAAGCAACCGCTGATGGCTCACCAGCTTGGAGTATATTTAGTCTTTATACTTCCTTTAAATTATCTCCTGTATTTACAGTTCAAGGAAGTATCGAAAATATATTTGATACGCATTACAAACAATTTGCATCAGGAGTAAGTAGTTTAGGACGTAATTTTACTCTAACATTAAGGGCAAACTTTTAAAACCAATTAATCTAATTTTGTGATAGTTGAGAGTTCTAAAAGAAAGTAATCATTTAAGAAGTTTTAAACTATTTTAGTATCTTTAGAATTAGAACAAAAACACTTGTTTTTAGTCAGTGGGAAAAAGAGCCAAATACAAATACGACCCGAATACCCTTCAATACCAAAAAATAGAACTAACTCTCAAAGGAATTATTCTAAAAGGGTTGAAGTATCTAGGAGTGGGATTATTTATTGCTGGAATTATTGTACTAATTTCTTATCCATTTATTCTGGATTTTGCCTCAAGAAAAAACCAAAAAAAAATTGATTATCTAGAAGCCAATTATTTAGAATTGGATGCCGAGCTAGATACAATTGTCACTGTACTTAAAAATCTGCAACAAACTGATAATAATCTATATCGAGTAATTTTTGAAGCAGAGCCCTACGAAAATCCTGAGTTAAAAAGAAAAAACTTTGTAGAACGAAGAACCCATCAAGATTATGTAATTTTTTTAAAAGAGAGGTTATATTCTATTTCAAAAAGTATTGTTGGACAATCAAAATCTTTTGATGAACTGATTACGCTTGCACTTGATAAAGAAAAAATGCTCCAATCTATTCCATCGATAATTCCTATTGAAGGAAAAGAATTGACTCGATTATCCTCTCCTTTTGGTATCAGAAATGACCCCATTTACAATGTTCCAAAAATGCACACCGGATTAGATTTTACAGCTCCTACTGGTGCAAAAATCTATGCTTCAGGCGATGGAGTGATTGAGGTGATGGAATATAGCACAGGTGGTTACGGAAATCACATAATTATAAATCATGGGTTTGGTTATAAATCACATTACGCTCATTTAAGCGAGTTTAAAACTAGAATTGGTAAAAAAATAAAACGTGGAGAACTCATTGGGTTAGTTGGAAATACAGGGAAATCAACCGCTCCACATCTTCACTATGAGATAATAAAAAACGGGAACAAAATTGACCCTATCAACTTCTTCTTTTCTGACATTACCCCTGAACAATATGCCCAACTTATTGAAAAAGCAAAAAACACTGGAGGTTCTTCTCTTGATTAAAATTTATGCACATGAAACACATTGAACTCAACAAAGACAAGCTATTTTACTCAATAGGAGAAGTAGCAAAAATGTTTGATGTAAATGCATCATTAATCAGATTTTGGGAAAAAGAATTTAAACAAATATCCCCAAAAAAAACAGAAAGTGGCAAGCGTAAATTTACTGAAAAAGACATACGAAATATTCAGCAAGTTTATCATCTTGTAAAAGAAAAAGGATACACTTTAATTGGTGCCAAAGAACACATGAAATCTGGAAAAAAAGAAGGGAATAAATTAGTTGAAATTGAGTTGAAACTCAATAATATTAAAACTACTTTAGCAGAACTATTAGAGGAATGAAAGAGGTAACAATAATAAGAAGAGAACGATTTAGTTCTGCACACAAATTGTGGAATCCGGATTGGGATGCTGAAAAAAACGAATCAGTTTTTGGAGGCTGTTCCAACCCAAATTGGCATGGACACAATTACGAACTTATTGTAAAAGTTGCCGGAGAAATTGATCCTGAAACGGGTTTTGTAATGAATTTAAAAACTTTGTCAAAAATTTTGAACGAAAGGGTAATTGACAAACTAGATCACAAAAACTTAAATTTAGATGTGAATTTTTTAGAAGGAAAAAGAACTACTACTGAAGTACTTGCGGTTGCAATTTGGGCAGAAATAGAAACTGAAATAACACAATCTGGAGGTAAATTAACTAGTGTAAGAATAAATGAAACCGAAAATAATTCGGTGGAATATTTTGGAGAAAAATAAAAGAATGGGATACAAAAAAACAGAACAATACGATGATGAAAAAACAGAGAAAATGTCTGGTTTTTATCACGAAATATTAAAAGATCTGGGTGAAGACCCAAACAGAGAAGGATTGCAAAAAACACCCGAAAGAATTTCTAAAGCAATGCAGTTTCTTACTCATGGATATGACATTGACCCAAAAAAAATAATAGAATCTGCACTTTTTAATGAAGATTATAGCCAAATGGTATTGGTAAAAGACATTGAAGTATATTCTATGTGCGAACACCACATGTTGCCGTTTTTTGGAAAAGCACACATAGCTTACATCCCAAAAGGGAAAATTGTAGGACTAAGTAAATTACCAAGAGTAGTAGATGCGTTTGCAAGAAGATTACAAGTGCAAGAAAGGCTAACTAACGAAATAAGAGATTGCATACAAGAAACCCTTGAACCTCATGGGGTTGCTGTGGTAATTGAAGCAAGTCACATGTGCATGCAAATGAGAGGTGTTCAAAAACAAAACTCTGTAACCACAACATCAGCTTTTACAGGCGAATTTTTAAAAGAAACTACTAGACAAGAATTTATAAAATTAGTATCTTCGAAGCTACATTAATAAGATAGAAAAATGGAAGAAAGAAATCAATTTAACTCAGTAATAGATTCTGCTACAAAGGACACCTCTTTGGCTAAATCATTTATGGCAAATGTATTTTCGTATATGTTTGCAGGCTTATTATTAACAGGATTTATTGCCTGGTATTTTGCCGAAGAAGGATTAGTATTCAAATACTTAATTACTGAAACTGGACCAACAGTTTTGTATTACATTGCAGCCTTTGCTCCACTTGGATTTGTATTAATAATGGGATTAGGGTACAGAAAATTAAGTGCTCCTGCAATGCTCGTGTTATTTATTGCATTTGCCGCTTTAATGGGGGTTAGTTTAAGTACAATATTCATCACTTACAACATGGGAGATATTTCTACCGCTTTTTTCTCAGCATCTTCAGTATTTGCTGTTATGGCTGTTGTAGGATACACCACAACAACCGATTTAACTAAGTTAGGCAATATCCTTTATATAGGATTAATAGGAATCATCATTGCTATGGTTATCAATTTCTTTATGCAAAGTAGCATGATGAGTTATGTAATAAGCGTAATTGGAGTAATAATCTTTACTGGATTAACAGCTTATGACGTACAAAAACTAAAGAGAATTGGTGAAGGAACAGAAATTGGAACAGCCTCTACAAGAAAGCTAGCTATTTATGGAGCCCTAGATTTATATCTTGATTTCATCAACTTATTCTTATTTTTACTAAGATTAATTGGAGGAAGAGATTAAATAAATTTGTTACCTCTTTAAGTTTAATTACTTTTATAAAAAATTACACAATATGTCTGATAATTATTTTCACGAAAACACTGAAATCATAGGATACGTTTATGTTGCTTTTGCACTTATCGTTATCACTTTGTTGATTTTCTTTTAGTAGAAAAAGCTTATTATATAGCTTATCTATTTTTAAAATAACATTATTTTATGCCATTTGACACTATTTTTTCTTGGATTATTAAGAAAAGAATAGACCAAATTGCTCATTTTACTAACAACCCTATTGAGACCCAAAAATCCGTTTGGGATAATTTGCTAGAAACAGCAAAAAATACTCAAATAGGCAAGAAACATGGATTTGCATCCATTTCTAGTTACCACGATTTTAAGAACAACACTCCGCTTCGCACTTACGAAGATTTACAACCCTACATTCAACAATCTATTGAAGGTCAAGAAGATGTGTTGTGGCCTGGGAAAATTCAATGGTTTTCAAAATCATCAGGAACCACTGATTCTAAAAGTAAACTGATTCCTGTAACTCAAGAAGCTATTCAAGATTGTCATTACAAAGGCGGAAAGGATTTGTTGAGTATTTATTACCATAATAATCCTAATGCAAAACTATTTTCAGGAAAGCACTTAATTCTTGGCGGAAATACTTCAGTTAATAAACTGAATAACAGTAGTTATTTTGGAGATTTATCTGCAATTATTGTCAAAAACCTCCCTTTTTGGGCGGAAATACGCAGAACTCCTAGTAAAGAAATTACCTTGATGGAAAACTGGGAAGAAAAGATTGAAAAAATGGCAAAAGCATCTTTGCAAGAGGATGTGAAAATTATTGCAGGAGTTCCTTCTTGGATGCTGGTTTTATTAAATAAAATACTGGAAGTAGCAGAAGGAAAAACCATTAATGAAATATGGCCAAATCTTGAATTGTATATGCACGGAGGTGTTAATTTCGAACCTTACCGAAATCAATTTGATTCGTTAATCAACTCTACTAAACTTAATTACTACCAGACTTACAATGCCTCAGAAGGTTTTTTTTCTCTTCAGAATGAGAACAAAGCAGACGATATGTTGTTGATGTTGGATTATGGAATTTTCTACGAATTTATCCCCCTAGATAAGTTTGATGGAACAAACTCCAATACCATTGAACTTGAACAAGTTGAACTTGATAAAAACTATGCGTTAGTAATCTCAACAAATGGAGGCTTGTGGCGATATTTAGTAGGTGATACGATTAAATTCACCTCCCTTTATCCTTTTAAAATTAAAGTGACTGGGAGAACTAAGCATTTTATCAATGCCTTTGGTGAGGAGTTGATTATTGAAAATACCGATATTGCAATTGGCGAAGCCTGCAAACAAACAAACGCGGGATTTAAGGAGTATACAGTTGCCCCAAAATACTTGCAGGGAAAAGAAAAAGGAGCTCATGAATGGGTGATTGAGTTTACAAAAGAGCCAGAAAACATAGCTCAATTTATTTCTATTTTGGATGAAAAATTAATGGAATTAAACTCTGATTATGAAGCCAAAAGGAACATGATTCTTCAATCTCCAATCGTTCATATTGCTGAAGAAAATACATTCAGAAATTGGTTGCAAGCAAAAGGAAAACTTGGCGGACAGAACAAAATTCCGAGACTGAGTAATAATAGAGAGTTTATAGAGGAAATTCTTTAAAGAAAACCCTAACTTTATCACTTATTTATAAGAAAGCATGAGCAAAAAAGGTATCGCAATATTGGGTTCAACGGGTTCTATAGGAACTCAAGCCCTTGAAGTAATTGAACAATTTCCTGATAAATTTGAATTAATTGCCCTTACCGCCAATCGAAATGCAGATTTATTAATTGAGCAAGCTCTCAAATACAAACCCAATACCGTAGTAATTGTTGACGAAAGTCAATACCAAAAAGTAAAAGATGTGCTTTGGGAACACGATATAAAAGTATATGCGGGAGAAGATTCTTTGAATCAAGTGGTTGAAATGACTGAAATTGAAACTGTGTTAACTGCTACAGTTGGTTATTCTGGTTTAATTCCTACAATAAATGCTATAAAAGCTGGTAAAAACATTGCTTTAGCTAATAAAGAAACTTTGGTAGTTGCTGGAGATATTGTCACAAAACTTGCCCAACAAAAAGGAGTAAATATTTATCCAGTAGATTCTGAACATTCGGCAATTTTTCAGTGTTTGGTTGGAAATTTTGAGAACAAAATAGAGAAATTAATTTTAACAGCTTCTGGTGGACCTTTTAGAGGAAAAAGCTTGGAGGAACTAAAATCAGTAACTCGCGAACAAGCCTTAAAACACCCAAATTGGGAAATGGGAGCAAAAATAACTATTGACTCTGCTTCGTTGATGAATAAAGGATTGGAAGTAATTGAGGCAAAATGGCTCTTTGGAATTCCTGCAGAAAAAATTGAAGTAGTGGTTCATCCTCAATCTATTATTCACTCTGCAGTGCAGTTTGAAGACAGTAGTATTTTGGCACAAATGGGAATTCCGAGTATGAAGGTGCCTATTCAATATGCACTTACTTATCCTGAAAGACCAAAATCTAATTTTGAGCGTTTTAGCTTTTTTGATTACCCTAATTTAACTTTTGAAAAACCAGATATGGAAACTTTTAAGAATCTGAAACTTGCATTTCAAGTAATTAAACAAAGGGGAAACGCGGCTTGTGTGTTAAATGCTGCAAATGAAATAACTAATCAAGCTTTTCTAGATAAAAGAATCTCTTTTTTAGACATTGGTAATATCAATGAAAAGACAATTGAAAAAACTGAGTTTATCGCAAAACCCACTTTGGAAGACTATGTGGAAACGAACAAATTAGCCAGACAAATTGCGAAAGATTTTTGCAAGTAAAATCATTACCTTTGCCACTTAATCCAACTATTTAATGGGAACAATCACCATAGTTTTACAACTTTTATTAGCACTTTCAATTCTTGTGATTTTGCATGAGTTGGGGCATTTTATTCCAGCACGATTATTCAAAATAAGAGTTGAGAAATTCTATTTATTCTTTAATCCTTGGTTCTCACTTTTCAAATTTAAAAAAGGAGATACTGAATATGGAGTTGGTTGGTTACCACTTGGTGGTTATGTAAAAATAGCCGGTATGATTGACGAATCCATGGATACGGAGCAAATGAAAAAACCACCCAAACCCGATGAATTTCGCTCAAAACCAGCTTGGCAAAGATTAATCGTAATGATTGGTGGAGTTACCGTAAATATTATTTTAGCAATTTTGGTGTATGCAATGATAGCCTATGTTTGGGGGAACACTTACGTAAAAAACGAAAATTTAACTCATGGATTAGCTGTTCACTCAATGTTTGAAGAAATAGGGTTTCAAGATGGTGATAAAGTATTAGCAATTGATGGAAAAAAAGTAAATACTTCATGGGAAACGGAAAAAAAAATATTACTTAGAAATGCTGAAACCGTTAAAGTTATTCATGAAAATGGCGAAATAGAAACAATTAACATTCCTGGAGATTTTGATTACAAAGTTTTTAAAACAGGCGTAATGGGAGATGGACTATCTCCTAGGAAACTAATGCCTTCTAAAATTGATTCAATTGTACCTGAATCAAATGCTTCTAAATCAGGATTGAAGGAAGGTGACAGAATAATTTCAATTAATGAAAAAGTATTTAAGTATTGGCATGAGTTTAGATTTGATTTGGCAGAAAACAAAGGAAGTTCAATCAAACTAGCATTAGTTAGAGATAATGATACTATTGAGAAAAATATTAAGGTTAATAAAAAAGGTACTATTGGATTTTATCCCTATTTTAAAGACCAACGATTCGAAACTACTACTCAACACTACACATTTTTAGAAAGCATACCTGCTGGGGTTTCCGATGGCTATAACACCTTGATGGATTACGTAGGGCAAATGAAATACTTGTTTACAAAAAAAGGAGCAACCCAATTGGGTGGTTTTGGAACAATCGCTAAAATTTTCCCAGACACTTGGATTTGGGAAGTCTTTTGGAATAGACTTGCTTTTCTTTCTGTAATATTAGCATTTATGAATATTTTACCAATACCAGCATTGGATGGAGGGCATGTAACATTCCTTTTGTATGAAATGGTAGCAGGCAGACCACCAAGCGATAGATTTCTTGAAAAAGCACAAATGATTGGAGTTTTGATTTTACTTTCCTTGATGCTTTATGCCAATGGAAATGATTTTTTTAGGTGGATAGGTGGAGAGTAATGGGATATTATATTTTTATAGGAATCCTAATATTAGTAATTGCTTTTTTTATGGCAGCTACACAAAAAGCCAGAGGATACAATTTTTGGCGATACTTTATCGTTTCAATTTTTGTAGTAGCCGGTATTTATATGATGATTGAAAACTTCATTAAGAATCCTAAGTAATATTTGTTTGAGATTATACTTACATTTATTGAGATAAACAGATAATTTGAAATCAAAACAACTATACTCTTCAAAACAAATATGGAAAATCATCCTTTCTATATTTGCTTTAGTAATCATTGGATTATCACTTTGGTATACCAATCAACTTGCTGAAAAGATACAAGACAAAGAGAGACTGAGCGTAAAATTATGGAGTGAAACAGTAAAAAAACAGGCCGAACTCGTAAATCTTACCACCCAAACATTTGAACAATTAAAAGCCGAAGAAAGAGACAATATTAATGACCATTCAATGGCATTGAAAGAAGCTGAAAGAGATCAAATCGATTATACTTTCTTAGGACATTTTTTAAGTAAAACCAGAAGCACTCCTATAATCACTGAATTTGTCTCCTTTAATAATGGAAAAAAAGTTAGCGGGTTTGGGACAGACTCTAAATACTCTGATAAAAAAAGAACTCAGCAAGAACTTAAATTAGAAGATTCATTAAGAAAAATCTGTATTAAATGGGATTCAATAACTACTCCTATTGAGATAAAATCAAATTTAGTCACCTCCTATCAAATTATTCATATAGGTACTTCAGAATTATTTAGCGAACTAAAAGCAAAAAGCGATTCGCTAATTACTTCTTTTGAAAATGATTTGGTTTCCAGTTCTGCCTCTATTCCAATTCTTTATATTGATTCTGCATCTGGAAAAATAAAAAAAACAATTAATATTGAAAGAGAAAAATTGAAAGATTCAGCTGCTATTGCATCAGTAATTAATGGATTAAAGAAAGAAAACGAACCCATTATGATTTCTTTTGGAAAAGATAATACGGGAATTATCTACTATGCTGAATCTACTCTACTCAAACAATTACGTTTTTATCCTTGGGTTCAATTAATTATTATTCTCTTGTTTTTGATGGTTTCTTATTTTCTGTTTAGTACTTTCAGAAAAGCGGAGCAAAACCAAGTATGGGCAGGAATGGCAAAGGAAACCGCACATCAATTGGGCACACCCCTATCTTCACTTATGGCTTGGCTTGAGATTATAAAAGCGGATGGAGTTCCTGAATCTTCTATACAAGAAATGAATAAGGATATTAATCGATTGAACACCATTACCGAGCGTTTTTCAAAGATTGGCTCAGACATAAAAACGAAAGAAGAAAACATTTTTAGTGAGATAAAAAATTCTGTAAATTACTTAAAATCAAGGGTTTCTAAACAAGTTGAATTGAAAGTATCTGGTGACAAACAAGCTGTTGCAAAAATTAATTCATCCTTATTTGAATGGGTAATCGAAAACCTTACTAAGAATGCAATTGATGCCATTCAGGGTAAAAAAGGAAGTGTAACTTACACAATTGAGAATACGGGCAACAAAGTAATTATTGACATTACCGATACTGGAAAAGGGATTCCTTCATCGAGTTTTAAGTCTATTTTTAATCCCGGTTATTCTACCAAAGAAAGAGGTTGGGGACTTGGGTTAAGTTTGGTAAAAAGAATCGTGGAAGAACAATTGAAAGGAAAAATTTGGGTATACCAATCCAAAATTGACCAAGGAACTACATTTAGAATTACGCTTAAAAAATAATACATGCCTATTTACAGAGCTTTAACTTTAAAAGAATTAGAATTATTTGAACAAGAATTCAAAGAATACTTAGCTGTTAATGGAATTGATGCAGATTTGTGGCAAAAAATAAAAGCTGAACAACCCGAAAAAGTAGAAGGAATTATTGAATCGTTTAGCGATGTTATTTATAATTCAGTATTATTAAAACTTGAATACATAGAATTTGCCACTGAAAATGACATCAAATATTTCTATTACGGAAAAGAAAAAGCTGAATTAATTGGGTTGCAAAGCAATGAAGTAAGTTTCACAAATCCAAAAGAAGTAATCAAAGCTATTGAGGAAAAAAAAGTATCTATCAAAAGCTATAAAACTTCTAAAACCTACACAAATAAAAGAGAAATCGAATTATTTGAAATGATAAAAAATGGCTGCCAACCTTCTGATGGAAAAACATTTACTCTTTTAAAGTCTATGGTCTGATTTTATTTTATTTATTGAATTAATCCTATATTTAAGAAAATAATTAATCTTTTTTAATGAAAAATCTATTAACTTTTGTTGCTCTTATCTCAATTTTATTCTCTTGCAACACCAACCAGAAAAGCTCTACAACCGATAATCCAAATAAAGAAAATTCTGCATTAAATACCATTATAAATTCTGAAACAGTTGGCAAACATATAACTAAGCTTTCGGCAGATGATATGGAAGGAAGAAAATCTGGAACTAAAGGCATTGAGAAAGCTGCTCAATATATTGAAAATGAATACAAGAGAATTGGGCTTACATATTATAAGAACTTAAACAACTTCCGCCAGAATTTTTCTCAAAAAGGCTTGGATTTATTCAACATAGTAGGAATACTTGAGGGTAAAAGCAAAAAAGATGAATATGTTGTTATTTCTGGACATTATGACCATCTTGGAGTAATTAGCAATGGTAATGGAGACACAATCTATAATGGAGCTGATGATGATGCTTCGGGCATTTCAGCTGTAATCACTCTTGCTGAATATTTTAAAAAAACAGGAAGTAATGAAAGAACAATAATATTTGTAGCTTTTACTGGTGAGGAAATGGGATTATTGGGCTCTAACTATTTTGGAAAAAATATAAATGCTTCAAAATATATTGCAGGCATTAATATTGAAATGATAGGAAAAGAATCAAAGTTTGGACCTAAAACTGCTTGGCTTACGGGATTCAATCGATCAACTTTTGGAAAAATAGTTCAGAAAAATTTAAAAGGAAGTGGATATAAATTATATCCAGACCCATACAAAAGACTTCAATTATTTTTTAGATCTGACAATGCCTCTTTAGCAGAATTAGGAATTCCTGCACACACTTTTTCAACAGGACCAATTGACAATGATCCTCACTATCATAAAGTTACAGACGAGGTAAGTACATTAAATATGGAAACAATTACAGAGACAGTTAGAGCAATTGCAATTGGTACACAAAGTATAATTGATGGTACTGATACTCCTTCAAGAGTAGTAATAAGATAACAGATTATTTATTTACTATTGACTTTGACTTAACGCTTGATTTAGTCATTTTCTTAACCTCAGTAAAAATAGCTTCGGCATCAAAACCACACTCTTTGTATAGCTCTGCTTGTGTTCCATGCTCAATGTATTTATCAGGAATTCCCAATCGTTTTATCTGAGCTTGATACCCATTATCAGCCATAAATTCAACAACAGCACTTCCCAATCCTCCAATGATTGTTCCGTCCTCAACGGTAATTACTTTGTCAAATTTACTGAATACTTCGTGCAGTATAGTTTCGTCAATTGGTTTAAGGAATCGCATATCATAATGAGCTACACTTATTCCTTGATCTTCAAATTGGGTTGATATTTTAGCAATAAAAGTTCCTGTAATCCCAATAGTTAAAATTGCAACATCAGTTCCGCTTTTCAACTTTCTACCTTGCCCAATGGTCAATTTTTGCATTGGTTTTTTCCAATCTGGTGTAATTCCTTTACCTCTTGGGTAACGAATAGAAAATGGCCCATTTTCATCTGCTTGTGCAGTGTACATTAAATTTCTTAATTCCAATTCGTCCATTGGTGCAGAAACTGTCATGTTTGGAATACAACGCATATAAGCCAAATCATAGGCTCCATGGTGTGTTGGCCCATCTGCCCCAACCAATCCTCCCCTATCTAAACAAAATACTACGTTCAAATTTTGAATCGCAACATCATGCAACACTTGGTCATAAGCTCGCTGCATAAACGAAGAGTAAATATTACAGAAAGGAATCATTCCTTGAGTTGCAAGTCCAGCAGAAAAAGTAACAGCATGTTGTTCAGCGATTCCTACATCAAAAGCTCTATCTGGCATTGCTTTCATCATAATATTCAACGAACATCCTGATGGCATTGCTGGTGTAACTCCTGTAATTTTATCATTTTTTTCTGCTAATTCTACAATCGTATGCCCAAAAACTTCTTGAAATTTTGGGGCATCTGTTGATTTTGGTAACACTTTTACAATTTCCCCCGTTTCTTTATTAAAGATTCCTGGTGCATGCCAAGTTGTAGTATCACCATCTTCGGCAGGTTTAAATCCTTTCCCTTTTTCGGTAATGCAATGAACTATTTTTGGTCCTGGCAAGTGTTTTATTTCTTCAAATAATTTTACTAGTGCCTGTGAATCATGTCCATCAATTGGCCCAAAATACCTAAAATTTAATGACTCAAAGAAATTACTTTTTTGATAAATACTCCCCTTCAATGCATCACTTACCTTGTGTACAATCTGTTGAGCACTAGTGCCAAATGTGCTGAGTTTTCCTAATAGATTCCAAACTTCGTCCTTTACTTTATTGTAGGGTTGCGAAGCTGATAAATCCCTTAAATATTCTTTTAACGCACCCACATTTGGGTCAATTGACATGCAATTGTCATTCAACACCACAATCATGTTTGAATTTTCAATTCCTCCATGATTTAATCCTTCAAATGCTAATCCAGCCGTCATGGCTCCATCACCAATTACTGCAATGTGTTGTCTTTCTTGTTCACCTTTTAGTTGGCTAGCAACTGCCATTCCCAATGCTGCCGAAATTGAAGTAGAAGAATGTCCTACTCCAAAAGTATCGTATTCGCTTTCACTTCTTTTCGGAAAACCACTAATCCCTTTGTAAATTCTGTTCGTGTCAAAAACATCTTTTCGCCCAGTAATAATCTTATGACCATAAGCTTGGTGGCCTACATCCCAAACTAATTGATCATAAGGTGTATTGAATACATAATGAATTGCCGAAGTTAACTCAACAACCCCCAAGCTTGCTCCAAAATGTCCTCCTTTTTCAGAAACTACATCCACAATAAATTGCCTCAATTCTTTACAAAATTGGGGTAACTGTTCTGGTGAAACAAGTTTTTTTAAGTCTTCAGGACTGTTGATTTTAGAGAGTAATTCTCCCGCTTGGAAAGGCATAAGCTGTTTAGTTTTCTTTCAGAAACTAAAGATAGATTAAATTATTGTAAAAATCTTTTTTGTTTAACATAAATTATGAAATGCTAAACATGATTTAAGTAGTTTTAAATAGCTATAGATACAATTCTATGAATTGGGATAAACACTCCTTTTTTAAGTAAGATATGATCTTCACCTACTGCCCAAATAGTTGTGTTTACCTCTTTTAACCCTTCTGAATCTTGAAAAACAATTTCAATTTTATTATGAAATAGATTTCCTAATTTTTCAGCATCATGCAATTTTTTCAACAATGCTTTTTGTTCCTCAGGTGTTCTTGATTTGATAGGGTTTGAAGGGAAATTTAGACTTTCAATCTCTTCTTTTTCAATAGTTTTTGCAACGAGGGTTTCCATAATTTTACTTTTTTAAAGTTAATTTCAATACATTTTTTGTGTTGGGAGTAATTTTGTAATTATCATCAATTCTGTATCCTACTAACCAACAAATATTTCCGTTGGTTTCTAGCACAAAAACTTCATCTTTTTCAATTCTCGAAATCTTTTCATCAATCAAGAAATCACTTACTTTTTTCTTCCCTACCATCCCTAAAGGACAAAACCTATCACCTTTTTTCCATCTCCTCAAGAGCAGTGGAAATTTAATTTTATCTGCGTCCAAAAAAGCATTTTTTGAATCAGAATTCAACTCTATACTACTGACAGGTAACCTCTTTAACGAGAGTTTATTCGAATAAGTTACAAATTTTTCTCCATTATTAATTAAAATACTTTCTTCTTTTTCACTTTTTTTTGGTGAAATAATCAACTCATTCCTATCTACAATCAATCTATATGAAGGTGAAATAAACTCTTTTCCAACAGAATTAGCATTAGATAAAACCAAAAAAACTTCCTCAGCCTGAGTAGAATTAAATTCATAACTACTTAGAATTTCATACAATGATAATTTGGGTAAAGTGCTTTCCATTAGAGATTTAGTCGAAATTTTTGTATTTGAATTAATTGAATTCTTTACAATGTTTTTCAGTTCTTTTCCAATCGATTTTTTATAGAAATTATTTACTTCTCTCAACTGCGAAATATTATTCCCCATAGTTTCTACAAAACTTGGATTCAATTCTTGAAACAACGGCAAGATTTGGTTTCGTAATTTATTCCTTTTGTAATCATTGGAAGCATTGCTTGCATCTTCTCTGTATTCAATTTGGTGGTTAACAGCATAAGCAACAATCTCTTTTTTAGAGATTTTGAGCATGGGCCTGAAAATTTCACCATTAGAGATTTCCATTCCTGAAATCCCTCTAATTCCAGTTCCACGAGCAAGATTTAAAAAAACAGTTTCGATATTATCATCCAGATGATGGGCTGTAACTATAAAATCAACCTTCTTTTCTTTTACTAATTCAGCAAACCAATTATACCGTAAATCGCGAGCAGCCATTTGAGTAGAGATTCCTTTTTCATTTTTATAACCCATTGTTTCAAATTGTTTTACAAAATATTCTACTTCTATCAATTCACAAGTTTCTCGCACTAATTTCTCATCCAAATCAGATTCATCAGCGCGTAAATTAAAATTACAATGAGCTACAGAAAAATCAAGTTTCAAAGAATTAAAAATTTGAAGAAGAACCATAGAATCTACACCTCCACTCACCGCCAATAGAAATCGGCACTGCTTAAAATCAGTTAATTGATTAAGTGAATCTGTTACTTTATTAATCATAGAAATAAAAAAACCATCCGCCCTATTTGGACGAATGGTTTAAATTAATAAAAAAGGGTGAATTATTTTTTTTCGATTGCAACTGAAGCTTTAATATCAACTTCTGTCCAAGTTTTACTTACTCCATCAGCACCTTTATGCAAATCGTAACAAGCAGCATTAAGTGAATCCATGGCTTCTTTTCCATTCCACTCCATAATATTCATTGTGGTAGAAATAAACATTGAATCTCTTGCGATAGTATAATCATAAGGCAAATCACAAGTTTTTCCGTTCATTGTTAAGTCCATCACACCTTTCCCTGATTCTGCATCACCTTCAAGTGCATGAAAAGTTCCTTTTATGAACTCTGTATTATCCATTACCCCAAAAAATAAATTGATTAATTTGTTGTCTCTAATTGCATCATTAGTAAATAAACTCGATACTGGTACAGAAAAAGACACATCGTCAATTGCACCCTCCGGAGATTCAGCCAATGAAGTATTCTCTACATTAATTTTTCCAAATTCTCCGTTTACACCTTTCTTTTCTGTTGTTTTGTATGCAGTCCAATTTAGCGATACAGATTCGGCATCAATCTGATACATGATCTCTTCATTGTTATTTTCAGGCGCTTTTTCTTCTCCACAAGAAAATAAAGCAACGGACATTACCAATATTCCAATTTTAGTCAATCTCATAATTTTATTATTTAAGTTTTATTCAAATTCAATTAATACCGCATTTTTATCCACAGTAGTTGCTTCTATAGCTTTTATATTTTTTATTACACCATCTACAGGTGACTTTAATACGTTCTCCATTTTCATTGCCTCAAGCACAATCACAGAATCTCCTGCTTTTATTTCTTGCCCTTTTTTCACATCAATTGATACAACTAATCCAGGCATAGGAGCTTTTATTTCCTTTACCACCTTGTTAGCCATGTTGCTCATCCCTAGCTCCTTAAGCAAAATATCATATTTATCTTTCAAAGAAACTTGATAAGAATTATTATTCACTTTGATGGTTGCAATTTTTTTCTCTTTATCAAAACTCACATACTCTATTGAGTAGGATTTATTATTAATTATGGCGTGTTTCTTTTCAGAAGAAAGAGAAATAACATCCAATTCTTTAATCTCAGAATTGAGTTTAACTTGAGAGTCAGATAGGACTTCCAACTCAAATTCTTTTTCATTTATAGTTGCTTTTATCACGATAAATAATTTTAGTAAAGATAGTATATTTTCTATAAAAATATGTGTTAATTTGACTCTTGAAAGTATCAGTGATAGTATTTAGGCATTGTTATTGCCTTACTATTCAAGATAACCAAAATTAAAGTTTGATTTTATTTAAAAAACATACTTATTGTCTTTTGACATTTGTTTTATTTGGCTCTTTTTATGTTCATTCTCAACAGATTGAAAGTAAAGAGGCTAAAGTTGTGCTAAACGAATTTTTCTTTAACAAAGACTACCTAAAAGCTAATAAAATAAAAACTATTTCGGTGTCTTTTTCAAGCAAAAAACCACTGCAACCTATACGAAAAGAGTATTTTAAATCCTCTCATTTTTTAATTAACAAAAATGGTTATTTAACTCGCAGCTACTTTACAAAAAGAATTTTCGGAAATAAAATAGACACTGCGGTAGAGTGGAGATTTTATAAAAACGACAAATTATCTGCCATTAAAAAAACTGGAATTGGTGGAATTGATGTGAAGAGTATTTTTTATGAAAATGGCAAACCCGCAATTTATATTTATGGACTCTCGCAGAATGGGAGCAAACAGAAATTGAACTTATTTATTTCCTCATATAAAGACCGAAGTGCAGAATATATTGAGCACACACCCCTAAACAAAAGAGATACACTTATTAAATACAAAAGTGTAACTAGTACTGTTTTTAAAAAAGAACTCAGAGAATGGAAAGATTCTATCACCTTTAAAATCTCTTATAAATTTCCTTTGGCTCCAGAAAAAAATTATTCGCATACTTTTAAATACAGTAATAATAGGTGCAAAAGTATTGTGATAAAAAAATTAGGAGTTGAATCATACAGCTATCTATTTCAATATTCTGAGAGAGGAAAACTACTAAGCTTTACAAAATTTAATATTGATCAAAACACTTCTGTTCAATTTTCAGAACTTATTTATAACGATAAAACGAATTTATTAAGAGCTATCATAACGAAAGATTTATTCGATAACACTATACTCATCAAAAAATATTCCTACACATACTATGACTGATTCAACCATTGAAATAATTGGATACATTGCTATGGCATTTGTTGGAATTTCTTTTGTGATGAAGGGAATTAAAGCACTGCGATTATTTAATTTAATTGGAGCAAGCACTTTTATTGTTTACGGAATTTTATTAAATCAACCCCCTATTTACTTACTCAACACCTTTATTGTATTAGTAAATTTATATTATCTATTAAAATCTGATACCGAGAAAAAGTAAGTTTGGCATACTGTTTGTTTTAATGATACTGAATTTAAAAATTTATTATTATGAAACGTATCGCCCATACACTTAAAATCACAAGCTTACTTGCAGTAGGTTTATTATTTTCTTCAAATGCTAATGCTATTGATAATGCATTAGCTAAAGTAGCAGTGAAAACTAAAAAGTTTAGAACTGTAAAACATAAAGCTTTTAAAGCAGGGGAAAAACTTACTTACAGAATGCACTACGGATTTGTAGATGCTGGTGAGGCAGTGCTTGAAATAAAAAAAACGAACAAGAAAGTAAAAGGAAGAAGTTTACTGCATGTAGTTGGAACAGGAAGAACTTTAGGTTCATTCAACTGGGTTTTCAAAGTACAAGATAGATATGAAAGTTACATAGATTCTGAAGGGGTTTTTCCTTGGATGTTTATCCGAAGAGTTGACGAAGGTGGATTTAAAATTAACCAAGATTATATTTTCAAGCAAAATGTAAACAAGGTAAAAACTCAAGATAAAAAAGAATTTAAAGTAACTGATGGAATTCAAGATATGCTTTCTTCATTCTACTATGCAAGAACTCTAGATTATTCAACTGCAAAAATTGGCCAAGAATACGCAATGGATATGTTTATTGATAACGAGATATTCCCTTTTAAAATTAAATACATGGGAGTTGAAACTATCAAAACAAGAAAAGGAAAATTTGAGTGTATTAAAATAAGACCCCTTATGATGAAAGGAAGAGTTTGGGAAACCGAAGACAGTATGACTATCTGGGTGACTAACGATAACAACAAAATCCCCGTATTAGTTAAAACTAAGATAGCAGTAGGTTCTGTAAAAGCAACCTTAACTGGCTGGGAAGGACTTGTAAGTCCGATAAAAACGAAATAAAAAAGCATTTAACGCAGGGCAAGAGAGCCGGATCTGAAGTATAGTAAGATTCGGCTTTTCTATTTTAAAAAAATTGATGTAAAAATCTTCTTGAAAAACCCTTATGAGCTAAAATAATTTTGCTATTTTTGAGCAAAACAAAGACATAATGAACATACCAGAAAATTTAAAATATACTAAAGACCACGAATGGGTTTTGATAGAAGGAAATACAGCCACAGTTGGAATTACAGATTTTGCTCAAGGAGAATTAGGTGAAATTGTATACGTAGAAATTGAAACTGAAGGAGAAACTCTAGATAACGAAGAAGTTTTTGGAACGATTGAAGCTGTAAAAACAGTTTCCGATTTATTTATGCCTTTATCTGGTGAGATTACTGAATTTAACTCTACCCTTGAGGAAAAACCAGAATTAGTAAATGAAGACCCTTACAACGAAGGTTGGATGATAAAAATGACTATCTCTGACGAGAGTGAATTAACAGACTTATTGAGTGCTGAAGATTACAAGGGATTAATAGGATAAATCAGATTTGTATAAAATTTGTAAAAATTAACACTGAAGTAGTACAAAAACGACATTTATTTTGTATTTTCATCAGTAAATAAAGATACTTATGGAAGTTAAAAAAACAGAAGAAGCGAGTATTGAAAAGAAAAAGATTTCACTTTTTCTTTACGGTCTTGCTATTGCTTCAATTTTCATTTTACTTGGTTTCGAATTAAAATCGGCTATTTATGGAGACATAGAACGATTGGAAGAATCTGCAGGAATGGAAGATGAAAAAATAGAAGAAGTAGTAATGGAGCAAAACACTCCTCCACCGCCTCCACCACCTCCACCACCTCCACCAGAGCCTGAAGTAATTGAGGTTGTTGATGATAAAAAAGAGGTAGAGGAAAAAGAGCTTACTAAAACTACTGAGGTAGATCAAAAAATTGAAATTTTTGATGAACCTGAAGCACCAAAGGTTGAGAAAATATTTACGGTTGTAGAAAAGAATCCTAGCTTCCCAGGAGGTGAAGAAAAACTTTTTGAATATTTAGGAAAAACTATCTCTTATCCACAAATGGCTAAAGAAGCTGGTGTGAAAGGAAAGGTTTATGTACAGTTTGTTGTAGAAAAAGACGGTTCAATTACTGATATAAAAATAATAAGAGGAATAGGAAGTGGATGTGATAAAGAAGCAAAAAGAGCGGTAAAAAATATGCCAAAATGGGAGCCAGGTGAACAGCGTGGAAAGCCAGTAAGAGTTAGATTTGTATTACCTGTAAACTTCTCGTTACGTTAAAATAATTTAACAACCTTAAAATAAGTAGTAAGGTCTTAAAGTTTACTTTTTGGTGTTTTTTACGTATCTTAGTATAAGATTAAAACGATGAGAAAATTTAGTTACATATTATTTGTAGTTATTATAGCTTTAGTTAGTTGTTCTAAAGAGCAACCTTTGCAGCCTATTAATGCTTCTGAATCTTTTGGCCCCCAAATGATTAAAGTAGATCAAGAGCAAAAAGAAAAAGACATTTTACAAGATTCTGATGATGATGATGATAAAATCACTGACCCAGAAAAAGAGGAAAAAGAAAAGACTAATAAAAAAGCTAAAAACTAATTAAAATCTACACATTTTAGCCATTCGACCATGTTGAATGGCTTTTTTTTTGAATTTTTTTTAGTCCAATTAATAATCACTTTATGGCAAACAAATACTCTAGTCATTTATACGAATTAATTAAGTCTTTATCAAAGGCTGAAAAAAGGTATTTTAAAGTATACGTTGCCAGGCACACTTCTTCTGATTCTCAGAATAATGCTCAAATTTTGTTTGACTCAATAGATAAACAAAAAGAATATGACGAAGAAAAACTACTAGAATCTCTTCAAAAATTTCCTTTTATAAAAAAATTCTCTATTGCCAAAGCTAGATTATATGATACTATTCTCAAAAGTTTGGATGCCTATTACAGCGAAAAATCTAAGGAACAAATAATAAGAAATGAAATTCATTTTGTAGAAATTTTGTATAACAAATCTCTATACAAGCAATGTTCTAAACGACTGAACTCTGCTAAAAAACAAGCAAAGAAATACAACAAAAAAAAGCTTTTGCTGGAATTAGTAGAGTGGGAGAAAAAACTAATAGAGAAAGATAATTACCAATCAACCTCAATCGAAAATCTCTTGAAATTATCTAGTGAGGAACAAGAAATTATTGGAACATTATCCATAAACTCTAAGCTATGGGAGCTTAAGTCTATTTTATTTCAAAAACTAAATAAAATAGGAAGAGCTAGAAGTAAAGAAGAGGTAAACTACTTAAAACAAGATATTGAGAACAAAATAGCTGAAATTAAAATTGGCGAGGATAAAATTAAATCTACTTATTTATTCAATCATATAACAGGAGCTTATTACTTTGCAATTCAGGATAATAAAAAAAGTCTTGAAACTGTTTTAAAAACAATTGATTTAATTAGTAATAACCCAAATCAATTTGGAGACGAACCAAATATTCTGATTTCTGCATTAACTAATGGCATCTATTTATCGTTAAAAAATAAAGACATTAACCAAGCTCAGGAGTTATATGATAAATTAAAAATTCTCTATAACAACAACGAAGAAAATGGCTCAAAAGATTTACTCATAAAATTAAAATCGAGCCTTTGGAGTATCGAACTATTACTAATAAAATTAACTTGTGACTTTACTAAGTTTACTACTTTGTATACCGAATTGTCTCAGTTTATTGAAGAGCACAAAGAAAAAATTAATCATTCAAGATTAGCTTTTTTTTATTATAATATAGCTCACATTTTATTTATTAAAGATGAGTTTTCCGAATCTTTGGGTTGGATTAATAAATTGCTAAATAATATTGCAATTGATGAGTCTCAAGAAATTTATTCATTTGCTGAAATATTAAATTTATTTATCCATTACGAATTAGGCAATAAGGATTTAGTTAATTACAATTTAAAATCAACAAAAAGATTTCTTAAAACTAGAAATAAGTTGTTTGAATATGAAGAATTGATACTAAAATTTTTTCAAAAAACAACCAATCATAATTTTGACTCCTTTGAGATTGAAAGTCAACTAAATAAATTAATGAAAGATTTGGAGATATTGACTGACAAAAACTTACAGCATATTCCTATTGAATATTTTGATTGTTTAACTTGGGCTAAATCAAAAATCAAACAAGACAAACTAAGCTCTCTTACTAGAGATGCAAACAAAGAATTATTAAATTTTGAATTTTAAATAATTCAATTCACATCCTCTTATTTAGACTTATTAAAAATAAAGCTTCAAAACCTTTACAAGGCATTGTTTTTTAACTATTTTTGTAGAGAAAAAGTACTAAAATAATCATGATAAAAGTTAGTGACAATGCTAAAAGGCAAGCAATAAGGCTTATGGAGGACGAAGGGCAAGTGGGCTATTTTATCCGAGTAGGTGTAAAAGGAGGAGGTTGTTCTGGGTTGATGTATGAATTGGATTTTGACAATACAATAAAGGATACTGATAAAGAGATTGAGGATAATGGAATAAAAGTGGTAGTTGACAAGAAAAGCTACCTATACCTTGTGGGAACAGAATTAGACTTTTCTGGCGGATTAAATGGAAAAGGGTTTGTATTCAAAAACCCTAATGCAGATAGGACTTGTGGATGTGGAGAAAGTTTTTCTCTTTAATTTTTTTTAAGCAATTTTATGAATACTAAATATACTGAAGACGACTTAAAAGAAGATTTAAAAACTCAGGAATATGAGTTTGGTTTTACAACTGATGTTAAATCTGAAAAAATTCCTAAAGGACTGAACGAAGATATCATTAGATTGATTTCTAGTAAAAAAAATGAACCAGAATGGTTGCTCGATTTTAGACTAAAATCTTTTGAAATCTGGAAAAATATGACTGAGCCTGAATGGGCACATGTTCAATACGAAAAACCTGATTTTCAAGATATTCATTATTATTCTTCACCTACCAAAGAAGAAAAAAACTGGGAAGATGTAGATCCTGAAATTAAAGCTACCATGGACAAGCTTGGTATCTCAATGGATGAACAAAAAAAACTACAAGGAGTTGCTGTAGATTTTGTTATGGACTCTGTATCAGTTGCTACTTCATTTAAAGAAAAACTGGGAGAGTTAGGAATAATTTTCGGGTCTTTTAGTGATGCTGTTCAAAACCACCCTGATTTAGTTAAAAAATACTTAGGGTCAGTAGTTCCGCAAACTGACAACTTTTATGCGGCATTAAATTCAGCTGTATTTACAGATGGTTCATTTTGCTACATTCCTAAAGGGGTGAAATGCCCAATGGAATTATCAACTTATTTCAGAATAAACGAAGCAAATACAGGTCAGTTTGAAAGAACTTTATTGATTGCTGACGAAGATAGTTACGTAAGTTACCTTGAAGGTTGTACTGCACCAATGAGGGATGAAAACCAATTGCATGCTGCAGTTGTTGAGCTAGTTTCATTGGCTGGTGCTGAAATAAAATACTCTACCGTACAAAACTGGTACCCTGGAGATAAAGATGGAAAAGGAGGGATTTTTAATTTTGTAACTAAAAGAGGTATTTGTGAAGGTTACAAATCTAAAATATCTTGGACACAGGTAGAAACTGGATCTGCAATTACATGGAAATATCCTTCTTGTATTCTTAAAGGAGATTCATCAATTGGTGAATTTTACTCTATTGCAGTTACCAATAATCACCAAATGGCTGATACTGGAACTAAGATGATTCACTTAGGGAAAAACTCAAAAAGTACAATTATCTCAAAAGGTGTTTCAGCTGGCACAAGCCAAAATTCCTACAGAGGTTTGGTTCAGATAAATAAAAATGCGACTAACTCTCGTAATTTTTCACAATGTGATTCTCTGTTAATGACTGATGAATGTGGTGCACATACATTCCCATATATTGAATGTAATAATAGCAGCTCTAAAATTGAACACGAAGCTACAACTTCAAAAATTGGAGAAGACCAACTATTTTATTGTTTACAAAGAGGAATTAGTGAAGAAAAAGCAATTAGTTTAATTGTAAATGGCTATGCCAAAGATGTATTGAATAAACTCCCTATGGAATTTGCTGTAGAAGCTCAAAAATTACTTGAAATTTCACTTGAAGGAAGTGTTGGGTAAGATTATTTTTTCTTATATCTAGTCTCATCCGTAAGCGAATGTAGAAAATTCACTAAATCTTCTTTCTCTTGGTATGTAAGTTTCAATGGCTCAACCATTAGTGTATCGATATTTATAGGCTCTTGAACAAACATATACAAATCACTGTAAAACTCTACGACCTCTTCTAATGTTTCTAGAGATCCGTCATGCATATAAGGAGCAGTAAGAGCTACATTCCTTAAGCCCGGAGTTTTAAATTTTCCTAAATCGCTAGAATCTTTTGTTACGTCAAACCTTCCTCTATCCTTATATTCTTTTTCATCATAAGTTCCGATATTTCGAAACTCATCTCCAGTAAAATCGGGTCCGAAATGACAATCAAAACACTTTCCTTTGTCCAAAAAAATCTCCCTTCCCCTTTGTTGAGAAAGACTTAAACCATTAGGATTTTCATCATTTATCCATTCATCATGAGGAGCAGTTCCATCGCTCTCCAATGACCTTTGAAAATCGGCCAAAGCATTAGTCAAATTTTCAACGGTTGGCTCTTCTAAATATATTTTTTTAAATAAAGATTGATATATTTCTGATTCATTTAGTCGTTTAATTGCTTCATCAATTTTCAAATTCATTTCTACAGGATTTTCAATAGGTCCTATAGCCTGCTCTTCCAATGTAGCTGCTCTTCCGTCATAGAAAAAATGCTCTCTACTAGCCATATTCATTACCGAAGGTGTGTTTCTAACGCCTAAACTATCTCCTACTCCAAGCGATAAACTTCTATTGTCTGCAAATGCAAATTCTGGTTTGTGGCAACTACCACAAGAAATCATTTTATCTTTAGATAAAATTGGATCAAAAAAAAGTTTCTCTCCTAATTCTGTAGAGGTATGAATGCTATTCAATTCTTTTTCTATCGCTGATTCACAGGCATAAAATGAAACTAAAAAAAGAAAAATAATTGATTTTTTCATACTATAAAGTTAAGACAAGTATCTAAACTGTAAGGTGACATTTATCACATTAGTGTAGATAAAAAATCTTTACATCAACATTTTTCCACAAAAAAAAGCCTCTCTATTTCTAGAGAGGCTTTTGGTTATTGTTTAGTCTATGTTTAGATTATCTCTTAATCTGCATGTATCCTACGTATGGTTCGAAGTCTTTTGTTCCTAAATCGATAATGTAGAAGT
>CAKZNB010000014.1 GCA_937129365.1 uncultured Flavobacteriales bacterium
ATTTCTTAAATGTAGAATTAACCACAAAAACAATTTTTGGATAATGTATTGATGTGCCTTAAATGCTTATGAATGGTAAGAGATTATGTGTGCTTATTTTATCTATTTCGGATAATCAGGATGCACTTTAACCTTTTGTATTTGCTTTAGATGTCTGTCGGTATGGCCAAATAACATAATATAAATTTGATGGACATTGTTGTCAAAGCAGTCATAATGTATACGGATATTTTTCTTTTCTTCTTCTAAATAGTCAATTGATTCATTTCTCATAGTCGTGAGCCAGATTACATTGTTGCTCCCCTCGTTATTGCCCAAAGGAATAGCGAATGAAAAAGGTTTCGTGTAGCTAAGTGCGTCTTGCTTTTTTGATTCATTGGGATAGTTGTCTACATAAAGACTATCTGGGCTATGATTAGTATTACCAGGATTCGGCACTCTCCCTAAAGCGAACGAAATTTCGTGCATTAAAAGTATTTCGCATAGCGCGATATGTTCAACAATTTGGTTTATGTTCCATCGGTCTGGATTTTCTTTAAAGCCCCACTGTTCTTTGGTTAGGTTTTTTGTCTCATCTATAATTTCCTGCTTTGAACGAATAAGATTATCAAGTAAATATTGTTGGTCAGCTTTCGTCCAAACCGGCGTAGTTGAAGATTGGTTAGTAATTGTTTGGCCATTGCCATGAACAAGAAAGCCGAAAACAAGTGTTAAAGTTATTGCTAAAGTTGGCGAAAACGGAAAAATATTTGGTTCTGTAACTTCAGTTCAAGTTGCCGAAGCATTTGTTGCTGCAGGATTTAACTTAGAAAGAAAGAACATCAAAATTCATAACGAACCTGTTAAAAACACTGGTAAATATACTGCTACAGTAAAATTACACAAAGGTGTTTCTACAGAAGTTTCTTTTGAAGTTGCTGGAGAATAATCTAAATAAATAACAATTTAAAAAAGCCGTTTTAATTATTTAAAACGGCTTTTTTTTGTGCTATAAATTTAATATTTTAATTGAGTTTCTATATAAAATTACATCTCCCTTTACTTCCAATTTTTTTAATAAACGAGAAATAACTACTCGCGAAGTATGAAAATCTTTTGCTATCTCTTCATGGGTAATATTGATTGTATCTTTATGAAATATCTTGGTTTTATCTTGTAAATAGTTCATTAATCTTTCATCCATTTTTAAAAAAACCAAAGAATCTACTGTTTTAATTACTTCATTTAATCTAGTTTGGTAGGAGATTAAAACATATTCTCTCCAACTTTTATATTTAATCATCCATTCATCCATTTTAGATATTGGCACCATTAATAACTCAGTATAGGTTTCAGCTACAGCTTTAATTTGACTTTTCGAATTATTCATACAACAATTCATTGACATTGCACAAGTATCTCCTTTCTCAATAAAATACAATAATATTTCATCACCTTCTGTATCTTTTCTAGATACTTTTATAGTTCCTTCAAGCAATAAAGGCATACTTTTTATATACTGACCAGGTTTAATAAAAACACCTCCTACTTCCACTTTTTTTAATATACTACAAGCCTCAATTTCTTCTAACAAATCAGGTTCTAATAAATAACTATAGTTAGTTTTTAATTTTTCAATCATCTATTTATTTTTAACACACCTTTAAAATACAAATTTTCTAAATTAGAAAAAATAAAAAACGTTACATTTGTTACATAATGTAAAATTAAGATTTCTTATTTTTGCATACGATTTAAAACTAAAAATAATATGAATATAGAAAATTTAATAAAAGAAAATAAAGGAACTATAGTAGATGTAAGGTCTGCAGGAGAATTCATGGGCGGAAATGTATCAGAATCTATAAATATTCCTTTACAAGAGATTGAAACAAGATTAGATGAACTAAAGTCATTAGAAAAACCATTAATTTTATGTTGTGCATCTGGCAACAGAAGCGGAATGGCTCAACAAATGTTATCTTCTCAAGGTATTGAATGTTATAATGGCGGAGGCTGGATGGATGTTAACTACTACAAAAACTAATCTCAGATGATAAAAAGATTTTTAAACTTGTTAGGAATTGGTGCAAAAGTTAATTTTGCTGACTTGGTAAACAATGGAGCCATCATTTTAGATGTCAGAACTCCAGAAGAGTTCAAATCAGGTCATATAAAAGGTTCAATAAATATCCCAGTGCAAGGACTAAGGAAAAACATTGGAAAACTAAAAGGGAAACAAGATACAACTATAATTACATGTTGTGCTTCAGGAATGAGAAGTAGTTCGGCAAAAGGGATACTAATTGCCAAAGGCTTTAAAGAAGTACATAATGGTGGTGGTTGGATGAGTTTAGATAGCAAACTTTAAAAAGTAAAAATAATTCTCATTTTTTTTCTCAATTTGTTTTGAGAATAAATATATTGTATTACTTTTGTCTTGCTCTTAAAAAATAGAGCAATTTTGTTTTTTCGAAAACAAAACGGTCCGGTAGTTCAGCTGGTTAGAATACCTGCCTGTCACGCAGGGGGTCGCGGGTTCGAGTCCCGTCCGGACCGCTAATAACGAAGTGAAATTAAAGCCTCTTAGGAAACTAAGAGGCTTTTTTTGTGTCTAAAAATTCGTAAAGGACTGGTAACCTATCCTTTGTTAAACCATTGTGGAATCTACGCTCTGAGAGATTTCCATTATAACGACACCCACCCCTTGAATAATCAATCACCAGGAGACAAAAAATAACTAAAGGAGATGCAAATGTTTCGCTAAACGCTTCAGCTGAAACATCAAATGTTTCAGCTGAAACAAAAATCGACTCCAGATAGCAACATTAGTTGATTTTAACCTAAGTATTTTTTTGTCAGAATTAGTTTTATCAATAGTTTTCAATTTTAAAATTCAATACTATGGGTGAGATTAATTTAACTAGACAACAATTATATAACCTGGTTTGGTCAAAACCACTTTCGAAATTAGCCAAAGAGTATTCTATCTCAGATAATGGCTTAAGAAAAATTTGCAAAAGAATGAATATCCCTTTGCCTCAAAATGGTCACTGGCAAAAAGTAAATTACGGTAAGAAGATAAAACCTGTAAGGCTGCCAAAAACAAACATTATCTATAAATCAATCTCGTTAAGCAAAAGAACAGGTAAAATAAATCTTGATGAACAAACTCCTGAAACCAGACTAAGAAAACAAATCGAAAAGGAAAACAAAGATTTATTAATTATTCCAGAGAAACTCACAAAGCCAGACGTTCTCGTTAGGAATGCTAAAAGAACCCTTAAAAGTAAAAAACCAAATAATTATTCTCGTCAAATTGGTATTGTTAAAACTGACTTTAATGAATTGAGTATAGCTGTCTCACCTTCCAATATAATAAGGGCGGCCATATTTATGGATTGCTTTATAAAATTACTAAGAGCCCGAAATCACAACATAGAAATTAATGGCAATACAACTTATGTTGTAATCAATGATGAAAAAATCAATTTTCGTTTAGTCGAAAAATGTAAAAGAGTAATAGTCCCCGGCAGAATATACAATAGCAGTGAACTTCACGCTAACGACAAACTAAGTATTAAATATGATGAGTCCTTCATAGAAAAGGAAGTGATGGATTCAAAAACAAAAACGATTGAAGATAGACTTTCTTTAATTATTGCCAAATTAGAATTACGAGCAGAAGAAATAACAAAAGAAAATATAAGAATTGAAAAATGGCATCAAGAACGATTAAGAAAAGAAGCAATAGAAGATGTGATAAAAAAGCGCAAAAAAGAAGAAATTAAAAAACTAGAAACTTTAATTTCAAATTCAAACCTTCATTTTGAAGCCAACAAAATAAGAACTTATGTGAAAATGTTAGTTAACCATTCTAAGCAAGAAGGAAAAATAAACATAAATGTCTTAGAATATAAAAAATGGGCTCTAAATAAGGCAAATTGGATTGACCCTTTGGTTGATTATGAAGATGATATTTTGAATAAACCTGAAAAATTATTTCCACAAATTATTTGAAAATTTTAAATATCTCAGATGAGATTAATTTAATTGAAACTCCATAAATACGGGAAGATGGTCAGATATATGTCTTGCGTTTTTTAAATTATCACAATTAACAACAAAGTCTATCCTTCCTGAATTAATTAAGTTAATCTTCATCGAATTGTAATAAATATTATCAATTGAATGATATAAATACTTTTTCCTCTTACATTTTCTTTTTAATGTAGTTGGTGATTTTTGAATTGCTGATTTAAAGCCTAATCGATAAAAATCTTTCCACACAATATGCTCTTCATTCAAATTAAAGTCACCAAGTATAATAATGTTCTCAGACTTTAATCTTTCTGGATAATCTATAAAATACTTTATCTCTTCCTCAGGTCTTTGAGAATGAACTTTGGCATGAAAATTAACTAAGAAAAAAGAATCTTCACTCTTTTTTAATTTAAAAGCTGCAACATATGGCTCTCTGACACATATGTTCTTTAATTCTTTATCTAGATATGGCTTTTTTATGGAACTAGCTTTAGACGTCTTCCAGAGGTAGGCATAACGTTCACTCATATTATTAGATGGACTTTTGGTTGGATCACTTATACTATAATCCCATTTTGACCCCATTCTATTTAATTCATCAACAATTTTGGCAACCGTTTGAGCACCTCTTGGGTCTTTTGCTACAACCTCTTGTACTGCAACAATATCATAAAGATTAATTATTTTTATTATTGAAGCAATTTCTTCTGAATTCTTTGAATGACCTAGTTCTTGAATATTCCAAGTTAGAATCTGAATCGAATTAGAGTTATTTGATTCTGATTTAATTCCATTTTGCAATAAAACAAATGCTTTACCACTTTTTGAGCGACTATTATTTGCGCTTCTTGATTCGCAAGACCAATTAGTGATACTTAAAAAGAAGCAAATGAATAATAAGTGAAATATGTTTTTCATAGATTAATTAGTATTGAAAATTCAAAAAAAAAATCGATTACAAATCTGTATATATTTTAAGATTTTCTGAGTATTCAAAATGTTCGTTTCCTTTAAACCAATCTAAGCTTACCCAAACACCATCTGAGTCTTTAACAAAATCCTGTCCAGCTAATAAAGCTTTATCTATATTCTTACCTGGTAATAAAAATTCAGACCAACCATGACCCGATTTTGCATCATATTTACTTATTGCTCCTACAAAGCGAGAGTTTAGCCCAATTTGTCTTGAAAAGGAAGCCATTAATATACCGAAATCATCACAGTCACCTGAATATTTACCTTTATGAACCATGCTTAAAGTTTGAGAGGCAGACCTCCATGTATCTACCTCCCGAATAGGGTCGTGAACATAATTCCAGTTTTCATACACATGAGTTTTTACAGCTAATATTTGTTCTACTTGATTAGCATTTCGCGAAAGTTTCCCTTCTTCCTTCAAATCTACTATTAATGCCAATAAGTGTTTTGCTACTTCACCTTCGACTTGCATTAAATTCCCTTCTATAGTATTAAACAAATCCTCTATTTTATCTTCATTCCTAATAAGCTTTTTTTTAGGTTTTATATTTGAAGTAGAGTCATTAACGACTATTGGAGGTCTAATAGTTTCCTCATTTCTTTTTTTTCTCCTTCTATTTTCCCTATTTGAATTATCTCTCCCCTCTTTTTTAGCCTGAAAATTCTGAGCTGATCTAGAACAACCTTTACAGCTTGTAATAACTGAAAATAAAATTATGTACGAAATTATTTTTAAATTCATTTTATTTTGAATATTCTATTTTTGGAATAATTTGAATTGAAAATCGCTTATTATTTTCTTCAATTTCATCTCTACAAAGTCCGTTAAAACCGCTTCCACTAACTAATACTTCTGAGTTGTAATTTCTTAAATCTATATTATTTTCACTCCATAAATTGTAAACTGCCAAAGCTCTTTCGTAGCTCTTTTTATATCCATAATCACTGTCAGGACTATACTTTTTATCATAAGTGTTTGCCATATTTCCTTCAATAATTATCAAATATGTATAATCCTCATTCACACTATTTAAATCACTTAACAAGCTTTCTAATTTGTATCCGACATTAAGAGTCGGTTCTTTATATTTATCAAGTATTACTGCTTCATTTGGTTTGAAAATTTCAATACTATGTAATTCTTTGGAAATATATTTTTTACACTGAGGTAAATAAATAAAGTCTCCATCATCTTGCAATGGCTTAAATTGTTCTTCTAACTGAAGTATTTGATTTAGCTTTTCATTCTCAACCTCTAATTTACTTTGTTCTTTTTTTAACATAACATATGTTAAAACGTACAAAACTAGAACAACAAAAAATAAACTTGTCATTAAGTCAGAAAAACTCATCCAGAAAAAGTCCTTTTGTTTTTTACTCATCTATTTCTTTGACTTGAATATATTTTTAATAGACATGAACCCATTTTGAATTTTCTGAACAATACTTTGATTGCTAATATTATTTAATACATTATTTGTTTTCTCTATACTACCTTTTAATGACGTAATTTCTTGTTTAACTAGTTTAAGTTGTGAATCAGAATTTGCTTTAATTTCATTAATTGATTTATTTAAATTCTCTAATAAAGATAATTTTGAAAATTGATTTCTATTTTCTATGAATGCTTTAGTCATTAAATCCTCTTCTCTTATTGTCATCTCTTTAATAGCTTCTATTTTTTCAGAAGTATGCTGTCTTAATTCAACTAATGATTTATTTAAAACATCATCAACTTTTTTTACAGAATCGGTAAGTAAGTCACCTCTATCGCTTAAAACCTCATAGTGATCATTTAAGAATTGAACCAATCTATTACTTTCCTCAACTCTAGAATCTAACTTTCCAGCTAATCCTTCAAAATTATTTACTTTATTCAAGATAGCTTGAAATGAATTAGAAAGCCTTGTTGTGCCATCTACAGTTGAATTTAATGAACCTAAATATTTATTGAATTTATGTAAATCCTCAGTACCATTTTTCAACTCTTTTAATACTTTAATATTTGCTTTTGCAAATTCCGTTATATCAATACTATCTAATGTTTGCAAAATATTATCTTGAGCCAAAACAGCATCATAATTTTTATTTAACAAACCAGTTAATCGATTTATATTCAACGTAAAGTTATCATTGAATTTTACGAGATTCGTATGAAGCATATACACGCTTGAAGAAACGCTTTGATTAAGAACAGGTAGTAATTCAGTTTGAATAAATGTATAAAAAGCATTTTTTGATATTTCTACTTTTTTCCTAGCATTTTTATAAAAATTCGAGTTAAGAACTGTGAAAAATAAACCAATAAAACTAGCTGACATTGCAATTGAAACCCCAACTAAAAAACCCTGAACTTCAAATTCACCATTATCTCCAGAAACAAGGAATAAATTTACCAGCCCAAATATTATTCCCAACATTGTCCCCATTAAACCTAAATAAAGTGGAGTTGTTATTCTTTGGCCTATATCATCATCTTCTGTGTCAATATTTCTTTCCGTAATATCTTTTATTAGGTTGAAATCAGTTGTAGCTCCTTTATTCTTTAGCAAGTAAACATTTATTGAATGTAAAAGACCTTCAAAAATAGAGTTGCAATCTTCATTGGGATTTATAAGACTAATTTCATTTAAAACTAATTCACTTTCATCCTCTAATTTTATTTCGTTCTCTATTATTTTATCTTCTTTAAGAACTTCTTTTTGTTCATCATAGAATTCTTTGACTGAGATAGCTTCTTCAATAATATCAGGTTTTCTAATCTGAGTTATTTTATATGAAAATTCAGTGTTTACCTTGTTTTTTATTTCTTCAATAGTCATAGAAAACAAATTATCGAAAGTATAATCTACATCAGCTTGAGAATAATCAATTTCAATTTGTTTATTTACTTGTTCAATATTATCCAGGTTATATAGTCCAGTATCTTTTTGATTAACTTCAAATAAATCAGAGGATTTAGTTTGAACTTTATCTAATGAAGATTCATAATTAATTAAATTCTTTAATATATCTTTAGGTAGAAAAACTTTAAGGTCTTCTATTGGTATATTAAACAATTTTATTTTAAAGAAATTTTTATTAGGTATAATTGATTCAAACACCTTAATTTTCCGAAAGGTTGTAAAGGCCTGAATGATTTGAAAAATGACAATTAATCCAACTAAAATGAATTCAATTAAGGTAATATTATTCATAAGTTATATGTGCTTTTTCTTTAACAATCCATTTACCCTCTTGTTTTAAAGCAATACCAGGCTTAATTGTAATAATTCTATTTGCATTTTGGTTTAATGGTTCGCTTTCTTCGCAAGCAGGATATAAAAAAGAATCTGGTGCATTCAGAGCTCTTTTTGCCGAATTCTCAGTATTGAAAAATTCAAATTCAGCTAAATTATTATCTTTAACAAGAAACTTGTAAAATTTCCCATCTTTACTTTCGGTTATATCAGAAGCATTAAAAACTTTATCAGAAATTGGTGTTTTGGCGTACAAAAATATTTGATTTTCTTTTGGACTTGATTGAGATTTATTTTTCTTGGAACTAGTTTTTTTGGTATTAGCTGCTTCACTAACTTTTTTGGTTTTTTGAAGAAGTTTGATGGCATTATTTAATTCTAATATTTTTTTATTAATACCACTTTCAAAACTAGAGTTATTTGTTTTACTAAATTGGTTAGAAGAAATTTTATTTTGCTCGTTCTCGATATTACTTATAAGCCCATCAATTCTTTCGTTTAATTTTCGGTTTATTAAGTAATTATAAATGAATAAAATGATGAAAGCTAATAATATTAAAACGAAAAGTAACCAATTAGGAAATAATGAACCTCCTGATCGATTAGTATCCTCTTTATTAATATTACTACTAGAGTGATTAATTTCATTTATTGTAATTGATTCCGCGGTATTAATTGATTTATTGTTTTCAAAAGAAGTTTGCTCTTTGAAACTATTTAAGGTATTATTTAAATAAGTTTTTAAACTACTTTTAAGCTCCTTAACAGCTGAGTATTTTAAGACTATTTGACTAAAGTCTTCATTATCATAAAAACTATTTAAAATATTTTTTATTGCTTGTTCTTTATCGATACTATCAATATTGACCTTCTTTGATTTTTCTACTGCACCCTTTAATTTATCTGCAAAACCTTTAAAATTATTATCAGACAGTAAGGTATTGAGGTCATCAAAACCAATATGTCCCTCAATCTTACAATGTTCTAAATTATCTTTGATTATGCTTTCAAATGCTTTTTTTTCTTTATTAAACTCATTTTGACTGTAGCTCTCGGCTCTCCCATTAGAAATATATTGGTTTGTATATGCATAAGCTATTTTACACGCACAATAATCAACAGCTTTATCGTATTCTTCCTTCGAACTTTGAGCGTTTAAAGTTAGACTTGTAAAAAATATGACTAGAAGCAAAGAGAATAATTTATTCATAATATTACTTATTTAATTCTGTTACGATTTTGTAACTTAACTTGTTTAATGCTCCAACTAAAGGATAAAAGAACAAGGATTCTTCAAGTGGAATGTTTGTGTTACCTTGCAACGATTCAATTTTTCTTCTTAATCCTGTATCTAATAAGTTTAGAGTCTCTTCCTTTAAAATGGATTTATAAATATCGAAATGAGTTGAGTTCACTCCAAAATATTTTTTAAAATTCATAGTATCATCAATAGAAAATAATACATCAATAAAATCATCAACTTCCGAAACGACAGAGTTTATTACATTATCATTAATATTATTGTATTTGATTGGATTTTCATTAATTGTAGTTTTTTCTGTATCACCTATTAAAACAGATTTTATATCCTCAATTTCACCGATGGAATTAACATCTATTTCCAAACCACCTTTACAAGTTATTTCTTTTGGATTTGGTTCAATATTAATTTTCACCTTATGGTTTTCATTGTCTTTAAATACTTTGTCAAATATTAAACCTGTAAGTTTATCTAATTTATCTAGGTTGCTACTTCCATTTGTAATTAGAATAGATTTAGATCCTGTTCCACTAAACAAAATATTTGTTGGTGCATCAATACCTTTCGCTTTCATCAAGTTAGCTATGTGATATATTAAAGATGAATAAAAAACAATAAAAATAATTTTTAAATCATTATCATTTGAAAGCCAAGAATTAAATAAAAGTGGTGCTTTTTTATTAATTACAGCTGTGTTTTTTTCTAATGAAAAGAAGAATGCAATTAAATCCTCAGATTTTTTCTTACTACTTATTTGGTCAAAAGCTCCTTTTAAATTTGTCAATTGATTATCAACAATTAATTGATTTATTTTCTCCTGATATTTTAAAATAAAACCGTTATTATTTGGCGAACCACCATAACCATCTCCAAAAATAGAATTAGCTGCAAAACGAGCAGAAGTTAAGGCTATTGGCCTCTCTTTTTGAAATATTACGACATCACTTGTACCACCACCAATATCAATAGAAACAACTGTATCAGTTCCAGCAATTACATTACCATGATTTTGATAATAATAGTATGGTGCTATTGATTCAGATAATTTTGAAGTTTTACCTTCTTTAAAATATTTTGTAAAATATTTATTCCAAATCCCTTCTAGTTGATCTATTTTACCAGGATCCATACTGGCTGGATAAAACCAAACAAGCTCTGTTTTATTTACATCTCCATTATTAAAGAGTACTTTAGCTCTTATAAGTAGTAATATTTTTTCGATAAATTTTTCAACTCTAATCTTATTTGGACTATTACTATCTTCAAAATCTGACCATTTTAAATTGGTGGTTATTTCTGCATCAATATTACTTTTATATTTTTCGTAATCAAAAGGAATATTTATATCTGCAAAAGCCTCAGGTGTCGAAGAGAAATTAAGACTTCTACTTTCTCCCGACACTGTGCGAATAGGGAAGTTAAATTCCGAGTTATTCCCTATAATTTTAGGTAGAAACTCATGTCTTAAAAATTGCTCTATTTCTACAACATCCTGATTTAATATATCTATTTTATGTAACGTTTCATATTGAATTTCATCTTTTGAAATAGTAAAAGGCAAAGATGATTTATCGTTTTCAATTTTGTATTCAATATGTGTATTTGTTGTACCAAAATCTACCGCAAACTTCATTTTTTTAGAGCCAGAGTTTGTTTTTAGTTTAGGTATTATTATTCCTAAATTATCGTTATAACCTGCCTCAATGTAATCAAACGAATGTTCTAGAGAATAAAAATCAGTTTGAATAATCCCATCTTTTTTTAATGTTCTCGAAGTTCTATCTGCACTTAAAGTTTCTTTAAATCTATTGGAATAAAAATTTAATAAAAATGAACTATGACTATTAATAGAGTCAACACCTTGATCTAAAGCCATTATTTTATAAAAAGAGTCATCTTTAATTTTTAAGAATGGATAAACCGCCAACGAAATTTTATTATCGATGATTACACCTTTATTATTTGCAACATCTTTGTTGTCAGATTTTGCAGAACCATAACACCTCTCAAATGTTACATAATCTACATTTCTGTTTCCCTTTATGGGTATTCTTAGTTTAACCTCAATTGAGCCAGAAAACACTTTTGCTTCAAACATAGGTTTGCCATTGGGCATTGGTTTTTGAAGATCCTCGGTATCAAAATATTCAAAGAATTTTTTGGATAGTGGTAATAGAAAACTTTTATTGCTATCACCACTTTCGTTTATGATATTACCGTCAAAATATTTATCAGAGTTTAAAGCGTAAGGCACTCTAATTATTTGTGGCTGTAAAAAATCACTTACGGTTATATAAGGATATTTATCCAATTGGCCAGGAAGTGTTCTTTCATTTAATGGTTTTTCATCAAAATAAGGAACCGTCCAATTATCATCCCATTTTACATTTTTATCAGTATAAATAAGAGATTCTGTAAAGTTATTTTGTAAAACAAGTGGGCGGTAATTAGTTTTAGAAGATTTAATTATAAATTCACTCAAATCTTCAATAGTAGTTCCTCTGTTTTCGATTTTCTTTTTCTTTAAAGGAACACCTAAAATTTCAATATTATTGTTTTCACCTATATCTAGCGATGAATAAGAACTATTTAATCTATTTATTAAATCATCTGTGTTTTCTTCTTGGATTTCACATATTTTTCCATATAAACCATTATTATAACTATCTAAACGAGTCAAGCTTTTTTCCAAATAATCAGTTAAATCCCTCATTTTAGCTTTTAGTTCAGGATAACCACTTACCAATTTATAGATATATTTTTGAAACTCAATATCTCTCTTGTAAAGTGGATTGTAATCGCTATCAAAGAGTATGTCATTTCCAATTTCAATATTAGCAAAACTTAAATCGTTATCAGATGTAAAGAATAATGTTGTTGGTGAAGTTCCTCCTACAATTTTGTTGTCATAAAAAATAAAATATAGCTTATTTAGTGTCTCAAAATTATTTGAACTAGCATCTTGTTTTAAAAACAAATCTAAAGTTTCCCCTAATAATTGGTGTTTAGGATTGTTTGAAGATAATAGATTGTTTAAGTCTGTATTTTTATCCCAAGTTTTAATTTGTACTCTATCTCCAAGTTTATCAAAATTGAAAAACATTTCAGCAACGTCAAAACAGTCAGAAACTAATTTGTGATAGATGGTATTACCATCAAAATTATTTGAATCTGCAACATATTTAAAAGCAGATCTAACTAGATCTACTCTAGCAAAAGGACTTGGAATAGAAGTAGGATCGGTTATCGAATAATCACCATCAGGATTATTAATATCTTCAATTACAGTTGGACCATATGGCTCACCTCTGTCTTCCCAATCCTGTAAATCTCTGTCTTGAAATAGTCTATATACTTTAGTAGCCATAATTATAATAATTTTTTATTTACCAATGATTTTATTCCTTGAGAAAATACACCCATAAATCTCTTTTGTGGGCTTGGTGCATCTCCTAACTTATGTGAAGCATTATTTAAATGAGTAACAAATAATTCGAAATTTTTCTGTTTGAAGGTATTAAAAACACCTTTTCTCTCAGGGATACCTCTAACTAAAGTAAAAATACTTGATGTATCAATTTTGAAATCTGTTATTTCGTTCTGCTCGTTGGTAACTGGGTTTATTGAAAAAGGAGCAAATGATATTTGATTTCGGAATACTTCGGCTATCCAAATTCTAAACTCTCTATTAAAATCTGATAAGAAATTTTTGTAAAAAGATTGTTGAATAAAATTTATGTCAAATTTTGCTCCATCTTCTGAAACAAAAGGATAGTTTTCATTAATAGCCCAAGTCATTTTGTCTTTTAAAAATAAATTGAAATAAAAATATTCTGTTAAGTTATTTATTATTGAATTCTTGGTACTATCAAATAAATCATTAAAACTAATTTGCCTAACATCTTTTGTTCCAAATTCTTTATAAGTAGGGTTTGAAGCAATACCATTTTTAGTTTCTAAATAAATATCTTCTGTATTTGCAAAATCAACTATTGATAAAGCAGATGCCAATTCAATAAAATGAGCATCATTTTTTTGATTTGTACCACCTTCTATATTTTCGTATGTATTTTCTGCAGAATCACCAATGTAATATAAAGAATTTATAGAGTTATTTCCAGAAATATTTCTAGCGTAATAATGCAAAGCTGCTTTTGTTTTTGTTATAAAACCATGACTGTCAATTTCAGAATTATCGTTTTGTTTTACTTTGAAATATGGTAAAACCGAAATTGCTCCAATCCTTGAATTTTTTAAATGTTCGTAATTTTTACCACCCACCTTACCTTTTCTTAAGTTTTTAAGAAGTAGTGGGAAACCTGCGGCACCAGTTCCACCAAATATTGAGCTTACAATAAAAATTCTATCATCTGCTTCATAACTATCAGCAAACGATTGAAATACTTCCGATTTTGTAAATTGATTTAAAACAACACTTCCAATATTTGGATTACCTTTAAACCCAACACCTAAATCTGCATCTAAATTCTTTTCAGAAAACAATAATTTAACTAAGTTTTTATTATTGGCATCTAGCGAATTAAAATCTATAAAATCTTTGAATCTATCATTTTGAATACCATCTAATTCAAAACGAAAACCATCAAAAACTTTTGCTCCACCACCTTTTTCTGTTACAATATCACTTAATGTTGAGATTTTATTTTTGAAGAAATTATTTTGCTCATAACCGTCAATAGTTTTATGAATGTTTTGGTAATCCCTGAGTAATTTAATTGTTCTATTTAAATCGCCCCCAGCACTATCTGGATCAATTAGAATGGGGACAATATCAAAATTTGTCTTCACTCCAGACGCTAGTAACATTGATAGAGATTTGATGACTCTTGCGCCTGTTCCACCTATTCCAAATATATATAATTTAGCCATATTTTTATGTTTTAATACTTGATTTTAAAATTTACCGAAGAATAACTTAGGCGTCCCTTTAGCGTTGCCTTTCCACCACTTAAAGCAATAAGTCCATATTACAAAAAAGACTGTTGTAGTTAATGAAGCAATTAAACCAAAAGAAATATATTCCATTATTTCAAAATCATTCCCTAAACTGTTAAAGACATTTTGAGGAACGAAAAATCCTACAACAAAATTTATAATAAAATTAATAAATAGCATTATAGCCCAATGTTGCCAGCGAGAAAAACTAGGCCTATTTATAATGAAATAAAATAAAAGAACTAGAAACAAACTCACAATTGAACTGATAAGACCTACAGTTAAATATAGTCCCTCAGCATATAATTCATTAGAAAACGAACCTCGAAAAGCCATTCCTCCCCATTCAAATATCATTGCAAAAAAAGCATTTAAATCCATAATTATTATTTTTTAATTGGTATGTTTATTTTAAAATACGACCTATTATCAGAGTTCTGTTTTATGTAGGCCTCATAGACTCCTTCAACTAAATAATGTAAGCCAAAAGTTTTGTTTAATTCATTGATCACATCACTATCATCCATACTATTGCTATTTACAACCCAAGATGGGACTTTATTTGATAATTCTAATTCCAAATCCTGGACTCTAAAGTCACTTGATAGGGAAATAGTCACAATATGGGTTGCAGTAGTTTTAGAAATTGTATTGTAGTCTCTTTTTTCAACACCCTCTATATCAATAGACTTAATTGATTCCACAACATATCCTTCGGTTACTTTGTAGTTTTCTTTATCAATTAAGTAGGAATTATCTGCTTGAACATGATCCAAATCAATAGCAATAGAGAATTGAAATATTCCATTATCATATTCAATTGATTCAATATCTCTTAATTCATGTGATTTAGCTTTTCGGTTTGATTTTCTAAATCCCCCTTTTCGATTTGTTTCAGATAAAATTGTATGGTACGGAAAGCTTTTTGAGTTTACGTTTGATAAGAAGTAACTATTTTCAAACCCTTTTAATTTACTTAAATCAATATTTTCTTGAAATTTTTCAATAAGAGGATTTCTACCAATTACCCATATGTAATAAGGTCTATATTCTTTAGATAAATATGTTTCTTGATTATTCTTATCCCAATAGCGGCCGTCAAACTTTGAGTTCATTTTTAAAATAATTGTTGAAAAATCAAATTCCTTTGATTTTTCAAGAAATGCACCTTTAGTTAAACTTTTTTGAAACTCTAGAGCCCCTTCTGTATCTTTTCCTTTATCTAATGAATAAATACAATCAGAGGTTAAAATTGATATTTCGTCTTTTTTAGTGCTATCTAATATTATTTCTAATATTTCATTCAGTTTACTAACAGACCTATTTCCAACTTCATAAGGTGCTTTACGCGGCTCTAAAGCTTCTACAAAACTATTTACCTCGTCAACTTTAGAAGGGTATATTTTTGTATTTATAAAGTTTATTTTTAGATTTTCATTGTTGTTTTTTTCCTTATTGTATTTGTATTGAATCTGTACAAGTAAATCTGACAAAGCTGCTTCAAATTCAGTTGTACCCTTAACATAACCATCCATACTGCCAGAATTCTCTATAAATACATTAACCTGTGTATCTTCTTCAATAGAATTTTCTTGCTTATAAATCTCTGGCTTTTCTTTATTACGTCTTTTATTTGCTATTTTATAAATAAGATCCGATAATTCTTCTGTGTTAATCTCACCTTCGTCATTAAATAATTCAAAAAACTCTTGTTTATTTTCTTGAGAATAAGCTACAAATTCATCCCATTCAGTTTTATCAATTCTGTTATCATTTCTTAATGCTATTTTAATTAATTTATTTAACTCATCTGTTGGTTCGACTGAACATGAATTAAATAAAATAATCACGGTGAAGAAAAAAGTAATATGTGAGAGTGTACTTTTCACTCTCTTTGCTCTCTCAGAAATTTTATTCATATAAATCTTTCTATTTTGTGACTTGTAAAAATTAAACACCTCACTTTTAATTATTAATTATTTGTATAAACCTAACAATTTTTTTAAAAAAAAAGAAATGACAACGAAACTAATTAACAGCAAAAATGAATTAGATATTTATTGGTTAATTAATAAGAAAATAATAATTTGTGATTGAAAAAAAATAGTACCAAAACCAGATAAAAAACTTTAATTAATTTTAACAAAGGTTTTAAACCCTATATTAATATAGAGAGAAGCAAAAAAAATATTGATTATCAACAATACAAAACATTTAATATCTCTTGAAGGAAATTTGGAAGTCCTAGTTCAATACTAACCCAATGTTTTAGAAAATTTCAATTACTGGATTGAAAAAATTTAATTAATGAAAAACAAAAGTACAATAGATGGGTCACCATCATGCATACAAATAGCTCCAGAAACTAATCCTAAAGAAATAGAAAGGTTTTTAAATGAATTAAACAGAACTATTGAAGAATTAGATTTAAAAGCATTTTGTGAGCTGCAAGATAAATACCCTTTTGTTTGTGAAGCCGGACCTGACCCATTTTTTGATGAAATAAAAGATAAAATTGAATTAAATATAAAGAAAGGGAATACCTGTTTGAAAAAATCAGATGGTTTTTGCCATAATTGTTTGAAAAATGAACCAGTAAAAATTTATGGCTCAGGATCTTCCAAAATAGGAGTTTATTATTATTTTGATTCTTTCTCTCCTGTAGAAATACATTCGTGTACTTTTTGTTTCGAATATAAAGATGAAGAGATAGAGGAAACAATGGCTGAAAACTTTACTAGAATGTTCTCTAGTGAAAATCGAGACCCAGCAATTGTTGATACTGCAATTAAATTTGGAACATTGATGAAAGAAGCAAGACTTTCTGAATCAACTACTTTATTTCATAGAGATATTTCTTTAGAAGAAATAAGTTTTGATAAAAGCAATGAAGGAGAAAAAGAAGTCTTTAAAGCATTACGTCATTTTGAGATGTATATGAAAGAATCTGGCTTTAATACGGAACCTAAGCTAATCTTTTACGGAATCAATGAGAACAGCCATGAGAATATTCATTCGTACCATGGACTCCCTGGACTTATAGTAAATTTTGATGGGAATTTTCTAATATGGATAATTCCTTCTGCTGATAAGAAGATTTATGACATGACTACTTTTGTTCTTACTAAAGAGCAATTAAATGATTCTAATGAGATTGCAATAACAAATTATAAATTTAACCCATGAGTGTAGAGAGAAGATGTCCAAATTGTTTCAGTAAAGAAAAAATGAGATTAAATTTTGGAGGTGATTATAAAGCAGAAATTGAATTTCATTCACAAGCTTGGTGTAGTTGCCCATATAAATCTCCAGAGGAAATGATGATTGATCAAGACATGGGACTTACAGATCCAACTTGGCTGCAAATAGCAGAGAGTTTTATTGACGATTATCGAATGCTATCCAAAGAAATTAAATCTAAAGAGGAGGATATTAGAGTATTTTTAAAACTATTAAATTTTCACACTAAGAATTACAGCAAATCTCTAGAATTGATAAAAACTGATAATGCTGAACTACCAAAATTTGTGAAAGATGGCAAACCAGAAAAACCGGTTAAGTTCAATTTATTTAAATAGATTCTCAATAAATTTTTACAAAATATGAAAAAGCATTTCACAGTAATCAAAGTTGGTAAAAATATTGACCAAATGATAAATGAATTCACTTCCACGTTATATGGCAAAATACCTTAAACTAAAAAAATAATTAATGGAAAAAATAATAAAGGTAGTTTTAGCCGTTTTATTTTTCTTATGCTTAATTGATATGCCCTATGGTTTTTATCAATTTGTAAGATTTACTGCCTTGATTGGTTTTGGAATACTCGCATTTAAAGCAAATGAAAATGACAAACAGACAAAGATGATAATCTATGGAGCACTTGCTATGTTGTTTCAGCCATTCTTTAAAATTACTTTAGGCCGAGATCTTTGGAATATAATTGATATTGTTGTAGGTGTTGGATTAGTTATTTCACTATTTAAAAAACATTAGTTCAAATTGACAAAAGTTTCTGAAGGAACAAAATATCTACTCCCCTTTCTTAATGTCGTTAGATGATTGTTAAATTTACCATCATGAATAGATAATAAATCATCTTAAAGAATAATATGTAAATAAATAAGAACTAAAAGATGATAGAAATACTACACAACTACTGTAACAAAGAAAACGGACTATTACTTTTCAACCCTCCAACTGGTTCAGGGAAAACTCACAATGTGTTACAATGGATTTTTGACAACTACAAAGACTATTGTAAAGAAAATAAAAAAATATTCTTTTTAACTAACCTAAAAAAAAATCTACCTTTTGATGAGTTGAGAGATGACTTTTTCATTCCAAAAAACAAAGAATTAGAATTTGATAAACATGTAATTTTCCTAGATTCTAATTCCGATAGTTTATTAAAAAGGTTCGAACAGGTTGAAGATTCCATAAATAAGTATTTTAAAAATCATGCGATTTATTATTCTATCAAATCGATTGTTAAATTGATTAATAGTCATAAACAAAACCCTGTTTTCAAGACTTCAGTTCAAAAATGGAAAGATGAATTAAGAAAAGATTTAGAACCTCCATTCAGAAGGATGATTGAAAAATATCTTAAAGAGAACTATCCAAACAAAAATGAAAGAATCAAAGCAATTCAACAAGACAACAAACTTAATTGGATTGGTGAATTATATCCGTCCGTACATTCTTCAAAAAGAAAAGTCTTTTTTTTAAGCATTGATAAGTTTTACTATAAAAACAGCACATTGGTTGAACCTTCTTACTCATTCCTAGAAAGTGATATTACCAAAGATGCAATTATATTCATTGATGAATTTGATGCTACAAAAGATAACCTGCTCAAAAACATTATTGAAAAAGGAAAAAAACAAAGAATTGACTTCATTCATCTTTTTACAGAAATTTATTGGGCTTTATCAAACAATATTTTTCCAGAAAAATTCACTACTCATTCCGAAAAAAGAGAAGAACTTGTTGAACAAGGTTATTATAAGGAATTGAAAGATATTCAAAACACACTTAAAGTCAAGGCTGATGAAATAGTAAAAAAATATAAAACTAACTATAGCTTTAAATCAGCTAATATAGACCAAGAAAATGAAAACCAAAGAAATCTACTATTTCATGATTTTCAGTATCATACTGTTTATCGAAACAATAAAAAAGCAATTAGAATAAATACGAATGAAAATTCTAAAATAAACGAATTAATTTTTGAAGAAGAAAAACCAAATTCAGGTGAGAACATTGTTGCTTTGTTAAATCAAATAAAGGGGTTCATTAATTATTTTAGTGGAATCATTAAAAGTATTGCAGAAAACTATCAGCAATTAGAAACTCAAGAAAGAATAAAAAATCCGAATCGATTAGAATTCACTTTTGACCTCGCGCTTAGCTCAGTAATAGAAGAATTTGGTCTTGAAAATAAATACAAAAACTTTATAATTGAAAATATAATTAGCTCTCGAGAAAAACCGAGAAGAAGGAATTCTGAATTAAATTATGATTTCAGTATTTATGAAAATGGGTTTAGGTATTATGATTTTGTAGATAATGACTCACATCAATCAAAAACCAAAACTTTTATTTATAGTTTTCAAAATACTCCCGAAAAATTTATTTTAAAACTAGCCGAAAAATCTAAAGTTATTGGAATCTCGGCAACTGCCTTAATCAATACCGTTACTGGAAACTATGACATATCTTATTTCAAAAGACAGTTAGGGGAAAATTTCTTTGAATTGACTGCTGATGAAAAGAGTCAACTTTCAAAATTATTTAATGATCAGAACAAGCACTACAACAAAGTTCAAATTGACACTCAATGGCTTTCTCAATCAAATTATAAGGAGGATTTTGAAAAATTATTTGAAGATAGAGAACTAGCAGATCAAATTATTGGTGAAATAAAGAACGACTATCCTCAAATAACAGATTATCTTTTTATTAGATATGTAAAGTTAGGGCATTGTTTTAAGGAGTTTTTATTGAAAGATAAAATCAAAGGTTTTCTGTGCTTACTTAACAAAGAGCCTAAATGGAATGACAGAAATTTAAACCGAAAAATACTTGAAAATATTTTCTCTATTCTTATTGAAGAAACTACAAAAACAACAAATCAATTTACCTATGAAAATAGCAAGGGTGAAAACAAATACAATGTTAAAAATTCTTATACCGTAATAAACAGTAACGATTTTGATAATAAGAAACAGTCTTTTATTAAAGATTTAGAAAATGGTAGAAAAGTCTTTATTATTTCAATGTACCAAACAATGGGAGCTGGACAGAACTTGCAATTCATAGCTCCAAATCCAACAGAATTAATTGATGTAAAAGATGAAAGCCTGCCAAACTGGAACATTGAAAACAAAACAGATATAAATGCTATCTACCTAGATAAACCTACACATTTGATTCAAATGATTAGTAAAGACCTAAATGAGGAAGGATTTATTAAATATCTTTTTCAACTTGAATTTTTGGTCCAAGTTGGAAAAGTTTCAATTAGTCAATTGAACAAAGAGGTTACTACTGCATTTAATCATTTACTTGCCTCATTTAATACAACAACAAAATTAAATAGACCAGAAAACTGGTATTTATATAATGACGAAAATATAAAGCAACACTACGCAAAATACATAATCCAAGCATTAGGTAGGATATGTCGAACTAATTTGAAATCAACAAACATTTACATTTATGCCGATTCGGAATTAGATAAACTGATCTGTGATTTTGATGTGGATAATAACATTGTACTAAATGAATTTAAAGCTCTAGTTAAGTCTTCCAACCAAAAGAATAATTTACCCAATGATTCTGAGAAATCACTATTGAACCTAGCTAAGCTTACTAATGATAGAATTAAACCAAGAATAAAAAAGTTTATTAATTCTGAATGGGATTGGAATGAGAGCAAAAAAAAGGAATGGGAGAATTTAAGAGAGATGTGCCTGCGATTCCCAACAATTTCTTATCAAGATATAACAAAACACAAACTGAATAGAATTTTAGATTTATATCTTGAGCAACCTCATTCAAATATGGCATACTCCTACGATAAAATAGGAGACTTCGACAGTATAAAAATTGATTTCAGGGATAACTTACCTTATAAAGTTTCTCAAGAATCTGCTAGGTTAAAAGAGTTATTAGAAATCCCTGGATTAAATTCATTTTTTAAAACAAACAATTGGGCTACTGAATTTCAAGCTAAAGACTACATTCTTCCTCCTGAATTATTCAATAACATATATAAGGGTGCTCTGGGAGAGCAAGTAGGGAAATATATATTCGAAAAACATTTTAATATTGAATTAGAGGAACTTCCATTAAAACATTATGAATTATTTGACTTTAAAATAAAAGACCAAAACACCTATATTGATTTTAAGCATTGGAAAGAAGAAACAAAAATAGATTCAAAAGATCAGATTGAAAAGATTAGAAAAAAATTAGAGACCGTAAATGGTACTAAAGCGATAATCATTAATATCCTATCTACTTCTGATTTAAACCCACTAAAATCTGTTGACCATAAAATCATTGAAGTCCCTTATCTATGGAATTCCACTACTAAACAATTTAACCAAGGAATTACCCCTTTAATATCACCAAATGAAATACTGCAAGACAAATAAGCTTTCAATAGACATTAGTTACAGTGAAATTCTTGAAGATTTTATTATAATTAAATTTTCTAGTTCAGAAAAGTATATAAAATATGGCGCTCTTTTTTTAGATGAAATTAATTTAAATACTGAAGCTAAAAGTATAGTTTTTGACAATGGTAATTCTTTCTATGCACTCTATGAAAAATCTGAAGTAGAAGATGTTGATTGGTCTAAAACTATTCAATCATTAAAGCATAGTGACTCTTTACTTTTCAAAACAATTAAGAATCTTAATGATTTATCAAACATCCCAGAGTATCTTTTGGCACAATTATTAATTAACTCAATATCGACACCAAAACACAAGAGACTTTCGTTTAATAATTTAACTGGAAAGCTGTATTTATTTAATCCCAATCATTTCAAAATCAGCAAAACAAGAGATAAAGAACTTATTTTTAAAATTATTGGATTAGAATTCAAAATCAACAATGCAAACTCATTAGAGCTAAATGTAAAAACATTTTCAAATGTATTGTTATCAAAAAAAATGGACTTTAGTAAAAAGAAGCTGAGAGAATTACCTAAATATACTTTTGTTCACTCAACAAATTCCTTAAAAAGAGTTCTAAACTCAGAAAGTAAAAATGAAAATCAATTTATTTTAAAACAGACTTCTAAAAATGGGAGTCTAGAAAAAAATAACATTCCTTTTTTAGATTTTAAAGATTATCAAAGCTTCAAGCTTAGTAAAATAGGAATTTTGAAAGACACACTTTTAACCATTGAAAACAAACTATCTAAATATTTAAAAATCTCTTTTATTAGTCATGAAATAGAAAATTTAGAAAGATTTAAAAGCAAATTCAAAATTGAAGATAAAAAGTTAAATATCACTTTAGTTGATTTAACAGATGATGAGGAATCTATTGATATAATAAATGAATTAAAAGGAGAGATTAAAACTACATCCTCCTTAAGTACAGTCAAAGTTTCATCAAAAGAGAATATAAATGGAGGTAACCTAAGGATAATTAATAATAAGAAACATTACAAAAGATATAACTTAGAAGATCCTTATCGCCCAAGTATAAAGAGTCAACATATTACTGTCCAAGATTTCAAAACTAACTCTAAGGCTTCAATAAAAGCTGTGCTAAAAGAATTGATTATCAAAAATGACATACTTCACAAAAAAGTAAGCATTATAAATTGGGAATCTTTTAATTTCACCAATGATTGGGTATTCGGCAGTAAAACTGAGGAAGATTTTAACTTTATAACGATCAGGCCAAATGGTGAATTATCGTTTGAAAAATTTATACCCGACTTGTTTAATCAACAAGAATTTGATGATCTATTTACCATTTTTGATAACGATTCAAATGTAGAATTCATAGTAAAAGACAATCTCGGAAATATAAACAGCATAAAAAGAACAAATAATTATACTCTTCCTGAATTTGATACTATTCATGAGTTTTTGTTACAGGAAAGCAAACCAATTAAGTTGACTAAAATTGATGCCAAAAAATATATTGTAGAAAATTTTGATGATGATTTGAAATTGAAAACCAGTTTAGCCAGTTTACAGTCATTGAAAGAATGGAACAAGCAAAGTCTACTTAGTAGTTTTTCTAATAGAAATGATAAAAAGATTTTTTGCGAAATAATTAAATCAGAAACTGGAGAAATACTAAAATCATACTTAAGGGATAAAACTCGTTATGAAATACTAGATAGCCAATTGGATATTCATCAATATAGAGAACATAACAAGTTTTATTACTTTGTGGGGGTTAAAGGTTCGGGAATCCAACAGCATATTTCAAGAGCATCTATAATTCGAGAAATCGAAACTATTAACGATTCTGATTTTATTTTCGATAAATTACTTCCTTTGATGAATGTTGATTTTGTGAAAAACGGAGAACTTACCGTATTGCCATTTCCACTAAAATACCTGAGAGAATGGGTTGCTAGTGAAACTAACAAAGTCAATTAACAAAAATAAATCAAAAATGAATCACAATAACCAAGGTACATTACTCTCAGAGTTTTTTAACACAATTCAAACTTTAAGAGACTCTGATATAATACGAAGTGACAGGTATCTTGGAGATATTGGTGAATTTATAGCTTCAACAATATTTAATATTGAGTTATTCGAGAATCAAAGAGAAGAAACAATTGACGGAACTTTAAATAACCAAACAGTTCAAGTGAAGTTTAATTCTTCTCCTACGAAAACTAATATTAATGTAGGAAGGAGTCGAGAATATGATATACTTGTTTTAATATTATCCAATGCCTCAAAACATTTTCCCAATAACTCAAATTCGGATTTTGTTGGCTATTTTATCCGTCAAGAGAACATTATTAGTTCTTTTTCTCAAACAGCCAACAACACTTTTTCTTGTACTAAAATTCGACTTGAACAATTTGAGTTTCGAGAAATTAATTTCTCTGATTTAAACTAAAACCATGAACTACATCCCAAACCTCTTGGAAATTAAGTCAGAAACTATAGATGGAAGTGAAAGATGCTTTTGTTTGGTAAGAAAATCTTATGTTCCTGCAACTCCAGAAGAAAAAGTCCGTCAAAACTTCCTAAAGTATTTAATCGAAACTATGAAGTTTCCTATTGATAGGATAAAAGTTGAAGAATCTTTGGCACACTATGGTAAGGGCAATCGAAGAATTGACATCTTAGTTCTAGATTCTAACAACATCCCTTTTTTCATATATGAATGCAAGAGAGAGTTTGAACCAATGACTGATGAAGTCATAACCCAAGCCTTAGATTATTTTGAAAAATTGACAAACGTAGAATATCTCGGAATCGTAATTGGAAATCGATTAGAATTAATAAAATACCAAAATAATTCTGAGGATTTTTTAAAGGTAGAACAGCCAAGTTTTCAAATGTTACAAAATGGGAAAGACAATTTTATTAAAATAGACAACAATGAATACAAACGTAACAACTGGAAAGAACCGATTCCTAAAGACACAATCAAGGAGCTAATTGATTATGGAATAATTGGAGAAGGAACAGACAAAAAATACCATTCTTTCTTAGTGAACTTGGATGGATGGCTCTTAAATGTGAATGACAAATTAACTATCAATGGTAACATTGAAGATATTGGTATTAAGACAACTAAATTTGGAAGTGCAGGAGGTGGATTCTTTGCTCAGGAGTACAGGTCATTTCTAATAAATAACAGAAAAGACAAACCGATTATATGTATTGCTCTGTCCTCAATGGCAAGCGGCAAGAACTCCCCTGTTAGAACTTCAATTATGGTTGGAATAGAAACTACCACTTCAAAAAACTCAGCTCTTCAAATTCAAATTGGTAAATCACTATCGATAATTGATGATACTGCAAGCATAGAACATAATGGCACGATAACAGTTGGTAAACTAGGTGCATCTAAAAAACAAGACTTGTTGGACTTTGTAAGTGTGAGAAATCCTGAATTAATAAAAGACGAGAAAGTTTTCTTGGGTTCGTTTGATATTAATGCCGAAATAAATTCAACTAATGCAAAAGAGTTTATCAAAAATGTCATTGATTATGCTTTGATTAGAAATGAATTCAGGGAGTATAAAAAGAATGAAATAGTAAATTAATCCCTGAAAACTGGCTGAAACACCTACCAAAACCTTTATTTAATGCTTTTAGGCGCTTCCTACCTCCTCTATTTTCAAAAACAATATATCTGATTATTTCATTATTAAGGTTCATCCAGGAGCTTCGATTTAAGACCAAGATAAACTAAAGACTTTTGAACTTTAGTTTATTTTAACCAAGGACAACTCATGGAAATAATTCCCTATTCGTTTCCATTTATTCGATAATACTATCCACTCTGCTGCTATTTTCGACTAAACTAAAACGAAATAGATATGAAAGAAGTAAAAGTATATTTACATTCAAGGTGTAATTCAGAGACAGGGAAAGGAGGATACGGCTATGTAATAGTTTCAGAAGAAACGGAATCGAATTTAAAAGCCTCATATATTCAAACAACTGCCCCAAGAATGATTATGAGGGCCGCTATTCATGCTATGAAGGAAGTATATGAAACTTTTGGCAAGTGTAAAATTATATTTTACTCAAATCAAGCAGAATTAATAAATACCATGCATTTCGGACATTGCAAAAAATTTGCAAAGCGTCCCAATAAAGATTTAGTTTATGAAAGCAGATTGGCAAGTGAATTTCTATTAGTTTATGTTAGATCAATTAAAAACTATGCTAACAGAGAAATTACAACTGCACAAGATCTTTCATTCCTGGCGCTTAACGAATATACTGAAAAGATTGACACAAGAAATGCAGATGGACCCAGACCTACTCCACTTTTTTAATCATTTTATTAAAGTAACTTAATCTTCCAAATCAATTAAGTCACTCAAATCTACTTCCAAAGCTTTTGCAATCCTTCTCAAAACTATAATAGTTGAATTTTGTTCTGCCTTTATTATTCTTCTTATTGTACGAGTATCAACATCACAAGCTGTTGCAAATTCAGTTTGATTGTCAAATTTTGCTAAATATAATTCTTCAATCCTTTTTCCTAATTTTTGTAAAAACTTTTCATTTGAAATCATGACATAAATGTCCGTTTCAAAAACGACAGAGTGTAGGCGTATATGTCCGAATGTAATTAATTTGGTTATATTTGAGCATAAAACAATTACACATTATGAAAAAAACATCACTTTTAATACTCGTTTCCTTTTTATCTTTTACAATCCTTTCACAGACTGTAAAAAGAGAATATTATGATTACAGAAAGACTCAAATCATGGCAAAATACCAGGTAAATTCAGTTGGCGAAAAGAATGGATGGTTCAAGGGATATGACAGGGAAGGGATTTTAATCTACGATTATAATTATAAGAACAATCTATGGCATGGAACAAACAAGGTTTATACAACCTATGGTGGAAGTAGAACATTGGATAAAACAGAATCCTACAAATTAGGAATTTTAGATGGCCCTGCAGCATATTATGTAGAGGATGGAAAAGGAATCGGTAGATATGCAAAGTCAAAAGGATCCTATAAAAATGGAGAAAAAAATGGCAAATGGACATTTATTAGCTCTTATGATAATTACGGAATGTCAGATAAATGGGCAAAAGTGTCTGAGTTTATTACATTTAATAAGTTTTATGAAAATGGTACGGAAATTTATCCTGATGGTGAACACAAAATATATTTCTTACCATCTAAAAAGATTCAAGCCACTTATCAATTTTCAAATAACTATAAGTCAGGAATCTGGTCAACTTATCATCCATCAGGACAAATATTAGAAACCATCACCTATAAAAATGGAAAACCAGTAGGTAATCATATTATTTATAATGCTGACGGCTCAATTAAATCTAAAAAATTCTATGAAGATTATGAGGCTTTATCTGACTTATATAAAGATAGTGCTATGACAGCTTTTAAAAACCATGATTTCGAGACAGCAGAAAAATTCTTTAAGAAGATGAAAAGTAGTGATGCCAGAATAATGAATGACATGGCTAAGGCTAAAACAAATCGTGAACAAAAACACTATGTTGAATCAATTAAAAACATAAAAAGTGCGGTTGCTGGCATAGAAAATGATATTATAATGGATTATTATCTCCAGGTTTATAAAGAGTACATTATAGATATTGACACTAAATTTGATTTTTTATTGAAAGAAGAAAAAACCAAAGAAATTAGACTGGAATTTCTTGATTATGAGGATGCATTTAATGATGGTATTTTGAATAAGGAAGATTTTGAAAAGTACAAAAAATTATATGGAGATTATGAAAGAGCATTATTTGAAAAAGAGGCAGAGCTTGCTGCTGAAAAAAAACGAAAAGAAGAAGAACTAGCAAAGTTAAATTCTGATATTTCGATAGCTTTAGATTTGTATAAGTCTGATAATGTTAAACAAGTTGAAACATTTTTTGTAGATGAAAATGGAAAAGCAATAATGAAAGACTCATTTATCAAAGGAAAAAATCTTTATAAAAAATCAATGTTAGTTTTAGACCCCTTGATTAAAGAGTTTAATAATGAAACAAATCTGGAATCAAAGAAAATTTTAGGTAAAAGTATTTTAGACAAACTGGAATTACTCAATAAAATTCCAAAATCAGATTGGAAAAAACTTAACAAAAAATTAAAAAAGACGGAAGATTTAGAAGAAATTAAAGTAATTCTTAATATCTAAATTTACCCATCATAAACAACACTCCGAATCACATCATATAACATCCCCTGGTGCAATTCAGCAAGTTCAGGTAGCTCCGATTCTATTAGTTGAAGGTTTGCTTTCAATTCTCTTTCTGGTATCACCAAAAGTGCCAAGTCAAGAACTGCTATATAATCGAACTCATACGTATTCTTATCAATCTGAATAGGCTTAGGAGCAAATACAATGGGTAAGTTTACCTGATTATCTCCACTCATTTCAATCCCAGATTTTTGCATTTTAAGAATCACTTCTGTTGTGAGTTCTGTTATTAATTTTCCAAATTCCATAAATTGCAATTCTGGAAAATCGGTAACTAAATTTCCTTTCTGACATACAATTGTTCTTGCTGGTACAGTTAATTTTAACGCGCTTGTTTTTGGATTAAATTCACCTGAATAAACTATAGTTTCAACCTCAAAAGAAAACGGAACACTTTGGTCTTTTGGTTTAGACTTCGTTTTATTCCATTTCAATGCTTTTTGTATCCACTCCACCAAACCAAAATCTAATGTTATAAACCAATCTTCTGGATTATCCAAGTAATCGAATGTTCGGTGGTAAGTAATTTGATTCGGCATTTCTATATCAAACAACTTCTCTTCATAATTTACATAAAGTATCATTTCCTGAGTAATAAAAACAAATCTATTACTAGAGGAAATGTAATCAATCGGGTGAATATCTTTTGGTACAATCATATAGTATATATCTTCCAACCCTTCCTTTTTAGTCCATAATACCATTTCAATCATGACAGTTACAGGAGAATTTCCGTTAGCAACAATTATTCTCTTCTTTCCATTTTTTCCTTTGGTTCTCCTACACTTGCTATTGAACCAATAAAAATATACAAAATGAAAAATGACGAAGTAATTAAACACATTCTCGATTTGTATGAAGTACACACAGAATTAACTGCAAATGAAATTCACGAGTTAATTCCCGAAAATATTGCCATGATTCAAATCCATAAAGCAATCAAAACTTTAAAGGAATGTAACATGTTAAAAGAAGTCTTATCTCAGGATTTAAAGTATTTCTCTTTAATTAAACAAAAGACCAAAGACAAGATTAACAAAAGTTCAAGAGATACCTCTAAATATACTTTCAATGGAAAAGAATATGGCAAAAGTAGATTAGCTCTTGCAATCATCACCTTTTACGTAAAAAAACACAATCCTACATTCAACCAATTAGCTGAAGTATTTCCTATTAAATTAATTCCACCTTATGGATTAATTGCTAAAAAAGCTGATGCATTAGAAGCAAGTAAAGACCGAGCTCGTTTCTTTATAAAAGACCATGAGATTATTGAGCTTCCTGATGGACCAATTTGTGTAAGCAATCAATTTACAAAAGATAGAATTGAGAAATTTATTGGGATAGCCCAGGATGATTTGGGGTATGAAATAAAGTAATCAAAATTTATTGATTTATAGATATTCAGAAGGAGGGCGAAAGCTCTCCTTTTTTATTTCATCTAAACACAAGAGATACAATAATTATCACATAATATGATATGATTTTTAAGGCATAATCGTATATTTCTACCTTAAATAATTTTCATACTATGAACCGAATCAAAGAAGTCCTTGAAGAGAAAGGAATTAAACAGATTTGGCTTTCTGAGAAACTAAATAAGAGTTACAACATGGTTAACGCTTATGTTCAGAATCGGAGGCAACCAAGTTTATTTGATCTCAATCGGATAGCAGATATTTTAGAAGTTGACATCAAAGAGTTAATAGTATCAAACATAAAGAAATAAAGGACCATCAATACAATGAAAAACGACAAAATAAAATTATCAAAACTAGAAGGCTTCTTGATGAAAGCAGCCGATATATTGAGAGGTAAGATGGATGCCTCTGAGTACAAAGAGTTCATTTTTGGAATGCTTTTTCTAAAAAGAATGTCTGATGTATTCGATCAAAAAAAAGATCTCCTCAGAAAGAATGATTACAAACATTTAGATACAGAAACACTAAATGAAATATTAGAAGACAAACTAACTTTTGGTGATACTTTTTTTGTTCCTCCGAGAGCAAGATGGAATGAAAAATTCATAGATGAGAACGGAGTACTTCAGCCAGAAATAAAGCACCTTCAACATAATATTGGACAAATGCTTAATAAAGCTTTGGATGCTATAGAAGAATCTAATCCTGATACATTGTCAGGAATTTTTAAAGGTAGAATCAACTTTAACAAAGAGGTAGATGGAAAGCAGATTGTAAAAAATGCCGACCTAAAAAGAATGATTGATCACTTCAATGAGTTTCCAAAACTTATCAATGAAAATTTTGAGTTTCCCGATTTACTAGGAGCAGCTTACGAATATTTATTGAAACACTTTGCTGATGAAAGTGGTAAAAAAGGAGGTCAATTTTATACTCCAAACCAAGTAGTACGATTACTGGTTCAATTGATGAAACCAGAGGCAGGAATGTCAATTTATGATCCAACAGTTGGGTCTGGGGGAATGTTGATTCAAGCCCACCAATACATTGAAGAACAAGGACAAAATGCAGATGATTTAGAATTGTTTGGTCAAGAAAATGATCCAACAGTAGTTGCAATTTGTAAAATGAATATTATCCTTCACAATATCTCTAAATACAACATTGAATATGGTGATACCTTGGAAGATCCTTTGAACGAAAAAGATGGTCAAATTATACAATTTGACAGGGTAATCGCAAATCCTCCATTCTCGCAAAATTTCAATAGAGGAAACATGCAATACAAATCTCGATTTAGTTACGGTTTTGCACCTGAAACTGGTAAAAAAGGAGATTTAATGTTTGTACAACACATGCTGGCAAGTTGTAAAAAAACAGGTAAAGTTGTTGTTGTAATGCCTCATGGAGTTTTATTTAGAGGTGGAAAGGAAAAAGAAATTCGAGAAAATATGCTAAAAGCGGATGTTCTTGAAGGTTTAATCAGTTTACCTCCTCAATTATTTTATGGAACTGGTATTCCTGCTTGTATAATGGTATTTAATAAGAACAAACCTGATAGTCTCAAAAACAAAGTATTTATTATTAATGCAGATAAAGATTTTGCAGAAGGTAAAAAACAGAATACACTTAGACCAGAAGATGTAGAAAAAATAGATTATGTTTTTACCAATAAAATGGAAGAACCTAAATATTCTAAGTTAGTAGATTTAAAAACTATTGAGGAGAACGAATTCACTCTTAATATCAGAAGATATGTGGATAATACTCCTTTACCTGAACCAGAAGATGTAAAAGCTCATTTAATTGGAGGCATTCCTATTAGCGAAATCGAACAAGTACAAACTTCTCTTTCTCCTAAATTTGAGTTTGATGGATACCAAATGTTCAAAGATAAAGATGCCATATACAAAGATTTTAAACTAGACCAAAAGGCAAGCATAAAAGAAACAATTGAAGAGGACAAGAAAGTTATTGAGACCCTTACAGAACTTGGTTTGCATTTAGCTGACTGGTGGCAATTAGCCAAAGAAGATTTTTCTTCTCTAGCCCCTAAGATTTCAGAAAACAAGAAAGGTAAATTAGAGGATCCCATGGGAGTTTACCTCACAATGGGTGGAGACACGTTTCCTAGAGTAAGAAAAAAATTACTTAACTCTATGAAAGATAAATTTGTTCCTGTTGGTGTTTTAGATAAATTTCAAGTGGCAGGTGTTTTTGTAAACTGGTGGGACAATATAAAATATGACCTCAAAACTATTATGCAAAATGGTTGGGATGCAGGACTAATTCCTGATGAATATTTAATTGAGGAGTTCTTTGAATTAGAAAAAGCAGAAATTGAACAAATAGAAATTGAACAAGCAGAATTTGAATCTCAATTAGATGAAGCAGTAGAAGAAGCTTTAACCCTAGTAGAATTTGAACAGGATGAAGAAGAAGGTGAAATAAACCTAACTCCCACTCTTGCAAAAAGCGAATTAAAAACTCAAATAGAATATTTAATAAAAGAAAAAAAGAAACCAAAAGAAGCTAAGCCTTATCAAGAGCAGGATACCAAAATAAAAGAACTTGAAAAATCAATAAAAGAGTGTAGAGCATTATTAAAACTAAAACAAACTACTCTTGAACTGAAAATTGAATTAAAAAGATACGGGAGCGAAGAAGTAAAATCAGAAAGCAACTTGCTATTATCTGCAACAAAAAGAGATATTGAACAGTTAGAAGCCGACATTCAAGAATTAATAAAAGATTTCAAAAATGATTTAACTGATGTTTCGGATTATACAAAAATCAAAACCTCAACCAAAAAATTAGAGAAAGATTTAAAAGCTGCAAAAAATGACGAAGCCAAACTAAGCCTTGTTTTAGATGCACAAAAACAATTTAAAGAAATTACAAAAGCATACAATGCTCGAATAAAAGACACTGGAATTTTAAATTCGAAACTCGATAGCCTAGATGCACTATTAAAAGAAATTGGCGGAATGATTACGCCAGAAGAAAGTCAAAAATTAATATTGAAAAAACACTTCGATATTATTAACGACCAGTTACAAAGATACCTAAATGCCGAAAAAAGACAGCTAACAAGTGCTTTTGAAAATCTATTTGATAAGTACTATAATTCAGCTCAAGCTATTGAGCAAAAACGAGAAGATACAATGGTTTCATTAAATGATTTCCTTACTCAATTAAATTATTTAAATTAATGGAAGAAAATCAAGTACATATACCTGAAGGATGGATTGAAGATAGTTTGGGAAATATTCTAAACTACGAGCAGCCTTATAATTATACTGTAGACTCAACAGCATATAATGATAGTTCTGGTATTCCTGTTTTGACAGCTGGTAAATCATTTAAACTTGGATATACCAATGAATATCATAATGTATATAGAAATACACCTGTTATAATTTTTGATGACTTTACTACTGATAGTAAATTTGTAGATTTTCCATTTAAGGTGAAATCTTCAGCTATGAAGTTTTTAAAACCTAAAAACCCAAAAGAATTAGATATAAAAGTAATCTATGGGCACATTCAAAATTTAAAGATCAGAGAAACTGGCGGAGACCATAAAAGAAGATGGATTTCAGAGTTTAGTAAGTTAAAAGTAGTCCTGCCCCCATTTGAAGAACAAATCCAAATAGCCTCTATACTATCAAAAGTAGATGAAGCCATGGTAAAAACAAAAACACTAATAGATAAATATTCTCGCATAAAGAAAGGGCTAATGCACGATTTGTTGACAAAAGGTATTGACAAGAATGGAAATATACGTAATGAAGAAACTCATCCATTTAAAGATAGTCCTTTGGGCAGAATCCCGAAAGAATGGAAACTAAAAAAACTTGGCTTAATAGCAGATTTCAAAAGTGGATATGCATTTAGATTTGACCAGCTAACCGAATTCGGAATTAAAATTGCACGTATCTCTAATCTTCACAAACCAGATTTCACCTATTGGCATTATGACGGTCCAATTAAAGAAAACTGGGTAGCCGTGGATGGAGATATACTTTTTACTTGGGCTGGAGTAGCTTCATCTATCGATTGCATAAAGTATAAAGGAGAAAAGGTCTTATTAAATCAACATATCTACAATTTTAAATTTCAAAATGATTCAATAAAAGAATTAACTTATCGATACCTTCTCTTTTTCTTACCGAAACTTAGAATGGAAATTGAAGGAGGAGCAGGCCAATTATATCTTACAAAAGATAAAATCCAATCAATATTAATCCCAATAATAAACCCTGTGGAAATGGATTTAATAATAGAAAGACTTATTAAAATGGATTTTACAATACAAAAAATGGAGAATCAACTCTCCAAACTCCAATCTATTAAAAAAGGCTTAATGCAGGATTTATTAAGTGGTAAAGTAAGAGTGAACAACCTCATAAAAGAAACAGAAAGCGTATGATATTAAGTAACGACAACAAATACAGAGGCAACTTAGGTTCAAACTTAAAGTTAGACGAATACAGCCATGTTGAAAAACCTTTTTTAGAACAATTGGCTGGTTTAGGTTGGGATATTTTGGAATTAAAAATGCAACAACAGCCCGAGCAAAGTTTTAGAACTTCTTTTTCTGAAGTGGTTTTGAAACCAAAACTTAGGGAGGCATTAATCAAAATCAATCCATTTCTTAACGATAGTCAGCTAGATGAAATGGAACGTAAAATAACTACATTTCATAAAAACAGTTTATTAGAAAACAATCAAGAAGTACTAAACTACTTACTGGAGAATACAACTGTTGCCAAAAACGAACAAACTGGAGAACTGAGTCCAACTGTTAGATTTATAGATTTTGACAATTTAGAGAACAATAGTTTTACTGCAATCTCTCAATTCAAAGTTGTTGTTACAGGTACAGACCACCACATTATTCCCGATATGGTTTTGTTTGTAAATGGTTTGCCTTTGGTGGTAATTGAAGCAAAATCATCAAAAGTAAAAGAACCAATTCCAGAAGCAATAGACCAATTAATGCGATACTCTGAACAAAGAGGCGATACTGGAGAGGGAAACCAAGAATTGTTTTATTACAACCAGTTCTTAATTACCACTTGCAGAACCGAAGCAAAGTTTGGAACTATAACCACCCAGATAGAAAAACATTTTTATAGATGGACGGATCCATATCCAAAATCATTAAACGATTTAGCGCATGGAAAATCCTCACCAAACGATCAACAAAGGTTGGTTGCAGGAATGTTAGACAAAAGAAATCTGCTTGATATTGTGAGAGTATTTACTGCTTTCAAAACAGATGACAAAGGAAGAAAAATTAAAATTGTAGGAAGATACCAGCAGTTTAGAGCAGTAAAAATTGCAACTCAAAGATTAATTGATGGTAAAAACCCAATTGAAAGAGGAGGAATTATATGGCACACTCAAGGTTCAGGTAAATCATTAACTATGATGTTCATGGTGAGAGAAATGAAACTAAGGCCAGAATTAATGTCATGGAAAATTATTTTTGTAACAGACAGAACTCAACTAGAGGAACAATTATCTGACACAGGCCAAAGTATTGGGTTTGCAATTAAATCAGCCAATTTTATTAATCCAAAGAAGCCAGCAAATGGTCAAAGTTTAAAAGAGTTGTTGAGTAATGACAATTCTGATTTGGTTATGGCAATGATTCACAAATTTCAAGAGAATGGAGATTTATCAGGATTAGAAATTTTTCCAGAACTAAATAGTAGCAGCAATATTCTGGTAATGACAGATGAAGCTCACAGATCACAATATTCTTTATTGGCAGCCAATTTAGATAAAGCTATGCCAAATGCTACTTCCATTGGTTTTACAGGTACCCCAACTAGCAAAACTGAGAAGAAATACAAAGATTACATTGACAAATACACTATGCGTCAAGCAATAGATGACGGAGTTACTTTAGAGATAGTATACGAAGGTTTTACTCACAATGCCGAAGTAGAAGACCAAAAAGGAATGGACGCAAAGTTTGCAGATGTTTTTAGTGATTATCAACTTACCGAGAGACTGCAAATACTGGGATATGGTTCTCGTGATGCCTATTTGAATAGTATGGGTACTATTCAATCAAAAGCTGAAAGTATGGTAAATCATTATGTAGAACATATCTTTTCTGGAGGTTTTAAAGCACAAATTGTAGCTAACTCTCGTGTTGCTGCTGTGAGGTATAAAGCAGCTGTTGATGAAGCATTAAAGAACAAAATTGCTGAATTATCTACTGAGAACGTAATGAATTTGACACCAAAACAAATTGAACAACTCAAATCATTAGAAGCTGCGGTAGTTATTTCTGGAACACACAATGACACCCCAGAAATAAAAGCCTATACTTATGGAGATTATCATAAAAAAAGTATTAAACGCTTTAAACTACCATTTGGTAAAACAGATGAAGAAGATAAAACTACAAACGGCAATGTTGGTATAGTTATAGTAAACAATATGTTGCTTACTGGTTTTGATGCACCTATAGAACAAGTAATGTATTTGGATAGAGTAATAGTTGCACACAACTTACTACAGTCTATTGCAAGGGTAAATCGTGTAGGTCCCGAAGGAAAAGACAAAGGATTTGTTGTGGACTATGTAGGTGTTGGTCATCATTTAAAAAGAGCTTTAGACACTTATGCAGAAAAAGAACAGCAAGAAATTATTGAGTGTATAACTGATGATGAAGCAGAGTTAAATGAGTTAATTAAGGCTCATCAAGATATTTGGAATTTTTTGAAAGTATATGACTTAGAAGATCTTTCAGATTCAGATGCTTTCTTTGATGTATTTTATGATGAAGATATTCGATTTGAATACATAAAACTATACAATAAACTAACAAGTTGTTTTAACAATGTCTTACCTAGAAAAGAAGCTCTAGCCTTCTTTAACGATTGGAAAACATTCACAGAAATAAATGCATTGGCAAACAAACACTTTAGAGATGGAAGGTTCAGCATGAAAGGAATCCCTCCAAAATTAAGAAGCATTGCGGATGAATACTTAATCTCAAAAGGAATAGAACAACAAGTTGCCCCAATTTCTATTATTGCAGATGATTTTTTTGATAAAGTAAAACCTAAGAAAAGAACTAAAACTAAAGCAGCCGAAGTTGAACATGCCATTCGTCACTTTATAGATTTGAATATTGACGAAGATCCTGAACTGTTTGCATCTTTTGCAAAAGCTTTGGAAGAAATCTTGCAAAACTTTAAAGGGAATTGGAAGTTAATTTATGAAGAATTAGAAAAGCTAAGGAATAAAATAAAGAACAGAGAAAAAGAAGAAACATACGGATTAGACCGAAAAAAACAAATGCCATTCTTCAATTTATTTAAATCTAAGCTTTTTGGAAAAGAGAATTTAAAAGATAAACTTTCGGAAGATGAGATAGCTCAGAACGTAAATTTAACCCAACATGTTTTCAATGAGATAAAATTGAATATTCTAATGACTGGCTTTTGGGATAGTCCGCCAGCTCAAAATAAATTAAAAGCAGAAATACAGAAAATAATGCTTTCTCCTCAGTTTATAAAACTTCCAAATATTATTTCGAGGAAGTCTGAAATTATATCTGAAATTATGTTAATCAGTAAGACAAATCATTTTAAAATAATCAATGACTAATGGTATTTGAGTATCAAATAAAATATTCTAACCGTAAAACTCTAAATATTTCTGTTGAGAGGGATAGAAGTATTATTGTGCGTGCTCCCCATCATCTTACTGAAGAAAGAATTGACAAAGCAGTTCAATCAAAAAGGCAATGGATAAAAGAAAAACTAAACCATTCTCAAAAATATCCAATACTTTCAGATAAAAAAGAATTTGTCGCTGGTGAAACACTTATGTATTTAGGTAAGAACTATCAGCTGTTAATTGTTGACGAAGAAATTGAAGGAATTGAGTTTGACAGAAGATTTAAAATATCAAAAACTAACCAGGAAAAAGCAAATGAATTGTTTAAGAAATGGTACTTAAACCAGGCTCTAAAAAAAATTGAACCCCTGGCAATCAAGTACGCTAAAAACTTAGGAGTAGAATACAATCAATTCAAAACTTCAGAAATGAAGTATAGATGGGGCTCTTGCACTCCTGCCAACAATATTATTTTTAATTGGCGAATTATAAAAGCACCAATGTATGTTTTAGAATACCTTGTAGCTCATGAGTTAGTTCATTTATTAGAAAATAATCACACACCTAGATTCTGGAATATACTTTCTATTCAAGTTCCTAATTACGAAAGAGCCAAGAACTGGTTAAAGAAAAATGGTCAATTACTAGAAATTGATTTTTAGCAAACAACATATAACATAATGACAAGACCTCAAACTATACAAATATTTCTACCAACAGGTTCCCCAACCGGAGTTAAAGAAGCAGAGTTAACAAGTAGATTAATTAAAACACTTTATTTCCCGAGAACTGCTTTTGATAAAGCCGCCAAAAGAGAAATGGCTCAATTCACAGGAGTGTATTTTTTATTTGGTAAAGACGAAGAAGGGAACGACATGGTTTATATTGGAGAAGGCGAAAACTGTTGGGAAAGAATAAAAGATCATCACAGAAAAAAAGATTTCTGGACTGATTGCATAATTGCTGGTACAAAAACAAACGACTATAATAAAGCAGATGCCAAATATCTGGAACATCATTGTTTAAAAATAGCTGAACAGATAGGACGATATAAATTTGAGAATTATAAAGCATCCTCTCTACCTTCCATTACCGAATCAAGAGAATCAGATTTATTAGATAATTTTGAAACCATTAAGATTCTAGTTGGTAGCTTAGGTTACCCATTATTTGAAAATCAAAGAGGAACAGATAAAGTAATAGAAAAGGATAAATTCTACTGTTCAGGTAAAGCAGCCAAAGCAGAAGCCATTATAACAGACGAAGGAGTTTTAGTATTAAAAGGATCTACAGCTAATCTTAAAGAAACTTCCACAGCAGGTAATTGGGTTATTGGAATGAGAAAAAAATTAATTGATCGAGGAGTGCTTGTGTCAAATGGAAAAGTTTGGGAGTTTATAAAAGATGAATTATTTAATTCTCCAAGCGCAGCAGCAGGAACAATTCAGGGAAGAAGAGCAAATGGATGGATTGAATGGAAAGATAAAAATGGAAAAACACTAGATGAATTGAAGAGGAAGTAAGTTTTCTACTTTTTTAATTTACTCAATATAGTCGATCAAAAAAATTACTAAAAAAAGAAACAATAATACCAGATTGAATATTAAATAGTAATTGTCAATGTGGATAATTAAAATAGGTTAATACCTATGGGACGCTCAGATTTAAAAATCTGGGCGTTTTTTTTATTCTGTTCAAATCATTTTAAGATTTGGGGAATCCAAATTTTATCGGTAAATTATTAGTCTAAAACCAGACTATGAAATTATTAAAACCAAACTTTATTAATTTTTTGCAAAAAAGATTAAAACCAGATTCTTCTGAATCTTACCTTGACTATGTTGAAGCTTTTCAAAGAGCAATCAAGAAGGAAGATGCCTTTCTATTTAATGGTCAAAAAAGTACCAAAGAGTATTTGAAGAAATTTTTGAATCGAGAAGCTCACCCACCTGCATTAAGAGAATTATCTAAAAAATATAAAGATAATATTAGAACAGGAATTCGGTCGCTTTTACTCTATTATCAATTTGAAGAAGAAAATACATTAAGAAGAAAGGAAAACCGAAGCGAACTCGTGACTTTAACTTTAGAGAACTTAACTAATGAATATGAATTTTGGTTAACTAATCGATATTTAAAGCAAAATGGTGAAAAATTTAAATCAGGAAAAGCATATGCTAGTTATATTAAATCGGCTTGCTTAGATAATGAGACGAACTTTGTAGATTTTGTCAAAATTAGAAAATCAAAAGATTTAGAGAATTTTATTCAAAGTCTTAAGAAAAGTGAAAATTTCAAAAAAAGAACCAAACACACTCAACAAAGTATTTTGAGTAGTTTTAATAAATATGAAGTTTTTATAAACGAGCTTTATGGTGAAAAACAAAAAGAATTGTACCTAGCTTAGATTTTTTTCAATTTTCTAATTATTAGCTAAAAACTGTCCCACTTTCATCAAAACTGGGACTATGATTGCAAACCAGCAAATTAACCCATCTCCCCTTTTCCATTGTCCAATTTTCATGGAAAAACTATTGTAAACAGGACAATGCCATCATTTTTTCGTTTATACTCGCTTAAAACGAAAAAATATGAAAAAAAGACAAACTACCACCTCTGGGATGGAATGGAACACAATGATCGGATTAACGGATAGATTAAAACGAGATGGCCACACCCGAGATTTTCTGATGATTACTATGGGATGTTATTTTGGTTTACGGATTTCTGATCTACTCTCAATAAAATGGAAAGATGTAATTGATCAAGATGATTTACTCATAAAAGAATCCAAAACTAAAAAGCACAGAAAAATAACCATCAATGAAAAAGTGAAGGAAGCGATCGACTATTGTTCAAATGAACTTATGTCGAAAGACTCATTTAATGAATACCAATATATTTTAGTTAATCGTTGGGGAGGTCAACTTACAATCAGTTACATCAATAAGAGACTAAAGGTCCTTTTCATAAAATATAATGTGAAAGTTCAAAATGCCAGTTCACACACATTGAGAAAAACCTTTGGTAAGCGAATTTTCGAAATGGATAATCAGTCAGAACGCTCCTTAATATATCTCTCAGAAATTTTTGGTCATTCTTCCTCGTCAATTACTCGAAGATATATTGGAATTACTCAAGAACAGATAAAAGATGTCTATTTGAATCTTTAATTATTAAATTTATAAAAACTTCACAAAATGACTTTAGATAAATTCCCGTTTAATGAGCTTGTAAAATCCTTATCTAACCTACATTTTTTTCGTAACGAACATTTCTCAATTGAGAAATTGTTACTGTTTAAAGAAAGGATAAAATTTGAATTAAAATCAAAATTTTCAAATAAGGAAAAGCATGAATTATTAGTTAATGAAATTGAGGATATAATTAAAAATTTAGAGTTTAATAAACTATCCGGTCAAACGACACTTGAAGAACTTAAGTTTACTTATTCAAAACAGATAGAATCTTTTTTAAAAAAAATGGATTTGTCAAATATGGAGTTTTCCAATCAATCTGATTTAGATGTCATCCAAGATTGTATAGACAAATATCTTTTTTTGAATGATAAGCTAGCTTTACTTAAAAACAATTTATCCAAATCTGAGCCCGAAAATTACGAAGCAATAATCAAACGGTTTTCAAAAAATCAGTTGGTAAAAAATATGGAATGGGAAGAAATTGGTAAAAGATTCCTATCAGGACTATATGACGAAGCTGACAACTTAGCTATTGACACGATCATAAATTCCAGCAAAAATAATTATTCAAATAATGAATCGAAGCTTTTAGAGATCTTACCTCAATCTCTCGAAATAAGAAGGACTGTTCATTTAGAAAAAAATCCAGATCCAGAAGAAGAGTATTTAATCGAATTAGAAAGAACTGAGAATAAAATCCCAAAATATGTAACGCTTGCAAAACATATAAAGTCAGTCATAAACGATAATGAAGATACCATAAAAGAGTTGGAAGAAATAAAATTAAAATATGACGAAAATGCAGAAGATGTTAACTATGATAGACTACTAAGGAAAATTCTAAAAGAAAATAATAATTTTTTTCGCGATAATTCTTACGAACTTATCGCTAAAAGAAATTTACTTTATACACTTATGGCTGATATAAAAGAAGGAATGGATCTTTTTTATGAAAATTACAGTCACAAACCAGAAGTAGAAAATTTAGCTTTCTTTTCTGATAACGTTCATAAATCAAGAATTCAGCTTACGGAATGTTATGAAATTCTAAATGGAAACTTTATCAAAGAAAGTAATCCGAAAATTTTTATTTCTTTATTTGAAAAAAATCGATTTATAAGATACGTAAACTGGTTAGGAAAAAACAAAGAGCTTAACTACTTCATTTCAAATATTGATGATAAATTTAGAAAAGAAAGTTACTGGCAAGAGGCTAGTAATTGCTTTTACAGAAATGATAAAAGAATTCCTTCGGAAAGTATCAGGAATCACAAAACAAGCAAAATATTAAATGAAAATTCAAAAACAATTCTTGACATGGCCATACAATCGCTTATTTCTTAATCTTTAATTTCTCTTCTCCCAACCTTTTAAAAAGGCTATATCCGCAAATGCGTGATATAGCCTTTTTTTGTATTTTTCATTCTCCCAACCCTCTCCCAAAACCTCCCTAAAATACATTAAAACAAAGGATTATAGTTAATTTCACGAAGTGATTTAGGGAAATGGTTCCCGTTAAATATTAATTAAAAAAATAAGAATTATGAAAAGTAAAAAAATTAAATTAAGTAGTTTATTAAATGGGTTTGCACATTGGTTAAACAAATCTTATTACTATAAGATAGGTGATAATCTTAAAAAATTCAAAAGCGGATTAGCTTATGCTAACTATATGATGTTTGCAATTTCTGATTTAGGAATTGACCCAACAACTTTTGAAAAATACTCTCAACCTGGTTTATTAAAATCATTCCTTAAAAGGCTAAAGGTTTCCAATTCCTTTATCAATAGGGATCTAAAAATTCAATCAGATATAACATCTGCTTTCAAAGCATACATTGCTTACCAAAGTAAATAAAATCATCAACTCAATAAAATACTAACTAAAAACAAAACAATTATGAAAAATTTCAATCAATCATTACAAAATAAATTGTCTAAATATTCTAACTGGTTAGACTCAAAATACTTCTATCAAATAGGTGATGAATTTATCAAATTTAAAAGCGGAGCTGCCTATGTTAACTATATGCTTAAAGGATTTGCTGATTTACATATGAATCCACACTCATTTATATTTCAATTAAAACCTGAGTTAATTAACAAATTAGAAATAAAACTGAAATCCTCTAAATATTTCAAAAAAAGAGATTCCAAAGTTCAATCGGATATACTTTCAGCATTCAGTGCTTACAAAAAGTATAACCTATCAAAATAATACCTTATAGAAACTAACGGACTGATCATCCTTCTATATATTCCAAGCGCTTGGATTAAACAATTCGAAAATAAAAGTTTAATCTAAAATCAAAAAATAAAATGAAAAATTCAATTAATGCTAAGGTCTCTGACCTTACAATCCACCCTTCCTATGCCAATATTTACGAGGTAAACAATAGTCAAATAGAGATATTAAAAGACTCTATACTTCAAACTGGCGAGGCTTTGGAGCCAATTACAATTAACACGAAAAATGTAATTATACATGGTGTTCAAAGATACTTAGTCTATAAGCAATTGGGCTGGGAGGAAATTCCTGCAAGAATAATGGGCGAAGCAAAAAGTGAAGATGATGTATTTCATATCATCTCCTTTAACAGGCATAAAGACAAATCCATGTTAGAAAGATGGAACGAAATACGAACCCTAAAAAAATATTGGCTGAAAAAGCAAGGTGAGCGAACTGATCTTCAAGAAAATCTATCAGAGTTTGACAAATTATCAACTAGAGCAAAATTGGCACATCACTGCAATATTGCCGAAGGTAACGTGTATAAAATCGAGAAAGTTGCCGAGAAAAATATTGAGTACCTCAATCTTATAAGTACTGGCGAAATGTCACTTCACGAAGCTTACACTAGAGCCACTGGAAAGTTTGTAGAAAAGGCTAATAATGAACCTTCTAATCAGTCAAATGGCCATAAACTGGATAAATTATTCTCGCAATGTTGCCCAAAATGTAATCACGAATTTAATAACTAAACAAAATGAAAAATTTAAAAACCAAAAAACACATGAAGAAGTCCAACTTAAAAAAGGTGCCAACTATGGCAAAGGAAATTGCAATAACATTAATATCATTATTCGCAGGTTGCGGAGGATCCAGCTTGGGTTATGAGATGGCTGGATATTTAGAACTGCTAGCAATAGAATGGTGCAAACATGCAAGGGCAGTTTTCGCCCTTAATTTCCCCAAAGTTGATGTTAAGAATATTGATATTGAGCAACTAACTGGAAAACAATTATTAAAACTCATTAATAAAAAGCCAGGCGAACTAGATGTGTTTGACGCCTCACCCCCGTGTCAGGGATTTTCTCAGTCCGATACTAAACGAGATGTAAACAATTCAAAGAATAAATTGTATTTCAAAACAATTGAATTGATAAAGGAAGTTCAACCAAAAGTATTCGTCATTGAAAATGTATTGGGTATGCGAAGAGGGAAAATGAAAGCTGCCTGGAATAAGATTGTTGAGGCTTTTGATAAAATCAATTATCGAGTAGAATTCAAAGTTGTGAAAGCCGAAGAACATGGCGTTCCTCAGAGAAGAAGGCGTGTTATAGTGCTCGGGATTAGAAACGACATTCAAAAACAATTTAATATTGGTGACCTTTTTCCTAAGCCAAATTTAACAAAGGTTTCAGATATGTCTGTTGGTGCTCACATCCCAAATGTAATTGGATTCTCACCTGGCCAATTTGATGACAGGTTCATTCCAGCAACAGAGCCAATGTGCACAATAACTAAAACAATGTCGGCTTGGCTTTATGAGAAAAGTGGATTGAGAAGAAGGCCAACAACCCCCGAATTAAAACTATTATCCTCATTCCCTGAATCATTCAAGTTTACTGGGTCCGCAAATCAACAATGGGCACGTATAGGGAATGCTGTACCGCCCAATATTACTAAAGCTATAGGATTACATATAAAAGAAAATATCCTCACCCAAGAGGTCTTAAATCACTTCCAACCTAACACTACTAAAATACACACATTGGTTGAAGAAGAATCTAATCAAGCGGCATAACAAAAACATTTTACCAACCCTGCAGGAGTCAATTTCGGCTTCTGCTTTAAATTCAAAAATATGGAGAATAAAGAAACATTAACTTTTGACCAACTATTTGATAATATTACAAATAAGGCCGTTATTCAATTTCAAGACGATATACTTGATCAGTTGGTTATTGATTCAGATAGTTTTGATGAGTCAGTAACAGAATTATTAACTATTGATGACAGTGGTCAGTTATTCGATTACATAATGAATCATGATTACTGGATAAGACTATGGTCAATCTTCTTAGTTAAACAGATAATGGATTTAGTTTATGAATAACTAACTGAAACATATTAAATCTATTTAATATGATATTTAAGAATTCTGTTGTGAGATCCCTCAATAGAGTTCTTTTAATACATCTTAAGATTTTTTAAGAAAATTAGATTTTGAGAAAGGGATAATATATAAGTATGATGTTTATTGTTTTTTCCTATGCCAAGTAAATACAAACCCAAGTTTAACGTAACCCCTTTAACTGTAGCACTTCCTGTTCAACTAAAAAATATAGAAAATTTAGTTGAAGGAACAAATTTATGCCCAGATAGAATTAAAGTTTTTCTACATCAAATCTATGCTAGTTGGGTGTTTAATAATCTGAATGATAAAAAAAGAGAAAATTATTTCCATAAAAATGGTTGGGTTACTCTTTCTGTAATTCGATTAAAAATTTTATTAACTCAAAATTATAGTGATTATGAGAACTTTCTTGAAGGCAATAATATTATTGAAATCAAAAGAACATTATCAGGAACAAAAAGTTATGTTGCAGGCTATAGATGTACTCCATATAGAATTAATCCCATTTTATTAAAACCAATAAACGGAAGAAGATTTAAGCAAGATAAAATTCACACTTACAAAGCCTTGAAAGCTATTAAGATTGATCAGAAAAATTTTAATAAAGAACTCAAAAAGATTAAAGTAAAAAAAATCATTCCTTTTTGTGAAATTCATAAAAAAATGAATGTAATGCTTTCAAATTTCTACTTCGACCTAGATAAATTAGATATATTTATTTTCAAGGTATCTAATCATGAAATTGAATTGAACCGTAAGAACATCAGAGGGATTATCGATTCCGAATTTATGGCAACCAATGTAAATAAACAAAGCTACTTTAAACCAACCGTATGTGCCTTTGGAGAGCGTTTTCACACAGTTTTCACAAGGTTGCCAAGAGAATACAGACCCTTTTTAAGAATTAAAGGAGTGGCCGAAAACCTTTGTTCAGCAGACATAGCAAATTGCCAACCCTTTCTAATTTCATTAATTATTAATCACCCAGCCATAGCAAAACTTATAATTCCTGAATTCGCTCCTGTTTTAAAAAAAATAGCTCAACTTAAATTGTTAACAGCCATTCAATTTGAAGAAGAATGCTCTAATGGAACTATTTATGAATTTTGGCTAAAGAATAGACATGATTTAAAAAATCGAGAAGAGGCAAAAAATGAATTCATAAAAAAAATTTTATTTTCATCAGAGAATTATAACAAGAAGGAAAATGAATTTGCTCAATTGAGATTCAAAACATTATTTCCTGATGTAGCTAGTGCTATTTCAATAATGAAAAATACAAATGAAATTGAGCTCCCTATAATCAAAAAGTTATTTCTGAATAAAAAAGGAAAATTCCCAGGCAAGAGTTATTACCATAAAACAATAAGCTGTATGTGCCAGAGATTAGAATCTCGCATTATAACAGGGTTAATCGTTCCTGCACTAATCAAACAAAATCTTGGTCCATTTCTTACCGTTCATGATTCTATCGTAATACCTGAGTCGAAAGCCGAGCAAGTTAAATCGACAATTATTAATTGTTTCAACAAACTAGGTGTAAAGCCACCAAAGGTCAAAACTGAAGTGTTTGAGTCAGTTTTATAGTTTTGGGTTTCATTTTCTTGGACAAAACAACCTACATAATTATACACATCAACTTTTGACAAAATAAACTAAGGTTATTTCCATAATATCGCAACTAAGGTTCAAGTCCAGTATATAATAAAAAGAGCAAGAGAAACTTGTTCCTTTTAATTTATAACAGCTATTCTCGCATGGACCAAAAATTTGACGATACTATTTTATACCAATTAGAAATAATTATGGATAAACTAAATGCAATCGAATCTAGGATTAGTTTCTCCAAAGAAAATGAATCCATTAACGATTGGATTGATGAAGAATCTACTAAAAGAATTACTGGACTAGGTAAATCAACTTTATATAAATTGAGAAAAAAGGGAAAGCTAACTTTCTCTCGCCTAAGCAAAAGAAAACTCTTTTATAGAATAAGTGACCTAGAAAAATTATTGGACGAAAACGAGAGAGCATAAACACTACAAATGGAATATACTGAAAAAATCCCCTACTCTTTGAAGTTCTTTGCAATGACAAATACAAAAGGAGAAACTACCATACATGCAAGAATTGGGTTAAAAAGAAGAAAGGCAGAATTCAAAGCAGATATTACTTGCAAAAAAGAAGACTGGGATGAAGAAAATATGAGATTTCATCATACAAAACCCCATAATAATTATCTCAATCAAAAGCTTTCCGTAATTCAAGGAAAGGTATTTGAATCCTATATTACAATTAGAAATAGTGGAACTCGCCCAACAGCTGCAAATATCAAAATGGTCTATTTTGGTGAGGATTCCAAAATTGGTTGTCCTTTGATTTTAACCTACCTAGATGACCATCTTGAACTAATCAAATCAAAAACTGATGAATATCGTCCTGGAACAATAGCTCACTATACAACATTGAGAAAATACCTAGCTGAGTTTCTGTCTTCTATTCACTCATCAAACATGAGAATGAACGAATGGAAAAGAAAGCACTTTGTTCAGTTTGAAACTCACCTCAGAACAACTGAACATAAAACTCTGAAAAGACCTATTGGCAGAGCTACTTCTAATAAATATTTAGCTAAGCTTAAAGTCGTGTTTAATGTTGCATTGGCAAATGAGGTTATCACAATCAATCCAAGTATAGGTTTCAAAATGAAGCGAGTTAAAGGCACTAAAGAATTCTTAACTAAAGATGAAATCAGAAGAATCGAAAAGCATTATTTTGACGGTAATAAATCATTGGATCGAGTTCGTAAACTGTTTTTGTTCAGTGTTTACTCTGGATTGCGTTTTAGTGACGCCAATCAGCTCCGAAGAGAGAATGTATCATTAGAGTCTGACGGAAATTATTGGATGACTATAACGCAACAAAAAACAAAAGAACCTTTGTACCGTCCTTTATTCCGGAAGGCCGTAAAACTAATGAAGGAATTTGAAGAAGAATATCCAGATTCGGAGTTTGTAATCCCAAGAATAACTAATCAAAAAGTAAATGCATACCTAAAAGTTATTGCCGATTTCACTGGAATCCAAAAAGCACTAACTCATCATGTTGCTCGGCATACATTCGCTACAACAATTTTACTTGACAGTGGAATTGACTTAAAAACAGTTAGCTTTTTTATGGGACACTCTTCCATAAAAAGTACTGAAGTATACGCTAAGATTACCAAAAATAGAGCTATTGATGTTGTGGAAAATTTAAACTGTGTTCTTTAAGAGAATTTACATCAGTAATTATTAAATTTACGAATCACTATTATTAAGGTGTAAATACTTTATTACTATGTTTTTCTTAACAGAACAAGATCCAAATTTCAGAATCAAAGGCTCAAGAGACCCACTTGGATTTCAGCCTATTTGGCAAACTTTGGGAAGGGAAGTAGTCAAACACCTTTCTACTGTTTCTAATAACATTAAAGATTTTCAAGTATTATCTTATGCTTGGTTCTTTTATGGTGATAAAGACCCGAAAGATTTTTTGAATTTCTTTTATAAATTCGAGCAAGCTTGTGGTTTTGCAAGAGGGAAATTTATACCGGATGAAGCATTTAACGGCATTGACTTTGTGAGAAAAAACTTAACTAAAGAAAATTTATCTTTTAGCCCAAGAAATGAGGACACTTTACTTAGTAACCAAAAAAGTTATGGAATCTATGGTAAATACAACCGACCATTTACCGAAATGAAAATAAAAGATCTTGAAAATTTCAGGGAAGTTATAGAAAATTCACTGAAAGAGAAAGTCGATTTTGATGACTTGCAACTTAAAGTAAATCGGTTGTTGTCGGAACCAGTTTCAACTATGACTTTTTCGGAGATCGAGATATTTGCAAAAATGATTGAAACTCTAACCGATCGAGAAAAGCAGTTTTTTAAAGATGCTATATTAAAACTGGACGGAAAACATGTACAAACAGAGTTATTTAATCTAATAAAGAACAACCCCGAACTAGTTGAAGCTCAATTCAAACTCTTTGAATTTATTGAAGCTGTGATTGCAATTGGAGTAACTGACCAATTAAAAAAACATTTAATAGAAATAAAACAATCAGAGAGAGTTTTATTACCATTCACCTATTTATTTAAAACAATCCAATCTTCTCCAGAGTGGAAGAAAGATGATATTGAATCAATACAAATCTTCGAATCCTTTCCCGATAAATTAGATTATTACTTTTCTACTCCAATCATCAATTCATTAAACCGTGACTTGGCTAAAAGCAATTTTGAAAAATCTGTTGCTACTGTTACAAGAAATAAAGACGTTAGTGATAAAAGAGGAAATGCAGCTTGGATAAAGCATGAAAATGGAAAACTTGTTGTTTGTTATTCTGATGGAGCTAGAGAAGTTCCTTCTTTTGACAAAGAGGCTGATTTTGACAATAATTATTTTTTACCTTCATTTATTTCTATGTATAAACAAATCATGAATTAGAATGAATAAGTTTATATTAGCAGAAAAACTTAAAGAAGAAATTGGAGGACAGTCAATCAGGGCTGCTGTTTTTCATTCATTTAATTTTGATCCAGAATTTTTTGAAAATTACCTCCTACCCCTTTTTTTAGCTGAGATACCTTTTGGAGATAATAAAATTCAAAACACAATTCTTTGGCGAAAGTTTCAATCTGAGCTACCACCAATTACAGTTTATTGTGATTTTCATGCTAAATCGCAAAAAGGCATTAACCTTAATTATTTAGTAAGAGCTTTAGATATTAAAAAAACAAAATTCGGAAAACCCTGTTATCATCCAAAACATAGTTTTATAGTATTAAACGATTCATCATTAATTGTTTTAACGGGTTCTAACAATTTAACTGAAGCAGGTTGGTGCAGTAATCTAGAAGGGGTAAACTTTTTTAAATTCAAAAACAATGTGAATTTCCCACAAAGGTTAAAAGATAGCTTCAAAAATTTTTGTCGAAATATTCGTAAAGAGTTTTATCAAGAGTTTAAATACACAATTGAAACCAATAGCAAGGCTGATGATGAATTAGATTATTTTTTTCGTTCAAAAGGTTACACTGAGAATGAAGAAGCTATATACTTTGATACTAGCATTAAATCTTCTACTAAAATTCAATCTTTTGATGGTTTTTTAAAATACATAAAAAGAGAATTAAACGACAGTTTGCCCTTTAAAAAAGTAGAAATTATTTCGCCTTATTTCTCAAAAGGGTTTACAATTTTTAATAAGTTAAAAGAAGTTACAGAAACAGACAACATAAATCTTTCAATACCTTTTGAAAATACGGATTACGTAGCGCTTGATGAAGAACTTTTTAAATCTGTGAAAGAATTAGGTTTTAATTGGCAAGCTATCAAAGGAATGAATCAAATAAAAGGACATAGATTTAATCATTCTAAAATTTACCACATTTTAGGCGAAGAAAAAGTATTTACAATTGTTGGCTCGGTAAACTTTACAGAAATGGCTTGGAAAGGTGTTAGATACGGAGGAAATTATGAATCAGCCATTCTTTACCAATCAGATGCTACAGATTGGAAAGATATGCTGGAAGATTATTCTCATGAAAATTTATCATTCACTGGAGAAAAAGAGGTGGAAAATCATAATATGGATAATAGAGAGGATGTATTTGATCTTGAATTCGTAATTGATTGGAATTATGACTCTGGCGTTCTCTCAATAATAAATAGAGATGAAGAAAACCAAAATGGAAAAATAATTATAGAAAATTCGCCCGACATTTTAATTAATACAAGTAGAGATATTAGGTTGAACCAAGAGCAAATTAATTACTTTTCAAACACACCACTTATCAAAGTAAGACCTTCAAATAGTGATATTTATTTTTATTACTACCCTATTCACAAAAACATTGAAAAGAAGCCACTACCTAGCAACTTAAATCTTAATGACAGTGAATTAATGTTACTATGGAAAGAATTGGAAGAATCTAAAAATAAAGATTCAACTCTAAGAATTATTGATAAATTCATTGAAAGAATAACAGATGAATCTGGTGAAGTTATAGATAAAGAATTAAAAGAATCCAAGAGCACTCTTAACTTAATGGCAACTCATCTGAGCGGAATAATTAATTTAAACAAAAAAGTTTTTGCAGTTTCAAATACCAACAAAAGGAATGAGGCAATCAAGAAAATGAGAGACTATTATCTTTTTACAGATAATGTTGACACCCTAAAAGGCTACAGAAACTTGATTGATAAAATGTCACGAGACAAAAAATTAAATGATGGTTTTTATTGGTTGCTTTTAAATATTATTGATAAATATTTCTATAAGAAGTATTTAAGTATGATAAATTCCGAGAATGAACTAAGAGAGTCTATTTTAGGAATAAGAAGAACTTTAAAAAATCAAATTAAAACCTTAGGTGATAAAATGCAAGTGGGAACGATTACTAAAGATCATTTAAAATGGGTAAATAAAATGCTAGAAGAAGATGTTAAGTAAGGAGACAGCTCAACATATCATCAATTTAAATCCTTATGATAGCATAGATAAGGAAATTGCCAATAGACAGTTTGAAGTAATTCGAAAAGGTTTTAATTTTTTAAAACAACCAGAAAATGACTTTTTATATATTGCAGACGAAGTTGGATTAGGAAAAACCTATGTAGCACTGGGAATTGCTTCATTACTACGCCATTTTTGTTCAGAAGAAAGAAGAAGTCAATACAAAGATGTTGTATTAGTTCCAAAAAGAAACCTTCAATATAAATGGGTAAAAGAGACTAATAATTTCATTACTCATAACTATTTATTAGAATGTAATATAGTTAAATCTGTTCTTGGAAAAACTGTAGGTGATTGTTCTGATAATAACATTCATCATTGTTTGGAATTATTTAGCACGGAAAATCCTTCTTATGAGTTCTTTAGAAATTCATCTTTTAGTATTGCCACCTCAATTTACACTGATTGGGAAAAAGACTTAGAACTTCGAATTCCTGAAGGAGAATTAAGAGATTGTTTTATAAATGCACGGGAAATATTTAAAAAGGAAGAGGATAAGATTTATCTTAAAAGATTATTCGCTTTTTTATTAAACATCACTTTTCCTTCAATTGATTTATTAATTGTAGATGAAGCTCACCATTATAAACATGGTATCGAAGGAGGCGTTTCTTATAGAAATCAAGTGATGTCAAGATTAATGGGTGTAATACAAGAAGAAGATAAAACTAAGATTTTTGTTCACTTTCCCTTTCTTGAAAATCGAATTAAAAAGAAGGTCAAAAAAGTTATTTTCTTATCTGCAACACCAATTGACAATGGACTATATGAACTAAAAAATCAATTAGATTGTTTCTTGCCTAATCATAAATTTTCTCATTCTTCAAATATCAATGAAGACATTAGGACTGGTTTAAGCTCATTTATGATAAGAGGCTTAATGAATATTCAATTGGAACATGAAGAGTCAAATAATGGCCTTGTGAGCAGAAACATGTACAGACATGAGCACAGAAGAGGAAACGTTTTAAAACAAGAAGATGCTAAACCTCAATTTATTGAAGATGATTTAGAATCAATGATAATAGGATTAATGCAATTCAAAACACTTCAAAAGTTTAATGAATCAAACAATAAAAGTTTTGAAATAGGTATGCTTGCTGGTTTTGAAACTTTTGATACTAAATCTAATTCAGATAAAGAATATGAAGAAACTGCTTCTCGAAATTTCAATGAATCTCAAGACCAGGGAATAATAAAGTCTATTGCAGATTCTTATTTTGAAACTTTTAAGGACCATCTTCCTCATCCAAAACAAGATAACCTAATTAAAGTTTTATTTGAAGGAATAAAAAACAGAACAAAATCATTAGTCTTTGTAAGAAGAATTGCCTCAGTAATAGAATTAGAAAGGAAACTAACTCATAAAATTGAAGATTGGCAATATCAGAAAATAAAGAAGTACATTAACAAATCTATTAGGCTTAAACAAATGCATAAAGCTTTTGAGGAGCGACATGAAATTTTGGAGATTGATTTTGTTATTGAAAACCTAGCTCAAAAATTATTTGACAACTATAGAAGTGAATTAACAATAGAGTTAATTGATATTGAAAACCCAGTAAGCCAAATTAAAGATTTACTTGTTAGAATGTATTATACAGAAGATGATTCCAAAGAATTAATTCTTTACAGAGAACATGTAAAACATCATATTGGATATAGTAATATAAAAAAGGAATTCAAAGAGTTATCTTTTCGTCTTTTAAAAGAGTTTATTTTAAAAAACAATGAGAATTCAAAAGAGGAAGAAGAATTCCCAGATGCATCAGACGAATCTCAAAACTACTTTTTCTCAAACTATTTTGGTTCTAAAAGATATATTGAAGGTTTTAATTTTAGAAAGAGAGCTTCTGTAAAGGATTGGTACCGATTTAATTTATTCCATTTAACTAAGCTTATCCCTGAAATCTCTTTTAAAATTAATAAACTAGAGAATCTTACATTCAATGAAAAGGACAAAACGGATGCAAGAAGAATGGACGTCATTAATGACCTTCTAATTATTAATGTTGTTAAAAATGGAAAAAGAGACTTCGAGACTATGGATGAAAAATTCAAATCTAAAACATTTTTAAATCATTTATTCTCGGATGTGTTGGTTGAAGAATTTAAAGATTGGGTTCAACTAAAATGGTTAAAGCCTAGTAAAGGTTATTCGTTCTTTGAAGATTTAGATGCATTAATTGAAATAACGCAAGGTGTTTTTAGAAATGGTTCCGGCTTGCTACCTGCCTTTGTTAGCGAAGCTATGGATAAAGACAATTTTGAAACTTCAATGATAAAAATTCTGAAAGAATCATTCCCAGAAGTTATCGAAGAACTAAGAACCATTTTAATCGATTTTGATAAAATCATCTCAACAAATTTTTCTAATAGAGCAAGAATACAAAGAGCTCTTTATGGTCAACATCCAATAGTTGGTGTTAGTGGCTCACATAAAAGAGATGTAAGCAGAATGGCTACTCAATTTAGAATGCCTGGCTACCCCTATGTTTTAATAACAACAGATGTTTTAAAAGAAGGAGAAGATCTTCACTTATACTGTAAAGATGTATATCACTATGGTATTGCCTGGAACCCTTCAGACATGGAACAAAGAACTGGAAGGATAGATAGGATTAATTCTAATTGTTACTTTCAACTGAAAAAAGATGGAAAGCGATCTTTTGAAAACGCTCTCCAAGTTTTCTATCCATATTTAGCAGATACTTTAGAAGTAAATCAAGTCGCAAAAGTGTTTAACAAAATGAATGATTTCGTTCAAACATTTTATGACATCTCAATAAAAAGAGAAAAAGAAACTACAGTTTCGTCAGACGAAATAGTAGAAGAAATTCCTATTCAAATAAAGGAATTACTGACTTCTAAATATGATCATGGAAACTTCATAGGGATCACCTCCAATGATGAAGAAAAATTAAAAATAAATCTTGGGATTGGTAACACCAAAGAAGAGTTAAGCCGTTATTTATCGGATTTACAACTATTACTTGACAGAAATTTTAAATACCTTGATGAAGAATCCAAATTAAATATTGAACAATTTACTTTAACCGCAAATATTGATTTGAATGAACGTAGGGGTCCACTAAGAATATCGATTATCCAAGGAAAACACTATTCAGAATTAATGTATTCAATCGAATCTATAATTTGTAGAAGTTCAGAACTAAGAGAAATAAAAAAAAGAAAAGAAATAAAAGATTGCCTTACTTCTCATACGCTTAACTTGAAGGACAACAATGATTTCCTTTTGGTTCAAGACTCTATAAGCCTTAACTCCATCAACCTTGCTATTGTAGATGCAATAAAAAAAGTAGTATTAATTGCTGATGAACTAGAATTAAAATATACAAGTGGAGATTTAGAAGGTTTTTAAATCAGAACATTAGTTGAAATTAACTTTTGTTAATGTTTTTTATTTCCCCATCCTAATGTCGCAATAGAATTCCTATATTCGTAATATGCCAATTAACCAAAGAAATTTTCAGGATATTTCTCACTATGAGATTAAAACATACCTCTCCTCTTATGAAGTTTTAAACTCTCTCTTATCCTCTCCAGATAGCACCATAACAAGGTCAGAAATTGAGTCGATTTTGGAGACTGATATAAATTCACCTCAAAAATCTAGAGACAAATTAATTGAAAGGCATAATGAAAAATTCAGAATCATTTTCAACTTCTCTAAGACTGAGTATTATTTTGACAGAAGTCTAAAAGCTTACAAACTATCGATAGATAATGTATCTAAACTTGAATCACATAAAGTTCTTTATAGTTTTTTACATGCTGCTGTAATTGCTAATAATTTGAGCAATGAAGATAAAAAACTCTCAAAGGCTTTTGTTCAAGAATCTGAGTTTACTTACCAGAACATTACAATCGTATTCAAATTAATAGAAGCGATAAATAAAAAGAAAACCATTTCTTTCAAGCATATCAACTTGTATTCTGGAGAAGAAAACTATCACGAAATGGAACCTTGGTTTATCAAGCATTTTGAAAACAAGTTTTACCTTATTGGGTTAAGAACAAAAAGAAATGATAAAGCAGTTAAAGAGTATCGTCATTTTGATATGTCACAGATAATTGGTGATTCTGTAGTAATAACTAAAAATTCAATTGACGAAGAATATAAGAATAGTGAATTCCCAACTATAGAATATCAGATATTTGATCAATGCATTGGGGTAATGATAAACAAAGTTGAGGATGCTTCTCAATTCTGTATCAAAGACGATTTGATAATCGAAACAGATTTTGCGTTAGGAATAACTTGGAAAAAGAACCCAATTCATTTTAAACAAGAATGTGTTCAAGAAGCGAAAAGTAAACAAGAAAAATTTCAGTTCAAATTCCCGGATTTTTACTTTAATGTGACTTTTAAAAAGCTATTATTGAGACATTGGGAGAATAGTGTTTTAATTAGTCCAGGTGAGGCTATTGAGGAGTTCAAAAAAGATTTGGAGATTAATTTGAAAAAATATTAAAAATGGAAAAAGAATTAGAAGCGATACTTAAACTTAAAATTCCCAAAACTATAAAGCGACCTATAGGATTTCTGGAGATAGCGAAGATTGCTCATCACGAAAATATTATTAGCTCAATATATTCATACTTCTTAAATTCAAAGAACAAAGAACTTGCAAATGTTTTCAAAGACGCCTTAACTAGTGTGATAAATTCAAAACTACCTAGTAATGAAAAACATTTTAAAAAATTTAGTAAAGAATCATTCAATATTTTTAAATCAAATACTGAAATAGTTGTTGATGATAAAAAAAGAATTGACCTAGATATTGTTGATAAAGAAAATAATTCTGTGATTATTATTGAAAACAAAATATATCATCATCTAAATAATGATTTAGAAAAATACTACAAACACTATCCCACTAAGAACAAAATATTAGTCTTATTGACATTGGAACAATTTGATTTCACTACAGAAAAGTCTACTATTCGTTCCTTAAATCAAGCAATTGATTATAGAAATAAAAACCAGTTAGTTGCTATAACCCATAAAGAATGGATAGAAGCAATTAAAATAATAAAACTGCCTACAGGATTGAAAAATCAAGAATACGTTTATTTAAATGATTTTTTTAATTCAATTGATAATCTAACAAAGAATTTAAATATGACGGAAGAACAAAAATTTTATTTTAACCACATAGAACAAATAAATAAGGCTTCAAAAGTTAAAGAAAAAGCAAAAAATCATGTGATAAATCAAATTTCTTTTTTTACAAAAAAATATAACCATGTCCATTCTCCAAAGGGTGACTGGTGGTTAAATATTTTTAAAAAGGATAAAAATTCACAACCTTTTTATGGGGTTAATTATGACGGATTATTCAAAAACAGAAGTCTTAGAATATGTATAACTGTTGTTGGAGATTGCATGAAAAATATTTATGAATCTGACGACATTAAAAATAAAATTAATGAGATTATTCTTAATTCTGAAAATAAAGTATTCTCAGACCCTAAAATACAATATAGGAGATTCATGTATTTGTTTGAAAAAGATTATACTGAATTAAGTGATCATAATATTTCAAAACTTTCTGATTTTTTAACTGAATCGATAATAAAAGACTTTAAACCTCTAATGCTCCAATTAGATGAAATCCTATCGAGCGAAACAAATGTTATTAATTCTGATTGGTTTCCTAAAAAAATCTAAAACCCCTTCCAACTGTCGTAACAAAACGGCTATACTTGTGTAAATAATAATTTATGCAAAAGGTAAATATCTATATTGGTTCAGCTGCTTTGCTTTGGTCCACAGAAAAAAGAGGGGATCAAATATTAATTGGACATAAAAAGGAAGACTCAGATTATGAGTTGGATATTGCTTTTGATTTTATTCCAACTACCGAGGTTAAAGACTGGAGAGAAGCAAGAGATTATTGGTATAAATCACACAATAATTTTCAGAAACTAATTGATGATTTAAAACCTTATTCTTTAAAGAGCTTCACAAAGTTTTCAAATCTAAAAAAATACGATTTCTACTACGTAATAACTGCTCCTGGAGGACTTTTTTCTAATGTTGCTACTGCATTATTATTGGACTTTCATTCTAGTAACAATATTGATTTTAGAATCATTGTTTTGGACCCGGGCTACAAATTAATGCAAGAAAAGCGAGAAATTCTAATTAAACACATTCGACAAAAACATCCAACTATCTTGATGAGTACACTCGGATTTTCTGAAGAAGAAATCAGCTACTATGGTCAAAGAAGTGTATATGAAGTATATACTGAATTAAATGGAAGAATGATAAAATACCTGAATAATGCGACTTTTTAAAGAGTATTTTAATACCTATTATGAGCCATCAGAATTGGACACGCAACTATATGACGCATCTAATAAGTTTGATAATGTTTATCATTACGAATACTACGTAGAAAATTATAGCGATTCCAAACCTGCAGAAGTATTACATCCTGAAATTCTCACGAGTAATTTACAAGAAGTTTTGGACTTGCACAGATCTCCTCATGATTATCTTTTATTACTCTCTGTAGTAAAAAATATTAATGATATTAATCAACTGAAAAGACTAGATTGTTGGCTTGGTTATTTTTTACAAAATTGGGAAAATAAACCAAGTCAATTTAATCTTTTGATTACTACTTTATTGAATCAATATTGTATCAACAGTTACATTCATTCACAAACTACTCTTGAATTTGAAATTAGTAAAAATTGGTTATCCGATTATTTTAAATCAGGTATCGATTTTCACGAAGAGTGTGTAGCAAACTATTTGCTAACTATGTCTTTAATAATAGGTTCAAATCCTGGTATAATAAATAAATCTTCTCAAGAAACCTTTAGAGAGTACCAAAACAAGAGGTTGACCTCCTTAAATATTGCTGATTTTTTCAATTCTATTTTTACAAAATTTCCGCTTCCGACTTTTCTTATTAATCAACTGTTGCATTTTGATTTTAACGAATTACAACTGATTATTGAACTACTTTATGGCAAAAACCTCAGAAATTGCAACAACTTACCTCTGCCAATCTCCAAAAAAGAAAGCCAAATAATTAGGATCCAGATAAAAGATGAGTTTATTATTGAAACCAACCGAATAAAAAGCTATTTGGTATTGGCCAAACTAATTTCTGCGGCAGATAATTACAATCGTGTAGCAATTCATCATCTAACTCTTTCAGCTACTTTTTCTAAAAATTTATCAGTATTTATCAAAGATTTATCTTACTGGAAGCAGGTGTACAAATTTGCTGTACAGATAAATAGAGAACTTACAGAGGAAGTAAGAGTAGAGGAATTTTATGAGTTTTTTGAAAAGAAAAAATTTGAACTAAATCAGTCTTTTAATTTCAAAGGAAGAACAATTAAGTCCATTATGCGAGAAATTGTGGGAACGAGAGAAAAAGTAATGCTTAATAAGGAAATGAAGTATAAATGGAAGAGAAAGTACAAGACAAAAACATTTACTGATGAAAACAACATCAAATATATTTTCAAAGAATTAAGAACTGGAAAGCAATTATATAACGAAGGTTTAGTGATGAAACATTGCGTCTTCACTTATTATTCTTACCTGTGTAATCTTGGCACTCATTCTATTGTTTCTATGAGCAGAAAAGAGAAAGGAATAACTAAAAAATTAATAACTATTGCCCTTAGCGAAAACAAATTAATGGAGGCGCGAGGAAAATCTAACAGAGTAGCCAATGACAAAGAGCGCCTAATTTTAATTAAATGGTTTAAAAAAATGAACATAGACCATAAAAAAGCTTGGTGGTAAGATTAAAATCCATTTTATAAATACTGAGGTATTATCTTGATTTTAAAAAGAAATCTTTTACCCCTTTCTTAGTGTCGTTACTTACAAAGTATTTTTGTTTGAACATAAAAAACAACTACCATGACCAGGAAAGAACATTTAACTCATTTCAATATTGCGGGGTTCACTTATTACGAAGGTGTGGAGTGTTTCAACAAACTAGAAATAGGAACTGAATTAACACTTACTCTCGAACCTGACAATAAATATGATGCACGTGCAGTTGCTATTCATTTCAAAGAATTTAAACTTGGATTTGTGCCTCGAAGCGACAACCGTATTATCTTCAAACTACTTACTGTAGGACTTGAAGATGCACTAATTGCAAGAGTACAAGCAATAGATAAAAGCGAAAATCCAGAACATCAGGTACAAGTATTGGTTCATTTATTACATCAAAAAAATAACTAATAGGTTAACATTTGTCAAAATAAACTTTGGTTTAAACACCTATTTACAAAGGTAATTATCCGAAATATGCATATCTTACGATTATGAACAAACCACCAAGACACGTTTTATCCAAGTCAACATTCATGAGTGGCATGCAATGTGAGAAAAAACTGTTTCTGGGCAAATACCACAGAAATTTACGAGACGACATATCTGCTGCTCAGCAAGCCATTTTTTCTCAAGGAACAAGTGTTGGGGAATTAGCTTGTCAATTATTTCCTGGAGGAGTTGATTGCACTCCTGAAAGCTATTATGATTTTCAAAAAGCAGTAGTTAAAACTCAAGAATGTATTGATGCTGGAGAAACAATAATTTACGAAGCAGCATTTCAGTTTGATGGAGTATTAGCAGCTATGGACATGCTTGTTAAAACAAATGATGGATGGAGGGCTTATGAAGTAAAAAGCTCTACAAGTGTTTCAGACACCTATAGAATGGACGGTACACTTCAGTATTATGTAATTACAAATTCGGGTATTCCTTTAAAAGATATTTCTATTGTTTATATTAATAATCAATATGTCAAAAATGGAGAAATTGATGTCCACCAATTATTTACTATTGAATCGATTAAGGAAGCTGTTCAAGAAAGACTAGCTAATATTCCAATTGATATAGCTCGTTTTAAGAAACTGCTTTCAGATAAAATTGAACCTGAAATAGAAATAGGAACACATTGCTCAACTCCCTACGGATGCGACTTCAAAGGACATTGCTGGAAGCATGTACCAAAATACTCAGTATTTGATATAAAATATGCTAAAGGTATTGATTGGAAGCTATATAACGAAGGTTACCTTACAACCAAAGAAATTCCTGACGATTACAAACTAAATGAGAGGCATCAAATTCAGGTTTCTGGAGATAAAACGGGAGAATCAATAATCAACAAAAAAAATATTAGATCTTTCTTAGATCAATTGAACTATCCTTTATACCACCTAGATTTTGAAACATTTGGCTCGGCTGTACCAGTTTATGATAATAGCAGACCCTACCAACAATTAGTATTTCAGTATTCTTTACACAAACAAGAAACCATAGATTCAGAGTATGAGCATTTTGAGTTTCTAGCTGAAACTAACAACAAAGACCCAAGACCAGATTTAATTAAGCAAATGATTAAAGACTGTGAAACCAATGGAGACATCCTAACTTATAATATTGGCTTTGAAAGAGGAAAGATAAACGATTTAGCTAAACAGTTTCCTGAGTTTGCCGAACCGCTTCATAAGTTAATTGATAGACTAAAAGATTTGATGTTACCATTTCAGCAAAAGTGGTACTACACACCAGATATGCAAGGATCATATTCTATTAAGAAAGTATTACCAGCTTTAGTTCCTGAGTTAAACTACAATGAATTAAAAATACAAGAAGGTAATACAGCAAGCAACACTTTTGCCCAAATGGCTCAAGGAAATTTCATTGGAGATGTAACTCAAACTCGAAAAGAGTTACTAGAATATTGTAAAATGGATACTTGGGCTATGGTTAAGATATTGGAGAGGTTGTATTTGGTTTAGAAAAATTCTAAAATAATGCTAAATTTGAGGAAAGGGTTAGACTCCACCTTAAAAGTAATGAATGATTTTTAAAAATTACATAAGCACAACTATACTTCTACTTTTACTCTCCTTGGGTTATAGTCAGAATAAACAACATTACGTTATTGCTTCTGGTAGCCAAGGAGGAAATTACAGCAAGGCTGGCAAATTCATAGCTGAAAAATACAATGATAATCTTGATGCAAGATTCACATCTATTAAGACTAATGGATCTCTTGAAAACATTGAATTGCTGAAAGACAATTTTGCTGATTTTGCAATTGTTCAAAGAAATATTCTTTTAAATAGTTTGTATGACGAACAAAAAGGAATCAATAATATAGAAGTCATAGCCCCATTATTTGAAGAAAAACTGTTGATTTACAATCATTCTTCTAAGCCAATTTCCATATCAGAATTTAAAAATAAAATTATAGCCAACAAATGTAAAATTGGTTTTACGAGCGAAGAAGGATATTCATTTAAATTATTTCAACTAGTTTCAAAATATATAGAGCTAGATAATTCAAATTGTATATTTCAATTTTCTAATTACGATGAACTTATTTCTGGATTTGAATCAAATAAGATTGATTTCATTATAAGCTTCTCACTACCTATTAAAAAATTGGATACAAATAAAAATGTTGATTTAGTCTATTTCGACAAAGAAACTATATCTCTAATAAGTAATAGGCTCCCGAACCTATTCAACACGAACTTATCCAATGACAAAAAACATCATACAATTGGTAGCTGGACCTTTTTAATAGGTTTGAAAAACAAAATTGACCAACTATCTTCTAACAAGAATTTAATTTTATCGCTTAGTGAACAAAAATTATCTAATAATTATTTTGGCAATTTAATCTCATCAAGCATATCGGAATTTAAATCTAATAAGTTAAAGACAAACAAATATCTTGATGGAATACCTTCCCTTCCAGCTTTAGAAAAAGAAATGGGCATAAACCCTTCTTTTTTTGGAAGAAATTATCTTAAAATTTTACTTATTCTTTTATTAATATCTCTTTATCATATATTAACTTACAAAAAAATATTACCCAAAATACACTATCTATATTTATGGATCCGTTTCAAACACATTATTATAGGAGTTTTAGTTTTGGGATTATTATATTTCTTTAGTGTCGAATTCCTCAGAATTTCAGAAGAAAAACTATATGACGAATTAGGAATAAAAAGTCAATTACTCAATTTATCAAACAATGAATTGAACTTTTGGATTTTAATAAGAAATTTAACCGGAAATGATAACGGGATATTTCCAGCTTCCGTCAATGGAAAACTAATGTTATCATTTACTTCTTATATAGTTTGGATAGGATCATTGTTAATTGCTCTTTCAGAATTTATTGCGTATCAGTTAAGTAAAAAAAGAAAAAAAGGACTTATGAATAGTAAATATAACAATCACATTGTAGTTTTGGGGTGGAACGATTCTACACCTCAGTTTATAGTTGATACAATTAAATCTGCCAAAGAATTTAATGGGAAATCTGAAAATATTGTTTGCGTAACATCAAATTCCTCAGAAGAAATTCTTGAATCAAATATAGAATTAAAAAAACTAAATGAATTGAAACAAATTCAATTTATATCTGGTGATGCTAGAGACAAAAAAACATTAGAGAAGGCCAATATACACAATGCAAAAACAGCAATCCTTTTAGCAGAGGACAAAACCATAGAATCAGATGAACGCACCCTTTTAAGAGCATTGGCAATATCAAAATTTTGCAGATCAAAGGCATTATTGAAGGAAGGAGTTGAAATTAGTCAAAGTATAAAATATGAGCTACACCAAACTGGAAAATACATAGATTCTATTTACATAATCGCAGAAGTTAATCAAACTGATTTCAAAACAGATTTATTAGAATCAGATGTAAATGAAGTAGTAATAACTTCATCTTACGGAAAGAGCATAATCACCCAATCTATGCTTAACAGGGGAGTATCAAAAGTTTTAGATGAAGTATTACAGTTCAATGAGTATAATGAATTTTACATTGTTGATTTAAGTAAATCAGAAAATTCTCATCTTCAAAATAAAACTTTTGATGAATTACTTTTACCACTCAGAAAACAGAAGATACTTCTGATTGCAATAAAAATAGTTTATCATGATGAAAACAACAAGATAATAATTGACCGTGAAATAATTGAAAAAAAACTTGAGAAAGAAGGCTTAAAAAGGGAAGTTATAATTAATCCAATATCTGACATTGAGACCAATAGAAAAGCTGATGAAGATGATCATTTAATTGTTTTTGCAACAGATAGAAAATCGTTAGAAAAGCAAATTAAGAAAGTTTCATTTAATGAATAAGTAATATTTTTTTTATTAAAAAGAATATCTTCATTCAGTTCTCTTCCAAACTCTTAATCTATAATTAAAGAGGTTCTATAAGAATTGGTTAAACTCGTCATTGTTTCACTTATTTTCTAATACTTATGTAATCCTTTGACATCATACCTTTTAAAATAAGGCTCCAGCACCGTCCACACCGCAACCCTAGGTTCGAAGTACAAAAAACACTATTAATTCCTGTTTGATTTACGTTAAATCCCCATTAGTTTTTAGGGGATTTCACCTTAAAATCTCCTCTTAATTCACCGTAATTTTATTTATAAATCTAAAGCAACATCATCTGATCAGTTACTGAAGTAAATAAATATTTTTCAAAACATTAAAGTTAGTTATTCTATAAATATCACTACCTTTTAAAAATCAAAAGTTAATTTGAAATCTAGCCAAGAAAATAACCAAGAACAAAAAGGCATACAACATCCTTCCTTAGTTCCTAAATTAGAGCTACCAAAATCTGGTGGCGCTATTCAAGGAATTGGTGAAAAATATACGGCTAATCCTGCAACTGGAACGGGTAATTTTTCTGTACCTATAGGAGTTACAGCAGGTAGAGGAGCTCCCCAACTCTCTTTGTCTTATAGTTCGGGTTCCGGTAATAGTCCTTTTGGATTAGGGTGGGATATGGCTATTCCACAGATAAGCAGAAAAACGGAACGAAATCTTCCTTTATATAATGATAGCCAAGATTCCGATACCTTTATACTATCTGGTGCTGAGGATTTAGTTAAGAAATTCAATTTTAATGAAACTACCTCAAAATGGGAGCTGGAAAAATTTGTTGATGGCTTTTACAACGTAACACGATATAGACCAAGAACAGAAGGTCTTTTTGCTCGAATTGAAAAATGGGAGCATGCCACTGACAAAGAGGATATTTACTGGAAGTCAATCAGTGGAGAAAACATTACGAGCATTTATGGTGAATCAGAAGCAAGTAGAATCTCTGACCCTGAAAATGCAGAACGCATTTTTTCTTGGTTGCTTTGTAAAACTTATGACAATAAAGGAAACATCACCTTGTATAAATACAAAGAAGAGGACAATGAAAATGTTCTCGACTCACTATCAGAAGTACAAAGGAAAAACAATACACAAGCTCAAAAGTATTTAAAGAGTATACAATATGGAAACAAGACTATGTTTTCGCCTGATGTATCCTCTCCACATGAATCTAATCCAGATAATTTAGAATTCCTGTTTCAAGTAGTTTTTGATTATGGTGAGCATGATATTGATAATCCAACAATAGCAGATGCAGAAACAAATTCATGGTCCTATCGCTTGGATCCTTTTTCTAAGTATCGAGCTGGATTCGAAATTAGAACTAGGAGATTATGCCGCAGAGTTTTAATGTTCCATTCATTCCAGAGTAAAAATGAATCAGAAGATAAATACGGCTTAGGGAAAGAATGCCTTATTCAAAGCACAGACATTAATTACCTGAAAGATACTAATGACTATTCAATAGGAAATGAAAATATTACCCAAATCAATTCTATTACAAAGATTGCTTATGAAAAAAATGGAAGTGATTATATTAAAAACACCATGCCACCAATGGAGTTTACATACTCTCAAGCAACAGTCAATGACTACATTCAAGAAATAGATGCGGAAAATACCCAAAATACACCGCAAGGGTTAAGTGGAAACTACCATTTCACAGATTTAAATGCTGAAGGCTTGAATGGAGTATTAACAGAAACAGCAGGTGCTTGGTATTATAGAAGGAATTTAGGCGATGGTCAATTTGATAAAATAAAAACAGTTGCAGAAAAACCAAATTGGAGTAATCTTTCTGGAGGAACTCAATTGAGTAATATTGAATCCAATGGTCAGCTTTATTTAAGTAAACAAGGAGGCAATGGTGGCTATTCCAAAAGGGATGATGACGGTTCTTGGTCTCCATTTAAAAACTTTAATGAAAGAGTAAATATTGATTTAACAGACCCAGATATTCGCTATGTAGATCTAAATGGGGATGGACGTCCAGAAATACTGATTCTTAGAGATGAAGTATTAAAATGGTATCCCAATAATGGAGAGGAAGGCTTCCAACAAGAACAAAGAAATTACTTAGGCTCCGATGAGGCATTGGCACCAGCCCGACTTTTTCAAAACGATTTAGAGGGCATTTTCCTCAATGATATGTGTGGAGATGGCTTGCAAGATATTGTGCGCATACGCTATAATGAGGTTTGTTATTGGCCAAATTTAGGCTATGGCAATTTTGGAGAAAAAGTGATTATGGACAATGCTCCGTACTTTGAAGCACCAGATGTTTTTCATCCTCAAAACTTGAGATTGGCAGATATTGATGGCTCAGGAACTACAGACATTCTTTATTTAGGCGGTCATAAAACACAGTATTGGCTCAATCATTCTGGGAATGGATTTTCAGATTCTATTGAGATTACCAATTTTCCATCTACCCATAAACAGATAACTGTAAGTCTAATTGATTTGTTAGGAAATGGAACTGCTTGTTTAGTTTGGTCTAGTCCATTGGTTGCAGATGCAAATAGCCCATGGAGGTATATAGACATCATGAGTAGCACCAAGCCGTATCTACTAACAGAGATACGAAATAATATGGGTAGCGTCACTCGTTCGGAATATAAACCCTCTACCTATTTCTATTTAAAGGATGAACGTGATGGCAAACCTTGGATTACAAAACTTCCTTTCCCTGTACATGTAGTGCATAAAACGGAAGTGGAAGATTTAATTACCAAACATCGTTTTGTAACAGAATATGCATACCATCATGGTTATTACGATAGAGCCGAAAGAGAATTTAGGGGCTTTGGTTTTGTGGAGCAATGGGACGATGAGTCTTTCAAGAATCCTGACAAATTAAATCCAGATATTATTTATGATAAACCAAGAGTTCATACTAAATCATGGTTTCACACTGGAGCTTGGGAAAAAGAATTTGATTTAGAAGAACAATACAAGAAGGAATATTGGAATCAAGATGATGATGAAACATTTTTAGCCAATTCTGAATTGCTGGAAAAGGAAAATTGGTCTCCTTTAGAAACCCAACAAGCAAAAAGGGCATTGCGAGGACAATTATTGCGTTCGGAAGTGTTTACAGAAGACGATTCTCCTCTCAAAGACAATCCTAATGTAGTGACAGAAGCTAGGTTTCAAGTAAAACAATTACAACCTCTAGAGCTTAATGAGAAATCAAATAAATATGCAGTTTACATTAGTTTACCGCTAGAAAAACTGACTGCGACTTATGACCGTAATCCAGCAGATCCAAGATTAGCCCATGAAATGACTTTAGAAATAGACGATTTTGGGAATGTGCTCAAATCTGCTTCTATTGCTTATCCTAGATTGAATGGTCAATTAGGCGATGAAGATTATGCTCCAGAGCAATATCAAACAAAAATTATTTATACGGAAAATGAAGTTTATAATCATATAGACATTTTTTCTGATTGGTATATAAAAGGTGTTCCACTGTCTTCAAAAGCGTATGAAATAGAAAATCACAACCAGTCCTTTCCTCCTTTCTTTGAGAGAGATGCGTTGTTAATTGATATTCCAACAGCAACAAAAAAACTACTTTCCGCACAGGTAAATTATTATAGAAAAAATGCGGATGCAGGTAGGTTGGATTTAATACCTGATGATAGACTTGCTTTTGGGGAAATTGAATCTTTGGTTCTACCTTATGGTAGTTACCAATTGATTTTTACGAATAAAACCCTTAAAGAAGCTTATAAAAATAAACTTACTAAAACTGAATGGGAACAACATTTAGTAGATGAAAAATATTTAAAAGAAATACATCAAACAAAAGATGATGATTTTGATAAACAAGAAATACCTGGCTGGTGGGTAACCGGTGGCTTTGCACAATACAACCCCGATAATTTTTATACCACTACGCAAGTAATTGATACTTGGGGAAATGTAAGTAAAGTAGAATTTGATGAGATTGGCTTATTGCCTATTAAAGTAACAGACCCCTTAGAAAATACCATCACCGCTGAATACGATTACCGCATCTTGCAACCTCTTTGTATTACAGATCCCAACGGCAACAGGCAAGAAGTTGCTTACGATGGTTTTGGGAGGGTTATTCGCTCTGCAGTAATTGGCAAAAATGATGAAGGGGACGAATTGGATAGAACAAATGCAAGTAATGAATTTGCAACTAGCGATTCAGAAACAAGTATTATAGAATACAACCACGAGAGGTTTTGGTTAGAAGGTAAACCTAATTTCGTTCACTCATACACTAGAGAAACGCATCATAATGACCTTGCATCTGGAGAAGAAAGCAGATGGATGGAAGCAAGAGTGTATAGCGATGGTTTTGGACAAGAATTACAAACCAAAGCCAAAATTGCTCCTGGCAAAGCTTATAAAACAGATGCTGCTGGTGAGTTGGTTGGACCAATAGAGGCAGAAGAACGCTGGTTAGGAACAGGCAGAACCATTTACGATAATAAAGGACAACCTGTAAAGCAATACGAACCCTATTTTAGTACGAACTACGAATATGAGGACGAAGATACCTTGGTGCAATGGGGAGTTTCACCCTTTATACATTATGATGCTATAGGTAGAGTTTATAAAACCGACATGCCAGATGGGACTTTTACCGAAGTGGAATTTACGCCTTGGATAAGCAAAACCTTCGATGCTCAAGATACGATGTCTACTAACAATAACTGGTACATTAGAATGAATGCTGGTAATGATGCAGAAAGAAGGGCTTCGCAGCTTTCATTGGCACATGCCGATACACCAAGCATTCAAATAACGGATGTGTTTGGAAGACCTATACTCACCAAAACGAATAATCTAGGAGTTATTGATACTACCAAAGTAATTTTAGATACTATTGGTAACCAACTAGAAGTGACTGACGCAAATGGGAACACAGCCTCCAAAGTTGTTTATGACTTAGTAGGCAGACCACTTAAAAGTGAGAGCAACGATGCAGGCACATCTTATTCCTTACCCACAATAGATAACCAGCCTGCGCTTACTTGGATTCCAAACGGGCAAAGAACCCGCATGGAATACGACCAATTCCGAAGGTCCAAGTATTTATGGGTATTAGAAAACGGTGCAATTGATGAAGTAATAAAAGAAGCCACGGTTTATGGAGAAGTGCACCCCGATGCACTAGTTAAAAATATGCTAGGGCAAGTTTGGAAGAGTTACGACCAAGCAGGAATAGCAGAAGTAAATGAATGCGATTTTAAAGGAGCTCCATTAAAAAGCACTAGATACATCTTTACTGATTATTTGGAAGAAGGCAATTGGACAGAAGCAGAAATTGAAACTAGCAATCCTACTCAAATTACTAAAATATCTATTCTTGCAGAAGATATATTTACAACTTCTATCAAATACGATGCATTGGGAAGACCTTCACAGAGCACAGCGCCTGATGAGAGTAAGACAATTAATTCTTACGATGAAGGAGGAGCTTTATTCTCTGTAAAAAGTAAAATAGCAAGACAAGCGGAAACTACCCAAGTAGAAAACATAAGCTATAATGAGAAAGGGCAACGACTTTCTATTTTGTATGGAAATGGAGTGCGAACCAAATATAAATACAATCCATTAAGCTACCGATTAACCAATATTCATTCTCAAAAAGATGCGGGAAATAACGGCACTGTTGTGCAAGATATTGATTATACCTATGATGCTAATGGGAATATTGTTGAGACCTTTGATAAGGCGCAGCAAACGGTATTTTTTAGAAATACTGTGGTGGAACCCAAACAGCAATTTATGTACGATGGTTTAAATAGATTGATAGAGGCGAAAGGAAGAGAACATATAGGACAAAATGCTGGAGAGCAAACCAAAACACCCGAAGCAAAAGTAGGAGCAATTCCTTACAATAATGCTGCACCTAATGATACAAATGCATTGCAACTTTACACCCAGAAATACACCTACGACAAAGTAGGAAATATAGTAGAATGGGATCATAAAGGAGCTCCAACCACTAACTATAAAAGAACTTATTCTTACCCAAACGGAAACAACCGCTTAAAAGAAACCATAATTGGAAGTACTTCCACAGAATACACCTATGATTTAGCTGGAAACATAGAAAAATTAGGAAACCACATTTTGCCTATTGAATGGAATTTTGAAAACCAACCTACCAAAATGGTTTTTGCCCAAAACAAAGAAGCGCATTACCGTTATGGTGTAGGAGGTGAACGCCTGAGAAAAGTAGTTGTAAAGGGAACAAAGCGAGAGGAACGTATCTATTTAGGCAATTACGAAGTCTATAGAGTTTACGAAAACGGAACTTTAGATAAAGAAAGAACCACCCTGCATATTGCCGATGACACAGGTAGAATTTGTATAGCAGAAACTCTAACTCTTGGAACTTCTCAGAACTCTATACTCAATACGCCAGTATACAGATACCAACTTTCCAACCACCTTGGCTCCGTTGGTATAGAATTAAATGATGACGGAGAAATTATCTCTTACGAAGAATACCACCCATACGGTACCACAGCTTATTATTGGAAAAGTACCACCATAAGCCAAAAACGCTACCGATACACGGGCAAAGAACGAGATGAAGAAAGTGGACTCTCATACCACTCTGCACGTTATTATATTCCTTGGCTAGGACGTTGGCTTTCTGCCGATCCAGCTGGTATGGTAGATGGGCCTTGTTTGTACCAATATAGTATGAGTAATCCTGTGATGTTAAAGGATGAGAATGGTATGCAAAGTGGCAATTCCAAGAATCCTGAGGAAAGAGAAATGAATATAAAGATAAATCAAGGCGAAGGAGACAAAAGCAAAGCAGGGTTTCTTGATTTGATTTTAGATAGTGCTGGGGAAACAGTCATTTTATTCGCAGATGTTAGTATGACAAATGGGAATACCAATTTCCCCAAACATGCATTTCCTTCTTTAATAGCAAAGAGCAATGGATTAAGTGAAAGTGAATTGTACAGATTAAACCCAGGGCTCTATGATAATCGACATGAAATTGGACAAGGACAAGCAATATATTTGAAAAGGCCGAATGGCGAAAACATAGAGCCTAAAATAGATAGACCTAATAGTGCAGCCACTTTTAATCAACGTGCCAGCGCTATAAATATTGTGGCAGGTGGTATTGAGGGAGCTGCAGAAGCTGGTGGTCTAAATGTTAACGGACAAGGATATATAACAGAAGAAATCCCAAAAAATAGTCTTTACTGGGAAGGAGGGAAAAACTTAGTTATAACCAGTGGAGGAATAGGAGCAAATAGTCCTTCATTAGGAGCCTCTGTGTCTGGAATTATTGGTAGTTATTCAATAAATGAGAGCACCAATTATAGCATAACTTCAATTCTCTCCGAATCAAGCTTAACAGAAACTGTTCAATGGGTTTCTCCATTTTATGTTGGAGCTCAAATTTCTAATGTTACATCGGAGAATTTTTCGGGAAAATTTGGTGGATTATCTATAGGAACACCTAGTAGTGGCTTACCTACTGTCAGTCTTGTTTCATCTGATTTACAAAGATCAAAAATTTATGGAGGCCCTCAAACTGTGCAAGACTCATTAGATAGAGCAAATGAAATTTTAAAATACTATCCTCTAAATAAATATTACCAAGATTGGAAAAGTAATTTTTATAAAAGAACTATTCCAATTGATAAAAGCTCACTTTAGACTAAGAAATTTAATCATAGATTAAACTGAAAACAACTAATATTAATACATATGAAAAATTATCAAAATACTAAGGTCAAAAAGCAATCTAAAAATAGATAAAATCATTAAGATATGAAAAATAAAATCCAAGGAAAAATAACCTATCCCGAGAGTATAAGTTTATCAAACTACACTAAGCTATTGCATTTGCAATTATTTGCTTATACCCTAAGTGAAAAGCAAGAATTGGAGGTAATTCCCTTTGATAAGGATGGTAATTTTGAAATTGAGCTAAATAAAGAACAGCAGGGCGTTCAATATAAAGTGAAATTATTTTTTGGAGAGGAAATAATTCAAGAAAGTGCCAAGCTAAAAAGCAACACATCCCACGAGCTAAGTTTTCATTTTGACCCTAAGAGTTATTCGGTTCTTTTACCTTATTTACTTGAGCAAATAAAACCGCATGTGGAAGGTTTAACTGTGTCTAAGCTCGAAGATGAGCAAATACAGGATTTAGCAAGTTTAAGTGGTCAAGATATTTCTGATTTGCAAGCTTTAAGGCAAGCTTATTTGTGGAATATCGAATTGGCGGAAAAAATAAAAAAGACATTTTTAGAATGGGAGAAAAGAAGAGTTAAGAACAAGGAGTACTTTCCAAGTGCATCTCGTGGTTTAGAGGAATTGATTGGAAACGAAGAGATTTGTTTGTCTTTTTTGTTCGCCCTTGCCAAAGATGGAGTTATGGATTGGAGACAAGGTATTAGCTTATCAAAAAATCAGCTTGCTAAAAAGATGGCAGCAATACTTTCAAAAAATTGGATTGAAATCCATGAAAAAAATTTAGATACGTTATTAGTGAGCATTATCTATTTACGTGATGCTGTGTTACTACAATCTAATTATGATGATGGCTTGAATTATGATGCGAAGTTGCTATTCATAAGTAAACTTACATACTCTGATAAATCTATTCTTCTGAATGAGGTATTAGATATGCATGGTCTTTCAGAGGTTTTGGATGAAGAAAACGAAGTAAAGTCTGGCTTGAGTAAAACCAAACTCTCTTCGTTTAAATCTGAGTTTGATGAATTGACGGCTTTAAGTTCATTATTTGAGGAGTTTCCTCCTTTGTTAAACAATATATATCAACTTAAATCAAATGCCAAGTCAATTGACATATTCACATTGAAACATGTTGAGTGGATGAAGCAAATTGAAAGTCTTGATTCAGATTATAAAACTCCTAAAGCTTATAGAGAAAGTTCTACAGGAATTAGCGAATATGCCACATCTATTCGAAAAAAGATACACGAACAAAATCCTGCACCAATTATAGCTTCTGCATTAAAGGAGTCAAAGATTCCAAATAGTATAAAAATTAAAAAAATATTGGATGCGAATCCTTCTTTTAAGTTGGGAAAGGAAAGTGTTACTTCCCGTTTTACATCTGATAAAAGTGAAAAATCAAAGATTTTTATTGAAAAGGCAGAAATGGAAGGGTTAAAAACGTTGTCTCGTGTTACAAAAGTACTTGGTGATTTTACCGAAGCTCCATTGATGAACTACTTGTATGACAACAAACTCACATCCGGAACACAAATTTACCGATATGGGAAAGGAATGTTTGTCCGTGACTTCATGCTAATGAAATATCCTGAAGCTATTGCAAATCAAATCTTTTGCAATGCTACGGCCAGCTACAATATGTCGGTTTTTATGGCAACACAATATCAAGTCTATGAAAGTCAAGGTGCTTATGTGCCTCAAGTTTTACAAGTAGATAATGGTATTGCCGGAATGGTAAATATGGAAGATCTATTTGGCAGCATGGATTATTGTAGCTGTAGCCATTGTCAGTCTGTGTTAAGCCCAGCCGCATATATGACGGATTTGCTGCATTGGCTAGGAGAATTTGTATGCGCAAATGGGGTTACGGGTTATCAAGCACTTTCTGCAAAAAGATCAGACATAGGTTACATTCAATTGAATTGTAAAAACACAAATGCGATAATGCCATACATTGATTTGGTAAATGAGCAGTTGGCAATAAATCTTCAATTAACTCCAGACTATAGCCTTTTACAAACAACAAAGGACACTGAGCAACTAATAATAGAGCCAGAAAACGAAGTTGAGGTGTTACAGCCTTCTTATCAAGTGTTGAAAAATGCAAAATATCCATTGTCTTTACCCTACGATCCGCTCTGGTCGCAAAGCAGAGGATACCTGAAGAGTATGGGTAGTTCTCAAGCTGAATTATTTCAAAATTTCTCACCAAAAAACAATCCATTTATTTCTGATATTAATTGGGCAAAAGCATATTTAGGGATAAATGAGATTGAATATGATATTTTAATAGAACAATCATTGCCAACTTATTTAGTCACAGATGTGCCTGGGTCATTTCAGGAGGAGTACTTAGGATTGGAAGCTGGGCCTTTACCAAGTAACTTGGGAACTTTAATTTCTGCCTTAGGAATAAGCAAAGAACTATTTCAAGAAATATATGAAACAAATTTTGTGTCAAGGGTAACTAATGCCACACTAAAAATAAACACAGACAATATTGTATCCATTTCACCCAGAGCTACTCTTAATATAAATTCAGATAATGAATCTGCCTGTGATTGGGATGAATACACGATTTCTCCATCACCTACGGAGAATCAGTTGCATCGTTTTGTTCGATTTTTACGTCTATACAACTTGCTTGATTTATCGGTTGGGCAGATAGATTGGATAATTCACTTAAATGGATCAACAAGGATCAATAATGCAACACTTACTGAACTAGCAGGTATACTGTATCTGGATGAAACCTTTTCTTTACCTTTAGATAAGACTATTAAATGGTTTGCTGGAAGCACCAATAGGAATGAGGATTTGGCGGACAATATTGGAGTTTTGCGTTCCGAGTATTCATTCTACGAACAACAGTTTAGTTCAGGAAGCTTTCCAGTAACTAGTGAAAAACTCTTTTCCTTTATTACCAAAGCAACTTCTTTCAGTAATTACGAAACGTCTTTACCAGAATTTTTGGAATTAAACTCTGATTCGGATGCCGAACAACTATGGAATACTATTAAAACACACATTAATGAATTAATCATAGAACATCCTGATAGCTATAATGAGGCAAATGATTTGAAATTATTTGACCCACCAAATGATGAATTGTTGACTCCTGAACAGAATACAAATCCTCCTAGACATGCAGATGCACCAGATTTAAGGATGGAAATAATTAATCTTTTAGTCTCGGAAACACAAGTTGAAGCTTTAACTATCCAAAGTGTTTGCCCAATTGATTTTGACTTAAATTTACTTCAACAAATTAATGCTAATTCTAATTATCAAGGAGATGTAGAAGATTTATTTAAGCCTATTTATATTTATTTGAAACATCTCAATAAGTATAAAGCGATTTTTAATATTACAGATAACACATGGAATGTGTATGATATTATCAATGAAGAATGGAGGATTATGCATTCTGATACTCAAACGTATTTGTTTGATCAGTTTAAAGCTAATCTGATTTCCAATACCCTAACAGAACATTGCATAGAATATGGAAATATTATTCAGCTGCAAGAACAGCTAGATGTTGATTTTAATACCATATTTACGGAAACAAGCAATTATAATTCAACTAGCACTTCTGCATCTCAAATTTACACGACTTTATACATCAATAGAACTTACGAAATCAGTGAAGCTGAATTCGTAACTATTTTTGAATATGCTAAAAGCATCGCAACTAATAATCAGGATTTAATATCAGTACTTGAAGAAACTAATTTGTTAATTGATTATAGTAATAAATTAGGAATAGAATTCAATACAATTGAGTCATGGTTTAATCAAATTGGCATTGGTGCCATGAGAGATAGTATAAAGGAAGAATATTTAGCTAAGATTAATGTACCGAAAGCAGTAACTACATTACATAATACCTTCCGGGATGAATTGAGAAATGCACTTGTGGCACATTATCTTAACTTACCTAAAATTGAAGATGTGAACCATCCACTTTATGGATTAGAATTTGAAAATTCAGCGGCCATTTATGAACATTTCTTATTGGACCATGAAATGGAGGCTTGCATGAAAACCTCACGTGTTAAACTGGCTATTTCTTCTATTCAGCTTTTAGTCCACAGGGGAATGATGGGCAGAGAAAATAGTTTTTGTCCAAATGAAAGTCAAAAAAAACAATGGGAATGGCGCAAAAATTATAGAGTGTGGGAAGCAAATAGGAAAGTATTCTTATATCCAGAAAATTGGATAGAGCCTGAACTTAGGTTAGATAAAACTCCATTTTTTGAAGAACTAGAAGATAGCTTACTACAAGACGAAATAAACACTGAAAATAGTGAACGAGCATTAAGTGAATACCTGTCCAAATTTAAAGAAATTAGCAGATTAGACATAAGAGCACAATATTATGATCATGATGAGAATGTTTTTCACGTTTTTGCTCGAACCTGGTCAGAGCCTTTTGTTTACTACTATCGTAAAAGAGAAAAAAATAAAAAATGGACACCCTGGGAAAAGATGGAAGTCGACATCAATGGTAATCATTTAGTCCCAATTATCTTCAATCGAAGATTGTATTTATTCTTCCCCTTGTTTATAGAAAAACAGCATAAATCAATTAAAAAGACTATTGATGGGAAAGAAGAAAATGCTCCGTACCTAGAAGTGAAAATGTGCTATACTAAACATGAATTTGGAAAGTGGACTTCAAAAAAAGTATTAGATGGGACGCTGCTTGCCGGTGAATATGCTGGACCAGGAGTATATAATAATTTGGAGAATAAATTAGGTGATGAGATTCCTCCTGATACTTTTGAAACGATTTCAAACCCAGATCATGACTATGAGGAATGGCGTGGTCTTGGATTTATGTCTCGTTTAGGATCACATCGCTCTTATTCAGGTTTTGGAAGAGGAGAATATCCAGATCGTTTTTCTCCGCTTGGACCATTTAAAAAAGTGCTTGTACCAGGAGATAGGTACAGAGGGTATATGGTTTACGATAATGACATTTTTCAAGATTATACGAAGGTGAGTCTCGATAAAGATGCATTCTATTTCTGGGCTTCAATTGATTCAGATACAAAAAATTTAACCATGCATGTTCGAAGAGATTTTCATAAAGACTATGATTGGCATGTTGGAGAAAATGAAATTGCTTATGAAGATAGTTTCTTAATAAATGCTTGTGATGAAAGAGTGAAAATTATTCCGCCAACTATAACCGAGGAGAACGATGAGTATCGTTTTTTAGCACAACCCTATTCAACTTTGCCTTTTGCTCAGCAATTAAAAAAAGGTCCTTCTTATGAAGATGGAGTTGGGGATGGTTTATTTGTGAAAAAAGACAGAGTTCATCGATACAATTTCTTTGAAATATTTAGAAAAACTCAAGGAGATTATTTGTTAACCTATCCTCATCAATACAAAGATGCCTTATGGACACGCCCATTCTTTTATTCAGATGATAAACATACCTTCTTCATAGATAGACCATTGAAAGAAGAGTGTTCTTGGCTTCAACAGTGGATCTATAATGATAACGGGCAACTTTCTAGGTTTGATTGGCAATGTATTAAAACATCATCCATAGCGAACAAGTATATAGTACAGAACCACCAACATCCATTTGCATGCCTACTTACATCAGAATTTAATCGGAATGGAATTAAAGGGTTGCTGAATTCTGATGAATCGAAGATACAAAGACAGAAATACACAGAAAATTCATTTTCTGCCGAATATAGACCTAGACCACAATTCATTGGTTTCCCTCGCCCATTAGTTGAATATGATTTCAGTCGAATCGGTTCTCATTCAGATTATAATTGGGAGTTGTTTTTCCATATTCCAAGTTTAATAGCAAGACAGTTACGTTTAGGCGGAAAATTTGCTGAAAGTATTATGTGGTTACAATTTGTCTTTGACCCCACCAATCGTGAAATGCAACATAATGATTTACGCTATTGGAAGATCAAACCTTTTATGAAGGACGTAAGTGAGGACTCTATTGATAATGTGTTGAAATTACTATCTGCGACCAATTTAAGTGCAGAAGGCGAAGATAAACGAAATAATTATATTGAGCAGATAAGTGATTGGGAAGAAAATCCATTTGAACCTCATAGAATTGCCTCATTTCGTCATAGGGCATATATGCTATGGACAGTTATGGAGTATGTCGAAACACTTACTGATTGGGGTGATATGTTGTTTAAGCAAGACAGTATGGAATCTATAAATGAAGCAAGCCAATTGTATATTATGGCAGGGGAACTCATGGGTAAAAGACCTGAGATGTTAACTAAAAAAACTAATCCAAAAACTGAAACCTTTAATGATATCCAATATGGACTAGATGCCTTTTCTAATATCGCTGTTCAATTGGAAGATCAAATGATGCCAGCTAATAGTACTGCATGTAATTGTTGTAGTTCCCAAGAGGAAGCTGACTCTTCCTTGCCAGATTTGTTTTTCTGTGTGCCGCATAATCCTAGGATTACAGAAATGTGGGATAGAGTTGAAGATAGATTATTCAAAATTCGTCATTGTATGAATATTGATGGACAGGTTAGAGAATTGCCACTTTTTCAACCACCTATTGACCCAGCCTTACTTGTTCGTGCACGTGCTATGGGGCTAGATATTGGAGCAATTCTCTCTGACCTTAATGCACCAGACCCACATTATCGTTATAATTTCCTCTTGCAAAAGGCAAATGAATTTGCTGGGGAGGCTAAAGCCTTAGGAGGAGCATTATTGTCAGCACTAGAGAAAAAAGATGCCGAAGAACTAAGTCAATTAAGACAATTACATGAACAGAATATCCTTAAAGCCACTCGTAACCTTAAAAAGATGTCAATTGAAGAAGCAAAACTTGGCCTAGAATCTGCTCAACAAAGTAAGAAGTTGATTGAGATTAGATTGGCGGAATATGAAGGGAAAGAATATATGAATACAAGAGAGACGCAAGCAATAGCATTTACCAAAGAATCCGATAATTTTATGAATCGTGAAAAGGAGATTATGCTTCTTGGTCAGGTTTTTAAACTGATTCCTCAATTACATCTTGGTTTAACTGATTTAAAGACAGAATCTGGAGGTAGAACATTTGCTCAAATTGCCAATATGATTGCAACTTCTCAAGGCATACAAGGCTCGTTATATAGGAATGCGGCATCTATGTCTTCAACCATTGCTGGATATAATAGACGTCAGGATGATTGGAATTTTCAAATAAAAACAGCCAAAGCAGAGTTGCTTCAGGTAGAAAAATCGATATTATCTGCTGAAATAAGACTAGCAATATCTGAAAAGGACCTAGAGAATCACGAATTGCAAATTGAACAATCAAGAGAGATTTATGATTATGTAAAGGATAAATTTTCCAATCTTAAGCTTTATACATGGATGTCTAATCAATTGATGAAGTTACACCGAAGGGTGTATGAACTTGCCTATGATACAGCTAAACAAGCTGAAAAAGCAATGAAAAAAGAGTTATTTATAGATGACGCATTTAATTACATCCAATTTGGTCATTGGAATAGTGGTAACAGAGGTTTACTTGCCGGAGAACAATTAAGTGTTCAACTCAAGGAATTGGATAATGCATATATTAAAAATGATAAACGTAGGTTTGAAATGTCTAAGGATATTTCTTTAAAGTTACTGAACCCAATTACGTTGATTGAATTAATCGAGAGTGATGAAAGAGAGACTACTTTTGTTTTGGAACAAAATCTGTTTAAGAAGGTATTTAATAATAGAGAATTAGATAAAATTCATATCAAAAGTATTGCTGTTTCTATTCCTTGTGTAACAGGGCCACAAGTATCTACCAACCTTAAAATTAATATTGAAGGAGAAGAGTTCATTACTTCTAGTGGTGTTAATGATTCAGGAGTATTTGAGCCAGGTTTTAACCAAGCTAAATACATGCCGTTTGAGTATAAGGAGCTAACGGATAATACCATTTGTAAACTTACATTGGATAAATATGCAGACTTTGATATTACTACTATCTCTGATGTAGTGCTTCATGTGAATTATTATGCACAGATAGCTGCGATTTCAACAGTACCATCAGTAGTAGCAGAACCGGTAGCAATAGATTTAAATAATAATTCTCACTTACTAATGTCTTGGAAGTATGATTTTCCTTTAAAATGGCAACAACTGAAAGATATGGATCTAGCTTCTTCCAATTCAAACATTGACATATTAAAGCTAAATCCAAGTGATTCTGACTATATTTTGGATGCCAAACATGTACCTTATAAGTTTAGACCTAATCAGTTCCAATTAGATCAGAGCACTTGTCATGCATTAATTGAAAATGATGAGGGGAAATTGGAGAGTATCAAGGTAGATAATTGGTCTGATTTTGTTGATGACTCTGAAGGTGACTTAACAGTAAATAATAAAAAAGTAATGGATATTTGGTTGTTGTATAAAGTTGATACAGAATAAGTTTTTAACTTAAATAACTTCATTTGCTAATAGTAGTTAGATATACTCCCAATAATTTTATTTTAAAAATATTTAGACCATACATATTACTTAAGTCAAAATAAACTTTAGTTAATACTTGTCAATGCTTCAACTATTCCCTGGATCTTCCGTAATGCTTTGTTAGCTGGTCATTTAAAATAAGGCTCCAGCATCGTCCAAGACCATTTTGCAAAATAAACAGTATTTTCTTATATTATGATGCTATACACATACAACAGTTGCTTGTTTCATCTTAGGGCTGTAAAAAATTATTGAATGTCAGTAAAAATAGAAAACAAAAAAACTAATTCTTCTAGACGAAATTTTATTAAGACCACAGCATTAGCCTCTTTTAGTATTTCTCCAATAGCTGGTTTATTAGCTAATAATTTAAATAATGAAGATTTAGAATTGCAAAAAAAGCTTGCTGAAGCTTTCAATAATAACCCTGATTTTTACATTATAGACAATAACCTCATAAACTTACACTTCTATTTTATTGGTGTAAAACGTAAGGGGAAAGAAATAAGAAAGCTTTCATCAAAAACAAAAGCGTTTATGATTGTTAAGCTTCCCCAAATGCATGTATCTGAGCAAGGATTTTTCAAGGAAGTAGAAAGAGCTAAAGCTAAAATGTCTGGATTTTCGTTTTTAGCATTTGAAATTAAACAAAATTTCATTTTTAATAGAGAGAATGTTTTAAACTGGAATAGCCCAAAGCTCGAATTGGTCACATTAACAGAGTGGATAAAAGTAAAAAGTAAAAAGACTCATTTATCCGTTGAAGATTATGAAAAAGCACTTTCCTTCAAAGGATATGTTAAAGGTGAAATGAATAATAAATTCTATGAATCAAAATCAAGTTTAAATGCTTTTGAAAACTATAAGAATAAAGTTTCACAGTTTTTAGAACAAAAAAATAATGACTTTATACCGATAACTCTTCTTGAAATACCTGAAGCCTTGTGTCTCGTGCCTTTAAATAGAAGAAAGATTGATGTTCAAGAAGAAGGCATTGAGGATACAATGATAACTTCAAGTTCAGTTTTTGGTAAAAACAGCTATGTCAATCAAGATAAGCATCATATTAAAGAAAGAAAATATGAGGTTTGGAATACTTCTTTTAATTTTCAAACAGAAATCGAAAGTGTTGATCGTTCCCAAAACGGAATTGAAATTAAAGAAAAAGTAGTTTTTATAGATACACCATCCTTCAGAGCCATTGGAGTCATTGGAAACCCGTCTGATTTTAGAGACGTGTCTCCATGCTCGGATAAAAAAGTATCATCTGAAGAGCATAAAAATGATTGTGAGAATCAAAAAGAAACTAATTTTTTACCAACGTTATTAGACAAAACTGAACTGGCATTTTTAACTCAATATGCCAAAGACCAAAAGCAACACGACTTTACTTCTAAGGAGTTTGATATCAAAGAACAAAATGGGCTTTTATTTACAGGTTTAGGAGTTATTACTCATCTTAAGTATTATAACCTTGACTTACTTCCTAATGAAGTTGATTTAATAGAATATGAACATAAAATAACTCAAGGAAGAGACGTTTATATAAAAGTAGCAAGACTCGGGTATAATGTAAAAACTGGACAACGATATAAGCATATAATTGAAGGGAAAAGGAGGGTTAATCAAGATGCAGTATCCTTTATTGAACTGAAGCAATATTGCCTATGTATTGACTTAGAGATTGAATATCAAAAAGAGGGAGTTAAAAATCCTATTGAAGAGCAATACCATGGTATTACTAAAAACCAAAAACTATCAAATGAAATTTATTCTAACTTACAGGCAAAGTTAGACTATAAAAGATTTCCTTTTAAGAAAATCACAACCATTGAAAACGAAAAGATTCCTATTAAATGCTTACAAGCGGATGTGCAACTTTTAGATGTTTGTAAAAATCAAAAACTGTATTGGTTCTGGCCGGTACATGAAAATGTTAATTTAAAATCAGCTAAGGATGTTACTATTGATGAATACGTAAATGTTTCGTTTACTGCTGAAGATTGGCAGGGTAATACTGTAAATGGTTCAACTCCCTTTCAATTTGTAAGAAAATCAGCGATTATTGATTTGGAAGAGAAGTTGAAATCTGAAATTTATTCATCATTTTTTAAACATGTTTCGGGACCACTAATTGAAAGACGTAAAACTTATTTTAAAAAACAAAAAATCAACTTTCTTTCAATTAAACCTTCTGAAAATGAGCCAAAAAATGATGCAACATTTCTTGAAACAGAGTTTATTGAAACCTATTTTAGGGTAAAAAAGGTTAGTTGTGATGATGCCGTTAGAATTGTGAATCAAAATTATGTAATCTATCCTCAGCTTCTAAGAGCAAAAGTGTATCTCGATCATGTAAAAGATGTTACACTACAAGAGATTCCTTCTGTTTTAGAATATCATAATAGTTATATTAGTCACGGGTTAAAAACCGTTCCAATTGTTGTAAAGGAAAAGAATAAAGACGGTTCGGAAAAAATAAGAAATACGAATCCAGGGAAATTAATATTAGCAAATACTGAAGCCTTTATAAACGGTACAGAAGAAAAAATCAATAATCAATATAAAAAAATTGGAAAGGAGATAGCTAATGCCAAGGATAGACTTGGAAATCTTGCTATTGGGGATAACCCCATTGATACAATTTCTTTATCTAAGTTTGGAACAACTTTACCAAAAGAAATAAATAAAGCAATAGAAGCAGGAAACACACTGTTAGATGTAGACGGAACAATTAAAAGTTTTAATCCAAGAGCTTTATTAAGAGGTAAACTAAATGAAATATGTGGTCTCGATTTAACCTTACTGTTAGATGAGATAATACCCGAATCTGAATCACCTTTGTATCAGGTGGCTGATAAAGCTGGGGATATTTATAAAGATCTTAGCCAAGATGTTTTGGATTCACAGGTTTATAAGGATTTTATGAGCTCAATGAAAATTGCAGTTGATGATTTAAAAGATCTAAAAAAGGAGTACGATAATTTATATGAGGGAATAGATGAACTTCGGAAAGAATATAATAAGGGGATAGATAAACTTGCAAGAGAATTGCCAGATATTGAAAGGTTTAAGAAACTTGTTAGGGCTCAATTTGAAAAAGAGAAACTAAAGGCAATAAAAGATATAGAAGATTTTCAATTTCATTATAATGATGTTTTAAAAAATAAAATAGAAAATTTACGTGGGAAACTAGAAACTGATATCGCAAAAACGATAAAACGAAAAATTCCTGAAGTAAAGGAATATACTGAGAATATTTTATCTGGATTCAGTTCTGTGTTTAGACAATTTAATGAACTAAAAAATAAATATTCTGAATATTCAGATCCTCTAAATAAGATTGAAAAGTGCATAATATCAGTACAATCAACCTTAGAAATAGATCTTGAAAAAAGATTTCAGCTACAAATTGACGATTTTAAGAATGTAAAGTTTCAGGCTGGAGTAACAATTAAAAAGATAATAGGAGAAAGTAAAAAGGTTAATTCAAAGTTTCAAGAAAACTTAGATGATGCTTTTTCTTTTGTTGAAGAAGCTGTTCTAAATCAATTGTATTATTTTGACGAAACAACTTTTGAAATTATAAGGAATACTAAATCTGCGGGAATAAAAATTGAGCAAATTAAGGACAAGGACGTATCTAAAGCCGGATATTTTCAACTGGAGAAAAAAGTAGCTGATTTTCAAAAAATCATAATTGCAAATCAAGGATCTACAAATGATGAAATTAAGAATCTTCTAAAGTTATTAAAGTCGAAAGTCAAAAAGTATAATGACAGTATAATAAATAAAAAAACATCTTTTACTTCGAAGATCAAATTAGATTATTACGAATATAGAGACCAGATAGACGAGAATATTAAATTTATTGAAGCGAATCTACAGTTAAAAAAAGAATTATCCAGCCTAATTGGAAATATGGATACTTATGTTAGTTCATTCTTCAATTTTATGGAAAATATTGATGTTACACGCTATGTTGAAAAGTTCAATAAATATAAAACTGAGTATGAAGTTTTACTTGATCAAGTCGAGGGAGGTACTTTAGATTTCGTTGATAAAATCAAAAAAGACCTTGATGAGAAAGCTAAGGAGATTAATACAGCCATTAATGTTGAGTACGATAAGTATAACAAGTTTATTGATGAAAAATTAAAAGGCCAATTAAACAAAATCGAAATTGCTGAATTTAAGTCTATAAATGAGGAGTATGAAAAACTGATTCAAAGACTTATCAAAGGGGAGGAACCATTAATCAAAGCAATAGAAAAATATGCTGAAAAACAAATAGAAGAACTTTTAAAAAACAATGATTTCTACATAAAGTATAACGAATCATTAAAAAAAACAAAAAAAGAATTAGAAAGTACTCTTGAAAATCAAAAGATATTCTTACAATCTTATGAGGAAAAGTTAAAAGAAAAAGCAAAAACAGTCGAGGAAGGTCTTGAAGGTGCTTACAAAAAGTTCCTAAAAACCAATGAAGGAGATGTAAAAAAGATTAAAGAAGCACAACGTATATATAAACTATTAAAGTCTTTAAGAAAAAAAGACTTGACTTATAAGTGGAATACGAATAAGTTTAGCGATACAAATTTTGGGTTTATCAATTTCCAAAAGATGTCAAATCCAGATACTCGTTTGAGTATTGATGTCAAATCAACAACCCATTTCAAACCAAATAAATTTCCACCTCAGATAGACAGGGTAGAAGGTAATGCTGTAAACAAATTTGAGAATTTTAGATTAGATATTTTTGATAGTATATTAGTTGATTTCAGTGAAGTCAGTTTTGAATCAAAAGTAGGAGGTAAATCAAAATTTGATGTTCAAATTCAAGATGTAAAATTTCAGGGAGTCTTGTCTTTTATTGAAGTATTCGAACAGCATATGAAAACCTTGGGACAAGGTTTTATTTTAGAAAAACATAAAGATCATTTGAGTTTAGTCTATTCAATGCCATTACCGCCAATTGAGTCTCCCAGTTTTTCATTTACAAATGCTACTATCAATATGGAATTAAAAGTCTATTACGATAATATACCTTTACAGTTTGGTTTTGCTTTAGGTAGGAAAAATTCAAAGTTTCAATTGTCGGTTGGAGCATATGCAGGTTTTGGATATTTTGGAATAGTCGTGAATCCAAAAGATGGAATTGTAGAATTAGATACAGCACTTGAGGCTGGTGCATATTCTCAAATTCGTTTAGGGCCAATTAGAGGAGAGGTGAAACTTGTATTCGGTTTCTACTTTAAAAAGGGAAATGGTGTCACTATACTTGAGGGATACTTTATTGCAGAAGGAAGACTTAGTGTATGGATTATTCGAGCACACGCAAGAATTAAACTTGCAATTAGAAGTGTAAATGGAAGTATAGTTGGATACGGAACTGTTACACTTTCTATTAAATTGGCATTTAAAACCAAGAAATTTAGAGGCAGTTATAAGAAGGTTATGAGAAAGTCTTCGACAAATGGAGTTAGCGGGAATAAAATTCTTAATAAAGAAAGCACTAAAGAGAAAGCTGTTTTTGAGAGAACGAATGATGAAAATTGGGAAAAATTTATAGAACTTTTTTAATATGAATAATCAAGATAAATATATTTCAGCAGTTGCAGTACCTAATGGTGTAATATCAAATAAAAACAAGAAGCTTACTTTAGGGGTATCTTTATGCTATCAAATCAATTTGGCAAAATATCAAGTGTACATAAATAGCCTTGAAAAAGATGAAATTTCTAACTTAAACACCAATATTCGGAGCTTATTGATATCAAATAAGAAAGATTCAGATGTTCTTAGTGGTATAAATTTGAAATTTGGAGATAGGAACAAAGCTATCAATCTATCATTGGAAAAAGTAAAAACATCTGACAACATTGAAAGTAAGGGTATTGTTGATAGTTTGTTTAAGACTGATAAATTACTAACTAATACAGAGACTAGTTTAATAGCTGACATAGGAAAATTAACCTCTCCATCTTCAGGTATACAAGGTTTAATAGATCTTGAAAAGAAGTATTTAAAAACCCAGAATAACGACAAGTTAAAAACTGATAATGAAAAAGAAATATTTTTTAATAATTATTTAAATGAGAAAAAAGAGGAATTAAGACTGGAAAATGAGGCTAAGTTTGATTTTGCTGAAAGTTTAAATAAATTAACTGCTACAGCAAATTCTAATCTAACAGCAGAGGGAAGATATGATACTGAATTGTTATATTTAATAAATGCTATTGAAGATAACACCACTTTAGCTCGGCTTTTGGGTTGGATTGTTGATTATAAATTTGTACTTGATTTAGATCAATTACAGGATCTGCAGAGTGTAAATTTTAAGATAAATCTGGGAAAAGATTCGAGTAATCCAATCAATTTTCTTCATTTTCCTGATACTGCTGTATCAATAATGAAAAATAAAATAAAGGACAAAAAAGAGTATAGGTATGCTTTCACTCCTCAAAACTCTCCTCATTTTGAAAAGTATTTTAATTATAATATTTTGAACCATGAAAAAGCTAAAACTATAGTTACACCAGTAACGTTAGATGCAGTTTATCACTCTCTGTTTAACAACCAAAATGATGGGGAGGATCAAATATCCACAGGAATAAAAGTAACAAGTAAATCTCTTAAAGAGATTATTAAGCCAATAGACCCTATAGATACGCTGAAGGACGATTTTTGTTATTACAATGAACATTTGATGAAAGGATTTGGTGTGGCAATAAAAGTTGCAAAAGATAATTTAGAAAATATCCCAATTCTGCCATTAACACAACGAAAAGTAACAGTAAATAAGGGAGGAGTTAATATTTTACCTCAATTTGATGAAGAAGACTTTATTAAAATTGATTCAGTAATTCAATATTTAGACAATGAAGGTGAGCTAGTTGCGGAAGCAAATGATCTGATATTTGAGTATGATGGGGAATTATTGAGTTTGAATAGTGTTTTTGGAAATGATGAAAATGATGAGAGGGTTGGAGATAAAGAGGATGTAGATAAAATTTTGCAAAATGCTGAAAAACGTTTTGATGAAATATTTCAAATAAGAACTTTTCCATTTAACAATAAAAACATTGAATCAGATTATGCCAATGTCAATAATAAAATATGGTTTTCCTATGATATTCCTTCTCAATATGCGGATAAAAAATCAATTACACCAAAACTCAGATATGGCTATAAATTTCAAGCAGTAGTATATCTTGGTTTTATTAATGGAAACTCTTCTAAAGTATCTTCCACTAAGGAGAATGAAGTTGAGATAACCTTAACAGATTTACTAAGTATGGCTGATTCTAAGTGGACAATAACAAAGCCTTTTCCATATACTCCAACGGAAAAGAAAGGACAATTTGTTGCTATTAGCTCAGAACAAGTTACCCCACAAAATAAAAAACCTCAAAACGAATTTATTGTAAAAAGTGAGAGTTTTTATGACAAAGACCAATCCATAACTTACAAACATATTTTAGGACCTAAAATTGATTATAGAGCTGCTTGGCTTCATGGCGCTTTCGAGAATCTTAGTTCCAAAAAATCATATGAAATTTTAGCAAGAAGCCTAAATAGTTCATTAAAACAAGACAGAAATGGAGAAAAAAGAGAAGATGAATCTCATCCATTGTTTGAAAAAGGAAGTCATATTACCGCCAATTATCTTACTGATCCAGAAGTACATGGCTTTAAATTAATTATATCCTATTCTAAAAAGCTAGTCTCTGATAAAGAGAATACAAACAATTTTTTGATGAAGTATATTGATTTCAGGAAAAATAATGGAAGAACAGAGGTAATAAATCAAAAAAGCATTCAGCTTAAAGCTAGCGGTGCAAAATCAATCACGCATATTTATAAAAGTAAAGACTCTATTGACGTCAATGTAAAAAAAGGAGCGGAACTCTATATGCATTTACTTCCAATAGGAGCGAATAACAAAACTGCTAATTCTGAACCAGGTTGGCTACAAAATCTTAAAGTGGAACTTAAAGATAATCACGAAGAAAACTCCAGCAAATTCGCATCTAAATTCACACAACTTCTTAAATCAAAGAAACAAAATAAATTTCAAGGACTTACTACTTTTAAGTTAACTCATGCGGTAAAAAAACCACTTATAGCACCTAATATAGAATGGTTTTATAGTGTAGGACAAAGTCCAGCTTCTGTTTTACAGGATATTCAATTATCACTAAAGGAATTCAAAAGTGTTCAAACAGAGACAGTTTACATTTTAGACAAAAACATTATAACTAAAGAGTTAAAGCTAGACTCTGTTAAAAATTACACCATTGACCAGCAAAAAACAACTTCAAAAATTTCATTGAAAGCGTTGTTTGAGAGGTTAGATGCAAAAGAGAAAGAGGGGTTTATTGACAACGTTTTGCCTACTGGCGCTCTAGAAGTCTGGATAAAAAAAGAGGAATATATTGACGACCCTGAAGAATTAATTTTCGAAGACGATAGAAAAAGTAGACTTACTCCGAATAGTCCAGTTTATTCCTTTGACAACAAGTCAAATATATTTAAACTATATCATACAATTGAGTTTCAAGATGAATTATTAGATGCAGTTAAAAATGAGAATTGCGTTTATCCCAGAGAAGATATTAAAAATGTTTTTGTTAGATACCTTACAGAGTTAGACTTTACTTTTGACATAAAAAGCCATGAATTCGAAGAAATTAAAATAGTTTTACGAGGTCAGTCAAAATTCAATGGATATTTTGGTGACACAGAAGAAAGTAATGAATATTCACTACCAATAGTTCGGGATGGGCAATTTGATCAATCTTATGTGTTTCCAGCAATGACACTTAACTCTCAAAAACCTCTAGCACCAGAAATAAAATATGCTGTTACAACAATAAAAGAAACCAGAAGTATCGAAGAGAAGAAATCTGAAAAAAACTGGACAAAAAGTACGCAAGAAGGTAATATCATCACAATTTATTTAGATAGAGGTCGACTTAGTTCAGGCAAAGATGAAAGAGTTGCAATTTTACTTAAAAATTTCACACCTTATAATGACTATTATTCCAAGATTGATTATTTTTCTAAAATAGGTACTGACGCAGTAACAGATAGTAGTAAGTTAAAAAATCGGTATTTAGCATGCGAAAATATTATTATTCCAAAGGACAATATTTATGATGTTAAAAAAGAAAAAGGCTTAAAAGTAATTTCAGGGTTACCAATTTTTGATATCGAAAAACAATTGTGGAAAATTGAATTTGAAATAGACCTTAAAAACAAAGACGAACCGAAAACAGAAAAGGATTTACATAACCCTTTTATTCATTTTTCTTTGGTTCATTATCAGCCATTTTCTTTGAATTACTCATCTGGAGATAATCCTCTAAATGATTTAAGGTTTTCTGAAGTTACAACAGGTGTAATTGGTTATTTATTGCCTAAACGTACTACAGAAGCAATTTTAGTTGTTCCAAAATTCTGGAATGATATAGGCTCTGCTTCTATAAATATTTCTTTTGATAAAAGTTCACTATACCTAATAGATCAAAATAAGACACAGTCAAATTTTGTTGTAACGATAGAAGGTAGTTTTGATGGTGTTATATGGGAGAGTTTATGTTCATACGAAGAAAATAAACAAGGTAAAAAAAATAATCAATTTCATCATTTCCTAATTCAAGACCCTAAAAATATACCTGAAAAAATGTTAACAAAAGATCTCAAATTTTCAAAGTGGAACTCTCAGAATCAAAAGATGAAACATTTCAGAATAAGAATGATAGAAATTGAGTATTTTAATGAAATAAATAAAGAAGAATTATTAAGCAACCAGTTCATTAAAAATGTTCTGGATAATGACAAGCTTAGAGTAAGATATGTAGAATTAATATATTAATAAGAATTATGAAAAAATATAAAGTAGATTTAAAGAAAAGATCTAAAAAAGTAAAAAAAGGTTTACTTGAAACTGGATCGAAGAATTGGTTACGAGTTAAAAATGAAGGTAATGGGCAAATATTTTCTATTTCAAAATATTGTAGAGCAAGTCATCTGAAATTTAATAATGGAAGGGAATATTTTAAAATTTTAGATTGGCCTAATAAAAATGTTTTAGCTTCAGTGATCGCATTACCTGATGAAAGGAGTCGATTTGGTAACGTTGATTATAATAACGGAGCGGTTTTAGAATATGATTATAAAACAAAGGTGTTGGTCGTGAACCCGGGCAATATAAAAGTAAGAGCAGGGTTTGATACTTTAAATCAACTAGCAAACGGGTCTTATAAAATACGTTTAGCAGACCATCCTCATTCTTATGGTAGTCCATATCTTGATCGAACAAGTTATGCTCTTACTTGGTTTTTCATTGATGATAATGACAACCTTGATAGATATATTCACGCTGGTCAGGTCTCAGAAGGATGTTTGTCTGTTGGAGAAGAAAGTGCTGGAGGGACAAATTCCGATATTGTTAAATGGACTGAAATAGCTAGATTACTATTAACGCAGAGATATCAGCAAAAAGAAAGTTATGTTGGTGTTTTAAATGTCAAAGGGCTATAAAAATTAATAAGGTAGAATTGGGCGAAATATTTTCTTAATTGAATCTTTTATATCTCAATTCTATATGAGAATGTATTGAAGAAATAAATTGAGTCTATTAAAGTTGCTAAAGGTTTTGAGAAAAGCTAAATCTTGCATATGCCATAAGACTTTCAACCTTGCTCATTTTATTTAATTGAATTGATGATCAGACTCTTACTAAACTTACTCATTTTTATAATAATCTAATAATAAAGTTAGATGGTTGATATTTTACTTTTTGCAAAAACCTTTTTTCATTTTCACTCTATAATAAAAAGTCTCACAACAATTTGTAAAAAAAATAATCTAAGATTTATTTTAGTACTTATGTCAAAATTAACATTAGTTATTTTATTCAAAAAGAGTACTATATGGCAATAACAATATCCTGCCTATTATTTACAACCTAACATTTCGAAAAAAGAATCTATCAAAGTCCAAAAAGTGAATAAAAAAAAATTTAGTTTAGTAAAAAACAAAACATCTAATTATTAAATAGTTAAATGACATGGTTTTTAAAGTAGTTATCTGAAATTGTTTCGTCAGTACCCCATCACTTTTTTTCCTCATTTAGACCAAAAAAAAAAATCAACTATTAAAGTTTACACATCAGCATCCTCCCGACCCCAATCCAAGTTCGAATCGTTTCAACAAAGTAATAACTCAGTCCAAAATAAATTTAAAATATTTATTACCAATCAATTAAAAAGATAGGCTCCAGCACCGTCCGGACCGCAAAAAAAGCTTCACTTTCAGTGAGGCTTTTTTTATTTAATACCCTCCATTTCTTTTTCTCACAAACCACTCAACCCCTAATAAGAGAAGTAATAAGAAGAAAATATATTTCAAATCAATTAAATCATCAATTTCTTTTTCTTGGTAAATTACATTTGCCAAATTTTTATTATCCCTTATTGATTGAGAAAATGAATTTATATCTTCTAAAGAAACCATATCTCCTCCAGTAACAGAACTTAACTGATACAATAATTGATGATTAGCCTGTGTATTTTTCTGCTCTAAACCAAGAGAATTTATAGAAAACTCACCCGTTTTAGCTATGGATTTTCCATCAACAATTGTAGTAGCTTTATAGGAATAACTTCCTGAACTTAACTGCCCAGCATCCAAAGAATACGCATCCCCTTGTGGAGAAAACTGATAATCGTATTCTTTCTTATTCTCGTCTATCAATTTCATAGTTACTTCGCCAGAATTATCCAATTCGTAACTCTTATTGTAAACCTCGGCATCAAATTGCACTTTCTCTCCTAGCTCGTAATTAGACTTTCCTGAAACTTTAAATCTGCTTTTATCTTCTTTTGCGACCAACAATTGAACAGCTTGTTGCAGCAATTCATCTACAAATTGTGAACTCCCATTTTCTGCATATTCTTGTAATCTCCATCCCCAAATCCCTTCACCAACAAAAAAACCTACTTTCTTCTCATTAGCAGTTCCAAATCCTAGCATTGGATAATTTGTTTTTGCTGGCCCAATTCTTTGATAAAATGCTACTTCCACAGAATTACCCACCTGATATTGTGTAGAAAACGGAACTTGCAAAGGTCTAAAGCTTGACAAGGAATTAATTAATCCACCCGATACTTTGAATCCTGAATACTTAGAATTAAAATAAGCACCTGCCTCAGTAAAATTCTTTACGTTACTGATAGACAAACCTTGTTTAAGAGAATTATACGCGTTAAAATCTGTTTGATTACCTAAGAAACTAAGTGTAGGCGTTTTAGACTCAAACATTTTTTTCATTGGATACTGAGCACTTGGCAGATTATGAGTAATAATCATTCCATATTTCTTAGGATTGCCTGAAAAATTCTCAGCCAACTCAACTTTCAATTCATAGTTTTCATTAGATACAATAGCACTTTTAATTGCCTGAACATCTGGATGAGGAGAATTTGCAACTAATAAAATTTGCTGTTTAGACTCTAATACATCCACATAAAAAGATTGTGTATTGTTAATTAAAGTGCTTTCTCCTTTAACTCCTTTTACAGTCACAGTGTACTTTTGCAATCCTGTTTGATTTGCTTTAGTTTCAAAACGAATTTGCTTAATTTCTCTTTCTTTTGAAAAATTAATTGGTTTGCTCTCTAACACTTTTCCATTTTTAATCAACTGAACTTCAGAAGATTCTCCAATTATTTTTTCTGAGGCTATTTCTACAACTATCGGAAAAGAGTTTCCTTTGTAGGCCAATTTGTTGTGAATTATTTGGTCTATCCAAACATCTTTTTGAGCAATAGTATCTCCCAATGCAATTGAGTAGACTGGAACTTGCTTTAGTTTTTCTACTTCGTAAATCGGATTACTTCCTTTGTTGTATATCCCATCAGAAGCTATAATAATCCCCCCTAGATTTCGGTTGTAATATCGCTGTTGAATTTCTTTAAAAACATTGGATAAGTTGGTTGTCTTTTGTTGAAAATCAACATTCATTTCCTCTTTCAATTCTTTTCCAAAAGTATAACTAACCACTTCATAATCTGAAGCCAACTCATTTCTTAGCTTATTGATTTTATCAGATAAATTTTCAGCAAAAGCTAAAGAATCTTGTTTGTTAAGTATTGATTCTGAGCTATCTTGAGCAATTACCAAGATTGGTTTCTCTACTTTACTTTTAGTATACTCCAATAAAGGTTCGAGTAGAAGAAAAGTAAGAAAAAACAAGCTTAAAAAACGAAAAGCCCCTAAAATTCGTTTCCAAGTACTAGATAACTCAGATAGATTTTTATCTTTTCGATAGAGTAAATACGCACCAAATCCCGCAAGGAGAATACACACTAAAATGTACCAAATTGGAGAATTAAGAAGTAGTTTCAAGAATAAATAACGGTTTTTGAGCTAAGAAATTATGTCAACATTCCTCCACACACATGAATAGTTTGTCCAGTAACATAAGCACTCATATCACTTGCCAAGAAAACAACTACATCAGCAACATCTTCAGGTTGTCCAGCTCTTTTCAATGGAATTTCTTTTACCCAATTTTCTACCACATCTTTGTCTAATTTATCAGTCATTTCGGTAGCGATAAATCCTGGAGCAATTGCATTACTTCTAATGTTTCTTGAACCAAGCTCTTTTGCCATGGATTTTGTAAACCCTATAATCCCCGCTTTAGAAGCGGAATAATTTGACTGACCAGCATTTCCATTTACACCAACAACCGAACTTAAATTGATAATAGAACCCTTTCTTTGTTTCAACATAGTTCGTTGAACTGCTTTGGTCATATTAAAAATTGATTTCAAATTTATTCTCAATACATCATCCCAATCCTGCTCTGTCATTCTCATTAACAAACCATCTTTAGTAATTCCTGCATTGTTTACCAAAGCATCAATTTGTCCAAAATCTGCCATTACATCTTCCACCAACTTATGAGAAGCATCAAAATCAGAAGCATCAGATTGGTATCCTTTGGCTTTTATACCCATTGCAATCAACTCATTTTCAACTTCTTTTGCTTTATCAGGAGAAGATAAATAGGTAAAAGCAATATTTGCACCTTTCTCTGCACATCTCATTGCAATTCCTTTTCCAATTCCTTTGGAAGCTCCTGTAATCAACACAACTTTATCAGCTAATAATTTCATAATGGGTTATTTTTATCATGGTTTACTTCAAAGATAAATTTTAATGAAGAATTCGCAATTGATTCCTCAATATTTTTTACTGATAGTAAACGAACTATTATTCTCTCCTTTCACTAAAAATAATTGTACTTTTGTAAAGTAAATCGACATTAGTTTTAAATACAATATGGAAGACATCAAATTAAACACCATTGAAGAAGCGCTAGAAGACATTAAGGCGGGGAAGGTAATCATTGTGGTGGATGACGAAAACAGAGAAAACGAAGGTGATTTTTTGACTGCTGCAAGAAACTCTTCACCCGAGATAATTAATTTTATGGCAACTCATGGTAGAGGACTTATTTGTGCTCCTTTATCAGAAGATAGATGTGCAGAATTGAACCTTGAATTAATGGTTCAAAACAACAATTCGCACTATGAAACTCCGTTTACAATTTCAGTTGATTTAGTCGGAAATGGTTGTACCACAGGAATTTCTGCTAGCGATAGAGATAAAACGATAAAAGCGTTAATTGACCCAGTTACAAAACCCAATCAATTAGGAAAACCGGGGCACATTTTCCCACTGAGAGCAAGAAATGGTGGTGTTTTGAGAAGAGCTGGACATACCGAAGCTGCGGTAGATTTATCAAGGATGGCTGGCTTTGAAGAAGCTGGAATTATTGTAGAAATATTAAACGAAGATGGAACTATGGCAAGACTTCCTCAATTGATGGAAATTGCCAAAAAACACGATATGAAAATCATTTCTATTGAAGATTTGATTTCCTACAGATTACAACACGAAAGTTTAGTTGAAAAGCAAATTGAAATAAAACTTCCTACTGAATATGGAGATTTTAAATTAGTCCATTATTCCCAAACTACAGATGGAAAAGAACATTTGGCTCTTGTAAAGGGCGAATGGGAAAAAGACGAACCAATATTAGTAAGAGTCCACTCAAGTTGTATGACAGGAGACATTTTTGGCTCTTGCAGATGTGATTGCGGACCACAATTACAAACTGCCATGCAAATGGTTGAAAAAGCTGGAAAAGGAATTGTATTGTATATGAACCAAGAAGGAAGAGACATTGGTTTGTTAAACAAATTGAAAGCTTATAAACTTCAAGAAGAAGGATACGACACCTTAGAAGCCAATTTAAAATTAGGTTTTAAAGGAGACCAAAGAGACTATGGAATTGGAGCTCAAATTTTGAGAGATTTAGGAGTTTCTAAAATGAAATTGATGAGTAATAATCCTAAAAAAAGAACAGGACTAATTGGTTACGGACTAGAAGTTGTTGACAATGTGGCGATTGAAATCGAAGCAAATGCTCACAACAAAGGATACCTTGAAACCAAAAGAGACAAGATGGGACATACGCTGAAAATGAAGTAAATGTCAGAACTAACAATAAACCGAGTACCCGAATCAACTAACAATTCTTTACGAGCATGGAGTGCCGCGGACGAATTATTAGTATCTTTCTTGGAAGAAAAAAATCCTGAGTCTGTAATAATTTACAATGATGCTTTTGGTTATCTTGCTGCTCACTCGGCTCCAAGAACAATTTATTTTGCTTCTGATTTAAAAAGTCAAGTAAAAGCAACTTTAGAAAATTTTGAAACCAATAAACTAGGTGAAGATTGCCTTCACCCTAATTCTTTACTAAAAAAAGCAGATAAAAAAGGAAAACTTGGATTGATGAAAATCCCTAAATCTCTTGAGCTATTTGAAATGTTCTTGCACCACTCTGCCCAGAATATTTACAAAACTGGAGTGCTTGCTTGTGGATTTATGACAAGGAATTTCACTAAACAACTATTAGAAATAGCAGGTGAATATTTTGAAGAAGTAGAACAATCTTTATCCAAGAAAAAAGCTAGGTTATTGATTTTGTCAAAACCTAAAAATGTGGAGAAAAAGAAGTTTTTGAACACTATTTCGTTCGAAAATGAGGAAATAAAACAATATTTTGGTGTTTTTTCATCTAATCACATTGATTATGCTACTCAGTTTTTAATAGAAAATTTTGAGCCACCAGAAGAGGTGAACTCTGTGTTAGATTTAGCTTGTGGGAATGGAATTTTGGCTAAAGAAGTTCAAAAACAATTTCCCGAAGCGGAGTTTCATTTGGTAGATGATTCGCAACTGGCAATTGAAAGTGCCAAGCTTAATATAAAAGGAAACAAAGTTCAATTTTACCACAACAATAATTTAGAGGATATAGCTTCCAATTCGATGGATTATATAGTTTGTAATCCACCTTTCCACGTAGAGTATGAGATTGACATTAGTTTGCCTTTAAGACTATTTAGAGCTGCAGAAAAAAAGTTGACTAGAGAAGGTAAATTTCAAGTAGTTGCCAATACTCATCTGAATTACAAACCTCATTTAGAGAAAATATTTAAGATGGTAAAAGTGGTTTATGACAATGATAAATTCATTGTATATTCTTGCTTTAACGCCTATCCAGAAAAAGATAAAAGATGGAACGAGGACGCGATTTAATAAAACTAAGGCCCAAAATACCGGCAGCCAAAATCACTGAAGGAATTTCTGAAATTGAGCAATTTCAAAACAGTACACTTCGTCCAATTATTAAGTTTCAGCATGATTTATTGATTCAATTATTTTCTGACCATGCCAACGGTTTTCAGAAGAATTGGGATTCACTTTCTAACGAAAAAAAAGAGTTATTCATTGAAAATTCCATGAATAAAAATCAAAATTTGAAAAATAAATTTGTTGGAGTAATTTTTGGATTTTTCACCAAAGAAGAACTTGAATTTTATTTTGAAAACAAATCAGAATTAAACCGGAGAATTGTTCAAATTATTAAACAAAGAGTTCTAAGTAATTTGTCATTGATTTAGAATTTTGGTATATTAAATATTATCAAAAAAATTAAAGTAAACTAATGCCATTCAATCACATTGAGTACAAAAAACCTATCTACAAAATAAAAGCACCCTTGCGAGACCATCTAGAACAATACTCGCGAGTTGAAGATATATCACTTACCTACGAAGATTTACTGCGTTATCAGCAGTTAATCTCTATTACTGATGACAACGGAAAAGATACTAATTGGTTCTCAGCTCTATATCCGATCGATGAACAAAAATACTTTCAAGAAGAATTGGTTAAAATCTACCAAACTCTTGTAGCTGATGGGGATATTCTCGATTTTGTTAAAGTAGGAAGTATTGATTATTGTTCTTTTGGAAACTCCAAACCTTTTAGAATCAAAGTGATAAACGAAATAAATGATAACTATGATTATTTTTATATCAAAAAAGCAGATGCTTCGAGATTATATGGGCTAGAATTAGAAGAGATTTTTTCGCCTGATAAAGTCAATTTTTTTGTTAATAAATCTACATTGATTGAAGATCATGTAGTTGGAATTCCTTGTGATGAATTTATTAATAAAAATAAAAAGGTTAAAATTGAAAATCGATTGAGATTTGCAAAAGAATTTGTAAAATTTAACGAACGCTGTTTTGTTCGATTATTAGGAGACATGAGAGCTTACAACTTTGTAGTAGAAATTACTCAAGATTTTGACAATGTGCAATATAGGTTGCGTGCAATGGATTTTGATCAGCAAAGTTATGAAGGCAGAAAAAACATGTATTTACCACAATATTACAAAGACAATTTGCACTTAGTAGAAGTAGCACAAGAACTTCTTACTGATAAAATGGCTCAGCAATATATGAAGCAAGAAAGAGTAGCAATGAAAAAGCGTTTTTTGGCTTATAAACATAGAACCAGATCACTTTTGAGAAGAATGAAAAAAGATAAAATTTCTACCAAAGAAAATGTAGATACATTGAAAAAAGAATTTGCTAAATACTATAACAATCCCCAGTTTCTTAATTTCACTACAATGGGACAAATCCTGGAATTACACATCGAAACTAAGTTAGGGATAAAGATATTTTAGTCTAAACTTTTTATTGTCATCCTCGCGAAGGCGTGGATTTTTAAAACGAGAATCAACTAATTACTAATTACTAAAAAAATGAACAACTTCGAATTATACAATCCAACCAAAATAATATTTGGAGAGGGCGAAATAACCAAACTAAAAAACGAAATACCAAAAGATGCAAATGTCTTACTTCTTTTTGGAGGAGGAAGCATAAAGAATAATGGAATCTACGAACAAGTAACCTCTGCTCTTGAAAGATACAAATGGCAAGAATTTGGTGGAATTCCGCCTAACCCAGAATACCATATTTTGTTAAAAGCTTTAGATATAATTAAAAAAGAAAACATCACTTATTTACTTGCAGTTGGAGGTGGTTCGGTGATTGATGGAACTAAATTTTTATCCTCTGCAGCTTTGTTCGAAGGAAAAGAACCTTGGGATATTTTGAAAAATAGAGTAAGAACTGAAAAAGGAATGCCTTTTGGAACAGTATTGACTCTTCCTGCAACAGGAAGTGAAATGAATTCTGGTGCGGTAGTTACAAATGATAAAACCAATGAAAAATTTGGAATGGGAGGACCAGGATTATTTCCTCAATTCTCTATTTTAGATCCAACTGTGGTTAGTTCTATTCCAGAAAGACAAATTGCTAATGGATTGGCTGATTCGTTTACTCATGTGCTTGAACAATACATGACATACCCTGTGGATGCTTTGCTTCAAGACAGATTAGCAGAGAGTATTTTATCTTCAATTATCGAAACTGCTCCAAGAATTATGGAAGACACTTCCGATTATAAATCGGCTGCTAACTTTATGTGGAATTGCACCATGGCGCTTAATGGTTTAATTCAAAAAGGAGTACCAACAGATTGGGCAATTCACACAATGGGACATGAACTCACTGCTTTTTATGGAATAGATCATGCTCGTACTTTGGCAATTTTAACCAAAAGCCATTACACCTATAACTTGAAGGACAAACAAGCTAAATTGGCTCAATGTGCCGAGCGAGTTTTTGGAATTACCGAAGGTGATGAGCAAGAAAAAGCTGAAAGTTGCATTGAAGCAATCGAAGAGTTTTATTTATCATTGGGTATCTCCACCACTCTATCAAGCTACACCGAAGAGTATGAAGGAACTGCACAAAAAATTGCTGAACGATTTACAGAAAGAGGTTGGACTGGAATGGGCGAGCACAATAAATTGACTCCTGAGGATGTTGAGCAGATTGTGGAGATGAGTTATTAGAGTTGAATTGCTAAGTTGGGTTTCGAGACATTTTGTCCCGAAAGGTCGGGACAAAACCCTCAGCCCGTCCCGAATGGTCGGGACAAGCCCGAACCCTGAGTGCGACCGATAGGGAGAGAATCGAAGGGTGCCTTTAGAAAATAAAACCAATCGTTTTTCGTATATTTAACTGAACCAATTCTTTATGTTATGAAAAATATTGCAATTTTTACAATCCTATTTTTTACAATTTCGGCTTTTGTAACTACAACAGAACCGGTCAAATTGATAAAAGATTCAAAACAAATAGACATAATATTAAAAAAAGAATATTCAATAATAAACCAAATAACTTGCGAAACCAAATTAGGGGAACTTTGTAATTTAGTTATTGATTCGGATGCTATTGCTATTGATTGCGGATGTTCAGATGCTGCATTAAATATAAAACCAAATCTAAAAGAATTGGGCAAATGGAAAACTAATGAACAACATGCAGTTTTAAAGTATGCTCATAGCTATTTCAATAAAAGAGGGATTGAACCCACTATTATTGAGTTTGTTAAATCTGATAAAAAAAATTATTTATTAGTTTATGTTCCGTTTAATAAAGAAATGGATAGGTATTTATTTTCATATAATAAATAAGTGTCATTTTTATATTAAATTAATTGATTTCGGTATGCATTAAAAGTAAATTAGTACTACCAACCAAACTATTAATTTACCCATGAAAATCAATGTATTTTGGATACGAAGAGGCTTGCGATTAACTGATAATGTAGGCTTTTCAGAGGCACTTAAAAGTGATTTACCTGTACTCCCCATTTTTATTTTCGATAAAAAAATTCTGGATGAACTTCCTGAAGAGGATGCTCGTGTCAATTTTATTCACGATACACTTTCGGAAATGAATTCCCAACTCAAAGAAAAAGGAGCTGGGATTAAATGTTTTTACGGGAATCCAAAAGAAAGTATTGAAAAATTAATTGAAGAATATGAGGTAAATGCTATTTATACCAATAGAGATTACGAACCTTATGCACTCAATCGTGACAAGGAAATTGGTGAGTTTTTATCCAAAAAAGGAATAGAATTTAAGACTTACAAAGATCAAGTGATTTTTGAAAAAGGAGAAGTTACCAAAGATGACAGAAATCCTTATACGGTTTATACTCCTTTTAAAAACAAATGGTTAACTCATTTTGATGAGAAAACCATGATTGAAGACCACAAATTAAATCTAGATAATTGCCTTAAAGGTGAGTTTGATTTTTCTACTCTGAAAGAAATGGGATTTGAAGAAAGTAATATCAAAGTTCAGCCTATTGATTTATCTCAATTGGATGATTATGAAAATACCCGCGATTTCCCAGCTACGGATGGAACGAGTTATTTGGGGCCTCATTTGAGATTTGGAACAGTAAGCGTAAGAAGCATCATCAGAAAACTAGAAAAGAAAGATGCAGTTTTCTTGAGTGAGTTGATTTGGAGAGAGTTTTTTATGCAGATTTTGTATCATTTTCCTCATGTGGTAAGCAACAACTTTCGTTCTAAATATGATGGAATAAAATGGCGAAACAATAAAGAGGAATTTGAAAAATGGTGTGAAGGAAAAACCGGCTACCCAATGGTGGATGCAGGAATGAGACAACTCAACAAAACTGGCTACATGCACAACCGAGTGCGAATGGTAACAGCCAGTTTTTTGGTGAAACATTTACTGATAGATTGGAAATGGGGAGAAGCTTATTTTGCTCAACATTTGTTGGATTATGACTTGGCAAGCAACAACGGAAACTGGCAATGGGCTGCAGGAACAGGGTGTGATGCAAGTCCTTATTTTAGGATATTTAATCCTGAATCTCAATTAAAAAAGTTTGATAAAGGAATGAAATACGTTGGAACTTGGGCTCCAGAATATTTAGAGTTAGTTTACCCAAAACCTATGGTTGAGCATAAGTTTGCGAGAGAAAGGTGTTTAGCTACTTATAAGGAAGGGATTTCTATCCCTTCCTAACCTTCCCTAAGGGAAGGAACTCAAAAATCTATGAAAAATAAAAATACTCCTTACCTAAGGGAAGGTCGGGATAGGATAACACGAGAATCATGAACATACTAATAACAGGAGGAACAGGACTTATTGGAAAAAAATTAACGGAAATGTTACTTGAAAAAGGACATTCGGTTTCTATACTCAGTCGTTCGAAAAAGAAATCCGATAAAGTGCAGTTTTACACTTGGAATATTGCAAAGCAAGAAATTGAAGAAGAGGCAATAAAGCAAGCGGATGTAATTGTTCATTTGGCTGGAGCTAATGTGGGTGAAGGAAGATGGACTGATAAGAGAAAAAAAGAAATAATTGATAGCCGAATAAGTTCTGGAAATCTATTGTTTGAATCTGTAAAAAAGCACAATCCAAGTTTAAAAGCATTTATTTCCTCATCAGCTATTGGCTATTATGGCATGGTAACAACCGATAAAATTTTTGAAGAATCTGATAGCTCAGGTAATGACTTTCTTGCTAAAGTTTGTGAAGAATGGGAGGACAGTGCTTTGCAGTTCAATTCAATTAATATCAGAACAGCAATTGTTAGAACTGGTGTAGTTTTAGATAAAAATGAAGGTGCTTTAGCCAAATTATTAACTCCAATAAAATTAGGAGTTGGCTCTGCTTTAGACTCTGGAAAACAAGCTATGCCTTGGATTCATCTAGATGATATTTGTGGAATTTATTTATACTTAATTGAAAACGAATCACTTTCAGGGGCATTTAATGGAGTCGCTCCTAGCCACGAAAACAACAAAGAGTTTAGCAAAACTGTAGCTGAAGTTTTAGGCAAACCTTTTTGGTTTCCTAGTGTTCCAGCTTTTGCATTAAAATTATTAATGGGCGAGCAAGCAGTAATAGCTTTGGAAGGAAGCAGAATTTCTGCAAATAAAATTATTGAATCAGGATATAATTTTAAATTTCCTGAACTGAAAAAGGCATTAACAGACACACTTGATTAAGTTGTTTTAATATTTAGTAACTTAGAAGAACAAATTCAATGAGATGAAACAATTATTTACACTACTATTCTTCCTTACAGTTTTAATTTTTTCTTGCAAAAAAGAAACTACTCCAAAAGAAAGTTCAACACCTTCTAATTCTGATTTACCCGCTTTATTTACCAAAAGAGTATTATTAGAAGACTACACCAAGCATTGTCAGTTTTGTGTTCCGGTTAATGCCTTAGTTGATTCTCTAAGAAATAGTTACCCTAACAGAACCCTTATTCCAGTTCTCCATGGAGCTTATCATTCAACTCAAACTTCATTTTATGACACGATGAATGTTTATTTTCCTTTTGCAACTTTTCCAAAAGGTATGGTAAACAGAGTGACTGGAACTAACTCAGGTTCTGAGGATGGTAACTATATTTTGTCAAAAGAGAATTGGGCAACAAATATTGATTCTGAATTACTTAAAACTGCAGATTTTGGGGTAAAAATAAACACAACACTTTCAGGGAATTCGATGGATATTAGTGTGTTTGCAGCTGGGTTTAAATCCGATGAAAACACCCGATTAACTGTATTTATTGTGGAAGACAACACTTACTACAGAACAGTGAGAGAAGTCATTACAAATAACAAAGGTTACAGATTTGCTTTAACTAAAGATGAAATTCGTGAGTACTTATTTTTTGGTGTTGATTTAAGCAGCTATTCAGTCTCAAAAGTTTCGATAGTTGCATTTTTACACTATTTTGATGCTACAACAAATAAATTTGAAGTATTAAATGTAAATGAAACAAAAGCAGGAAACTCAGTTGATTGGAACTAATTTGGTTCTAATTTTACTCGGTCAAATAATATTTTGAACCATTCTGTAAATTCATCAGGTGAAGTATCTATTTCTATCTGCAAATCATCAGTAGAAATATACTTATAACTCTCTACTTCTTTAAGATTAATTTCAGGAGAATTATCAGTATTTCCGATAAACACATGATCTAGTTCATGTTCAATCATGCCTTTATCTAATTCTGCTCTATATTGAAAACTAAAAGCTTTCTCAAGAGAAGAAGATTCCATGCCCATTTCTTCTTTTAACCTGCGATGAGCTGCAGTAATTGTAGCCTCTCCATTCATAGGATGAGTGCAAGCCGTATTACTCCATAACATTGGAGAATGATATTTATTTGATGCTCTTTGCTGAAGTAGCCACTCCCCTTTTGAATTAAAAATCAACACTGAAATTGCTCTATGAAGAATACCCTTTCTGTGAGCCTCAAGCTTTTCCATTTCACCCAACACTTTATCACTTGAATCAACTAATATCACCAAATTTGGATTCATTTTACTCCGTACTTTTTTGCTAATTTTTTGAACCTATCCGATTTATCATTCGCTAATAAATTCACTAATATCATTTTTTTTGTCTCATTAGAAACGGAGGATTTGTCAAGGTTTCTTAAAATGTATTTCGAATCTTTTTCTATCTCTTTGTTGTAACCTAAAAAAGATGGGGCATTCAATTGAACCATTAATCTCAAATGAACATTCTCAACATTTCTATTCATCTTTATAGATTTTTCGAGCTTCTTTTTTCCTTCTTTAAACCAACTTAATTTAGAGATTGGATTTATGACAAACTCAGCCATTCTCATTGTAACCACTGCCTTGTAAGCATTGATGGTTATCTTTTCATTTAAATCTGATTTCTCAATTTCTGCATTAATATAGGCAGAAGCTTTGGTCTCACTATTTGCTCCGATAAAATTTTTTCTGAAATATGAAATGTCATTAGTAGAAAACGAAATCAATGAGATACATAGTAATAAAATTGTGGCTAAACCTCTCATATCATTTTCATTTTATAGTCAAAATAAGATTTAGTCAATAATGCAAATTTCATCGGATTACTTACTCTTATCCTATTAGCTTTAATATCCGCTACATTTGATTTCACTAGTTTATCCAATAATTTACTATAATATTTGAATGCAGTATACACCCCAAATTTAGCAGATTCTGGTAGTTTTTTTATTCCCAGATGAGCAGCGTCAAAATCACTTTGTATTTCGGCTATAATTTCAGCTTTATTTTCTTCACTCAATCCTAACCCCTCAAGGTGTGGGAAATAGACTCTATTCAATTCCTCAGAATCAGCCTTTAAATCTCTTAAGAAATTCACCTTTTGAAATGCACTTCCTAGTCTCATTGCAGGAGCTTTGAGCTCATCAAATAATTTCTGATCTCCTTCTACAAAAACTTTAAGACACATAAGCCCCACTACATCAGCAGAACCATAGATGTACTCTTCATAGTCTTCAATCGTTGAATAAATGGACTTATTCAAATCAAATTTCATACTTTTCATAAAAGCATTAACCAACTCATATTCAATATTGTATTTTTTCAACACATTCTGAAAAGAATTTAAAATTGGGTTCAAACTTATCCCTCTTTTAATTGCCAATTTTAAATCTCTCTCAAATTCATTAATCAATGTCTCCTTATCATAATCATGAAATGTATCTACTATTTCATCTGCAAAACGAACAAATCCATATATAGCATGTATATCATCTTGGATTCTCGGAGACAACATTTTAACGGCCAACGAGAAAGATGTACTGTAATTATTAGTTACAATCTTACTTGCCTCAAACGACACTTTATCAAATAAACTTTTGCTACTCATTATTTTATATATACGCTATCCTTTATAATATGGATTTAATTAATTTTTCATTACCAATTCACTTACAACTTTACCTGAAATAAGAGAAGGTGGTACTCCTGGCCCAGGAACTGTAAGTTGCCCAGTGTAATAGAGATTATCTACTTTTTTACTTTTCATTTTTGGCTTTAAAAATGCCGTTTGCTTCAGTGTATTAGCCAATCCATATGCATTTCCCTTAAACGAGTTGTACTCACTCACAAAATCTGAATGTGCAAATGATTCATAAACTTCTATACTTGACCTTATATCCTCTCCAATATGAGTTGTTAATCTATCGCAGATTAAATCAAAATATCTTTTTCTAATCTCTTCGCCATCATCTGTTAACTCAGTTGAAACTGGTACAAGAAAAAACAAATTTTCTTTCCCTTCAGGAGCTACGCTATCATCTGTTTTGCTAGGATTACACAGATAAAACAAAGGCTTTTCAGGCCATTTATGTGTATCGTAAATTTCAGTAGCATGGTTTTCAAAACTCTCATCAAAAAATAAATTATGGTGTTTTATTCCTTCAATTTTTTTGTTTAAACCTACATAATAAAGTAAACTAGAAGGTGCCATAACTCTTTTATCCCAGTATTTTTCTGAATAATCTCTGTTAGATTCTGGAAGTAAAACTTGCTCTGTATGATGATAGTCTGCTCCGCTAACTATCCTGTCCGCTTCTATTATTTCACCGTTTATTTTTAATCCTATTGCCTTATTATTTTTTACAACTATTTCCTCAACAGTAGAATCAATATGAAATTTCACTCCCAAACTTTCAGCAACACTTACCATTCCTTCAATAATTTTGTTCATCCCTCCCATCGGATACCATGTGCCGAGCGCCATGTCCGCATAATTCATTAAACTATATAATGAAGGTGTGTTTTGAGGTTTTGCACCTAAAAACAACACCGGAAACTCTAACAACTCAATTAACTTAGGGTGAGAAAAATAACTTCTGATGTGTTTACTAATTGGCTTAAATAAGTCTAAAGACATTCCTTTTTTTGCAATGTCAAGCGTCATAAACTCTTTGATAGAAAGTGATGGCTTTGTAACAAACTCACCCATACCAACATCATATTTCACTTTTGCTTCAGCCAAAAATTTCTCTAATTTATCTCCCGAGCCTTTTTCGTGTTTTTCAAAATAAGCCTTTAACTCTCTCATATCAGAAGGAATATCCTCTGGTGCATCTTCCCAAAAAACTCGATAACTTGGACTTAATCTCTTGAGGTCGTAAAAATCTGATACTTGTTTTCCAAAATCTTGAAAATAATTTTCAAAAACATCGGGCATCCAATACCAGCTGGGTCCCATGTCAAAAGTAAAACCATTAATTTTCTTGATTCTAGCTCTTCCTCCTAGCGCTGTGTTTTTTTCATAAACAGATACATCACATCCAGATTTTGCAAGATAGCTTGCCGCTGAAAGCGAGGAAAAACCTGATCCTATTATGAGTATTTTCTTTTTCATTTGTTTAACAAATATAACAAAAGATTAAACAAAAAATCAACTTTGATTGTTAATTTTTAACGTCATTACAGAATATCTATAAGTTCAATGATTGAATTATGAATTGTAATATTATTTGATATTTTACTTGAATCTAAATCTTTTGTATTATTTCCAAGGATATGCATTGCCTCATTTCTCTTAGAAAGAATATTATTGTCCATTTCTTTTAAATAACTATAAACTTTATCTACGGTGGGTTTAACAGTAAAATAACTAATATATGTGATGTTTTTGAAGACATGTTGCAATTCATATAAATTCTCTAAAGGAACGCTTGGTCCCAAAAATACAGACTTGTAGCCTTTCAACATCAATTCAAAATGAATGTAAAGAACTCCAATATCATGAATCTCATTTTGAGGCAAAAATAATATGTAAGTTATGTCATCTTTAGGGTTTACATTCTGAACCCTTTCAATATTAATTAGTATTTTTTGCTTTATTAAAGTTGATATAAATCTCTCATGTGCCGGACTAATTGTATTGGTAGACCACAAATTCCCAATGTCATGCAGCAACACCAAAAACTCTTTTAAAAAAACATCCCTAAAAGAATTACAAGCCAGTAATTTATTATAGGTTTCCTCAAACAAAGATTGATCAAAATTAAGCATTGCAATCTTAAAATTATTGACAGCTATTGAGTTCTCTTTATTGTCAATTGTTATTCCTTTTACCTTATCATTTAACTCTTCCTCACTTATATCGGCAATTTTAGAAATTTTAACTCCACTGTTGTTTAACACTGCAATATTCAAAATCTTCCTCAGGTTCTGGAGGTTATAAGTTCTGATGTTAGAGTCAGATCTTTCTGGCTCGAGAAGATTGTACCTTTTTTCCCAAATACGAATTGTATGAGCTTTTACTCCACTTAGGTTTTCAAGGTCTTTAATTGAAAAGGAATTCTTGATTGACATATTTTGTTTAATTTTTTTCAGAAATTATTAAACTAAATTAAAACAAAAAAAGTTTTGAAATGCTATTAATTTTCAAAAAAAATGAAAATAAGACTTAATTAATTAATAATCAGTCTTTTTTCTTGAAATCTCCATTCTTCCAAGCTTGAATAAACTTACTCCAGGCAATAGGGTTTAACAGTTGATTAGGGGGTGCTTGCCCAGCATAATACAATTGAGATTGAACCTGGTTCATTTGCCATTTAAAATTAGATGCCCCACCAGCAGGATAAGCATCTTGCTTGAGTGCTAAAATTTTTGGGTCTAAATTATTTTGGGCACGAGTTAAATCATCATTCGGTATATCAGTATTTAAAAAAGCATCCTTAAATTGCTCTCTTGAAGGCCAAGGATATACATCTAACTGGGCTAATTTTATTGTATCTTCATTAATTGCATGAATTAATGAATAGCGTCCGCTTTTTAGAGTATCAGGAATAATATAGGTTGATTTTTTATATCCTATTGAAGAAAAAATTATAGTATCTCCTGGCATAGAGACAAACGAGAAAAATCCATAATAATCAGAATTGGTTCCTCTGTACGAAGTTTTTTCGATTACAGTTACAAAAGGAACTGGCTCTAGACCTGAACCTGTTACAACTACCCCAGAAACCTGAACATATATCTCTTTTACAGAATCTACCAATGTAGTATCTGTAAGAGTTGTGTCAGATTGTGAGAATACATCTGTTGAAACAAAACTTAGTAAAGCAATTACTATTAAAATAATTTTTTTCATCTTAAGTAAAGATACTTAAAAACCATTTTAAAAGTAAAAAATACGGTTAAATAATGTTAAGGATTACTCTGAGTAAAAAACTCTTTTCACTCTTTGAGAAATCGAAGTTAACACCTCGTAAGGAATTGTATTCATTGCCGCAGCTAGGCTTTCGATAGAATTATGTTTTCCGAAAATTTCCACTTCATCTCCTACTTTTGCGTTAAGGTTTGTAACATCAATCATACAAATATCCATACAGATATTTCCTACTATAAAGCACTCTTTATCATTTAAATAAAAATAAAAATTACGATTCCCAAGACTTCTTCTTAATCCATCGGAATAACCTATTGGTAACATTGCTATTATCATGTCACTTTCTGCAATTGTTTTTCTTCCGTAGCCTATTGAATCTCCTTTTTTCAGTTTTTTGGTCTGAATAATTACAGATTTTAATCGACTAATTGGCTTAATTTTTGACTCCTTTTCTGAGACATTAATTCCATACAAACCTATTCCGAGCCGAACCATATTGTATTGATAATCCGAATAATTCTCTATTCCAGCGGTATTTAAAATATGCCTATCAATTGGATAACTAAAAGCTGATTTTAAATATGTTGAATACTCTTCAAATTTAGTTATTTGACCTATTGTGTATGCTTTCTCCTTTAAATCATCAGCTGAAGAAAGGTGTGAAAAAATAGTCTTAATGTATACCTCTGGTTGAGATTTAAGATATTGAATTAACTTTGGAAGCTCTTCAGGCAAAAAGCCTAAGCGATTCATTCCAGTTTCAAGTTTTATGTGAATTGGGTAGTCTTTTTTATCAGCTACAATTAAATCTTTAACAAATTCATCAAGTTCTTCAAGAGAATAAATTTCTGGTTCTAATTCGTACTTTATTAAATCAGCGAAAGATCCAGGCTCAGGATTCATTACCATAATTGGCTTAGAAATCCCTGCATTTCTTAATTCAATCCCCTCATCTGTATAGGCTACACCCAAACAATCAACTCCTTCAATTTCTAATAATCTAGGAATTTCTGAGGTTCCCGCTCCATAAGAAAATGCTTTAACCATTACCATTATTTTAGTGTCGGGATTTATTTTTTTTCGATAAATAGAAAAATTTCTAGCTAATTGACTAAGATTTATCTCTAATTGAGTCCTATGATTTTTTTGTTCTAATGCTTGTGCAACTTGCTCCAATCTATATTTTCTACTTCCTTTTATTAACACAAAATGATTTCTAAACTCATATTGAGATAATTCATTTAACAACTCTTGTGTTGAGGAAAAATAATGAACAATACTGTTGCCATTTATTCCTAATAACTTTTCTTCTCCCACCACTAAAACTCTATTTATCTCACTAGAATTTATTAGTTGAATAATTCTCTCATCTTCCAACTTAGTTTCTGGGATTTGAGAAATGATAAGTGTTTTGGGAAACGAAGTAGCAAGCTGATTAAGGTGCTCAACTGACAATACCAAGGATGAGTAACTAATATTGTATCCATCATTTATAATAGTTGAATTGTCAATTCCTTTTTTCATTTCAAACCTCAGAGCCAATGATGATAGTGAATTTATTCGTTCTTGAATAATGGATTTTTCATATCCTAAATTTTCCATCATTCTAATACACAAAGAGCAATTTTCGATGGATACAGTATCTGTAAATGGGAAGGAATAGTCTAATTTTTCATCAGAAACTTCAATTACCTTTTCACATTTTTTGAATAATATTTTTTTTTCTTCTATTTTTTGATCAAATGACTCAAAACCAGATTGATGAGCCTCTCCCATTTTGGTTAAAACTCCTAAATTTGGCTGGATAATTGTTTCCAATTTCTCCATTTCTCCATACTTAGAAATTCCTGCTTCAAAAATTCCTAATGTGTGATTTTGTTCCAATAATAGAACCGAAAGCGGTACTCCAATTTGAGAATTAAAACTTTTAGGGCTTCTACAAATGGTGTAATCTGGGCTTAGTAATTGATATAACCATTCTTTTACAATTGTTTTTCCGTAGCTTCCAGTAATTCCGATAATTGGGATATTAAATTGTTTACGGTGATTGGCGGCAAATTTTTGAAGTGCTACTAAAGTATCCTCTACTTTTATTACCGACAATTCTTCGTTTTTTTTAACTACATCTTTTGAGACAACAAAAGTTTTTACTCCTTTATCTATAAGCTCAGAAATATAATCATGCCCATCTCTTTTGTCAGTTTCAAGAGCAAAAAAAACAGTTTTATCAGAGTTTTGAACAGACCTACTATCCGTTGAAACATGGTGAATACTTACACAAGAAGTAGCTGTAATCCTACCATCAATCAATTCTGATATTTGTTCGGGAGAATAATTCATTTTGCTTCAGTAGATTTATTAAAACACACTCTACAAAGTGGTTCATAGGATTCTGTTTCGCCAAGCATTACTTGCTGTTCATCAGTAGTTTTTCGGTGAGAAAACTGTGCTAAACTTCCACATTTCACGCAAATTGCATGTACTTTGGTAACATACTCAGCAGTGGCCATAAGTTTGGGCATTACACCAAATGGTTTGCCCGTAAAATCCATATCCAATCCAGCAATGATTACTCTAGCACCATTATTTGCCAATTGGTTACAAACTTCCACTAAACCTTCATCAAAAAATTGTGCTTCATCTATTCCTACTACCTCAACTCCATCTCCAAGTAGCAATATATTTCTCGAAGAAGTTACTGGTGTGGAGCGGATTGTGTTTTCATTATGACTTACTACTTCTTCCTCATCATAACGAGTATCGATAGCAGGTTTAAAAATCTCTACTGATTGTTGAGCAAACTCTGCTCGTTTTAATCTTCGAATCAACTCTTCTGTCTTACCAGAAAACATAGAGCCACAGATAACTTCTATCCAGCCTCTTTTTTCATTACTATTGGTAAGGGATTCTAAAAACATTTTGATTTAAAATTGAATATCAAAAATACGAATTAATACTGCATAAAAAAAAGGATAGCCAAATGCGATTTGACTATCCTCATTACTTATACTTTTCTACTGATTAGAAACTTCTGCTCTCATTTTTCTTCCTCCTTCAATCTCTACACCATTAATTCCTTTCAATAATTTTCCAGCAATTTTTGGAGCTACATCAACAAAACTAAAGTTATCCATCATTCTTATTCTTCCTAAGTTTTTGCCAGCTACTCCTCCTTCTTGGCATAAAACCCTTATCAAATGTCCTTTGTCAGAGAAATCTTTCATCCCAACATTAAGAAATAAAGTTGTTGATTCTCCATCAACATTTCTGTTAAAACCTTCTCCACCTCTATCACTTCTGTCACTCCTAGAACTTCTTTCTCTTCTATCACCTCTTGGAGCTCTTTCTCTTCTATCTCCTCTGCTCCTATCTCTTCCACTATCTCTATCTCCTCTTCTTCTATCTCTTCCTCTGCCACGATCTCTGTCTCCTCCTCTACTACTTGAAGAAGTATCATTTATATCTCTTGAATTACCGTAATAAGAAAGAAATCTATTGAACTCTGCCGAAACAAATTTCTTAACAATTTCTTCCTTTGATAATTCTGCCAATTTCTCTTCAATAGCCGGTAAATACTGAGCCATTTGGTCTTCTTTTACCTCAACAGCTACTACTTTATCAATTAATTGTAGTAATTGTTTTTTACAAATATCTTCTCCAGTTGGGAATTTTACCTGCTTAATTTCAGTATTGATAATTCTTTCAATTTGCCTCAATTTACCTGCCTCTCTGTTATTCAATAACAACATTGAAACTCCTTTTTTTCCAGCTCTAGCAGTTCTTCCCGAACGGTGAGTGTAACTTTCTATCTCATCTGGTAAATTATAATTGATTACATGAGTAATATCGTCTACATCAATTCCTCTTGCAGCTACATCTGTTGCAACCAACAGTTGAATGCTTTTTTTCCTAAAAGCTCTCATCACTCTATCTCTTTGAGCTTGAGACAATTCTCCATGTAAAGGTTCTGCACTGTAATTATTCTTCATTAATTTCTCAGCAACCTCAGCAGTTTCTCTTCTGGTTCTACAGAAAATAACTCCGTACATGTCTGGTTCAAAATCAATGATTCTTTTTAACCCATCAAATCTGTCTCTGTCATTTACTCTAAAGTATTGATGTTCGATATTCTTTGCACTTGCATTTTTAGTTCCCACTGTAATTTCAATAGGATCTGTCATATAAGTTTTAGCAATTCTCACCACTTCTCTTGGCATAGTTGCAGAAAATAACCAAGTTTGTTTAGTTTCCGGTGTATTACTCAATATTGCATCAATATCTTCTTTAAAACCCATGTTAAGCATTTCATCAGCTTCATCAAGTGCCACATAGTTTACTTGTGATAAATCGACTCTTTTACGCTTAATCATATCCATCAGTCTTCCTGGAGTAGCCACAACTATTTGTGCTCCTCTATTCATTTGTCTGATTTGGGTATCGATACTTGCCCCTCCGTATATTGGAACAATATTAGCGTTTCTGAAGTTTCTTGAAAATGCTTGAAAATCTTTTGAAATTTGAATACACAATTCTCTTGTAGGACATATTATTAATCCTTGAGTTTTTTTACTCTCAAAATCAACTTGGTTTACCATTGGCAACCCAAAAGCAGCAGTTTTACCTGTTCCAGTTTGTGCAAGACCTACTAAGTCTTTCTCTTGTGATAATAATTGTGGAATTGCTTCTTGTTGAATTGGTGAAGGCTCAACAAAACCTAAGGATGCGACAGCATCCAAGACCTCTTTCTTGAGGCCAAGTTCCTTAAATGTCATAGACGTTTTTTTTAATTAATATTTACGAATAAAAATTTCTTAAAAAAACACAGTGATACGACAATACGAGGTTTAAGAAATCCTTATTTCGCTACAAAGGTAATAATAATTATTAACAAGTGGTTATTGCTTTGTTAATAAACAAAAAAAGCATCCCGAGTTCGGGATGCTTTAAAATGATTTTTAATGAATTTATTATTGACGTATAAAGTTATACCCAAAGGTTAATTGCAACACATTGTGGTTTATACTGTAATCATCGTTTTTATTTACCGCAGCTAAAGAACGAACAAATCTTAATCCTATTCTTGCTCCTTTTTCAAAATCATAAACTGCACCAGCACCTATTGCTAGATCAAATGGTTTATAATCGATGTCTGTTTCGCTAGTTTCAGTTTTTGTAACTGTATTTTGATCAAAAACTGTAACAGAGGTAACTGTTTCTCCTACATATCCTTTTCCTAATTGTAAACCAAGAACTGGACCTGCATATAATCCAAGAAAGTTATTTCTACCATATTTCCCTGTATTGATTTCAAGATTATATTTAAATAATAATGGAATCTCAGCATACATTAGTTTATGATATCCATACTCTTCAGTAATTGAAGCAAAGCCTGAAGAAGAAGCTTCAGTTTTTACTACTGAATTATAATATCTGAAACTCAAAAGAGCCTCTGCCTGAAAGTAAAGATTGTCTGACAATGGTAGGTCTAAGAAAAACCCATATACTGAACCGATACCAGAGGTAGAAGGCTTTCCAATACTATCAGAACTAATATTGTATGTAGGGAATGTATAGTTCATTCCTGCTTTAATACCAAATTTAGTTTGCGAAAACGCTCCCATTGTAAACAACGAGAGCGTTAAAAATAAAAATATTTTTTTCATTACTTTTTTAAGATATATGAATGTTACTTAGTAAAAGCATTTACGAATACTAAAGAATCTCCTTGTTCTTTAACCATGATAAGTCCAAAAGAAATATCACTTGCATTCCATGAAGGATCTCTGTCTGCTTCAAATTCTAAAGTAACAGTGTGTCCTGCTTTGATTTTACCAGAACCGATTTTGTATCCCCAGTTTTTAACTGTAGATGTAGTAGTTGGTTTTGCTACATCAGCAACAAATTTGTGGTGAGTTGTGTTTGGAGTATCTGGATGCCCATTTTGAGGAGCAACAATTCCATCAACAATCATGTAAGGAGCTAATAAATATTCTCCTTCAACACTTTTGAAGAACTTTGTAGTAGTTTTTAAATTAACTTTGTTTCCACTAACAGATAAATCATAGTTAGAGTTAACAATTACTGGAGAAGAATTATGCTCTGCAACAGCTGTTGCTTCACTTGCCCCTTTTTTGAAGTTAACCCAAAAAGTTGGCACTCCACTTACATCCATTTTAAACATGTCTCCTACTTTGCTGTACAAATCTTCACTTCTACCTCCTGGTATCAAGTTATCTTTGAAAGCCATAAATACAGCTTTTCCAGCGTAATCAGTTTCGTATCCAGCAAATTTTGGGAATCCCCAACTTCCACAAGGTCCACACCAAGTAGCAGTAACTTTCCCCATTGCACTCATGTTTTGTTCAGAAACAGTAAGAGATTGAGTCTCTTCCATTGATGATGTTTTTCTACAAGCAACTAATGTAAGCGCCATTATAGCAGGTAAAATTATCTTTTTCATATCTATATATTTTTGGTTATTGTTTGAATATTTCGTCTAATATACGATTATTTTTAATAACAGTTGCTTTTATATAAATTATTTAGTAAAGGAATTAACAAACGAATACTTACCGTTTTCTTTCTTTAATATAACCATCACAACTTCAATTTTATCCTTATCCCAAGAAGGATTAATTTGATATTCAAAATCAAGATTTACAGTATACCCTTTAGCTATCTTTCCTTTACCAACTGTGTATCCTAAATATTCTTTTGAAGAAAAAGTTGTTGGGTTTGCTACTCCAGCTACATTTTTATCCAACTTGGTGCTTGGAGAATCTGGATGATTTTTTTGATATCCAACAATTCCATTGACAACAACATAAGGTAAAACCATGTATTCTCCATTTACGGTTTTGAAGAATTTAGTAGTAGTTTCAAGATTTAAAACATCTCCACTCACAGATAAATCATAATTTGAGTTTGCTATTACTTCAGAATTAACATGCGTCATAATTTGCTTTGAATCATCTTGAATGTAATTGTAAGAAAAGGAAGGGGTTGAAGTTCTCAAACCAAATTCATCAGACAATGCTTTCTTTGCTTGGTAATAATTTGGCATACTTACACCGCTTCTAAAAGCTAAAAAAGTTGCTTTTCCTTTGTATTGATCTTTGAAAGCTTCGAACTTTGTATACCCAGAACTTCCGCAAGGTGCACAACCTGTTCCAGTAAATTTAGTTATCAAACTCATGTTCTTTTCTTGAACATCCATTGTGTCAGAGAAATTTTCTATCTCAGAGGTTTTTCTGCATGAAGAGGCAAGAACTATTGCCGCAGCCATTATTAATACTTTTTTCATAATATATATTTTTTTGATTAGTACAAGACAAGGTCCCAAGAAATTGAGACTCTGCTTATAAGACGAAAAGAAATTAAAAAAGGTTGGTCAGTATCTTTTTCTTTTTCTCTATTTCAATCAACAATCTTTTCCTTATTATTGAATTCATTTAATTCAAAAAATATGTCTAGCTGTCAATTTTGCAAAAAAGAAATCCAGATAAAAAATCAAAAAGCTAAGAAATTTTGCTCTACAAATTGCCGTGTAAAAGCTTACCAAAAAAGAAAACGAATGAGCCCCACAATGACTTGCTATGTTTGCAAGGAAGGTGTTTTGACATACAGAGTTTTATTAAATAAAGCTCCACAAATAAAATGCACTTCATGCAATACAATCTGGAAGGCTGATTAATGGAATTTCTCCAGCCAACAATCCATTACGGATTACATTTTATTTTTCCACTTTTAGTTGCTTTTACTTTCTTTAGAAAAAAATGGAAATTAGTTTATTTTATTTTTCTTGCAACTATGTTGGTAGATTTAGATCACTTGTTCTCCTCTCCTATTTTTGACCCAAATAGATGTAGCATAAATCATCACTTTCTCCATACTTATTATGCTATTGGGGCTTATGTTCTACTTTTAATACCTAAGAAAACAAGAATTATAGCAATAGGTTTGTTATTTCACATGATTACCGATTGGATTGATTGTTTGTGGATGGGATAATTTAAATGAAAAATTGTCATTCTGAGCTTAACTCAGAATCTTGTGGTGTACAAAGAGTTGAATACACACATAAAATCAAACTTTAGATTCCAAATCAAGTTTGGAATGACAGATGAAGAAAAAACTATTTCCTTCCCGGATGTGGTTTCGTGAAATTTTTCTTTGGGGCAGGTTTATCCTCTTTTTTAGGCATTGGTCCTCGCAAATGAATAATTAATCCATTCAAAAAATTACGCAATAACTGATCGCCACATTCTTGGTAATTTTTGTGATTCTCTTTTTGAAAAATTGCATTTAATTCTGCTTTTGTCATTTTAAAATCCACCAATTCTAAAACTTCTAATATATCTGTGTCTCTCATTTTATGAGCTACACGCAATTTTTTCATTATATCGTTGTTAGTTAGCATTTTTGTAGTAAAAAGTGATTAGTGATTAGTGATTAGTGATTAGTGATTAGTGATTAGTGATTAGTCAAAAGTAGAAAAATATTTTCAACTCTATTTCAAATTCTTCAAAAACACTTCGACTCCGGTCAGTGTAAAAAAAAGTTTTCTGAATAAAAGAAGTCGAGGACTAAAACGAGAATCCAAAACTATTTACTATTGCCTATTCACTAATTACTAAATTAATGTGCTTGCAACCAATTATCTCCTGTATTCATTTCTACATCCAAAGGTACTGCAATTTTCACAGCTCCTTCCATATTCTTTTTCACTAATTCTTTCATTAACTCAACTTCACTTTTCTCTACATCAAACACTAATTCATCATGTACTTGAAGCAACATTCTTGATTTCAATCCTTTTTCTTCAATTTCTTTTTGCACATTTATCATGGCAATTTTTATCACATCAGCAGCTGTTCCTTGGATTGGAGCGTTAATTGCATTTCGCTCTGCATGACTCCGTACAATTGCATTAGCAGAATTTATGTCTTTCAAGTTTCTTCTTCTACCGAGCAAAGTTTCTACATATCCTTTTTCTTTTGCAGTGACTTTTACCTCATCCATGTAAGATTTAATTTTTGGATATTTTTCGAAATAGCTTTCAATTATCTCTTTCGCTTCTTTTCTTGGAATGGATAATCTTTGCCCTAATCCGAAAGCAGAAATTCCGTAAATAATTCCAAAATTCACCATTTTGGCTTTACTTCTCATTTCTCTAGTTACTTCTTCCATAGATACATTAAACACCTTGGAAGCTGTTGCTGTATGAATATCATGATTTTGCACAAAAGCCTCAATCATTCCTTCATCTTCGCTTAAGGCTGCAATAATCCTTAATTCAATTTGCGAATAATCGGCTGCTAATAAAGTATAATTTTCATCTCTTGGGATAAATGCTTTTCTTATCAATCTTCCTTTCTCTGTTCGGATAGGAATATTTTGTAAATTAGGATTTACCGAACTCAAACGTCCAGTTGCAGCAACAGTTTGCATGTAACTGGTGTGAATTCTTTTGGTTTCCTTGTCAATCAATAATGGCAATGCATCCACATAAGTAGATTTCAATTTCTTAAGCGATCGGTATTCCAAAATCAGTTCAAAAATTTCGTGTTTCCCCACCATTTTGCTCAAGGTGTCTTCACTAGTAGAATATTGACCAGTTTTGGTCTTTTTGGCTTTTACATCAATATCCATTTTCTCGAACAGCACTTCTCCTAATTGTTTTGGCGAATCTAAATTAAAATCCTCAACGCCTGCCATTTCCTTAATTTTGGAAGTTAATTTTTCCAAATCTGTTTCCAATTCTTTAGAAAAATCTAACAAAGCAGGAACATCCAAATTAATCCCCTCTCGCTCCATTTTCTCTAATACAGGAACTAACGGAGCTTCTATTTCTTTGTATAATTTTTCGGTTTCGGTTTCCGATAATTTAGGCTCAAACAATTGTTTCAACTGAAAAGTAATGTCCGCATCTTCACAGGCATAATCCGAAACCTCAGCAGGCTCCAAATCAGCCATGTTTTTCTGATTCTTTCCTTTTTTTCCAATCAAAGTTTCGATAGATACTGGTTTGTATCCCAAATAAGTTTCTGCCAATAAATCCATGTTGTGCCTCATGTCAGGCTGAATCAAATAATGAGCTATCATGGTATCGAATAAATTTCCTTTTACCTCTATTCCATAATTTTTAATTACAGCCAAATCATACTTTATATTATGTGCAATTTTCTCAATGTTCTCGTTTTCGAAAAACGCTTTAAATTCATCAGCAATTTCTTGGGCCTCTTTTTCTTCTTGAGGAATAGAAACGTAAAATGCTTCTCCTTGTTTATATGAAAAAGCAATCCCTACTAATTTAGCATTCAATGAATCCAATGAAGTGGTTTCCGTATCAAAGCAAACCGATTTTTGACTGTTTAATTTAGTAATCAATTCTGCTCTTTTTTCTTTATTGTCAATTAATTGATACTTGGCTTCTGAGTTCTCCAGAGTTTTAAATTCAGTAGGTAATTCAGGAATTTTTTCTGCCTCAGTTTCTGGAACATTTACTGCGAACATATCCATTTGTCCGCCTGCAGGAGTATTTTGTATTTCTACTCCAAACACTCTCTTTGTCAATGTTCTAAATTCCAACTCACTGAATAATTCAATTACTCTATCCTTATCAGGATCGCACATTTTGAGATCTGCTTCATTAAATTCAACTGGAACATCCAATATAATGGTTGCTAACATTTTGGACAATAAACCTTGCTCGGCAAATTCCATTACATTCTCTCTTTGCTTTCCTTTTAAATCTGCATCAGCATTCGCAATCAAGTTCTCCATGGAACCATATTGAGCAATCAATTTTTTAGAAGTTTTTTCTCCAATTCCAGGGATCCCTGGAATATTATCTGCAGCATCTCCCCACAATCCTAAAATATCAATTACTTGTTTTGGGTCTTCTACACCAAAAGCTTCCTTTACTTCATCAACTCCCCAAACTTCGGCTTTTTTCCCTCCTCTTGCGGGTTTATACATAAAAGTTTTGTCTGTAACCAACTGAGCAAAATCCTTATCTGGAGTCATCATGTAGGTAGTAAATCCAGCTTTTTCCGCCATTACAGAAAGTGTTCCAATTACATCATCTGCCTCATACCCTTCTTTCATCAAGATTGGAATATTAAAAGCTTTTACCAACTCCATAATTACTGGAACTGAAGTTTTAATATCTTCTGGGGTTTCTTGTCTATTAGCTTTGTAAGCTGCATATTCTTTGGTTCTAAAAGTGGCTGCAGGGTAATCGAAAACAACTGCCAAGTGAGTAGGTTTTTGATTATTAATAATATCTAACAGTGAGTTTGTAAAACCTAACACTGCCGAAGTATTAAATCCTTTGGAATTTATTCTTGGGTTTTTGATAAAAGCGTAATATGCTCTAAATATCAATGCATACGCATCTAATAAAAATATTTTTTTTTCTTCTTCCATAAATTTTATCGTGTAAAACAAAGTTATAAAATATAAAAAGTCTACCTATTTTTTATTCTTTTATCCTTGAAAAAAGCTATTTATAATTTTTGTTTAGTTTAAGTGATATTACTATATTGTAAAATGAAGTGCTTATTATTATTAATATATATTGTTATAGGAATTTCTTGTGGTTTTTCTCAAGACTTTGGAAAAGTTGGTACAAAATGGACTTACAATTGGAATAGTGCAGGAAATGATTTGAACCTAAAATACGAAAGCGTCAAAGACACTTTAATAAATGGTATTACAACACATAAAATTTCTAGAAACTTTGGATTCGACCCAATATTTATTTATCAAAATTTAGATACAGTTTTTCAGTATAACAATTCGCTTAATACTTTTTTTACATTACTTATATTTAATAAAATCAAAGGGGATACTTTAAATTTAGAAATTGGATGGCCTACTTTAAATGAACCATATAGAATGGTTGTTGATTCTGTTTTCAATATTACAATTGACGGCATCACATTGAAAAAATATGAAGTAAGAGGATTAGATGCTTACAATTATTCCCCATCAGCTCAACCAGAATATATAGTTGATAGACTAGGCTCTCTTGATTATTTCTATACTCAAAGCTCATTTTCTTTAGGAAGTCATTTCACACCTCTTAGATGCTTTGAAGACTCTTTAATTGATACAAATTTCACGGCACTACCTTGTGATTACAAATATTTCATAAGTATAAATGAACTTTCAAATTCATTAAAAATCAAACTATCACCAAACCCAGCAAATAACTTTCTAAATATAAGTTCAGTAGAATTAGAAATTCTTGGACTTCAAGTTTTTGATATTCAAGGAAAAGAAATTTCTATAGAAATTAATTCACTAAATCAACTGAATGTTAGCTTCTTAAAAAAGGGTATGTATTTTTTAAAAGTTCATACCACTCAAGGTGTAATAACAAAAAAGTGGGTCAAAGATTAATCCTTAAAATTTCTCTATCATTTTACAAATCCCAACAAACTCTTGCACTCCAAGTTGCTCAGGTCTTTTATTGAATATTTCCTCTTGTCTAACTTCGTCAGGCAAAACAGATTTTAATGAATTTCTTAATGTTTTTCTTCGTTGATTAAATCCAAGTTTCACCACTTGTTTGAATAATTTTTCATCACAATCAAGTGATTTTACGGTATTTCTTTTCAGGCGAATTACTCCTGATTTTACTTTTGGCGGAGGGTTAAAGGCATCTTCATCTACTGTAAACAAATATTCAATATCATAAAAAGCTTGGAGCAATACACTAATAATCCCGTAAGTTTTGCTCCCAGGCTTGGCAGCAGTTCTCTCTGCTACTTCTTTTTGGAACATTCCTACTGATTCATTAACTAACTCCTTATTTTCGTATATCTTAAATAAAATTTGAGTAGAAATAAAATAAGGAAAATTCCCAAAAAGTCCAAAAGGTTTCCCATCATTAAGAGTAGCTAAATCTAACCTCAAAAAATCAAAATCTACGATATCTAATTCAGGGTGTTTATTTCTCAAATAAGTGATAGATTCTCCATCCACTTCCACTACACTTAATTTATAATCCTTCTCAAATAAATACTTTGTAATAGCTCCTGTTCCAGGGCCAATTTCCACCAACTTATCATAGTCGAGATGCCCCGTCATTCCATCCGCAATGGCTTTACACACATTTTCATCTTTTAAAAAATGTTGCCCTAAATATTTCTTTGCTTTTACCATTAATTTCTTTGAATAAACGATAGTAATTAAAATTCCACTTATCTACAAATAAAACCTCTTGTCCTTGCAATTCTTTTTTGTGCGAGGTATTTTGTTATTTTTGTATCAAAATAAGATAAAATCATGAAAAAAATAACTTTAATACTTGCTTGCATGTTCCTTGTTGGAACAAGTATTGCACAAAAAAACAACATTAAATTCTCTGAGTTTGACTTAGATAACGGATTGCATGTAATCTTACATCAAGATAATTCTACCCCAATTATTGCGGTGAGTGTATTGTACCATGTAGGTTCAAAAAATGAAGTAACTGGAAAAACTGGATATGCACACTTTTTTGAGCACTTAATGTTTGAAGAATCTGAGAATATTGCTCAAGATCAGTATGCAAAAATCGTTCAATCTGTAGGAGGAACTATTAATGCATACACTTCTAGTGACCAAACATACTACCATTGTGTACTTCCATCAAACCAATTAGAATTGGGATTATGGATGGAAAGTGAAAGAATGTTGAACGCAAAAATTACTCAAGCTGGTGTAGATAACCAGAGAGAAGTTGTAAAAGAAGAGAAAAGAACTTCAGATAACAGACCTTATTCAAGTTGGTACCCAGAAATTTCTAAAAGAATGTTTGCTGGAACTAACTACGGATGGACTCCAATAGGTTCTTTTGATGATTTGAATGCTGCTTCAATTGCTGATTTTCAGAAATTTTATGATACTTACTATGTACCAAACAATGCTACTTTAGTAATCACTGGTGACATTGATGAAAAAACTGCAAAACAATATATCAAGAAATATTTTAAAGGAATTCCCAAAGGAACAACTCCTATTGAAAGACCAACTGTAACTGATGCTCTTTTAACCGAAGCTGTTGTTGATACTGTTTATGACAATATTCAATTGCCAGCAGTATTTCAAGCATACAAAGTACCAAAACAAGGAACTAAAGATGCTTACGCATTGGAAATGTTATCTACAATTTTATCAAATGGTAAAAGCTCAAGATTAAATACTGCTTTGAAAGAAGATAAACAAATGGCTATTCAAGTAGCAGGTTTCTCAATGAATTTTGAAAGTTCAGGTTTCTTTGCAACATTAGGATTGCCTAATCAAGGATATACTGTGAAAGATATCCAAAAAGGAATGGTGGTTGAAATCGAAAAATTAAAAAATGAATTGATTACTGAGAATGAATTTCAGAAAATTCAAAACATAATGGAGACAAATTTTGTGAGTAGTAATTCGTCAATGAAAGGAATTGCCGAGAGTTTAGCAACCTACCATGTAATGTTTGGTGACGCTAACCTTATTAATACAGAATTAGAGAAATATAGTGCAGTAACAAGGGAAGACATTCAGAGAGTGGCTAAGAAATATTTGGTTCAATCGAATAGTGTAACGCTATATTATTTACCAAAAAAGAAATAATAAACTCTCAATAAAAACTTTAAAGAAAAAGACATGAAAAATATATTAATAATTGCTGCTTCGATACTTACTCTTGCAGCTTGTAAAACTCAAGACACTCCTCTTGACAGAAGCATTAGACCAAGTGCCTCTGAACCAAAAGAATTAAAAATAGGAGAACATCAAGTAATTACCCTTGACAATGGAATGAAAGTGTTTTTGATTGAAAATCATAAACTACCAACAATTTCATATAGTTTATCTTTTGACATTGACCCAATTGTAGAAGGTGATAAGGCTGGATACACTTCGATGGTAGGAGATTTGATGGAAGCTGGAACAAAAAACAGAACAAAAGATAACCTAAATAAAGAAGTTGACTTTATTGGTGCAAATGTAGGCGCATATAGCGGAGGAGTTTTTGCTTCTGGATTATCAAAATACAATAGTAAGTTAATGGATATTCTTGCGGATGTTACATTAAATCCCATTTTTCCTGAAGATGAATTGAAGAAAAAAATTACTGAAACAATTACTTCTATCAAATCAAGTTCAACAAATGCAGATGCTATTATGCAAGATGTAAAGTCTGTTGTAATGTATGGAAAAGGACATCCTTATGGAGAATTTGTAACAGAGGAAACTATGAAAAATATCACTTTGGCTGACGTTAAAGGATATTATGATACTTATTTTAAACCAAACAATGCTTTATTAACCATTGTTGGAGATATTACAAAAAGTGAAGCTGAATCATTAGTAAAAAAGCATTTTGGTTCTTGGAAAAAAGGAGATGTTCCTACTCACTCATACAAAGATGTTGTTGAACCAACTGAACCTTCAGTTTATGTTGTAAACAAAGAAGGTGCTGTACAATCTAATATCCAAATAGGAAATGTGGCTAAAGTAAAACTTGGAGATGCTGATTATGAAGCTATTCAAGTATTCAACCAGATATTTGGTAGTGGGTTTGCTGGAAGATTATTCCAAAACTTGAGAGAAGATAAGGAATATACTTACGGAGCCTACGGAGGGATTAGAGCTAATAAATTAATTGGGAATTTTTCTTCAAGTGCGAAAGTAAGAAACGAAGTAACTGATAGTGCTATTGAGCAATTTCTTTTAGAAATAAACAGAATAAGAAAAGAGCCAGTAAGTGCTGAGGAGTTGAAGAATGCTCAAAACTACTTGGCAGGAACATTTGCTCAAGCATTAGAAAGCCCAAGAACTGTAGCAAGATTTGCTGCTAACATTGATGATTACAAACTTGACAAAGATTACTACAAAAACTACTTAAAAAGAATTGATGCTGTAACTATTGCTGATATCCAAAGAGTAGCTACAAAATATCTTAAGCCAGGAAACATTAACATCATTGTAGTTGGTGAAGCTAGTGAAATTGGCGAAAAACTAGCTAAATTCGGGAAACTAACTTACTTAGATAATGAAGGAAATAAAACTTCTGCTCCAAGCAAAATGAAAGCAGCTCCTGCAGGAATTACTGCTGAAACTGTGATGTCTAATTATATAAAAGCAATTGGAGGTAAAGAAGCTGTAAATAACATTAAAACATTCAAAGCTGAATATGAAATGCCAATGCAAGGAATGATGCTCTCAGTTATTAACACTTTTAAAGCTCCAAACAAAAATAAATCTGAGTATGTAGTACCTCAAATGGGTACAATGCAAGCTTCAGCTTTTGATGGAACAAAAGGATACATGCAAGCTAGAGGACAAAATGTCCCTGTATCTGATGATGATAATACCGAAAGTAACATTGAAGGAAGACCAGTTCCAGAAATGACTTACACAGAATTAGGTGTTAAAACCAAACTTCTTGGAATAAAAGAAGAAAATGGACAAAAAGTATATGTTATCGAAGCAACTTACCCTACAGGAAAAGTAATTACATTGATGTATGATGTTAAAACTATGTTGAAAGTAAAAGAATCTTATGTAGAGTCAACTCCACAAGGAGATTTTACAATAGTTCAAGAATTTAAAGATTACAAAGCTGTAAACGGTGTAATGATTCCTCATAAATTAGAAGGAAGTCAAGGACCTCAGCCTATGACAATGACTCTGAAAAAGACTGAAGTTAACAAACCAATTAAAGATGAGAATTTTAAATTATAATCATTAACTCAATTTTATTCAAAAGCCATTTACGAAAGTAAGTGGCTTTTTTTATTACTTCTATTTTCTTATATTTCTGATAAATAAATGCCATGCTCCAACACATTGATATAAATAAGATAATTTTTCTGGATATAGAAACCGTCCCATTAGAATATGATTTTAAAAATCTGCCGAGGAGAACTATTGATTTGTGGGATAAGAAAACGCAATACGTTCAAAAGTATCAAGAAATAACCGCAGAGGAAGCCTACAATAAAGCTGGTATTTATGCAGAATTCGGGAAAATAGTCTGTATTTCTGCAGGGTATATTACCGAAGAGAAAAAAGAACTAAAACTTAGAGTTAAATCATTTTTTGGAAAGGAGGAGAAAACGATTCTACAACACTTTAATTCATTGCTAAACAAAACCCTAAAAGAAAACTATATGCTTTGTGCTCACAATGGTAAAGAGTTTGATTTTCCATTTATTGGTAGGAGAAACTTAATAAACGGATTAAAACTACCTGCACAACTTGACATTGCTGGCAAAAAACCTTGGGAAATTCCACATCTTGACACAATGGAATTATGGAAATTTGGTGACTACAAACATTTTACCTCACTTGATTTGCTGGCTCATGTTTTCAATATTCCTTCACCAAAACAAGACCTCGATGGCTCAATGGTTGCAAAGACTTACTATGAAGAAAATGATTTGGAAAAAATCAAAAATTACTGCCAAAATGATGTAATTACCATCGCCCAACTATTATTAAAATACAAAGGCAAAGAATTAATTTCTGAGAAGAATATTGAAATCATAGAAAAATAGACCAAAATCAAGAATATTACTCGTATTTTTGCCCCAAAATAAATAACTATGAGTTTCTGGAAAAGGATAAGGGTTTACATCATTGGAGTTGGAATTGGTTCACTTATGGTGTTATTTCTGTTTGGGGATAGAGGTTGCGGAGGTTGGCTCCCTGGAAATAGAGTGAAAACATCAATTATAGAATCTATTTTTGAGACTAGCGATTTAATTGACTGTAAACTAACCTGTAACGGATTTACAAAAGAAAAAGTTGAGGACTTAATTTTAAAAGGAATTGTGCTTTTCAAACAAAGTAAAACCGATACAGACCCAAGAGAATATATCATTGAGCATGAGTCTAAGCAATTAACTTTTGCAGTTCCTGTTGACTCTGAATACCCTATATATTTAATAGATAATTTTAAAGAAAATTGCACCGAATGTGATTCAGTTTCAAATAAATTTGACCGAACAATCAAACTAAACTTCAAAAAAAAGAAATGATAAAATGTGTTAAAAGTGCATAAATTAAGGCACTAACACTTTCATACTTCAATAAATTGTATCATTTTCGCGTATAATTAACTGCCATGACAGCTCAATCTTCAAATACTCCAAAACATGTAGCCATAATAATGGATGGCAACGGTCGCTGGGCATCCAGTCATGGAAAAGACAGATTGCATGGGCACAACTCAGGAGTTGGTTCAGTAAGAGAAGTGCTAACCGCGGCTCAAAAGCATGGAGTTCAGTTTCTTACATTATATACTTTCTCAACAGAAAATTGGAACAGACCCAAAGAAGAAGTAGATGGATTAATGAATTTATTTGCTAAAACTATAGCTTCGGAAATAGATGAATTACACCAAAATGGAGTAAGAATTCGATTTATAGGAAACATTGACTTACTGCCAGAATTTGCAAAAGAAGCAATATTCTCGGCAACAGAATACACCAGAGAAAACAAAGGAATTACCTTAACACTTGCATTAAGCTACAGCTCAAGATGGGAAATATTAAGAGCTACCCAACGAATAGCAGAAGATGTAAAACATGGAAAACTGTTAGAAACAGAAATAACCGAAGAGCTTTTTAGCAGTTACTTAACCACTTCTGGAATTCCTGATCCAGAATTAATAATAAGAACAAGCGGTGAGTTCAGAATTAGTAACTTTTTGCTTTGGCAAATTGCTTATTCTGAGTTTTATTTTACCGATACACTATGGCCAGATTTCAAAGAAAAAGACTTTGAACTTGCCATCAACTCATACCAAAACAGAGAAAGAAGATTTGGAAAAACAAGCAAACAAATCAAACAACTCTCTTAATCACGAATTACCTTATATGAAGTTTATATTCCATACTACTCTTGCCATTATCCTTTCTTTTTCTTCAGCGATGGGACAATTTGGCTCAAATAAAATTAGCTACGAAACTCCAAGAAAATACGAAATTGGAGGAATTTTAGTTGATGGTGCCGTAATCACAGATGTTGAGCGAATCATTTCATTTTCAGGACTTAGAAGAGGAAAAGAAATCACAATACCTGGCAATGATATTTCTTCGGCAATTAAAAAATTGTGGGAAGTAAATAACTATTCTGACATTAATATTTATGCAGATAAAATTACTGGAAACACCATTTTCTTAAGAATTTCATTGAAAGAAAGAAGTAGAATGTCTCGTTTTCAATTGAAAGGGGTAACCAATTCTCAGGCAAAAACACTAAAAGAAAACTTAAATCTATACAGCGGTAAATTAATTACTGAAAGTTTACTTGACCAAACTAAGTTTATTTGTACTGATTATTTTGTTGAAAAAGGATATTTGAATACTACTGTAAACATTACTAGCATACCTGATACTGCTGTAAATAATGCGCAAATTCTGGTAATTAATGTCAAAAAGGGTAATAGAATAAAGATTAATGAAATTATTATTGAGGGAAATGAACTGACTGAGAAAACTAAATTTCCGCTAAGTATTTTTAAGAAGGAAGCTAAGGTAATGTCTGATAGAAAAATTAAAAAAACCTTAAAAGACAACAAAGAGAAAAAATGGTATAGATTCTGGAAGAGGTCTAAATTTCAAGAGGAAAAATACAAGGGAGAAAAACAAATGATTATTGCTAAGTACAACTCTAAAGCACTTAGAGATGCAAAAATTGTGTTTGACACTGTCTATACAAATGATCCTTCTACTGTTAATATCAAAATGAAAATTAGTGAAGGAAGCAAATACTATTTCCGAAACATTAATTGGGTAGGTAATACCAAATATCGCTCAGGACAATTGGATACAATATTGGGAATAAAAAAAGGAGATGAGTACAACAAACTAAAGTTAGAATCTAAATTGTACATGAGCCAATCTGAATTAGATATTAGTTCACTATACATGGATGAAGGACATTTGTTTTTCCAAATTACCCCTATAGAGAAAACAGTTGAAAATGATTCAATTGATATTGATATTTTAATCTACGAAGGAAAAATTGCACGAATAGGAACTGTTACAATTAATGGAAACACAAAAACAAATGACCATGTAGTAAGGAGAGAATTGAGAACAAAGCCTGGAATGATTTTCAGTAGAGCAGACATTATCCGTTCGCAAAGAGAATTGAGTAATTTAGGTTATTTTGATCCAGAGAGAATGGGGGTTAACCCAATTCCAAATCCTGCAGATGGAACTGTGGATATTGAATATACAGTTGCTGAAAAGCCTTCTGATCAGATAGAACTATCCGGAGGATGGGGAGGTGGAAGATTTGTGGGTTCACTTGGACTTTCTTTTACAAATTTTTCTACCAAAAACTTTTTTGATGCTGAATCTTGGTCACCATTACCAACAGGTGACGGACAAAGACTGAGTTTAAGAGGTTCTGCAAATATTTTCTTCCAATCTCTAAGTTTATCATTCACTGAGCCCTGGTTAGGTGGAAAAAAACCTACTTCGTTTAGTGTGAATGCTTATTATTCTCTTCAAAAATTAAATCAAGAAAAAAGAGGGTCTGAGCTTGCTAGAACATTTGACGTTTTAGGAGCTGCAGTAGGTCTTGGAACAAGACTAAAAGTGCCTGATGACTTTTTTACCTTGTACGGAGAGTTAGGATATGAATATTACACATTGAATAACTACAACCTACTTGATGGATTTGACAATGGATTTGCAAACAATTTAAGTTTAAAATTCACCATTTCAAGGAACTCTATTGACCAACCAATTTATCCAAGAAGTGGGTCAGAAATCACATTTTCTGTAAAAACAACTGCACCTTATTCATTATTTGACGGCAGAGATGATTACAGCGATTTAACCAACCAACAAAAATTTAAGTGGGTAGAGTACAACAAAATAAAGTTTGTAACTAAATGGTATACGCCACTTTCAAAAGACAGAAAACTAGTACTACACTCAAGTATTGGATTCGGGTTTTTGAACTCTTGGAGTAAAAACAAAGGAGTTTCTCCTTTTGAAAGGTTCTTTTATGGAGGAAGTGGATTAACCGGATTTAGATTAGCAGGAAGAGAATATATTGCACTTAGAGGATACGAAGACAACTCCATTTCATCACAAGGTGGAGATGCATTAATTACTAAATATAAAGTGGAATTAAGGTACCCTATTTCTCTTAACCCAAGTGCTACAGTTTTTGCATTAGCTTTTGGAGAAGCGGGTAACTCTTGGAACAGTTATTCTCAATACAATCCATTTGATGTAAAAAAATCTGCTGGTGTAGGTGTAAGACTTTTCTTACCAATGTTTGGGCTTATCGGATTAGACTATGGTTGGGGGTTAGACCCACTCTCTCCAGGAGACTCAGGATACCGCCCATCCCTTCATAGCCCTGGGGTTTTCAAACCACAAGGACAGTTTCACTTTACAATTGGCATGAATATTGGAGAGTTGTAATCGAAATCATTAAGAACACAATTATTAAGTTTCTATTTTTGATTTTAAAACAGTAAATTTGTGACCATTAAGAAAACCATTATCATGAAAAAAATAACATTAATTTTAGCCGCTACCCTTTTTTCACTTGCAAGTTTCGCACAGAAATATGCTTATGTTGACACTAAATATATTTTAGAAAATATCCCAGAATACATTCAAGCTCAAAAAACATTGGATGATTTATCAGAAAAATGGGAAACCGAAATTGAAGCTAAGAAAACCAATATCCAAAAGAAATTTCAACAATACCAAGCAGAAGAATTATTACTACCTGCTGAAATGAAAAAGAAAAAACAAGAAGAAATTTATATGCTTGAGGATGATTTAGCTAAATTTCAACAAAAAAAGTTTGGGGTAGAAGGTGAATTATTTCAAAAGAGAAAAGAATTAATTGAACCTATCCAAAACAAAGTGTACAATGCCATTAAAGAATTAGCATCGGTTGGAAACTACGACATGATATTTGATAAAGCAAATCAAACCAATATTTTATACGCAAACCCAAAACTAGACAAGAGCAAGCGTATTCTTAAAAACTTAGGATACGATACTAAATAAAAAACACAAAATAACAACACTAACACGAGTAAAATGAAAAAATTAATAGCACTATTAGCAATCGCCACTTTAGGATTTACAGGAAATGCTAATGCACAGAAAAAGTATGGACATGTAAACGCACAAGAAGTGTTGACTGAAGTTCCAGGATATGCTGCTTCTGAAAAAGAAATGGAAAGATACAGAACTTCAAAAGTTAACCAATTACAAGATTTACAGAAAAATGTACAAGCGGCTTACGATAAGTATATAGCCGAAAAAGCTACATTACCTAAATCTATTCAAAAATCAAGAGAGAAAGAAATTCAAGATATGCAGTTGGCTGCACAACAATTTGAGCAAAAAGCACAAAAACAAATTGAAGAAAAATACCTTGAATTAATGGAGCCTTTGACAAAGCAATTGAACAAAGCAATTAAGGATGTTGCAAAATCATTAGGATATGCATACATTTTTGATTCTTCTCAAGGAACATTATTGTACTTTGATGGTGGAGATGATCTATCTGCACAAATCATTGCACAACTTAAAAAGAATGCTGCTGCAACCGCTGCTGAGGAAGCAACTACTCCTCAATAAGGTTTAACTAAATAAATTTTAAAACCATCTCGATTTCTCGGGGTGGTTTTTTTATGTATTTTTAATTCATAAATAATTAATCCAATGTCAAATTCTTTTCTCTCAACTTCCATTGAATACCTAAAAGGTGTTGGTCCCAAAAGGGCTGAGTTGATGAAAAAAGAATTAGGTATTTTCACCTTTGAACACCTCCTCACCCACTATCCTTTCAGGTACATTGATAGATCTAAAGTTCACAAAATAAAGGAGGTAAATTCTGCTGAAGTACATATACAATTAAAAGGAAAAATAACTCGAATTTCTGAGGCTGGAGAAAAGCGTTCAAAAAGACTTATTGCTTACCTACAAGACGAAACAGGTGTAATGGAACTAATATGGTTCAAAGGAATAAAATGGGTAAAGCCCAAGTTAATAGTTGGCAAAGAGTATATCGTATTTGGGAAACCTTCTCAATTTAACAACTCATTTAATTTAGTCCATCCAGATTTTGAAGAAAAAACAACAGCAGATAAGCCCGTTGCCAATCTGCAACCTGTATATAGTTCTACTGAAAAAGCGAATGCTCTAGGGTTGAACTCCAAAGGGATTGAAAAACTAACTAAAGTTTTATCTCCTCAACTAAGAGGACAAATACCCGAAACGCTATCCAATTCATTGATAGCTGAACTAAAATTAATTTCGAGAGAAAGAGCATATAGAGAAATTCATCTTCCCTCAAATGCTGAAATGTTAAAAAAAGCCATTTTCAGATTAAAATTTGAAGAGTTTTTCTTTTTACAATTGAGGTTATTGAAGCAAAAAGTAATTCAAGATCAAAAGCTAAAGGGCTTTGTATTTGAAACTGTTGGAGAAAGTTTTAATACTTTTTATAACACCAAATTACCTTTTGAATTAACCAATGCTCAAAAGCGAGTAGTGAAAGAAATTCGCAACAGCATGGGAAGCGGCAAACACATGAACCGATTGCTTCAAGGAGATGTGGGAAGTGGAAAAACTCTAGTAGGTTTACTTTCTATGCTTATAGCTAAAGACAATGGTTATCAATCGCTATTAATGGCTCCTACAGAGATTTTGACTATACAGCATTACCAATCAATTAGTAAGTATTTAGAAGGAACTGGTGTTACTATTTCATTGCTTACGGGTTCTTCCAAAACTTCTGAAAGGAAAATCATTCATGAACAATTATTAAATGGAGAATTGGATATTTTGATAGGAACCCATGCCCTACTCGAAGATATTGTTCAGTTCAAAAACTTGGGGCTAGCAATTATTGACGAACAACACAGATTTGGGGTAAAACAACGGTCAAAACTATGGCGAAAAAACACCATTCCTCCTCACATTTTGGTAATGACTGCCACTCCTATTCCACGAACTTTAGCCATGACTGTGTATGGAGATTTGGACATCTCGGTGATTGATGAATTGCCTCCTGGCAGAAAAGAAATTACCACTATTCATAAATTTGATAAAGACCGATTGTATGTATTTAAGTTCATGGAAAAGCAAATTGCCGAAGGTAGGCAAGTATATGTGGTGTATCCATTAATTGAAGAATCAGAACATTTGGATTTTAAAGATTTGATGGATGGATATGAAAGTATGGCTCGAAGATTTCCGTTACCAAAATACCGATTGAGTATTGTACATGGAAAAATGAAAGCCAAAGACAAGGAATACGAAATGCAACAATTTGCAAAAGGTTTTACTCATATTATGGTGGCAACCACTGTGATAGAAGTAGGTGTAAATGTGCCCAATGCGAGTGTTATGGTAATTGAGAGTGCCAATAAATTTGGGCTTTCACAACTTCATCAGCTTAGAGGAAGGGTTGGGAGAGGTTCAGACAAATCGTATTGTATTTTGATGACAGATTACAAGCTATCACAAACTGCCAAAACCAGGATATCAACAATGGTGAGAACCAACGATGGGTTCGAAATTGCAGAAGAAGATTTAAAATTAAGAGGGCCCGGAGATATTCTGGGAACTCAACAAAGTGGAATACTTGATTTAAAATTGGGTGATTTAATCAAAGACAATCAGTTAGTAGTTGCAGCCAGAGGAATGGCTTCTGAATTACTAAAAAAAGATCCAAATCTTGAACTACAAGAGAACTACTTGATTCGTCAGCATTTGGCTGAATTGATAAGAAGAAAGCCTAATTGGGGAAGAATATCGTAAACGAAAAAAGCCCTCAATTTCTTGAGAGCTTTTAAAGTTAACTTTATTAATAAATTATTGACCCTGCCCTAAGGAATAAGATCTTACTCCATCAAACTTATATAAGTTTTCAGTTTTAATTACATCAATCGCTTTTCCTTCTGCATTACTTAGTAACTCAATTATTTCTTGTTTTGTAATCACTTTATCTTCAGTAGTTTTAAACCTACATCTCCAGTGATCCGTACAAAAAGTTTCTTTAAATCCATTAGGATACACTTTAATCCCTCTATTGGTAATCATGTCCAATTTAATGGTATCACTTTCAATATGATGAAGTTGTCCTCCAATGTCATTTGGGTCCATTCCATCCCAATGTACAAATAAATCAACTCCAATTAACTCTTTATTTTTTCTAGCTTTTCTATTGTATTTAGGTAATTCAAGATTAATATTTGTCGGTGAATTTCTAACTGGCATTTTAGCGGGCAACTCTCCTAAATTAGCAATTACAGCTTCAGCAAATTCTTTAGTTCCTACTTTTTTAGTACTAATTTCTTCATCAAAAATATCTACAGTATGAATCCCCTCTTCAATAGTTTTCAGCCAAGCATTTTGGATTTTATCCCCTACCTCATTTTGCCCTATGTGGTTCAACATCAGGATGGCTCCTTGAATTAAGGCAGAAGGATTTGCAATATTTTGTCCAGCAATAGTGGGTGCAGAACCATGAATAGCTTCAAACATAGCGCACTCTTCACCAATATTGCAAGAACCTGCTAAACCTACAGAGCCAGTAATTTGTGCAGCAATATCAGAGATAATGTCTCCGTATAAATTTTGCATTACAATTACATCAAAGTCTTCTGGAGTATCCGCTACTTTTGCAGCACCTATATCTACAATCCAGTGGTCATTTTCTATTTCTGGGTATTCTGCCGAAATTTCATTGAATACTTCATGAAACAATCCATCTGTTTGTTTCATAATGTTATCCTTTGAGAAACAAGTTACCTTTTTTCTTCCATAATTTTTGGCATATTCAAACGCATATCTAATTATTTTTTCACACCCAGGGCGGCTAATTAATTTCAAGCACTGAACCACTTCATCCGTTTGTTGATGTTCAATACCAGCATATAAATCCTCTTCATTTTCACGAATAATTACAATATCCATTACAGGATGTTTTGTTTTTACAAATGGATGTAAACTCATACATGGTCTCACATTTGCATACAATCCAAGAGTTTTTCTAGTGGATACATTTAGACTTTTGTACCCTCCACCTTGAGGGGTGGTAATAGGTGCTTTTAAGAAAATTTTATTATTTCTAATTTTCTCCCAAGATTCTGATGCAATACCAGAAGTGTTACCCGATAAATAAACTTTTTCTCCTACTTCAATCTCATCATACTCAAGTTGTGCACCAGCAGCTTTTAAAATTTCCAACGTAGCATCCATAATTTCTGGACCAATTCCATCTCCTTTTGATATGGTTATTCTTTTCATCATTCGATTTTTTAGTTTATACTTTTTTAGTTCTTGATTTTATATATTCATTAAAATGATCATTCATTTGTGTTAATGGCATTGAAAAAACAGGCACTTTTTCTCCAAGTTCTGATTTAATAAAACTTACAACATCACTAAACATTAGAGATTTAGTTTGTGCAGTAATTACAGTGTGAGTAGTTTTCAATACTTCATTTTTCTTCTTTATGTAGTAGCTGTTGTCCTCATCAATAGAAGCACTGGCAACTAATTCATGCTTTAAAAGAGATTGAACTAACTCTTGAGACTTTTTTCTCAATTCGTTTTCGAGATATATGACAATATTTACCATCTTTTTGTTTTGGTAAAACTATAAAATTGAATTCATATATTTTTATTTATATTTTGTATGTAATACATAAATAAAATTTATACTTAAGATTCTTACCAAAAAAAAGACCCTTATTTCTGAGAGTCTTTTTATAGTAGCGAGAAGGAGATTTGAACTCCTGATTTTTGGTTTTTTTTAAAAAACTGAGGTTTAATAAAGTATTATCTAAAATTCCCTGAAATGTAATTCATACTCAAAGTAATCATCAATAACTTTTAACCACATTTCATCATTCTTTAATTTAAGAATTTCTGCACTTTCAGTTTCTCCATTTTGATAAATATGTTTCAATTTTTTCTTTTTATCTGTAAACTCCCAACGATAACTTTTAGTATAGGTTTTGCCTCCATATTTATCAGTAGTAGTATAATCTCCATTTTTAGAGTAAGAATGCATCACATATTCATCCTCCTTGTAAGAGATAGTTTCTACCTCTTTTTTTCCTGTTGAAGCTTCAGTAGTTATTATCTCATAAAGAAACCAATCGTTTACCACTCTTGATTTTTTAGTCCTTAAAGATATTGCTGGCCCTTCCTCATATTTACAAGATTCAAGTGATATAAATAAAAAAATTGATAGTAGTGATAATAAATATGTAGTTCTCATAATAAAATATTTTTTTAAGGGTTAATTGAATAAATTTAATTTTATCTAATTAAAATTACAATAACAACTCAAGGAATGGTCAGGTTTGCTTGATTAATAGATAGGTTGAATAAATAAACGGTTTATTCTCAATTTATATTTTGATAAGATTTCTAATAATGCCTGACAGAAGCTTATCTGTTTTCAGAAAAAATTAACGAAACAAAAAAAGACAATGTAAAAACATTGTCTTTAATAGTAGCGAGAAGGAGATTTGAACTCCTGACCTCCGGGTTATGAATCCGGTGCTCTAACCAACTGAGCTACCTCGCCAT
>CAKZNB010000015.1 GCA_937129365.1 uncultured Flavobacteriales bacterium
ATGACGAATGGTATGCATTGGTAAGAGGAATAGAATTAAAAGAAGCAAATGGAGGTTCGGTAACTACAATTACTGTAGGAACTGCACAAGACGATCCAATTATTAGAAAAGGTTTAGCAATTGGAGCAGATAATGCAATAAGAATTGATGCTGAAGCAAAAGATGCATTTTTTGTTGCAAAGCAAATTGCTGAATATGCAAAAAATGAAAATTTTGATTTAGTTCTTTTAGGAAAAGAAACAATTAATTATAACGGAGCGCAAGTAGGAGGAATGGTAGCCGAATTATTGGATATGCCTTATGTTTCTATTGCTTCAAAATTAGATATTAACGGAACGACTTGTAGTATAACAAGAGATGCAAGAGGTGGAGACGAAATTGTGGAAGTTAATTTGCCAGTTACTATTAGTGCTAGTAAAGGAATGTCGGAACAAAGAATTCCAAATATGAGAGGAATTATGGCTGCACGTTCAAAACCATTAACTGTTGTAGCTCCTGTAGAAGTTTTAGAAACAACTTCTACAGTTAGTTTTGATTTACCTCCAGCAAAGACTGGTTGTAAATATATTGATGCAGATAATATGGATGAATTAGCAAATTTATTACATAACGAAGCGAAAGTAATTTAAGAATTTTAAAAGATAAAAAAATGTCAGTAGTAGTATATATAGATTCAAATGATGGACTTTCGAAAAGTGCATTAGAAGCAGTTTTTTACGGAAGTAAAATTGCGTCAACAACAGGAGGTGATACAATAGTAGTTGCCACTGGAAATTCAGATAACGATACTTTGAGTTCTTTAGGTAATTATGGAGCAACCAAAGTAATTTCACATAATAATAACGAATTAGACAGTCAGCAATTAACTAAATTAGTTACAGATGTTGCAAAAGATTCGAATGCAAAAGTGGTTGTTTTTTCACAAGATTTAGTTGGAAAAGCAGTAGCGCCAAGAGTTGCAGTAAGATTAGAAGCTGGATTTGTTTCAGGAGCAACTGAATTACCATCTAGTGATTTTACAATTAAGGTAAACACTTTTTCAGGAAAAGCATTTAGTTTCGTCAAAATAAATACGGATGTAAAAGTAATTTCTTTATTACCAAATTCGTTACAAATTGAAGAAGGAGAAGGAACAACTGAGGTTGTTAATGAAACTTGTGATTTAGGAGCAGCAAAAGTTGTGGTAAAAGAAAAAGCACCAGTAAGTGATGAAATTTCTTTACCAGAAGCAGAGTTAGTTGTTTCGGCAGGAAGAGGATTGAAAGGACCAGAAAACTGGGGAATAGTAGAAGACTTAGCAAAAGCTCTTGGAGCTGCTACAGCTTGTTCTCGTCCAGTTGGAGATGCCGGATGGAGACCTCACCACGAACATGTAGGACAAACAGGTGTAGCAATTAGACCAAACTTATACATTGCAGCGGGGATTTCTGGAGCTATCCAACACTTGGCTGGTGTAAACCAAAGTAAAGTAATTGTGGTTATTAACACTGATCCTGAAGCTCCTTTCTTCAAAGCAGCCGATTACGGAATTGTTGGGGATGCTTTTGAAGTATTACCAAGATTAACTGAGGCTGTAAAAGCGGCAAATTTGTAATTAGAATTTAAATTATTGTGAAAAGCATCATTCTTTATTGAGTGGTGCTTTTTTTGTTTCAACTAATCAAGTTTTTTATCCATGCCAAATAAGTAAAATAATGCAAGCCTAAAAAGAAGAACAAGATTAAATACTTGTAACGGATAGAGAATAAAGGCTTGCTTACCAAAAAATACAATGGAAATAACAAAGAAACAAATCTAGTCATTGACATTACAGAGCCAGATAGAAGAGGAAGCAAAACACTTAATAATATAAAAACATTAAAGCTTAATGGAAGCTTTTTTCTATTCCAGAATGCAAATATTATTACCGCTATTGTATACCAAGAATTAAATTGAGTATTAAGATCTGAACTTCTAAAAAAAGATAAAAACGGCAACATAAATTCTCTATACCATCCTTGTTGTGCAATACTAAAAGCGAAAAAATATCCTGTAACTGAATATTGATAGAAACAATAAACTAAAAAAACGATTGGACCTGAAATAAAAAACAATGAATTAAGTAAATTATTCTTTTCAAAAACTTTATTCCATTTTATTTTATTCTTTTCAATAATGGATTGTTTCTCCAAAAAATAAATATAAAGTGGTAAAATAACAATTATTCCATTTGGTCTTAATAAAACTAAAGGAATCAATAAAAAAAATAGTAAAAACAATCTCTTGTAGTGTACAGTAATAAAACTAAAAATCACAAAAGTCAAAAATAAAACTTCTGTAAAGAAGACCGAAAAATAAAATGTAAAAGGAAAAAATATTAGTAAACAACTAGTATAGAAAGCTAATTCATTGTTTTTAAAAAAAATAGTTCCAAACCAATAAAATCCTATAATCATAGCAATAGAAAAAAAGAGACTCCAAAAAAATGCACTTGTTTCAAAATCAATACCTAAAACATACATAGTTGATTTTAATAAATATGGATAAAAAGGAAAAAATGCCCATGAAGATTGCTTAAAAATAGCCCCATTAGAATATCCTATATCTTCTTTTTTAGTAATATTTGGATAACCGTTCTCTGCGATTTTTTTATACCAATATGAATCATTTTTATTCAGTGCTGTTACATAATCTTTAAAAAAATTATCGTGTTTATCTCCCACTGATATAGAAATTGCCACATACCCAGTTTTTATCACAAGTATTAATGCAATCAATATGTAAATATGCTTTTTTACCATAATTATTCTATATCCAATCCCGAGTAGTATTCTCTACCTCACTCACAATTCGTTTTTGAATGATTCTTGCATCTTCTTGATGTAAACAGGGTAATTTTATTACTCCAGATGCAGTTTGTAATTTAAGTGTAGCTACTCCCCTTCTTTTTTGTATAAAAGATTGAGAATAAGTAATATTTTGAGTTTTGAAATACTCAATAATTGTGGTGATTGTACCAATTTTTCCATCGCCCACAACAAGTGTTTTATTCTCAAAATTAAAATACGTTTTCTTGAATTTTAATATCACCAAAAAAACAGAAAATGGGATTATCAAAACATTCGCTAAAATCCAATTCATTGTAGAAAATTGGTTAATAAAAAAGAATCCATTTACCACTAAAAGAAACAAAAATGTACGCACAAACATCCTAAACAAATAATACCTTGATGGTTTAAAAGTTTCACTATTTTCTGAAGGTTTATAATGAAAAAATAAGTTATTTAACTGAGCTAAAAACTCATTTTTCACCCCCACAAGTTGCACCAGTTTTTTCTTTTTGGTTTTTGCACTTCCTGCTTGTCTTATTCTCACAGTTTGTATTCCTAATTTTCTTTTTATAGGATTTGTAACTGTAACTGAATATTGGATTTTTTTAATTTTCAACACATCTTCTCTTCGCGTAAAAAGCCCTTCACTTACTTGAATTCCGTCATTTCTTTTAATTACATTCTGCTCAAAGTGCCTCAGAAAAACCCTCACAAAAGAGACTATAATTGAAATAATTAAGCCAATTACAAAAGCTAATCCTAACACCATCAAACTACCAGAAATTGCGGATTTATTTTGAACCACAAATTTAATTACCTGATCTGCAAAATTCCAATCTCCGATAACATCTTCGAGTTGGTAACCAAAAGAAAAAACAATAGCAATAATCCAGAAAAAACTCCTTACATGGTTTTCAGAAAAACTAACTTTCAGTAATTCAATAATTGAAAGTTTGTAAATTAATTCGTCTTGTATTACTTCTTGAACTTCCTCATCAATATCTTCTGAAACAATTACTCTTGAATCACTTTGTAATCGTTTTTTTAGTGCTTCAGCTTTTTGCCTTGAAATTGCTTTAATTGAAACCTCAACATCTTTTGCCCCAGCTGTTTGGATTTCTACTTGAGTAATATTTATCAGCTGATGAATCAAGTTTTGTTTAAAATTTACAGACTGAATTCTTTCAATTGGAATAGAAGTTTTTTTCTTGAAAATCATTCCCTGATTTAGAATGAAATATTCCCCATCAATTTTGAACTTAAAGTATAAAAACTGAACTACAGCAATAATCAATAACACCAGAGCTAATATTCCTAATATTGCTATAAAATAAGTCAGTTTATTATCAATACTCTTAGAGAAAAAAATAGGAATAAAAATCCAAAAAGATTTACCAAGTTTATATAATAAAACTCCGTAATTGATTACAATTCCTTTAGGGGATTGCCGAGATAATTCATCAAAATTAAATTCACTCATCTTTGATGTAATTAGTGATGAAATCTTTTATCTCTTGAGCTTTATCTAATCTCAACCCATTTATTTTTAAATCTTTACCGCTATCTCCTGCTGTATAAACACTCAAAGTAGCCAAAGAAAAAAACCGTTCTAACGGCCCTTCGTCAATTTCTACATGCTGGATTCTAGAGAATGGAACTACGGTTTCTTTGTGAATAAGAACCCCTTCTTGATAGGTTAAATTTTTATCAAACAATCTATACTTTTTTCTTCTAAAAAAAACACCTGCCATTACAAATAGCAAAATCCCCAAAACTACCAATCCTGCTGCTATTAAGTAAAACAACAAACCTTTCAACCCTTCAATTCTGTTCATGAAGTAAAGTCCCAAAAAAACTGCAACAAGAATTAAAAAAAATAATAATCTTTTAATAATCATTACTTTATAATAGCTTCCATCTAAAGAATTAAATTGAGACTGGTCTTCCATTAATTGGTTTTTTCATTTCGGTTTCTAACCAAATATAGCAATTAATCACACAAATTAAAGACTAAAAAAAAGGCTTTTGAAATCGAATGGGAAAATAGTAACTTTACACTTCCAATTAAAAAAAGGAACAAGCTTGAATAGAGAATGAAAAAGGTAGAATTAGAAATAGCAGGTTTATCCTACAGCCATACGCAAAGTGGGGCTTACGCATTAGTTTTTAACGAAACAAAAGGTAACAGAAGACTACCGATAATCATTGGAGGGACTGAAGCTCAGGCAATTGCAATTGAATTAGAAGGAATGACTCCTAGCCGACCTTTAACCCATGACTTATTTAAATCTTTTGCCGAAGAATTTGCATTTACTATCCAAGAAGTAATTATTTACAACTTAATCGAGGGAATTTTCTTTTCTAAATTAATTTGTCAAAATAAGGATGGAAATACCGTTGAGATAGACTCAAGAACTTCTGATGCTGTAGCTATTGCGGTTCGTTTTAAATGCCCAATTTTCACTTATGAATTTATTTTAAGCTCAGCAGGAATTATACTGGATGAAGAAGACAGTGAAAACCCTACTGATGAAGCTGGCTTACCCAAAGAAATTGAAACTGCTACTCCTATCGAAATTTCAGATTCTCCTTCAGAATCAAAAATGAGCATTGAAGAGCTTGAGCAAGAGTTACAACAAGCTATTGAAGCCGAAGATTATGAAAGAGCTTCTCAACTTCGTGACATTATTAACAGTAGAAATTCCAACTAATTTTTAGCCAAATATGAGAAAGATTGTCAATTCCATCAGTGTATTATTGCTTATTTCTCTTTTGCTTTCTTGCTCAAACAATGAGGTTTCTGTTGAGAAACAACTTGTAAGAACTTGGGACTACAACACCGAAATTGGAACTAACCAAATTGACTCTGCCTCATTTATCAAATTCGATTTAAAAGTTCAAGGAAACGATACCATTCGTGATTTTCAATGGAAAATCAATGGAAGAAAAGATGTTGGCAGCTGGAAAATAATTGATAGCAATGAACTAATTCTTAGTTTTCCGCTACAAAGAATTGAAACAGATATTGATTCTATTTCTCAATCGTATGATGAAAACGGAGAAACTACTGTGTTTTATTTTAAAGACAATGACAATGTAGCGACTCTTAAAAATGGGAAATTTTCTACCAAAGAAATAAGACAGCGTTATTTAATAAACGATTTAACGTCAACCACTCTAAATCTAGTATACGAAGGAACGGAAGAAAACCCTACTCTTCTGGCTATTCCTTTTAAGTACGAAAGCAAAGTAATTCCGACTAGTATTTCTTTTTACTCGGTAACTAGAGGTCTGTTAGGTATTGCAGTCTTAATATTTATTACTTTTTTGTTCAGTTCTAATAGAAAAGCTATTAATTGGAGCCTTGTAGCTAAAGGACTTGGACTGCAACTTGTACTTGCAATTTTAGTATTATACGTTCCGTTTGTGGCCACATTCTTTGATGCTTTGAGTGCTGGTTTTATGAGAATTATAGGATTTACTGATGCTGGAGCAGATTTCGTTTTCGGTCAATTTGGAACTGGAAAAATTGCTGGTCCATTACAAAACTTTGCCTTTAAAATCTTACCTACCATTATTTTCTTCTCAGCTTTAATGAGTATGCTTTATTACATGGGGATTTTACAAAAAGTAGTTTACGCATTTGCTTGGCTAATGAAAAGGTTCATGAAACTATCTGGTGCAGAAAGTTTAGCAGCAGCGGGTAATATCTTTCTAGGTCAAACTGAGGCTCCTTTTTTGGTTCGCCCTTATTTAGAAAAAATGACCAAATCTGAATTAATGTGCTTGATGACTGGCGGAATGGCAACAATTGCTGGTGGAGTTCTTGCAGCATACATAAGTTTTTTAGGAGGTGATGACCCGGAACAAAGTATGTTTTTTGCCAAACATTTATTAACTGCCTCAATTATGTCTGCCCCTGCTGCTGTTGTGGCTGCAAAAATTTTAGTTCCTGAAACTGAAGAATTTAATAAAGAAATGAGTATTCCTAAGGAAAAAATTGGAGCAAATATTCTTGAAGCTATTACCAATGGATCAACTGATGGCTTAAAGCTAGCAGTTAATGTAGGTGTGATGTTATTAGTATTTACAGGAATTGTATACATGGCAAACTACTTACTTGAAGGAATTGGAGACATAACTGGGCTAAATGATTTGATAGCTGCTAACACAGGTTATAGCGAGCTTTCATTCCAATTTATATTAGGTTATTTATTTGCTCCAATCGCTGGACTTATGGGAGTTGACAATTGGAATGACATGGTATTAACAGGACAATTATTAGGTGAAAAAACTATCCTAAATGAATTTTATGCTTATGCTACTTTTGGAGATTTAAAGTCACAATTTGTTTCTCAAAAAGCAGTTGTAATGAGTACTTACATGCTATGCGGATTTGCAAATTTTGCCTCTATTGGTATTCAAATTGGTGGAATTGGAGCCTTAATTCCTACCCGAAAAGGATTACTTTCTAAACTGGGAGTAAAAGCACTTATTGGCGGAACTGTAGCCAGTTTGCTGACTGCAGTTGTAGTAGGAATGTTTTTGTAAGTTATCTTTTTCTTGCTATCCTTTTTGGAGAAAATTTTTGGAGTGGATAATCAAATTTCCTTTTTAATTCTAGCACTTTTTTCTTTGCCTCATTATAGGTTAAAAACGAACCACACAACAACTTTTTTCTATGAGTAGAATCCATCATGTACAATTCTGTTGTCATAAATCTTCTTGTACTGGATTCTCTATCAACAAAATCTCTGGTTAATCTTCTATCTTGTTTTTTTCTTGAAGACTTTATAACAAAGCAAGAGTACCCATACCACTTTTTCCATTTACCAACAGAAATCCCAAACACACTGAAATAATACTGATACTGCTTAGTCTCTTTATTTATTTTGACTCCATTTGTAGCGGTTAACATCACCAGCAATATCAATGATATGATTGGAACCATTACAATCCCAGCTTCTGATTTAGGTGCTGTTGCAAAAGCAACTATAAATATAACAGCAAGAGCATAGGCAATCCAATTGGTTTGCGGAGGAAATCTCATACCGTAACTTATCTTAATTACCTTATCTTGTTTTGCTTTCACTTATCCTCAAATTTTACCGAAAGTATAAAAAGTGTTAAATAGATTTCCTTTTAGAGTTATTTTTAGGAAATTAGACGTTATAAAAATAATTAAAATGAAATTAATCCTTACCTCATTCCTATCTATTATGATGATAGCAGGAACAACTACTGATGCTAACTCTCAATTCTGGAAAAGAAAAAAGAAAAAAACAGAAGAAAAAAAAGCACCTGCAAAGCCAAAATCAAAATACAAATCCATAAAATCAGTTACCAAAAACTGTGAGAAATTTGATGGATTATTTCCAATATACCAAGATACCACAAGTGGTAAAATGTATATTGAAATAAACGAAGACAAACTTGGCGAAGAATTTATATATTTCAGTTATGTAGAAAATGGATTAATGGATGTAGGTTCTTTCAAAGGCTCTTATAGAGGTTCTAAGATTTTTAAAATAGAAAAATCTTATGGAAATATTGAGTTCATTCTTGAAAACACTAAATATTATTTTAACCCAGATAATGAAATAAGCAAGTCTGCTTCTACCAACATTAACAAACCTATTATTATTAGCGAGAAAATACTTGGAAAAACTGGTGAAAAAATACTAATCAATGCTTCTTCATTATTTCTACAAGAAAATTTTTCAAAAATAAAACCAACTTACCCTCCAGGTTGGAGAGGTCCAAGATTAGGAAGGTTGAGTAAAACAAAGACTAAACCATTAAAAGTTAAGAATTACCCTAACAACACAGATGTACGTTCTTTGTATGTATATGACAATGGTTCTGGGCGTGGTTCGGCAGCAATGACAAGTAGCCAAAGTATTTCAATTACTTATCACCACAGTATTATCGAAATGCCAGAAAATGATTTTAAACCCAGACGAGATGATCCAAGAGTTGGTTATTTTATGACTCAGGTAACTGACCAAACATCTGCATCAGTTACACCATACAGAGATATGATTCACAGATGGAACTTGGTAAAAAAAGACCCAGATGCTAAATTTTCTGAACCAGTTGAACCAATTGTTTGGTGGATAGAAAATACCACTCCAAAAGAATTAAGACCAATAATTAAAGAAGGGGTTGAAAGATGGAACTTAGCTTTTGAAAAAGCAGGATTCAAAAATGCTGTAGTTGTAAAAATACAATCAGATACAGCAACCTGGGATGCAGGGGATATTAGATACAATGTATTAAGATGGACCTCTTCTCCACAACCTCCTTTTGGTGGATACGGACCAAGTTTTGTAAATCCTAGAACAGGACAAATCCTTGGAGCTGACATCATGTTGGAATATGTATATATTCTAGGTAGAATCCGCCAATCAGAACTATTTGAAAAAGCTGGACTTGGATTTATGAATCAGAATGAAAATAATCTTCATCACGACCATCAATATTGCAGTGTAGGTGTTATGATGCAAGAAGATGTATTTTTTGGAAATACGGCTATCTCTTTAGTTGATTTAAAAGGAATTGAAAAAGATAAATTTTTGAGAGAATCAATACAGAGGCTTGTTTTACATGAAGTTGGACACACCTTAGGTTTGAACCACAACATGAAAGGAAGTACAATTCAATCTGTTGAGGATTTGAAAAACCTTGAGAAAATGCAACGAGAAGGAATGTGTAATTCTGTAATGGAATATCCAGCGATAAACTTTGCACTTAATAAAGAAGATCAAACCTATTATTATGATGATAAACCAGGTTTTTATGACCATTGGGTAATCGAATACGGATACTCAACTGCTCTTGAAAATGAAGAAGCTGAAAAAAAGAGGTTAGATAAAATACTATCTAAATCTACAGACCCTATGTTGGTTTTTGGAAATGATGCTGACGATATGCGTTCTCCCGGAAAAGGAATTGATCCTTTGGTAAATATTTATGATTTATCGAGTGACCCTGTTGCCTATGGTATTGATAGAATAAAATTAATTGACACTAAATTGATACCTCAATTGATGAAGAAATTTGCCAAAGACAATCAATCATACATGGAATTAAGAAATGCTTATTTAGGTCTTAATGGACAAAAAGCAAGGCAACTAAATATAATGACTCGCCAGATTGGTGGTGTATATGTAAATAGAGCATTTGTAGGTCAAGCTACTACCACTGCTCCACTTACACCAGTTCCTTACGCAACTCAAAAAGCAGCTATGACTGCATTAACCAAGTATGCTTTTGCCCCTGAAGTATTTGAGGTAGATGCAAATCTTGTGAAGCATCTTCAGGCTCAACGAAGAGGATTTAATCATAGAGGAAGTGGTGAAGATCCAAAATTATTGGAAAGAAACTTACAAGTTCAAAGCGGATTATTACGTCATTTACTGCATCCCAATGTATTAAAAAGAGTATCTAACACTGAACTTTATGGCAATACCTACAAATTACCAGAATACTTAACTGACCTTACAGATGCCATGTTTAAAACAGATAGAAATACAGCCGTATCAAGTGCAAGGCAAAACTTACAGATATTATACGTAAAGTATTTAGTTGCTTATTTGGGAAATAAGCAGGCATTGTACAATACAAAATCACAAGTTTTGTATCAACTAAATCAAATATTAGTAATTGCTAAAGAAAAATCAGCAGATATTGCCACTAAAGCACACAAACAACATTTACAGTTGTTAATTGAAAAAGCCCTAAAAACGGACTAAAAGCTAATAATTTTCATTAAAAAATCCCCTTCAGAAAACTGTTGGGGATTTTTTTTATTTTTTTGTTTGCTTAAATCAAAAGAAATTCTACTTTTGCAGTGGAGATATGGCAGAGTGGTCGAATGCGGTAGTCTTGAAAACTATTGTGCGGCAACGTACCGGGGGTTCGAATCCCTCTATCTCCGCTAAAAGAAAAACCATCAACTATAGTTGATGGTTTTTTTCGTTTTAAGAAAATTATTAAGGACGCTAGCTTTTGTAAAGGCGAAATAAAATTAAAAATCACTTTACATGTAAGGTTAAACTAATTCTACGTTAAGATTATTTAAAGTATACAACTAATTGATTTTAGTTGTACATTTGCAAAAAATTTAACTTAATCAAAAAAAACAAAAAACAATGAAAAAATTTATTTTACCTGCTTTATTAGCAGTAGCAGTAATGACATCTTGTGGAAGTGACGCTGTAGAAGCAACTGACGCAAAAGAAGTAGAAGAAGTAGCAATCACTGCAACTTACTCAACTTTAGGAGACCACAACCATGTAGATTGGAAAGCTTGGCACCTTGCTAAAACTGGAGAAAGATCTGGTTCTGTAATGTTAACAAGTGCTGAAGCATCTGTAAACGAAGGAATGTTAGCTGGAGGGAAATTTGTTCTTGATATAGCTGGTTTAACAGTAACTAACTTTGGTGACGATACTGCTCAAAACGAAAAATTAAGAGGACATTTAGTTAATGAAGATTTCTTTTTGACTGATTCTTTCCCAACTGCAACTTTTGAAATTACAAGCGTAGATACTATGTCTGGAGATTTTAATTCAAAAATCAGTGGAAACTTAACTATCAAGGGTGTTTCTAAAAACATCTCTTTTAATGCAAAAACTGAGATCACTGAAGAGGCTGTTTCAATCGCTTCTGCTCCATTTGAAATTAATCGTGCAGATTGGGGCTTAACTTATAACACTGAAGGTGCTGAAGGAGTCATAGCTGACTACGCAATCATGAACGAAATTGAATTTACAATTCATGCAAATGTTACTAAGTAATTAGAAAAACTAATTCAAACAAAAAAATCCCTTAGCAAATGCTAAGGGATTTTTTTATACCTATATATTTTTGAGAAATAATGAGCGGGAGACGGGGCTCAAACCCGCGACCCTCAGCTTGGAAGGCTGACGCTCTATCAACTGAGCTACTCCCGCTTATTTAGGTTCGCAAATGTAATAAAATTTATAGTAAAGCCTAAGCCAAAAGACCATTTGTTGCTTTTACTCCTTCAGCACTTTCTTGCATCTTAGTTTTTTCAGCATCTGTAAGAGAAATCTCTACTATTTTTTCGATTCCGTTTTTTCCTAAGATTACCGGAACACCAATACATAATCCTGATAATCCATATTCTCCATCCAACAAAGTTGAACAAGGGAACATTTTCTTTTGATCACAGGCAATTGCTTGTACTAGACCAGAAACAGCTGCACCTGGCGCATACCAAGCCGAAGTTCCTAATAATCCTGTAAGAGTTGCTCCTCCAACTTTAGTTTCTTGAACTACATAGTCTTTTTTATCCTCATTAATAAACTCAGAAACTGGCACTCCGTTTCTTGTAGCTTTATCAATCAATGGAACCATTCCTTTATCAGAGTGACCACCAATTACCATTCCGTCTACATCAGAAATTGGGCAACCTAAAGCCTCTGCCAATCTATATTTGAATCTTGCAGAATCCAATGCTCCACCCATTCCTATAATTCTTGATTTAGGAATATTAGTTGTTTCGTGAACCAAGTAAGTCATTGTATCCATTGGGTTAGATACCACAATAATAATTGTATCAGGCGAATGTTGAATCAATGAAGAAGAAACTGTTTTTACAATTCCTGCGTTAATTCCTATCAACTCTTCTCTTGTCATCCCAGGTTTTCTTGGAATACCAGAAGTAATTACACAAATATCACTGTTAGCAGTTTTTGAATAATCATTAGTACTACCAACAATTTTAGTGTCAAATCCGTTCAAAGAGGCAGTTTGCATCAAGTCCATTGCTTTTCCTTCTGCATATCCTTCTTTAATATCCAACAAAACTACTTCTGAAGCGAAATCCTTAATCGCTATGTATTCTGCACAACTAGCACCTACTGCTCCAGCTCCTACAACTGTTACTTTCATATTATATTTGGGGTTTAAATGGTTAAATAATTTATCGAACAAAATTACAAAAAATCAGTAAATTATTAGTTAATTAGAGGGGTAAAGTTGGAATTAATATTTCTGAACAAGTCTCAGATATTGATTTTTAAAAAATATACCCTAAAGAAAAGCAACCCATAGCTATTAACCCCGTTTTATCAACGAAAAACAGAAGTACCTTGACGAAAGAAGAGCTAAATGAAGTCATTAATCTATGTATCAAGAAAGAGAAAAAAGGGCAAGAACTCTTTTTTAAGCATTTCTATGGTAAGATGATGGTAGTTTGTTCTCGATACGCAAGAGATGCTGACGAAGCTCAAGATATATTGCAGGATGCATTCATGAAAGTGTTTGATAATTTGCAGAAGTATGAAGTAACTGGTTCGATAGAAGGTTGGGTAAGACGAATATTTGTAAACACAGCTATTGACCATTACAGAAAGTATAAAAATAAATTTAACATCGAGGAGGATGGAAGAATTGAGGATGAAGACAGTTATTATAATGAATTAGAAGAAAATGACAGTGTATATAGTAAAATAAAACCTGAGGATGTAATGGAGGCAATGGAACAATTGTCGCCTGCTTACAAAACGGTTTTTAACTTATATGCTATAGAAAATTATACCCATCAAGAAGTGGCTGAAATTCTTGATATTAGCCCTGGAACTTCAAAGTCCAATTATGCAAAGGCTAAAGCCAAAGTAAGAATAATATTAGAAAAAAAGTTTCACTTAGTGTGAACAAGATAAATAAAGATGAAACAAAATTTTGAACAAATAATTAGAGACTCTGTGAGTAATCACGAAGTGCCTTACGAAGCTGGAGCTTGGGAAAAATTCCAAAGCAACATCCCTACTTCTACTCCTTTTTACAAATCTAAGTGGTTTATGGCTGCTGGATTATTTGCAGTTGTAGTAGCAAGTATTGTTGGCTATTCTATGCTTGAAAAAGATACAAATAAAATAGAACAAGCAATAGTTGCTCAAACTAACAAAACTGGTATATCTACTCCAATTTCAATAAATGACAATAAAGTTATTGTTAGTAGTACTGAAGGTAAGGTAATTACCAGCACAGAAACTCAAGACAATACGGTTAGCAATAACTCAGCTACAAATAATGATGGTGATGATAGAGACTTAAACATTTCGCCTATTATTATACCAGAAACTCCTACTAGCAAACCTACTTTACCTGTCACACCTGATAAAATAAAGGAACCTAATACGCCTGAACCAATAATTATTTCTGAACCAGAAATGGTAAGTGCAGAGTTCTTTTTAGCTAAAAAAGTATGCGAAGGAAACACAGTCTATTTAATTGCTGATGATAACAAACCAAGCCACACTTACGTCTGGAATATTAACAATAGGGAACTAATTAAGGGAACTAATGTAAACTTTAAAGTATCCAAAACTGGAATTAACACAATCACTTTATCAGTAAGAAATGCTGAAGGAAAAGTTGTAGCTACAAAATCATCAACAATTGAGGTTATAGAATTGCCTGAAATTGCTAATGAAATTGAAAACGATAAATTTTCTGTGAAAAATGATTTTAAATTTGAAATTACCCCTTCTATCAATACAACAGTAAAATGGAACTTGGGTGATGGAACTAAATCAAACGAAGCTTCATTTAATCACACTTACAAGCAAGGTGGAGTATACACAACAACATGCACAGTAACTAATGAGCATGGATGTGCAACTACTGCAACTAAAAAAGTAGATGTGAAGGGATTGTATAATATCCGTCCTGATTATGGATTCTCTCCAAATGGAGACAACATGAATGACAATTTCTTACCTGTTGAACTCAAGTCATTAGATGTGAAATTCACGATGAATATCTATTCTCGTAATGGTCAGTTGATATATACCACTAACTCTATTGAGCAACCTTGGAATGGGATGATGCAAGATGGATCCAAGAGTCCTTTTGGCTCTTATGTATGGGTAGTTACACTTACAAATGAATTTGGAAATCAAGAGGTATACAAAGGGACAGTTACCAATGTTACTAACTAAATGTAATTTTCTTATCAGAATTTTGTAATTTAGTTAAATAATTAAACCTTTTTTACTCTCAATGAAAAAATTTATTATCCCTTTTTTGATAGTAGTCTTATTTTCCTTTGGAAATCAAGAAAAAGCTCTTGAGTCAAAACTACTCGAGGTATACTCTATTGAACAAACTACTGATATACTCAAAGATGTGAATAGAAAAAAATATTTTCATGCTTTGGTTTTTAATTCTTTTAAAATAGAGAGTGTAGACAAAAAAGAAATAATCAATCAATATCCTGTTGTTAATGATTTTGCAGTTTCCGAAAAAGATGGCTCAATTACCAAGATTTCTTCAAGTCAATTAATTGATTTAATAAAAGACAACAGCTTTAATATTCTAAAATTAAACTTAGATAGAAGTTTAACTGAGACTAATTCTTTTAGATTAGGAAACTCAAAAACAGTTTTTCACTTACTATCTCATGAGCAGATAAATAAAATAGCTAAACAATGAAAAAGCACCTTGCACTCATAATTGCACTATGCTTTGTATTTGTTTCACAAAGTTATGGACAAACCTATAACATGTCTAATGATACTGTCACAACTTGTGCGGGAACATTTTATGACAATGGAGGTTTAGGACTTTATACTGCAAATCAAAGTTTAACAAAAACATTCACACCAGGATTACCTGGAAGAGCAATAAATATTCGATTCACTTCTTTTCAAACACAAGCAGGTAGTGATATTCTTTGTGTGTATGACGGACCAAGCACAGCAAGTCCTTTAATTGGTTGTTATAGCGGAAACAACACATTAAATGGTATTTCTTTCAAATCTTCTCATCCTTCAGGAAGTCTTACTTTTACCTTTATTTCAAATGCAAGTACTCAGCTAAATGGTTGGTCAGCAACAATATCGTGTGTATTTTCTTGCCAAAATTTTACTGTAATTGCTGACAGTACAATACCTGTTGCTGATACTGCTGATGAAATAAAAATTTGTGTAGGAACCGCTGTGAGTATGGTTGGAAATGCTAATTACCCTAATAACGGTAATTATTACAACCAGTCTAATGCGACTTCTACCTTTACATGGAAAACAGGTGATGGATTTTCAATACCTGGAATAAATGCTACTCATACTTTTACTACTCCAGGTATATTTGATTTGAGCCTTGTAGTAAGTGACACTATAGGATGTACACAAATAATGAAAGGTAATAGAGTTGTAGTATCTACTGCACCCAATTTTCAGAACGTAGAATATGTATCAAGTGATAGTATTTGCCTTGGAGATTCGGTAACAATCATAGTTCCTGATAGTGGACTATTTACTCCATACAATCCTCCATCACTTAATGCTGCTGGAGTTACTTTTTTACCAGACGGAAGTGGAGTTTCTTATTTTGATACAATTAATGTTTCTATATTTGCTCCTACTGCTACTCATCAAAATAACTTTTTGAAAGATATTTATGTTAATATGGAACATTCATATCTTGGAGATTTAGATATTCAGATTACTTGCCCTAACGGACAAACCGCAATACTAAAGCAAACTGCCGGAGGACTTGGGACTCATCTCGGAGAACCAGTTGACCCTCCTACTGTTCCTGTTCCATTAAATCCAGGAGTTGGATATACTTATGAGTTTACAAACTTATCACCAACCTATGGAACTATGGTAGCTGAATCTGGAAATTATTCGCACAACTACACAGATGTGCTGGGTAATAACTATACCGCTCAAGATTATCTGCCGGCTGGTACTTACACTCCATTTCAAGTATTAAACACCCAACTTAATGGATGTCCACTTAACGGAAATTGGATACTAAGAGTTAGAGATAATATTGCCATTGATAACGGGTATATTTTCTTTTGGGGATTGAATTTTGATACGTTAATTCGTCCTCCACTTTCAGTTCCTACAACTATTACCGCAAGCAGAGTATCAAGTAGATGGACAAGTGTTAGTAGTATGATCGGACCAACAAATGACACCGCAATTCTAACAAGCCCAACAACTTCTGGAACACATTACTACAGATATGAAATTGTAGATGATTTTGGATGTTTGCATGACACTACTTTAGAAATTTATGTAAAACCTAAACCAAAATCTAATGCTGGTGTTGATTTTACAACTTGTCTACTCAATTATACTTTAGCTCCAGTAGCTACTGCGGGTGCCACTTCAAACTCATGGAATTATTATTCTACAAGCCTTACTGGCACATCTATAATAAGTAATAATGCTATTTTCGCCCCTACTACTACTGTCAATGAATTTTCTACTTTTAATTATGTATTACAAGAAACTGTTGATGGGTGCTTAACTTATCCAGATACCGTTACAATAAGCCATGTTCAAGTTCAAAACACCATTGATATTGGCATTAGTAAGGACACAATTTGTCTTCCAGAAGCTGTGACTTTTACAAACAACTCTGATATGACTTATTTTGATAGTGTATATTGGAATTTTGGAGATGGTAACTTGTCCAATACTCAAGGTTCTGTAACTCATAATTATGCAACACCAAATTGTTATAATCTAACTGTGTCACTTGTTAACTCTCTGGGTTGTCGGGTTGATTCGGTATTACCAAATGTAGTGTGTGCATATCCAACTCCGGTGGCTAATTTTATATATGACCCTACAGAATCTATAATACCTAATACACTTGTAAACTTCACAAATACTTCGCTTGGTGGGACTATCTACTCTTGGGATATTGCTGGATTTAGAAACTCAACTAATACCAATGAGAGTTATGAATTCCCAAAAACTGATGGAGGAATATATCCTGTGACACTTACAGTCTCTAACGAAGGGGGCTGTACCGATCAAATAACTAAAAATGTTACCATCAAAAATCCATTAAATATTTGGATTCCAAATTCTTTTACACCTAATGAAGATGGATTAAACGATGTGTTTAGCGTAGTATTTAATAATAATTCTGTTGAAAATTATTCAATTCATATATTCAATAGATGGGGCGAGTTGATGTTCTATTCTGAAGAGTTAAACTTTGAGTGGGATGGAACTCACAATGGAGAAAAAGCACCAAACGGAACTTATGTTTGGAAAATTATTGGAAAAGAACAATTTGCAACTGATAGTTTTACAAAAATTGGTCACGTAATTCTTACTAGATAAATTGTTTTCCTTACTTTTACCTCTATGAAAATAGGAATAATTGGAGGTGGTGCAGCAGGATTTTTTGCGGCAATTCATGCAAAAGAAAATCATCCTGACAGTGAAGTAATTATTCTTGAAAAATCTCAAAAACTTTTATCGAAAGTAAAAATATCTGGCGGTGGAAGGTGCAATGTTACCAACGGCTGCACTTCTATTTCTGAATTATCAAAAGCTTACCCAAGAGGTGATAAAAAATTGAAGCAAGCTTTCAGAGAATTCAATACAAAACATACTATGGAGTGGTTTGAGGAGCGAAATGTTCCACTTACAATCCAAGAAGATAATTGTGTATTTCCCGTTTCGCAGGATTCGCAAAGCATTATTGATTGCTTTATGAATGAAGTTAACCAATTAGGGATTACCATTGAAATTGGAAGACTTGTAGAGTCAATAACATCTCAAGAAAACACTATTAAAGTTCAGTTTAGAGGAAACGACCTAAACTATCAATTTGATAAAGTAATTGTTGCTACGGGTGGCTCACCAAAAAGAACGGGGCTAGAATGGCTAGAAAAATTAGGTCATAAAATTGAAAAACCTGTTCCTTCCCTATTTACTTTTAATATGCCTTCGGAAAAAGTAACAGAACTAATGGGAATTGTAGTTGAAAAAACGCTTACTTCTATTCAGGGAACAAAGTTAAAATCGGATGGACCTTTGCTTATAACTCATTGGGGAATGAGCGGACCTTCTATTTTAAAGCTTTCAGCATTTGGAGCTAGAATTCTTTCTGAAAAAAATTACGAATGTAACTTACAAGTAAATTGGGTGAATGAACCTAACTACGAAAAAGTAATGGAAGAACTAAAGACTATTATTAAATCAAATGGAAACAAACAAGTTCAAAATTTCAGAGCATACTTGCTACCAGAGAGATTATGGCATTTTTTAATTGAAAAAATAGAAATTCCATTGACAAAAAAATGGACTGATTTAGGAAAAAAGAACCTCAACAAATTGTGTAATTTACTTACCAATGATATTTATACTGTTCAGGGAAAAACAACATTCAAAGAAGAATTTGTAACTTGTGGTGGAGTGAGCTTAGAAAGTATTAACTTCAAAACCATGGAAAGTAAAGTAGTACCAAACTTATATTTTGCTGGAGAGGTACTAGATATTGATGGTATTACAGGAGGATACAATTTTCAAGCAGCTTGGACTACTGCTTACATTGCAGGACAATTAAAATAAACTTATAACATGTTTAAAAACCAAAATCTTAATTATGCAATTCTAATAATTGGGACTTATCTTATCGCATTTACTATCTCATTTATTATTCGAAAATTAATAAATAAAATAATAAAGAGAAATGCTGAGGAGATTGGCTCAAGTGAAACTTCATTTGTGTTTATTAAAAACTCAATTAGCTTCATTCTCTTTACAATTGGTACGATTTACATAGTCCACCAAATTCCTTATTTAAGAACAATGGGTAAAACTCTATTTGGAGCTGCAGGAATATTAGCCGCTATTATTGGTTTTGCTTCACAAAAAGCTTTTTCGAATATTATTAGTGGATTATTTATTTTAATATTCAAACCTTTTAGAGTTGGAGATATTATAGAGATTTCTGGAGCAAAAAAAGGAATCGTTGAAGAAATAACATTGAGACATACCGTAATAAAGGATTTTGAACACAGAAGAGTTATTATTCCGAATAGCATAATTAGTGATGAAACCATTGTGAACAGCAGCATTACTGATGAAAAAATAAGGAAACATATAGAATTTAATATTGCTTATACCGCTGATTTGAAATTAGCAAAAGAAATTATTAGAAAGCACATAAGAAATCATCCTTTGTTTATTGATAACCGCAATGCTGAAGAAATAGTGAACCAAATTGATCAGATTATAATAAGATTAACTCAATGGGGAGATTATTTTGTTACCTTAAAAGCTTATGTATGGACAAGAAATTTTGAGGATTCATTTCAACTCACTTGTGATGTTTTGGAGAGTATCAAAATGGATTTTCAAGAAAACGGTATCGAAATTCCTTTCCCAAGAAGTGAAGTTGAAATTTTAAATAAAAAATCTGAAAACCATGAGTAATTTTTTAAAAAATACTTCTTCAATTATCTATTCTCATGACTTAATTAATGAGATAGAGCCCACTAATATTTCTGAAATATCATGTAGTAACTCTAAACAAAATACCTGGATAAACACTTATGGAATAAATTATTTAGAGGATTTTTATGAAGTGATTTCTCAAAATAGCTTAGAGGATTTTTTAAGGCCATTAATCAAAGAAAATAAACATAGAAATAAAACTATTGAATTAGATGAATCTATTTTTTTAGCAATTAATACTATTCATTTAACCCAAAAAGCTATTACTAAGGAACAAATGATGTTTATAGTGGGTAAAAACTATGTTTGGAGTATTCAAGAAAAACAAGGTGATTATTTTGACGAAATAAGATATAGACTCAGAGAAAATAAAGGATTAGTAAGAAAAAAAACAAGCGATTATTTACTTTATTTACTACTAGATTCTATTATTGATAATTACACGAATGTATTTGAAAAAATACATAATGAATTTGATTAAACTGTTGACATAAACGACATTACTTCCGACCAAAACTATGTGTTAAATATTGAAAACATAAAAGAGCAATTGTTTGGTCTTAAAAAAGCAATTACATCGTTGAGAGATGCTATTTTTAAACTTGAAAACACTGAATTAGAAGGATTTGAAACTAGATATTTTGTTGAAGCAAAAGAACAAGCTCATTATCTGATTGACGATATAGATTTTGATTTAGCTCAATTGGAGAGTAAATTAAATTTGATTTTTAATCTTCAGAATAATCGACTTAATCAAGTGATGAAAACTCTGACAATTTTCTCAGTAATTTTTATCCCATTAACTTTCTTAGCAGGAATTTACGGGATGAACTTTGATAATTTACCTGGATCAAAATCAGAAAATGGGTTTTATATTTTTTTAGTAGTCACAGTTTTAATATCTCTTTTATCAATTTATATGATAAATAGAAAAAATTGGTTTAAATAAAAAAACCACCTCAATTTCTTGAAGTGGTTTTTACGTTTACTATTTCTATTTTATCGCCTTCTTGGCTCTCTAGTTGGTTTTGTGGTTTCATTAGGAGCGTCTGGTGTTGAACCTCCTTTTGGTTGACTTCCTTTAGGAGCATTTACATTTGTTCCTAAAACGACTGTCTTGGTAATAGTTTCTACTCCACCTGTTGCATGAGTTGCAGTAAACGTAATTACATTGGTTCCTGTTTTTAAAGTTACCAATCCGTTAAATGCATATTTCTCTGTGCTGATATTAGAAAAACTAAACCCTGTGTAAGAAGTTCCATTTACCTTAATTGTAAATTGAGACTTACTCGAAACCCTCTCAACTTCACCAAACACTTTTAACTGAGTGCTTGAAGTATTAGTAGAGCTCGAACTAGGATTTGTAACTCTAATAATAGGTTTAATTTTCACTACTGAACTAAAGCTTATTGATTTAGAATCATTTCCACAATTTGTTGCGGCTTCCACTACAATAGTGTTAGGAGCTCCAGGATTTACAGATGCACTTGCGGTGAATACTTTTGTACTCATACTATAAGTAAATGCCACATTACTTCCATTTACCTTCACTTGCATATCAGATTTTGAATTAATATTGGTTACAACTCCTGTTATTTTAACTGTACTAGTTGAAATATTAGCATTACTCTTAGGTGATGATATACTCACTGTTGGCTTAGGACATGGAGGGGTATAAGTAATATTAACCGCTTCAGAATTTCTCCCACAACTATTAGATACACTCACAATAACTGTATTCTTTCCAGGTCTTAAATTTGCTACTGCACTATATGCTTTAGATGAAGTAGAATAACTTGCGTTTATCTTAGCTCCATTTATAGTTACAGACAATTCACTTGCAGACTTAATATTAGTTGCGATTCCTTTTATTGAAACCGTTCCAGAAGTTGTTGAAGCACCATTTGCTGGCGAAGACAAACTAACTGCAGGAGTCTGACAAGTTTTTTTGTAGGTTACAGTTACATTTTTAGCATCTCCACCACAATTTGTATTAGCAAGTACAGATATTGTATTTGCTCCTTCTCTAAGTGTTGCTGTAGTAGTAAAATTCTTAGAAGTTGAACTATAATTAAAGGCTACATTACTTCCATTCACTTTCACTTGCATATCCGATTTGTTAGCAATATCAGTAACTCTACCAGAGATAGAAACCGAATTAGTACTAAAAGCCGAACCATTGCCTGGAGCAGATAATGTCACTTGAGGTTTAGGACAAGGAGCAGACCATCCTATGGTAACTGTTTTAGTATCTGTTCCACAAGGAGTTGTTACTGTAACAGTAATTACATTTGACCCTGCTGATAAATCATAATTAGTTGTCCAAGCTCCTGTTGAAGCATTAAAATTAAAAGTAATTGACACTCCATTTATCTTCACTGTCATCTGAGATTTTGAACTTACATTGGTAGATGTACCGTTAATCAAAATATATTGATCAATTGGCTTAGCTCCATTCTTAGGATTCAAAATTGTAACAGTTGGCTTAGGACATGGCTTAGTGTAAATAATAGTTACCGATTTAGAATCGTTTCCACAGTTAGTAGCAACCGAAGCTACAATCGTATTGTTCCCTTCTTTTAAGTTAGCAGTAGCACTAAATATTTTAGTACTTGAATTGTAACTAAAGTTTGTGTTAACTCCATTTACTTTCAATTGCATATCCGATTTCGAATTTAAGTTTGCAGCAACTCCAGTAATCTGAACTGTACTATTAGAAAAAGTTCTTCCATTGCTTGGAGAAGTTATCACAACCGTAGGCTTAGGACATGGTTTTGTGTAAGTAATCGTTACCGATTTATTTACTGAACCACATTGGTTAGTAACCGTAGCCATAAGTGTATTACTACCTTCTCTTAAATTAGCAGTTCCGCTAAATTTACTAAGTTTTGTGTCATAATTAAAAGCAATATTACTTCCGTTTAATTTCACTGAAACTTGGCTCTTAGCAGAAACTCCACTTGCAAACCCAGAAAAATTAACCGCACTTGTAGTATACTTCATCCCATTATTTGGAGAAGAAATATTTACAGTAGGCAAAGGACATTTGTAAGAAACAGAAACCGATGCAGTTGCAGTTCCACAATTGTTTGTCGCAACCAACTCAATTGTATTTCCTCCGCTCTTTATTGGCAGTGTGGCTGTAACCAAGCCTGTGCTTGAGTTAAAGTTTTTACTAATAGCTCTTCCATTCAACTTAAGTGTAACCTGAGAAGAACTCTGAATATTAGTCACAATACCAGTAAACGGAACCGAAAGCGAATTAGCATTCAACCCATTTCTTGGTGATGTAATTGTAGCTGTTGGTTTAGGACAAGCTTTTGTATAAACTAAATTAACTGTTTTACTATCCGAACCACAGTTAGTTGATGCATTAACCACAATACTATTATTTCCTTCTCTTAGATTTAATGATGCAGTAAAAGCTTTACTTACACTATTCCATGAGAATGATTGGTTCACTCCGTTCAACTTCACATTCATATCCGATTTTGAGTTGATATTAAATGCTGTACCTGACAATACTGTAGAACTCACAGAAACATTACTTCCATTTGATGGGCTAATAATATTAACAGTCGGAACTGGACAAGCTTTGTTGTAGTTTACAGTAATTGATTTTGAATCTGTACCACAATTTGTAGTTGCATTCACAACAATTGTATTAGCACCTTGTCTCAAATTCAATGAAGCAACATATACTTTGTTACTGCTATTCCATGAGAAAGACTGGTTTACACCATTTAATTTCACACTCATATCCGATTGCGAATTGATGTTTGTAGCTGTTCCCGTAAGCGTTATCGAACTATTAGAAACGCTGCTCCCATTTGCTGGACTTGTGATTGAAACAAAAGGCTTAGGACACGGCTGACTGTAATTTACAACTACTGTTTTAGTATCGGTACCACAATTAGTTGTAGCAGTTGCAGTAATTGTATTTTGTCCACCTCTTAAACTTACAGATGTCGAAAATCTGCCTCCACTAATATTTACTGGAGTTAAAACTCCATTTACAGTTAACCTAACTTGACTAGAAGCAGTTACATTTGTAACCGAACCAGAAACAGTGATATTTTGGTTACTCACATTACTTCCGTTTGCTGGGTTAGAAATTGAAATTGTTGGTGCAGGACAGTTGTATGTCACACGAATATTTTCACTATCTCTTCCACAGTTATTCACTCCCTCTAATACAATTGTGTTACTTCCTTGGCGTAAGTTAATAGTAGCAGAAACCGATCCATTTGTTGTGTTAAAGTTTGGGGTTACTCTCACTCCATTTACAGTCAATACAACTGAACTTCCATTAGCAACATTTGCAATAGCACCTCTAAAGTTTACAGTTTGGCTAGTTACATTTGAATTATTATTTGGAGCAGAAATTGTTACTGCAGGCAACAAACAAGGCTCTTCATAATTAACAGTAACAGTTTTTGTGTCTGTTCCGCAATCATTAGTAACTCTAACTGTAACAATATTTGTTCCTTCCACTAATCTCAAATTACCTGTTATTTTTTGAGTTGATTTAGAGAAATTAATTGGCAAAGAAGCTCCATTAAATGTTACACTCACTTGATTTTTGTTATCAATGTTTCTTGTAATAGCTTCAAACAACTGAGTTGGATTCTTTAATTGAGAACCATTTTTAGGACTCACAACCGAAACAGTTGGAGCAACACAGAAATAAGTAACTTGTTTAAATACAGTTGTATCTCCACATTTATTCACCCCTTTTATTGCAATGCTATTTACTCCAAGGTTCAAAGTCATGGATGCAGTAAGCAAATTTGTATTTGCATCAAATTGATGTTGAACAACTTGGTTGTTTAATTTCACTTCCAAAGTTCCACCTTGCAATCTTAGCACTTTAGCTTTTAACACTAAGTCCTTTGAATTTACACTATCAGCAACTGGTTCCACAAAAGAAATAACTGCTTTAGGACAAAAGTCTGGATTGTAAATTATAAGCAAACTATCTATACTTTCCCCACATGCATTTGTAGCTATATAAAAAACTTTGTTTTCTCCTTCAACCAAACTTACAGTACCAGAAACGTAATCCGTATTCTTATTATAAACCGTTTGTTCTATTTGGTCATTTACAACCAACATCACATCGTTATTCGATTTAATTTTAGAAACTCTAGCTCTCACAACTAGTTTATCTTCATTCACTTCATAAACCTCTGGTAAGTCAGCAATTTTAAGGTAAGGTGGAGGACAATTTCTTGTTGATGTAGTCGTAGACTCTTCACCTCTAAAAATATTTAATCTCAAGAAAAATGAAGTATAATGGTATTTGTCATTATCTCCCCATTGCAAAAACTGTGTTCCAGCTTTTTCTTGTCCATCAAATTTATCTTGCAATGCAAAAGTTACTCTGTGTTCAAAACCTACAGACCATTGTTTTGTAAATTGGTAACCTAATCCAATACCTAATGAAGGCATAAACTTAACCGTTACATCTTCATTGAAAGGAGCGTAAGTTTCATACCCATTGTAGGTTCTTGTATCGTCATCAAGAAAATTTCTTAACTCTCTTTTAGATAAATTATTCTCATCTAATTGATTATAATCATAAATCTTATTGAAGTTATTACTATCATTTGTAAGGTTTGTCCAAGTACGGTAATCCGTAACTCCTACTCCACCAAACACAGATAATAAAATTCCTGTTTTTTCTCTCAGTGCATGAAAATTCAAAACAGCTTCAAGCGAAAAATCGTGAATCATTGTCTTTGAATTCAAATACGTATAACCCAATGCATTTTTATAATTAGTTGGGTTGGTTGATAAAACTGTATTATCCTCAAGCTCCGAGGAATCAGTTCTGAAGGTATTAAGACCATAAGTAAAGCCTTTTAAATAACGGAATCTTAAATCAACACTCCAGAATTTACTTGGAGATTCATAAATCCCTTTACCTAAAGTAAATCCATATCCAAATCCTGGACGATCAAGACGAATATCTCCATCTTGCCATACTCCACCCATATTAAAACCTAGGTTCCATTTGGTGTCTCTTTCGTAATCTGTAAATTGGGCATTGCTATTAAAAGATAGCAAACATCCCACAAATAGGGCAATTGTAAAACGTAGTAGTGTTTTCATAAGTCGTTAATTTTGGTTTAGCTTCTGCTAAGGCTATAATTGTGCCAAGTAGTTTTTTTTGTACTAACTTATTGCTTTTTAAGGGTTAAAGTTTTGTTAAAACAATGTGCAAATGTAAGGTCATTTAAGCGATAATAAAAATTCCATCGTATCAACATTATCAGCATACTCCCAAACTTCAGGCTTTTGGGCTTTACCAAATGGAATATGGTTTTTGCCAACAATACATTGGATTGATTCGTTTTCTTTGTTCAATAAACTCTCCAACTCATTTTCATCTTTATAAAACTGATAATTCAACACACTTAATGGCGAATGAAGCGATTCATCTTCTTTTAACAAAACAAACCCATTTTCTATCAATTCTATTTGATTCATCAAGTAAATAGCTTTGTTGTAATCATAATTATTGGCATACTTATTATGAGTGATAATCTCTTTGTATTTGAAAAATGAACCAAAAATCTTATCCAAATCAAAACCAATTGGCAAATACAGCTTAGTCACATTTCTGCATCCTTTACCAAAATAAAGAAACACATCATCTGCAAAATTTTTCAACTCAGCTTCGGTTTCATTTCCATTAAATACTGCCACTGAAGTCCTATTCTTTCTGATAATGTTTGGATATTTCCCGAAATAACTTTCAAAATACCTAGCCGAATTGTCGCTTCCCGTAGCAATTACTGCATCAAAACCTTCTAGTTTTTGTACAAACTGGATTTTTTCTTTAAATCTGGGTTCAATAGTAATAAGTATTTCCATAACCGCAGGAAAAAGTATTGCATCTTCTGAAGACAATTTTGCCAATAATGTATTGCCCGAAATCAACACACACAATGCATCATGAAATCCTACCAACGGAATATTTCCTGCCATAATTACTCCTACTTTCTTATTCGGAGAATTAGAAAAATCGTATGCTTCAATCCATTTATTCAGCTTTTCTTCTTCGAGCATTAAAGAAATTCCTTCGATAGATTTTCTTACATTATCTTCTGTAAACCAGCCATTATGCACTTTTGATTTAAGAATTAACGTATTAAAATTCTCATATTCTTCTTTGGTAAGTCCACAAGAATGACTTTCCCATTCTTTATTTTCAGTAAAATGACTTAAGATTTTACCTACTTGTACAAAAGCGTTTTTTCTATCGGCTAAATTCATGGGGCAAAGATAAAAACAATCGTGCTTTATTTTGTTTAAATCATTGGAATAGTTATTGTGAAAGCTGACATGAATCAGTAAAATAACTAACCAAAAAATAGACAATCAATCTTGATTGTATTAATTTTGTAAAAAATAAGAAAAATCAATGGCAATAATTATAACACAAGAATGTATTAATTGCGGGGCATGCGAGCCAGAATGTCCTAATAACGCAATTTATGAAGGAGGAGCAGAATGGAAATTTTCGGATGGAACTGGACTGAAAGGAATGGTGAAATTATATGACGGAAAAGAAGTAAATGCGGACGAATATCAAGAACCTGTAGACATGGATGTATATTTTATCTCACCAGATAAATGTACTGAGTGCGAGGGATTTCATGAAGAACCACAATGTGCTGCCGTTTGCCCAGTAGACTGCTGTGTAGACGATGAAGATGTAAGAGAATCTGTGGAAGATTTATTGAAGAAAAAAGACACACTTCATATTGGCGAATAATTCTTTTTTAGATGTTCAGGTATTAGATATTTAGACTATTTTTATCTGAAATGAAAAAGACAAAATTAAAAAAGAAAGAAAAGAACTATGAATTTCGTGTCGCAATAATTTTTGGATTTATTGCTTTATTAGGATTCATAACTTATGAATATTATGTTCAAAGCAACATAAATAAAAATTTCAAAATCTCCATAGGAAAAGTTTATACTATTTTTCCTAATTCAAGAAAGGCAAATAAAAGTGTTCGTTATGAATTCAAAGTAAATAGAGAAAAATTTACCGGAGATATAATAGTTAGTTCATTTAAAAAAATTCAAATAAACGAATTTTATTTAGTGAAATATTCTAGTAAAAATCCTAATTTAAATAGATTATTAATTGAAGAAAAATTACACCAAAAAATTGTTTTTGATTCTTTAAAGAACAACTTCGATACTTTATACCAAACTAAAATAATTGAAAAAAACTAAAAAATATTTACGAATAACCTGGATAGCATTAATCTTAATTGGATTGATGCTATTTTTTTTATCCCCAGACTCTTTTACAAAAGAGGCTCTTTCTAGTTTTATCAAAGAAAACTCTTCTCATATATTATTGACTTACTTAGGAATTTCTCTGGTCAGAGGGATTTTTCTGTTACCTTCTACTCCATTTGTTTTTGCAGGGATTATTCTGTTTCCTGAATCTCTTTGGGTAGTGTTTTGGATTTCTATGTTGGGAATTATGGCAACTGCCACTTATCTTTATTTCGCTTCAAGATTTTTAGAGTTCGATAAATTATTTGGAGAAAAACATTCTAAAAAAACAGACAAAATAATTGAAAAATTAAACAAACATGGATTTTGGATAGTTCTTGGTTGGTCATTTTTTCCTCTTGTTCCCACAGATTTAATCTGCTACATTGCAGGTAGCATTCGCATGAATTTCATCAAATACATCGCTGCGGTATTTATCGGAGAAGCAATTTTGGTTGGGATTTATGTTTTTTTAGGTGAAAGTATATTGGGCTGATTTACCCAGCCACAGATAAATACTGCATCATCACTGCACAAGCAATAGCACCAAAAGTTCCTACCGCATACCCCAATACCGCTAATAACACTCCTACAGGAGCTAAGGACGGACTAAAAGCTGCTGCGACAACTGGTGCAGAAGCTGCTCCACCCACATTAGCTTGAGAACCAACTGCTACATAAAAGAATGGTGCTTTGATAATTTTTGCGACAACAAACAAAAACAAAGCATGAATAGCAATCCAAATTAATCCTATTGAGATTAAAAATTTGAATATTCCCCAGTTATTAATCAATTCAAAAATATCCATTTTCATACCGATTGTTGCTACTAGTAAATAAAGAAAAAGTGTCCCGATTTTTGAGGCTCCTATCCCTTCAAACTCTCTGGCTTTGGTGAAAGAAAGTGATATTCCAAAAATAGTTGAAAATACTACCAACCAGAAAAATCCACTACCAAATGAAGTCATTAAAACTGCTGCGGTTGGGGAAGTTTCTTTAATACTTTCTAACCAATTTGAAACAGCCGGACTGATTATATTGGATAAAAAATGTGCCATCCCTACAGCTACAAAAGCTAAAGCTGTTAACATCATTAAATCTTTGAAAGTGGCAATTTTTGCCATTTTTTTCTGGAAACTTTCCATTTTGTTTTTCAAATTTTCAATGGCAGAATCATCTGCCTTAAAAAATTTATTTAATCGCTTATTATAACCCGTTCCAAATAACAATACCGACATAAATACATTGGCAACAAACACATCTACCACAATCATTGCTGAGAATAATTGATCACTGGCTCCATACACTTCTTTCATGGCCGTTTGGTTGGCTCCCCCTCCAATCCAGCTACCTGCAACAGTTGCAAGTCCTCGCCATATTTCGTCATTCAAAATATCTGGCGATACTTTAGATACAATCCACAATGCAATTGGACCACCAATTACAATTCCTATTGTTGCTGTAAAAAACATGATAAGTGCCTTTGGGCCAAGTCGTTTTATCCCTTGCATATCAATGTTTAAACACAACAATACCAAACTGGCTGGCAATAAATACCTACTTGCAACAAAATATAAATTAGATTCATCAGCAGATACTATTCCAAATGTATTAAGGAAAGCGGGTAAGAAATAGCACAATAAAAGAGCGGGAACTATCCTATAAAACTTCCTAAAAAAAGGAATACTACTTCCCTCTGTTTTGAAAATAATGGCTAGCAACAGTAATAATAAACCCAACACAACTGCATCGTTTTTAATAAAAGGTTCGCTTTTTTTTACTTTAAAGGTTTTATTTACTAACTGAATTTTTTCCTTTCCATTTTGTTGGTAAATTTGAAGAGAATTATCCCCTTCGTTCAATTCATTTAATAGTAAATATTGAGAAGTATTCACTTCATAAAGTGAGTCATTATAATTCACAAATAAAGTTTCTATAGAATCGTTTTGTCTTGACAATAAATCGATTATAAATCTATCTCCATTTTCTAAATAATATATTTTTGAAAATTTATTAGATTCAATTACTTGTGAATTTTTTAATGAATTATGCGGATGATCACTTTTAGAAAACTCATATACCTTTTTATCCATTGAGGATATTTCAGTACTAAACAGCATGTTTGTAATTAAGAATAAAAAGGAAAAAAGTAGAAATTTGATTTTCATAAAATGATAGGTTAATTAAATTTTTCAGTTTCGAGTTCAGGCCATTCCAAGTCCATGGATTCAAATGCCTCAATTATTTTTTTAGTTATTGTGTAAGTCTTATACCAGTTTTTGTCACTTGGTATTATATTCCAGGGAATTGTATTACACTTTTCAAATATGGATTGGTAAACTTTCATGTAATTATCCCAATGCTCTCTGGTTTCCCAATCGCCATCATTGTGTTTATAATGTTTCTCGGGATTGTCAATTCTTTCTTGCAACCGCTCAAGTTGTTCTTCCTTAGATACATGTAGAAAAAACTTCAACACCTTGGTATTATTATGTTCCAATAATTCCTCGAATTTATTTATCATTTCGTATCGCTCTTCAACCACTTCTTTTGGAATATATCCCAAAACTGAAGGAACCAAAATATCTTCGTAATGCGACCGATTAAAAACCTGTATCATTCCCTTTGCAGGAGAATGTTGATGGACTCTCCACAAAAAATCATGAGCAAATTCTTCGTCAGTTGGTTTCTTAAAACTCTTTACATGAATCCCACTCGGATTAACACCTTCCAGTACTCTTCGGGTTGCCCCATCTTTGCCAGATGCATCCATTCCTTGAAAAATAATCAGTATTGAATACTTTCCTTGGGCGTTCATTTTCTTTTGATAATCAACAAGTTGCTTGTTCAATTGCTTTAATTCATCCTTGTATTCAGCTTTGTCAAGCAAATTATTAGGTGAACTATCTATTTTATCAAGCATAGAAATTTGATTTGAATTTCAATAATACTAATAATTAATCGAAATCGAAATTCTAAAAAAATGATTCTTGTTTTTAAAAGACAATTGTTAATAAACACATAGAAACATTGGATAATTAAAAGTAAACTCCTACATTTGCAAACTAATTTTATAAACACAAAATAAACCTTATGAAACATTACGAAACTGTTTTCATTCTAACTCCCGTTTTATCTGATGATCAGGTAAAGGAAGCAGTAGATAAGTTCAAAGACATTATTGTGAAAAGTGGTGCTAAAATTGATAACCAGGAAAACTGGGGATTGAAGAAGCTAGCTTATCCAATTCAGAAAAAATCCACTGGATTTTATCATTTGTTTGAATATTCTGCTGAGAATGGAGAATTAATTGCTGACCTAGAGGTAGCATTTAAAAGAGACGAGAAAGTGATTAGATTTTTGACAACTGCACTTGACAAGCATGCATTAGCATGGGCAAGAGTGAGAGAATCAAGAATGAAAGCTGAGAAAAACTAATTTTAAAAATATTCAACAATGAGCAAATCAGACATTAGATATTTAACTCCAATTGACATTGAGGTTAAAAAAGAAAAATATTGTAGGTTTAAGAAAGCTGGGATCAAATACATTGATTACAAAAATGCTGACTACCTATCAATGCTTGTAAATGAGCAAGGTAAAATTTTACCAAGAAGATTAACTGGTACTTCTCAAAAATACCAAAGAAAAGTAGCACAAGCTATCAAAAGAGCAAGACACATTGCACTTATGCCTTACGTTACAGATTTATACAAAAAATAAAAAAAACCTTATTATCATGGATGTTATATTAACACAAGACGTTGAGCATGTAGGCGATAAGAATGATATGGTAACAGTTAAATCTGGTTTTGGAAGAAATTATTTAATTCCTCAAGGTTTAGCAAAGTTAGCAACTCCTTCTGCTAAGAAAATGCACGCAGAAAACGTAAAACAAAGAGCACACAAAGAAAAAGCGATTATTGACGAAGCACAAGCTTTAGCAACTAAAATTGAAAAAAGCGAAGTTAAAGTTATTGCCAAAGTTGGTGAAAGCGGAAAGATTTTTGGATCTGTTACTTCGGTACAGGTTGCAGAAGCATTTAATGCTGCTGGATTCGATATCGAAAGAAAACACATAAAAATTCACAACGAGCCTATAAAAACTGTTGGAAAATACAAAGCAACTATCAAACTTCACAAAGAAGTGATGACTGAAGCTGAGTTTGAAGTAGCAGGAGAATAAGTAGAGTTGTTATTTATTTTATACTAAAAAATCCTCTTGAGAAATCGAGAGGATTTTTTTTGATATAAAAACAGAAGTCTATCAGTTAAAAATCTTAAATTAGACTTATTAAAAAATAAAGAAATGGAAGTAGGACAAATAATTAAAAATAACGAAGGTACAATCCTTGACGTAAGAACTGAAGGGGAATTTATAGGTGGGAATGTAGCGGGTTCAATAAATATTCCTGTTCAAGAATTAATGGAAAGATTGGATGAGGTAAAAAAAATGAAAGAACCTTTAATACTATGTTGTGCATCAGGACAACGAAGTGGAATGGCTCAACAGATGCTCTCTAACGAAGGTTTTGAATGCTATAACGGTGGCGGATGGATGGATGTTAATTTTTATAAAGCTTAACAATTATGTTGAAATCTATATTAAATCTATTGGGTTTTGGCCCAAAGCCAGATTATTATGAATTAGTGGAAAATGGTGCAATAGTAGTAGATGTAAGATCAAAAGGAGAGTTTAAATCTGGACATATTGAAGGTTCAATAAACATTCCTGTAGAAGGACTAAGAAAAAACATTGGAGAACTTGAGGGCAAGCAAAACACAACAATAATTACTTGTTGTGCAAGCGGAATGAGAAGTGCAACTGCAAAAGGAGTTTTAAAAGCAAAAGGGTTTAAAACAGTTCACAATGGTGGTGCTTGGATAAGCTTAGATCAAAAATTACATAAATAATAAATTTTTCTCCCGTTTATATTTTGAGAATAAATTTAAAATGGTACTTTTGTATCGCTCTTGAAAACAGAGCAAGTCGGTCCGGTAGTTCAGCTGGTTAGAATACCTGCCTGTCACGCAGGGGGTCGCGGGTTCGAGTCCCGTCCGGACCGCAAAAAAAGCTTCACATTTTGTGAGGCTTTTTTTTATGCGATAAAATGAACAAAAAAAAACCTCAACCTATAATTAGATTGAGGGTTTTACAATTATCTAGGTTAATTACTTCTTAAATTTCAACACTTCTGACCTACCCTTCTTGAATATCTTGTTACCAGCAGCTTTTCCTTTTCTAAGAGCTTTTCTTTCTTCAAATGGTAAGGAAGCTATTTCTTTACATTCATCAGAACAACAGGTATTCATTTTTTCTGAACAGCTTGAACATTGGATAAATAATAAATGGCATCCCTCATTTAAACAATTAACATGAACATCTGAGGCTTCTCCACATTGGTGACAATTAGAAATAATATCGTCAGATATTCGCTCAGCTCTTCGTTCATCAAATACGAAGTTCTTGCCTAAAAATTTATTTTCAAGACCTTCTTCATTTACCTGACGCACATAATTTATAATACCGCCTTCCATCTGAAATACCTTTTTGAATCCTTTATGCTTGTAGTAGGCCGATGCTTTTTCGCATCTTATGCCTCCTGTACAATACATCACTAAGTTTTTATCTTCTTTATGATCTTTTAATTGCTCTTCTATCAAATCCAAAGAATCTCTGAATGTATCAACATCGGGTGTTACAGCATTTTTAAAATGACCTATTTCACTTTCGTAATGATTACGCATATCTACCAAAACAGTATTAGGATCCTCTATAAGCTCATTAAACCTTTCTGCTTTAACGTGAGTCCCAATGTCTGTTACATCGAAGGTATCGTCCTCTAAACCATCTGCTACGATTTTATCTCTGACTTTAACTTTTAATTTTAAGAATGATTTGTTGTCTTGCTCTACCGCAATGTTTAATCGAACATTTTCAAGAAAAGAAACCTCGTCTAACTTCTCTTTAAAATTCACAAAATTATCAGCAGGAACAGACAACTGAGCATTTATTCCTTCATTGGCAACGTAGATTCTTCCCAATACATCTTGTTCATTCCAGAGGACGAATAAAAAATTTCGAAAAATTGTGGGATTACCAATTTGATGGTATTTATAGAAAGACACAGTCAGGCGCTCTTTACCTGCTTTTTCGATAAGCTCTGCTCTTTCTTTGGCGCTTAATTTATTGTACAGTTGCATGCTATACTTGGTTTTAAGGGTTAAAGAATAATTACGCGAAGTTATGAAAATTAATTTTATTTGATTGAGAAGTGATATTAATCATGTATCGATTGAACCGAAATAGAAATTAGTATTGGAGTTTAGGAAAACTCAAATTAAAGATTAGGTAAAGATTTACTAATACCCTCCATTTCTTTTTCTCACAAACCATTCAACACCTAATAGAGCAAGTATAAAAAAGAATAGATATCTAAGATAAATCAAATCGTCTATTTCCTTTTCTTCATAAATAACGTCCACCAGATTTTCGTTTGATGCAATGGATTTCAAAATATCATTTGTTTCATTTAGTGACACTAATTTACCGCCTGAAATATCACTGATATTATAAAGTAACTGATGATTTGCTTGAGTATTATTACTTTCCAATTGAACTTTTTGAACGGAAAACTCTCCTGTCTTAACTTTTATCTTTCCATCTAAATTAGTCGAGGCTCTGTATGAATAAATCCCAGATGCTAATTTTCCAGCACTTAAACTATATGTATCATCATTGGTCGAAAAAACATAATCGAACTCTTGATTCTCTTCGTTTTTGAGTTTAATTTTCACTTCAGGAGTAGTTATTAACTCATAACTTCTGTTATATACCTCAGCACCAAATACAATCTCATCCCCTTCCTCATAACGGGTTTTTCCTTCTATTTTAAATCTACTTTTATCTTCTTTAGCAACCAAATATTGAGCAGTTTGAAGAATCAATTCATTAAACACTTCATTATTTCCATTCTCGCTATAATCATACATTTTCCATCGCCACAAGCCTTCACCAATCAACAAACCTGTTTTGCCATTTTCATTGGAAGCGAAACTCAATACAGGATATTTGGTTTTAACTGGACCAATTCGTTGATAAAAAGCAACCTCCATTTTGTTGCTTAGCTGATAGGTATTAGAAAACGGAACCTGCAATGGCGGAGCATTTGAAACCAACTCGCTTAATCCTGATGACACGTTAAACGAACCAAACTTGGAGTTGTAATAGGCACTGGATTCAGTGAAATCAGAAACTCCTTTCACATTCAATCCAACTTTTAACTTATTAAACACCTCATAGTTAACTTGATTTCCAAGCACAAACAATTTTGGAACAGAAGATTTTAAAACTGAACTAATTTCCTTTTCCGAATTCGGTAAATTATGAAGAACCAAAAGATTGTAATCCTTCAGGTTTCCATTAAAATTGGAAACTAAGCTTACATTAACTTCATAATTCTCATTGGTAGCCAAGGCATTTTTAACTGCTTGAATATCTGGGTGTGGCGAATATGCTAATAATAAAATCCTCTGTTTGGTTTCTAAAACATCTACAAAAAATGTTTGATTATTATTGGAGTAGGTTTCTTCCCCATCAATTCGACTTACTCGTATTGTATATTTTTGAAGCCCAGTGTTTTTAGCTTCAGCTTCAAATTGAACTTTTTTAATTGAAAATTTACTATCAAAGGTTATGATTTCTTTTCCTAATACCTTCCCGCTCTTGATCAACTCAACAGAGACTGATTTCCCATTAAACTGCTCTCCTTTCACTTCAACCAAAATTGGAAATTTATTTCCTTTGTAAGCTAATTTATTATAAAAAAGCTGATCAATATAAACATCTTTCTTTGGCAACGTATCTCCAACTGCAATTGAATAAACAGGTATGTTTTTAAGTTTTTCAACTTCATAAACAGGATTACTTCCTTTGTTATAAATACCGTCTGAAGCAATTATAATTCCTCCTAAATTTCGATTATAATATCTGTTTTGAATTTCATTAAAAAAACCAGATAAATTAGTTTGTTTATCACCAAATGAAAACTCACTCCCTTCTTTCACTTCTTTTCCAAAACTATAGTTTATCACCTCATAATCCGTAGATAAATTATTCTTAAGTTCTTTAAACTTATCTTGAATTTGAGATGCAAAAATTGCCGAATCCTTATTAAATATCATAGACTCTGAGTTATCATGAGCAATAATCAGAATAGGCTTCTCTACTTTCGTTTTTGAATATTCCAATAATGGCTCCAACAAAAGAAAAGCAATAAAAAATAGACTCAAAAACCTTAATACTCCTAATACTCTTTTCCAGTTTATGGATAATTCAGATAGATTCTTATCCTTACGGTATAAGAAATACGCACCTAATCCCGCAAGGAGAATACAGAGCAAAATGTACCAAAGTGGAGAATTAAGAAGTAGTTTCAAGAATCAATAACGGTTTTTATCCTAATAAATTATGTCAACATTCCTCCACAAACATGAATAGTTTGCCCAGTTACATAAGCACTCATATCACTTGCCAAGAAAACTACCACATCAGCCACATCTTCTGGAGCTCCAGCTCTCTTCAATGGAATCTCTTTTACCCAATTTTCAACCACGTCCGGATCCAATTTATCTGTCATTTCAGTAGCGATAAATCCTGGTGCAATCGCATTACTTCTTATATTTCTTGAACCAAGTTCTTTTGCTATTGACTTTGTAAACC
>CAKZNB010000016.1 GCA_937129365.1 uncultured Flavobacteriales bacterium
ACCCATTGTCAATCAAGCATGATTTTAAAATGTAGGTTTTCCCTTCAATTAGATTTAAATATCCTATTTCCATTTATCGTTAATATCTAAATTTTAATTTAATATCGGATATCAAATACTCAATAATTTCCTTTTAAAATTATAGTTAAATAAATTAAGGTCTCTCATATTGACAACACTTTGGTAGTTTAGAGTAAACTGATTCTTTTGCTCTATGAGATTCTGTATCGTACCCTACTCCTGCTATTTTCACTTTCATTTCATCAATTGAAATCTTTTCTGATTCATAAGAAATGATAATCATTTTGCTAGTTTGATCCCAATCTGCATAGCTTATACCTGAAACTCCTTTAAGAGAACCTTCAATTCTTTTTTCACACATTCCACAGTTTCCGTAAACCTTAAATGTTGTGTTACTATTTTTAACACCTTGTTTATCAAATCCATTTCCACAACCTAACAGCACTAACGATACTGTTAATGCTGTTATTACTAATTTCAATTGTGCCTTTTTCATTTATTTTAGGTTTTATTCAGGACGAGTATATTGGCAACATCCAGGTAAATCATTGTAAACAGATTCCTTTGCTCTGTGGGAATCAGTATCATATCCTACTCCAGCAATTTTCTCCTTGATTTTATCTTCATCCATTTTTTCTGCATCATAACTAACTGTAATCATTTTGGTTTCTTTGTCCCAATCTGCTTCTCCAATTCCATCTTTACCATTTAATGATCCCTCAATTGTTTTTTCACACATTCCACAGTTTCCATATACTTTGAATTCAGCCTTAGCTAAGGAATCGTTTGTTGTTTGTGAACTTCCACAACTCATCAGCATTGATACTCCCATAAATGCTGGCATTACTAGTTTTAACATTGTTTTTTTCATTTGATTTTTGTTTTTATTTATTAATGATTATGTCCACTCATTGGACTATTATTTATTGCTTTTTTAATTGTTTCATTTTTAAAATTTTTATCGATAGTATCTTCTATTGAACCACAGGTAAGCATTTCATCTCCGAAATATGGGTTTTTAACTATCGCCTCTTTACTTATCCATGATGCTCCTTTGTCATTTCCAGCCATTGGACAATACTGAACATAATAAGTTCCCTCTTTTACACCAAATGACTTTGTAGCCTTTATAATTGAATTTGAAAGTGTATTAAAAAAAACTCTTTGCTCAGAAACATCTTTTGTTTCAGTGATTCCTTTCGTATTTACAGCAATTGATTTCATTTGCTTCATCCAAAAATTATGAGATTCCCCTGTTACCAATTGCATATCTACCTTTTCCATACTATTGATTAGTAATTTTGATTTTTCAGCTGCTAATTTTGAATTACTTTGAACCAAAGCATCTTTAATCAGCAAATAATCATCTAAAACTAATTTTAATTGATTTTTGAACTCGACAGGAGTTGTTGAAGTAAAATCAGGTAAACCTTGAGATTTGCTAGTTAATAAATTTCTATTCATCATACTAGCTTGATTATTCAATTGAGCTGATGCATCAATTACAAACGCTCCATTGGTAACCACTTCATCACCATTACTCAATCCATTTAAAACTGTATAATTTGCTCCATTTGATTCTCCTAGAGTTACTTCTCTAAACTCAAATGAAGGAGTGGATAAATTGGGTAGTTTTATATAAACGACAGACCTCTCCCCTGTCCATAATACAGCTGATTTTGGAACATTAACAGACTCTTTGTTACTTTTAACATTATTAACAATCCCTTCTAAAAACATTTCAGGTTTTAGGGCTTTATTATAGTTGTTAATTATTGCTCTAACACTTGCGGTTCGGGTTGTTGGATTAATTACTGGATCTACAAAAACTATTTTTGAAACAAAGGTTTTATTTGCTATTCCGGTGGATGTAAAACTTATTTTATCCCCCTTTTTAATAGAAGTAAGGTCATTTTCATATACATCAAAAACTGCCCACAATTGACTCAGGTTTTGAATATCAAATAAAACTTCTCCTTCATTTAGATAGTCTCCTACAGAAACTTTCTTGTTCAATACCACACCAGAAAAACCTGAATAGATGTCAAAAGACTCAATAGCTTCCTTTGATTTAATGATAGATTGAATTTGTGATTCTGTAATTTTCCAAAATTTCAGTTTATTAGAAGTTGCTTCAAATAGTTT
>CAKZNB010000017.1 GCA_937129365.1 uncultured Flavobacteriales bacterium
TGGTGAGTTAAATAAAATAGAAGGTTGTGATACCATTTCAGATTTCAATGGTAATTTATTGTTGTATACGGACGGTATTACGGTTTGGGATAGGAATCATAATCCAATGCCTAATGGTACAGGGTTATTAGGGCATCCATCTAGCACCCAATCAGGAATAATAGTTCCTACTCCTGGTAATCCAGATCAATACTATGTTTTTACAGTAGATCATCTTGGGGAACCTAACGGGTTACAGTACAATATTGTGGATATGACTTTGAACGGAGGTTTTGGAGATGTTACTACAAAGAATCAGCTATTGGAAACTCCGATGACAGAAAAAATTACTGCTGTAAGACATGCCAATGGGTCGGACATATGGGTGTTATCACATCGTTTGGGAAGCAATGAGTTTGTAGCTTATTTGGTAACTGCTGCTGGGCTAAATCTAACTCCTGTTATTTCAGCTATTGGATCAACACCTTTGTTTTCTCACAACACAGGAGGATATTTAAAAATTTCCCCAGATGGTACTACTGTTGCATATTTAGATGGTTTTCTTGCATACGCAGAATTATATAGATTTGATAACAGTACAGGTGTATTAAGTAATAGAATTGCGCTAACTTCTCTTTATAGTAATGAAGCCAATGGTGAGCTTCTTTTTGCATACGGAGTAGAGTTCTCCTCAAATTCAGAAATTTTATATATTTCACATGCCAGATATCCAACTTTTTCTTCTGAAGAATATAGAATCTACCAGTATGATATTAGTAATATGAATGAGGCTAGTATTATAGCCTCAGCTACTATGATTGGTGATCAATCAGTTGAAATAGGTGCTTTACAACTAGGGATTGATGGTAAAATTTATTTTACGAACTTAGAGCAAGATTATTTGGGTGTTATAAACAACCCAAATATCTTAGGTATAGGCGCTAACTATGTAGAGAATGCTGTTTCGCTTGCAGGACGTATTGTTGAACTGGGTCTGCCACCTTTTATTACCACATATTTTGTTGTAGGTGTTAAAGCAAGCAATTTCTGTTTTGGTGATGCAACAGAATTTGAGGTAGATTCTAGCGACCCCATAGTTTCCATTTCATGGGATTTTGGTGATGGAGCAACAAGTAGTGAAGAAGATCCTGTTTATGCCTATTCCAATATAGGAACGTTTACTGTTGTAATGACAGCAACGGGAACCAATGGTTCTTTTTCCGAGTCAAAAAAAGTAACCATTTTACCATCAACAGAGATTTTGCTTACAGGCGGAATAGGAAGACCTGAAGGGAAAACATGGAAGCTCAAAAAAGCATATACTGCTGGCAAAGAAGGTGCTGGAATGGTAGAGAATGATTTAGGATTACTAATTGCTTCTTTTGATAATCTTTTGGATGCTGTAGGTCTAGGAGCATCTTACCAAGATTCTTTTACTTTTTTCCATGACGGATCATATGTTGTGGATAATGTTGATGGTCAAAGTCTAATGGGTGTTTTACATGCAAGTGTTTTCCATGGTCCTAATATTACAGCGCTTTCTGCAGATTTAAACAATGTTCCCTTAGCACACGCCCTTTACACACCAGTTACAGGCGCAACTTGGGAAATAAATGAAGAAGATTTTGATAAAGATGAACTTCATGCCTTAGCAAAGAAAGGTATGAATATGATTATGACAGAAAAAGACGCTGTAAAATGCGAAGAATATGCTCAAGACAACTGGTGGTATCTTCCAGTTTCTGCGCAGTTTGATGAAGATTCGCAACAGCAAATTTTAAAAAGAATAAAAGAGGTTATGGAATACTATGGATCACCGTCTACTTGAGATCGTTGCTTGCCCTGTATGTAAAGGTAAACTAACTTTTGATAAAGATAAGCAAGAACTGATTTGTAAACTTGATCGCCTTGCATACCCAATTAAAGAGGGTATTCCTGTGCTTCTTGAGCCAGAAGCACGCACAATCTCAATGGATGAGGGCAAATAATGTCATTTACGGTTGTCATCCCAGCTCGTTATCAATCGAGCCGATTACCCGGAAAGCCGTTAGCTGATATAGGCGGCAAACCAATGATTCAATGGGTTTATGA
>CAKZNB010000018.1 GCA_937129365.1 uncultured Flavobacteriales bacterium
GGGCTAATGGGATTAGCATTTTTAGGATTTTTAGGATTTAATATATAACAAACTATGGATATTAAAATAGTAGGTATAACGATTATAGTATTTTTATTGGTAATTCTTTTATTGGTTGCAATGTTGCTTTTCGCAAAAGCAAAATTATCCCCATCAGGAAAAATTAAAATTTCTATCAATAATGGAGAAAGAGAACTAGAAGTAGATGGAGGTGGAACTCTATTAAGTACTTTGAGTAACTCAGGTATCTTTTTACCATCTGCCTGTGGTGGTGGTGGAACTTGTGCTCAATGTATTTGTCAGGTTCACGAAGGTGGAGGAGCAATTCTACCTACTGAAGTACCTTCTTTTACAAGAAAAGAGATTGCAACTAATCACAGATTAGGTTGTCAAGTAAAGGTGAAAGAAAACATGACGATTGAAATTGAAGAAGAAATTCTTGGAATTAAAGAATGGGAAGCAACGGTATCTTCAAATTATAATGTAGCAACTTTCATCAAGGAATTTATTGTTGAAATCCCTGAAGACATGGATTACAAAGCTGGAGGATATATTCAAATAAAAATACCGTCATGTACTATTCCATACAAGGAAATGGATATTGAAGCACATCCGCAAGATCACCCGGGAGAGCCTGACAAGTTTCAGAAAGATTGGGATAAATTTGGATTGTGGCCATTGGTAATGGAGAACAAAGAAGAAGTAGTAAGAGCATACTCTATGGCTTCTTACCCTGCTGAAGGAAGAAAAATTATGCTGAACGTACGTATTGCAACTCCACCTTGGGACAGAGCTGCAAATGCTTGGATGAAAGTAAATCCAGGTGTAGCATCTTCTTATATTTTTAACCAAAAAGTAGGAGATAAAGTTATAATTTCAGGACCTTACGGAGAATTTTTTATTAATGATTCAGATGCGGAGATGTTGTACATTGGAGGTGGAGCAGGAATGGCACCAATGAGATCTCACTTGTATGAGTTGTTCAAAACAATTAAAACAGGTAGAAAGGTTACATATTGGTATGGAGGAAGAAGTAAAGCTGAATTATTTTACATTCACTATTTCCGTGACCTAGAAAAAGAATTTCCAAACTTTAAGTTTTACTTAGTATTGTCTGATCAATTGGAAGAAGATAATTGGGTTCCTAAAGAAGATATTCATGATGAAAAAGGAGATGGATTTGTTGGTTTCGTTCACAATGCAGTAATCGAACAATACCTTGAAAAACATGATGCTCCTGAGGATATTGAATTTTATTTCTGTGGACCACCATTAATGAATCAAGCTGTTCTTAACATGTGTGATGAATGGGGAGTTCCAGAGGAAAACGTAAGATTTGATGATTTCGGAGGTTAATCATTAAAGTAAATAATTAACAAAACCGTTCTAATTAAAAATTGGAACGGTTTTTTTGATTTAAAAAAATAGAAATAACTAAGAATAACCTTATATTTATTTTTTACAGAATATTATAGAATAAGTCAATCTGATTAACCTAATGAGGATAAAAAACTGGACACTTCCTTATTTCATTACTTATATTCTTGTTTGGTTTACTAAGCAAGGCTATTTCAGGCGTGTATACAAACAGGGACTTTCCAATATTCCTAAGAATAAACCAGTAATATTCGCTGCCAATCATCAAAATTCATTGATTGACCCTATTGTAATTGCTACTACAAAATTTTCTCCAGTATTTTTCTTAACTAAATCGGATGTTTTTAGAAAACCAGCGATAGCTAAAATATTGTTTTCATTAAATATGTTGCCAATTTACAGAGAACGTGATGGAGCTGATTTTATGGAGAAAAATAAAGCAATATTTGATAGATGTAGCGAAATTCTCTCTACCAATGGACGTATTATTATTTTTCCTGAAGGGAGCCACAATACTCAAAATAGATTGAGAAATCTGAAAAAAGGAATTGCCAGAATAGCCTTACAAGCCAATGCTGAAACCGAAGAAGATATTTGGATTGTGCCAGTTGGCTTAAATTATTCAAACACAAGAAATAAGGCGGCAGATTTATTAGTAAGTTATGGTAATGCAATAAATGCGAGTAAAATTTTTAGCTCTAACCTTGATTCTTCGAAAGAAAATGAGATTATCTCTCCCCTAATGCAAGAAATTGAATTAGGGTTAAGAAATGAAATGCTCGATTACTCTCAAGAAAAATATTATGATTTATATGACTTTTTAATTACAAAAGTTAAAAGACCTCGACAAACTTTAATTAATAAATTCAAGTGGAATAAATTTAAAAATAGCAAGCTAACAAATTATTTTTCAACTCATACTGATGAAACTGATGTAATGTTAGCTTCTGTAAATGAGATAAACGAAATTTGTGAAATTCAAGATTTAAGACCTTATTTATTTGATAAGAGACAACACAGTTTAATTTTACCAATTATCGGATTAATTTTAGGATTTCCATTGGCTTTGTATGGATTTATAAATAGTTATATTCCTTCAATAATTCCACAAAAATTAATTCTAGATAAGATTAAGGATAGACAATACGATAGCTCTATAAACATGGTGCTTGGAGGTTTTTTGATGTTTTTCTTTTGGTGTGTACAGTCATTCGTAGTTTCTTTATTTACTGACCATTACATCTGGTTGTGGTACTTTTTATCTTGTGTAATTTCTAGGTGGTTTTCTTATGAATATTTAATCTATTATCTGAGGTTTAAAGGAAAAAGGAATTACAATTCATTTGTGAAATCAAACCCTGAAAAAGCAACAAAATTTCAATCTTATTACGCTGATTTAAAACAATTTATTTATAATTTATAATCATGAAAAAATTTCTTTCACTTTTATTTATATCGGTATTTTTTACAAGTTATTCTCAAGATGACTTTGATGATGTAGAAGTTCCGCCAAGTAATAAAGAATTAACTCTTAATGATGCAGTTCTTGGTTATTACAAAGGACTTTACCCAGAACGTCTTAGAGGATTTCAATGGGTAAAAGGAAAAGATTCTTATATCTATTACGAGGATGGCAAATACTTAATGAGAAATGCTGCAACTAATAAACAGGAGTTTACGTTTGATTTAGATTTCTTTTTAAAAGATTTTGTTCAATTCAAAAGAGTACCAACAATTCAAGAAATTCACGAAAACGAATTGATTTTTACTAAAAATGGGGCAGTAGTTATTTATACTTTCAGAGGAGAGGACAAAGGAAATAAAACTGTAATAATTACTCCTAAACAAGCTACAAATAGAAGTTTTAACTACAAAGCCCAAGCAGTTGCTTATACTCTTGACAACAACTTATATTTGGCTACAACCAGAAAGTCTAAAATAAAAATTGTAGAAAACGAAGACAAAAACATTGTAACAGGACAAGCTATTCATAGATATGAGTTTGGTATTTCAAAAGGAATATTCTGGTCACCTGATGGAAATTATGTGGCTTTCTACCAAAAAGATGAGACGGATGTTGCGGATTATCCTTTGTTGAATATAAACTCAACACCAGGTTCTTTATCCTCTATTAAATACCCAATGGCAGGGCAAAAGAGTGAGTACGGAAAGGTTGGGGTCTATAACTTGAAAAAAGGAAGAACCGCTTTTTTGGGATTAATAAAAAGAAAATTTTATCTGAACTCCGGTGGAAAAAAAGATGACCATTATTTAACCAATGTTACTTGGGGACCAAACGAGGAGAAAATTTACATTGCTGAAGTAAATAGAGACCAAAATCACATGTGGTTCAACGAATACAGTGTGAAAGGAAAGAATAAAATAAGAACAGTATTTGAAGAAAAGCACGATAAATGGGTAGAGCCTGAAAATTCTGGATTTTTCCCCACAAAAAATGCAAATACTATGCTTTGGATGAGCGAAAAAGATGGCTTTATGAATTTGTATAAGGTGAATATGAAAAACGGAAGTTGGACAGCGTTATCAAATTTTAAATTTCCTATTACTTCATATATTGGAATGGATGATGCAGGTAAATATGCTTTTGTTCAAGCTACAGGTGAGGATGGAAGAGAAAAACATCTTTATAAAATTGAAATAGCTTCTGGAACTGTTAACCAGTTAAGCACAACCGCAGGAACTCATTCGGGACAAATAAGTAGTTCTGGTAATTATATGTTGGATAGTTATTCAAGTACTACTATTCCTTATATGGCTGAAGTTTTAAATACTTCAACTAAAGAAAAAATGTTGTTGAAAGCTTCTTCAAATCCATTGAGTGAATACAGAACTGCAAAAATGGAATTGGGCGAATTAACTTCAAAAAGTGGAGAAAAACTCTTTACAAGAATGTTCAAACCTTCTAACTTTATTGCTTCAAGAAAATATCCTGTATTAATTTATGTTTATGGAGGGCCTCATGCTCAAATGATTACCAATAGTTGGGGAGGAGGAGCAAGTATGTGGATGCATTGGATGGCAAATCAAGGCTATATTGTGTACACAGTTGATGGAAGAGGTTCGGCAAATAGAGGTTTTAATTTTGAAAATCAAATTCATAGACAAATAGGAGAAGTAGAAATGGAAGATCAATTGACTGGAGTTGAATACCTAAAATCTCTAACGTATGTTGATTCTAAGCGATTAGCTGTTCATGGTTGGAGTTATGGTGGGTTTATGACTACTTCTTTGATGTTGAGACATCCTGGAGTTTTTACAACTGCTGTTGCTGGTGGACCAGTAATTGATTGGAAATGGTACGAAATTATGTACGGAGAGCGTTACATGGATTCTCCACAAGAAAATCCGAAAGGCTACAAAAAGAATAGCTTGATGCAGTATGTAAAGAATCTGGATGGAAAATTATTGACTATCCACGGAACTGTAGATGATGTAGTGGTGATGCAACATAATTTGGCTTTGGTAAAGCAATCTGTAACTGATGGAGTACAATTAGATTTCTTTCCTTACCCAATGCATCCGCACAATGTGAGAGGAAAAGACAGAGTACATTTAATGACTAAAGTATTGAATTACGTAATTGAGAATAATAAATAATTGATTGATTCGTACAGACATAAAGGATTAAGAAAGCAATTAGCAGAAGAGATTGCGGGCAAAGGGATTACTGATTTTCGAGTAATTGAAGCTATTGGTAAAGTTCCTCGCCACTTCTTTTTGGATACTGCTTTTGCTGAACATGCTTATGAAAATAAAGCGTTTCCAATTGGCTCTGGACAAACGATTTCGCATCCTTACACAGTTGCTTTTCAATCCGAATTATTAGGGATTAAAAAAGGACATAAAGTTCTTGAAATTGGAACAGGTTCTGGGTATCAAACTACAGTTTTGATAGAGTTGGGAGCAAAAGTATACAGCGTAGAAAGACAAAAAGAGCTTTTTGATAAAACAAAAAGAATCTTAACTAAGATGAAATATACTTCTGCAAAACTTTACTATGGAGATGGTTACAAAGGAATTCCTCAATATGCTCCTTATGATTCTATCATTGTTACTTGTGGAGCACCTTTTATTCCTGAGGATTTATTAGGCCAACTAAAAGTAGGAGGTAGGCTAGTCATTCCTGTAGGCGAGCAAACTCAAATTATGACTTTGGTTGTAAGAGTTTCTGAAACAGAATTCACCAAAAAAACTTTTGGAGATTTTAGATTTGTGCCCATGTTAGAAAGAAAGGCGAGGGATTAGTTTTTTTATAAAAATCTTACTGCTGTTTGTTCTATAAGCAAACACTTCAGCATATCCCCTTTATCATAAAAACCAATACTTTTAATCTTTAGTAAATTATAATAAAAATTTTCTTGCTATATTTATGAGATGAAAAACTCAATTTCATATAGAATCACAAGCCTAATTTTAGCTGTGTTTATATTTATCTCCTCTGCGGGGATAAGTTTAAATATTCATTATTGTGGCAGTGATGTATATGATTTTACAATTTTTGGAAAAGTTAAATCTTGCCAAAAAGAATCGAAAATTGATTCTGAATTAATGAGTTTTAGAAAAAAGACTTGTTGCTCTTTTGATCATCTTAAAGTTGAAACCTCGAATGATTACAGATTTTCTGATTTTGATAAAGAGGCATTTTTTTCCTTTAATGTTGATTTTATCAAAATCCAATCTTTATCAATTGTAGAAAATTCTATTTCTACTCCTGATAATAGAGTTTATCCACCACCCCCTGAGATAAAAACCAATAACATTTATCTCAAAGTAGAATCTTTCCTTATCTGATTTATTATTAATTCCTAGATATCCATATTATTGGATAAAACATTAATTAATAACTAAATGGTTTTTTATAAAACCCGAATAAAACAAATAAAATGAAAAAGAATATACTATTTTTCGCATTGATGTTTGCAAGTGCATACTCAATAGCTCAGACAAAATTAAGTCTTAAAATAAATCATAAATTAGGTAGCAATACATTCGCATACAATGATACTAGTTATACAAACTTGGGAAATAAAATTAATATTACTCGACTAGAATATTACTTAACTATCGTATCAATAACCCATGATGGAGGTACTGTTACTCCTATAAATAAAGTATTATTGGTCGATGCAGGAACCCCTTTGTTGGATTCACTCACATCACTTACCATTACAAATTTAGAAAAAGTAACTATTGCATTAGGTGTTGATTCATCTCTCAATCACCTTGATCCATCTACTTATTCAACTTCACATCCATTAGCTCCAAAATCACCAAGTATGCACTGGGGATGGGCTGCTGGTTACAGATTTGTTGCATTAGAAGGAATGTCATATTCTGTAACCCCTAATAGAAAATATGAATTACACTCATTGGGAAATGTTAATTATCACCATACTACAATTGTTACAGCTGGAGTAACCACTTCAGGTGAAAAAACAATAGAACTAAATGCTGATTATCTTGAAGCTCTTAGAGATATTGATGTAAGCAATGGACCACTTGACCATGGTGATTATGGGAACAATATCAAACATTTAGATAATTATAGAGACCATGTTTTTACTTCTGTTGAAGGAAATCCTTCTGTAGGGATTGAAAAAATTAAAAAAGATCCTCTTAAATTATCAGTATCTCCTAATCCAGTTTTAGAAGGGGGTAATGTGAAAGTACAAGTAAGTGAACTAATAGAAAATACTTCTATTCTCATTACAGACTTAAAAGGGAGCATTGTTTTTCAACAAAAAATCACCGCAACTCAACTGTTGATTAGTGACTTGAAGAAAGGAACCTACATTTGCACTGTTAAAAAAGATGGGGCAACATTAGCGACTAGAAAGTTAATTGTAATTAACTAAAAGCACTGTTATGTGGAAATTTAAATTAAGTGCTATAGCATGCATTGTTCTGCTATTTGCGAGTTCTTGTAAAAAAGAAACAGATTCACCAACAGGTTTAACCTATAATCCAACTGCTTACATGTTGAATTATAATGGATTAACACCTCCGTCTATCCCTACAGATAATCCTTTGACGCAACAAGGAGTTCAGTTAGGAAGAATGTTGTTTTATGAAAAAATGCTTTCTGGCGATGGAACCATGTCTTGCAGTTCGTGCCATGCCCAAGCAACAGGATTTTCTGATACTAATAGATTTTCTATTGGAATATTAGGATTACCTGGTGGGAGGCAAGCTATGACCACTACTAATATGTTGTGGAATACTAATCAATTCTTTTGGGATGGAAGAGCAAATTTATTGAGAGATCAATCTCTGCTGCCAATTCAAGACTCATTAGAAATGCATGAAACTTTGCCTAATGTAGTTACAAAGCTAAATAACTCTCAGATGTATAGAGATCAGTTTTATATGGCTTTTGGTAGCTCAATTGTAACCACAGAGAAAATCTCTAAAGCTCTTGAGCAGTTTATGAATTCTATAATATCCAACAACAGTAGATTTGATAAAGAAGAAAGGGGAGAGGTAACTTACACAGCTTCTGAGCAAAGAGGAAAAGACTTGTTTTATACTGAGTATAATGCTTTTTTTCCTGCTATGTCGGGAGCAGATTGTGCTCATTGCCATTCTGGAGCCAATTTTGAAAACGACCAATACATGAACAATGGATTGGATTCTGATGCGGATATGGCTGACGATGGCAGAATGAAGGTAACTAGTAGTTCATCTGATAAAGGAAAATTCAAAGTAACTTCATTGAGAAACATTGAATTAACTCCTCCATATATGCACGATGGAAGATTCAAAACTCTTGAAGAAGTGGTAGACCATTACAACAGCGGATTAGTTTATTCATCAACTATTGATCCTGCCCTCGAAAACACAAGAGCTACAGGATTGTTTTTAACTGCACAAGACAAAACCGATTTGGTAAATTTCTTGAAAACCTTAACTGATAGAGAATTAGCTACTGATAAAAGATATAGTTCTCCATTTTAAAAAAAGGAAATAAGACATGAAAAATAAGGCGATAGGAATCAGTATGTGTATGATTGCTTTATTTTCATGTCTTTTAATCAAAGATATTTCTATACAAAAAGAAGCCTATTTATTTCCTGAAATGAATTTTGAGGAAGAGAATATGCATACGCCAATTAGAGAAGAATTAGGCAAAAAACTATTTTTTGACCCTATATTTTCTATTGATTCCTCTATGAGTTGTGCAACCTGCCACAAACCCAATTTTGCATTTAGCGATACAGTTAAATTTAGTTCTGGAGTGTTTGGAAGAGCAGGGGTAAGAAATACGCCAAGCCTTATGAATATTGGCTACCACCCCTATTTTTTAAGAGAAGGAAATCTTCCCACACTCGAAATGCAGACATTGGTTCCTATCCAAGAAAAAAATGAATTCGCTCATAATATTGTAGAAATTTCTAAACAAATTCAACAAATTCCGGAGTATGTTGAAATGAGTAAAAAAGCTTATGACAGAGAACCCGATCATTACGTAATTACTCGTGCTTTGGGTATTTATCAGCGAACATTAATTAGTAATAATAGTAAGTTTGACAAGTACATTGCCGGAAAAATTGAACTGACAAAACAAGAAAAAAAAGGAATGAATTTGTTTTTTGGAAAAGCAAATTGTTCAAGCTGTCATTCTGGGTTTAATTTTACCAATTATAAACTGACTAACAATGGATTGTACGAGACTTACAAAGATATTGGGAGAATGAGAGCTACAAAAGATTCAGCTGATTTGGCTGTGTTTAAAACTACTTCTCTACGAAATGTTGAGATAACAAAACCCTATATGCATGATGGAAGTTTTACTTCTTTGCAACAAGTTGTTGAACATTACAATGTAGGAGGAAAGCCTCATCCAAACAAGGATTCTATTATTAAACCCTTAGGATTAACTAATTTAGAAATGAATAGTTTAGTGTTGTTTTTGAAATGTTTGACAGATGAAGAATATTATAGAAGAGATTAATTTCCCAAACTCTCAAAAAAGCTATAAATTTCTTTACAGGTAGATTTGTCGTTAAACTCTTTTATTACTTCTCCTTCGTAAGTCCTTTCTCTTAGTTGAATTTTTTTACCATTGTGTTCATAGCAAAAAACAAATCTTCTATCTCCTAACCAAAACCATATAATGTTTGCCGAGCTACCTGAATATTGTCTGGCTTCTAATTCACCAGTAGACTTCCAAATTACTGCTCCTAATAATGCTAAACAAACTGCTTTTATTTCCTGAGAATGATGTTCAGCTCTATTCATCACTCCTTTGAAGTAAGTATCTAAAATTTCCATTGAGTTAATTTCTATAGCCATAACTTATGATTTTCAATTCATTATGTTATAAATTTAATGACGATTAGTACATAAAAAAAACATTGAAGTAAGAATAGGGGTTTTTCCTGTACGTTGATAATTAATAGAATAGCTTTAAATTTTTAGAAAATTTCCTACAATAATAAATCAAAAATTATTCAACTGTATAGATATCGTGCTTAATGGCATACAAAACCAATCCAACCCTGTTTTTTACTTCTAATTTTTCAAAAAGAGAGTTCCTGTATCCATCAATGGTTTTTGGGCTTAGCTTCATTTTATCAGCAATTTCTTTATAGGTCATTTCTGAACAAGCTAATTTCAAAAAATCAAGCTCTTTCTCTTTAATGGCTATTTTACTTGGAGATTTATTCAAAGAGTTTACAAGAATATCCGAGACATTTCTATCGTGATAAAAACCATTCAAGGATATTTCATCCAATGCATGAAGTAACTCTTCCTTTGCAATATCTTTCAATAAATATCCTTTTGATCCAGCTCTCAACATCTTTAGGATAGAGGTTTCATCTGCTTCTACAGAAAGTGCAATTACCTTTATTTCAGGATATTTTTTTGTGAGGAAGTGAGTGGTTTCAATTCCATTTAAGATAGGCATATTTATATCCATTAGAGTAATATCTGGTACAAAATCTAATTTCTCTAACTCTTTGATGTAGGCACTACCGTTGTTGTAAGTCCCTATTACTTTGTAGTCATCAAAAGTATTGATAAGCTCCGCAATAGCTTGCGAAAGCAAGATGTGATCATCAACTATACAAACTGTTTTTTGAAATTCCATATTAATTTGAATTTGTATGAGTTAGTTTTATTATTGTTCCAATATCTGTACTGGAATCAATTGTATATTCCAAACCAATTAAATTTGCTCGGTTTTTAATGTTCAGAAGTCCTTGACCGTCTGTTGAATCTGAATCTAAATTAAAACCGACACCATTGTCTTCTGCAGTAATGGTTAATGAATCGGTTGAATAACTAAAGATAACAGTTATTTTTGATGCTTTTGCATGTTTTATCGTGTTGGTGATAAATTCTTGAATAATTCTGAAGATAATTAGCTCCTTATCGTTTGATATAAAATAGATTTCACCTTCTAATTGACAAGAACCCTCAATAAAATTTAATCTATTCAATCGGTTAATTTCCTCTTTTACCGAATCAAATAGGTTCAACTCTTTAGAAGAATCGGGGTTTATGAGTTTTGATAATGATCTCAGCTCCTGAATTGATTTAGTAATTGTTTCTCCTACTTGTTGTACTTTTTTTTCCTCACCAGCAATACTCTGAAGTTGAATTTTGGCAAGGGTCAATAATTGCCCAATATTATCGTGCAATTCCCACCCAATATTTCTCAAGGTTTGTTCCTTTACCTCAATTTTCATTCTATTCAATTCTTTGGTAAATTTTTGAGAATCAGCCAAATTCTTTTTTATCAGATTAGATTTCCTTTTCTGAAAAACTATGAATAACCCCACTATAACCACCGCAAAAATGATTAAAATTATAGAGGAAATTAGTATTAACGATTGAATATCTTTCTGGTCCATAAGAATCCTATTATATAGCAACCGTATAAAATAAGATTAAGAATGGCTAAAACTATCAAGTAGTATTTGCCTTCAAAATCCAATACGTCTGCTAAAACGATTAAAGGTATCATTGCTATGTGAAATAACAAAATTCCTGTTGCTATCCAGAAAGAGAGTTTTTGTTTGATGATAAATATTTCATTTCCTTTTAATAAATCTGAATAATAAAAGAAAGTACAAAAAAGTAGTGTTATTGCTCCTGCAATAAACGTATAAATCTGATGTTCGTTTACAAAGTCTTGTATAACTATATTAACTACCACTACCGCTAAAAATAGATAAGTGAGGTATTTAATATAGGCCAGTTTTAATAGCGTGTAAAACCAGTGTAAATAAAATAAAAAACTAAAAATGGAATAAATATTATATACCCAAAAATTTGTGTCAAACACCTGTTTTGAGAGAGCTGCAAGACATTCAAAAGCAAAAGTTATCCATAAAAAATATAGAAAACCCCTTTCTTTTGAATTTTTGTATTTATCCCATTTTATAGTAGCAATTATTGCTGTTATTAGTATGAGAATTCTGATACTATATGAAATATAGATCTCATTCATTTATTAATATTTCTTTCTTCCAGGACCTGCAAAATTCATTGGTTCAATTTCTTTAGAATTTACCAATCCATTATCTCGTGTTGCGGTTAAAAACAATGTTGAAAGCGTATTTCCATCTTCATTAGCTGGGTATGCTCCTAAAAATATACGTACCCCAATATTTTCATACCCATTTGCATTACTTTCATCTTCTACATGTTTGATAAATTTCTTCATATCCTCAATAGAATAATAAAAATTTCGAGAATCTTCGTGCCCCAATGCTGTTTCAAGTATTGATGTTCTGGTATTTACATATCTATCATCTAACTGTTCTGCTTGTTCTTTTGTTATTAATTTGCTCATTTGTTTTTTTTAAGGTTAGTACAATACTAAACAGATTTTTTTTAATTTTTTAATTCAAAGGATAAAAAGGGGAAAAACCCCCTTTTTTAAAATTAGTAACTACAGATTAATAGTTTCGCCTATAATTCCCATTAAAAAATAGGAGTCATAAACCACCTCTTGAGGTTCCATTTTCTTTGCTATGTTTACGTTTTTGTTTTCTTGTACAGCTTGTATAAAACTAATTTCTTCATAGCCGTTTTTTCTAATACTTACATCATAACTTCCTTTAGGTAGGGTAGTGGTTATTTTTCCATTTTCGTCTGTTTCTATTTCTTTAAACATGTTGGTATTTCTACTCTGTATGGATATCTCTGCTTTATAAACTTCCTCATTGCTGCGTTTATCTTTTACATCAAAATGAAGGGTTGAAGCCTTAGCCTTATTTTTTTTAAACTTACTCCAATCAATTTTATGTATCATGGCCGTTTTTGATGTTAATAATATTGGTTGTTTCTTAGCAGTTGGCTTCGAAGTAATTACTCTTGCCCTTGTTCTAGTATTTAGTGGTTTAGCTGTTCTACCTTTTGGTTTCTGGGGATTGGAAACAACTCTTCGAGCTTTTGTATTTACCATCATCAATTTAGGATTCATAACCAGAGTAGGGGACTTAGCTGCAATTTTCACATCCGTTTTCTTAAACCGTTTGTTTTTTACTAATTTTCTACTCGTAATTGGTTTTATAAATGCTTCTTTTGATACTTTGTTTTTAAAAAACTGATTTTTCATAAAAATAGGTCCAAACTTCATCACACTATTTTTCTCTATTTCTACTTTTTCTACTTCTGTTAAATCTTCTTTAAGAATAACTCTCAAATCCTTAACCAAAATCACTTTTTTAGCGTAGGTTGATGGGGTAGTGCGTTTTTTCTGGACATACTCGCTATCAAAAACACTGGAAACCAACCAATTTCGCTTAATATTCACAATACAGTAATTCAGTTTTATTCGCTCAATAAAATCCTCTTTGTAATCAAATTCCAAGATAGATTCATTAAATCCCTTCAAACTTTGCTTTGCTTTTTTGAACAATCCATCAAACTCAGCATTAGTAACTTCTACCGAACTCCAAGTATTGTCATTTTCATAAAAATCAAAAGGAATAATATGCAGTTTGTTATACGCATTATTGGATTGCATCCCAGTTAATTCAGAGTTTCTCAAGGCACTTTTTATTTCTTTTAGTTTTCCTAAAAATAAATCGTAATCATTCAAATGATTCACTTTTTCTAAGATTGCCTCTACCGAAGATTTTACGGAATTCAGTTCCCACCTGGCAAACTGAAGAGCAATTTGTTTTGATATCACATCCAATTTTTGATTGATTAACTGTTTCTCATTATCCGTCAAATCGTCTTCATATTCTTCTAATACTTCTTCGTAATTAGCAATGAATTCTTCATATTCCATCAGCTTTTCATTGTAGCTTTCCAGTAGCTCTGTTTCTGATTCATCGGTATTGTACAAGAGTTTCAAGTCATTTTCAATATCAAGTTTCAAACTCGATTTCGATTTGGTTTTCAATTGATTAATCTTGTTTTTAAACTTCTCAAACAAATTATTATTCGGATCTACATCCCAAAAATTCGTTTCATTTGAAAGCGAATCAAGCTGAAGTGATAAATCTTCACTCTTCAAAAAATCTTGTGGAGACAAATCCTCGCCCGATAAAAACTTAAAATCCCCAGCTTCAAACATCCGCAAAGACGGACAAGCCAAAAATTTTTCTTTTTCGTTCATGGTGGTTTCATTCACAATTTCACTCAATTTCTGGATACAGGCAATATATGATTTCATAATAATAAGGGTTTAAATAAAAACCCAACAAGAGTGTATCAAGTTGGGTTTTTGTTAATTAGTCAATTAGAGAATAGGATTAATTTACCTCAATCCATTCGTCATCTTTTATTGTTGGCAGTGGGTTTGGAGCCATTGCAAGTACATTACATTTTCTTCCTACTAATAGTATTTCAGAAGATCTAACCCCTTGTGATTCACTGTCTCTTTCAAAATCAACTTTAGAATCGTTATACTGATGTTTAGCTCCAATACTAAATGGTCCGAATCTTACTCCTCCGCCACTTTTTATTTCTTTTTCGGCTTTTTTATAAGAGCTACTTCCTTTTCTAAATCCAATTCTAAGGTCTTTGATAAAGTAAAGTTCTGTAACAATCGAAGGCATCAATCCACCCCCTTTTCCATCACTCACCATCTGGTTATTTACAATGTCATTTCCAGTTTTAGAGTATTTCCAATACCTAGATTTAATGTAAGTTGTTCCTAGCCAAGGTCTTGAAACGTAACACTTTGTTAATTGGAAACTCATTTTAAAATCATTCATATTGTAATCACTTGATACATTGGAAACTTTTCCTTTGTTACTTACGCTCCCAATTCCAAAATAAGAAGCACCAGCCGACCATTTGTGGCTCTTTTTTCTTGAAGAAGACTCATAGTCCGATTTACTAAAAGAAAATCGTGTCCATCCTCTTGAGTTTTCTAAAATTGTTCCTGGTATTGGAGCAGAGTAGTAGTAAGAGTTTGAACCTCCTAATCCTGTTCTTTTTGCAGCCAATAATTCAGACTCATATCTTTTCTTTACGGTTAAAAAGTTACTTGCCTCAATCTCATCAATGTAATTCATGATTTTCTCTACAGCTCCTTTATATCCCATAGATTCCCATCTTTTAAGAGCACTATCTCTTTTTCTCAAGATGTTTCTTCCATTAATTGCTTTTTCGGTCATGGCTTCTACATCTCCTTCGTTCACTCGAATTTCCAAATCTGTTAAGGTCTGCTCAGCCTCTTCGTACATCAATTCATACTCTAGGTACTTTTTGTACATAGGCGAGATAAATGATTGATAAATGTATTTTGGGTTCTCTTCAGCATCCTCAATCATTTCCTCATCATAATCAGGGTTTTTCAACCTTTTTGTTTTAAAAAGCTTCTTTCTCAGTCTTTCTAATTTTTTCTCCACTTTAGGATCAATTTTAGAATCTTTTACCACACTAAACTCCATAATATCCGAATATACATTGGATACCGTATGGTCTGGCTCAGGGCTGAAAACTGTAAACTCTCTGGCTTCTCCATCTAATTTAGGAATATGCGAAGGGATTTGATCGGCAATTCGAGCAAACTCTTCTGCTTGGGCATAAGCACCCCATTTTTTTGAAGCTCTCAATTCGTTATACTCTTCGTCCGACATGTCTTCGGTTCTTTTTGGAGCTCCAAATACTCCTTTTACTGCGTAATCAAACGCATCTTCGTCAATTACGGTAGCTACTGGCTCCCAGGCTACAAAATTGTTAGGCCCCAACATCTCTGGGCGTCCTCCGTTTGTAAGTTTGTTGTAAACTTGTCCAAATACTACATTCATGAAGTCATCTGGAATTGGTGTGAAATTGTCTGGCATTGTATTTATGTTTTTTGGTTTATAATTAAGTTTAGTTTTTATCGGCTAATAGTTCTTCCATAAATTTTTTGGTCTCGGCATTGTAAATTCCCGTTACACTTAAATCTAGGCTAGTTGCTTGCAATTGTTCTAGAGCTGCTTTGGTTCTTGGTCCAAAATCTCCATCGGATGTTCCTGGGTTGAATCCCAGTGTTTTTAAAGCATCTTGTATTTTTACCACATTGGCTCCTTTGCTTCCTTTTCTTAATGGGCTAGGAGGTAGCGAAGTAGAAGATGCAGAAGTCAACCTTCTGAACCCTAATATTCTATCAGCACCATATCCCGATATCGAAACCGAATCTCCTTGGTTTCCTCCTAATACATATACCCGCGAACCATCGCTCGAGTACCCTAAGTAAATTCCTACATGTCCAAAATGTGAACTCAGGCTTTTTCTCCAAAACACCACCACATCTCCTGGTTCTGGGTTTTGTACCTCAAATCCTACGTTGAGCCAAGACCTAGCCGCAGCAGACTTAGAAGTTACCAACCCAGCTTGCTTGGCTACCCAGTTTAGAAAAATACTGCACCATGCAGTTTCGTCATCCTTTACCCAACTAAAATGGGATTCTTTGGCATATTCAAGGATTCGTTCGTTGTGTTTTGAGCCTTTTATCTCTTTTACACCTATTTCGTTTATCGCTACAGTTAATAAATTTTTCATGCGTGGTTTTTTGTGTGTATAATTTCAACACCACAAAATTGACCACAACACACAGACTGTACAAGAGTTAAAACCCTGTAATTCAACAGTATTTTGCTTTATTCTTTTTTAGGATAAACCCTTTTTTTTATTGAGGAAAAACTTAGATTGGTATAAGGGTAATTCCTTTTTTATGGAATTACAATATTTACAAGTAAGTAGAAGAGGAGGGAAGTAACCTTTTGGTTTATAATATTTTATTTAGTAAATGAAAAAAAGGGGTTTTTCCTGTGGGGGGATATTTTGAAAAGTGTAGGGGAAGGGGTAGATTTAAAAAAATAAATAATTTATTATTAAGACTAATCTTAAATGACTAATAAATGAAGAAAATTTACGACAAAATATTCATTGAGAAAGACATCATATATCTTATAATTTCAATTAGCCTTATATGTATAGTAATAATTACAACTTTATTTTTATGGAATAGAGATTTTTTTAATCTGGACTCTACAATTGACGAAACTCTTTTAGGAACATTAGGAGATTTTATTGGAGGGATTATTGGTTCTGCATGGGCACTTATAGGTGTCATCTTATTTTATTTAGCATTAAAGGAACAACGGAATGATATTAAGACAAATAGGAAAGCATTAGGAAAACAAATTGAAGCACTTGAAATGCAAACAAACGAATTTAGCTTACAAAAAGAAGAATTATCCTTAACTAGAAATGTATTTAAAGAACAAACTAACACTTTAAAAAAACAGCAGTTTGAGTCAACATTTTTTAATATGTTAAATCTTTATAACCATATTGTATCAAATATTAGCAATAATAATGGGCAAGACCAAGAGGATTTATTTGAAAAATTTTCTAGAGAATTAATAAATTTATCTTCAGTTATCCAAGATCCAATTAAAAATCATTTTATAGTTCTTAATGCCTATAAAAAATTATTTTATAAAAAGAAAACTGAGATTTCTCATTATTTTAGGATTGTATATCGTATAATGAGATTTATTGAATTAAGCTCTATTAATGAAGAGGATAAGCAGTCATATTCAAAAATTGTTAGATCTCAATTTTCAGAAAAAGAATTATTAATTTTATATTATAATTCTCATTTTATTTTTGGAAAAAAGTTTGTGCCAATTGCTTTAAAATATAATTTATTTAAACATTTACCTGATGATTCTAAAGTAGAATTTAATAATTTTCATTCCGAAAATGTTAATTATGGCTTTAATCGTTTGGTTTTTTTAAATGAAATAAAATTAAGAATTAAAGACTTTTTATTTGAAACTAAAGAAGAAACTTCTGAAATTTCATACCCAGTTTCGAGATCTTATTACAATGAAGATGTTAAATTAATAGTAAATATTGAAATTTTAAATTTTGATATAAATGAAATGAATATTTCATTTATGAAGATTGATAATATTATATTTGAAAAATTCTTTGGGTTCTCTGTTGAAATTGGGTTAGAGTATTTTAATCATCACTTTCATCATCTTTTTATATTTTCAAAATATATAGATCATGAATTACAAACTTTTAAAATACATCCAACTCAAGAAAATAATAGTTTGAACTATTTAATTAAGAATAATAATCAATTTTCACTTTAAAACACACGAATGAATAATCCATCATCATATATTTCACATAAAGAATATCAAAATATTTTCAGGAATAATATGAAAATATCATCTTATTCAATGTCAATTAAAACTTTGTTTAGCGATAGAATGCAAAGAAAAATAAATTATAACCCTTATTATCAGAGGAACTATGTTTGGGATAGACCAAAAGCTACTTTTTTTATTGAAAGTATTCTATTAGGTACAGACATTCCACCTTTAATATTTTTTAATTCAGGAGGGAAAATTGAGGTCATTGATGGTAGACAACGATTTGAAACAATTAAAAAATTTAGGGAAGGCGAACTAAGTCTTCATATTAAAGGATTAATGGATTTACCTCAATTAAGAAACAAAACATTTAATAAGGTTTCAGACGAAATTAGAAGTATTTTTGAAGATGTAAAAATTAGAATATTTGAATTTGAAGTTGTTAATGAACCCAAATTAACTGAGAATATTGAGGATAAAATAAAAAAAGAAATATTTAGGAGATATAATTCTGGTATTACTGCATTAAACACCTCAGAAATTGATAATGCGATTTATGATGAAGATAACATCACTTTTTTATTTAAAAGTTATTTAAGTGAAGATAAAAATTTGTCAAAAGGTATAACAGAAACTTTCTTAGGAAAAACTTTTAAAGAAAAAGAACTAGATATTTCAAAAATCCTACAATTTCTAAGAAAACATTTTGTATTAAGTAATTTTCCAATTTCCCATTATGCAAGAACCAGTAATAGACAGGAGATATTTGAGCTACTTTATGATTTTGTTAGGGAATATGACAATATCAGTAAAGAAACAATAATAGAATATTTTGAAAATATTAAAATTGTATTGTCATTAAAGGATTATTTTTCAAAAAGAGGATTAGAAGAGAGTAAAACTTTGTATGAAACAATACTCTGGGCAATTTGCATTATTAATAGAGAAGGAGAATATCCAATTAAAGAATTTAATAAGGAAAATAATAAAGAAAAACTATTTAAATTTTTCAGTGAAGATATCTCTCTTTATAACTCTGATGACTATCATTATTATAGTGAGATAATAAATAGGTTTAAAAATACTGCTGATATTTTTAAAAGATTATTTAACATAGACTTCACTATTTATCTAAAAGATGAGAGCTTCTCTTCTAAAATAAAAGGTTTAAAACAAAACGAAAACGAAGCAAAATTAAAGTTAGATGAATTAGCTTCATTAAGAGTTAATAAACCAGATGCTACTTTTATACCAGTTGAAGAGTTAGTTAATGATTTGTCTACACATAGATATCTTATAAGACCCTCTTATCAAAGAAAAGAGAGAATCAATGAATATAAAGCTTCTTCAATCATTGAAAGTATTTTATTAGGTATTTATTTGCCTCCAATCTTCATATATAAGAATAAAGATGGTGTTAAAGAAGTTATAGATGGACAACAAAGAATTTTATCTATTCTTGGATATTTAGGAAAACAATATTTAAATGAGAAAAACAAATTAGTTTATTCTAATAAAAACAATTACAAACTTAAAGACTTAAAAATTATAAAAGAAATCAATCGAAAGAGATATGGAGAACTTGATTCTGTAAGTCAAGAAAAAATTTTAGATTTTAGACTTCAATTAATCGAAATTGACAGTAAAATTAATCCATCTTTTCAACCCGTTGATTTATTTATAAGGTTAAATAATAAGCCTTATCCTATCAAAGAAAATTCTTTTGAAATGTGGAATTCATACGGAGATAGGGGAGTAATAGAGAAAATAAAGTCTATATCAAAAGAACATGTAAGTTGGTTTTATATTAAAAATCCAAATAAAAAAAACTTTATAGATAGAATGATTAATGAAGAATTAATCACTATTCTTTCTTATATTGACTATAATAACTATAACAGAAAAGAATATGATAGTGTTGGTTATTTTATCAGAAAAGATAGAATAACAGGAAGAATAAGTGATAAAAAAAATATATCAGCTATGATTGACAAGCTAACTTTCGATGTTTTAATGAAAAATAATTTTTTAAAAAGTATAAGTAATGTTGAAAATTTTATTCTATTAATAAAAAATATTTTTGACAATGAAAATCTTAAGGAAAAATTAGATGATTTTTTTAATACTGGTGATAATAATTCCATTTTTAGAAGATCTTTAATTGATTTTTATATTCTATTTGACATGTTAAAAGATATTTCTCCAAAAAAACATATGCTAATTGATCGTAAAGAATTAAAACAAGATTTTAACAAACTTACATCTTTACTTAAAAACACTAAAAAAACTGAAATTATAAATGAAGATTATAGAGACTCTTTTTTAGACATAAAGAATAATGTCATTAAAAAATATGAAAAGTTGTAAATTATAATAGAAAATGTCTTATAATTTATATTATGTTAAATTGATAAATTTAACCGTTTGTAAGCAATTAGCTCAAAACTCCTCTATTTGGGTAATTGTAAAGAATAAAATTAAATACGGGCTTATTTTGTGGGTTGGTTTTTTTAGTTCATTCGCTTAGATTCCTGCCTTCCCGATAAATCGGGACAAGTCGCCAGAAATGACATTAAAAATAAAATTGTAAAGCTTTCGCGGTAGATCCTGAAATACATTCAGGATGACCTATTGTAAGATAATTTTCTAGAGGATTCTCGTAGATTCTAAACTAAATTCAGAATTACATGCTAATGGAGATTTGTGTTGATTTAAAATGTTGGGCAATCAAATGAATTATTTCTCTTACGCTTACGAGAATGTTTTCTGGTTCTGCTAGCTCCGCTATTTTTATCTCTGCACGCAGGATTTCTAAATAGCTTCAGTTTTAAGTGAAAATAGATATCGGCTGATTTTAATTCATTGTGGTCAAAAAATATGGGTAAAAAATTATCAGAACCCACTGTGAGGTTAAAAAATCGCACAGCCAGCCCCATTTGAGGATTTGTGTAATTCTCTAACGATAAAGGAATTGCAGCTCCAAAAAAACGAGATTCAAATCTCGCTGAAACTGCCAGTAAATTAGTGCGTTCTACCCCGTAAGTGTTTGCCATCAAAGGCACTCGCTGTACTATAGTACTATTTAGGTAAATGTAGTCGTTTACATTATAATCAAACTGAACTGAGGCTGCTGCTGGCAACCAAGAGTTAAATCCGTTTCCATTGTTATTGGTTCCAAATTCAGCATTTAGCTTTTGTAAAGTATTTATTTCCTCCACATCCAAAGTTTCGTCAAAATCCCCGTAATACGCATCTTTATTAAAGTTGATGTACCCCACATCCAACAAAGAAAACCCAATTTTATACAAATAATCTCGGTGTTCACACCCAGTTCGCTTAGAATGTGGAATGTAATTATCCGCACTTTCCTTCATTTTTTTGTAGGTAGCTCCCAAATTTATTCCCCAGCCTCTCCCCGAGTTCATTCCTCCTTCCGTAAAAGAAAATTTACCTTGTGTGCTTAATAAGCCTACATCTTGCACATCTCTTACTTCTACTACCGATCTATCAAACAGTAAATTAGCTTGCTGTATTCCTATTAAATGTTTCACAGTAAGTGCTCCAGTCCACATATTATCGCCTCTTGCATAAAGAATCATTCCGTAAGTCAAGCCAATTTCTCCCCAAACCATCGTTTTGATTCGGGCGTTATTAATTTCGTAAGTCCCAATATCAGAGGTTTCTAGTGTTTCATTTACTGCATATTTAGCAAGTTGCCCCGGCATTCTGTTTATATTCACAATCCCTCTCATGCCAGTGAATACCGAAACAGCATGTCTTCCCATATTCAAACTAAGCGAAGGCCCTTTTAAGTCAAAATCTCCGTACAAACGAATGTTTTTGAGGTCGGTTTTTACAAGCGGGTCCTCCTCTAGCGAACCAAAATCTAACCAATTGGTAGTAGGAAAATACACTAAGTTGTTTCGAGCATACGCACTCGCTCCTATCATATTAAAATCCAACCAAACCTTTGAGTCTACAATATTAGAGGGATTAATGTATTGCCCATTTACGGGATTAAAATTATCATGCACCTCCCCTTGATTTTCTTGCCCAATTACTTGGCAAGAAAACAGAATAAATCCTATGAGGATGATTTTTTGCATGGTTTACTTTTTTCTTTTATTACGCTATTTATTATCTGTCATTCTGAATTTATTTCAGAATCTCTACCGCGAGTATTTTTTTTCTCATTGTCATTCCCATGAAAATGGGAATCTTACCTCGAGAATCTTTCTCTCCATCAGTCAGACTGAGCGAAGTCGAAGTCTAAAACGAGAATCCTTCTTTCCATCACAGGTTAGAGTCTCGTTACAAGATTTCCGATTTCTCGGAAATGACAACTTATTTTGTTTTTTCTCTATTTTCCATCTGTCATTCCCTTTCTCTCCATCTGTCATTCCTTTGAAAAAAGGAATCTAATAACACGAGAATCATACTATCAATGTAGATTCCTGCCTCCGCAGGAATGACAATGTTAATTGTTGAATTGTTTTAAAACATCCAACCCAACACTCTAATAATACGGATAAAACGCAAGAATAGTTTTGTAGTTGTGTGATTTTATAAGTTTTATACCAAAGAAAGTAAATATCCGAGGACACTCCCTCCTATCACAATCCACAGTGCACTTAGCTTTTTAGGACCAAAAACAAAGAACAAACCAAATGCAGCAATTACAGCAGTTTGCCAGTCTACCACAGTTTCGACAGTCATTCTGAATAGTACAGCTACCATTATGGCAACAGCCGCTACATTCACCGAATCAAGAAAAAATCCTAAGAATTTTGAACTTCTCATTTTCTTAACTAGTGGATTCAACATCCACACAAAAAAGAAAGAAGGAAGAAAAATTCCTAACGTAGCTGCAATTGCTCCACCAAATCCTCCTAATTGGTACCCTACAAAAGTAGCAGTAGATAACACTGGTCCTGGAGTAAATTGTCCAACAGCAATAGCATCCAAGAGTTCACTCATTTGCATGTAGCCAGTTTCGATTAATTCTCCTTCTAGGTAGGCAAAAAGCACATAGCCACTGCCATACAGCACTGCTCCTACTTTTAGGAAAATCCAAAAAATCTTGGTGGAAGAAAGGACTGTTTTAGCGATAATTGGAACCGAACCAGAAACAAATAACAACGGAAAAGCCTTTTTGATTGTTCCTCCTGATTCAGCATTGCTTTTTAAATAGAAAAATAATCCACCCAACACACCCGCTGATAATAAAGCAATAACTTCATTTACTCCTAAGAAACTAGCTGCAATAACTAACACTCCTAAAATGGCCAATTCCCATGATTTTAGAGCTTTTTTACCTAGCTTGACTACAGCACCAAGGATTACAGCAAGAATTGCAGGCTTAATTCCAGCAATAAAAGGTTCTACGGCAGGAATTTGTCCATACTCAACATATAGAAAAGCTAAAAAACCAGTAAGCACTACTGCTGGAAAAATGAAGCATGCTCCTGCAATAAATAATCCGGGAACTCCACCACGCGTATAGCCGCAGTGCATTGTCATTTCTGTAGAATTGGGCCCAGGAATAAGGTTGGTAGCTCCCATCAAATCAAGAAAATGTGCATGATCCATCCATTTTCGTTTTCTCACAATTTCCTCTTCCATCATGGCAATGTGAGCAGCAGGCCCCCCAAACGCAATAAGCCCAAGTTTAAAAAAAACTTGGGCTATTTCTAGTAAATTATTTTTTGAAGAATTTTCCATGCTTCAAAGATATTCTTAAAGCATTAAAATCACAACTTTATAAAGTTTGGTAATGTAAACTTAACATTGGGTATTACTTTTTCTTGGTTGCAAGAATTTTGTTAGCACTCGCAATAAATGTTTCAGCTTCTTTTCCAGCAGTTGCTCTTGGATAACCTAATTGTCCCCAAGCATTGATGTTTGTTTTTTTAGTTTTAGAATCTACTGAAGTATCAAAAATCCAAACAGTTGGATACCCTCTTACTTTAAAGAGTTGTTGAAGTTGTCTGTTTTGTTGAGCTAACTTAGCTGGTAATTTAGTTCTTCTAGGGAAATCTAATTCTAATAAAACTACTGATTTATCAGCCCATTTTTTGAATTCATCTTTCTTAAAAACTGCTGCTTGCAATCTTTTACACCAACCGCACCAGTCGCTACCCGTAAAGAAAGCAAAAATAGGTTTCTTAGAATCTTTGGATTTTTTTTGAGCAATGGCTAAATCAGTATGCCATTTTAAGGCGGGTACAACTTCAGTAGTTGCAATACTTGAAGTAAAAGCTGTTTGTTTTTGTAAACTAATTGAAAATAAACCTATTGAAAGGATTAATGTAGAAAATAAAAGTGTTCTTTTCATTGTGTAATTATTGTGTTTGTTCAAAAATACGAATTTCGCATTAAAAAGTTGTTTCCTCTAACAACAGATTAACATCCTAACCCTTACAAGAACTGAGCCAGTTTTTTATTGTTTCTTGTTTTTATCTTTTAAAAATTATACTCCAAAAACCTCTTTGCTATTATAGGTAGTAATTTCAGCAACTTCCTCAATAGTAACTCTATGTAGTTCGGCAATTTTATGCCCAATAATTTTTAGGTAAGAAGATTCGTTACGTTTTCCTCGATAAGGATGAGGAGCCAAATAAGGGGAATCCGTTTCTAATACTATATGTTCCAAAGGAATTTCTTGCACCACTTTATCCAGTCCCCCATTTTTGAAAGTAACTACCCCTCCTATTCCGAGTTTAAAACCACCATAATCGATGATTTTTTGAGCTTGTTCTAAAGTTCCAGTAAAGCAATGAAAAATTCCTGTTAGGTCATTATCATTATGTTTATCTACAATAGCAAATATCTCTTCAAACGAATCTCTGGCATGAATAACTATGGGTAATTTTAGTTCTTTTGCTAAGACTATTTGAGCTTCAAAAGCCTCTTCTTGAATACTTTGCGTAGTTTTATCCCAATACAAATCAATCCCAATCTCCCCTATCGCGTAGAATTTTTCTTTCTTGATAAGTTGTTTGTATTCTTCCATCTCTTCTTTCCAATTTTCATTTACCGAGCAAGGATGAATCCCAATCATTGGAAAACAATTTTCTGGAAATTCATTAACTAAAGCCATCATTCCATTTACTGAAGTTTTATCGATATTAGGAAGAAATAGACGCGTAATACTATCGGCAAAACAACGAGAAATCATGTCGTTTCTATCCTCATCAAATTGATTGGCGTAAAGGTGTGTATGGGTATCAGTTAAAATCATGGTGCGAAGGTAATGAAATCATATTTTATTATTGTGACTATCTAAAAGGTATGTCATTCCTGCGAAGGCAGGAATCTTCGTTAAAGTAATGATTCTCGAATAGATTCCTGCCTTCGCAGGAATGACAATAAAAACTAAACCCTATTTTTTTGGAACGAATTTTGAATAACCTTATTCATTTAAAAACAATAGCCATGAAAAATCAACTCACACAAAAGGAAATTCAGCACTTGTACTGGAGAGCAGGATTTGGTATTAAACAGAGTAAAATACCTTCTTTAATCTATCAAACTAAGGAAAACACAGTGAATGAGTTGTTTACAGATAGCTACTTGCAAACTCCACTAAGCTTTGATTTTAAAAGCTTGAAACAAGCAAGTAAAAAGAAAACTAAAGTTGAGAAAAAGGCTTTAAGAAAACTGAAGATCAGAACCTTATTTGAACTCAATAAGAAATGGTATGAGCAAATGATTTCTACTGATCAAGTGCTTAGAGAAAAAATGACGTTGTTTTTTCACGATCATTTTGCAGTGAATTTGAGAAGACCTTTCGAAGCTATGAACCTTAATAATATATTGAGAAATCATGCTCTCGGCAGTTTTGAATTGATGCTGATGGAAGTCTCAAAATCCCCTGCTATGCTAATGTTTTTGAACAATAGGCAAAATAAAAAAGACTCTCCAAACGAAAACTTTGCTCGTGAGGTAATGGAATTATTCACACTGGGAAGAGATAATATTTATACCGAAAAGGACATCCAAGAAGCTGCGAGAGCTTTCACTGGTTGGAATTTTAAGAGTGATGGAAGTTTTGTTTTTAGAAAAAATCAACATGATGAGGGAGAAAAGACTTTTCTAGGTAGAACAGGAAATTTTAAAGGAGATGATATTATTCGAATATTGTTGGAAGAAAAACAGACTGCTGTTTATCTCTGTGAGAAGATTTATAAATACTTTGTCAATGAAACTATTAACCCTCAACACATAAATGAATTAGCTGAAGTTTTCTATGGTTCGAAATACAACTTAAAAACGCTGATGAAAGCAATTTTCATGAGTGATTGGTTCTATAACGAAAAGAATATAGGAAACAAAATAAAGTCCCCAACCGAACTCATTGTTGGACTTGGGAGACAATTTGGAGTAAAATTTCAGAATCATCAGAAACTTATTTTATTACAAAAAAAACTGAACCAAACCTTATTTCTACCGCCAAATGTAGCAGGATGGCCAGGAGGAAAATATTGGATTGATAGTTCTACTTTGATGATTAGGCTTAGACTCCCCTCTTTAATGCTTACAGCAGGAGAATTGGAATGGGATGAAAAAGAAGATATGCCAGAGAATATGGTAACTAATAAAAAACAACGAAGAAGAAATAAACTTAAAAAACAGCTGCAAACTACTTCTAAGTTTAATTCAATATCTAGAAATTTAGCTGAATTAACTCCAGAACAATTACTTGAATTTTTAATTCAAGCTAGATTGCCTAATGAAATTAAAAACAATGTATTATATAATGACAAAACAAACAAAGAACTCATCATAAAAGTGTTGAGCTTACCAGAATATCAACTTTGCTAAAACCTTGAATTATGAATAAAAGAGAATTTTTAAAAACATCCATGTTTGCCTCAGGGGCAATGTTAGTTCCTTCTTTTTTGAAAGGAATGGAGTTCTTAACACCCGAACAACTTTCTGGGTTTAAAAATGTGGTAATTATCCAGCTATCAGGTGGTAACGATGGATTGAACACCTTAGTTCCGTTTAGAGATGATTTGTATTACAAACATAGACCCTCCTTAGGATTAAAAGGAGATGAAATCCTTAAACTAAGTGACACATTGGGTGTAAATGCTAATCTGAAAATCATTAAAGAGCTTTACGATAAAGGAGAGGTTTCTATTATTAATAATGTGGGTTACCCAAATCCTAATCGTTCGCACTTTAGAAGTATGGATATTTGGCACACAGGAAGTGGTTCTAACGAATATCTGTCTACCGGTTGGGTTGGTAGGTATTTAGATTCAAATTGCACGCATCCTTATGAATCTATTGAAGTGGATAGTTCACTATCTCTTGCTATGAAAGGGTCTGAACGAACCGGAATAGCACTTTCTGATGCAAATAAACTATACAGAGATACGAGAGAGAATTTTTTTAAGCAAATAGCTACTAATACTAAAGACAGTATGCTTTCTGAAGACAATCAGGGGTATTTGTATAAAACTTTATTAGGGACATATTCCTCAGCGGAATACATTAAAGAAACAGCAAAAATCTATACCACCAAAGTGCAATACCCAAACTCAAAGTTTGCAAAAAACTTAAAAGTAATTGGTGATTTTATCAACTCAGGATTAAAAACTAGGGTTTATTATAGCTCTTTGGGAGGTTTTGATAGCCATGTCAATCAAAAAAATATGCAGGGCAGAAACTTCAAAACTTATTCTGAGGGAGTTTCTGCTTTAGTAGAGGATTTAAAATCAACTGGTAGATTCAAGGATACTTTAATCCTAACATTCTCGGAGTTTGGACGAAGAGTAAAGCAAAATGCCAGTAAAGGAACAGATCATGGGACTGCTAATAATGTAATGGTAATTAGCGGTGGCTTGAAAAAAGCTGGGATTTATAACGAAAACCCTAATCTATCTAGCTTGGATAAGAATGGAGATTTACAACACACAGTTGATTTCAGAGGTGTTTATGCTACAATACTAAGCAATTGGCTTGAAGTAAATGACGAAATTATCCTGAATAAGAAGTTTAAGAAGTTGGGGTTTGTTTGATTATTTTATCAATAATCTTTTCATTTCCTCAAAATTTCGATTAAACACATTAAAATCCACAGGATGATTAATTCCTGAAACTCTTCCTCTATCGTTGTGTTGCCAAAAATTCCATTGAGTATTATTGGATTTTTGTACATAATAATGAGCGATCCAAAGTGGGTAATCTTTGAAAGTAGTGTCAAAATTAAGTTTGTAAAAATCATTATAGGTATAAATAATGGGCTTTACACCGTAGTGTTTTTCTAGCTTTTGCGCACATTTCAATATTCCTTTCATCAATCTTTTAGAAGAGATATTCCCTTTTTCTTCTACATCAATCACCGGAGGGAAATCTCCTTTGGCTAATTTTACATTCCTGATAAAATGATTAGCTTGCTCCTCCCCTTTTTGATGAGGTTTAAAATAATGGTATGCTCCTCTAATCAGCTTGTATTTCTTTGATTGTGACCAATTGTATCGAAATCGAGAATCTTTGTGAGTGATGCCTTCGGTGGCTTTTATAAATGCAAAATCAAGAGATACATCCTTGTCTTTCATTTGCTTTACCATTTTCCAATTGATAGGTCCTTGATGGTGAGATACATCAATTCCATGCACTTTGTATTGGGTAGGAATCTTAATGCCAAACTGTGAATACGTTTTATAATGAACAGGGAATATTCGTTCCCAAAGCACTTGCAACGAATAATATTCATTCGCTACATATACACTGCTTCCAATAATCCAAAAAAGCAGGAATATTTTCATTCCTAAACTCAATATTGGATTTTTCTTCTTCTTTTTCACTTGTTAAAAAGTATAATTTAGTGTCAGATATTTTTATTATAATAATTTAAATATCAATATTTTAAAAACATTAAATCAAATTTTTAATGTCAATAAACAATGTTTTTTTGGTTTCATATATAATGCAATATCTTCAATTTTGATTCATCAATAACACAAAAAACAAACGCTATGAAAACGATAAATAAATCAAATGCTAATCTAAAAACTAATTTTAAAAGAGTTGCTACTCTAGTTATAATATTATTAGGATTCAATCAAATGAACGCTCAAATAGAAAAATTGGCTGGCCCTAGAGTTGGAATGACATTTATTACTCCAGGTTCTGGAGCTGATTTTGTCAATGAGGGTTTAGCCTTTGATGCTAATGAAAATAAATATGGTTCAACAGGTGCTGCATTCACCACTCAATTTGGGTGGCAGTGGGAAAGTAGATTTGGAAATGGGAATGGAGGATTTGTAGGATTGGTTGAATGGGTTGCTTTAGTTGGTGGATTAGAGAAAGGACGTTTTTTACCTTCTTTCTCTGCAATTGTTGGAGCAAGAACCTCTAAAGGATTTGAATTTGGAGTGGGTCCTAATTTAACTTTAGGAGGTTTAGGATTGGTAATAGGAGTTGGTAAAAATTTCAAATTTGGAAACTTGAATGTGCCTGTAAATCTTGCTTTTATTCCTGGGATAAGAAAACAAGGTGAAATACTCAGAATGAATTCAAACTATGGGACTACTTATGCCGAAAAATATCATTACAACACAGGTTCAAGAATTTCACTCATGTTTGGTTTTAATATGGTGAAAAGTAAGCCAAACCATAGAAGAATTAACTAAAAAAAATAATTATTAAAATATAAGTTATGAAAACAATTAAAAAAACGATTATCGGAATAAGTTTATTAATCTCAAGTCTTGGATATAGTCAAGACAATGTGAAACCTACCTGTACAGTGCTTGATATACAAGTAAAAGGAACGGGTATGGAAAACTCCGAACAAGCAGGGAATTTAACCAGGCACCTCATGAACAAGTTGAATATGTACACTATTAGCTACGATCAGGATATTAATTACATTTTGAATGAAGAAATTGCTAAAAATCCTAAAACAAAACTTTCTTACCAATGCTACAGTATTCAGTGTCTTGAGAAAATAGGTTCCTTATTAAAAACTGACAAAATGCTGAGCGGATATGTAGAAAGAACAAGAGGAAATATCATTATATCCTTCAGGGAATTTGATGTAAAAACAAAAAAAATAACCAATTCAATATCAAGAGAATACAAAGAAATTCCTGAACAATTGAAAAACATGATATTGATAACTCTTCAAGAAATGTATGGGTTTGAACAAGACAAACAACACAAAGAATATTTGACTCAAACAGGAAGTCGAGAGGGTGTTCCTAATAATCCTGATGTAAAAAGATTGAATCACTCAGGGGTGAGAATGGGGTTTGTTCATGTTTTTGGTGATAATGCAGCAATTTTAAAAAGACCACAAGCTGAGGGAGGATTTGATGCAGCCCCTACTCTATTTCAATTTGGGTATCAGTTTGAAACTCAATATCTAAATCAAGGAAGAGTTCAAGGGTTATTTGAATTCATTCCCACTGTTACTGGACTTGAACAAGGTTTGTTTTTGCCTTCTTTAACTGTTCTGCATGGATTGAGAGATAATAAATCTGGGCTAGAGTTTGCCTTTGGACCTACGTTTGGGTTAACTACTTTATCAGAAGGATATTATGATGAGGGACAATGGAAACAACAATCTGAATGGACAGATACAACTTTGAATCCTTATCCAATCGTTACAAGGTTAGATAGCCGAGGTGATGTAAAACTAACTGCAGGATTTGTATTTGGAGTTGGTTTCAGTTTCAAAAGTGGAGATTTGAATATTCCAGTGAATCTATTTACTGTGATGCAAAAGAAAAGCTTTAGAGTGGGATTGTCATTTGGATTCAATGCCAAAGGGAATAGTAAAAAGTAACACCAAGCACATTGTCATTCTCTTGAGCAAAGGGGATTCTCGGAATTAACTTCATGATTGAATTTCTCCTCAATAGAATGACAAACCAATTATAATTCAATAAATTTACTCATGAAAAAAATCATTCTCTTTATTTTACTTGCTTTAGTTACAAGTAGTGCATTTTCTCAAAAGTGGAAGAGAATGATTGACATGAGTGAATATGCTCCGATAGTCAGTTATACCAATAGATTACATGTTTTAAAAGGAGCTGACACACTAACGGTTCACTCATTAGGGGTAGGAATTAGTTTAGCCAATGGAGATATTGATAATAGTGGGTTTCCAATAGCTTCTACTTGGGAATATTTAGCTTTGCCTTATGTAAAACTTGATTTTAATTTTGCAAACAGCAAAGGCAAGGGAGAATTATTTAATCCCAAAGATGGTGGTTCGCCCATTATGTTGAGTGCAGGAGTCACTGGTGGAAAAGGAGTTGCTTTTATCTTTTTACCATTAGGAATCAATGCCACAGCGGGGTTAGCGACTGATTTTAAAGATGGTTATTTACAATATGGATTAGCTTATGACGCGGTAGGAATTTCAATTGGGATTTCAGGAATGTTTAATTTTACTAATTCTAATAATTCCTTTTATAAATCAGAAATGGGGCTTGAACTCAGATATATTTGGGGTTGGGATTAAAAAAATATTATCATATTTGTAGTATGAAAAAATTATTTACTCTCTTTTTATTCAGTATATTTTTTAGCACAATTACACTTTCACAAATTCCAAATCCTGCTCTGGTAGGTTATTGGCACAATTGGAATACTGCAAGTGCACCTTATATTCAACTTAATCAGATTGATACAAATTATAATGTCATTGATTTGTCTTTTGCTATTCCAAAAGCAGGTACAGATTATGATATGGAATTTACACCTACACAAGTTACTTCCACTACGCTTATTTCTCAAATACAAGCTTTGCAGGCAAATGGCAAAAAGGTAATTATAAGTATGGGAGGAGCTACCGCTTCAATTTCTCTGGATAATTTTACAGAGCGAGATACTTTCGTTAGCTCCATGAATTCTATTATAAATACCTACGGTTTTGATGGAATAGATATTGATTTTGAAGGAAGTTCCATTTCGGTTTCTGGAGGCACAATTTCTGCTCCAACCGATGCAAAAATTATCAACCTTATCTATGCGATTAAACAAATAATGAGTGATTATTATTCAGCTAATGGAAAGCATCTTATCCTAACTATGGCACCCGAAACTGCCTTTGTGCAAGGGGGAATGTCAGCCTATGGAGGAATTTGGGGAGCATATTTACCAGTAATTCATGCGTTGAGAGATTCTCTGGATTTGTTACATGTTCAGCTATACAATAGCGGAAGCATGTATGGAATTGATAGAAACATTTATACACAAGGCAACGCTGATTTCATTGTGGCAATGACTGAAGCTGTAATTCAGGGATTTAGTACATCAGGAGGAGTTTTTAACGGATTACCTGCAAGCAAAGTTGCGGTTGGTTTACCTGCTTGCACGAGTGCTGCTGGCGGTGGATTTGTTGATACAACTACAGTAAAATCTGCTATAGCATATTTATTAGGAACTGGATCTAAGCCAGGAAGTTATACTCTAGCACAAGCAGGCGGACATCCAACACTAAGAGGAATGATGACTTGGTCTATCAATTGGGATGCGGTGAGCACATGCAATGGAACATATTCATTTTCTAAAAATTACAAGAAGATATTTGGAGATTCAACACTTACATCTATTGCAAATTATGATATAAATCAAACTAATTTTGTAATTTCCCCCAATCCTACTGAAAACATCATTACAATGGAATCTTCTGAGTTGAGCCAAAGCCCAGAATTGGTAGTAATTATAAATTCAATTGGTGAAATTCAATTCTCACAAGAGATTTCTTTAGGGAGTAATCAAATAAATACGATAAATTTAAAACCAGGAATTTATTTTATTCGATATCGAAATACTTTGAAGAAATTTATTAAGATTTAATCCCCCTCCATTAACTCAGCAATTTCCATCCAAGCCATTGTTTTTTCGTCAAGTTCTTTGGTAAGGTTTTCTAATTGAGTTCCCAAGTCAGCAAGTTCCTCAGTGGTGAGTTCTTCTTGATACATTTTATTAGCCAATTCCTTTTTCTTCACTTCCAGTTTAGCAATCTGATCCTCCAGTTTCATAAACTCTTTGCGTTTGTTGTTGCTAATTACTGATTTGGTTTTGTAATCTTTCTTATCTACCGCTTTACTTTCCGAAATATCGTATTTATCAGCTTTGTCGCCTTTTTCTTCTCGCTTTACAATACGATTCCTTTCGTTATCAGCCATTAGTAATTCTCGGTACTTTGTGTAATTACCTAAAATATCTTTTATTTTCCCTTCCCCTTTAAAATAGAAAATATGGTCACATACTTTATCAATAAAATACCTATCGTGTGAAATCACAATCAAGCAACCTTGAAATAAATCTAAAAAGTTTTCCAGAGCCTGAATTGTGTATATGTCCAAGTCATTTGTAGGCTCATCTAGGATTAAAAAATTAGGGTTTTCGAGTAGAATTGTCAATAAATACAAGCGTTTCTTTTCTCCACCACTCAACAATTCTACATGCTGATAGTGCATACTTTTTGGAAAGAAAAATTTCTCTAATAATTGAGCAGCGGTTATAGATTTTCCTTTTTCAAGCGGGATGGCTTCAGCAATATCTTTTACGATATCAATCACCTTTTTACCATCTTTAAAAGTCATTCCTTTTTGGTTGTAATAACCAAATTTAACCGTATCACCCGTTACAATTTTACCTGCATCAGGCTCCAACTCGCTCATTATCATATTGATAAAAGTGGTCTTACCTACTCCATTTTTTCCTACAATTCCTATTTTTTCGTTTTTTTTGAAATTATAACTGAATTTATCCAGCATTACATTGTCACCAAAACTTTTGCTAACATTATGAAATTCAAGAATTTTGGTTCCCAATCTGGTTGACAACACTTTCAATTCTAACTTAGAATTATCAATCTTTTTAGTTGCAGCTTCTTTGATACCATCAAAAGCATCCACTCTGGCTTTTTGTTTAGTTCCTCTAGCTTTTGGTTGTCTTCTTAGCCACTCCAACTCTTTCTTCATCAGGTTTTTAGCCTTGTCTATCGTTACTTGGTCACTAGCAAATCGTTCTGCTCTTTTTTCAAGATAATAAGAGTAATTTCCTTTGTATTTGTAACAAACTCCACCATCCAATTCAATAATATCCGAACAAATACTTTCTAAAAAATATCTGTCGTGAGTTACCATGAATAGCGTTAAATTCTTTTGAGAAAGATATTCCTCAAGCCATTCAATCATATCTAAATCCAAGTGGTTGGTTGGCTCATCAAGTATTAATACATCCGGTTCGTTCAACAAAACTTTGGCAAGTGCCAATCGTTTGTGTTCTCCTCCACTCATTTTTTTTACACTTCTCTCAAAATCATGGTGACCAAGTACTGATAGAATTTTTTGAGCTTGTTGCTCAGCATCCCAACCTCCTATTCGGTTCATTTCTTCCATTGCATCCTGAAACTCATTAGATTCTGGAGCATTCATTGCCAATTCTTCGTATTGTTGAACAATTTGAAATTTAGGCGAATCAAAAATATAATCTTTGATGGTTTCATATTTTTCAAAAGAATCTGCTTGATCCAAAAAACCAATGGTTGTATCATTTCGCATGATAACTTGACCTGTATCAGGAGTTTCTATTCCTTTAATTATTTTGAGTAGAGTAGATTTTCCTGTTCCGTTTTTGGCAACTAAGGCAATTTTATCGCCTTTGTCAATACCAAAAGTCACCTCTTCAAAAAGGATTTTGATTCCAAAGGATTTGGAAATATTTTCTATGGATACATAATTCATAATTATCTTAGGACGAACCTAGCTGAATTTCTTGATTTCTGTTCAATAAAAACTGTTTTTTCAGCAGTCATTTTTTCTATTATCTCGTCCGTAAAGTGACGAATTGTTAGTATTGTTACCTTATCATTGTATTTTACTTCAAAAGAATTTTCTAATGCTTGGAATAATTTTTCTACCTTTTTTTCTTCATTTTTAAAACACACAGAAAAACTTAATGCTGAATTTTGAGTCAAGTTTATTTTGATTTTAGCTTCAGCAAATTTAGCAAAGATAAAACTCAAATTATCTTCTGCAATAAAAGAAAAATCTTTGGGCGAAATAGAAACCAAAATTTGATTTTCAATAAAAATATAGGAAGGCACAAGCGAATCGTAACTTTCTGATTTTTGGATTATTGTTCCTTCGTTATCAGGATTTAAAAATGACTTTACACACAAAGGAATCAGTTTATTTTCGAGTGGTTTTAAGGTTTTTGGGTGGATAACTGTAGCTCCATAATAACTTAGCTCAATTGCTTCACGATAGCTCATTTTATCAATTTTCACTGCGTCAGGAAAATGTTTCGGGTCTGCGTTGAGTACTCCAGGTACATCTTTCCAAATAGTAACATTTTCAGCATTGGTACAATATCCAAAAATAGCAGCGGAAAAATCAGAACCTTCTCTTCCCAAAGTTGTCATATTACCATCAGAATCACTTCCTATGAATCCCTGAGAAACAGTAATTGAATTGTAATTTCCCTTACTTATTAATTCTTCAGTTGTTTCCCAATCTATTTTTGCTTGGCGATAATCCGAATTGGTTTGGATTACTTTTCGTGCATCCAGCCAATCATTCTTTACTCCTACGGAGCTCAAATAATGGCTAATAATTGTGGTTGAAATCATTTCTCCAAATCCAGCTATGCTATCGTATGCTTTATCGTAATCATTTGCATAATTTGAATCTAACACTTCTTCTAACTGGAAAAGTAACTCGTTTACAGCAACATACACTTGCTGTCCTTTATCAGGAAATAATTCCCAAAGAATCTTGTTATGAAAATCCACAATTACATTCAGTGATTCTTTTATTTTATCTGGACTGTAACAATATGAGTTAATCAACCATTCAAAAGCATTAGTCATTTTGCCCATTGCAGAAACTACCACAATTAACTTATCATGCTGATAGTTAGCTAATATATTGGCTATGTTTTTTAACGATTGAGCGTCCTTTACCGAGGCTCCACCAAACTTAAATACTTTCATATATCAAAGTTAATAGTTATTGACTCTATTCCATAAAAAAAGTGCTTGTGTTATCCACAAGCACTTTTTCAAAATTATTGATTTTTAGCTTATTGCTTTACAAATCTTGTAATTCCAACTTTGTTGTCAGATACAATTCTTAAAATGTAAACACCTTTTCCTAATTGACTTACATTAACAGTGTTGATGTAATTTAAAGAAAAAGATTGAACTAATTTTCCTTCGGCAGAAAAGATTTCAGCAGTTCCTAACTCAACTCCAGAAACTGTAAAAATATCATTTACAGGATTAGGGAAAATTGAAACATTCAAATCATTTGAGTTTTCTTCAATTGATACAGCTAATGATTGCTGAATATCAGTTGAATCTCTTGGTTCAATTTTGAAATTTCCAAAAGAATAAAACATCACTCCTGTAACATCATATCCTTGGTTCAATACAGGGTTGTAGGTAGTAGAAAGTAATAAGTCATCAACCATTAATGTGTCAATTGCAGTACCTGCGATAAACCATTCTCCAAATCTTACAACAGTATCTACACACATTGCAGCAGAAACTTTTAATAAAACACCCTCATACATTTCGTCAGCAGCAGTAGCACTTGTAGCAGTAATTGGAGTTGGTTCAGCATTACCTGAAGAAACAGCAATCATAGTGTCAACAGACATGATTTGAGTATTATCAAAATTTTCTTTTACCTGACCTCTTACGGTTACTTTGTCACCTCTAGCTGGAATGTTTCCTCCGTCATTAACAAAAATTCCATTCCAAGCTTTAGCAGAATCTTGAATAAAATAACCTTTTGTTCTAGTATCGGCTGAAACTCCAGTAACAACACCTGTTAATTCTACAAGAGAATCTTCGTAAGGAGAATCTCCGCTTGTTGAAGCAGTGTACTGAACATCATAGATAGTTTTTGGAGAATAAAATGCTGGTGGAGGTGGTGGACCTACTACAGCAGTGATTGATACTGAATCTAATGCTATTCCTAATGTAGCAGTATTTCTTAATGAAATAATGTAAGACAATGAAGTACATCCTACAGGAGTAGTTACTGAATCTGTATAAACTGCTACAGCTGTTCCTGAAGTTGTTTGGTAACTTGTGTAATTTCCAACATATGCTGAATTAGATGCATCATAGGCTCTTACTCTTATGTCAGCATTTCCAGCTATGTACATTTTAATAATGTATTTAGTATTTGGAACGGCAGTAAAAGGTTGCGTAGTTAATCTCTTATGAGAAGTGGTTGCATTTACAATATTTGCAAATGAAGTACCATAAGTAGCACCTGTTGTTACTTCAGTAACATTTGAACTAGCGATACTAGTTACAGGTCCAAAAAAGTCTGTTGGATCTCCTGAAGCCCAAGAGGATAAATCGCTCTGGAATACAGTTTGACCGATTGATAAATTTGCAGTTAATGCTACTGCGAGCAAAGTAATTATTCTTTTCATAGTATTTGTTTTAATGAATATTTTTACAAAAATACACAGAAACTATGAAAAGCTATATTACTGGAATGTTATTTTATAAACACTTTGGTAGCTCCTATTCCTTTATCAGAATAATGCTCGTCCATGTATTCAATATTAGGGTAGCTATGTAAAAGATAACGAACCTCTTCTTTAAGTTTCCCTTTCCCAATTCCATGAACTATAACGAGTTGAGGAGTTCCTCTTTCTAAATGTTTATCTAATTCTCGTTTACAAACGTCTAATTGAAATAGCACAATTTCGTGATTTGCCATGTGTTTATGAGAATCCATCAAGTGCTCAATATGTAAATCTATTACCGGAATGTTAATAGATTTTTTTCCTTTTTTAGTAAAAGGATTTGTTTTTACATTTCTATTTTCAAAAGTTTCAATTTCTACTCCATCAAAAGCGGTTTCTTCAAAGAGGGAAATTTCATTGAGATGACAGTTTCTATCAAAACCATGCTCATCTTCTACCACAAAAGAATCTGAACTCAAAACTTTTGTTATGGTATAAAGTCCTACTTCATCCAAAAAAGTAACTTTACTGCCTATTCTGAACATCTGTTGAATCTTGTGTTTGAGTTATTTCTTGGTTACATTCATATATGCTTTCGCAATTTGAATACATCAGTTCTTCTAATATTAAATTAGATGCCAAGGCAACTTGAGAGTAATTTTGTGAAGCATTTTTAAATCCTCCATGTTCATTTTGCCACATTTCAGTGATTAACCACATTCCGCCAGTATCTGGTTTCATGTTATCTATTAACCCACCCACATTTCCTGCTCCTGCATGATATATATGTAGCACAAATAACTTGAACCACAAGTCATTTTCATTGTAACTAATGTTGTTTCTGTTCAAAATTCGTTTTGCATTAGGAATACACGATATTCTTAGTAATTTGGATGCTGCTTCAGCAGATTTTTCAAAATCTTTTCTCTCATCTACTTTTCTGTTAACTGTTAATCCATAGGTTCTTGCAACAGATTTCATTAATTGAAATGGGCCAAAAGCTCCCACATTTGAGTAAGCAATTTTCCCGGGACTTTCTATCAATAAAATAGTTTGGGCATACCAAGGATTTACTCCTTCTCTTTCAAATACTTCAATTCCTTTAGATAAAGATGGAAGCACTTTTTCTACTTGATAAAAATGATTTTTACCAGAAGTTACATATAAACGCTCATTTGAATCCAATCCATAATCCATTCGGATTTGCATTCTCACACTATCTTTTTCTTCTTCTGTTTGTGCTTTCCAGTCTATAAAAGAAGTGTAGTACAATATTTGCCTAGTTTCGGCAACATTAATTATACACGAATCTGGAGAAAGTACCATTACTTTTTTCCAAAAATTAGGTTGAGCCAATAAATCCCATCTTTCATCAATTAATTGCTCATCAGGAACAAAATAAATGGTATTGGAATCTCCATAACGAGTAACTTCCACTACTTTATGATTCTCTTGGCTCAAAAGCGAAAAAGTGAACAAAAAAGATGCTAATATGAATGCGTATTTTACCATACTTCTAATAACGTAATTTTAATTTTTTTTTGACAGAGAATTTAATCTAACTTAACAACTACTTAAAGTTAATAACTATTGTTTGCAGACCAATAATTATTCCAATCGTTTTTAATGAATGATAATGCGAATAAAAAGTCCAATTATTTTTATCTTTGAAACTCTATAAAAGAAACTATTCTATGCAAGACCAAACACCATATAAGCCAACAAATAAAGTACGAATTGTAACTGCAGCCTCCTTATTTGATGGGCATGATGCTGCAATTAATATCATGCGAAGAATTATTCAATCTACGGGTTGTGAAGTGATTCATTTGGGACATGATAGAAGTGTAGAAGAAGTGGTAAACTGTGCTATACAAGAAGATGTGCAAGCAATTGCCATGACTTCATACCAAGGTGGACATACAGAGTATTTGAAATACATGTATGATTTATTGAAAGAAAAAGGAGCTAATCACATTAAGATATTTGCTGGTGGTGGTGGAACTATTCTTCCAAGCGAAATTGAAGAACTACAAGCATACGGAATTACAAGAATTTATCATCCAGATGATGGGAGAGCAATGGGATTGCAAGGAATGATTAATGACTTGGTGGAGAAAAGTGATTTTGCTGTTGGAGATAAATTAAATGGAGAGATAAAAACTTTAGGCGATAAAAAAGTAACTTCTATCGCAAGATTGATAAGTGCTGCCGAGAATTTCCCTGAAGATGCAAAATCTGTAATGGAAGAAGTTCATACTATGGCTGAGAAGGTTAAAACTCCTATTCTAGGAATTACTGGAACTGGTGGAGCAGGAAAATCTAGTTTAGTTGATGAATTAGTACGTAGGTTTTTGATTGATTTTCCAGAAAAAAAGATTGCCATAGTATCGGTAGATCCTTCAAAAAGGAAAACTGGTGGAGCTTTGTTAGGAGATAGAATAAGAATGAATGCAATAAAGAATGATAGAGTTTATATGCGTTCTTTGGCTACTCGTCAATCTAATTTGGCACTGAGTAAACATGTTGCTGAAGCTTTATTGATTTTGAAAGCTGCCAATTATGATTTAATTATTCTAGAAACCTCCGGAATTGGACAATCTGATACAGAAATAATGGATCATTCTGATGTTTCTTTGTATGTTATGACACCAGAATTTGGAGCTGCAACTCAGCTAGAAAAGATTGATATGCTTGACTTTGCAGACTTAGTTGCAATTAACAAATTTGACAAAAGAGGTTCGCTTGATGCATTGAGAGATGTAAAAAAGCAATACATGAGAAATAACCATCTTTGGGATACTCACCAAGATGATTTACCCGTTTTTGGAACCATTGCTTCTCAGTTTAACGACCCAGGAATGAATACGCTTTACAAAGCGATCATGGATAAGATTGTGGAGAGAACAGAAGCAAAAGAATTGGCTTCTCAATTTCATATTTCGGATGAAATGTCTGAAAAGATATTCGTCATCCCTCCTGCTAGAACGCGTTATTTATCTGAGATTTCTGAAAGCAATAGGGCGTATGATGAACAAGCCTTAGAACAAAGTGAAATTGCTCAAAAGTTATTTGGAATTTACAAAACTATTGAAGCTGCAAACAATAATCCTGTAGCTCTAAATACTATAGGAATTGATGAAGAATCAATTTTTTTGACGGAGAAAAATAAAGAATTGATTGGCTTACTTTTAAAAGAATTTGCAAGGATCAAAATGGATTTTAATCCTCATAATTGGGAATCAATAATTACTTGGGATGATAAAGTGAAAAAATATCAAGATCCTTTGTATGTCTTTAAAGTAAGAGACAAAGAGATAAAGATTGAAACTCATTCTGAGTCTTTGTCGCACTTACAAATACCAAAAGTTGCTCTTCCTAAATATACAGCTTGGGGAGATTTATTAACTTGGATTTTACAAGAAAATGTTCCTGGTGAATTTCCTTATGCTTCTGGTCTATATCCATTTAAAAGAACGGGAGAAGATCCTTCGAGAATGTTTGCTGGAGAAGGTGGTCCAGAAAGAACCAACAAACGATTTCACTATGTAAGTCAAGGAATGCCAGCTAAACGATTATCTACAGCATTTGATTCGGTTACACTTTACGGAAATGATCCAGATGCAAGACCTGATATTTATGGAAAAGTAGGAAATTCTGGAGTTTCTATTTGTTGTTTGGATGATGCCAAAAAATTGTACTCCGGATTTGATTTGTCACATTCATTGACTTCGGTTTCTATGACGATAAATGGCCCTGCTCCTATGCTACTTGGATTCTTTATGAATGCAGCCATTGACCAAAACTGTGAAAAATACATCAAAGAAAATGGACTTGAAAAAGAAACGGAAGCTAAAATTGTAGCTAAATACAAAAAAGCAGGAACAAGAAGACCAGCTTACCAAGGTGATTTACCAGAAGGAAATGACGGACTTGGATTAATGTTGCTGGGTGTAACTGGTGATGAAGTATTGCCCCCAGACATTTACAACAAAATAAAAACTGAAACATTAACGCAAGTTAGAGGAACGGTACAAGCCGATATTTTGAAAGAAGATCAGGCGCAAAACACCTGTATTTTCTCAACAGAATTTGCCTTGAGATTGATGGGAGATGTACAAGAATACTTTATTGATAACGGAGTTAGAAACTTCTATTCCGTATCAATTTCGGGGTATCATATTGCAGAAGCTGGAGCAAATCCAATTACACAACTTGCTCTTACACTGGCAAATGGATTCACTTATGTAGAGTATTACTTGAGCAGAGGAATGGACATTAATAAATTTGGTCCAAACCTATCTTTCTTCTTTTCGAACGGAATTGATCCTGAATATGCTGTGATTGGACGTGTGGCCAGAAAAATTTGGGCGAAAGCTATGAAAAACAAATACAAAGCCAATCCAAGAGCACAAATGTTGAAATACCACATTCAGACTTCTGGGCGTTCGTTACACGCACAAGAAATTGATTTTAATGATATAAGAACCTCACTGCAAGCATTGTATGCAATTTATGACAACTGTAATTCGTTACACACTAATGCGTATGATGAAGCCATTACTACTCCAACTGAGGAATCAGTAAGAAGAGCCATGGCCATTCAGTTGATTATTAATAAAGAATTGGGATTAACCAAAAATGAAAATCCAATACAAGGTTCGTTTATCATTGAAGAATTAACTGATTTGGTGGAAGAAGCTGTATTGATGGAATTCGACAGAATTACTGAACGTGGAGGAGTTTTGGGAGCTATGGAAACAATGTATCAAAGAAGTAAAATACAAGAAGAAAGCATGTATTACGAGACTTTGAAGCACAATGGAGAGTTTCCAATTATTGGTGTGAATACGTTCTTAAGCAAAAATGGTTCACCAACCATTGTTCCTGCTGAAGTGATTAGAGCAAGTGAAGAAGAAAAGAAATACCAATTGGAAATGTTGGGCGATTTACACGAAACCAACAAAGACAAATTGGAGACAGAATTAGCTAAAATCCAGAAAGCTGCTGTGCAAAACGAGAATATCTTTGAATATTTGATGGAAGTTACCAAATACTGTTCTCTTGGGCAAATTACCAATTCTTTGTTTGAGGTTGGTGGGCAGTATAGGAGGAATATGTAAGTTATTATATGAATTTCTTAAAAGTCATATCTTTCATGCTTTTAGTATCTTGTATGACAGAAGAATTTAATCAACCAGAATTTCCAAAATCTGATGAATTAGATGATTATATTTCAGAAATAATAGTTGACGAAAACCAAATATTATCAATAGATGGAGAAATAATCACTGTTAATCAGATTTATGATGCTCTTCATACCACTTGTGGAGGAACGACTGACAAAGTTTATATTAAATTTCATAAAAGTGTTCCAATGTCAATATTAGATTCAATAGAGAATGAATTGAGAGAGTTGGATATATTAAGAGTTACTTATTATAAATTTTAGTATCTAAACTTTAAAATCCATTCATTTGTTGTATTTTTAAGAATCACTTTAAATATTCAACAAATGAAAAAATCACTACTCCTAGTTACTTCATTATTAATTGTTCAACTCTCTATCTCTCAAAACGCATTAGACTTTGACGGAACTAATGATGTGGTACAAACTACTTACAGTGGCGTTACTGGAGGAGCTGACAGAACATTTGAAGCTTGGATAAAAAGAAGCGCTTCTTCATCTAACATGTGTATTCTTGACTATGGAGCTAATGTTATTTACTCACGAAATACTTTTAATGTAGGTGGATCTGGAAATCTATCGTTTATTTCGGGAGGAGCAAATTTTAGTTCTGGAACCACTACTATTCCTGTAGGAGTTTGGACACATGTTGCTTTTGTACTGAATAGTGGTACTGGATATTTGTATATTAATGGTGTTCAAGTTGGAACTGCTAGCATATCTAATGTTAATACTCCAACAACAGGAACAAATTTAAGAATTGGAAATAGAGTTACTGGGGGAAGCATTCCTTTTAAAGGCACGATTGACGAAGTAAGAGTTTGGAATGTAGCCAGAACACAAACACAAATTGCTTCAACTATGAACAATGAATTTTGTTCTGCTCCAACTGGGCTGAAAGCTTATTACAAACTTAACCATGGAACTGCTGGTGGAACAAACACAACTGTAACTTCAGCTACTGATGATGCTGGAGTAAATAATGGAACTTTAACTGGTTTTGCTTTAACAGGGACTTCTTCAAACTGGGTATTAGGAAAAAATATTTCCCCAGCTACAATTGCCAGTACATTCCCAGTAACAGCATGTGGCTCTTACACAATGCCAAACGGAACTGTTGTAACTTCTGCCGGAACTTATTTTGATACAGTAGGAAGCAGTGCAACTTGTGATACTTTAGCAAGTTATGTAGTTACTTTTACTCCTGCAATTATTAAAAGCACTGTGACTGATTCTGGATGTGTTACATACACAACCCCTTTTGGAACAGTTATAACTGCTTCGGGAACATATTATGATACTCTTCCAACAACTACTTCATGTGACACCACAATTGAATATATTATTAAAATTTCTGGTGCTGTAGATGATTCGGTTTATAGAGTTGGTAATAGAATTACTTCTTGGGATACTTGGGCAACTCATCAATGGATAAGATGTGACAGTAGCAACTGGGCAATTCCCGGAGAAACTAATAATTTCATAATGGTAAGTACACCTGGAAATTACGCAGTAATTGTAACACGAGGAAGTTGCGTAGACACCTCTGAGTGTGTAAACTTTAATCCTGCTAGTTTATCAGAAAATACATTAATAAATTATTTTGAGGTCTATCCAAATCCTGCAAATTCTGTTATTAAAATCAATAACATTGAAAACAAAACTATTTCTGGAATTTCTATTCTTGATATTTCTGGGAAAATGGTTTATAATAAAGTAAACATTGAAAGCAATGTTGTAAATATTGAGCAGTTAGATGCAGGAGTTTATTTTATTCGGATTAAAACTAATGAAGCTACTTTTAATATTAAGTTTGTAAAGAATTGATTATTTCTTAAATGTTTCCTATTCAATGCCCTTACTGTCAAAATACTTTGCGTTTTAATGGCGAACGCAGTTATGTTTGTGAAAAGAACCATAATTTTGATTTATCAAAACAAGGATACCTCAATTTATTGCCTGTAAACAAAAAGAAATCTAAATCACCTGGCGATAATGACATGATGGTAAAAGCTCGAAGAGAGTTTTTAGAAGCAGGGTTTTACAACCCTTTAATGGAGGAAATTAAATTGGTAATTGAAACCGAATTGAATTTTGAATCTGAGGAGATTAACATCTTAGATTCTGGTTGTGGCGAAGGCTATTATTCTGAGAATGCATTGAGCAATTTAAAAGGATTAACATCTCAGATTATCGGCACAGATATTTCTAAAGATGCTGTGAGACAAGCTGCAAGAAAGTACAAGAACAATTTTTATTTTGTGAGTTCTATTTACAGTTTACCAGTAAAAACGGATAGCATAGAGTTAATTCTCTCAGTCTTCTCCCCTAACGACAGCAAGGAATTCGGAAGAGTTTTGAATGAGAATGGGTATTTAATCATAGTAAGTCCTGGAGAAAACCACATGAAGCAACTTGCCGAATTAATTTATGATTCTTTCCGTCAGCATGAGTACAATATTATTAAAAAAACGGGAGAACCCTTTTCTCATGTTTCTACTCACAGAAAAACTTTTGAGATAGAAATTAAGGATTCTAGTATGCTACAGAATTTGCTGAAAATGACCCCTTATTATTGGAATACAAGCAAAGATGCTCAAGCTAAAATTGAGAATTGTAATGAAATTAGGATTACTTGTGACTTTAATATTACAGTATTTAAAACTTGAAAAATTACATCTCTTCAATCATAAATACCAACGTATTTGAAGGACAAGTAACTGAGCCAGCTAATGCTTGTTGAACATTAACTAATCCAATTTTATCTCCCGCAGTAATACTAATAATTTTTGAAAAACTTGCTGTGGATTCATCATGACCACTAAAACGCCTTATGTAAGCATTTGCTCCAAATCCATCTTGTATTGTTCCGTTTTTAGTAATTCTAATACTTGCATTAGATCGCTGAACTACAGAGATTTGGTATTGATAAACTGTTACCTTATAAGTAGCTGTTTTATTTATTGTTATTCCATTTGTATCTAAAATAAAATTGGGTAAATCATTAGAAATAGCATTAAGGGGAACAGTATCTAACCAATCAAAAGTACTAGTTCCCGAGTTAATGTTAGTTGATAAGGTATTCGTTATTTGGACATAAGATCTTAATGAAGATGCTCCAGTAATTCCTCTTAGGTTAGTCTTAAAAACCCAAGCTCCATTTTCCTTAGAATATAAATCTCCATTTGAGGTATTCATATATTCATCTCCATCATTTCCAATTGTATTGGATGGAATTCCACCTCCATATAATTTTTCAAAAGGAACTTTAGTGCTGGGAACTCTAAACCATGCTACAACTTTACCTCCCTCGCTTGCTCCACTTGCTGCAATTGTTCTGAAATTTATTATATCTCCTGCATTAAAACTCAAAGCAGTAAAACTATTATTTAATGATACTGGAGAAGCTGAACCCGAATTTAACCCAGTTGCAATTCCATTCTTATAAACTTCAACTGTTCCAGAACCTGTTCTAACATTTAAACCAATAGCAAATAATTGGCAACTCATAGGAAGTACTATACCAAAATCAGCTTGGGAATCATCACCATTTCCATAAGCCCATTCAAAAGAACCTAAATTTAGACCTCCAGATTCTTCAGCAAAAACAGGAAAAACTGATCCGTTAATAGTGTCTAATAAATCATAAAAAATAGTTGAAACTCTTGATGAGTCCATTCCTATTTCTGAGAGCTTTCCATTGGAAAGCCCAATAAAATATACTTTGTTTAAAGTATCTAAATATAAATCTCCCTCAAACGCTCCATTGGTGCTATTTATGGTTGTGATTTGAGAAGCTGTATAAAACTGAGATATTCCTGTGAAGCTAATTGACAGTAAAAGAAAAAATAATAAGATTTTTTTCATGGGAATGTATTTGCAATTACTAATTTGAAATAAAATCAAAAGTAGTATATTGAGGGTAGAAACACAAACTCTTATTTTTCATGACTGGAAACTACGTTAATTCAATTCACTATTACATTTTATTAATTCATGTAATTGCAGGAATATTGAGTCTTTTTGCAGGAATCATTGCAATAGTTGCCACCCCAAAAGGAAACAAACTTCATAAAAAATCAGGTATACTTTATTTTTGGTGTATGGTAATCATTTTTATTACTTCTCTTTTAGCTATCCTATTTTTCAAATTCAATATTTTTCTGTTTGGAATTGCTGTATTGAGTTTCTTCACTAGTTTTACGGGATATAGATCCTTAAAAAGAAAGAAGCCAAATGACGTAAAATGGTATGATAAATTTGTTGCTTACGCAGGGCTTATGTCAGGTTTAGGACTAGCCGGATTTGGAGTTTTTACTTACTTTAAGTACTCAAATATTGGATTAGTGATACTTTGTATTGTATTCGGTATGTTGTTAGCTTCCAATGCCTACAAAGATATTAAGCACTTCAAAAAATCTGAATATGGAAAAATGTGGTGGTGGTTTCATCACCTAAATATGATGATGGCTTCCTTTATTGCTACTGTTACTGCTGCATTGGTTAACAATATATATAAAATTGTGAAACTCGGGGATTGGGATTTCATATTCTGGTTGTTGCCTACAATTATTTTAGTTCCATTTATTATACGGTGGAATAAATACTACAAGAAAAAATTTAAAATTGAATAATAGGATTAACTTTGTGTACTGATAAGTAATCATATATGAAACAAATAATCACCCTTGCATTAATAACATCCTCATTTTTGGGGTTTTCTCAAAAAAAAGTATTTAATCGTGAATTCACTATCCCTGAAAAAACTCCTTTAGTGTTCTCTTATTTTGGGAGTTTAGGAATTCATCCTGGGGTTAAAGCAGGATTTGAATATTCTCTTTTGTTTAAAGAAAAAACCAAAGAAAATAAGCGAAGAACAAAAACCATCAGAAAGAATTTATTGCTTCTGCCAAGTGTTTCTTTTTATTCTCATAGAGATTCTCATAAAGGGTTATTACTCTCAGTAGATTTAATTTGGAGAAGATATACGAAAAGACTGTATATTATAGATGTTTCTGCAGGACTAGGGCATTACACAAGGTTTAATTCTGGAACTACATACAGAGTAACACCCTCTAAGATTGAAACAATTAAAAACGCCAGAAGAAGCTACTTCTCCCCTTCATTGTCAGCTTCTTTTGGAAAAAGACTTCAGTTCATAAAATCATACTCCACTGATATTTATATTAGAAATACGTATCACATTTATACAAATTTTAATTCTTTGATAGGAAACGATACAAGTTTTGAACTTGGTTTTAGAATGGATTTGAATAGAGGAATAAGCCAAGACCCAAAAATTAAATAAATTATGAATAAAAGATATAGTTACATTATAATCCTAGTTACGTTATTAATTTTTGGATGTAAAAAAGAGCAAGATTTATCTAACATAGATGAAACTATATATGTTAGACACAGAGGGGCAGATATGCCTGTGTATCTTAGAGGTAATGCAAATTCTAAAGTAATAGTTTTGGTTGTTCATGGAGGTCCTGGAGGTAACGGATTGGAATATAGAACTGGTACTTGGACTGTTCCTCTTGAAAAAAACTATGCAATGGCATATTGGGATCAAAGAGGACAGGGTATGAGCCATGGTAAATATGATAATATTAGTGTAAAACTTGTAGCACAAGATATGGATGCTGTTGTTAGGACACTAAAACATAAATTTGGAGATGACACCAAAGTATTTGCTTATGGACACTCCTGGGGAGGAACAGTTACAGCCGAATATATGCTGTCAAATCAAATTGGGTATGTAGATGGATGGATTTCGAGCAATGGAGCACATGATATGCCAAAAAACAATATTGAATCGGTGAAATTGTTTAGAAAAGTAGCTGCTGAACAAATTGCTTTGAGGAATAATATAGACAAATGGCAAGAGATAAAAACTTGGGCAAACGGAATTGACACCAATAATATTACTGATGCACAATCTCTTGAGATAAATCAAAAGGGATTTGAAGTTGAAGAATGGCTAATCGAAGATGGAGTTTTGAATGCGAGAACACAAGGAGGAAACTCTGGTGCTGGAATTTTTAGTCCAATTAATCCTGTGAGTAGCAATATAAACGGAACTCTAACCAACCTGCTATTAAGCGGAGAAATAAAATCTACTTCATACACAGATGATTTGGATAAAATTAATCTTCCTCTTCTTGTAATTACTGGAAAATATGACTTTGTAGTTGCTCCACAACTTGGAAATGATTTATACAGTTTAGCTAACTCAGCTAACAAAACCATAGCGGTTTTCGATAAATCAGGGCACTCACCTATGACTCATGAACCATCAAAATACAGTAATTTAATAATTCAATTTATTGAAGCAAGTAGATAATCTCTCGGCTTTTAATGAGTATATTTAAAAAAACTTTTTTTAATGAAAACAAAATTATTTACCTCAACCCTCTTTTTAATTTTAACATCCTTTAATTTTTATTCTCAAAACTCAATAAGTTTTGATGGTACTAATGACCAAGTAGATTGTGGAAATAATACCTCTGTCCAAATTACTGGAACTGCTTTGACTTTAGAAGCATGGATTTATCCTACTTCTTGGAAAACACAATTTTGGCAAGCAAATATAATGAATAGAGAATCTCTTTCTGGAGGAGGATATATGTTGAGATGCGGTGCAGGAGGAAAACTGAATTTTAACATAGGGAGTGGTCCTGGTCCTTGGAATGAGTTAACATCTGCCACTAATATTCTGACACTTAATACATGGCAACATGTAGCTGGAACCTATGATGGCACTTGGATGAGAATTTACTTAAACGGGGTAATAGTTGACTCATTAGCGAAGACTATTTCTATTGTTAATTCTACAAGTAATTTGGGTATTGGGTTCGCTCCTATTTATGCAGGAAGCCGAAATTTTCCTGGTAAAATTGACGAAGTAAGAATATGGAATGTTACTAGAACAGGAGCACAAATAATAGCTAACATGAATAAAGAATTGTGTGTAATTCCATCGTCATTAAAAGCTTATTACACTTTTAATCAAGGAATTGCAGGAGGAACGAATATTTCGGACACTACTTTGACTGACTTATCAGGAAACTCAAATACGGGTATATTAAAGAACTTTAATTTAACAGGTTTAACCTCCAACTGGGCTACAGGGGCTTCATTAACTGCTGGAATAGGAACAGGTTCGGTTTCAGTAAATACCTGCGGTTCATACACAATGCCAAATGGAAATGTTGTTTCTACTTCAGGAATATACTACGATACATTGATGACCTCAGGAGGATGTGACAGTATAGTTAGTTATTCTATCACTTTCTCGTCAGCTCATATTTCTAATTCATACGTAGATTCTTCTTGTGTTACTTATTCAATGCCAAATGGCAGTATAGTGAATGCTTCAGGGACTTATTACGATACACTTTCTGTTGGAGGATGCGACACAGTTGATAGATACACAATTACAATATCAGCTTCTGTTGATGACTCTGTGTATAGAGTTGGTGCACGAATGACATCATGGGATACTTGGGCAGATCATCAGTGGGTAAGGTGTGATAGTAATTATAAGCCCATAATTGGTGCAACAAATAATTGGTATACTGCGACTCAAGTTGGAAACTATGCAGTGATTGTAAAAAGAGGTAGCTGTATAGATACTTCGGATTGTATCAATTTTAACCCAGCAAGTATATCAGAAAATATATTGGATTTTATTTCTCTATTTCCAAACCCTGCTGAATCTTATATTACTATTCAAAACCTTCCAAAGGATGCGTCTTTAAAAATATACAGTATTGAAGGGAAAATAGTTAATACCCTATCAAACTCTGCCACTATTGATATTTCGAAATTAACAACAGGTTTGTATTACTTAGAAATAATATCAGATAATGAAAAAAGGACTATTAAGTTTATAAAGCACTAAAATAAAAACAATTATGTTAAGAATAAAAAACACTTTATTTGTAGCGGGAAGTTTTCTTTGCTTTGGAGCTTTTTCACAAAACACAGCTCTACATTTTGATAGTTTAAGCACATATGTGCAGACAACATACCCTGGAATATCTGGAGGAACTCAAGCCAGAACTATTGAAGCTTGGATAAAAACTACCTCAAATTATAATCCAACTGCTGGAGGAAAACAAGGGGTTATAGCTGATTATGGCTCGTTTACAACAGGTGGTAGATTTACTTTTTGTGTATTGTGGAGTAATGCTATTAGAATTGAAGTAGGAGGAAATGGATTAAGCGGAAATATAGCTGTTAATGATGGTAATTGGCATCATGTAGCAGTGGTATACAATCCAAGTGCAACTAATAAATATAGTTTGTATGTAGATAGTGTTTTAGATGCAACAGGAAATTTGACAGTAACTACAAACACAGGATCTACAACAAAACTTAGAATTGGAAGAAGGATTGATGGAGTAAATAATTTTAGAGGAGAAATTGACGAGGTTCGATTCTTTAATTATTCTAGAACATTAGCACAAATTGGTGGAGAACGAAATACTGAATATTGTACACTACCCTCAGGATTAGTTGCTTATTATAAACTCAATGAAGGAGTTGCAAACGCCAATAATACAGGAAAAACAATAGCTATTAACTATGCTGGAAACCAAGATGGAACATTAACTGGTTTTCTTTTAACTGGTACTACTAGAAATTGGGTTGCTGGGCCTAACTTATCACCTGGATTAAACAAAAGTATTTTTAAAGATTCAGTATGCAATGCTTACACCACTTCAACAGGGAAGGTATTTACATCTACTGGGATTTATTATGATACACTTACAAATTCCGTGATGTGTGATAGTATGGTTAAATATGATCTTACTTTTGTAACAGTTGATGATTCTGTTTATAAAACTGGAAATAAATTAAGTTCATACGATAGATGGGCATCTCATCAATGGATAGATTGTAATAATGGAACTGCGTTAATTTCTGGTGCTACGAATTGGAACTATACTCCAACAGTTACAGGAAATTATGCAGTAATTGTTACAAAAGGAAATTGTGTAGATACCTCAGATTGTTTTGCGGTTACCATATCAACAACTTCATTAAATGAAGAAATTAATAAAGAGATTAAATTATTTCCAAATCCAACCAATGGGATGATGACTTTATCTACTGATTTATTAATTCGTTCTATAATTATTATTGATGTAACTGGAAAAGTAGTTTCAACATCTTCAAAGTCTGTTAATTTAGATTTAACAAAATTACCAAAAGGTATATATTTTGCTAAAATTCAAACTAATAAAGGAATAGTATTTAAAAAAATACTCAAAGAGTAAAGAGTTTAAAGATTAGATTAAAGAAAAGCCATCCTACAATTATATAGGATGGCTTTTTTATTACACAAATATTTTATTGTCAGTTGATAACATCTTATTAATGGAGATAGTTTCTGATTGTAGAATTACATCCTCAACACAATTTTTTTATAAAAAATTGGAATTAAGATTGAGAAAAATAAAGACATGAAGAACATTCCTAAAAAGTAAAAACTAAGATTAAGGGATATTGAACTCAGCAATTCATTACTGGATGTAGCTTTTTCAACAAATTCTTCTCTTGTCATTTCTTCAAAAACCGGACTACTAGCTTTTACTTGGTTCCAATCTTTTGCCAGCTCCATTTTAAGCCTTGATTCTTTTAAATCACCTAAAAAACTTGGGTTAATAAACTTAAAATAACAAAACAAAAAAATTGTAATCAGGATCATGTAAGTCCCTGATTTCTTGAGACTATTTTTGAAATTACTTGCAAATGGATATAGTTTTTTCTCGTTCTTTATCTGGAAAAACATAGATACAGCAACTACAGCCATTATAAAAAAGATGTTTAAAAATATTCCTATTTTAAAATGATGAGAAACCTTGAGAGTTAACATCACCATAATTGCTACCATCCAAATAATAGCAAAGCTTAAGGGTATAGAAACTTTTTTCTTTTCCATTCTTTTTATCTATCCATTCATAGATTGTAAGAACTCCTCATTTGTTTTGGTGTTCTTCATTCTATCTTTCATGAATTCTATGGCTTCAATTGGATTCATATCTGCAAGGTATTTACGCATAATCCACATTCTTTGCAGTGCTTCTTTACTCATTAATAAATCTTCTCTTCGTGTTCCAGAAGCAGTGATGTCAATGGCTGGATAAATTCTACGGTTAGCAATTTTTCTGTCCAATTGTAACTCCATGTTACCTGTTCCTTTGAATTCTTCGAAAATTACTTCATCCATTTTTGATCCCGTATCAGTAAGTGCTGTTGCGATTATTGATAATGAACCACCATTTTCAATCTTACGAGCAGCTCCAAAAAATCTCTTTGGTTTGTGAAGTGCATTTGCATCTACACCTCCAGAAAGTACTTTTCCTGATGAAGGAGAAACTGTGTTGTAAGCTCTTGCCAATCTTGTGATTGAGTCTAATAAAATACACACATCGTGACCACATTCTACCATTCTTTTTGCTTTTTCAAGCACAATGTTAGCTACTTTCACATGTCTTTCAGCTGGTTCGTCAAAGGTAGAAGAAACTACCTCTGCATTTACATTTCTTGCCATATCAGTAACTTCCTCAGGTCTTTCGTCAATTAATAAAATAATCAAATAAACCTCAGGATGATTTTCAGCAATTGCATTTGCAATATCTTTCAGCAATACTGTTTTACCAGTTTTTGGTTGAGCTACAATCATTCCTCTTTGTCCTTTCCCAATTGGTGAGAATAAATCCATAATTCTCGTAGACATTGTTTCTTTTTTATGCCCAGTAATATGCAATTTTTCGTCTGGAAATAAAGGTGTTAAATGTTCAAAAGGAATTCTGTCTCTAATAAAAGAAGGTTCCCTCCCATTCACTTTATCAATACTTAATAATGGGAAATATTTTTCTCCTTCTCTTGGCGGACGAATATCTCCAAAAACAGTATCTCCTGTTTTTAACCCAAATAATTTTACTTGTTGAACAGAAACATATACATCATCTGGTGAACTTAAATAATTGTAGTCTGACGAACGTAAAAAACCGTATCCATCATTCATCAACTCAAGTACACCCTCAGTTTTAATCAATCCATCAAAATTATATCCATGTAATTCCGCAGGATTTTTCTTTGGTTTATTTCGGTTATTATTTCTATTATTATTTTTATTCTCAGAATTTCTATTTTCTGAGTTTTTATTATTCTTACTTCCGTTTTCACGATCACTATTCTTATTATTTCCTTTATAATAAGGATTGTTAGGATTGTTCAATTCTGCTTTTGTAGGAACATAATCATCCCCTTTCCAACCAGGTTTTGAAGCCTTAGAATGGGGTTTTCTCTTTTCTTTATCTTCTTTTTTTTCTGAATCTATAGTGTTAGATTCTTCTTTTTTAGCATCAGCCTCTTTCTTGTCAGATTTTTCAGCTCTTGGCTTTCTTTCTGGTTTTGGAGTAGATTCTTTTTTTGGCTCAGCTGGTTTTTCAACTTCAGCTTTTGGTTTAGAGCTAGGTTTTAACGCCTGCTCGTCTAAGATTTTGTAAACTAAATCTTGCTTTTTTAGATTCAATTTTTTAATGTTAAGTTCTTTGGCTATTTCTTTAAGCTCAGGTAACTTTTTACCTTCTAGTTGATTAAGATCGTACATATACTATGTTAAATGATTGATGTTATTAGCATTGTAATAACTTGGCGATTTTGCCAGTTTTGAATAATTAATAAAAAGATTTTTTATTGAATGATGTCAAGATTAGAAATGAACTCTTGTTATTTCTACATCACAATTATACGACTATTTTTTATACTTTAGCAAAAAAAAGATATTATGATTCAAAGAATACAGACAATTTATTTAGCAATTGCTTTAATTTCGGTAGCTTGCTGCCTATTTTTTCCTTATGGGTCATATCTTCATTTCGATGAAGAATATACTTTTAACTCTATTCCTTTTCTTTTTGGTAAAGATTCAAGTACTGCTATATACGCTGAAACTATTTGCATCTATTTATCGATAATTTTAACTGCTCTTGCAATTTTCAACTTTAAGAATAGGAAAAGGCAACAATTTATTAATAAACTCAATTTCGTTATAATATTATTTCTTATTGCTTTAATGTTAGCCGGTTTTAGTCGTATCAAATCAAAACTAAATTTAGTTCCAGAAGATATTAGTTTTGAAGTTGGATTGTTTCTCCCTTTGATTGCATTAGTAGCTATTATAATGGCTTACAGAGCAATAAAAAAAGACGAAGACCTTATAAAATCAATGGATCGTATCCGATAATTATATCAACACCCAAACTTTAATGAATTCTAAAACTAAAAGTTGGATTCTACTTATTGTACTTGCTTTGATTTGGGGAAGTTCATTTATCTTGATGAAAAAATCAATGTTTGATGAGCAAGAAAAAGAACTACTCACCGCCAATGAAGTGGCCTCTCTGCGTATTTTTATTTCTGGAATTGTGTTGCTTTTTACCTTTTTCAAAGAAATAAAAGTTGCCTTTAGCAAAGATTGGATTTTCTTATTGTTAGTAGGATTATTAGGGAATTTATTCCCCGCATTTTTATTCACAAATGCACAGCAAACACTTTCAAGCTCATCAACGGGTATTCTCAACTCTTTAGTACCCATATTTTCTGTGTTAGTTGCTACCTATATTTTTGGACATAAAATATCTCCTAAAGCTATTGGCGGTGTTCTTATAGGGTTGTTAGGAACTATTTTGCTTATTATTTTTAATTCAGAAAATATAGAGTCTATTCAGTTTTTTCCTTCTTTTTTGGTAATTATTGCAACCGTATGCTATGCATTTAGCCTCAATATTATTAAAAATAAATTAGAACATGTGTCCTCGTTAACAATTACGGGTATTTCTTTAGCTTTTATGTTGCCATTTTGTTCAGTTTATTTATTTGGATATACTGATGTTATTCAAAAAATAGAAAATCCAATTTATACTCATGCATTTTTATTTACAACTATATTGGCAGTAGTAGGAACCACATTTGCACTTGTTATTTTTAATCAGCTTATCAAAATGACAACTTCAATTTTTGCTTCATCCGTAACCTATTTAATTCCAGTAGTTGCAATACTTTGGGGTTTAGTTTTTGAAGAAACTATTACTTGGGGAATTAGTTTTGCTGTACTTATATTGATTGGTGTTTTTATTGTAAAAAAGGAAGAGAGAAAGAGAGTGAATAAGTAATTATTCTTCCTCCATTTTGCCAATAATATCTTCGGGTTTATCCAAATCAATTTCTTCCTCAACAGAATCAATACCCAATTCAGATTCATGGTACTCTTTAATTTCTTGTTCCATCTCCTCTTCCATTCCGTCTTCTATATAATTAAGATTTAAGTCTTTAATCATCACATCGGTGATTTTTTTACCTCGAGCTTTAATTAAAGCAAAGGTCATTATCAAACTTGTGATTAGTATTACAAACAACAACACTCCTTGATAAAACTCTGGTATATAATATTTAAAAGGAATAGTATAAAATAATAATACAGTAATTAATCCTCTAGGAGCTATCCATAATTGTGGAGTAATTTCCTTATTCCACATAATAAGTTTCATTACTACAAGCCTTACTATGTATAACACTCCAACAAATACAATACTTTGTATTGCAACCCTGATATCCAACAAACTGATTAAAGAGATTGTAACTCCAAACATCACGAAGAAAAAAGTTCTTAGAAAGAAAGCAGATTCTAAAGTTACTATATGGAACTCATGAAATACAGGCTTCAATTTTTCTTTATCAATAAGCTTTTTTAAAGGTCCTCTAAAAAACACATCTACATTATTTAATATAATCCCGAAAAATAAAATGATAATTAATGAGGATAAATGGTATACTGACCCTATTCCGTACATCAATGTTAGCACAGAAATAATAAGGAAAAGTTTAACATGGCTAGTCAATTTATTAAACACCCAAACAGCCAAATAACTAAACAAAATAGCTACTAAAATGGTGATTGCTATATTGCTCCCAACTCCAATTATTACATCTTGTGTAGTTTCAAAATCATTAGGTGCTGTTAGAAATTGAAAGAAAATAATTCCTAAAATATCTGAAAATGTACTTTCGTATATCATAAACTCTTTTTTCTCGTCAGGTAATGAAGTAACACTTGGTATAATGATGGCACTACTCATAATTGACAGTGGAACAGCATATACTAATGCTTTGTAAAAGGAAGCTCCTAAAAAGCCTTGAATACAAAAAGCTATAATTACTGAACTTAATCCCAATGCAATAAGTGCAACTAAAAAAGAGCGGATTATAAGCCCTATCTTATCCTTACTCAATTTTAAATCAAGTGCAGCTTCCAATACAATGAGAATTAGCCCTACTTTCCCTACAATTATCAATGATTTCTGAATCAAAGGATTATCCTTGATATCAGGATACATAAATTGAATGATTACTCCCAACACCATTAGCATCAATACACTAGGTATATTGGTTTTTTTGGAAATAAAATTGAAAACAAAACTGATTATGATAATCAAGGAAGCACCTATGATTAAAAGATATTCAGGCTTTATAGCAGCACTTAATAAAGTCATAAAACAGATTTTGATAATTATATTTACTCTTCTTCTGAGCTAATTTCCTCATGAACAACTTCTTCAGAAATTGTTGGAGGTGCTTTGAAATACTTTCTGTATCCCACTAAAATAGTAATAACACCAATAGAAATAGCTGCATCGGCTAAATTAAATATAAATGGAAAAACTTGCTTACCTCCCCAAAATGGAAACCAGTCAGGAAACGCAATAGTAAATTGAAACATATCAACCACTTCTCCGTGCATAAAGCTTGAATACCCTCCATCTGGTGGAAAAGATTGAGCTACATCAAAGTAATTACTCTCACTAAAAATCATCCCGTAAAATGCTCCATCAATTACATTGCCAATTGCTCCTGCTAATACACAGCCTACCGCAATCAAAAGTCCAACTGGAGCTTTTCTGGTTAATAGTTTCTTAATGTAAATAAATATAGCTGTAATGGCTGCGATTCTTAGTAATCCAAGCAATAGTTTGCCATAAGGAAAATTTAATTCGGTCCCAAAAGCCATTCCGTTGTTCTCAACAAAATGAATTTTCATTAACCACATATCCAGTCCATCTTGACCAATAGTCATTGTGGTTTTAACGTAAATCTTGATTACTTGATCCAAGATTACAATCAGAAGTGCAATTAAAAGTACTCTTTTCAAAAAAAAATTATTGTTGTGCGTTCTTAGCTTCAATACTAAGTGTAGCATGTGGTACAAGCATTAATCTCTTTTTGTTGATTAGTTTACCCGTTACTCTGCAAACACCATAAGTTTTATTTTTAATCCTCAATAAAGCATTTTCTAGACTCATGATAAATTTTTCTTGCCTTGCAGCTTTTTGAGCAGTCATCTCTCTTGAAAATGTACTTGCTCCATCTTCCATCATGTTAAATGATCTGCTTGTATCATCAGTTCCATGGTTATCTTTGTGTGATAACTCATTGTTTAATAATTCAAAATCTATTTTTGCTTCTTTTATTTTATGCTCAATTAAAACTCTAAACTCCTCTAATTCTGCATCACTAAATCTGGTTTTTTCTTTTTTATCTGCCATAATATTTTAGTTTTTTTCAACGCTAACAAATATAGAAATATCTTCATCAAATTCTAATTTGGTTGCATTATTTTCGTTCAATTTATTTGTGTACAACACATTCTCGGTCAAAGTTTCCATAGAAACGTATTCTTCGTATTGTTTTATTGCCCCCTCTACTTGTTTATTTCCACTTATTTCAAGAGTTATTCTATCCGTTACTTCAAAGTCACTTTCTTTTCTCAAATTCTGGATTCTATTCACTAATTCCCTTGCAATTCCTTCATTTATAAGGTTTTGATTCAAAGTAGTGTCAAGAGCAACAGTAATGGCTCCGTTATTGGCAATTAACCAACCTGGAATATCATCAGTAGAAATATCAAAATTCTCTAATCCAAGAAATACTTTCTCTCCTCCTAACTCCAATTTTGCCCCTTTATTTTTCTCTAAATCAGTAATTTGTTCATCTTTCAATTTCCCACAAAAAGTACCAATGTCTTTCATGTATCTTTTATTCTCAGATTGTCCAATTACTTTGAAGTTTGGCTTTACTTTTTTTACCAATACTCCGGTTGTATCTTTCAGTAATTCAAGCTCTTTTACATTTACTTCACTTAGTATAATATCTTTTACTTCAAGTATTTGGCTTTCAAATTTATCATCTAAAATAGGAACCATTATTCTTTGGAGTGGTTGACGAACTTTCAATTTGTTAGTTTGTCTCAAACTTAATACTAAGGAAGAAACCTGTTGAGCAATTTCCATTTTCTCTTCCAGATTCACATCAATTAAGTTAGAATTTGCCTCTGGAAAATGAGCCAAATGAACCGAAGAAGCATTATTTTTATTACTAGCTTTATTCAAATCCAAAAATAATCTATCCGAGAAAAATGGGGCAATTGGAGACATTAATACCGAAATAGTTTCCAAGCAAGTATACAAAGTTTGGTAAGCAGAAATTTTATCTTCTGCATATTCTCCTTTCCAAAATCTTCTTCTACATAATCTTACATACCAATTACTTAACTGATCTAAAGTGAAGTTTTGAATTAACCTTCCTGCTTTAGTAGGCTCATAAGTTTCAAACGCTTCTTTTACCTCTAAAATAAGTGTATTTAGCTTTGATAAAATCCATCTATCAATCTCTGGTCTGTTTTCAACTTCTGGCTCAAAATAATTGAAATTATCAATGTTTGCGTACAAAGCAAAGAATGAATAGGTGTTGTAAAGAGTTCCAAAAAACTTTCTTTGAGTCTCAATAATTCCTTCGGTATCAAACTTTAAGTTATCCCAAGGTTGTGCATTGGTAATCATGTACCAACGAGTTGCATCAGGACCAAATTTTTCGAGGGTTGTAAATGGATCCACCCCATTTCCAAGTCTTTTTGACATTTTCTGCCCGTTCTTATCGAGAACTAATCCATTGGAAATAACATTTTTATACGCTACATCATCAAAAACCATTGTGGCAATTGCATGAAGTGTAAAAAACCAACCTCTTGTTTGGTCTACTCCTTCAGCAATAAAATCTGCTTTTCGTAATTTATTCTCAACTTCATCCTTGTTTTCAAAAGGATAATGCCACTGTGCATAAGGCATTGAGCCTGAATCAAACCAAACATCAATTAAATCCGCTTCACGCTTCATTGGCTTTCCAGTAGGAGAAACTAAAGTAACAGCATCCACAAAATTCTTGTGCAAATCAAAAGAATCATAATTCTCTTTGGTCATGTTTCCAACTTCGTAGTCATCAAATGGATTTTTATCCATTAATCCAGCTTTCACAGATTTGTCACATTCCTCTTTTAGCTCCTCAACTGAACCAATACTAATTTGTTCAGTTTTATCTTCCGAAGTCCAGATAGGAATTGGGATTCCCCAATATCTTGAACGAGATAAATTCCAGTCGTTTAAGTTTTTAAGCCACTCACCAAATCTTCCTGTTCCAGTAGATTCTGGTTTCCAATTTATAGTTTCGTTAAGCTCCTGCATGCGTTTTTTAGCATGAGTTGATTTAATGAACCAAGAATCAAGTGGGTAATACAACACAGGCTTGTCTGTTCTCCAGCAATGTGGGTACGAGTGTTCGTATTTTTCTACTTTAAAAGCTCTATTTTGCTCTTTCAATTCAATAGCAATCTCTACATCTATTGATTTTTCAGGAGCTTCACCTTTGTCATAATATTCGTTCTTCACATATTTCCCGCCATACTTCTCCCCTAATTCTTCTAAAAATCTTCCTTGTAAATCAACTAACGGAATTGCTTTTCCATCTTTATTTAACACAAGCATTGGAGGAACTCCAGCATCTTTGGCAGCCTTAGCATCATCTTGACCAAAAGTTGGAGCAATATGAACAATCCCGGTACCATCAGCAGTAGTTACAAAATCTCCTAAAATTACTTTAAAAGCTTTGTTAGCATCTTCATGTGGTAATGCTAATGGCATTAACTGTTCGTATTTTCTTCCCTCAAGGTCACTTCCTTTTAATTTTCCAATTATTTCAAATGGAATTTTTTTATCCCCAGCTTTGTAAGCTGCAATAGAAAGCTCATTTTCCTTAAAATGTTTTCCTAATAAATTCTCTGCAAGAACCACAGTAATTGGGTCAAATGTATATTGATTAAATGATTTAACAATCACATAATCAATGTTTTTTCCTACTGCCAATGCTGTGTTTGATGGCAAAGTCCATGGTGTGGTTGTCCAAGCCAAAAAGAATAATTCTCCATGAACAGATTTATCAGAATCTACAAATTTGGTTACCTTTTCTATACAACAGTCTTTTACTCTGAATTGAGCTACAACTGTGGTGTCCTTTACATCACGATAACTTCCAGGCATATTAATCTCATGCGAACTCAATCCAGTTCCTGCTGCTGGCGAATAAGGTTGAATCGTGTATCCTTTGTACATTAAATCCTTGTTGTAGATGTTATTTAATATCCACCAAACTGACTCAATGTATTTGTTATCATAAGTAACATAAGGATCTTCCATATCTACCCAATACCCCATCTTCTCTGTCAAATCATTCCAGATATCAGTGTATTTCATCACCGATTCTTTACAAGCTTTGTTATAATCCTCTACCGATATTTTAGTTCCAATATCTTCTTTGGTAATATTCAAAGCCTTTTCAACACCTAATTCAACTGGCAATCCATGAGTATCCCAACCTGCTTTTCTGTTTACTTGAAATCCTTGTAGAGTTTTGTATCTACAAAAAATATCTTTGATGGTTCGTCCCATAACATGATGAATACCAGGCAATCCATTTGCAGAGGGTGGACCTTCAAAAAAGATAAATGGCTTATTTTTATTTCGAGAAGAGATACTTTCTTCAAAAACAGAATGTTGCTTCCAGTTTTCTAAAATTTCTGAAGCTACATTAGGTAGATTAAGCGATTTGTATGTGGGATATTTATTACTCATCTTTATTGATACAATTTTGTGCGAATTTAATTAAATGAACCCAAATTATGTATGATTAGCATCATTAATTGAGGAGTATTTTTAGAAAAGAATTTTAACGGGCTAATTATGCATTTAGAGCTAATAAAATGTTATTAAAAAGCATATGATGCCAATCATGAGTAATTTTACAGCAAATAAAAGGGGTAAATGAGCATTTCAAAATACAGTGGCAATTACACAAAGGCGTTTTTGTCAGAAAAAAAATCTAGCGATTCTTCAATTGAAGCTACATTTTTTGATAAAACAATTCACCGAGAAAAAAATGAAGCTGTTCATATATACAGTTTTAAAGAAAACAAATTAATCTATGCAAAAGGATTTAAAGAGATTCTCGGACTAGAGGAAAATGAAATAAATATACTTAACTTAAATTCTCTGGTTACAGAGGTATTCAAACAATTTTTAAATGAATACCACGATAGAGCATTACTCTATTTATATAATAACAATGAAAATTTAGATACACTTTCTAGTAGTGTAATTCTTAAAGTATTTGGCCTTGATTATCCATTGTTTTTAAATATCAAAGTATTTAAAACAGATGATAATGGTAATTTGATTTCTATTATTGGCAGAATTAAATTTGCAGAGTCATTAAAAACAACTGAGGTGGTTCAATATGATTTATCAGGGAATTTTGATAAAGATTTTCTTTTTAAAATGAATCATAATTTGGATTTTAAAAGTAGAATTTCAAAAACAGAAATAACTATTTTAGAGAATATTGAAAAAGAACTAAGTATCACAGAAATTGCAAAAAAGCACACTATTGGTGTTGAAGAATTAGAAACAATTATTGAAAACATTCATTCTCGATTTGGTACTAAATCAAACGAAGAGTTGATTAATTTTGCCCTTAAAAACCATTTGTTGCCCAATCAATTTAACTTATTTAATAGCTAATTAAATTAGCTTAAACACTGACTGATACAATAATAAAATAGCAAAACTGCTTGAAAATCGTTTTTTAAACCTATATTTGAGCATTAACTTATTATAATAAAAATGAAAACAGGAAAAGTAAAATTTTTCAATGAGACTAAAGGATTTGGTTTTATTGTAGAAGACGATACAAACGAAGAGCACTTTGTGCATGTATCAGGATTAATTGATGAAATTAAAGAAGATGATTCAGTTGAATTCGAATTAAAAGAAGGAAAAAAAGGGATGAATGCCGTAGATGTAAAAGTGGTATAACTCCTGTAATTTTAGAATTAAAAAAGCCTTAAATACTTAGTGTTTAAGGCTTTTTTGTTGGTATGAAAATTCACAGATTACATGCCCATTCCGTAATATGCCTTCATTCCATTAGGATAGTATCCTTCAATTAATACCCCTTCACTTTCGGCTTTTTTCAACTGTTTCTTTAGTTCTTTTACCGAACTTATGGGTTGTTTATCAATTTTTGTAATGATGAATCCACTATTGATACCGATTTCTTTTAGCTTTCCTTTTCCTACTTCTTTTACTTTTACACCTTTAGTAATTTTTAAAGCTTTTAGCTCTTTTTCACTAGGAATTGAGAAAGAAGCAGATAATAAGGTTTCAATTTTTGGTTTTTTAACCAAGCCAGTAGTTCCTTCATAGTTTCTTAATGTTACTACAGCAGTTTTTTCTTTTCCATTTCTTATAAGCTCCACAGTTACCTTGTCACCAGGATTATACCTGCCAACTTGCTCTTGCAATTGCGGAACAGATTTTATGGCAGTTGAATTAATTTTGGTAATTACATCTCCTTTTTTAATTCCAGCAGACTCTGCAGCTCCACCTTCAGATAACCCATTAACAAATACTCCCTCAGTAATTTTAGAGCCAATTTCGTTTGCCAGATTCTGATTCATTTCTTGAATTCCTACACCAATAAATGCTCTTTGTACGATTCCATACTTAATCATATCAGTAGTTACTTTTTTCATAATATTCACAGGCACAGCAAACGAATATCCAGAATAAGAACCCGTTTGTGAAGCAATTGCGGTATTAATTCCTACTAACTCACCTTTTGAATTAACTAATGCTCCACCACTATTCCCAGGATTAACCGCAGCATCTGTTTGGATAAAACTCTCAATCGGAAAAATTTGTTTTCCATTGCTATTTCGTTGCATAATGTTAATGCTTCTTCCTTTAGCACTCACAATTCCGGCAGTAACTGTAGAAGTCAAATTAAAAGGATTCCCAACTGCAAGCACCCACTCTCCTACTTGAATTTCATCAGAATTTCCGATTGCAATTGGCGAAAGATTGGTTTCTTCAATTTTTAATACCGCCATATCTGTAGAAGGGTCAGTTCCTATTACTTTTGCTGTGTATTCCCTGTTATCATTTAGTACTACCTGAATAATATCTGCTTTTTCTACCACATGATTATTGGTAACAATATATCCATCCTCAGATATTATGACTCCAGAACCAGAACCTCTTTGGCTTCTGTTAGCTCCGCCATTTCCGTAGAATAATTCAAACAATTGCTCTTCTTGAGAAAGTTGTCTTCGTTTAGTTTCGGTATTGATGTGCACTACACTATTTAAACTTTGATTAGCTGCATGTTTAAAATCCAACACCGAACCAGCAGCATTTGTTGGCACATTTACGGGCTGAGCAAAAATAGGAGATTCTTGCTTTTGCTGGATAATTATTTCTTTGTCTGGTGTTAATAAAGAATAGCCGCCCAAAGCTATTGCTCCGCCCAAAAAGGCAATTGAAATTGTTTTTACTATAGTTTTCATATATTTAAAGTATTAATTGATTTGTTAAACTGTATATCATTTTTTTTGATACACTAATTTAACGCTTCAATTAACTGAAGTAAAGGGGTTGTGAGTTAAAAAATGTTAAAGGGGGAATGAATAAATTTATTGTTAAATTATTATACTTTTTAAAAAAGTAAAAATTAACTTAAGCTGTCATTCCTGCGAAGGCAGGAATCTTCGTAAATGAAATGATTCTCGTGATATAGATTCCCTCCTTCGAGGGAATGACACCGAAAAAAAAGAAAGAGATATTTAACAATCAATCTTTGACTTTACTTTCTCTTCGGTCATTGCTAACAACTCTTCCAATATCATTGAATTAGCTTCAATAGGTTCATGTGTATAGAAAGTAATTGGAGAAAATAATCCCAAAGGAAATTTTCCGTACTTGAATACTTTCCAAGAGTTATTGATAGAAATTGGAACAATTAGAGCTTCTGAATTTTTCTTTAGCATCATTTTTAATCCATTGGTAGAAAAAGATTTAGGTTTTCCATCTCTACTTCTTGTTCCTTCAGGGAAGATGACTGCCGACCAGGTGTTCTCGTTTAATCTTTTAGCAAACTTACCCAATTCCGCTATTGCAGATTTTCCGTCTTTTCTATCGATTAATGCTGCTCCTCCGTGCCTTAAATTATAGGAAACACTTGGGATTCCTTTCCCTAATTCTTTCTTAGAAACAAACTTCGCATGATGTTTTCTGAAATACCAAATAATGGGCGGAATATCAAACAAACTCTGGTGGTTGGCAACAAAAATGATCGTTCGTTTCGATGGGATTTCTGGTTTGTTCAATCGTTTTACAGGAACTCCCAAAATCAATAACGAGCGAGTTAAACACAAGTTCATCATATCAACCACCCACTTGTGAGCAGAATAGCCAAAGACGTTAAAAGCAAACCACTGTATCGGATGGAAAATGACTAAAATCAGAAAAAATATTAAAGCAAAAATTGGGGACAGTATGTAACTCAGTATCTTCATATTAGCACATTTCACCAGCTAAACTTTCGTTCAACTTTTCTTTAATAGTTTCTCCTTTATATTTACCTAACACATACATCATTTTGGTAATTGCTGCCTCGGTGGTAATGTCTCTTCCGGATAGTATTCCAATTTTTTCGAAAGCACTACTCGTGTCGTATTTTCCTTGCACTACGCTTCCTGCTTGACATTGAGTGACATTAAGTATCGTTATCCCATTATTAACTGCTTGCCTTAATTCATCCAAAAACCAACTTATAGTTGCAGCATTTCCAGAACCATAGGTTTCTAAAATCAGTCCTTTTAATCCTGATATTGAGAGCATTGCACGAACAGCTTGTTGAGTAATTCCTGGAAACAATTTCAATATTGCTACATTCTCTTCAAAGTTTGTGAATATATCTAGTTTTTCAGTTTCACGATAATGAATAGCATATTTTGAAAATTTGATATTGACTCCTGCTTCTGCCAATTTTGGGTAGTTGTAAGATTGGAAAGCCTCAAAATCCTCAGAATTTACTTTTGAAGTTCTGTTTCCTCGGTACAAATCGTATTCAAAATATATACAAACCTCGGGTACAATTGGCTTTCCATTTTCTTTGGCAGCTGCAATTTCAATAGCAGTAATTAAGTTTTCTTTTCCGTCAGTACGAATAGTTCCAATTGGCAATTGCGAACCTGTAAGAATTACTGGTTTTTTTAATCCTTTGAGCATAAAACTCAGTGCTGATGCAGTATACGACATGGTATCCGAACCATGTAGAATTACAAATCCATCATATTTTGAATAATTATCTTCTATGATTTTAGAGATTTTTACCCAACCCGCAATATTCATATCCGAGGAATCAATAGGCTTATCGAATGAAATAGTTTCAATATTTACAGCAATTTTCTTTAGTTCTGGAACTTGTTCTTCGATATTCGAAAAATCAAATGGACGAAGAGTTTTTGATTCAAAATCTTCAATCATACCAATGGTTCCACCCGTATAAATCAATAAAATATTTGGTTTATTCATTTGTAATTAATTTGAACTAAAAAAATCTGTGTCGTCACTTACAGGAAGGTTCATCACATAATCCAATCCTTGTTTTATCTCCCAATCTTCGTAAATTACTTTGTGCAAAGCATCTGCCAATGGCGAGTTAAACCCATAACCAGCAAGGAGTTTCACTACTTTTACTGTTTTAATTCCTTCGGCTACTTCACTCAAATCTTCCAGTATTTCATCAATGGACTTTCCTTTTGCCAAGTTATACCCTACTCTAAAATTTCTACTTAATTTACTGTTGCAAGTTGCCATCAAATCTCCAATTCCTGCCAATCCCATAAAAGCTTTTTCGCTTGCACCAAATGCCTTCCCAAAAAACACCATTTCTGCCATTCCACGAGTAATTAGCAGAGCTTTAGAGTTATCTCCATAGCCCAATCCTTCTAGCATTCCAGCTGCAATTGCTATGTAGTTTTTGAGCACACTTGCCAATTCTACACCCAACACTTGATTGGAGCCATAGACTCTAAAAATACTGCTATTCAGAGCTTTTTTTCCTTCTCTCACCACTTCGTTGTAGCGGCTGGCAATTACAGTTCCTGCAATTTCTTTGTTGGATAATTCCTTAGCCAAATTTGGTCCAGCAATGCAACCAACTCTCACCACCGAAGTTTCTCGCAAAATCAATTCTGACATAGTAAGCACTTCCGTTTTATTCAATTCTTCTACCTCATTGATGTCTTTTTCAATGTGTAGTCCTTTAGTTCCATGAATTAAAATATGCTCGGGATTAAGAAATGGATTGAATTTTTCAAGCATTTCTTTAAAGTTACTAGAAGGTACTATCGGAAACAATAATTTACAGTCTGTTGCAATTTCTTCAATGTTGTTTGTCGCCCTTACTTTTTCATTAATAGTTTGCCCTTTATGCTCCCTTTCGGTATTAATTTTATTGGCAATTTCTTCTCTTCGGGCATAGATAAGCACCTCGCAATTTAATGCTAATAGATTAGCTAAAGCTAATCCAAAGTTTCCTGTACCTATTACTCCTACTTTTTTCATAAATTACACATAATCTTCTAATCCATAACTACTTAATTTATTATGGTAGTAATACAATAACTTCATACTTTGTGTAGAAATTTCTCCTTTTTTATTCTTTTTAAGAACGTATTTTGGATGCGAAGAACCTACTTTTTCAATCCCAGAAATCATTAATTCTTCTGTGGGTAATTCTAATTCTTCTGAAAGCAAAATTTTGTCCTCTCTCTCCAGAACTTTCAACCTATCTCGCACATGATCGATACCAATTTTAAATTCCAATTCTGCAATTTTTGTTTCGTCTTGAGGTAAGCCCAAAATTTCAAATACTGAAAATTGTTTGAATCGTTTTCTGATAATCTGAAAAGCTACAAAAGCAACCAAATTACTAGATAAAACAACCGTATTTTCTTTAAATTCTTGTAAAATTCTTTCACCTAATATTTGAGTATATTGGCTATCTCGCTGCACATCTCGCACAATTTTTCCGTTCAATTTAAAATAATCAGCAACTTTTACCTCTTTGCCAACAGCAGAAATACTATTTCCATCCTCATCTACTCTATTTCCAAAAACATCCATAGCTGGAGCAAAACTTATAGTCATGCCTGGGTTTGAGGTAATTACCTTGTATGTTCTTTTTAGTAAACCATAGGTATTGGTGTTCTCATCTTCTAAATACTGTTCCTTTCCTTGATCTTTTAAATGGTGTTCGATTAGTTTTTTCGCTTCAAGCACATAATGATAATTGAGTGTTGCTGGAATAATGAAAATCTTTTTACCATTGCCATCTTTTAGGTTAATTCGCTGAGCATCAATCACTGTCCCTAATAATCCTAACTTTAATTTCTCCTCTAACTCCCCAGAATGAGAGCGAGAACCTCCTGGGTAAAACAAACTATTTACATCTTTAGTTAGAGCAATCGTTGAATAGCTTTTAAGCGTTTCTATATATAATCTATGTTTTCTTCTACGGTCTACTTTATAAGCTCCCATATTATGCATAAAGTTTGATAAAGCTTTAATTGTAAATAAATTAACTCCAGCTCCATACGTAAATGCTGGCAAACCTAAATTATTTAAACTTAACCCAATAGTTGGGGAGTCTAAGTTGCTATAATGAGTTGGCACTACTACAATTGTCCCCATTTCTTGTAGTTTTCTTATATGATCAATATCTCCCTGAATTTTCATCCTATCATAGAGTTTGTCAACTGAACTAAACACTTTAAATAAAATTTGAGGGAAAGAATTTATTAATCGTGAATACACATAAGGTAGTGCTTTTTGAGCAAACCTGAATGAAGAAGGTTTAAAATTTGCCACCATTTCTTTGGTGTAAAAATCTATGATTTCATCCAATATTTTTTCATCAATCTCGGCTGTATCTCCTTTATTTTCAATTGATTTTACTGAACGAATTTGTTTTTTTATTCCACTCCAAAACAGTTTTTCTTTGGGGTCGTCTGATTTCCAAGGGGTTTTGGTAAGTCTAATTTTTTCTTGGTAGAGAATATTTTTCAGCTCTTCTCTCAATTTTCCCGACTCAACAGTCATCCAAGAAGAATTTTTTAACACATAGGATTTTACCTTCTCCAAGAATTCTTCTTCGTTGTTGTAGGTTTTGTAAATAGGCCAGTCCTCCATGTTTTCTATAACAGGAGGCAATGGTTTTTCTATGGTTTTGCGATTTGGCATCTACTAAAGGTCTTCTTTTTCGTAGTTTTCAAGCTCTTTTTCATAAAATTTGTTTGCTTCCTCAATTAAGTGAGCTACAATATTTACCATTTCATCCTCTTCTTCGTCTTTTGATAAATCATCAAACCATTCTATCTCGTCATTTACCAAATTGATTAAGAATCGAGGATATTCGGTATGTAACACAAACATTTCGTCAGGCAATTCGGTAGTATCTGCAAGTAAAAATCTAGGTAGTTCCATTTCTTTTTCTTTTCTATTTTTTAATCTTATTAAGATAATAACAATTAAGGGTCTAATTTAAGGAAATAAAGAAGTATTTCTAATAAATATTGACTGATAATTCAAGTTTTTTTTAACTTGCAATTGATTTAAAAAAAGAACAATGAATTTTCCGGATAGATATGCTGCCATAGATATAGGGTCAAATGGGATGCGATTATTAATTGCTAAAGTTGTTGAAAATGAAGGAATTACTTCTGTTCAAAAACTTTCTCTGGTTCGTGTACCAATCCGACTTGGAGAGGATGTATTTAATAGCGGAATAATTTCTGAAGAGAAAAAAGAGCTGTTTATCAAAACCATCAAAGCTTATAAATTATTGATGGATATTTATCAGGTAAAAGATTTTAGAGCGGTAGCTACAAGTGCAATGAGGGAAGCAAAGAATGGTAATGAAATTGCTCAAATTATTAAAGAGGAAACTGATATTGACATCAGTTTGATTGATGGAAAAATGGAAGCTGATTTGATTTTCTCTACTATTTACACTCAAAACATCAGCAAATCAGATTCATATTTGTTTATTGATGTAGGCGGAGGAAGTACCGAGATCACTATTTTCAATAAAGGAAAACGAGTAGAATCCAAATCATTTAAGATTGGAACTGTACGATTACTTAAAGATAAAGTTGATCAGAATAATTGGGATGAAATGGACAAATGGCTTGAAAATGTGGTGAATAGCGACAAAGATTTTAAGGCAATTGGTACTGGAGGAAACATTAATAGATACTTTAAGCTTTCAAGAAATGGCCATTTAGAACCTGTAAAAACCGCAGTAATTGATGAATTGTATACTGACTTGAACTCAATGAATTCCGAAGAAAGAGCAAAAAAATATAGATTACGGTATGACAGAGCTGATGTAATTGTACCTGCAGGAAAAATTTATCTTTCTATCCTAAAAAAATGTGGAATTGATGAGATTATCGTTCCTAAAATTGGACTGAGTGATGGGATTATTTATTACTTGTTTAAAAGGGATAATTATTAACTAATCCCAGAAGTATTCAAATTTCCAAGTGAAATAACAGTTTTATACTTTCCATTTCCCAAAAATCCCTTGTACTGAATATGTAGATTATAAATAGTTAAATTGGTTTTTTTAGCCAGAATATTCCCAATTTTTTGAATATCACAGCTTATAAACTTCTCAAAATCAAATCCTTTGGAATCTACATAAATATGGTTGTCGCCATCTACTTTTTTGTAATCCGCAAATGTAGCTAACTCCTTTAGTTGATCGATAGACACAAATTGAATATTTTCGATTCCATTAATCTGGTATAAAAACCAATTATAGGTGTTCTGATCTAATAAAAATCTATTTAATGAGTCTTTGATTAAAACTCTAGCATTATTAATAATTGCTGGCCCAAAGTAATTTTTATCTAATTTATAAATCTTATCGTGTGTCATTGCATATCGTAAACTCAGCGGACCAATTATTTTTCTGAGTTTCGGAAAATACCTGTATGAATTGTAATACCTCACAATCATTTGAAAATTAACTGCAAATGCAGTTGCATGAATCGGAGTATCAAATATCTGGAATCCTCCATCTCCTGTATTAATAAAGAGCTTTGAGAAGGTTTCTTTTGAATTATAGTGTTGAAAAATATAAGAAGAATCGGACAAACACATTTCGCATGCTTTGTCATAAATTAAATTATACAACACTGGAATTAAAGACTGTTCAAGTGGTTTGTACTGGCTATAATGATAAATATCTATTCCTAAAACTGTTTTCTCAGCAAATTTATCAGTTATTATCTCTTTTTCGAGTTGACTCAATAACTCAGACTCATCCACATCATCATGACAAAACTTACTAAATTCATTTATATCCTCTTTAGAAATAAGCTCTGTTATTTCTGATATGCTGTAATTTTTAAATTTTTTCATAAACGACTGAAATTCTAACCTTTGAATATAGAAAGAATTAAACAAGTTTTATAATTTTTGTTAAAAAAATGTATCAAAAGAATACTTTAAGTCAAAGAGCGTTAAATCAAAAAACTACTATGAAATCAATTTCAAAAAAAGTCCCAGTTGTATTATTGTTTTCTGTGCTTTTCACCCTGTTATTTTTTCAAAAATTAATTGGAATTAACCTACTTATTTTTGAATCAATACTCTTGTTATTAGCATCTTGGCTGTATAAACCTAAATTCAACTCTCTTCTTTCAAAGAGTCTGCTGGCAGGTACAATTCTTACCCTTATTTTTGTTGTGATTCATAATTCTCTTATCTCAAAAGTGGTAAACTCTGCATCATTTTTACTACTAATTAGTAATTTAATTTCATTAGATTTTACTCACATCAAGTCATATCTATTTCAATTTATTTATACTATATACGAAGGGATTCATGCCTTTATTAATGATTTGTTCAACTCAAAAAAAATACGATTTTTTTACTATTTCAAAATTATAGGAATACCGCTATTATTAATTCTATTTTTCTTTATAATTTATTATAATTCAAATACTTACTTTGCAGAAATTACGGATAAATTTTTTAAGAAAATTGAAACTTTTTGGGATTGGATTCCTTCCATAAATATTAGTTTGTTTCTAACATTTATAGTCGGATTAATTTTAAGTATCGTACTATTTTATCAAAAAACATATCTAGTTGCAAAACAAAAAGAAGCCCAGCTATCTCTTGTAATGAAAAGAAGGAGAATTCCTTTGAGAAAAAGAAATTTCTTGGCATTGAAATCAGAATATAGATCAGGAATATTTTTATTAATTTGTTTAAATATATTGTTATTAGTATTTAATTATTCGGATGTTAGCACAGTTTGGTTCTCCTACGAATGGAATGGCGGATATTTAAAAAACTTCGTTCATCAAGGCACTTACTTACTAATTTCTTCTTTGATAGCTTCTATTTGTATTGCCTTGTATTTTTTCAGAGGAAATCTAAATTTCTATTCTAAAAATAGACTGCTTAAAGTATTAACATACATTTGGTTATCACAAAATTTATTGTTGATTTTTTCCCTATTCATTAGAAATACTATTTATATCAATCATTTTTCGCTTGCTTATAAAAGAATAGGTGTGTATGCTTTTTTATTGGCAACAATCATCGGAATTATTACCATACTTATTAAAGTTCAAAAGAAGAAATCAGCTTTTTATATTGTAAAAAACAATACCTTTTCAATTTACTTTATTTTGGTTTCGCTTTGCTTTGTAAATTGGGATGTTTTTATTGCCAAATATAATCTCAATTCTTACGATGAATCATTTATTGAACTCAGTTTTTTAACCGAATTATCAAATAAAGCCTTGCCTTACGTAAACCTAAACCACGAAAAACTATCTAAACTTGAAACTCAACAAGCCAAGAGTTTTTCGTTCAGTTCAAGAAGCTATTACATGGATAAGACGACTTACAAAAAGAAAATGGAAAACAAAATAGCCTATTTCTTAGATTCTTATCCGGACAGAAGTTGGCTTGAATGGAATTATTCGGATTATAGGGCTTATCATTTATTGAAGAATGATGCTTATGAAAAATAAATAGGGTTTCGTGAAAAGCACTGTAAAAAACTAACTAAATTTTATTATAATTAACTCGTAAAAAAGTTAATTATGAAAAAAACATTATTCATTTTATTTATCTTATCTGTTTTTAGTTCTACTAGTTTTTCACATCACGGTATTGGCGGAGAATTATGGTTTGAACAAACTGGACAAAATCAATACAATATTTTTTTAAGAGCGTTAAGATTAGATTCAGCTCCAGCTAATAGGGAAGTGAGAATTTACAACTCATCTAATACTTTGGTTACTTCACTTTTTCTTTCTCGGGATTCAGTTACTTCAATCGATTTTGTTTATCCTTCAATACCCTACCAAAAGGTTCATCACTGGTCAGGAACAATTACATTGGCAAATAACCCTTCCGGTTACTTTGCGGTATCAACAAGTTTAAATAGATCCTATAACCCACAGAATGTAATAGGTCAATTAATGTTTTATTGTCAAATTCCAGACCCAGCCATTGTAGGTGGAAATTCAAATCCCAAATTCGTAAATTTTCCTGACAGTTTAATCATGTGTAATTCACTAACAAGAATTCATGATTTTTCATGTATAGATCCTGATGGAGATAGCTTAGTATACTCAATTATAAAACCTTTTTCATCACCCACATCAAGTATAAAACCTTTTAGCACAATAACTTGGAAGTCAGGATACAATTCAGTTAATGTATTTGGGGCTGGAGGTGTAAGTAGCGTTAATAGTTCAAACGGAATTGTTTCAGTAAGGTCTGCATTTTCTGGGATGCATACTATTGCTATTAAATGTGAAGAATTTAGAGGGGGAGTGAAAATTGGAGAAGTTATTAGAGATGTGCCAATTCATAATATTAATTGTAGTTCTTCAAGTTTAATGGATTATAATGTTTTGCAAAATATTGAAATTTATCCAAATCCTTCTAATGGATTATTTACTATTCAAGTTGAAACTGAATCTAATACTTTGGTTAAGTTGGAAATCTATTCAATAAACGGAAAAAAGGTTTTCTTAAATGAATTCTATTCGAATATTAATGAACTTGATTTAAGAGAATTACCAAAAGGAGTCTATTTTATCCAAATAACTCAAGAAAATAAAGTTATTACTAAGAAAATAGTAATTTCTTGATTGAAATTAATCCTAACAAAAAAGCCTTGTCCAGATTGTTCTGGACAAGGCTTTTTTTATAAACTATAATCTATTGATTAATATCTGTAGTGCTCAGGCTTATATGGACCTTCAACAGTTACACCAATGTAATCAGCTTGATCTTTAGTTAATTCAGTAAGCTCTACTCCTATTTTTGCAAGGTGTAATTTAGCTACTTTTTCATCTAAATGCTTAGGCAACATGTACACTTCATTCTTATCATATTTTTCAATATTTGTCCAAAGTTCTATTTGAGCCAAAGTTTGGTTAGCAAATGAATTACTCATCACAAATGATGGGTGACCTGTTGCACATCCTAAGTTTACCAATCTTCCTTCTGCAAGTAAGATAATGTCTTTACCATTTACATCGTAAATATCAACCTGTGGCTTAACTTCAGTTTTTTCAAAGCTGTTGTTCAACCAAGCTACATCAATTTCATTATCAAAGTGACCAATGTTACAAACGATAGTTTTGTCTTTCATTGCTTCAAAATGCTCACCTCTGATGATGTCTTTATTTCCTGTAGTTGTAACTACGATATCAGCTTCAGCAACTGCATTTTCCATTTTCTTTACAGCGAATCCGTCCATTGCAGCTTGTAGCGCACAAATTGGGTCAATTTCTGTAACGATAACTCTTGCTCCAGCTCCTTGCAATGAAGCAGCAGAACCTTTACCAACATCTCCATACCCTGCAACAACAGCAACTTTCCCTGCCATCATTGTGTCAGTAGCTCTTCTTATTGCATCCACTAAAGATTCTTTACATCCATATTTGTTATCAAATTTAGATTTAGTTACAGAATCATTCACGTTAATTGCCGGCATTACCAACGTTCCGTTTTTCATTCTTTCGTATAATCTGTGAACTCCAGTTGTAGTTTCTTCAGATAATCCATTGATTCCGTCAGTCAATTCTGGATATTTATCAAACACCATGTTTGTTAAATCTCCACCATCATCCAAAATCATATTCAAAGGTTTTCCTCCTTCAAATCCTTTGATAGTTTGGTCGATACACCACTCAAATTCTTCTTCGTTCATTCCTTTCCAAGCATAAACTGGAACTCCAGTTTCAGCAATTGCTGCAGCAGCTTGATCTTGAGTAGAAAAAATATTACAAGAAGACCAAGTTACTTCTGCTCCTAGCGCTGTTAAAGTTTCAATAAGTACTGCAGTTTGGATAGTCATGTGAAGACATCCTGCAATTCTTGCTCCTTTAAGTGGTTGTGATGCACCAAACTCTTCTCTAATTGACATTAATCCTGGCATTTCAGCCTCAGCCAATCTAATTTCTTTTCTTCCCCATTCAGCTAAAGAAATATCTTTAACTTTGTAAGGCAATGTGTTATTTTTTACTTCGCTCATAATTGTTTTAAAATTTAGCACAAAGATACAATATACTTTACAAATAATCAACCCTTAGCTTATGCCTAAATCTAGTCTTTCTTTTCACCCTTCAATTCACCTTTGGGAAATAACCGAATCTTTGGAAGAATTACTCGATATTCCAGTACTTACGGAAGATGAAACGAATATTGTGATGTCTTTTAGAAAAGATAATAGAAAGAAGGAAATATTAGCCTCAAGAGCTTTGCTACAGTCTGTTATACCAGGAGCTCACATCCATTATGTAAATAAAAATCCACAACTTACGGATATTGATAAGGAGATTTCCATCACTCATTCGGATAATAAGGTGATGATTCAACTGAAAGAAAAAGATGAATTATGTGGCGTAGATTTGCAAGAAATTACGGATAAAGCTGTGCGAGTAAAAACCAAGTTCCTCCACCCTAGCGAAATTCAATTGATGGATCAACATGAGTTTGATACTCTATTGCTGTGTAACTTGCTTTGGTCTACCAAAGAGACTGCTTACAAAGCTTTTGCCAACATTTGCGAACAAGAAGAAGTAATTGAATTTAAAACTCAGTTTATTTTTAAAGAAATAGATTCTGAAACTAATACCCTTAAAGGACAGTTTATTGAGAAGAACAAACGGACTGAATTTATTCTTGGATTCTCGGTTCAGGAGGGTTATGTAGTGAGTTGGTTTGATGAATAATCTAACTCTTCTCGCTAAATAATTTCAAAGAAAACTTACCGAAGAATAAAAATAAAAGCAACACAAACAATCCTCCCAGCACAAACCCATTTTGAAGAATTTCTTCATACTTGTAATTAACTAACAACAAAACAATTACAATAAGTAATTGTAATATTCCATACCCAATATTTCCTTTTGGACTATAGCCAAATAAACCTAGATATCTTGTTTTAGTAATTCCGAAGAGTGTATGAGCTAAGGAATTAACAATTAAGGCTCCAATAATAAAATCGATAAAATTCATAGTTTACTATTTATTCCTAACGTAATTCAACTTGATATTTCTACTCCCTTTTGAGGTATCTCTGTGTTGAAGTTCAAAATTAGAAATGGATTTAATCAATGGAGTTAACTTTAAGAAACCATAATTTCTTGAATCAAAATTGGGTTGTTTCTTTTGTATTAAATTCCCTACATCTCCCAAAAATGCCCAACCTTCATCATCTGATAAATCGTTAATAGAAGTTTCTATCAACTTGATAACCTTTGGAGTTACTTTGTCAACTTCTATTTTTTCTTGTGATTTATCATCTTCACTATTCTTAGAATTAGACTTTAATATTTCGATATAAATAAACTTATCACAAGCTACCACAAAAGGTTCCGGAGTCTTCTTCTCTCCTATTCCAATTACATTTTTACCTGCTTCCCTCAATCGAGTTGCTAGTCTAGTAAAATCACTATCACTGGACACTATACAAAACCCATCTACTTTACCAGAATATAATACATCCATCGCATCAATAATCATAGCTGAATCAGTTGCATTTTTTCCTTTGGTATATGCATACTGTTGAATAGGAGTAATTGCATTTTCAAGCAATACATTCTTCCATTTAGTCAATCCTGGATTGGTCCAATCACCATAAATACGTTTGATTGTGGGGTTGCCATATTTAGCAATCTCCTCCATCATTTCTTTTACATATTTTGATGGGATGTTGTCTCCATCAATCAATACTGCTAAATTTTTGTCCATGATTTTTGTTTTATGGTCTTCAATAAAGTTACCATTAAAAACTCGGTTTGTAATCGCTTCTGTCTGTTTTGACAATTTTGAGTAAGAAAATTCCTGCTTCTAATAATTCAAGTGAATTTTTAATCTCAGAGTTCAACAAATTCATTACTTCGTCATAATCTCCATATACTTGAGTGCTTAATGGGTTCTCTAACACATTAAGTCCAGAAGCTCTTAATTTCTTGATAAACTCCTTGATTGGAGATTCATAATCAGTTTGTAAAGGTGTTAGGGTAAGTTCTACTGATATTTTCATGAGTTAATCAGTATAAATCCCATTAATCAAATCCCCATATTTCTCCATCACAACATTTCGTTTAAGTTTTAATGTTGGTGTTAATTCACCCGTATCAATGGTCCAATCTTTAGATAAAATTCTGATTTTCTTCACTTTTTCCCATTGAGCAAAATCTTCATTGTATTTAGCAATTTCACGATCAATTTTATCAATTATTTGTTCGTTCTTCACTAAATCATCATGATTAGAATAAGCTATGCTTTTGTGATCTGCATAATCTTCTAGGGCTTCCCAAGCAGGAATAACAAGAGCTGCAGTGTGTTTTTTGTTTTCACCAATTACCATAATTGTTTCAATGAATGGCGATAATTTAAATTTATTCTCCATCAGCTCTGGCGATACATATTTCCCTCCCGAGGTTTTGAAAATCTGCTTAATCCTTCCAGTAATTTTCAAGTAATTCTTTTCTACAAACTCTCCTTTATCTCCAGTGTGGAACCATCCATCAGCATCAATTACTTCATCTGTTTTTTCTTGAGCTTTGTAATATCCTTGCATCACATTTGGTCCTTTGACCAAAATCTCTCCAGTTTCTGCAATCTTTACTTCTACGGTTTTTAATACTTTTCCTACAGTTCCAATTCTTATCCCATCATTAAACTTAGAAATAACACTTACCACAGGGGAAGTCTCTGTTAATCCATATCCTTCGTAAATAGGCATTCCTGCTGCATAAAACACTCTCATTAAACTTGATTCAAGTGCAGCACTTCCAGAAACTATCAATTCAATATTTCCTCCTAGTGCTTCTTTCCATTTGCTAAAAATCAGTTTTCTAGCAATCTTTAATTTAAAATTGTACCAACCTCCTTTGTCAATATCCCATTCTAATCCTAAGTTTACTGACCAGAAAAACAAAGCTCGCTTTATTCCTTTTAAATCTTCTCCTTTTGCAATTATCTTAGCATATACTTTTTCAATTAATCTAGGTACTGCGGTGAATAAATTAGGTTTCACTTCTTTGATGTCATCACTTATAGTTTCAAGTGATTCAGCAAAATAAACTGATACTCCAATGTACTGGTACAAATACAAAATCATTCTTTCAAATACATGACAGACAGGTAAAAAACTCAAAGCTTTTGCTTCATTGGCAACTGGTACTCTATCCAAACTATCTTTTACATTACTCACCAAATTTTTATGCGAAAGCATTACTCCCTTTGGCAATCCTGTAGTTCCAGAAGTATAAATTAAGGTAGCCAAATCATCTTCTTTCACAGAATCTCTAAAATCTTCAACTTGCTTATTTGGAATATCTTCTCCAATTTCTAGGATTTCAGTCCAATTTTTAGCTCCTTTTACCTCATTAAAAGTATAAATATCTTCAAGAGTTGGAACAGCTGACTTAATATTAGTTACTTTTTCAAATAATTCATCATCTGACACTATACATAATTTAATCTCTGCATTATTAAATATATAAGTGTATTCTTTCTCAGTAATAGTTGGATAAATTGGTACTGAAACTGCTCCAATTTGTAGTAAAGCTACATCACTAATGTTCCACTCAGAACGATTGTTAGAAATCAAGGCTACTTTGTCACCTGGCTTTATTCCTAATTTGATTAATCCTCGGCTCATTGCCATGGCTTTATCAATGTATTCTTTGGTAGAAGTTTTTATCCATTTACCATTTCGCTTATCTACCAAACAATCATCCTGAGGAAATTTTTCGAGTTGGTAATAAGCAAAATCAAATGTTCTAGATATAGTAGTCATAATTTTTTCAGTTTTCTTTATGCAATTTACATTAATTGAAGATTATAAACAAGTAGAAAATAATCAGATTGAAAAAAACTTATTTTTTCTTTTTAGAGGATTTGGCAAAAGGGTTGAAAGCTTGGCAATACTCTATCCATTTCTCTAATTGTTCATCCAAATCATACCCGTCTGGATCAGCAAAAACATACCCTCTCATAGGTCTGCCAGTAAAATCCATTGGGTGACAACCTTCCAGTTTTAGTGCTTCTTCAGATGCTTCTTCTCCAATTCTTACCATTAGTAAATCAGTGTTTTTCTTTTTATCAAAATGAATTCCAAGAAACATCTTATCATCCACCATATACAACAAACCTCCCATCATTTTCTTAGATAAATAATGAATCTTTTTCTCTTCTAAAATTTGGTTAATTCTATCTGCTAAATGTTCATCGTAAGCCATACTTATTGTTTTTTGCTTAGAAAGATAGTTAATGAATTTGTATTTAGAATAAATAACAACTGAAAACAAATATTTTCATCTTTCAAAACTATCCACCTGTTATTCCTGCGAAGGCAGGAATCTATTGACGAGAATCAGCCTGATGAATAAGATTTCTGCCTTCGCAGGAATGACAAATTAAAAAAAGTAATTCTAATATTTTTTAAAAAAAGCGTATTAAGATATTTATTCGACCTATAAATTTCTTCGAATTATCCTTATGTTTGTTCAATACAATTTTTCCAATAAAATTAAATGAAACCATTCCTAAAACAACTTGTTGAAACTGTAAAATCTGAACATCAATATATTGGGAAAGTAACAATGGTTGTGCCTACACAGCGTAGTGGAGTTTATATAAAAAAATACCTCATAGAGTCTGCAACCGAAACTTCTTGGGCTCCTACTATTATTACAATTGATGATTTTATAAAGGCTAATTGCAAACTCAATTCTATTGATTCTATTGAACTTTTATTTCTGTTTTATGAATTGTATGTGGAGATAGAAAAAGAAAATGCAGATAGCTTTTTTTATTTTTCAAAATGGGCTCCTACTCTATTGGCAGACTTCAATGAAATGGATCATTATATGGTTAATCCTATCACAATTTTTAATGATTTACGAAATATTAAAGAAATAGATAATTGGAGTTTTAATGAAGAAGAATTAAGTGATTTACAAACTAATTTTACTGTGTTTTGGGAGAAATTGCCAACTTACTACAACCGATTAAACGATAAATTAACCGAACTTGAAAAAGGATATTCTGGAAAATTATATAAATGGGTTGCTACGTCCATTTATGAAGTATTGGATGATTACGAACCTAAAACAGTCTATTTTGCTGGTTTTAATGCACTTTCTACTTCGGAGGAATTAATCATTGAGACTTTTGTAAACAGCGGAAAAGGTCAGTTAATGCTTGATGGAGATGAATTTTACATTGACAACCCAGACCATGAAGCTGGACATTTTCTAAGGCAACAAATTGCCAAAAAAGGGCGAAAATCCTTGAAATGGATTGATTCCTATTTTCCTAAAAATGAAAAAAAAATAGACATACTTTCTTCTCAATCTGAAGTGATGATGGCAAAAGCGACTGGTGAGATTTTGAGTAATTTATCCGAAGAAGAAATTAAGAAAACAGCCTTAGTTTTGGCGGATGAAAAATTACTACTTCCAGTAATTAATTCAATCCCAGAATCTATTGAAACTTATAATATTTCTTTGGGATATGCTTTGAGTAACTCTCCTATTTTCAGTTTATTAAATTCTATTTTTTCAATTCAAGAAAGTTTTGTAAAGCATAATAAATCGAGCCTACATTACAAAAGCTTTATGGGAATTGTGGAGCATTACTTAATGAAAAAAGTAGTGAATTCTTACCATATAAAACAGGAGATAGTTTCTAAAAACATCACCTTTATTTCTTCTAAATTTATCAAAGAAAAGGAAGAGTTAAAAGGACTTGAATTTGTATTCACAAAATGGAACGAAGAAACTTTATTGTCAGATGCATTTACTGCTTTTGATACATTAATTTCTATGATTGTGGAATCTATGAGTTTTGCAACTAACTCAATGGAATTAGAATATTTATTTTCTGCACAGAAAGTAATCCGAAAAGTAGAAAACAAACTGACACAAAAGGAATACATTAAAGATTTAAAAACACTGAAGTATTTGTTTTTCCAACTCTTTAAATCGGAAAATGTATCGTTTATTGGAGAACCACTAACTGGACTGCAAGTAATAGGAATGCTAGAAACGAGAGCATTAGATTTCGATAACATTATATTGCTTTCTGTAAATGAAGATGTGTTGCCAAAGGGAAATACTGGAAATAGCTTTTTTCCTTATGAGTTAAAAAGACTTTATAAATTACCAACTTACAAAGAAAAAGAAGCAATTTATGCTAACCATTTCTATCGATTATTACAACGGTCTTCAAAAGTATCATTACTATACAACAACTCCACAAGTGGTTTTGGGGCTAGAGAAAAAAGCCGATACATTGAGCAACTAAAAGAAGAACTAAAACCTTTTGAAAACATTACTATTACTGAGAAAGTAATTACTTCTGAAATTAGTAAAACTTCAAAAACGAATCAGGAAATCAAGAAAGATAAAAAGGTATTAGAAAACTTATATTCTCTTGCAGAATATGGATTTTCTCCTTCGGCATTGATTAAGTTTAAGGCTTGTCCTTTGGATTTTTATTATACTTATGTAGTTGGTTTACGCGAGGAGGAAGAAGTGGAAGAAGACATTGAAGCCAATACTTTTGGAAATATTGTGCACAAAGTACTTGAAGAACTTTATAAACCCTACAAAAACAAAGTATTGATAGAGCAAGATATTAACTTGATGCTTAGCAAAGTAGATGATTATTTAACTCAATATTTTAAAGAGGAATATTCTTCGCATTTTGATAGTGGAAAAAACTATTTGATGTACAATGGAGCAAAAAAAACAATTACAGCTTTTTTGAAACAAGAATTGAAAGTTGTAAAAGATAATGAATTAATTATAAAAGGATTAGAACGAAAAGAAGTGGTTGATTTTGAGGTGGAAATTGAAGGAAAAATGCTAAAAACTAAGTTAAGAGGAACTATAGACAGAATTGATGAATTGAACCAAACCAAACGAATAATTGATTATAAAACGGGGAAAGTTTCTTCAACAGATTTGGGATTGAAAAACATTGAAAACGTAACGAGTAACAAAGCTATGAAAGACAAAGCTTTTCAGTTGTTGTTTTACGATTTGCTATTAGAGCCTGAATTAATTGAAAATCAAGAAATAACAGCTGGAATTATCTCTACAAAAGCGATTTCAAGTGGATTATTTCCTCTCAACCTGAAGAGTGCACCCAACAATTATCCCGAAACTGAAGACCGAGAAGAATTTAAGGAATTAGTACAATCCATAATTCAAGAGATTTTTGATACTACTGCCCCGTTTGTTCATAATGAGGATGCTAAGTATTGTAAGTATTGTGAGTAAAAGAGGCTTGTCACTCCTGTGAAAGCAGGAATCATCGTGTTTTAAATGATTCTCGCCAATAGATTCCTGTCTTCGCAGGAATGACAGTAAGATTTGATTGCTAATAATCAATCAAATAATCTCCATTTAAATCCAAATTTAAACGCTCTATCCTGAATTGGATAATTGGAAATGGCTAAATAATTTTTACCTAAAACAGAAGTCAACACATTGCTATTTACATGAGTCATTGTGGTAAAGAACGAAAAATTCTTTTTGATATAAAACTCTGCAAATAAATCAATTATTGGATGATTTCCTACTTCTTGATTCGTTTGAATATAAAATTCATCAATAGCTGCATTGTAATTTCTTGGAGTAAAATTTGTATAATACAACACATTAATTCCTGCGTCAAAGGTCAATACTTTTTTAATTAATTTTCCTCTAAAATGAAGCTTATTGTATGTCAAGAAATTTGGCACTTCTATCGCTTTTCCAGAGATAATATCTTGCACATGAACATGCGTAGTTAAATACAACCATTTGGTAAACCAAAACTCCTTATGAAGCGAAAAACCAAGCATCGAAATGTTAGTTTGAATTGGGGTTGAATTGGAATCAAAAACAACTGCATCCGACTGATTCTCAAACAGAATAGAAGCTCCATAATGCTTAATCTCGTTTGTTGCAGAAATATTAAATTGGGTTATACTATTTCTTTTATTAATCGTATTCCACTGAAAATGATTGCTTTGAAAACGATTCAAATATAGTTCTGGAAGATCGGTAAATATATTCGCATTGGCTTCAAATCTCTGGAATATGGTTCTACTTGGGTTATAATACCGAGCGTTGTTTTTAAATTCAAAGGATTCATAGCCATTCTCAGAAATCATAAATTCACCGTAAGAATTTAGCAAAAGTCCATTTTTATTAAATGAAAACTGAGCAAATAATAAGTTTTCCAGATGTGTTTCAAATGGAGCTCGACTGGCATATTCATAGTAATTCTGACCTATTCCTGCTGATAAAATAACATTATCAGTCACATAATCCAGACTAAAACGATGTGATAGCTGCTCAAGTTTTAAGCTATCATTAGTTGTAATTGAGTCATAAAAATAATCCTGAAAAAAATCACTCGTATTTCTTAGTCCTATTTTTTTAATCGTTCTATCATAACTCAATTTTTGACTCAACTGAAAATACGAGGTTGAGTCATTTTTATTATTTCTTAATTTAAAAGAATGTGAAAAGTCAATATGCATCACTTTCATATCCAAAAAATTACTAACATCCTTAGGAAAAGCATTGAAATTGGTAGGAAAAGTAGATTTTAAATTCCCATTATTAGAATCTAACAAAGCAAAAAAAGAGGAGTCAGCAGTTCCTCCATTAAGAATGTTAAATCGTTTATAATTGGTGAAATTTGCTCCAAAATTATATTTCCTATCGGCTGGGTTATAATTCAATTTTACTCTAAAATCTGATAATTGGGCTTGCTGATTTACATAAATTCCTTCGGAGTTTGTTTTTAATATTTTGGCCTCTCCAAAAAAGTTTTCTCCTAATTGTTGATGATGCTCAACGTCTACATAATTTTCTCTTCCTGAGCCTAATACATAAAAAACATCTGTGTAAGTTCCAGTGTTAGATTTAGTTGGAAATAAAGAGTTAAAATCTTGATTGTTAAGTTGAAAAGGAGAGGTTAAATGAAACTTAGCGTGACCTATATTACTCAAATACACTTCTTGATAATTTCTGTATTCGGATGAATTTGAAAAAATAGATTTATTCGTATCTATTTCTTGCCCAATAGCTGAAGCAGAAATAAATAGAAATAAAAAAAATATACTTTTTCTCATAGTGGCGTAAAAGTACTCATTAACGCAAACTTTGCCAATGGTGGTATTTATTTTTTGAAAAGATTTGCAAACTGGGTCTTTTCAAGAGGATATTTGTTAAAAGTTCCTATTGCTTTCGCTATTAAGGTATCCTTCCCCTCTTTTCTTCGATAAATTTCGCCCGTAGAAGTAATTAACTTTTTCCCTTCAAAATCTACTTTACCTTTACCAATTAGTTTTTCACCTAAATAAACAGGTTTAAAATAATTGATTTTGAACTCAACTGTAGAAACTAACGCCCCAGATTGAAAAGAAATTGAAAGAGCTGCAGAACCCAATACAGAATCCATAAATCCCGCTACTAATCCACCATGGCAAACATTGGGCGAACTCAAGTGTTTATCCAATATTGTCATTTCATAATGTGACTCTCCAGGAGTTTTTACAGTTAATTCCATCCCGTTTTCTTTAGCAAACTGATTTATACGTTTATAGATTTCAATAGGGTTATCAAACATTGTTAATATTTTGTGGTAATTCAAAGATAGAAATACTTTGGGAAAACTATAGGATTAGTAACTTTACAACTTAAGTTTAGTTTCATTATTTTTGATGAAACAAAAACCAAAGAAAAATGACTTGCAAAACCGTACAAGAAACTGTAAAAGAAATATTTACCAAGTATTTGGAACAGAACGGGCACAGAAAAACACCTGAGCGTTTTGCAATTCTTAGCGAAATTTTTGACCATCCAGAACATTTTGATGTAGAAGAACTATATTCTCTGATGAAGGAAAAAAATTACCGAGTAAGTAAAGCAACTATTTATAACACTATTGACTTACTCCTTGCTTGTAATCTTATCAGAAAACATCAATTTGGAAAAAACTTAGCCCAATACGAAAAATCGTATCAATATAAAAAACATGATCACATTATAATAACTGATACCGAGGAGGTTATTGAGTTTTCTGACCCAATGATTAATGATATTAAGGCAATGGTAGAAGAAAAATACAACCTTAAAGTACTGCACCATTCTTTGTATTTATATGCTCAAAAAAATGACTAAATGAATTTATCATATCAAAAAAGCAAATTAGATTCAGGCATAATTTTGTTTGAATTAGAAGGAAAAATTCTTACTACAACTGATTCCGAAGAATTAGCTCAAGAAATTGCTACTTGTATTGAAAAGAATGAAATCAGGTTTATTTTTAAGCTCAAAAACTTGGAATATATAAATAGTACAGGACTTAATTTTATCATTTCATCCTTTACCAAAGCAAGAAACGCTGGAGGTGAATTGGTGATTTGTGAAGTCTCTGAAAAAGTTCAGGATTTACTTGTAATTACAAAACTGAACACAATACTTACTTCATTTAAAACTTTAGATGAAGCTATACAAAACTTTGAAATAAAAACTATTAACAACTAATTTAATGGCATTAGACGTATTATTAGGCCTTCAATGGGGCGATGAAGGAAAAGGGAAAATTGTAGATGTATTAACTCCAAAATATGATATTATTGCTCGTTTTCAGGGAGGACCAAATGCTGGTCATACTCTTGAGTTTAATGGGATAAAACATGTACTTCACACAATTCCATCAGGAATTTTTAGGGATAACGTACTTAATGTTATTGGAAACGGTGTAGTGATTGATCCAGTTATATTTAAAAAAGAGATTGACGCACTTACAAAAATGGATGTAGTGATGAATGATAAATTATTCATTTCTAAAAAAGCTCATTTAATACTCCCTACACACAGATTGTTGGATGCAGCTTCTGAAAAAGCAAAAGGAAAGGAAAAAATTGGTTCTACATTAAAGGGTATTGGTCCAACTTACATGGACAAGACAGGTAGAAACGGATTGAGAGTTGGAGATATTTTGAGTGTTAATTTTAAAGAGAAGTATACAAAACTAAAAGAAAAGCATAGTAAACTTCTTGATTTTCAGAACTATGATTACGACCTTGAAGAAATGGAAACTGAATGGTTTAAGAGTATTGAGTTCTTAAGAGAATTGAATATTATCGATAGCGAACATTTCTTGAACAGTCAACTTAAAGAAGGATTATCAATACTTGCCGAAGGTGCTCAAGGAACTTTATTAGACATTGATTTTGGAACTTACCCATTTGTAACATCATCAAACACAACTAGTGCAGGAACAGCTACGGGTCTTGGAATAGCTCCAAATAAGATTGAAACTGTAAACGGAATCTTTAAAGCATACGTAACCAGAGTAGGAAATGGACCTTTCCCTACAGAATTGATAGATAAAACTGGTGAAGACATGCAAAAAGCTGGTAATGAGTTTGGTGCGACAACTGGCAGGCCAAGAAAATGCGGTTGGTTGGATCTACCTGCATTGAAGTATGCAATCATGATTAACGGAGTTACCGAATTGAGCATGATGAAAGCGGATGTACTTTCAGGATTTGACCCAATAAAAGTATGTACCCACTACAAAATCGGGGACGAATTGTACGATTATTTCCCATATGATATTTGTGATGGAGAAATTGAACCAGTATATATTGAATTAAAAGGTTGGAAAGATGATTTAACACAACTTGATTCTATAGATAATATTCCTTCTGAACTGAATGATTACATTGAGTTTTTGGAACATGAACTTGAAATTCCTATCACTATTGTATCAGTTGGGCCAAATAGAACTCAAACTCTGTTAAGAAACTAAAATATACTCGTTTTTTTACCGTTAACAGTTCATCAAAAGTAAATTATAGCGTTGAAAAACATCTTACATATTAATTTTAGAGCAATTGTAAAATCCATTTTTACAATTGCTTTTTTGATTTGTATAAGCTTCTCATCCTACAGCCAAATAGATCAAGAAATTAACTTACTTGAGGACACAAGTAATAAACTGATAAAACTGCACCGAGCAGACTCATTGACTGATAATGAAGGGGATGTAACTGTTATGAAATTGGTTGGGAATGTCCAATTTAGTCAAGACAGTGTTTTTATGCGAAGTGATTTGGGGTTTATTCAAAAAGATTTAAGTTTTATAAAAGCAGTAGGAAATATCGTTATTAATCAAGGTGATTCGCTTTATCTCTATGGTGATTCTTTGGATTACGATGGCAGTACAAAAATTGCCATTGTAAGGGGAAATGTAAGATTAGTCCAAAATGACCTAACCCTTACTGCGCCATCGCTTCGGTATGATATGAATACAAATGTTGCCAGCTATTTTGAAACAGGCAAAGTAGTTAGTACAGCTAATCAGAATACGCTTACAAGTAAGAGAGGTTATTATTATTCTGATTTCAAAACGCTTTCTTTTAAAGATAGTGTTGTCCTCACAAATCCAGATTATACAATGACATCCGACACCTTAGACTATCATGAGATTACTGAAATAGCATATTTTTCTGGTAAAACTTTTATTGAAGGAGATGGAAATTTAATCTTTTGCAAAAATGGATATTATGATACTCGAAATGATATTTCTGAGTTTAATGAAGATGCCTATTTAATTTCTGATGGACATACAATTAAAGGAGATAAACTGTATTATGATAGAAAAAAAGGAATTGGAAAAGTCATTGGGAATATTAGCTTAATTGATACGGTAAATAAAATAATTGTAACAGGAGATTTTGGAACTAGAAATGAAAAAAACAACACTTCATTTGTAACAAAAAATACGCTTGTAAGCAAATGGTTTGAAGAAGGAGATACTTTATTTTTATCAGCGGACACAATTAAAGTTATAAAAAAAGATTCTACCAATACCAATGAATTATTCTGTTATAAAGCTGTAAAAATTTTTAAAGAAGATTTACAAGGAGTATGCGATTCAATGGTTTATCTGCAAAATGATTCAATTATAGAATTGTATCAATCTCCATATATTTGGTCGGATAATAGTCAAATGAATGGAGATACTATTTTTATCCAATTAGCAAATAATAAAATTAAAGACCTGAAATTGAGGAAAAACTCATTCATTATAGATGCTGTAACACTAATTGATACTGCAACAAACGACACTATTCCAACGGGACAATTTAATCAGATTAAAGGCAAAAACATCAAAGCTAATTTTGTTAAAGACACTATAAGAGTTGTGTATGTAAATGGAAATGGGCAAAGCATCTATTTTACTGGAGATGAAGGTAAGCCTTCGCAAGGATTAAATAAAATTGATTGTAGTGATATCGAAATAAGATTTGACAAGAGTAAAATCAAAGAAATATTATTTATCAATCAACCAGATGGTACTCTTTTTCCAATACAGGATGTTACCGAAAGTGATCAATTACTGAAGGGATTTAATTGGCAAATAGAACAAAGACCAATTTCTAAAGAAAGTTTAGGAATAACTAAAAAAGATAAAATTGATGCTGAATAATAATTCCTTTTCAATAAGCAATAGATTGTTTTGGAGTTTAATAGCTTTATTTACCATTTTCTATGTAAGAGTTTTATTTATAGTTATTTACGGAATTGATGCTTCGATTTACGCATCGATAAGTGCAGAAATGATTGAAACTAATAATTGGCTTCAGATTTTTCATAAGGGAAATGATTATTTAGATAAGCCTCCACTCCATTTTTGGTTGTCAGCCACATTTTTTAAGGTGTTTGGTGTAAATACATTTGCCTACAAACTCCCCTCCTTTCTATTCACAATATTAGGGACATATTCAACTTACAGGCTTGGCAAACTACTTTACTCTAGTGATATTGGAAAACTTTCGGCATTAATGTTCTATAGTTGCTTTTCGGTTATTTTAATCAACCAGGACGTAAGAACAGATACCATTTTGGTAGGAATAGTAGTCTTTTCAATTTGGAATCTTGTAGCGTATCTTAAAACAAATAATTCTTGGAATTTTGTTTTTGGATTTATTGGTATTGGATTGGCAATGCTTGCGAAAGGACCAATAGGATTAATGGTTCCTGTATTGGCATTAGGAATTCATTTTATGATTAAAGGAGAATGGAAAAACATATTTAAATGGCAATGGCTAATTGGACTAGGGATTACTGCGATTGTAATATCACCAATGCTTTGGGGGCTTTATCATCAGTTTGATTTGCAACCAAGTAAAGAGTTTCATTTGTCATCAGGAATTCAAGGAAAAGGAACTTCTGGGCTTAAATTTTATTTTTGGGATCAATCATTCGGTAGAATAACTGGCGATAATAAAGAGTGGAAAAACAATGCCTCTTCATTATTTTTCACTCATACATTTTTATGGTCATTTTTGCCCTGGTCATTTTTAGGAGTTGTTGGATTATTTTCAAAGTTTTTCAATTCGATTAAATCAATAAAAAATCACGAATTCTATACCCTTGGAGCAATTATATTACCATTTATCGCTATGTCAATGTCTCAGTTTCAGTTGCCTCATTATATATATGTATTTTTTCCTCTTTGGTTTATTATTACTGGTTGGTATATTAGCAGAATCAATAATAATGGGGCTTGGCTAATGTTTTTAATCATATTTCACCATTTTATCAACCTCTGCTTTATTCTGCTTTCTATTGCGGTTTGTGTATTTATTTTTCCTACAAGCTCAGTTCTTATTTGGGGAGGTTTAATACTGCTTATCGGACTGCTTGTTTATTTTATAATTTCAACAAGAAAAAAAGAACACCTTATTTCTACTACAGCCATTGCATTTTCTACAGTAATGTTTGTATTTGCATTTCATTTTATGCCTTCTATTTTAAAATATGATGCACCCTCAAATGCCGCAATCAAAAGTATAGAGCTAAATCCAAATAGAATTTTTTCAAATGATGCTTCTAGCCTTGCCTTTGATGTATACAGTAACAACACTATTGAATATAAGGACATCAACAAACTTAATGAATTTGCAAATAACAACAATTATATATTTGTAAAAGATGATTATTTAGATCTTATAAAAAATACTTACAAAACAAAAGCGGTGTATGAGTTTGACTATCATGCCCCAACTCAAATCACCGCTAATTTTTTAAATCCTAAGACTAGGAAATCTACTATTTCAACTTATTATTTGATAGAATTTTAATCTTCTATGATGTAATAAAAAATATTTGTAATTAAATCATCATCAGATTCTGCTGTAGCAGCATTCACATATTCCTCAATTACAAGTCCAGTTTTCAACCCTTTTTCTTTACAATATTCATCAATTTTAAGGTGAGCCTCCATTCCGTTTTCATAAGAACCGTAGTAAGTTGCTTTCACAACATTACCTGCAGGAATAACAACAGCTTCCATCCCTTCGGGAGTTGTTTCTGGTTTAGCAGAAATCGGAACACAAGGAAATGCTTCTGCAGTGCTATCTACCTCATTCCAAGAGTAATAAATACAAGCAGAATTTCCTGCTACTTGGATATTTTCTTTACCAACTGTAGTAAAAATATTTTGATAATTAGTTGCAAAAAACTCTTGAGTCATTACTTCAGCCATAGTAGTTTTGTGCCTTACACCAAGGTAAGTAATCTCAGGAAGTTCAACTTCTGACATTTCTATTCCCTTTTTCTCAGGTTTTGCAATAGAAGCAACTTTTCCAATATTTTCCAATCCTTTTTCAAAATCAGGCCCCATCATCTTATCAAACATTCCAAACATTCCCATTGGTCTCATTAAAAATGGTAAAGCTCCTTTATCGTTCCAAGTCATTTTAGTACCACCACTTTCAGTTTCCTCAAGTGCAATATATCCTTCTGATACCGATTCCCACTCAGGAAATTCAAGATCGTAAACAATTTTCTCATTAGGTACGGATTCTTTTAATGTCATACTTCCTGTACCAGATAATTCTGGATCTCCAATCCAAGTCGTTTTAGAACCAATAGTGCCTGCACTTCCTTCAAAAGTAGATGTTAATGTTGAGTCCTTCTCTTTCCATGGCGACCAAGCCTGCCATTTTTCAAATGTGTTGATTTGACTCCATACTGCTTCCTTAGAGGCGTCAACTTCTAATTCACGAGTAACAGAATATTCTTTTGGAGAAAAAACCGCTAATAATACATAAACTAAAAATAAAGCGACAAGTGTTATCAGTAAACCTTTTAAAAATTTCATAATAGTTAGTTTTTTTTGTTAATACGTTTAAAGTTAATGAATTAATTTTAAATCAAAAAAAATGATTTATTACCCTTTTTGACTAAAGAATTTTTCATCCTTATAATCGTGAGTTAATCTGCCTGATTCTTCAGCCATGTAGCCTGCACTTGGGTTAAAATAATATTCCTTATTAGCTATTAAACAACCAATCCAAAAAGTCTCTTTATCTCCCCAAATATATTGGTAAGTTTCTTTATGTCTGTTGTTTAAGTTAAAAATACATTGAAAAGATTCTTTTTGCTTTTCTCTGTTCATTACAACTACTCCAGATTCTTGCAATGCTTCTTTTACGGGCTTTTTTGGAATCTCAGAGTCATAGATATAATCCCATTCTTTAGGGAAATTGGCTTTTTTTTCTGGTAATAATGTGGTTAACCAGTCTTTTCTCTTTTTAAAAAATGAAACACTCTCAAATTTATTAGCAATAATTAATCTGTAAAACTGAGTCAATGGGTTTCTAAGTTTGCTGAATTGCCACTTTTCTAAATCTCTAAAAAAATAAGTTCCTGTTTCAATATAGTGTTCATCTTCAAAGAGAGTAGTTGGATTTTGATGAAGTAAAACATCTGCATCACACAAAAACACCTCTTGAAAAGAGGAATAAAAAAAAGCAAATACTTTTACTTGAAAACCCTTCCAGTGCTGAGGATTGTCAGAATAGTCTTCTACATTTTTAAAAGTAATTCCTTCTATGTTGGAAAATTCATTTTTAGTTTTTTCAGAAATTTCTTTCCCTATTTCCCACAATTCAATGGGCAATTGACAACCCATCTTTCTAATGCCTTGAATATTTAAGAGAGTAATTTCCTCATACTTTTTAGGAACAGTAATTACAATACCTCTTTTATTTGGCATAATTATGGAATTTAGAATTTAAAAATTAATCAGCCACAACTCCCATATCAGTAAATTTCTCAATTCTTTGATTGATTAACTCATCTGTTTTTAATTCAGAAAGTGTTTTTATGTGTTTCTTAATTTCTGCCTTTACTTTTTTGAAAGTTGCTTCAGGATTAGAGTGAGCACCACCAATTGGTTCTTTAATAATTCCATCAATCAGCCTATTCTTTTTCATGTCCTTAGCTGTAAGTTTTAATGCTTCAGCAGCTTCTTCTTTATGTTCCCAATTTCTCCAAAGAATGGAAGAACAAGATTCTGGAGAAATTACCGAATACCAAGTGTTTTCGAGCATCAATACTTTATCTCCGATTCCGATTCCCAATGCACCACCAGATGCACCTTCCCCAATAATAATATTGATAACAGGAACAGTTAAATTCATCATTTCGAATAAATTTCTTGCAATTGCTTCTCCTTGACCTCTTTCCTCAGCTTCTAATCCTGGAAACGCTCCTGGAGTATCAATCAAACATACAATAGGCTTGTTGAATTTTTCAGCTAATTTCATTAGTCTTAATGCCTTACGATATCCTTCAGGATTTGGCATTCCAAAATTCCTGTATTGTCTTTGTTTAGTATTGATTCCTTTTTGTTGACCAATAAACATCACAGATTGTCCATCAACTAATCCAAAACCTCCCACCATTGCTTTATCATCCTTAACTCCTCTATCTCCATGCATTTCTATGAAATTACCGTCTGTAATTGCCTCAATGTAAGCTAAAGTATAAGGTCTTTCTGGATGTCTTGAAACTTGAACTCTTTGCCAAGGCGTCAAACCTTCATAAATTTCTTTTTTTGTTTCAATAATCTTTTCCTCCAATTCCTTCATTGTAATTGAAGCATCTACTCCTCCTTTATCTTCTATTTCTTTAAGTTTAGCCAATTGCTCGTCTAACTCTTCAATTTTCTTTTCAAAATCTAAATAAATCGCCATAGTGTTAAATTTTATCGAAGATACATAACCCAAAGTGAAATCAAGAAATTAATTTTCACTTTTTAGTCCACAATAGCAAGTTTATATATTAATGAATAAAATCTATTATCTTTGCATCCCAATAAATATATAGAGTATGGAAGCTGAGAAAAAACAAAATAAATTAATTGATGATTTAATCCAAGATTTATCCTCCAAAGATCCCAAAATATTGACATCTGCACTAAAAAGAGTAAGATCTAAAGGAAATGAAAAAGTTATTCCATCATTATTTAATATTATTGAAAGTAACCCAGAATCTAAGTTAGTTGATGAGGCAAAAAGTATTATTCTTGAGTTAAAATCTACCGCTTCTATCCCCTATTTATTGGAAGTTTTAGAAAATCACAACAATTCAGAAATTCGTGAATTGGTACTTAGCTCTTTTTGGCAAACAGGGTTTAATGCTCATCAACACATAGATAAATTTGTAACTGCTGCTACCAAAGGAAGCTACATGGAAGCTTTTGAAGCCTACACAGTAATTGACAACCTTGAAGGTCCCTTTGAAGAAGAATCTATTATGGAAGCTCAATTGGTATTGAAAACTTATTTTTCAGCTAATAATGATGAAGATGAAAAATTTGCCATCTTAAAAAACATTGCAAAGCAACTTGCTAATTATGAATTGACTATTCAGTAGTTTTTGGCTTGTGTTTCCACATATTCATATATAAATGTGTAGACATTCTTCTCGCTTTTCCTTTCGCAAGATTTGCTCTTTTGCCTTCAAATAGTGAGTCAATAGTGGAATTCCATAACATCAACCATTGATAAAAATGATCTTGGGTAATTGAATACTTCATAGATTTATCCGTTTCTTGATGAGCTTTCATAGGGTTTCCTTTGAATTTTATCACTCCAAAAAGGTTAGTTTCCCAAAAATCAGTCAATTTTATTAAATGAGCGTCCCATATTTCATTCGAAGTCAATCGTTTATTAAATATTGGACCTAATATTTCATGTTTTCTGATTGCTGAATAAAAGGTATTTACTAATAGGTTTACATCTTCCCTATTCTGTATGTCTTTTTTTGAGTTCATTTCTATATTTAATTGCAGAATTGTTTTTCTAAAGGTAATCTATCAGAATTTAATTTTATAACCTTCTTGACATTCATATAAATGAATTTTATCATATTTTATGATAGTTAATTAGTTTTAGTAGATTTGGTAAAAGCTTACAAAACCTATGTCATCACAAACATTCAGAACTAAAATAACCGAAGGATATACTTTTAAAAAAGATTACATAACTCTTGGTGGGGCTATGTTTGATGGAGAATGTGTTTCAAATACTCACATAAAAATTCCATTAAAAACCATATCAAGACATGGGTTAATTGCGGGTGCTACCGGAACAGGAAAAACCAAAACTTTGCAGGTAATGGCTGAACAATTATCCTTAAAGGGAATTCCGAGTCTGTTAATGGATTTAAAAGGAGATTTATCTGGATTAGCAGCAGAGGGAGAATCCAATGAACATATAGTATGGAGACATATTTCTATAGGTGATTTACCTTATGATGCTACTGCTATACCAACTGAATTGATGACGATTTCTGAAGACAAAGGAGTGAAATTGAGAGCTACTGTTACTGAGTTTGGACCAGTTTTGATGTCGAAAATTCTGGACTTAAATGACACACAAGGAGGAATTTTGGCTTTAGTTTTTAAATACTGTGACGATAATTCTTACCCTTTGTTGGATTTAAAAGATTTAAAAACGACCATTCAATATCTAAATAATGAAGGAAAAGAAGAAATCGAAAAAGAATACGGTGGGTTTTCCTCAGCTTCTGTTGCTACCATTATTAGAAAAATCATTGAGCTGGAACAACAAGGGGCAGAAAGTTTTTTTGGTGAAGAATCATTTGATGTAAATGATTTATTGAGAAAAGACAAAGATGGTAGAGGAATTCAATCGATAATCCGATTAACTAATATACAAGACAGACCCAAGTTGTTTTCTACATTTATGTTGAGTTTATTAGCAGAAGTATATGCAAATTTCCCTGAAGAGGGAGATGATGATGAACCCAAATTAGTGATTTTTATAGATGAGGCTCACTTGGTTTTTAGAGAAGCTACCAAAGCTCTAATGGCTCAGATTGAAGCGATTATAAAACTTATTCGTTCAAAAGGTGTTGGAATTTATTTCTGTACACAAAACCCAACAGACATTCCTGATATAGTATTGAGTCAATTAGGATTGAAAGTACAACATGCGTTGAGAGCTTTTACTGCAAAAGATAGAAAAGCCATTACTAAGACCACTGAAAATTATCCTGACTCAGAGTTTTATGACACAAAAACCCTGATAACTTCTATGGGAATTGGGGAAGCTCTAATCACTTGCCTTAATGAAAAAGGAATCCCCACTCCGCTTGCTCATACACTTTTGAGAGCACCCGTTTCAAGAATGGATGTGTTAACAGATGAGGAAATAGAAAAAGTTGTTTCAAACTCTGAATTAGTGGAGAAATATGAGAAAAACATTGACAGAGAAAGTGCTCATGAAATACTAAAGGATAAACTCGAAAAAGCACATAAAAAAGAGCACCAAAAAGAAATTAAAAAAGAGAAAAGAAAGGCAGAAAAAGTTACTAAGAGTGAAAAAGGTTTTTTTGAAGAATTAAGTAAAAATACTATGGTTCGTCAGATTGGAAGGACTTTAGCTCGCGAATTAGGGAGAGGATTGCTGGGAATATTAGGAGTTAAAAGATAATAGCTATTTACTTTTAAAGTATTGAATTTTAAAATCTTTGGCTAGTCCTGTTTTATTACTTGGATTGTATAAATACACTTTTAATGATTCAAAATCTTCCAGGCAATAATACATGTTTGTAATGTATTCAAATCCATGTTTTTGTATGTTCTCAGAAAAATAAGTCGCTACATAATATTTACTGTCTGGTTTATCATCAAACACAAATCGTATTTCTTCCTCATCTCTCCAACAACTTACCTCAAACTTATCCCCTTTTTTCACATCAGAAATACTAATAGTGAATGCGTAAGGATTCTTAGGAGAAAGCTCAAAAGCATAGCTATTATTAATAGAATCTAATACTACAGGGAATTTATTTGCATAAATTTTAATATCTCCTTCTACATGTTCATTGCTTAAATTAACTATTGATTTATTACTGAAATCATATTCCCAAGACAACTCATGACTTGTATTTGAATAGAAAAAGCTATTCATATTATACAATGAATAAATGGCTGAAAAAACAGAATAAAACAAAAATATTGAAACATAAATTACTTTTCTTACTTTAATTTTTTTGAACGAAAAAATCAAAAACAGCATAGGATATATCGGTGTAAAATATCTACCCATAAGTGGATACAACTTATCGCTACCTACTTGATTCCAAGTAAGATACTGAGACAACATAATAAGCAAAGTTGAACTTATCACGATGATCAGTAAGATTATTTTTTGTTTCACCGAAAGAAAATACTCATCAGAAGAATAAGTAATTGCAAATAAAAATATTATCAGATATGCTAAGATATTAAACCAAGTAGAAAGTTGAAATCTGTTCCACCCAAAAATATTGATGTAACTACTAAAATTACTTTTGAATTCCCTTGCATAAGACTCTGCAAAAACTTGGATGGATTTAACTTTATTACTTTTAATAAAATCCATTTGCTTATTCATATCAGCTTTATAACCAAGTGTAACATGGTCTCTAGAATCTTTATTATAACTTAAATAAGGAGTATAAACAGAATCGATATAGTTCTTCCAAATTATTGCAGAACCACCACCAAGCAAACAAGAAACTACAAAAAATATATAAAATCTTTTCTTTGATTTAAACTTATTGAAAGGAATGAGTATTGTAAGTAAAACAATGGGAATATATACTAGCTTGGAAAGTCCTATGGATACTATCAAAAGAAGTAATAAAAGTTTTAACTTATTATTAAATTCTCCCTCTGTGAGAATTACATGTAACATAATAGCTAAATACAAAAAACTTAATCCATTGGTCATCATATCGGCACTGAAAGAACTGTTGATATACAGTGAGGTAGGTAACAAAATCAATATCCCGAATAGCAGTTTTTTTATTGGTAAAAATTTTAATGTGAAATACATCAGAAATAACCAAAATGAAAAAGAAAAAAAACGGGTAATATAGATAATACTTATTGGACTAAAATCCATCTTAACTCCAATAAAAACAGCAATAGTTTGTGGAAAATAGGAAATTGGAGAGTATAAGGCCGTATTGGGAAAATGAGCAAAGATTTTGTTCTCATTATTTAAAGCTATATAAGAGAATATTGAATCATTTTTAGAAATTTTAGCATAAGGATTGAATCTATATCTAAACATTTTATTTTGAAGAGAATCAAAACTCTTTGGAACATAACCTCCAACTGTTTTATTATCAGTAACAGGAGTTAAATTTCCTTCTGAAAGTTGGTAGGATCTGTATAAATGGTTGGGTGAATCAGGAACTTCAAATGGAGGAGTTAGTACGATGTACAAGCTACCAAACAAAAAGGCCAACAAGATAATTGACTTTTCTGGTTTAAGATTTTTTAATAATTGTATTCCCTTCATTTAAAACGAAATTAAACATAATTACACGAATTACAATTATTCATATTTAAACAAAGTCAGCCCTTTTAATCACTGATAGTTATCATATTTTTAGGAAAGTTGTAAATTGACCATTAGATTTAAGAAATTGAATCGTTATGAGTAAAACAAGTGTTAGACCAAGAATTCGTGAAGAAATTTCTTTAAATCCTGATGAAGTAAGAAAAATATTAATTGCTAACGAACAGTTTTACTTAAATGATTTTAGCTTTAGTAAAAGAAAAAATCATTGTACAATTGAAATTCATCCAAACCATCAACATTATTGGTCTCCACATGCTACATTTAATCTTGAAGAAACCGAAAACGGAACAATAGTTAGAGGAATTGTTGGACCAAAACCAAGTCTTTGGGCAACTTTCATGGTGTTCTATGTATTTGCAATTTCGGGTTTTACTATCACTGCTGTTATAGGTTCTGGAATGCTTTCTTTAGGAAAAAGTGGAGTCCTACTTTATATTTCTCCCATTTTTTTAATTTTACTTATTCTGGTATACGTAGCTGCTCAAGTTGGAAAAAACAAAGCTGCTCTTCAGACAAAAAAAATTCGAGATTTTATCAAAGAATCATTATCCAAAGCAAAGTAGTTTTATCCCCAAATCAAGGTTCATATCTTGAGAACTTAACTCTTCTGAAAAGTTCATTTTTTCTTACCTTTGTGTAAACTTTTAGCCAAAGAATGACTTTAATAAAATCTATCTCGGGAATACGAGGAACAATTGGCGGAGAAATCTCCGAAAACCTTACTCCTATTGATGTAGTGAAATTTGCTTCGGCTTATGCCCAATTCATCAAAAACCGCTCAGGAAAATCAAGAATTAAAATTGTAATCGGACGAGATGCCCGTCTTTCAGGTGAAATGGTTTCTAATTTAGTTTTTGGGACTTTAATTGGAATGGGAGTTGAAGTAATTGATTTAGGCCTCTCCACTACTCCAACAGTTGAAATTGCAGTTCCAATGGAACAAGCGGATGGTGGAATTATCATCACAGCCAGTCACAACCCTAAGCAATGGAATGCACTCAAGCTATTAAATGAAAAAGGAGAGTTTATTTCTGGTAGTGAGGGGGAAGAATTAATCCAAATTGCGGATAATGGAAATTATACTTTTGTAGAAGTGGATGAATTAGGTTCTGTAAAACAAGATGATACATATCTTCAAAAACACATTGATTCGGTAATAAATTTGAAATTAGTAGATAAAGAAGTTGTCAAAAATGCTGATTTTAAAGTTGTTGTAGATGCTGTAAACTCTACTGGAGGAATTTTTATTCCTGCTTTATTAAAAAAATTAGGAGTTGAAGTAATAGAATTATATTGCGAACCAACAGGTCATTTTCCTCACAACCCAGAGCCACTTGCTGAGAACTTAACCGAAATTTCTAAACTGGTTGTAGAACACAATGCCGATTTAGGAATTGTAGTAGATCCGGATGTAGATAGATTAGCTTTTGTCTGTAATGATGGCTCAATGTTTGGCGAAGAATACACATTGGTTGCAGTTGCTGATTACGTAACAAAAAATACTCCAGGAAATACTGTTTCAAACCTCTCTTCTACCCGAGCATTGAGTGATGTAACTGTGAAAAACGGAGGAAATTATTTTGCTTCGGCAGTAGGTGAAGTAAATGTGGTGGATAAGATGAAGGCTGAAAAAGCTGTAATTGGCGGAGAAGGAAATGGAGGAATCATTTACCCAGAAAGCCATTACGGAAGAGATGCATTGGTTGGTGTGGGATTATTTTTAACACATTTGGCAAACGAAAAAATAACTTCTAAAGAATTGAGAGACTCTTACCCCAACTATGAAATGAGTAAGAACAAGATACAATTGACTCCACAAATTGATGTGGATGATATTTTGTTGAAAATGAAAGAGAAGTACAAAAACGAAAGAGTAAACGATATTGATGGTGTAAAAATTGACTTTGCGAATGAATGGGTTCATTTAAGAAAATCAAACACAGAGCCTATCATTAGAGTATACTCGGAGAGTGGAACAGTAGAAAGTGCAAAAGCAATTGCCGAGAAAGTGATGAATGATATCCACGAAATAATAAATAATTAAGAAATAATGGCGATATATTTAGACAGTGCTGCCACAACGCACCTTGATCCAGAAGTAATAAAAGCAATGAACGAGTGCATGAACGAAGGGTATGGAAACCCCTCTGCTACTCACTCTTTTGGAAGAAAAGCTAAAAATAAAGTAGAAACTGCAAGAAAAGAAATCGCAGCTCATTTTGGAGCACAGCCTTCAGAAATTATCTTTACATCTTGTGGAACTGAGTCAGATAACATGACGATAAAATGTGCTATTGATGATTTAGGTGTCACTCGTATTATTTCTTCAGAAATTGAACACAAAGCAGTTTTAAGTACTGTTAAAATCCTTTGTGATGATTGTATTGATGTAGATTACGTAAAAGTTAATGAATTTGGAGAGGTTGACTTAAATCATTTAGAAGAATTATTAGCCAATTCTGATAAAAAGACTTTAGTTACATTAATGCATGCTAACAATGAAATTGGCACTTTGTTACCGATGAAAAAAGTGGGGGACTTATGTAAAACTTATAATGCCTACTTTCACTCAGATACTGTGCAAACTGTAGGTCATTTCCCTTTAAACTTTGAAGAATTGGGTGTTCATTTTGCAGCTTGTTCTGCACATAAAATACATGGACCTCAGGGAGTTGGTTTTTTATATTTAAACAAAAAGATAGGTTTAAATTCCATGCTTATTGGAGGTGGGCAAGAAAGAGGATTAAGAGCTGGAACTGAAAATTTAATTGGTATTTCTGGACTTCACAAAGCCTTAGAATTATCCTACAAACATTTAGAACAAGACAAAGCAAGGATTAAAGAATTGAGAAATTACATGAAAAAAGAACTTTCTTCTTTTTTCGGAGATCAAGTACGATTCAATGGAAGTGAAACTGACTATTTATATACTGTACTTTCAGTTTCTTTTCCTAATACTGAAAATAATGGATTGTTGCTATTTAAATTAGATATGAAAGGAATAGCAGTTTCTGGTGGAAGTGCATGTAATTCTGGGGCAAATCAGGGTTCACATGTTATTCGAGGAATTTATAAAAATGCTTCAGATTATATTCCAATTCGTTTTTCTTTTAGCAAATACACAACTAAAGAGGAAATTGATACATGCTTAAAAGAGCTTAAAGAATTAGTTGAGATAAAAGTTTCTGTATAATGAAAGTTACATTTTTAGGAACAGGAACTTCGCAGGGAATCCCTGTTATAGCATGCGAATGTGAAGTATGCCAATCTGAAAATAATAAGGATAAACGATTAAGGGTTTCTGTGTTTATCGAAACAGAAAAAAACAAACTTGTAATCGATACTGGTCCAGATTTTAGGACTCAAATGCTACGAGAAAAAGTGCAAGATATTGATGGAGTGCTTTATACACATGAGCATAAAGACCACATTGCAGGAATGGATGATGTTCGTCCCTTTTGTTTTAAACACAGTAAAGAAATTGAGATATATGCTCATAAAAGAGTGCTAAAAGCACTTTCAAGAGAGTTTCATTATGTGTTTGATGAACATTTTTATTATCCAGGTATTCCGAGAATTAGTGCCAATGAAATTACTAATTCCCCATTTTTGATTAATGAAGAACTAATTACCCCTATTGAGGGGTTACACTATAAACTTCCAGTTTTTGGGTATAGAATTGGTGATTTCACCTATATAACCGATATGAATTTTATTTCGGAAGAAGAGATAGATAAAATAAAAGGAACTAAAGTATTAGTGCTAAATGCACTACAAAAAACTCCGCATGTTTCTCATTTCACTTTAGAAGAAGCTATTGAAATGGTAAAAAAAATAAACCCTAAAAAGGCTTATTTCACTCACATGAGCCATACTATGGGATTGCATAATAAAGTATCAAAAGAACTTCCTGAAGGTATTGAATTTGCTTATGATGGATTGAAAATAACTATTTGATTATGAAAAAGATAATTGTTTTTTTAGTTGTATCCCTATTCATATTTTCTTGTGTTGAAGAAAAAATTGAGCATTATTATAAAGTTGTTTTAGATAATAGAGGACAGCTAATAAATAATGATGTATTTCATGAAATTATTGATAGAACAAGGGAAATTACAAATAAAAGTGTAATACTTTATTTTGAAAAATCTAGATTATCATTGTATTTTGAAAAGAATTTTGACACCAATAACATTAAGAAAATAATTCTTGATGAAAGATTAGATACGAAAATAATCATTTTAAAAAAAGATGAAAACTAACCTAACTTGGCAAGAATTTGAAAAAGTAGAAATGAGAGTAGGAACTATTCTCGCAGCTACTGAGTTTCCTGAAGCTAGGAATCCTTCGTATATATTGACAATAGATTTTGGAGATTTTGGAATCAAAAAATCATCCGCTCAAATCACCGACTTATACTCTACTCAGGATCTTATTGGTAAACAAATCATTGCAGTTACAAATTTTCCTAACAAACAAATAGCGACTATACAAAGTGAATGTTTGGTTCTAGGTGCTGTTGGAGAAAAGAAAGAAGTTACGTTATTAAGCACAGATAAACCTGTAAAAAATGGATTACGAATAGGTTAATTCTTATTTTTGATAACAACAAAACAGCTTATGAACTTTCACAATTTTGAAGCCAACAAGCCAAACGGAGAAACCATTTCGATGGACGAGTTTAAAGGAAAAACGGTATTGGTTGTAAATACAGCAACCAAATGCGGATTAACTCCTCAGTTTACTGGTTTAGAAAAACTACATCAAGAATACAAGGACAAAGGATTGGTGGTTTTAGGTTTTCCATGTAATCAGTTTTTGGGACAAGAACCTGTTGAAAACGAGAAAATGGAAGAAACCTGCCAAATTAATCATGGAGTAACTTTCCAGTTAATGAAAAAAATTGAGGTTAATGGTAGTAATGCACATCCTATTTATAAATTTTTGAAAAGAAAATTGAATGCGGGTTGGTTTTCTAATAGAATAAAATGGAACTTTGAGAAGTTCTTGATTGATGGAAACGGAAATCCTGTGAAAAGATTTTCTCCTAAAACTAAACCTGCCGATATTGAGAAAGATATTGTAAATGAATTAAATAAACTATAAAAAAATGAAAAAACTAATTATTATTACTATCGGTCTGTTAACCTTTAACTGCTCTCAATCAGAAGAAAATGACGCTAAAGAGAATACTGAACAGATCGAAAACAAAACTAAAGAAATGAACATCTATAATTTTACTTATAAATCTCCTAATGGAGAAACAAAATCATTGGCAGAATATACTGATAAAGTGATATTAATCGTAAACACAGCCACTCAATGCGGGTTAACTCCTCAATTTGAAGGATTAGAAAAGCTGCACACAACTTATGAAAAAAAAGGATTGAAGGTATTAGGTTTTCCTTGTAACCAATTTGGTGGGCAGGAACCACTAAGTAACGAAGAAATGGTAGAAATTTGTAAACTTAATCATGGCGTAACCTTTGAATTGACTAAGAAAATTGAGGTAAATGGAAAAAATCAAAACGAAATTTATGCTTACCTAAAATCTCAAAAAGTAATTGAAGGAGAGAATGACATAAGATGGAATTTTGAAAAATTTGTAGTGAATAGACAAGGAGAAGTGGTAAAAAGGTATTCCCCTCAAACTACCCCTGAAGAGATTACCAAAGACATTGAAGATTTGCTTTAATGCTATTTTATCGAAATGAAAATCATTTTGTATCTTGAATAATAAATAATTTTTGAAATGGAAAATGAGCCAAAATTAATTCAAAAAGCAGATTTTAATCCAAAAATATCAACTTACATTCTTCTACTTGTAGCATTATTCATAACCTTATCGTTTATTGGAATTCCGCTACTATTAGTTTGGTTTTTGGGTCTTGGTCAATATTTCGGAAAAAGATATTACAAAAGTTTAAGATGTGAATTAACTACTAAACACCTTGAGTTTGAAAAAGGGGTTTTCTTTAAAGTAGAAAAAACTATTCCGCTTGAAAACATTCAGGATTTAACTTTTGTACAAAACCCCATATTAAGTTACTTGGGGCTAAAAATATTGAAAGTTGAAACTGCTGGAAGTAGCGGTGGACAAAATGGTAGTGACATGAAACTAGTAGGAATTGAAGGTGCACACGAATTCAAGAAAAAGGTTCTAGCTCAAAGAGAATTATTACACTCAAATTCTAATGAAAACTTTACCTCTTCATCAAATACTGTTACCGATAATACAGAAATATTAAAGGAAATAAAGAAAGTACTTCTTGAGATTAATTCAAAAATTAATTAATGAAATTACTCACTTCGTTTTGGAAAAAAATAAATGAATATGTTCAAATATTTATTGGAATTGTACTGGCAAGTATTGGACTAAAAGCATTTCTATTACCAAATGGTTTTCTGGATGGAGGTGCAACAGGTATTGCTATATTATTGCAAGAAGAGTTTAATTGGAATATTTCCTTTTTTCTTATTCTTGTAAGTATTCCTTTTCTCATCATTGGCTGGTTTACAGTCTCTCGAAAGATTTTTTTTAAATCTATTTTATCAATTATTGGACTAGCAGTATTTATCTATTTCGAAAATTTTAAATCCATTACTGAAGATAAATTATTGATAGCCATTTTTGGAGGATTATTCTTGGGAGCAGGAATAGGACTTACTATTAAAAATGGTGCAGTACTAGATGGTTCAGAGATATTAGGACTGTATATTAATGAAAAATATGGAGTAAGTATTGGGAAAACTATTCTCATATTTAATGTGTTTTTATTCTCGATTACAGCATTTTTACTTTCTGTAGAAATTGCTATGTATTCTATCTTAACTTATTTAGTTACAAGTGTTGTTATCGATTTCATTATCAAAGGTTTTGAAAACTATGTTGGAGTAATGATAGTTTCAAAGAAATCAAAAAAAATCCAAGAGCTACTGGTGAATGAGGTAAACACAGGAATTACCGTATACAGTGGGAAAAAAGGAATCGGCAGTACTGGCTCTCAAGAAAACATGGATATTATTCATATCATTATAAACAGAATTGATATAAGAAAGACTTACAATTTAATTGACTTAATTGACGATAAGGCTTTTGTAACAGAGTTTGATGTTAATCATGTGAAAGGTGGAATTAGAAGAAGGAGTTTGATTAAATAAATTTATAAAAAGATAATGTTGTGTTAATTCTAAAAAAGTAATTTCAATTCTTGGTATACTTGAAAGTGAAATTTATTATTCAACTATATTTCTGTCTCATTACCTTAATCTTTTTAGGAAAATTAGGCTATTCTCAAGAAATTACATTCATTTCCAATATCTATGATTATGGTTCTATAACTAAAAATCAAGATGGTAGAGGTGTATTTAAATTTGTAAATACGGGAAATGCTCCTTTAGTTATTTCGCAAGTAAAATCTAGTTGTGGTTGTCTTGTCCCAATTTGGCAAAGAAAACCAGTTCAACCAGGAGATACAGCTATTATAGGATGTAGATATGATACCAAACGAATTGGTTCTATCAATAAATCTATGACCGTGATTTCTAATGCTCTTAACTCACCGAGAATTGTCGTTAGAATTAAAGGATTTGTTTACCAGCGGTTTGTTGAACTTACGCAATCAACATTTAATTATAATTTAGGGACTTTGGATTTTAATGAATTTAAAACAATTGATTTAGAATTAGTTAGTAAAGATTCAATTTCACGAATTTGGTTAAAAACAGGAAGAGATAGATTTATCGAACCCAGTGAATATTCTGATATGGTTAAGGTTTCTAAGAAAGAAATTTCTGATTGGAGAAAACAAATCAGTATCAACCTAACAAACATATATGGAGATATAGGAAAACAAACCTACATTTTTAAAATTCAATACAACAATAAAAAATATGCAACAATCTCTATTACTGCTAATTTTATAGGGAATCCAGGGAATAAAGTTTATAATTTTAAGGATACTTTGGGATACGTATTTCAAAATAAAACTTACCACTATAAAAATAATCAATTGAGTAAGATAGTGATAGAAGAAAAAAGGAAATATGATAAAAATCCCACATTCAGAATTTCTGAAATAAAGACTTTTAATAAAGTTGGACTAATTGATACTATTGAAAAAAGGAAGTACTATAACAATAAATTCTACATGAGATTTTATAAATTGAAGGAGAACGAATTGATTCTCCTTTTTAAAGAAGAACATAATTTATAACTTCTCAAACTCAAATCTAGGACTTCCTTTTAATCCTGTTGAGCTGTAAAAATCAATCATTCTCATTTTATAAAAATCTCCACTTTTACTTTGTATAATAAAGTTTTTGCCAGGGACTACCGCATACGTAGCTTCATCAAAATCATACAATTTCCAATCAAATCCTATTACATTAGCTGAGTCTGTAAGTGTGTAATTTCCAATATCTGATATAGAAATTGAACTAAATTCTTTATCAAAAACTTTTACTCCTTTGCACTCTTTGTTATTAATTAAAATTCCGTTTACCGAATAAATTAATTGCGGTGTAAGCTCATAAAATGTAGCTGTATATTGTGTAAACACTATATCCCAGTCAGTTGCGTCTGGTTCTATTTCAACTATGCTTCCTGCTCCGTCAAATGAAAATGCAGTGTAATTTTTATTCGAGTTCTTTGTAATAGTTTTTCTTTGGAAATTGCTTCCATTGATATTGGCATACTCAATTACAAACTCTGTTGCATTTACAGAAATTATCTTAATTTTTTTAAACCCTCTAGAGGTTAAACCAGGGGTGTCTCCTCTATTTATTACAAAAACTTCATTGGTAGGTGTTCCGCTAATTATCCAATCTCGGAGTGCCAATGAATCTGGATTTCCAGAAGCATCATCCCATTTGTAATTTAGTGTCAAAGCATTCAAATCAGTTACATCTGCAAAATCAGTTTTACCAGTTTTTGAAACCGTAATCTGACAAGAAGTATTGGTAATTACATTCATCCCAGTTGGGGTAGATTCAAATCCTAAATCCCAAGTAGTTCTGTCAATGGTTCTTACCACATTGTTTTGCTCAATATCGTAATAAATCTGCTTTGAATAATCTGCATTATTATTTACATCAATTCCTCCAATTTGAACTCCTCCTCTATCAACTGGCTGTATTGGCTCTTCTTCTTTAAGACAAGAACTAAGAGTAATAATAATTAATATATAAATAAAATTTTTCATCAATCAAAGTTAAAAATTTAATACCAATTTTGTGAAATAAGTTCTTCCCCAAGCAACAGGGACTTGCGAACCTCCTCCACTATGAACACCACCCACCAGTTGAGTAGAATTTATGTTTCCTACATCAAACAGGTTTTTTGCCCCTACCGTAATATTCATTTTTTTCTTAAAAAAATATTTGATTACAGAAACATCCATCATGCTGTATGCCTGAACTTCAAACTGTGAAACCTCTCCAAATTCACTTTCATTAAAACCTAATACTTTTCCTGTGTATTTGTAGAAAAGATTGAAAGTAGTTTGCCACTTTTCTACTTCGTAACCAAAACTCGCTATTACTTCGGGTGTGTAAGAAAACTTGTCAACTTCAGGGTTTCCTTCAGATTCTAAATTGTACCTTCCTATCCAAGAAAATCCAAAATCTGTTCTATAGGTTTTATATCTAAAACCTGAATTGAAATTAATCCCCTGGCTAAAAAACTGTCCAATATTTGTGTAGGTATATAGTTGCTCACCTGCATCTCTCAATACCAAGCTAATTTGATTGTTCACCACATTATAAAATCCACTCAATCCAAAATTATAAACCCCTCTTTTTACTCCTCTTTTGTAATTAAATTGTAACATAAAATTATCCGAACTTTCTGCTTTTAACTCTTTGTTTCCAAGTATATTGTGATTCAAATCCACGAATAAAAAATGTAATTCTTTGAGTGAAGGTGCTCTAAATCCCCTTCCCCAAGATAACCTTGAAGTAAGATGCCTTGTCCATTCATATTTAACATTCAATGATGGGATAATAGGAGTTTTATAAGCTGTATTATAGCTATACCTCAATCCTGGTCTTATTACGGTTTTTTCATTAGGGCTGTATTCCATGCTTCCAAACACTGCGTAATCGCCAATTTCTCTTCTTCCTTCGGCAATTCTTTTTCCTTTGTTGGTTTCTACATTAATATCATACCCAACCTGAAAGTTAATTTTGCTACTATCTTTTGATAAAGAGTAAGTTCCTCTTGAAAAAATTAAATCAAATACAGAAGTATCATTAGATGCCGGATCATCAAGCAGCGTATAATTTATAGTTACTAAATCTTTTAAATACTTGTTTTTAATCCTTTTATAGTAATTATATCCGCCCAGCACATTCAATTCAGAACCTTTTTTGAATTTATAATTTACATTCAGTGCATTAGATAATCTAGTGGTTGTAAAATAATCGTCAAAAGCAGTTTCTCCATAAGGTTTTCTGGGTTCTCCTCTGGCTATTAATAGTTCCTCAAAAACATCTGAAGTTAATTGATAGCTTAGTTTGTTGTGAGAATTAGAATATTTAAATGAACCAAACAACTGTTCTTTTGGTCGCCATTGTTGCACTCTTGAAGTATCCACTTGCGAATATCCATCAAAAAAAATTCTTCCACCAGAAAAGGTGAATCCATGAGTTTTGTGGGCTAAATCAATACTTGCATTAAAATTGTATTGACCAATAATTTCGTAATAACCCTCTGCCCTAGCTCCAAATTTCTTTTTGTTCTTTTTGGTAATCAAATTAATAGTTCCTGCCAACGCATTAGTTCCATAATTTACAGAAAGTGGACCTTCTACTATTTCTACTCGTTCAATATTATTGAGGTTTATTTGGGACAAATCTACACTTCCATTCATTCTACCAACTACTGGCACTCCATCAATCAATATTTTTACATTCTCCCCAGAGAGTCCTTGAATACTCATAGAAGAACCCAACACATTATCCTGCGAAACACGTATATTCATTTCTTGTTCCATCAATTCTTGCAAGTTTACAGCTCCTTGTGCTTCAATTCTTCGTGAATCAATTACCTTAACTTTATGCACAGAATTATCCGTTGAGTTTTCAGAATATTGACCCGTAACTACAAAAGTTTCTAATTCTAAATTGTCTAAATACATAGTTACTTTATTGTTAGTTGAACTAACAGAAGTAAATTTGGTTTGGTAACCGATGTGTTTAAGTTTTAACCTTACATTGCTCCAATTACTATCAATTTCAAGTTCTCCTTCTCCAGAAGTAATTGTTTGTTTTTGCAACTTTTCTTCATTCGAAGAATAGTTAATAGCCACATTTACAAAGGGAATTGGTTTGCTATCCTCATCAATAACAAAAACCTTGTAAGTCTGGCTAAAACCAGAACTTACAAGGATTACTAATGCTATATGAATAAGGTGTTTCATAATTATCTTAGTCAAAAATAATTTGACCAACTCAGATTATTGCTTTACAATTCTTTTTGTAATAGACTTACTTCCTGCAGTAATTTGTAATAAATAAACTCCATTATTAAGGTTAGAAATATCAGTAGTAATTTGATTAAACCTTGAGTTTAAAAAGTTATTCGTAATTGTTTTTACTTGTCTTCCGTTTACATCAAATAAATTTATTTTTGCTGGAATAGAAGCATCTGCTAATTCAAAATTGATTTTTAAGATAGAATTTGTAGGATTTGGAAATACTCCCACATTCAATACTGGAGAGTTTTCTTCGATACTAGCTGTAGAAAATAATTCCTTAGTAAAATACATTTTTCCTGACGAAGATCCTGATGTTCCAGTAAAAACTAATTGATAGGCATCTCCTGAGTAATCTTTCATTATGAATGATAAAGAATCTGTAATATCCCAACTAAAACTAGTCATATTGAAGCTTTTCCAATCATACCCTATTACATTAATCGAACTATCATAAGTATGTGCATTCCAATTTGCTTTTGCAGTTGCAATCGCAGTATTATTAACTTGTGCAATAGCTAACCCATCGTTTGTTAAAGCTCCAGTGACATTATAAAATTGAGGGCCTGCTTGGTCAGAATATTTTCTAAACACTAATTCCCATTGTGTTTTACCGGGCTCAGAATTATAAATTGAATCATTTTCAATGTCATAATAAAAATGTCTTTTTGTAACGTAATCAGATCTGTTTATCGTTTTTGTAAAAGCATTTGCTCCGTTCAAATCTGCAACAGTAAATGTCAGTGTTCCACTAGTTTTAAAATCTCTAATCCAAATTTTCTTAAAAACACCAGAAGTAAGCTTAATTGCGTATACTTTGAATCCAACAATATTTCCTAATCCTTGATATTTTCCCCATCCATAGTTTGGATGCCCTGTTTGTTGTGAGGTAAATGCGTCTGTTTCCCAAGTTGCATAGCCATCTCTAAGTATTGTAAGTGAAGAGGTGTCTAACGTAGAAGTAATAAAATTAGCTGTGTCAGTAGATACAGCTTCATATAATTCTACGTCAAATCCACTATTTACTCGAATTGAAGCAGAAAACAGACTTGAAAAAAACTGTAAATCCCAATCTGAACTGCTTGCAGTTGTTTTATTTCCAGAAGATAATTGATAAAATACTTGGTCAGTATAACCTGCTCCTAATGTCACAGAGTCAGATACTGCCTGTGAATAAGTTGGAAAAGACAATGCTGAGATTGTAGAAATAAAAAGTAATTTTTTAAACATATTAGTTATTTTGTTTTGTTTTGTTTTGTTTTTAAATTGATAAGACAAAAATATTGTTTTACATATTCAGAAAACATGACTGGTGTCATAAGTAAAAATTATTCTCAATAATCTTTTGATTATTACTTTACAAAAGTGAGTTAATAAATAGAGCATTGCTATGACTTTGGTCATATCTTAGTAAGAGAAATAACAAAAAAAACATACCTTTGTTTGTAAGATTAACGACTACAAATGTTCAACACAGAAGATTTTAGAGAATTGGTTTTGGTACTTATAAGTACTCCAATATATATTGTTTTTATTGGCTTAGAGATATTTTTGAGTAATAGGAAAAAGAAAGATTTTTATTCTCTAAAGGATTCCACAGCAAATGTTTACCTCATGTTGCTCAATATGGGACTAGATATTTTAATGAGAGCATTTGTGTATTTTATTCTGCTTTTTTTCTTCACAAAAAGTGTATTTATTGAATCAACTATAATTGATGGCTCCTTAAACAGAGTGTTTACAAATCCAATTCTTTATTGGTTTGCGTTATTCATTTTAGAAGACTTTGCCTATTATTGGTTACATAGAATAGACCATGTAACTCGTTTATTTTGGTCAGTTCATGTAACGCATCATTCTTCTAGTAAATTTAATCTTACAACAGGATTCCGTTCTTCTGTTTTTCAACCTTTGTATAGGTTTGCTTATTTTATACCAATAGCTTGGCTGGGTTTTCATCCACTTGATATACTATTTATGTATGCAGTAACTCAAATTTACGGTATTTTGGTTCACACACAGTTTGTTGATAAGATGGGAATTCTAGAACATATTTTAGTAACTCCTTCCCACCATAGAGTTCATCATGCTTCCAACATTCCTTTTTTAGATAAAAACATGGGGATGACACTTATTATTTGGGATAAACTGTTTGGTACTTTTCAAGCAGAAGATGATTGTGATGAAGAAATAGAGTATGGATTAACAACCAAACAAGAACTTGATATGCCTGTGGAAGTAGTAACTCATGAGTGGAAAACACTATTTACTGATTTACGAAATACAAAAGGAATTGGTACTAAATTAAAAATTCTCTTTTCCCCTCCTGGTTGGTTGCCCGGTGATGATTCTCATACGAGTAAGGCACTACAAAAAGAGTATTGGGAGAATAAAAAATTGAAATCATGAACAACAAAATAACAGAATTATTTAATATTCAATACCCACTCATACAAGCGGGAATGATTTGGTGTAGCGGTTGGGTACTAGCTTCGGCAGTTAGCAATGCTGGTGGATTGGGAATAATTGGTTCTGGATCTATGTATCCAGAAGTGCTGAGAGAACATCTGGAAAAATGCAAGAGAGCAACTGATAAACCTTTTGCAGTTAACTTACCAATGTTGTATCCAGACATTGACAAACACATTGAATCTATTATTGAATACAAAGTTCCTATTGTGTTTACTTCAGCAGGAAATCCTAAAACTTGGACCAAACATCTTCAAGAGCATGGAATAAAAGTAGTACATGTGGTATCAAGCGTAAAATTTGCCCTAAAAGCCCAAGAAGCTGGAGTTGATGCAGTTGTAGCCGAAGGATTCGAAGCTGGAGGACACAACGGAAGGGATGAAACTACTACATTTTGTTTAATTCCAATGGTGAAAGAAGCGATTGATATTCCCTTAATTGCAGCTGGAGGAATTGGAACTGGAAAAGGAATGCTGGCTGCAATGACTTTGGGAGCTGATGCAGTTCAGATTGGAAGTAGGTTTGTAGCTTCAGAAGAATCATCGGCTCATCAGGCCTTTAAAGAAACTGTGGTGGATGCAAAAGAAGGAGATACTCAATTGACTCTAAAAGAAATAACTCCTGTTCGTTTAATTAAAAATGAATTTTACAATCAAGTAAATCAAGCTTATGAAAATGGAGCCGGTAAAGAAGAGTTAGTTGATTTATTAGGACGAGGAAGAGCAAAAAAAGGAATGTTTGAAGGTAATTTGGTAGATGGAGAATTAGAGATTGGACAGGTATCGGGATTAATAAATGAAATAAAACCTGCTGGAGAAATTGTGAAAGAAATTATTGAAGAATACAATAAAACAAAAAAAGAAATCTCTTCACTTCCAGTATATTAAAGGATGAAAAAAAGCAATAAAAAAATTATTGGCAGGAAAGACAAACTTGATTTTCCAAGACTAAAATTGGAAGAAATTGATGTGAAATTTGATACAGGGGCCTACTCCTCCTCAATTCATTGTAGAGATATTAAACTCGGCACTAAAAACGGGAAAGAAGTTATAACATTTATTTTATTAGACCCAACACATCCAAAATATCATGGTAAGAAATTTACCTCTACTACCTTTAAAGAAAAATATGTAAAAAGCTCAAATGGAGTTTCAGAAAAAAGATTTGTAATTACATCAAACGTACTCATTTTTGGAGAAAAATACCAAGTAGAACTTTCACTTACAGAGAGAGGTGAAATGCGTTTTCCAATATTAATTGGACGTAAATTATTAATGGGAAATTTTATTGTAGATTCATCAAAAACAGATTTGTCTTACAAACAATCTAAAAAAAATAAACAGAATGACTAAAAAACTATTCCCCCTATATTTATGCTTGCTATTATTTGTAAATCAAGGAATTGGACAATCTGATTTTACTCCCAAACACAACATAAGTATTGGGTATGGTTTTGGAAATTTAACCAATACATTATTAAAAAACTATGTAGATTATCAATCATTTGAATACAATTCTAATGGACCATTTTTTGGAAAATATGAGTACCGAATAAATCGACTAATTGGCTTAGGAGTTAACATTAGTTATCTATCTGGAGAAGCAACATTTGTAACAAAAGATTCTTCTGGCTCTACTATAAAGTCTTATACAAATACAATTTCAAGAAAAGGGATTAACATCATGGGAAGAGCAAATATTCACTTTTCTGACGAAGGCAAATGGGATCCATATTTTGGAATATCATTTGGATATAGGCTTAACCAATGGAAAATCAATTTTACAGATAAAAGATTGGGCGAACTGAAATTAAACGCGTCAAAATTTGTTAACTTCTTCCCTATTGGAATTGAAGCTACGTTAGGAACTCGATATATGTTTTCTCAAAATATAGGAATTTATGGGGAAATTGGATTATCAAGGGCTTTTTTACAAGTTGGTTTGACGGGTAGTTTTTAATTTATTTCCTCAATCTTTTTCCAAATTTTCTCAAATGTTAGTTGAAAAGAACCTATACACTCATACTTTTTGAAACTATTTGGAGGAATTACACTCAAAAAATTAGTTCCTTCCTCTCGACTATATAAATGATATATTTCTCCTATTATAGGTTCAAAATTATACTCTGTGTTGTAAATTAAGTCATTCCATTTATATTCCTCCATCATTTGCTCATACTCGGCTTGAAGTTCATTGAACTTTTGCTTGAGCATGTGATTTACTTTAGAAATCCCAACATTTTTCCAAGTCTTCACATTGGTAGTAGTAATACTGGGTGCCCCAACATTGGTGCCATACTCTTTAATAGCAGCATTATACCTTCCAGTATTTTCATCAAACACTACTTGGTCTGGTTTTTTCTCTTCAGTTTCTTTATTTTGTTCGGACATTTTTTCTTTTTGTTAGACAAAATTAAACTTTTCTTTTTTATAAATCCACTAACAATAATTACATTTAGAAATAAATAGTATTTTTAAAAATGAATCAACCAGAATCCTCCCTTCTTCCTATAAAACAAGAAGAAATAAACGAATACAGAGACGAAATAACCAGTTACTTAAAACAAGTTTCTTGGAAAGCGGACAACAAACGATTCTCTGACAATAACGAAAACATTGATTTAACCTTCCTAATTGGAAATAAAACGCTTGGTCTTGACCAAAATGATGAAATTTCTATTCTTAAAAATGCTATACGAATTAGTGAAGACAGAATTCTATTAAGCAATACCACAAATTATGTGATAAATGCTGTTCGTGAAGGTTTCTGTTTAGGGAAACATGTTTCAAAACTCTACGAAAAAGCTTCTGGATTGGAGCAATTGCAAGAAAGAAACAAGAATCAGAGTATCCACCAATCGGAGTTGCCAGAGTTTCATGAAAAAACTCAAACCCAATCAGCAATACTGAGTTATGTGGCTAGTAAATACATTATCTATTTACTCGACCAACACCGAAAAGCAGAATCAAGCGCTATCAATATTAGTTTTGGAGGAATTCCAGAAATCAATATCAACAGGCCTTCTCAGACATTAAGTTGTGGATTATATTACTATGGAGCTTACCTCGAAAGATCCAATGTGGTGAATAATGAATTGGAATTATTACAACTTACCAATCTCTATTTTCAACGATTAAGCGAAGAAATTCAACTAAGAAAAGATTCTTTGAAGTTTGCTGATTTCTTTACCAACAAACATTACAAAGTTGAAGAAACTGAATTTACCATTCAAGGATTTGAAATTACAACAGTTGTAGGTTCTACCAGTCAGGAGTTTAACGCGATAAGAATGGAGCAGATTATCGCCAACAAAGAAGCTAAGCACATGTTTAAGCGTTATGCCGAGCGATTATTGTGTTACGATATGAAAACTGGACAAAATCCAATGCTTGAATTGGGTGGATTACCTGCAGTTACAATGGCTGATGGAAAGCCAGGAACAGGGAAAAGTATGTTGATTGCTGCAACAGCAACCATTTTAAAAGAAAAATGCGAGGAATTGGAAATCCCATTTTTATTCTGGCCATTGCCAGACAATATTATCTCAACCTATCAAGGTGGTTCAGCAGAACGAGCTATGGAATGGTTCAGACCCATGCAGGACAAAAACAAAATTATTTTTGCTCCTGTTGATGATGCAGAAAACAACTTGGAAGAACGAACAAGAAAAGGAGTTTCGGCTGGTGTGCGAGAATTGATTGGAGTTTTCTTAAGAAATACAGAGGGTGCTTATGCTATTAATAATGGAAACAGATTAATTAGTTTATTTACTAATATTCCTGATCAAATTGATAAGGCGGTATTGTCCAGAATACAATCGAGAGTGAGTATGGATGGAGCAACTACCAAAGAAGATTTTATTGACCAAGATTACATTTGGTGGAAAAAATACGGCAAAATGATGCCTGATTTTGTAGATGCAACTGCTCCAAAAAACTACAAATTTATGGAGGCTCAAAAAGAGCTGACTAGTTTGAATTCAGTTTTCAACAAAGAATATGAGTTTATAAACGAAGAGGTTAAAGACATTTATGACAGCACTTTGAGTCAATTAGACCCAAAAAGCCATGATTTCTTTGGTTCATTTTATCAAAATGTGCTAAAAAAGTATTCTTTCTTTTCTTCAAGGGATTTAAGAAATATCCAAAAGGCAGTAGATTCAAGAATTATTGATTTTGATATGCCAGAGGAATGGTGGGGTGATTCGAGTTTATTTTTCAAACAAGGATACAATACCAAAATGGAAATGCTAAAAAAACTGACTGTTGAAAATATGGGAGAACTTACCTTCTCAGAAATACGCTTGAGAGAGGCTTTGTTTTACATTGACACAGCTGTAAGAATTAACAACACTGGCTTAAACAGAGAAATCAGCGAAACAGCTAAGCAAATGTATGTGAATGAAAAAGCGAGGGAGGAAATGAAGAAGAAGTATTTATAAAAGAAAATATTAATGGAAGTACTGGATCAAGTTTTCAAAAAAGAACAATTTAAAGATAATTCTCAACGAGCAAAAAATGTTATTTATGCATTCTATGGAATTTGTATAGTAAATCTAATAGCTATTGTATCGGATTATATGCAAATTAGTTTATTAAAGGATTATAATGCTGGAATATTGGTAGAAGATTCTAAAGCGGAAAGCAATGATTTTAGGCAAATGATAATTGGATTATTGCAATCAGTTTTGTTTATAACAACAGCCATATTATTCTTGGTATGGTTTTATAGAGCTTATCGAAATCTTCATGTAACTCTTGGACAAAAAAGAATGAGTTATGGTAAAAATATGTCGGTTTGGGGATTTTTAATTCCTATAATGAGTTTGTTTGTTCCTTATCAAATCACAAAAGAAATTACTACTAAGAATCAGAGATTACTTCATAAAATTTTTCCTGATTTTAAAAACATCACTAGCTACACATTAATTGGTTTTTGGTGGGCAACATTTATTATTACAAATTTTGTTGAGAATTTTGCATTTAGAACAATTTTTAAAACTGACACTATTGATGAATTAATCACTTCAACTCAAGCATATTTAGTTACAGATATTTTAGACATTATTGCTTCTGTTTTAGCAATATTGCTTGTAATGCAAGTTTCTAAAGAGGAGAATTTATTATTTGAAAACTTTCATAAACTAGATGCGCCTAAAAAGACACTTGAAATAAGTAACGAAGAAGAATGAAAAAACTAATAGAACATAACTTATTCGGTAACGGATTACTCTTTTTAGACGAACCCTTACTGATTGACAGATACAATGTTTGCCTCAAAGATATTGGTATCAAACAAACCAAACTCAATAAATTCCATATTGATAAATGGGGCTGGAGTCCTGAAATTGCTCAAGAATTTGGCGATAAAGATTACCTCTCATTTGGATTTGCAAACCCCTACTCTATTATTCTCTCACCAGAGCAGGAAGAATGTAGCATCTACTACCCTTTTCACTCATTTGATTGGGAATTGATGGATACGGTTTTTGAAACGTATCGAGAGCAAATAAAAGATATTACTACTAAAACCGCACTTTGGTTTGAGATGGATCAAGGAATATCCAATTACCGTTCTGCACAAGATTTATTGTTGGTGGATACTTTTACTATTAAGTTTCATACCCCTGATAACATCATCAAAACTGCTGTGGATCAAAAGAAACTGGTTCAAGAATTTTATGATACACCAAATGGATGGGCTGATAGTTCGCTCCATGCTAAAATTCTTACAAGTGTTTTGGATAACGGAGATTTAAGACATCGAAATTTCGATTTAAATGAGTTTCAATTCACAAAGATTAAGAGCTTTTATTCGAGAGTATTTAATGGAGTTTTCTTATTAAAGAATGAATATTTACCAAAAACACTCATGGTGTTTGAAGGGAATACATCAACTCTATCTAGCGAGAACAAGCACTCGCATATGGAATATAATTTGAATGATGAAGGCTTGTTTATTTATCTATATAACAATAAGTTAATAGATAATAAGTTAAGCCATTATGTGGGAGATTTTTATACTGTTCAAACTATAAGAGATACTCTTTTGATTGAACAACTAGCTGAACATTTTCCTGATGAGGAAATAAACATTACTTCTGAAAGGCACAAAAATAAATACATTTCAATGCTAGCCAATGAGAATAAACTCTCAGATGATTTTTGGGCTTTGGAAGAGGTTAATAACGAAATCAAAAAAGGAAAGACTGGAAATATTCTTAAATATTCTTTTGCAGTGCAATTGGCTTTGAGTTATCCAAATCCAAAACTTCCCGAGGAAGACAAAAAAGTAATTTGGCAAATTTTGATTAAATTGTCAACTATAAAAGATGTGGTTTTGCAATACCTATTTGATAAAAATCAATTTTTTGCAGATTACGAGACTTGGCCAGAAAAAAAACAAGATTGGGCAATAGAACATATCAAACAAAACAAAAACCAACTTTTTAATTTTAAATTGAAAAATAGATAATTATGGAAAATATAATTTTTACTGGAATCATAGGACTTGTAATAGGTCTTTTTGTTTCTTTTTACGACAAAAAATCAGGAAGTAAGCTGTACAAAAAATGGTATAATGTGAGCAATAAAAATAACATTGATCCAAACCTCGAAATAGGATTTATAACCAATCAGTTATTTGGTCAAAAACTGACTGTAGCACTTATATTTACTGCAATTACTTATGTAATTCATTTCTTTATTTTGGGTGAACCTTTCTTAGCTTTATTCAGAATGATAGGATTTTTTGTGGGAATTATGATTGCTTTTTACACTGCAGGACTTATTTTATCCATGTTTTCTAAAAAAGTGAGTAAAACAATTGAATACATTGAAAACGTAGAGAAAGGTGGAATAGATTTAAAAGAAGAAGCTAAAAAAGGATTTGATAAAGTAAAAGATAAGGTTAAGGAAACTGTATCTGGAAAAGAAGAAGAAAAACCAAATGAGAAGGAGATTCCCAAAGAAGAATCAAAACCAGAAGACGAACCAAATAAAGAGGATGATTGGAGAGATGGTGTGAAGAGATTTATGGATAAGTAAACAGATAAAAGAAAATAGATATTAGATTATAGAATAAAATCAATTAGTACTAATCACTTTTTACTAATTACTATTCACTAAATAAAAATGGAAGAACAAGACCCAAAAGAAATACTTCGAAACTTGAACGACACAGAAATAAACTCTGTGGAAGAATTTGAAGCTGTAGAGAACAACGAAGATGTTGAAAATGAAAATCATGGGAAACTCTATTGGATTTCAAAAAATATAAGAAAAGGAATAGCTAATTGGTTTAGTAATCATAAAGTGTTTGGAATCATTTTATTAATTATCATTTTGGCTTTAGTTTTCTTTTTAAGAGCTTACATACACCCTATTACATTAGGAATTCGTAAGTACTTTGTACTCATTTTACTATTATGGTTAATCATCTGGTTTTTCAGAAGGAGAATTCGTAAAAAAGAGAAATTCTTTCCTCGATTGTTTGGAAATATAATTCTTATTGGAGTATTAGTGGCGGGATATTTCTTTGGCCCACCAGTGTATAGATATTTAGGTCTATACTATCATTATCAAACCATCAACAAAAAGGAAATAAGCATGTTACCTTTAACTGAACAAGAAAGAATTCAACCTCTTAACTCTATAAAAACTTTGGTAAATCAAGAACGACTTCCTGATGTTCAAGAAGCAACTTTGCCGCATATTGTAATTAGAAAAGATGGAAGATTAGACTTTAGTATGTGTGTAGGGCCTTCAACTAGTTATTTGTATCAACAACTTACCGAAAACATGACTGAAATAATCAGTATTCCAGCCAATGAGCCAGCTCTTGGTTTTGGAAAAGAAGTGTATCATCCGGTGAAATTTGACGTAGGAGAAAATTTAGTATTGAGTAGCTATGCTTTTACCACAGCAATTAAAAGATTAAACTTTATCCAGTTTTTTAATTACGAAGCAGATGAAGTAAAATTCATTGAAAGAGCTGAAAATGATTGGATTCAGGTAATTACGTTAATAAAATGGGAAGGTTGGTTAGTCCCGAGACCTGTTTTTGGTGGTGTTATTATTGTTGACCAAATTGAGAAAAATACTTTTGGAAATTTTATAAAAAGAGCTTCGTTTGGTAAAGGTGAATTTATTAAACCAGACAAAATAAAGAATTATGATTATTTAAATAAGCAAAATTTATTGTCAGATAGAATTGCTACTTTTTCGGCAGAATCGTTTAGATTTCAGAATGGATTTATGGCTCCTATGCCAGGTTACCACAAAGGAGACATAAGAGTTCCTTATTTAGAAGAAGACCAAAATCAACAACCTTTTGTGGCTTATTTTAACTTTAATGGAATAATAGGAAACAAAAATGGAGAGTTATGCCACTATTTTGGTTTAGAACCATTTCAAGATGATAAAAGTGCATTGAATACTAGTATATTTATCCCGAGTTCTGGGGTTGACGATACACTATATTACATTAATCATGCAGAAAACAGAGATGGATACAATGGATCTAGTTCTATAGCATCAAAAGTAAAAGAGAGCAAGAAAAATTATGATTGGACTGCAAACCACCCTGCTGAGACAAGACCATACATTAAAATGATTGATGGAAAAAGAAAGTTCTTTTGGTTGAGCACAGTTATTACTAAAGTAGATGCTGAAGGAAAAGAATTTATCGGAGGAACAGTTCCTGAACTTACATTGACAGACGCATTGACAAGTGAAGTATTCTGGGTAGAAAGGGATAATTTGAAAGATGAATCACTTTGGTTGAAGAAGACTGAGAATGAGATTTTACCAGTCCTACCTCAAGTTATTGATAGTTCTTCAACTTCAAAATAAATAACTGAAAGAATTAATCCTTTGAAAATCTGTTTACAAAAGAAGAAAGATTAGTTGCATAACCTACCATTATCTGTGGATAGAACTCTTGTGTTTTATAGTGAAAAAATCCTCCTAAACGGGCATAGATACCTCCTTGAGAAACATCTGGATTAATTTTACTATACAAATCAAGACTAAATCTCATAAATTGTCTTTGATTAAAATCTACATCAAGATTATCAATAATAGCTCCATTTTTAGAACCTGCTGGATGGATATAATTATGAGAAATAAAAATATCAGCTCCAAAATTTGCTTGTGGTCTAATTTGAAGATTGAATATCCATTCTGTTGATAGTGAATTTAACTGATCTCTTGTAATTACATCTGGATTATTTAATGAAGTATCAATTTGTGTGTATTTAAAACCTGATTTTAAATATCTCCCTCCTAAGCCAATATTTATTGTTGAAGATAATCCTTTAAGTTCTGCACTAAATAAATTTAAAGAAACGCCAGTATTTAGATTTGCAAATTTTACAAAGTCGAAAGGGTTAACTGAAATTAAAGTGGAATCAAAAGTTGAAAATCCCTGTTCGTTAATAAACCTTGATTCATCATCAAACCCGTTATATAAACTTGCATTAAACTCTACTCTAATACTCGGGAAAAGTGAGTATTTTTTATAATTTCTTATCCATAAAGGTATTATTGCAACAGCTTCGGCTTGGACTAACCCATTAGAATTATTACTATTAAGTCCAAGAAAATCTGAGAATATTACGGGAGTAATATAATCTGCTAATTTCCTTTCTTCAATTTTTACTGAGTCACCTACTTCAATTCTATATTCTTTATTTTTTACTGAATAGTTGTGAGTGTGCTCATAAGGATAATAATTGAACACATCCGAATAACTGATTGTACCATTATCAAACATACTGCAATCTATAGAATTTGTCTCACCGGTTTTATCATTTAAAGTCCTCATAGGAATACTATAGTTAAAATTTATTGAAATGAACTCCTCTTTTTCGTTAGTGATTTTATTTACAATATCTCCTACTAAAACTATTTTTTTAACCCTATTATTAAAAAACCTAACTGTAGCATATTTAGGTTTAAAAACAAAATTTGTTAACTTTTCGATTTTACAGAGTTTATTTTCGATTTTACTTTTATACTTATACTTTCTTATATCATAAAACCATTCTCGTTCTTTACAGTTCTCGAATCGGTTTTCACTCTTATATTTATATTTTCTAATTCGAGACATTTTTCTACTTTTTATTCCATTACAACTATCTGAGTATTCTGTAACTTCAATAGGAATTTCTTCGTTTAATTTAAGCATTCCAGAATAGTTAGTTTTGATATTTTCAATTGCTGATAACAATGAGTCTTTTACTTTTTTGTATGGCTGAGTGTTGTAACTAATTAATTCTTCTTGATTGTAAGAGATACATTTTTGATATAAAGATTCTAAAACATTAATATCGGTAATGGTGTCTTTAAAATTGTTTAGCAATGAAAGAACTTGAGAATAAAAAAGTTTTCTACTAATCGATAAATCTAATTTAATCGTTTTATCACAATTATAAGTCTCATCTTTGCACATTCTTAATTCAAAATATTTTTGTTTAGAATTTTGTTTTATAGAAGCTTCATAAACACTAATATTAGTATCATTTTTATGTGCAGTATAATTCCCGATAAACCTAAAATCATCATTCCCAAAAGACTTTTTGTATAATAGTTTTATTTGCTCTCTTTGATTCTCATTGAATATTAAATTTTCCTCTACTACTCTTGTGTATTCTGATTTTGGAAAAACTATTTCTCTTAATAAAGAATCAGAATGTCGCTGTAAATAAACAGTTAGCAAACTATCAATTACATTTTTATCATAAGAAGTTGTAGTATCATTTACTCTAATAACCAAAGAATTATTACTTGTATCTAAAATATTATTCTCCTTTTTTTTAGAAAAATAGTTTAAAAATTCAGATTTATTTTTTTCTACAATACTATCCTCATTAACAAAATTTCTTAATGCAATAAATTCAATCTCTTTTATTTTTTCTAAAAATGCCTGATAATTTAATGAATCTACATTCATTGAAATTTTAATTTCATCCGTTAGTTTAAAAATATATTCTTTGCTTACTTTTTTTAAAACATTTGACATTATATTAATAAATGAAAATTCTGTTTCATTTTTTGGCACTGTAGTCTGTTCAACCATTCCCTCTTGTAAATTAGAGACATTGACAACAAGATCATTGTCATCATTATTATATGTTATTACTTCATATTCATTATTTAGGTGGTTAAATTTATTCTTATTAATTTGAGAAAAATTAAAAATATTACTAACAGTAAAAGACTTTTATTCATAATTAATAGTTTTTTAAACAAAATGGTTTTGTAAGGTAAAAAATAAATTTTAATTATTAAAAGTAAACATCTTATAACTTAATAAATACTAAGCATTTAACAATCATAAAAATGAAAATATTAATCATAACAGGAGCCAGCAAAGGACTTGGTAAAGCAATAGCAACCTATTATTCTAAGAATAGTTATCAAGTAATTTCCCTATCTCGCTCTCAATCAAAGGAATTGGAGGGGATTAGACAAATTGCCTGCGATTTAAGTAAACTTGATGAAGCAGAACAAATATTCAGAGATACACTAAAAGAAGTAATAAATTCTAAGCCAGAGTCAATTACACTGATTCATAATGCAGGAAGTTTAGGTGAAATTAATACACTTGAGAATATTCCTGCTCAAAATATTAAAGCCACAGTTACAATCAATTATACTGCTCCGCTCCTATTGAGTTCTGTGTTTATTAAAGAAACTGAGCAGTTAACAATTCCTCGAAAACTTAGAACGATTTCTTCTGGAGCAGCAAATGGTGCTTATCATGGTTGGTCGGTGTATTGTAGCAACAAAGCTGCCGTTGATAGCTTTACCAGAGTAATTGGTATCGAACAAGCTTCAGCAAAAAATCCTGCTCATGCAATTGCTATTTACCCAGGAGTTGTAGATACTGGTATGCAAACTCAAATAAGAAACTCCTCTGAAGGGGCCTTTTCAAATGTGGAGAGATTTAAAACTATGAAAGAAAACGGGGATTTAGCTTCTCCAGAATCTGTTGCTAAATTAATTTATAAAATTGATACCGATTCCTCAATTAATAATGGAGAAATTGTAGATGTGAGAAATTAATAATCATAAAAAAAGCGACTTACTTTCGTAAATCGCTTTTAAACTATTCTAAAAATATTACTTAATTCTCTTTTCTGCTTGTCCAGTTAGCCCATACAAGTTATTCAAGATTCTTTTCATTGATGCTGAGCTATCTTCTTTATATCTAGCTTCTACTGATGGCAAAATCTCTTTGATATATGCATCTCTCTCGGCTTTTGCTTTGTTGTACTTATCCGTTTCACTCAAGTCAAATTTATTCATTGCTTCATTCATCAATACAATTTTATTGTACTGTACTACAATTAAATCAGATTTTAATTCATCTTTCTTTGGATTGATAGTCATTGCACTTTTATATGCTCTAATCGACTCGTCATATAATTCCATGTTTGAATAAATAATTGCAGCTGCATATTGCAATTGAAAATTTTCAGGATCTTCTTTTAAAGCACCTTCCAAAGATACTTTTGCTTTCTCATATTCTTTGTTATCCAAATGAATTTGAGCTTCATTCAAAATAATTGCTGGATCTCCTTTGAATTTGGCTTTCGCTTCAGCCAAAGTTGCTGCAGCTTCATCGTTTTTATCTAATTTACGGTATGTATCAGCTAATTTTAAATACACATCAGCTCCTCCGTATCCATACTCAATACATTTTTTGTAGTTAACTACTGCCGCATCATAATTCTCAATTAATCCAGCAGACATACCAGCATTGTAGGCTCCAATAGTATCAACTAATCCCAAAATTGCTCCATATTCTTGAGAAGCAGTAAACATTGCAAATGCTTTTTTGTAATTTTTGTTGTTATAAGCATCAATTCCACCATTAAGGCTTGCATTGTACATTGGTCCTGCAATTGCTCTCAATTCTCTTTTGAAATTTCCTTTTTTATCTAAAGATTTAGTCTTTTTCATGGCTTCCATCACTTCAGAAGATAAATCGGTAGACTCTTGAATTTTCTTAGCCTCAGGTGTTTTCATTCCTGCCAATCCAGCATAAATTGCCGCTTTCCAGCTCCAAGTTTTAGCTTGGGTACTAGTACTTTCATTTTTTATTGCTTTATCTATATAAGGTTTTGCTTTTACAAATTTCCCTTTTTTAGCAAGCATTATTGCACTTGTTACATTTTTTTTCTGAGAAAATCCTGCAAACGCAGTTCCCAACATAAGTGTTGCAATTAATAGATTCTTTTTCATAATGTGTTTAATTAATATTTTTAATAGTTAGATGCAAAACTGTTCATTTTGCATAAATTTAATTTCAATAAGTTTGCCAAAGTACCTTTTTACTTGTTATTAGGAATTATTTAACAATAATGAAACAAATATATGGCTATAAAGCGTTTTTTGCAAAACTTTACTGAGTACTCTATGATTTTTTTATTACTTTTGTAATCCTATTGGAAGAAATTAAATTTTAAACACAAGATACTATATGTTAATTATACCTGTAAAAGACGAAAACATTGAAAGAGCGTTAAAGCGTTACAAGAATAAATTTAGAAAAGTTCAAATTACTAAAGAACTTAGAAAAAGAAGATATTACACTAAGCCAACTACAGCTAATAGAGAAGAAATGCTAAAGGCTGAATACAGAAACAACAAATTGAGAGATATGGATGCATAAACTGCATTTTTATTTTTAAAATAGTTAAAAACCCTTTTCAAAATAATTTGAAAAGGGTTTTTTCTTTTACCATAATTTGAGAAATAAAAAAAAGCCATCATGAATTTTCATAATGGCTTTTGATTTAAGTTAACTTTTTAGTTATTCTTCCGAATCATCAGTTGTTTGAGTATCATCACCCTCTATAGGGGTTCCTGATAAATCTACTACTTCATCCGCATCATCCTCTTCTTCACCACCACCAACTATCTTAGCCACAGCAGCAATTGAGTCATTTCCTTTCAAGTTGATAAGCCTCACACCTTGTGTTGCTCTTCCCATTACTCTCAATCCAGAAATTTTCAATCTAATTACAATTCCAGATTTATTGATAATCATCAAATCATCTTCATCCACAACATTCTTAATAGAAATTAACTCACCAGTTTTGTCACTGATATTGATAGTTTTAACTCCTTTTCCACCTCTTTTTGTAATTCTATAATCAGAAATAACCGAACGCTTTCCGTATCCATTTTCAGAAACCACCATAATGTTAGCAGTATCATCTTCTACACAAATCATTCCTACTACTTCATCTTTCTTTTCGTCAGCCAATCTTATTCCTCTCACTCCAGAAGCAGTTCTTCCCATCGAACGAACATCTTGCTCATTAAATCGGATAGCTTTTCCAGATTTTAGAGCCATCATAATTTCATTAGTCCCGTTAGTGATTTTTGCCTCAAGCAATTGATCGCCATCTTTAATGGTAATGGCATTAATACCATTAGTTCTTGGTCTAGAGTAGGATTCAAGAGTTGTTTTCTTGATAGTTCCTTTCTTAGTACACATAATAATGAAGTTATTTTTGATATACTCTTCATCTTTCAAATCACCTGTATTGATGTAAGCCATCACTTTATCATCCTGCTCTATATTTATCAAGTTTTGGATAGCTCTACCTTTAGATTGTTTTCCACCTTCAGGTATTTCAAATACTCTCATCCAGAAACATTTCCCCTTTTCAGTAAATATTAGTAGATAATTATGATTAGTAGCTACAAATAACTCTTGAATAAAATCCTTATCCCTTGTCTGTGTCCCTTTAGAACCAACTCCTCCTCTATTTTGCACTCTATATTCAGAAAGTTCTGTTCTCTTAATGTACCCAGCATGCGAAATAGTGATTACTACTTCCTTATTAGGAATTAAATCCTCAATTCTCATTTCATTAGCAGAATACTCAATTACAGATCTTCTTTCATCTCCGTATTTATCTCTAATGTAAGTCAGCTCTTCTTTGATGATTGACATTCTTCTATCTTCATTATCAAGAATATCTTTCAAATCAGCAATCGTTTTCATCAAGTCATCATACTCAGCTCTCAACTTGTCTTGTTCAAGACCTGTAAGTTGTCTCAATCTCATTTCTACAATAGCCCTAGATTGTATGTCTGATAATTTGAAAGTTTTGATTAACTTTTCTCTCGCTTCATCGGGGCTTTTTGAAGCTCTAATTAATTTAATTACTTCATCAATATTATCCGAAGCAATAATTAACCCTTCAAGAATATGTGCTCTTTCTTCTGCTTTTCTTAATTCAAATTTTGTTCTTCTTACAATTACTTCATGTCTGTGTTCTACAAAGTAATGAATCAATTGTTTTAAGTTCAGCAACTGAGGTCTTCCATCAACCAAACAAATATTATTGCATGAAAATGAGGTTTGTAGAGCTGTATACTTAAATAATTTATTTAAGACTACGTTAGGAATTGCATCTCGCTTTAATTCATACACGATTCGCATTCCGTTTCTATCTGATTCATCTCTGATATCAGAAATTCCAGTAATTTTCTCATCATTAACAAGATCTGCTGTTTTCTTAATCATGTCACCTTTGTTGACTTGATAAGGAATTTCATTCACAATAATTGCTTCTCTACCTTCTCTAATCTCTTCGATAGAAGCTTTTGCCCTCATCACAATTCTTCCTCTACCTGTTTCAAAGGCTTGTTTTACTCCTTCATAACCATAAATAATACCTCCAGTTGGAAAATCAGGTGCTTTTACATGTTCCATTAATTCAGAAATTTCAATATCTCTGTTATCAATGTAAGCAATTGTTGCATCCACAACTTCAGTAAGGTTATGTGGAGCCATGTTTGTTGCCATACCTACCGCAATTCCACTTCCACCATTTACTAATAATCCTGGAATTTTTGTAGGAAGTACAGTTGGCTCCATTAAGGAATCATCAAAGTTTGGAGAAAAATCTACTGTCTCTTTGTCAATGTCTCCGAGCATTTCTTCAGTAATCTTTCTCAATCTTGCTTCCGTATACCTCATTGCCGCTGGATTATCTCCATCAATAGACCCAAAGTTACCTTGCCCATCTACAAGAGGGTAACGTAATGACCAATCTTGGGCCATACGCACCATTGCATCATATACCGAAGTATCCCCGTGTGGATGATACTTTCCTAACACTTCTCCTACAATTCTTGCTGATTTTTTATGTGCCTTACTTGCGGTCACCCCCAAATCAAGCATGCCGTATAACACTCTTCTGTGCACAGGTTTTAACCCGTCACGCACATCCGGAAGTGCTCTTGAAACAATCACCGACATTGAATAATCAATGTAAGCTGACTTCATTTCATCATCAATATTTATTTGAATTATTTTTCCTCCTGCCATTTAGACTTGAATTTAATTTATATTCCGTTTAACTTAGTGCTTAGAAAGTGGTTATTAAAGTCTAATAAACCAAGCAAATTTGCATATTCTTAAGCCTTTCGAAAGTACGATTTTGAAACCTTTTTTACCTTATTAAAAAAGGGTTAATTACTAACAAAAATATGTTGATAATGGAATTGGAATATTATTTGCAATAAAGAATAAAAAACTACTTTTATTACAAGGGGTAATTTACCCAAAAAATATACTATTATGGAAGCAAATTTTTCACCGAGAGTCAATGATGT
>CAKZNB010000019.1 GCA_937129365.1 uncultured Flavobacteriales bacterium
AATAAAAAAGTAGCATCTTTATATTTCCAAAGAAAAAGAGCGTAATTTTGTGCTCTTATGTAAACGAATTTGCAACACAACTATGGACAAATTTTCTTTTTTGAGTAACGGGGATGTTAATGCATTCGAAGACCTATACAAGAAATACAAACAAGAACCTTCATCTGTTGATACAGGCTGGGCCAGATTTTTTGAAGGATTTGATTTTCAAAAAGCTAATTACGAAGATGAAAATGGAGGTTTTTCTGAGAATATGCACCAAGAATTTAAAGTGCTTACACTCATAGAAGATTACCGACAAAGAGGACATTTGTTTACCAAGACGAACCCAGTTCGCGAGAGAAGGCAATACTCTCCAAGTCTTGACCTTGAAAACTACGGATTATCTGAAGCTGATAGAACAACTGTTTTTCAGGCGGGGAAAGAAACTGGTATAGGAGCGACTACACTCAATGAAATTATTGACCACTTGGAGCAAACCTACTGCCAATCTATTGGGATTGAATATATGTACATCCGTGCACAAGACAGACTCGATTGGTTAAAAAACAAAATAGAACTTAAAAACAGAAAGCAATTTGATAAAGAAGAGAAGAAACATATTCTGCATAAACTAAATCAATCTTCTGAGTTCGAAAACTTCCTGCAAAAGAAATTCGTAGGACAAAAAAGATTCTCAATTGAAGGAGGTGAATCCCTAATTCCTGCTCTTGATGCACTAATTGAAAGAGGTGCAGAAATGGGTATTAAGGAGTTTATCATGGGAATGGCTCACAGAGGTAGATTAAATGTGCTTGCTAATATTTTCAACAAACCGATGGAGAAAATATTCGCTGAGTTTGAAGGGATAGAATATGAAGATGAAAATTTTAGTGGAGATGTAAAATATCACTTAGGTTGGTCTTGTGATATGAAAACTGATAATGGACATGACGTTCATTTAACACTGTCTCCAAATCCTTCTCATTTAGAAGCTGTGGCTCCCGTAGTTCAAGGAATCACTAGAGGAAAAATTGATAAATATTTAAAAGACGAAGGAAAAATTGTTCCTATCGTAATTCATGGAGATGCTGCAATTGCTGGACAAGGTATTGTATACGAAGTGCTTCAAATGGCTCAGTTAGATGGATATAGAACAGGAGGTTCTGTTCATATCGTAATCAATAACCAAGTAGGATTTACAACCAATTATTTAGATGCTCGTTCGAGTACGTATTGTACTGATATTGCCAAAACAACTCTTGCACCAGTCTTTCATGTAAATGGAGATGATGTAGAGGCTGTAGTTCAAGCAATGACAATTGCATTAGAATACCGTCAGACTTTCCATAGAGATGTATTTGTAGATTTGTTGTGCTACCGTAAATACGGTCACAATGAAGGAGATGAGCCTAAATTTACTCAGCCAAAATTGTACAAAGCAATTGCAAAACATCCAAACCCAAGACAGATTTATTTGGATAAATTAATTGCGGACAAAGTAATCTCTGAAGAAGAAGGGAAGGTTTTAAATGAAAAATTTAATGCTGAGCTTGAGGATGATTTTGGTGCTGCCAAACAAATTGAAAAAGCGACTGTAAAGCATTTCATGAATAGAACTTGGGAAGATTTTAAGTTTGCTAAGGAAGGTGATATTTTTAAAAGCACCAATACTAAAGTTACTAAGAAGAAACTATCAGAATTAGGAGACCAATTATCTACTCTGCCTGAAGGAAAAAAATATTTCAGAAAAATTGTGAAGTTAATGAATGACCGAAAGGAAATGATTAACTCTGATAAGCTAGATTGGGGAAGTGCAGAAATGCTTGCTTATGCTTCGCTTTTAGATGAAGGACATCCCGTTCGAATTTCTGGACAAGATGTAGAAAGAGGAACATTCTCTCACAGGCATGCAGTGGTAATCACTGAAGACGCGGAGGAGGAAGTGTGTACTCTTAATTTATTGAATGACAAACAAGCAAATTTTAGTATTTACAATTCATTACTTTCAGAATATGGAGTATTAGGATTTGAGTACGGATATTCATTCGCAGTGCCAAAAGGACTTACTATTTGGGAAGCACAATTTGGGGATTTCTTCAATGGAGCTCAAATAATGATTGATCAGTTTATTGTAGCTGCCGAAGAGAAATGGGGCGTAAGTAACGGATTAGTTATGTTATTACCGCATGGATATGAAGATATGGGTAGTGAGCACTCGAGTGGTCGAATGGAAAGATTTTTACAACAATGTGCGGATAATAATATTCAAATTGTGAACTGTACAACTCCAGCTAACCATTATCATTTATTAAGAAGACAGATAAAAAGAAATTTCCGTAAACCATTAATAGCGTTTACACCTAAGAAATTATTGAGATATCCTAAGGCTATTTCAACTTTAGATGAATTGGCAAAAGGAAGCTTCCAAGAAGTAATGGATGATCCATCTGTTGATGCTAAAAAAGTAAAAACTGTAGCTCTTTGTTCAGGAAAAATCTATTACGATGTGCTAGAACAGAAAGAAGCACAAGGAGTAGGAGACCATGTTGCTTTGGTAAGATTAGAGCAAATTTATCCTTTCCCAGAAAAGCAGATTGAAGCTATTATAAAGAAATATGGAAATGATAAGAAATATGTTTGGTTACAAGAAGAGCCAGAGAACATGGGAGCTTGGACATTTATCATGAAGAAAACAAGAAACTATAAAGTAAGATTTGATGTGGTATCAAGACCAGAGTCTGGTTCGCCAGCAAGTGGTTCGCCAGTTGCCTCTAAATTGAGACATCAATCATTAATTACTCGACTATTTGAAACAGAATAATCCTAACGATATAAAGTAAATCAATATGTTAGAAATGAAAGTGCCTTCACCAGGCGAATCGATATCAGAAGTAGAAATTGCGGAATGGCTAGTAGAAACTGGCGATTGGGTAGAAAAAGATCAAGCAATTGCTGAGGTAGACTCAGACAAAGCTACGCTAGAATTACCAGCAGAAGAATCTGGAATTATTACACTTAAAGCAGAAGAAGGAGATGCTGTGGCAGTAGGAGCAGTTGTATGTTTAATTGATACAGATGCAAAGAGACCTGCAGGAAGTGAAAAACCAAAAGCTGAAGTAGTAGAGAAAAAGGAAGAAGCACCAGCTCCAAATCCTAATCCAGTAAAAGCAGCTGAACCTGCAAAGAAAGAAACGTATGCTAAAGACGTTCCTTCAGTTTCGGCAAGGAAAATGATGGACGAAAATGGAATTTCTAAAGTTCAAGGAACTGGACCTGACGGTAGAGTATTAAAACAAGATGTGATTGCAGCAATGGCATCAGGATTTGCTGCAGATACAGTAAGTGGATGGGGTGGAACTCGAGATAAAGAAGCTGTAAAAATGAGTATGCTACGAAGAAAAGTAGCGGAGAGACTAGTTGCTGTGAAAAATGAAACAGCAATGCTTACTACGTTCAACGAAGTAGACATGAAACCAATCATGGACATCAGAGCGAAGTACAAAGTAAAATTCAAAGAAACTCTGGGAACAAGCCTAGGCTTTATGTCATTTTTTACAAAGGCCGTAACTGAAGCACTTAATCACTTCCCAGCAGTAAATGGAATGATTGACGGAAAAGAAATGATTTTGCATAACTATGCGGATATTGGTATTGCAGTATCCTCACCAAAAGGATTGATGGTGCCAGTAGTTAGGAATGCTGAAACAATGACATTAGCTCAAATAGAAGCTGAAATCAAAAGATTAGCAATAAAAGCAAGAGACGGAAAAATATCTATTGACGAAATGCAAGGAGGAACATTTACTATCACCAATGGTGGAGTATTTGGATCTATGCTTTCTACACCAATAATCAACCCACCGCAATCGGCAATATTAGGAATGCATAACATTGTAGAAAGAGCAATGGTAGTAGATGGAGAAATAGTGGTGCGACCAATTATGTACGTAGCACTTTCGTATGATCACCGAATTATTGACGGTAAAGAATCAGTAGGGTTCTTAGTAAAAGTGAAAGAAATGCTTGAAAACCCTGAAAAAATGCTATTCAGTGGTAAAGATCCAGTTGAGGTTTTATTAGGACTTTAACTACAAATTAATATTTATTTTAAAAGCGTTCTTAATTTATAAGGAACGCTTTTTTTGGTTGAATAAATAGTATTTAAAAGTAGACAACAATTTTATTATGAAGAATTTACCTATTTTTATATAAATGAAAGCATTATTATTCATACTGTTCTTAGTTCCAATTTCTCTTTTCTCTCAACCACCTGGAAATGGAATGATATTTAATGGGACATCAGATTATTATACAGTTACGGATAATTCTTCTATTGATATGAATGGAAGCTTTACGATTGAATCATGGATTAATCCTTGTGATACCTCAACTCATGCAATGATTTTAGCCAAACAATGGTGTAGAGGAGGACAGTTTTCTTATTATTTTTCTATTAATACTGGTTCATTATATTGGGCCTGGAACACTATTGGCTCTTGTGGAGGATCTGCTACTAGTTCTTATCAAAGCAATGCCAAGGTAATTAGAAACAATATTTGGCAGCATGTTGCTGTAGTTCATACTCCATCTAATGTTTCATTATTTTATAATGGAGTTCAGGTTGCTGGAAATCTAGTAGCAGGATCATATTCCGGAAATCTTCATAATTCTAATGCACCATTAAGAGCAGGAGTATATCGGGGTTTGTCGGGTGCATATAGTAATTTTTTTAATGGAAGAATGGATGAAATTCGTTTTTGGAATGTAGCACTTACCTCTACACAGATTTCTTCGAGATATAATTCAGCATTACTTGGAACCGAAAGTAACTTGCAATTATATCATAATTTCGAATCTGTATCCGGTTCGGTTATTAATAACTCTTGTATAAGCACTGGTGCAACTAACAATGGGAATAATATAACTGGCTCGGCAAATATAGTGGCAAATAATTCAACCTATCCGCTTGGGTTTAATTTGGGTAACGATACAACTTTTTGCCAACCAAACTCAACGCCCATTTCTATACCATTGGGTTATTCTCGCTATTCCTGGAGTGATGGTTTTACAAATAGAAACAGAGTGATTTCAAATTCAGGAACTTATATCGGAATAGGCTACAAGAATTTTTGTTTTGCATTGGATACAATATCAATTTCTGTTATTAATTGTGATAGCACAACTGATACAGCCTCTCCTCCAGTAATTGATACTTGTACTGAGAAATTTCTGATGCCTAATGTGTTTTCACCTAATAATGACGGGATAAATGAAATTTTTAAACCCATTTATCATGATTGTTTTGAGCTATTAAATTTTACAATCTATAATAGATGGGGGCAGTTACTTTATGAATCCTCAAAAAAAATAGAATGGGATGGAAGAGCTAAAAATGGAAAAAAAGTAAGTGAAGGAAGTTATTTTTGGATAATTCAACATAAAAATCAACAAGGAATTGAGAGTTTTGAAAAAGGATTTTTAACCGTTTTTAATGATTGAAAATTTTAATCATTCATAAAAGCAAATTGTACTATTTTTTTCTTAATATTATCCCGAATTTAAAAACACATAAAAACTTGTTGTTTCAATGAAAAGAGTAATTGTCGACTATATTAAGATTCCTGAAGAAATACTTCAGAAGTTAGTTGAAAAATATCCAAACGGTTATAATAACAGAGATATTATAACATTTGTTAATGCCAAAGGCGAACGAGTAGAAGCAGTGGAATTAAGAACTGAAGATACCTGCTACTTGGTAAAAGTAAGTCAGAAACTTGAGGATATTATGGATGATTATGATTTAGAGGAAGATGATACTGATGACTTAGATGACGATTTTGTAGATGATTTGAATGATGATTTAGAGAATATCGCTGATGATGATGACGATTAATTAATCTATTTGTCTTTAGTTTATAAACCGTAAAACTATGAGGCCCCCTAATTTAAAACAAGGCGATACCGTAATTATTCTCTCTCCATCTGGTAGAGTGAATGAAGAAAAAGTACGTAAAAATTCTAATTTATTAGAGTCTTGGGGACTTGATGTAAAGTTTGGTAGTCATGTGTTTGATATGCATCATAAACTTGCGGGTAATGATAAAAACAGGGCTTCTGATTTGCAATCAGCATTAGATAATCCAGAGATAAAAGCTATATTTTGTTCAAGAGGAGGCTACGGGTTAGTAAGAATTATTGATAATCTGAATTTTTCTAAATTTATAGACAATCCTAAATGGATAATTGGATTTAGTGATGTAACGGTGTTACACAATGAGTTGAATTCTCTTGGGATTACAACTATTCATGCCCCAATGGTAAATAGTTATGATTCTACTCCGCAACTTGCTTTAGACTCATTGAAATCAGCTCTTTTTGAAGAAAATTACCAGTTAGAAACCCCATTTGAAGATGAGGAAATAGTAGGCGGAAATCTTGCGATTATATATAGTTTATTAGGAACCGATTCTGATATTGATACGGCCGGAAAAGTATTATTAATCGAAGAAATAGGCGAATACGCTTACAACATTGATAGAATGATTCATGGCTTGAGAAAGGCAGGAAAGTTCAATAACCTCAAAGGATTATTAGTAGGTCAATTCACAGGAACTAAAGACAATGAGTTTGGCTATTCCGTTCAAGAAATAATAGAAAACTGTACCCAAGAATTTGATTTTCCTATTCATTACAATATCCCCGTAGGACATGTAGATGATAACAGAGCAGTTGTTTTAGGGAAATAGATTTATAGCTTTTCTGAATAAGCCTGCATTACTTCTTTAGTTCTATTGTTATAAACAAAAGCTACAACCTCAAGATGATCGGTTCTCCAACTACCATCAGAAATTACAAAAGTGGCTCCTTCAACTATTTTATCACCAATAGCTACTGAACCGCCAGTAATTACTTTTTTTCCTTGCCAACCATTCATAATTTTTCTTAACACATGTTTATGTACATAATTTTGAATATCTCCAGCGGTATATGATGGTTTACCTCCAATCCCGTTATATACCTGCCAATCTAAAACACTGTCTTCTAGCAACATAAAAACCAAGCTATGATCATCAGTTAAGTTGTCCATAATTTCAACTTCAGCAAAAGCACAAACTCTGTTTGTTGCTGCATCAAATGTTGAAATAGTTTGAAGCTTTACTTTTGGTGAATCACCCAACAAAGACCTTACGTTTGTAGGAAGTGAACTTAGATATACATTTAGTCTTCCTGGTGTTGATGTAAATCCATCTTTTCTACTAACCATTACGGCAGGTAGTCCAGCTGTAGGTGCTAAATTATTTTTTATTTCGGTACCTCCAGCAGTTCTAAAATCTGTTTGGTATTTTGGAGCTTTACTTGGTTGGGGTGCAGCAAATTGAGAGGTTACATGAACGCCAACTGGTACAAGTTGTTTTCCGATATTTGCCTTTAAAGTATCAATAGAATAGGCAGCAGATGGGCAGTTATTACAATAATGCCCCGTAAAGTCTTCTACTAATACATTTCGTTTTGTATAGGTGTTAGGAGTGAAAACTGGTTCTGGGCACAAACCTGGATCTACTTTTCCTTCTTCAACTGGTATTGGGTTTTCTATCTTGTCGCATCCAGCAATTAAAAAGATTAGAGATAAATAAATAAATTTTTTCATGATATATAGATTACTTAATGAAATTACAAAATTTTGAATTAAAATGTGCTGGTCATAGTAAATGTGAAACCATTTGATGCTGGAACAACTCTACAAACTCCTCCTACACAAAAAATCCCTGCACGCTGTCTTCCATAACTTAAAGAAAAACGACTTGCATTATGAATGTACCCGACTGACCCAAATAAATAATGAATTCTCTTTTTTGAATCACTGTTTCCGTAATTAAATTGATCTAGCACTGCAAAAAACCAGTTAGGTGAAATTGTATACTCAGCTAATCCAGTTACCCAGTTACCTTCATCTTCAAAAAAGTTATCTTTTTTATTTACTCCCAAATGCTGAGCTTCAATTCTGATGGTGTTTTCATCATCAATGTTATACGTTACATCCAACACATGAATTCTAGCATTTACAACACCTGTGCCAGTTTTTCCTTCGATAATATCCTTATCATATCGCATATTAAAGAATGAATAAACAAATTTTAAATCTTTAGTCAGTTTCTTTTTTATTTCGATATTAAAATCACTGAAATAAATTCTACGACTAGGCATAAAAAAGTTGGTTGTATATCCTTGTCTCAATGAATCGTTGGCAATAATTGAAGTATCAGGAGCAAACGCAGCTGACCAGTTTACAGAAATCTCAGTTGAGTATTTTCTTAAATTAAAAGGCTTTCTATATTCATCTGTTCCCTCAATCTTTATTTTCTTTTTTCTCTTTCTTCTTATTTTATATGAAACATCCCCTTCAAAGGCAATTTCACCGTTTGGTTGCACAGCATAAGGATAAAGTGTAGCGGGTAAATTATAAGTATGTTGCTTTGAGGTAGAGGGTAAATAATTGATAAACAGGTTTGTTTGTCCTTCATTTCTATCTGACCTAAAACTCATGTTGTCTACTTTTTTTGCTGTGAAAGAAGCTCCAAATCCTTTTTGAGAATAAGCTGTATTCAATAACAATGCCTGCCCTTTTTTATAAATAAATCCATTATCAGCAGAAGGGTCATTTATCTTTTCTACATATTCAGTAGCAAGTGAAAACCCACCTCTATATAGGTTTATTCTTCCTGCAAAAGCTCCAACATTCTCTGGTAAAATAAATGCTTGGTTGTCATCTTCTTGGTATTTACTTACAAAACTACCACCCAGTACAATTCTTGTTTTCATATTTAATTCTAAAGAATCGGATAACTCATTAATTACTAATTCACCATCAATTCCTCGTACAATTCCAGCTCCTTTTCCAAAAAATAGTCTTTGCTTTCCATAAACTCCTTTTAGGTAAACTCCTCGATAAGGTTTGTATTTTAATCTAAAACCATCCATTGCATTATCATACCCAAGCTGTCTTTCTTCATAAGCTCTAAAAATCATTCCACTACCAAATTGTTCATAATAGTTTCCTGCTGTTACTTCCAGATTATCAATGTTATAAGTTGCATATTTATAAGCTATTCCTGTTCCTCTATAGCCTGCAGGAAACCCTTGTAATGCATTTAAGTAGGATTCATATCTAATTCCAGCAGCAAAATTTCCTCTTGTGTAATTGATGTTTGCAAAACCATTCATCAACATTTTTTCAGGTACAACTGGAGCTCCAATAAGTGAATCTTCGTTGTAATATTGCACATCAGTTTGCACATTACCATGTATTTGACCTATGTCAGTTGAGTTTTTTTCTTGAGAGAAACCAGAAAATCCTACCAAAATTGATAGGGACAGAAGAGTAATCTTTTTCATAAATTGGGTTGAAATAAGTGATAAATTTAACTAATTAACCCTAACAGAGAAAATAAACTAACATAAATTGAAAAATAATATGTCCATCAACAAGAAATGAGAAGTATAAATCTTTTCTGGAAGGGGTTGATTTATAGATTAGATAGGCTGCTATAAGGTAACTTGTGATAAACGGAATTATAGATGCTCTAACACCCTGAAAAATTAAAATTAGTAAGGATATAGCAAGGCATAAATAGGCAATTTTCTTTGAGTTTTCGATCCCTACCCATTGAGGGATCGTTTTTTTTGAATCTTCGTCTATCCCTATATCCCTAATATCAAAAGGAATAGTGATAGCAATTATGTAAAAGAATATCCATCCAAAAGAGGTAATAGTAATCCCAAGAGATTGGGTTCCAGATATTATCATTGGAATAATTCCACTTGCTATAGCCCAGCTCAGTGCAATCAGAATTATTTTTACATAGGGTAAATCCCTAAAATTCTTATAAGAATAGCCAGCAGATATTACTCCTAATAGTATTAACCACATAAGAGTAAATGGAGCATCAAAAATGGGGATAAAAGCTATTGCTCCTAATAAAGAAATAACTAATAATATTTTGGCGGTGATAGAGTTTTTAACAACCCAAGAGTTTGGGGAGTGAGTAGCAATTTTTTTTAACCTTGAAACTCGTTGAAAATTATAAGAAAACAAGGTTGAAAAAAACACAAAAAAAGCATAATCAAAACCATAACCAAAATCAGGATTTTGAGAGGAGATTTTGAAAGATAACAAAGTTAACAAACCAGCCCCAAGAGATATCCAACTGTTAGAATATACAAGGAACTTTAGTGCTTTCATTTTTTCCTAATAATATAAATTTGACTTGAATAAGAGTCGCTTTTTGCTTTCAAATTTGAAATTAATCCGTTGTAAAACCCTCTAAACAAAACTCCTAAGCTGTTCTTACCACCATTCTTGTACTTTTCGCTTACTAAGCTAATATAGTAAGAATCAAACTTCATTGGTTGTATTTCTTTTACCTCCATATCAAATTGAGCAAATAAATCTTGGATATTTTTTGGTCTAAAATGATATAAGTGAATAGGTAAATCATAGGCAGCCCAATATTTTTCGTATTTTTTTGCATCATAAGAATCGCAGTTAGGTACCGCAACTATTAAGGCTCCATCACTTTTCAGTTTTTGTTTTATCGTTTCAATATCTTTCTTCAAATCATACACATGTTCCAACACATGCCACATGGTAATCACATCATATTTTTCTATTTCTTGGTTGTCGTAAACCGTCTTTGCAATATTTATCCCCAATCTGTTTTCAATTGCACTTCTTGATTGATCGTCCAATTCTATACCAGAAACATCCCAGCCTTTTTCTTTTACAAATTCCAGAAAAACGCCATTTCCAGCTCCAATATCTAAGTGTTTTTTACCATTAGACACTCGTTTTATTAAATTGAATTTGCTACGTAAAGTAAAAAATCGTGCAGTATGAAAAAGCTTATTTACTAGTCCTTTTTTTGTTCCAGTATGCGAAACGTAATTGTCGGTAGCATAATATTCGCCAATTTCATCAACGCTTGGTAATGGAGAAGTGTATCTAAATTCGCATTTACTACATTCTTCAATATCAAACACAACCTCGTTTATTCTAAAATTTCGGCTTTTAAGAAACGTAGTTTTCTCAGAACTATTACAAATTGGACAAGTAGTTATTTCTTTCATTATCAATAAATATTATTGAGAACAAAATTAGGGAATAATATGAGATTACCTCAATTTTATTATTCCAACAATATCATATTCTGTTAATTTTAGCTAAATCACTAAAATTTGTTTTAGGCTAGCGAAAGAAAGAGGGTATAATTTCTATATTTGCTCTACAATAAATCAAAAACTATGAATTATAGAAAAATAAATAACATAATAGGGGTAGTAGTATTACTTATAGCTTCTTATGTGTTTGTTTCAACAGTTGAGCCATCTACAAGTCTTTGGGATTGTGGCGAGTACATAGCAACTTCTAATAAACTAGAGGTAGGCCACCCACCAGGAGCCCCTACTTTTATGATGCTTGGGCGTTTAATTTCTGCTTTTTCGGCACCTGATGGTGCGGCTTATATGGTTAATGTGTTATCTGCATTATCTAGTGCTTTAACTATATTGTTTTTGTTTTGGACCATTACTCATCTTGCAAAAAAACTGTTAAGAAGAGATGAAAAAGATGGGCTTTCAGATGGATCTATAGTTGCTATTATGGGAGCAGGAGCTGTTGGAGCATTGGCTTACATGTTTAGTGATACTTTCTGGTTTTCAGCAGAAGAAGGGGAAGTATATGCAATGTCTTCTTTCTTTACAGCTATATCATTTTGGGCAATACTAAAGTGGGAAGAAAATCATACAAAAGTTTCTTCAGATAGATGGATTATTCTTATTTTCTTTTTGATTGGAATTGCAGTTGGAGTTCACTTATTGAACTTATTGGTAATACCAGCAGCAGCCTTTGTATTTTATTTCAAAAAGTATGAATTTTCTATCAAAGGATTTTTAATAACTGGTGTTAGCTCGATTGTTTTATTAGGATTTTTAAATTCAAAATTTTTCCCTGTAATTTTATCTCTTTCAGATTCTTTTGAGAGATCAGTAAATGGAATGGGAGCAGGGTTTAATACTGGAACTTTTATTTTCTTCTTTTTGATTGCGGCAATATTAGCAACAGGGATGTATTTTTTCCACAAAAATGGAAAAAGAGTTTTTCATACAATCACCGTTTGTATCGCTGTTATGATAATAGGTTTTTCAACTTTCTCAATGATTGTAGTTAGGTCAAACTCTAACCCACCATTGGATGAAAACAATCCAGAAACTATTCCTGCTTTGATGTCTTATTTTGGTCGTGAACAATATGGAGATTGGCCATTATTGAGTGGTCCACATTGGAACTCACCTCAAAAAGCTAATACTGGAGATATTATCGGTAAAAAATATTTTAAAGCTTTCACTACAAGTATAAAAGGAAAGAAACATTCTTTTCAAACAGAATTTGAAGCAAATGAATTTCTTAAAAAAGAAAATGTTCCTAATGCGGAGATTAAAAAAGAATACATTGAAATTGGGAATAGATTTAAACAAATATACCCTCCAGGAAATGATGACCAATACACTATGTTTCCTAGAATGTACGATACTCGTCCCGAGAAAATAAGAGGATACATGAATTGGTCTAATTACAAAGGAAATAGACTGGTACGAGCAAAAGCACCAAAAATTAAAGAAGGTACTGGATACCGAGATATGTATATTCCTACAGGTGGTGAGAACTTCAGGTACTTCAAAGATTACCAAATAGGCTGGATGTATTTCAGGTATTTCATGTGGAATTTTGCAGGAAGACAAAACGACCTTCAAGGTCACAATGAATATTACGGAGGTGATGGAATGGTCTACAAAGGTTCTTTAACAAGAGGTAACTGGCTATCAGGGGTTAATTTTATTGATAAAGAAAGAGTAGGAACTCAGAACAACCTTCCTCAAACTATGCAACATTTTGAGGCTTACAATACCTACTATTACATTCCATTATTATTAGGATTGATAGGATTGATTTTTATGGCTGTAAAAGCACCAAAAGATGCTTTTTCAATATTCTTATTGTTCTTTTTCACAGGGCTGGCTATTGTAATTTACCTTAACCAAAGGCCTTATGAACCAAGAGAAAGAGATTATGCAGTTGCTGCATCATTCTACGCTTTTGCAATATGGATTGGTTTTGGAGTTTTAGCAATTTACAAATGGGCTATGGCGTCAGATATTAAACAGCTAAGAGTTGGAATATTATCTGTACTTGGAGCAGGAGTTTTCTTTTACTTAGTAGAAGTTATGGCTGGTGGAGACCATGCATTTTCATACTCAGTATTATTTATGGCAGTATTAGGAATACTGATGGTTGTAATACCAATGTATTTGCACAAAAGTTTAAAGAACAAAAAAGTTCTGGCTTATGTCGCCACAGGAATTGGATTGATTGCTCCGGTCTTAATGGGGTTCCAAAACTGGGATGACCATGATCGTAGTGATAGATATTTTGCAAGAGAAGTGGCTAAAAATTACCTAAACTCTTGTGACCAAAATGCTATACTTTTCTGTTTTGGTGATAACGATACGTTCCCACTCTGGTACGCACAAGAGGTGGAAGGAATTAGAACAGATATGAAAGTAATGAACTACAGTTTATTAAGTTCTGATTGGCATTATAACCAATTAAAACGTAAAACTTACAAAGCAGAAGCTGTAAAAACATTGTTGACTGAGCCAGAATTTAGAGCAGGAACAAGAGATGTTGTAGTAGTAACTGCTAGTAATCAAGCGGTCTCTGCAAAAGCATTTATTGAATACATGAAAAGTGGAAGAGACCAGAACCCAAGAGACTCTAAGTTTGGGTATGCAAGAGTTCCTTTCAATAAACTGTATGTTGATGTAGATAAAGATGCTGCAGTAGCAAGTGGATTGGTAAGAGAAGACCAAAGAGCTTCAATAGTTGATAAAATAGAATGGACATTAAGTGGAGGATATATTACCAAAGCAGATTTAGCCATTATAGATATATTGTCAGCATACGAATGGGATAGACCACTGTGTTTTACGTCAACTGCTATTCAAGGAGGAAATAGAGGATTAAGTAGATACCTTCAAATAGAAGGAATGACTGCTAAGTTTGTGCCTATTATTAATCCTGGACATAATAGAGATAATATGTATTCAAGGTTAATGGGAGAGCAAAAAGACCTTAATGGAGATGGAGTAATTGATGGATACAATTGGGGTAATATTGAGAAAGAAGAAGTGTTCTGTGATTACTATACAATGAGAATGATTCGTTCAGCGAGAATGCACTATATGCAGTTAGCAGAATCCTATGTAAATGCAGCTTTCACACTTGAAAGAACACCTGATACAATCTCTGATAACTCAGCGTTAATTCAAGAATACAGAACAAAAGCTATCAATATATTGGATAAACAATACGAAGTATTTCCTATAAAAAGTTGTAAAATAGATGAGCTATTGAACTATAGTGCAATGATGTATTATAGAGCAAAAGACACAGCAAAAGGAGACTTAAGATGTACTGAGCTTGCCGACTATTATAGCGAGAATATAGCCTATTTTGCAGAGCAAAATGGTGATTATATTAAAGAAATGTTCCAAGAGATTGGAGATTTTATGGGGCATTTTGACGCATTAAGTCAAGGGTCTGGAAACAGTAAGTTTCAAGTAAGAAATTACAATCCAGAAGTATTTGAGAAGTTTGCGGCAAAATTCAGAGAATTAATTAGCTCTGATGATGAGTTTTTACAATTAGTAAGAACTGATATTATGACAGTTCAACAAACAAGAAGACCTGGGTTGTTTTCTATAGGTTTTTACGAAGATGCTATTCCTAATATGCTTCCTGATTCTGACAAAGATGGTGTATCTGATTTTACAGATAGATGCCCAACTGTACCAGGAACTAAGGAAAAAGCAGGATGTCCATAATTAGTAAATTATTTTGAGATAAAGAGGTAAGTTTGTTCTTGCCTCTTTTTTTATTTAAAGAATTAAAAATTAAAGTTATATGAGTTTTTATGATCACAATTTTTCAGATAAAAAAGTATTAGTGCGAGTTGATTTTAATGTTCCTCTTGATGAGAATTTTAAGATTACTGACGACACTAGAATGAAAGCTGCCTTGCCCACTCTTAATAAAATAATTGCAGATGGAGGAAGTGCAATTATCATGTCTCACCTTGGTAGACCAAAAATGGGGCTTGAGGAGAAATTTTCTTTAAAACACTTAGTTTCACACTTGAGCGAATTATTAAATAAAGAAGTAAAATTTTGCGAAGATAGCATTGGCGAAAAAGCACAAAAAATGGCTTCTGAGCTTAAATCTGGAGAGATTTTGTTGTTAGAGAATTTAAGATTTCATAAACACGAAACTGCTGGTAATTTATACTTTGCTGAAGAACTATCAAAATTGGGTGATTTTTATGTGAATGATGCATTTGGAACTGCTCACAGAGCCCATGCTTCTACAACTATGGTTGCAAATTTTTTTACAGGAAATAAGTCTTTTGGAAATTTATTAGAAAACGAAATTAATAGTTTAGAGAAAGTATTATCAGCCCCTAAAAAACCTTTTACTGCAATTATTGGTGGAGCCAAAGTTTCGGGAAAAATAAATGTGATTGAAAACCTGATGGATAAGGTAACCGATATCATTATTGGTGGCGGAATGAGTTACACATTTATAAAAGCACAAGGAGGTAAGATAGGAAGTTCTTTAGTGGAAGACAATCAAATTTCTACTGCTAAAGAAATAATTGAAAAAGCTGAAAAGTTTGGAGTAAATCTTCATATCCCTTCTGATACAGTAATTGCAGATGCTTTTAGTAATGAGGCTAATACTGATGAATGTGATATTTTTCATATTCCTGACGGTTGGATGGGATTGGATATTGGGCAGAAATCAATTGAACAATTTAAGGAAGTGGTAACTAACTCGTCAACTATTTTATGGAACGGACCGATGGGAGTTTTTGAAATGGAAAGCTTTGAAAAAGGAACTAAAGCAATTGCTTATAGTGTGGTAGAAGCAACTAAAAATGGATGTTATTCATTGATAGGTGGAGGAGATTCAGTAGCAGCGATAAATAAATATGAGCTTGGTGATAAAGTAAGTTATGTATCTACTGGTGGAGGAGCAATGTTAGAATATTTAGAAGGAAAAGAATTACCGGGAGTTATTGCAATTAAACAAAAGGAAGGGTTTAGGTTGAATGAGAATTAATTATACAAGAAATTGAAAAAAATAATAGCACTAGGCGGAAGTAATAGTAAAGAATCAATTAATAAGCAGTTTGCACATTACGCATCCGGATTAATTGAAGAGGCTGATTTAATAAAATTAGATCTTAATGATTTTACAATTCCTATGTATGGAATTGACGAAGAGAAAGAAAACGGAATGCCTAAGGATGCTGAGAATCTGACAAAATTAATTCAAAATACTGATGGAATTGTAATTTCACTTGCAGAACATAACGGAGCATATACAGCAGCTTTTAAAAATGTATTTGATTGGATTTCTCGAATTGAGGCTAAAGTTTTTGAAACAACACCTGTTTTGTTGTTATCTACTTCACCAGGTGGCAGAGGAGGAGCCTCTGTTATGCAAATTGCATTAGATAGATTTCCTAGGCATGGAGCTACCATTCCAGCTTATTTTAGTTTACCTAATTTCTATGATAATTTTAAGGATGGGAAATTAGTAAATGAAGAATTACTTTCTGAGTTAAAAGAGAAAGTTAAGTTATTTGAGGGAGCAATTTAATTATTGATTGTCAAACGCCTCTTGGTAGTCTTTATCAGTAAATGTAAAAGTGTGTTTGAGCTGCCTATCTCCTAATGAGTTAGTAGTCCAAGATGTTCCGTAAAGAAAATTGTTTTCTGGAATAGTGATTGTGTTATTCAAAGCATGAGTTATGCAGATAGTATCGTCATAGCAGACAATAATAGAGTCAGCAAAAATCATTGGGGGATAAATTGCGTAGTCTTCTTTATCTTCACCACCTCCTTTAAACCTTCTGTCTAAACAATAAAATTTCGATTTAGTTGGTGCTAATATTAATAAAGAATCCCCAACTAAAGTATTTGTTGTATTTAAATTAATGGCTCTATACTCAATTTTGTGTGAAGAATTATTTACGATTAAGAACTCATCATAATGCCCCATTTCTTTTTTACAATTACTTAAAATTAAGCAGATAATAACTAAGTTAAATAATAAGGATGCTTTTTTCATTTTGTGACTATAAGAATGATATAAAGTAAGACGTTTTAAATAGAGATTAAGTTAGTTTTAATTTAAATTGTTTCGCTAATCCATAGATTATTATAGCAATTGAAATCCCCAAAAATCCTCCGCAAATAAGGTCCAAAGGGTAGTGGACTCCTAAATATATTCTGCTGTAACTTACAACTGCAGCCCAAAGAAATATCCAAAACCCAATTCGTTTGATTCTTTTTCCTAAAAATAAAAAGATAAGTGTAGCCAACCCAAAAACATTACTTGCATGGGAGGAAACAAACCCCCATTTTCCGCCACAATGATCGTGTAAAATATGAACTTGGGATTTAATTAATTCATTATGACAAGGTCTCGGTCGTTCAAAAATATTTTTAAAAGCCTCAACGGAAAGAGTGTTTGTTAATGCAAAAGTTACTAAGATTAATCCGGTGAGAACAGCAGTTTTTTTTAACCCAAAATGCCTGTATAGCAAGTAAACTAAAAATAAATAAAACGGAACCCAAAAGAATTTATGGCTTACCCAATACATAATCGTATCAAATAATTCGTTGTGAAACCCATTTAGAAAAAGGAATAAATCAGTGTCTAAAGCGGTTATCGATTCAATCATTTCTTAATCTTTTCTTCTGAATGCATTGGTACATTCATCTCCTTTATTAAAAGAATAAGAAAGAGTAATTCCAGCAAAGAAATACCAATCTTTTAATAATGAATTTCCTCTATCAGCTCCAATATTGTTATTGTAATCTTGCTGATAACTTCTGTCTGCAAGGATTGGTGTTAAAATTCCAGATTCATCAGCAAGTACTGTTGGGTCAGCATATTTTCCGCTAATATCATCAAGGAAATCAGTAAACAAAATTCTGGCTCCATATTCAATACCAAAAGCCCAATTTTTATTTAGATTTTTTTTAAATCCAATTCCCACAGGAAGAGCCAATTGATTTAATTTATAAGGTTTAGATGAATTTTCCGAAGTCCCTTGTCCCTCAGTTCCAAGGGCTTGTAAATCGTACCAGCTATCGTTGTACAACCCTTTCGGTTTGAAATTATATCCAGCAATTCCAAAAAACAAATAAGGAGTTTGGTTAAGTTTAGTAAGTTGCCCAGCTCGGTATTTCATAAAGTTTACTTCAACAATTGCAGCAAGTTCTAATACTGTGCTACTAAAATTTAAGTTTCTGTTTTGTTGCCAAGGATCATCAGCTTGAATATCATAAGCTTCAATCTTTCCGTACATAAAGTGCAATCTATATGCATACCGCATATTTATGTCATTTCTCTTGTACATAATCCCAATAGAAGGATTTGTATTTTGGTCAAAATGTTTATTTGGGTTTAAATCCCCAATGTAATAGGAAGACCCAAAAAACATGGCAAACTCCTCACTTTGAGACAAAGATTGTCCACAAATAAAAGAAGTAAGTATTAATATGTAAATCGTTTTCATTATAGCGTTTATCACGATATTTTAGGCTGTTTATTGCTAACAGACTCTCTTATTGATGCAAATATAGTATTATTCTTAATGATTTGATAGAATAAAAAAAGCCACCTCACCTAGGGTGGATGGCTTTAATTTGATTAAAACTATTTTTTATTCTTCTTCTCCGTCAAATTTATCTTTAATGCTGTCAATTACATCTTCAGCTTTGTCTTTTACAGCTTCATATGCGTCTTCAATTTTATCCCCAGCTTTTTCAGCCAAGTCTTTTGCACCTTCCCATGCATCGCCTGCTTTATCTTTTGCAGCGTCAAGCATATCGCCTGCTTTATCCATCATTCCTCCAGCGGCACTTGCGGTTGCACTAGCAGCAGTTTTTGCACCATCTACTGTTTTTTCAGCAACATTTCCTGCAGTGTTTGCAGCTCCTTTGGCAACATCCACAGTTTTGTCTGCTACTTTTTCAGCTACATTTACTGCACCTTTTGCGGCATCAATAGTTGTGTCTTTTACTTTTTCAGCTACGTTTCCAGCTGTATTAGCAGCTCCTTTGGCAACATCTACAGTTTTATCTGCTACTTTTCCAGCTACATTAGCCGCACCTTTTGCCGCATCAACAGTTGTATCTTTTACTTTTCCTGCCACATTTCCTGCAGTATTAGCAGCACTTGAAGCAGTATCTTTTGCTCCACCAAGTATTTTTTTAAAGAAGTTTCCTAATCCCATTTTGTATTTTTTTTAAATTAATAGTTGTACAATATAATTAAAACAGAGTAACTTATATTACTATGTTCACAATCTTTTTAGGGACAATAATTATTTTCTTTGGCTCTTTTCCATCCAAATAACCAGCAGTTTTGTCATGAGCCATCACTTCTTTTTCAATATCTTCTTTGCTCAATGTAGTTGGTAACTCCAACATAAATCTCATTTTTCCGTTAAATGAAACTGGATAATTGTGATTGGCTTCTACCAAATGTTCTGGGTTAAAAGTTGGCCAAGTGGCAAATGAAATGCTATCGTTATTTCCAAGTTTACTCCACAACTCTTCACAAATGTGTGGAGCGTAAGGCGAAGCTAGAACCAATAATTCACTCAAAATCTCTTTGTTGTTGCATTTTTGTGCTTGCAATTCGTTTACACAAATCATCAGGTTACTTACAATCGTATTGAAAGAATATCTTTCCAAATCTTCGGTAATTTTTTTGATGGCAGTGTGTAAGGTTTTCAAAGACTTTTTATCTGCTTCTCCTTCCGTTACAGTAAATGTTTCTCCTTGGTGGAATAATCTCCATAGCTTTTTCAAGAATCCATTTACACCACTGATTCCATTTGTGTCCCAAGGTTTTGCTTGTTCCAATGGACCTAAAAACATTTCGTAACACCTCAAAGTATCTGCTCCAAATTTTTCTACCAACTCATCTGGAGTTTGTACGTTATATTTGGATTTACTCATTTTTTCTACTTCGCTTCCGCAAATGTAGTCGCCATCTTCGTTTGTGATGAATTCAGCATTTTTGTATTCAGGTCTCCAGTTTTTGAAGGCTTCAACATCTAATTTGTCATTATTTACAAAGTTTATATCGACAGGCAGGGATGATAATTTTATGGATGATCCAGTGAAATTTAGAGTTTTGCTTTCTAAAAATTTTGAGATAGCTTCATATTCTTTATGCCCTAAATTGTTTGTGTCAGATAATAAATCTTTACTAATTAAAATCTGATTTTTTGTAAAATATTCTCTCAGTTTATTGTTTTCATCAATTGAATTTTCAGAATTAGTTAAAAGATTCAATCTATAAACAAAACTACTCCTCCCCAAAATCATCCCTTGGTTTATCAATTTCTTGAAAGGTTCTTCAAACGAAATATAGCCCATATCAAATAAGAACTTAGTCCAAAAACGAGAGTACAATAAATGTCCTGTTGCGTGTTCTGCTCCGCCAATGTATAAATCTACTTGCCCCCAATAATCCGCTTTTTCTTTGGAAACAAAAGCGTCTTCATTTTTTGGATCCATATACCTCAAGAAATACCATGAACTCCCTGCCCAACCTGGCATAGTGTTCAATTCCATTGGCCAAGTGCAAGAACCATTTTGCTTGTCGTTTGTTTTAAGAATCTTTTTATTTCTGCACCAGCTCCATGTGTTTGCATTTCCTAATGGCGGTTCTCCATCTTCGGTTGGCAAATACTTTTCTACTTCGGGTAATTCAATAGGTAAAAATTCGTCTTCAATTGCTTTTGGAATTTCACTTTCAAAATAGATAGGAAACGGTTCTCCCCAGTACCTTTGTCTCGAGAAAATGGCATCTCTCAATCTAAAATTGGTCATTCCTTTTCCACATCCTTTCTCTTGAATTGCTTTAATAGCTGCTCCAATTCCTTTTTTGGCATTCAATCCATTCAAGAAATCTGAGTTAGTCAATAGCGCAGATTTATCTTCGCAAGCACCTTCCGAAATATCTACGTTTTCAAAAATATTTTTAATTTTAATTCCAAAATGAGTGGCAAAATTCCAATCTCTTTGGTCACCAGCAGGAACAGCCATTACAGCTCCAGTCCCATAACTTGCTAGCACATAATCGCCAATCCAAATTTGCACTTTTTCACCTGTGAAAGGGTGAATTGCAAAAGCACCTGTGTTCACACCCGTAATATTTTTTACGTCTGCTTGTCTGTCTCTTTCCGTTTTCAGGCTAGCTTGGTGAATGTAATTTTCAATCGCTCTTTTTTGTTCTTTTGTAGTTATTTCTGCAACTAGTTCGTGCTCTGGCGCAAGTACCATAAAGTTTACACCAAAAATAGTGTCAGGGCGAGTGGTGAAGACTTCAATTTTTTTGTCTGAATTCTCAACTTCAAAAAATACAGAAGCACCTTTTGATTTTCCAATCCAATTCTTCTGTTGTTCTTTGATGGAATCACTCCAATCAATTTTGTCCAAACCTTGCAACAATCTTTCGGCATAAGCAGTAATTCTCATGCTCCATTGCCTCATCAATTTTTGCACTACAGGATGTCCTCCTCGTTCAGAGACTCCATCTTTTATTTCGTCATTTGCCAATACAGTTCCCAGTGCAGGGCACCAATTTACCATAGTGTCTGACAAGAAAGCCAAACGGTAATTCATCAAAATATCGCTCTGTTCTTTTTCCGTAAATTTACTCCATTGTTCAGCTGTAAAAGTTTTTGTTTCTTCGCAAGATGCTTTTACGGTTGCATTTCCTTCTTTTTCAAAAATGGAAATTAATGTCTCAATTTTTTCTGCTTTGTTGGTTGCTTTGTTGTACCAAGAAGCAAAAATTTGTTTAAAAATCCATTGAGTCCATTTGTAATACTCTGGCGAAGAAGTTCTCACTTCTCTGTCCCAATCAAATGAAAAACCAATTTGATCCATTTGCTGGCGATAGCGTTCTACATTTGTTTTGGTTGTTACCTCAGGATGTTGTCCAGTTTGTATTGCGTATTGCTCGGCAGGTAATCCAAAAGAATCGTAACCCATTGGGTGTAACACATTGTAACCCGTTAATCGTTTGTAACGCGAATAAATATCCGAAGCAATATAACCTAATGGATGTCCTACATGAAGCCCAGCTCCCGATGGATAAGGAAACATATCCAACGAATAAAACTTTGGTTTATCAGAGTTGTCTTTGGCTGCAAAAGTTTTATTTTTTGCCCATTCTTTCTGCCATCTCTTCTCTATCTCACTGTGATTGTATTCCATTGGTTTTTCTTTGCTTTATTATTCGATTTGCAAAGATACTTACTTAATAAGTAATGCACAATTGATATTTAAATGAAAGATATTCTAAACCATAAACAACGGTTTTACATTAAAAATCGTTATATTTAAAACAGACTCTATCTATTTTTTTATGAAATTACGGATGTATATCATATTTCTTTTTGCAGGTTTTTGTTCTTTTTCACAAGGAAATGAAGCAAACAAACTGAAGTTTATTAAAAATAATGGGCAAATAACTGATTTTAATTCCCAGCCTAGAGAGGATGTTCTATTTTTATCTAACATCAATGGGATGAACTTATTTATAAGAAATAATGGGATATCATATTTAATGGGCAATTATGATGTGGTTAATTCAGAAATAGAGGAGAGAGTAGAAAAATTTAAAGAAAAAGAATCAGATGTTTCTAAAATAGATCAGTTTAAAATTGACTTAAGAAATAAGATTGAATATTCTTTTCATCAAATTGATGTCGATTTTTTAAATTCTAATGAAAATACTAGCGTTGTTTCCAACAGCAAATGTTACGATTACATAAATTACTACAATGTTACTAATTCTGATGGAATTACTAATGTGCCTTTGTTTAATTCTATAACTCATCAAAATATTTACGATGGAATAGACGTAAAATTTTATGGAAATAAAAATGGTTTTGAGTATGATTTTATAATTTCTCCCAAAAGTGATGTTAACCAAATTAAGTTGCTTTGGAAGGGTAGTGAAGGGATAAAAATCATGAAAGATGGAAGGTTAAAAATTGAGACATCGTTACATGATATAATTGAATCGATACCAGAAGCTTATCAAATAATTGACGGTAATAAAATTCAAATAAAAGTAAGTTATAATCTTACAAGAATTCCCGATTCTAAAAATGCTATTATAAATTTTAACATAGATCAAGAATACGATACAAATCACAAATTAATAATTGACCCCTGGGTTACTTATTACGGTGGCACAGGATATGATAGGGGGAATGATTTATTTAATGATTCTTTTGGAAATTTATACGTTGTGGGATCAACAAACAGTAGTAATGCAATTGCGACTCCAGGGAGTTTTAAAGCTACATTTACATCTGCCACTGGATTTTCTCACGATGGTTTTATTACTAAGTTTTCACCTACTGGGACAAGAATATGGGCATCCTACTATGGAGGTAATGATATGGATGTTTTTCAATCTGTTACAGTAGATAAAAATGATTTTGTGTATGTTGTTGGATATACTTCAAGCACAACAGGAATAGCTACCATGGCTATTCATAAGGATACCTTAACACCACGCCCAACTTCAACAACCTTTGCAAGAGATGCTTTTTTAGTAAAATTTTCTCCTGCAGGAACCAGACTTTGGGGAACTTACTACGGGGGAGAACAAAACGAATTGGGTTACGAAGTCGCATCTGATACTTCGGGAGATGTATATATTGTGGGGAATACATTAAGTACTACTGGTATATCTACACCTGGAGCATTTAAAACTACACTGACTACTACCCCTTCAAGCACATTCGGCTCAGATGTTTTTCTTGCAAAGTTTAATACAGCAGGAAATTTATTGTGGGGAACCTATTATGGAGGAGATAAATATGAGTTAGGCTATGGATTAGCAGTGGATGATAACAATAATGTTTTTATTTGCGGGTACTCACAAAGTTTGACTGGAATTGCCACAACAGGAACACATCAATCTACTTTGTCTGGAACCTCAAATGATGCTTTTTTGGTAAAGTTTAGAGCCAATGGAACGAGGGTTTGGGGAACCTATTTTGGTGGAACTTCTAGTGATATAGGAAATAGTTTGGCGATAGATACTAATAATAATATTTATATGTCTGGAAGAACAAATAGTACTGCATCAATTTCTACAGCAGGAAGTTTTCAGGCAATAAATGGAGGAGGGTTAGATGCTTTTTTAGCAAAATTTAATCAATCGGGAAACAGAATTTGGGCCACTTTTTATGGTGGAAACCGCTCTGATTATTCGTACGCGGTGGCAGTAAATAAAAATACTAATAATGCTATGATGTCTGGAGATACTTATAGTTCAAATTTGCCTGTTAGTCCTTGTGCACTGCAAACAAGATTGAGAGGCTTGGAAAACGGTTTTATTGGCCAATTTTATCCAGATGGAAGTATTTATTGCTCTTCTTATTTTGGAAACAATCATGAGGAAGACACAAAAATTACAACTTTTGATTGTTATATCTATTTAACTGGATATTCACCCTCAGGGGTATCTACAACTCCTGGTGCACATCAAACTGTGTCTGGTGGGAGCACAGAAGCATGGATAGGACAATTGTTTACAAATACTTGTGGTGTTTCAACTCCAATTAAATCTTTACCTGTTTCTACTGTTAATAATACCAATGTTTGTAAACCATGCAATGGTTCTGCGACAGTTATTGTAAACTCAAGTTGTTTGGAAGATTCATTATACACTTATACTTGGAGTAATGGAACCATAATCTCAAATTCAACTGATACTTTTAATACTGTTTTAAATTTATGTGCTGATAATTATTGGGTAGAAGTAATGATTCAGAATGCTTGTATTATAACTCGTGATACAGTTTACTTTACAATTTCTGATACTTTATTGCCAGTTATAGATTTTACATTAGATTCTGTTTGTTTTGGTTTTTCTACCAGTTTTACAAATACTTCAATTAATGAACCAGCCGGAACATCTTACCTCTGGGATTTTGGTGATGGTAATGCTTCAACTTTAAATAATCCAAGTCATGTATACAGTTCACCGGGAACTTATTCTGTTACATATATCCATCAATATGGGCCTGGGTGTTTTGACACTATTATAAAGACAACCACTGTGTATCCTAAACCAAAAGCAGATTTTAGTATTACACTTGAAGGGATTGAATATTTTTCTGATAATCTAGATTCACTTTGTGCTTATTTATACGAAACAATAGAATTTAAGGATTACTCCACTGTTCAAGTTCCTGGATTAATCAATGATTATTTATGGAGTTTCAGCACAGAAAGAACAAGTGTTAATCAAAATCCTTCATATGCTTTTCAGGGAATAAAATCTCACCCTATATCTCTTGTTGTGACCTCTGATAAAGGTTGTAAAGACACTGCAAATTCAATAATTAAAGTCTGTGATGACTTTAATTTTAGTATTCCAAATTCTTTTACTCCTAACGAAGATGGGATTAATGATTTATTTATTCACAATGGTTTTGGTATTGACACTGAAAAATATTTATTTCAGATTTTTAATCGTTGGGGAGAATTGATTTATGAAACAACCAAACTGGATGGATGGGATGGAACTCACAATGGTGTCAAAGTTCCTGAAGGTGTTTATGTCTGGAAGGTTCAATACAAAAGGATAAATGGCAATGAAATAACTGAAAAAACGGGACATGTTACCCTCACTAGAAAAGGTGTAGATTAATTATCAAAATCAATCAACTCCATATCAATTGTCCTGTTTACCATATCTACTTTGGTAATCTCAACAGTAACTTTTGAGCCCATTTTAAGTTCGTCTCCGTATTTTTTACCAACTAGTTTCTTTCCGTCTTCTTCAAAATAAAATCTATCTTGAGTAATGTTGTTGGTTCGGATTAATCCTTCGCACTTGTTTTCGTTTATCTCCACAAATATTCCGTAACTCGTTACTCCAGAAATAGTTCCTGCAAATTCTTCGCCTACTTTATCTTTCATAAACACAACTTGCATAAACTTGGTAGAAGCTCGTTCTGCATCCGTAGCTTTTTTCTCTTGGTTAGAAAAATATTTGGCTTGTTGCTCAATTTCGCCTTCACTAATATTTGGCTTATTCTTATCCAAAAAGTTTTGTAAGATCCTGTGTAACATCAAATCTGGATACCTACGAATAGGAGAAGTGAAGTGCGAATAATAATCAAAAGCCAACCCATAATGTCCTATATTTTCAGCAGAATAAACTGCTTTTGCCATAGAACGAATTACCATGGGCCCAATAAAGTTTACTTCTCTGTTTTCTTTGGCTTCCGTTAATAGATTATTCAAAGCATAAGAAAGAGGTTTGTCTTTCACTTCTTTTATTTCGTAGCCATTATCAGTTACAAACCTATGTAAGTCAGCAATTTTCTCGTCACTAGGTTGGTCATGAATTCTATAAATATTTGGATATTTGGCTTGCCCTTTTTTTGGAATTCCAATAAATTTAGATACGTTTTTGTTGGCCAACAGCATAAATTCTTCTACCAATTTATGAGCTTCTTTGGAGGTTTTTAGTTTTACCCCAATAGGCTTTCCATTTTCTACAATAAATTTTACTTCAGTAGATTCAATATTCAAAGCTCCGCTACTCATTCTTTCTGCTCTCATTATTTGAGCCAAGTCATTTAGGTGATTTATCTCTTTTTGATAATCTCCTTCTTTGGTTTCAATACGTTCTTGAGCTTCTTCGTAGGTAAATCTCCTGTCAGATTTTATTACGGTTCTTCCAAACCAGCTATTTTTAATTTTTGCTTCTGCATCTAATTCAAACACTGCCGAGAAAGTCAATTTCTCTTCATTAGGCCTCAGCGAACAAACCTGATTTGATAATACTTCTGGAAGCATTGGAACAACTCTATCAACTAAATAAACTGACGTTCCTCTGTGAATTGCTTCGTCATCAATAATAGTTCCGGGAGTAACATAGTGCGATACATCTGCAATGTGAACACCCACTTCAAGATTTCCATTTTCTAGTTCTTTATAAGAAATGGCATCATCAAAATCTTTGGCATCAAAAGGGTCAATAGTTAACGTATCTACATTTCTAAAATCTCTTCTTTTTGAAACCTCTTTATCAGAAATTGTTGTATCCACATCTTCGGCAGCTTGCAAAACCTCTGCAGGAAATTGATAAGGAAGTTCAAAATCCTCCATGATTGCATTAATTTCGGTATCTGTTTCCCCACTTTTACCCAAAATTTTCGTGATTTTCCCGAAAGGAGAATTCATTTTTTCGGGCCAATTCATCAATTTTACAATTACTTTGTCTCCATTTTTGGCTTTATTTAGGTGCTTTAAATCAATAAAAAAGTCTACATGGGTTCTTCGATTATCCGTAATCACAAAAGCAAATTTATCTGAAACCTCAAGGGTACCAACAAATTCAGTTTTCTTTCTTTTGATTACTCTATCTACAAACCCTTCTTTTTTCTTCTTTTTTGAGTTTTTATTTAAAGAAAAAGCTACTAAGTCCCCATCCAGAGCATTTTTGGTTTTTTCTCTTGAGATATAAATATCCTCCCCGTCTTCAATTAAAATATAGGCACTCCCTTTTGCAGTGAACTCAATAATCCCTTCGTTAGAATCAAAAGTACTTGCCATAATAAAGCCGCTTTCTTGAGGCTTAATAACACCATCTCGGTGCAAATCTTCCATTATTTGGTGCACCAATTTCTTTTTCATTGGTTGATGAAAACCTATTGCTTTTGCAACTTGTTTTGAGTTATAAGCCTTGTTTTCTGATTGAGAAAGTAATTGTATTATCTTACGTTTCACCCCTTTTTTAAGGCTTTTCTCTGTTTTTTTTGACATAAATAGTCGGTTATTGTTTTGTTAATAGAATTTACAAAAAACTATTAGATAGTAGCTTTGTCGCTAATATGGGCAAAGATACTACTAAATTCATCTATCCATATCATTTTAAAATTTATTAATAAACACATAACACATGAAAAAAATTATTCTTAGCGTTTTATTATCAAGCACATTTATTGGATCTGCAATATCGCAACAAACTTCTGATGAAGCTACTAAAAAAGTAAATGATGGAGTATTAGCTAAAGCAGATGAAAAAGCTAAAGACGGATGGAGAAAAGGAGGAACTTTCGGAATAGGATTTGGGCAAGTTGCTCTTTCTAACTGGCAAGGTGGGGGACAAAGTAATGTTTCTGGAAACACTCTTGTTAGTTTGTTCGCAAATTATAAAAAAGGGAAAAGAGCATGGGATAACTCTTTAGACTTAGCTTACGGATTAATTAGCCAAGACAATGGACCTTTTGTAAAAAGTGACGATAGAATTGAATTGAACTCTAAGTATGGTCAACAATTCAAAAACAATACAAAATGGTATTATGGGGGATTAGTAAACTTTAGAACACAATTTGCTCCAGGATTTGCTGATATTACAAATGCTTCGCTGATTTCAAGAATAATGTCTCCAGGTTATTTAACTGCGGCATTAGGTTTTGATTACAAGCCAAATCCAGCTTTATCTATTTTTATTGCACCAGTTTCTTACAGAGGAACTTTTGTATTAGACCCTGCACTTAATTCAGTAGGAGCTTTTGGTGTGGATACTAACTCTACATTAAGAAATGAAATTGGGGGATTGTTTATGGCAAAATTCCAAAAAGATTTGATTAAGAACGTAAACTTAAAAACTCAATTGACTTTGTTTTCAAACTACTTAGATAGACCACAAAACATTGATGTGCTTTGGGATTTGTTGTTGACTATGAAAGTTAACAAATACATTTCTGCAAACATTTCTACTACATTAATTTATGACCATGATATTTCTGTACCGGTTGATAGAAACGGAAATGGAACTACTGATGATGCTGGTGACTTTGGAGGACCAAGAGTTCAATTCAAAGAAGTATTAAACATTGGGTTTGCATACAAATTCTAAGTATTAAAAATAACACTTTAAAAAAAAGCCTGTTGAAATTATTTCAACAGGCTTTTTTTATGATAAAATTTGAATTGCTTGGTTCCTATCTAGCCGCAATTGATTTTTTAACTGATCTAGGCTTTCAAATTTAACTTCTTGTCTCAGGCGTTTTACAAATGTTAAGGTAACTTCTTTGCCATAAATATTCTCGTCAAAATCTAACAAATGAACCTCAATAGAAATATTGTCTAATGAATTAACCGTAGGGTTAGTGCCAATATTAAGCATTGCTTTATATTCTTTGTTGTTAACTTTTGCCATTACAGCATAAGCACCGGTCATTGGTATTATTTTTTGTTCATCTTCTATATACAGATTTGCTGTAGGAAACCCTATTGTGTTTCCAATTCTCTTGCCTTCAATTACTTCTCCAGTGATTGAAAAATTATACCCTAAATATTTGTTAGCTAAATGAATATCTCCATTCTCAATAGCCTTTCTTACTTTGGTGGAACTTACATTAATATCATTAATGTCTTGAGCAGATATTTCCTTTACTTCAAAATCATACAATTCGCTCAATTCTTTCAAATAATCAAAATTTCCTTCTCGGTTTCTGCCAAATTGATGGTCATATCCTATGATTAAAGTGGAAACTTTAATTTCTTTAATTAAAAAATCCCTGACATATTCCAAAGCAGAAATTCTTGAAAATTCTTTAGTAAAAGGGTAAATAATTAAACGGTCTATTCCTGATTTTTCTAATCTTTCAATCTTTTCTTCAAGTGTATTAATAAGCTTAAGGTTATTATTTTCAGGAAACAAAACCAAACGAGGATGTGGAGAAAAAGTAAGCACTACCGACTCGCCATTTTGCTCTTTCGCCATTTTATTTAGCGAATCAATGATTTTTTGATGCCCAAAATGAATTCCATCAAACGTGCCAACGGTCAGAATGACTTTTTTTTGAGGATTAAAATCGGCTATATTTCGGTATATTTTCAATTCAAAAAATATTGATACTTCAAAGGTATTTTTTTTCTTGAAATCTATTGGTTATTGTATTAAAAAAAGTAATTTTGTACCAAATTTGATATTTAAATATAATCTAACTCAAATAATATGTCTGTAAAAGGAAAAATTTCTCAAGTAATTGGACCCGTAGTTGATGTTACTTTCGATAACAAAGAATCTCTACCAAAAATACTTGATGCACTAGAAGTAACTAAAGCAAACGGTGAAGTTGTTGTGCTTGAATGTCAACAACATACTGGAGAAAATTCAGTAAGAACAATTGCAATGGATGCAACTGAAGGACTTAGAAGAGGTCTTGAAGTAACTGCATTAGGTTCGCCAATTAGTATGCCAACTGGAGATCAAATCAAAGGAAGATTGTTCAACGTAATTGGAGATGCAATTGATGGATTAGAGGCACCAACAAGAGAAACTGTGAAGCCAATTCATGCAAAACCACCAAGATTTGAAGACTTATCTACCTCTTCTGAAGTTTTGTTTACAGGGATTAAAGTAATTGATTTGATTGAGCCTTACTCAAAAGGAGGAAAAATTGGATTGTTTGGAGGAGCAGGAGTAGGAAAAACAGTACTTATTCAAGAGTTGATTAATAATATTGCAAAAGGACACGGTGGACTTTCAGTATTTGCAGGAGTAGGAGAGAGAACAAGAGAAGGAAATGATTTGATGAGAGAGATGTTAGAATCTGGAATTATCAAATACGGAGATAAATTTATGGAATCCATGGAAGAAGGAGGATGGGATTTATCACTAGTTGACAAAGAAGAAATGAAAGAATCAAAAGCGACATTCGTTTTTGGTCAGATGAATGAGCCTCCAGGGGCAAGAGCAAGAGTTGCACTTTCTGGATTAACATTAGCAGAATATTACAGAGATGGTTCTGGAGACGATAGCGAAGGAGGAAAAGATATCCTTTTCTTTATCGATAACATTTTTAGATTTACACAGGCAGGTTCTGAGGTGTCAGCACTTCTTGGACGTATGCCATCTGCCGTAGGTTACCAGCCAACTTTGGCTTCCGAGATGGGGGCAATGCAGGAAAGAATTACCTCTACAAAAAGTGGCTCTATTACTTCAGTTCAAGCGGTTTATGTACCTGCAGATGATTTAACGGATCCAGCACCAGCAACAACATTTGCTCACTTGGATGCAACTACAGTACTTTCTAGAAAAATAGCTGAGCTAGGAATATACCCAGCGGTAGATCCTTTGGATTCTACGTCAAGAATTTTGACTGCAGAAATATTAGGAGATGCGCATTACGACTGTGCACAGAGAGTAAAAGAAATATTACAGAGATATAAAGAATTGCAAGATATTATTGCAATTTTAGGTATGGATGAATTATCTGATGAAGATAAATTAGTAGTATCAAGAGCAAGAAGAGTTCAGAGATTCTTATCACAGCCTTTCCATGTAGCTGAGCAGTTTACAGGACTTAAAGGAGTGTTGGTAGATATTGAAGAAACTATCAAAGGATTTAACATGATTTTGGATGGTGAAGTAGATGAATACCCAGAAGCAGCCTTTAACTTAAAAGGAACAATTGAAGAAGCAATTGAGGCAGGAAAGAAAATGACTGCTGACGCTTAAGATTCTTATTAATTAAAAGAATAAATTTATGTTATTAGACATTATTACCCCAGACGCTCAACTATATTCAGGAAATGTAACCTCTGTTATCCTTCCTGGTATTGATGGAGATTTAGGAGTGTTAAATAATCATGCTCCTTTGATTACTGCATTAAAAAAAGGGACTATTTCTATCATTAAAGAAAGTGGAGAAAATGAATCTTTTGAAACGAATGGAGGAATTGTTGAAGTGTTGAATAACAAAGTGATTGTTCTAGCTGAGTAAAATCAGTTTAATTATAAAACTGAAGCCCGATTAAGGAATCTTAATCGGGCTTTTTTAATTTAGCATATCTGTAATCATCATGAAATTTTCCTAACTTAATAAGAGCTTGTTTAAAAACCCCCTCTTTTTCAAAGTCGCATTTTTCTAATACACGCATAGAGCCAATGTTAAAATCCATTACACTCCCTATTATTCGATTTATATCAAGATTATTAAAGCCATATTCGCACATCATAGATACTGCTTGTGTTGCAATTCCGTTTCCCCAATATTCTTCCCCAATGAAATAACCAATTTCAACTGACTTTCTTTCTAATCCTGATTGGAAGTGTAAACCAATATTTCCCACAAAAGTTCCTTTCCAAAAAACACCAAATACATGAGCTTTCTTTTTTTCTTTAGCCATCGCTATAAATTCCAAAGCTTTTTCTTTGGTATAAGGACTAGGAAATGAATCGCTAACACATCTAAAAATGTTTGGGTTGTCTCCAAGCCTAGCCATTTCTGAGGCATATTCGTTAGTTAATTCAAAAAGAGCAATATCTCCTTTCTCAGAAATTTTCATGATTATTTTTTTATGATTCGTTTCGATATAATCCTACCATCCATAGCAGTTACTTTCAATAAATAAACCCCGCTTGGAATCCCAGATAAATTTATTTGATAAGATAAAGCTGCTCTGTCAATAATTTCTGAGAGTAATAGTTTTCCGTCCAGTTGAATTAATTCAATAGAAGTCAATAGCTCTTTCGTACTGATATTCACAATATCAGTAGTTGGATTTGGAAATACACTTAGTTTTATTTCAGGTAAAGAAAGTTCATCATTTCCAGCAATTACTGAATCCAAATAACTTAAAGCCGAGTCAATTTTGCATCCATTAGGAATTCCCCAACCGTAAATGTTATCAGGACTCAAAGCTCTATCCGAGTTGTTTTTTATTGCGTCAATTATCTGAAAATTACTCCTCAAAGGATGTGCTTGTTTAATACAAGCAACTAAACCAGAGAAAAGAGGTGTAGAAAAGGAAGTTCCGTTTCCCCATCGCACTGAATCATCCAACCTTACAAAAGCACAAGCTTCGCCAATTGTAACCACATCTGGTTTTATTCTACCATCAAAAGTTGGGCCCTCTGAGGAAAAACCTGCTCGTGTACTATCTCGTTTAATCGCACCCACACACAATATACTATCAGCATCGCATGGCGAAGAAAGTGTTCCAGCTCCACTTCCGCTATTTCCAGCAGCTACAGAAATAATTATTCCTTTGTTCTTTGCAATAGAAACTCCCTGAGCTACGATAGTTGTTCTGCCGTCCATTCCAGAATACCCATAACTTACTTGTAACGTATCAAAATTTCTGTATCCTAATGAAATGGTACAAATATCTGCTCCAATAGAATCAGCTCTTTCTAGTCCTAGAACTAAATTAAATTCTTCGATGTTTTTTTCAAAACGAGCAATTTCTGTGATGTAAAAAGCATAACTAGCTTTAGGTGCTGAGCCAATAAATGTGCTGTCTAGTTCGGCACCAACAATAGTGCTCACATAAGTTCCATGTGTGCTTTTGTTGTATACGTTAGATGCATTGTCTTCAAAGTCCCAAGTGTCTATAATTCTTCCTTCTTGCCTCATCTTTCTAAAAGCCAGCATTGTGTCCAGTTTTGGAAAGCCTGCATCCAGAACGGCAATTATGACCCCATCTCCGTCAAAACCTTTGTCATGAAGACAAGAAGCGGTTTTGGTTATTTCTAATTGTGAAAATGAGTTTCCATATAAAGCTGGATCTGCAGAGGATTGATTTTCGTCTATTTGAAGCAAAAAATCCTTGTTAATGTTCTCTGGAAATAAAGGGATTATTTGGGTGATAAAAGAAAAGTTCTGTTTTAATTCTGATACTGATAATTCTGTTTTAAAATGAATACCATTCAACCACTTTGAAACATTAATTACATCTCCCACTTTTCTAATTTCATTTAAGTAATAAGTACTTACAGGTAAGTCGTAAAAATCTGCTTTTGAACTAGTTTCTTTAGAAATGGGTTTGTCGTTAAAGAAAAGTAAATATTCTTTTGCTTGAGATAGAAACCCCATAAGTAAAAAAGAAATAATTAAAATAAACTTTGGCATTATATAGAATTAATTAAAATGTATAAGTGAAGATACAAAATGCTAATTACAATATGTGTATATTTGCAAAATTGCCAATTTATGAAATTAATCGCTACCAAAATAAAAGATTTGTACATCATTGAACCAACAGTATTTGGTGATGATAGAGGCTATTTTTATGAGTCGTTTAATGCCGAAAAATTCAATGAATTAATAGGCAAAGAAGTCAATTTTGTGCAAGACAATCAATCTATGTCTGGGGCAAATATTGTGAGAGGATTGCATTTTCAAAATCCGCCTTTTGCACAAGGAAAATTAGTGAGAGTGATTGCAGGTGAAGTGATTGATGTGGCAGTTGATATTCGAAAAAATTCACCAACTTATGGGGAATATGTTTCAGTTAGATTAACTGGTGAAAACAAAAAAATGTTTTGGATTCCTGAGGGATTTGCTCATGGTTTTTCGAGCCTAAAAGAAGGAACAATCTTTAGCTATAAATGCACCAATTATTACAACAAAGAATCTGAAGGAAGCATTGCTTGGGATGATGATTTTTTGAATATAAATTGGGAGGTGGAATCTCCTGTAATCTCAGAAAAAGACAGAGACTCTTTGTCTTTTAAAGAGTTAAATTCAAAATTTTAATGCTATGAGAAAATTACTGATTTACTTAGTTTCTGCTTTTATTCTTTTTGGATGTAATGACCAACAAGAAAACTCAACTCCCCTTGATAAAATATCTGAGAGAATGCTTCCCGATTCTGTTATTAATTATCAAGAGTTTATCAATGAGAATTATCAAGTTTTTGCAATTCCATTACCTAAGAGTTTAACTTTTGCAGGCGATAGAATTCCATTGGAAAATGTATTCGTAAGAGAAAATTTAGACAGAGAAATTTTAGTGAATACTTATTGGCATTCTAACACTTTTTTATTCCAAAAAAGAGCAAAAAGATGGTTTCCAGAAATAGAGAGAATTCTAGCTGAAAACAACATGCCAGATGATTTAAAATACCTTGCACTAGTAGAAAGCGGATTAGATAACGTACGTTCACCAGCTGGAGCTTCTGGATTTTGGCAATTTATGACCGCCACAGGAGAAGGTTATGGATTGGAAATAAATCAATACGTAGATGAACGATATAATTTAGAAAAATCTACAGAAGCTGCCTGTAAATATCTTAAAGCAGCCTACAAGCAATTTGGCACTTGGTCGCTTGCTGCTGCAAGTTACAACATGGGAAAAGGTGGTTTGAACAATCAACTAACCAAACAAAGAGTAAACTCTTATTGGGATTTGTATTTAAATAAAGAGACTTCCAGATATGTGTATCGAATCTTGGCTGCAAAATTAATTTTATCTAATTCTGAAAATTTTGGTTTCTCTTTAAGAACTAAGGATTATTATAGACCCTACAGCACCTATTCTGTTTTTGTAGACTCTTCAATTTCCGATTTACCTCAATTTGCATTAGATAATGGAACTAATTACGCTACAATGCGTCATCTAAATCCCTGGATAAGGGCATTTGAATTGCCAAACTCAACTGGAAAAAAGTACGAAATAAAATTCCCTAAAGGAGATTTCCATATTGAGCCAGAAATTGAAGAAGATGATTTTGAAGAGGATGAATACGAGAGTGATTCAGATTCTTTAATTGAAAAATCGATAGCTGACACAGCTAAAAAAGTAAAAAAAGACACTGTAAAAACTGCATTGAAGTAAATGGAAAACCAAACTGAATTTCTTGAAGTATACGGGGCAAGAGTCCATAATCTTAAGAATATAGATATTAAAATACCAAGAGATAAACTTGTGGTTATCACAGGATTAAGCGGAAGCGGAAAATCTTCTTTGGCATTTGAAACTATTTATGCAGAAGGGCAAAGAAGATACATTGAAACTTTCTCCTCATATGCTCGTCAGTTTTTAGGAAATCTTGAAAGACCAGATGTAGATAAAATTACAGGATTGAGTCCTGTAATTTCAATAGAGCAAAAAACAGTGAATAAAAACCCGCGTTCTACAGTGGGAACAATTACTGAAATTTATGATTTTTTGAGACTTTTTTATTCCAGAATTGGGGAGGGTTACTCTTTCAATACGGGAGAAAAAATGGTAAAATATACCACAGATCAAATCATCAAAACAATCCTGAAAGAGTATCAGGGAAAGAAAATAATTTTACTTTCTCCCTTAGTTCGCGGAAGAAAAGGACATTATAAAGAGTTATTTGTAAAGATTAAGCGTCAGGGATTTATCCGTGCAAAAGTAGATGGGAAAATCATTGATTTGATAGAGGAAGTGAAACTTGACCGATATAAAATTCACGATATTGATATTGTGGTGGATAGATTGGAGGTAAATGCCGAAAACGAAAATCGAATTAAGCAATCACTTGAGGTAGCTTTTAAATTTGGGAAAGGAGCCATGTCTGTTCAAGATTTTGAAACAAATGATGTGAGATTTTTTAGTAAATCCTTGATGTGCCCAACTACTGGAATCGCTTATGAAGAACCGGAACCAAATTTTTTCTCATTCAACTCACCTTATGGTGCTTGTAGCTCTTGCAGAGGATTGGGAACTAAGTTGGAAATTGACATCAAAAAAATAATTCCTGATGATTCTCTTTCAGTAAAAAAAGGGGCTTTTGCACCTCTTGGAAAATATAGCCAAAGTTGGATTTTTAGACAGGTTGAAGCATTGTTAGAGATGGAAGGCTACACTGTTAACACTCCTTTGAAAGAAATTGAAGATGAGGTTGTTAATGAAGTGTTGTACGGAACAAATAAGCAATTCAAACTAAAAAATCAATCAGGTATAAGCGAAACCTCTTCGGGGTTTGAAGGGATTATTAATTTCATATCAAGATATAAGGAAGATTCGTCAAGCTCGCTCCAAAACTGGGCAAAATCATTTATGAATAAAGTGAGTTGCAACACTTGTGAGGGAACAAGATTAAAAAAAGAATCGTTGTATTTCAAAGTAGATGAGAAAAACATCTTTGAACTTGCCGATATGGATATTGAGATTTTAATCGACTGGTTTGAAGGAATTGAGAAAAGATTAAATAAAACTCAACTCAAAATTGGAACCGAAATCATTAAAGAAATCAGAACTCGATTAGGATTTTTGATGGAAGTAGGGTTGGGATATTTAACTTTGAATAGAAGCTCTGCAACACTTTCAGGAGGTGAAGCCCAGCGGATTAGATTGGCTACTCAAATTGGAACGGAATTAACAGGTGTGTTATATATTTTGGATGAACCCAGTATTGGTTTGCACCAAAGAGATAACGATAGATTAATAAATTCTTTGAAAAAACTGAGAGATGTCGGAAACTCAATTATTGTGGTAGAACATGATAAGGACATCATGATGGAGTGCGATTATCTGATTGATATTGGGCCAGGAGCTGGAGTAAAAGGAGGAGAAATTTTAGTGGCAACCGACCCCAATGAGTTAGATAAATTCTCTTCTAGTACTATTGATTATCTGAAAGAAACAAAGGAAATAGAAATTCCAAAAAATAGGCGGAAAAATAAAAAACACCATTTAATACTTGAAGGAGCAAGTGGAAATAATCTGAAAGATGTAACCATAAAAATTCCGCTTGGAAACATGGTTTGTGTTACGGGAGTTTCCGGAAGTGGAAAATCGAGTTTGATAAATCAAACGCTTTACCCGATACTTAATGCCCATATTTACAATGGAGTAAGGAAGCCTTTACCTTATAAAAAGATAAAAGGATTGGAACATATTGATAAGGTAATTGAGATTGATCAATCGCCAATTGGGCGAACGCCAAGGTCAAATCCTGCAACTTATACACAAGTTTTTGGAGAGATAAGAAGTTTGTTTGCAGAATTGAACGAGGCAAAAATTAGAGGGTACAAGCCAGGAAGATTTTCTTTTAACGTAAAAGGAGGAAGGTGTGAGGAATGTAGGGGAGCAGGAGTTCAAACTATTGAAATGAATTTTTTACCCGATGTGCATGTACTTTGTGATTCTTGTAACGGAAAGCGATACAACAGAGAAACTTTAGAGGTAAAATACCGAGGAAAATCCATTAACGATGTGCTTTCTATGTCTATTGAAGATGGGGTAGAATTTTTTGTAAATATCCCAAAAATACACCGAAAGTTAGAAACTTTGCTTTCTGTTGGGTTAGGATATTTAACTCTTGGTCAACCAAGTACCACATTAAGTGGAGGTGAAGCACAAAGAGTTAAACTTGCTACAGAATTATCAAAAAGAGATACTGGAAATACTTTTTACATTTTGGATGAACCTACGACTGGACTTCATTTTGAAGATATACAACTCTTATTAAATGTATTGAACAGATTGGTGGATAATGGAAATACGGTGATGATTATTGAGCACAACATGGATGTGATAAAATCTGCTGATTATTTATTAGATATTGGTCCTGAGGGAGGAAGTAAGGGTGGAAATTTATTATTTGAGGGAACTCCTGAGGAATTGGCAAAAGTAAAAGAAAGCCACACAGGTAAGTATTTAAAAAAGGAATTAAAAGTTTTATAACCGTTTAAGTGTTAATAACATAATTTTGAGTTTTGAAGATTAATAATTAACATTGGTTATTATAAATCAAAAAACTATAAAATTATGAGTGAAGAAATTTTAGATTCAGCAGAAAACGGAAATGGAGAAAGACCAACTTTTTTAACAGTAATCTGCATCTTATCCTTTATCGGAGCCGGTTTAGGAATATTAGGATATATTACAGCAATTGGACTTTTAGGAGCTGCTTCTTCGGCAGGTGTGATGGAAGGACTTGAAGGAATGGAAGGTTTTGAAGAATTTCAATCTGCTGCACCGAGTGCAGGAATGACTTGGGCATACATTATTGTAGGTTTCCTTGCTACAATTGTTTCATTATTAGGTGTGATTAAAATGTGGAACCTTAAAAAAGAAGGTTTTATGTGGTACACAGTTGCAAGTATTGCAATTATCATAATGGGATTCATTTATGCTGGATTCTCAGTAGTAGGTGTAATCGTTCCAGCTGCATTTATCGCAATGTATTATGTTAATTTAAAGCACATGAAATAATAAGTTTCATTAAGTTTTATAAAAAGGCTGAATCATTTATTCAGCCTTTTTTTATGCCTTTAAATTAAGTTTCAAACTTAATTCATCAAGTTGTTGATTATCGACTTTTGCAGGAGCATCAATCATTACATCTCTTCCGCTATTGTTTTTTGGGAAGGCAATGTAATCTCTAATAGATTCTGAACCTCCAAAAATGGAACAAATTCTATCAAACCCAAAAGCAATTCCGCCATGTGGAGGGGCACCGTATTCAAAAGCACTCATCAAGAAACCAAATTGGGCTTCAGCCTCTTCTTTTGTAAATCCTAATAAATCAAACATTCTTGACTGAATATCTCTATCGTGAATTCTGATTGAACCTCCGCCAATTTCTACTCCGTTTATTACCAAATCATAAGCGTTTGCCCTTACTTTTCCTGGGTCAGATTCTAGTAAATGGAAATCTTCTTTTTTAGGAGAAGTAAACGGATGATGCATAGCATGAAACCTGTTGCTGTCTTCATCCCATTCTAATAAAGGAAAATCCAACACCCATAAAGGATTAAAAGTATCTGGGTCTCTTAGTTCAAATAAATTTCCTAAATGCAATCTCAAATCATTCATTTGCGATTGAGTAGAAGCCTCATCTCCAGAAAGGACAAAAATTAAATCGCCAGGTTTTGAATCACAAGCTTCAGCCCATTTAGCCAATTCTTCTTGATTAAAGAATTTATCTACCGAGGATTTAAAACTTCCATCTTCGTTAATTCGCGAATAAATCAATCCTTTTGCTCCTACTTGAGGAGTTTTAACATAATCCGTTATTTTGTCAATCTGCTTTCTTGTTAATGAATTTCCACCCTCTACATTTATAGCTATAATTGATTCTGCTTCGTCAAAAATTTTAAAATCTTTACCCTTTGCAACATCAGTAATGTAATTGAATTTCATCCCAAACCTTGTATCAGGTTTGTCCGAACCGTAATCTCTCATTGCCTCAGCGTAAGTCATCCTTTCTACTTCAGATAATTTTATTCCTTTTACTTCTGAGAAGAGGTTTTTTATTAATCCTTCAAATGTTTGTAGAATATCTTCTTGCTCTACAAAAGCCATTTCGCAATCAATTTGAGTAAACTCAGGCTGTCTATCAGCTCTCAAATCTTCGTCACGAAAACATTTTACAATCTGGAAATAACGGTCGTATCCACTTACCATTAGCAATTGCTTAAATGTCTGAGGAGATTGTGGAAGTGCATAAAATTCACCACTGTTCATTCTGCTAGGTACCACAAAATCTCTAGCTCCCTCAGGAGTAGATTTTATCAAAAAAGGAGTTTCTATTTCCAAGAACTCCATGTTATTCATGTAGTTTCTTGTTGCTAATCCAATTTTGTGTCTAAGCACCAAGTTTTCTTTCACAGGATTTCTTCTCAAATCCAAGTATCTGTATTTCATTCTCAATTCATCACCTCCATCCGTATTGTCTTCAATAGTAAAAGGTGGAGTTTTAGAAGAATTCAAAACCTCAAGAGAATTTACCTCAATTTCAATCTCTCCTGTTGGGATATTCTTATTCTTACTACTTCTTTCTCTTACAGTTCCAGAAATCTGGATCACAAACTCTCTTCCAAGTTTTCTTGCTTGTTCACACAATTCTTTGTTAGATTCAATATTAAATACCAATTGAGTTATACCATATCTATCTCTCAAGTCTAAAAAAGTCATTCCACCAAGGTCTCTCGATTTTTGAACCCAACCACAAAGCTTAACTTCTTTGTTTATATCAGCTATTCTTAATTCTCCGTTTCTATGCGATCGATACATTATATATAGGTATTAAATTCAAATTAGATGCAAAGTTAAAAATCAATTACGAATTACGAATTGATAATTACGAATAATCCTTTTAATTGAATATCTTATTAAAAAAAATTAATGACGACAAACTTCCATCTTTCCGCTTCTAATTTACAAACAAGGAGTCCTTCCCCCATCCACAGGAAGATTAATCCCATTGATATAACTTGCAAGAGGTGAAGCCAAAAACGCAACAGCATTTGCAACTTCTTCAGGTTCTGCAATTCTGTTCATAGGAACTATACTTTCCATTCCTTTTTTAATCTCAGCAATAGATTTCCCTGTTTTTTTAGATTTAGCTTCAAAAATTTCATTTAGTCTACCAGTATTGGTTGCTCCTGGCAATACATTATTAACAGTTATATTATGCTGACCCAATTCATTTGCCATTGTTTTCGACCAATTTGCAACCGCGCCTCTAATAGTATTAGAAACACCCAGTCCATTTAAAGGAGCTTTTACCGAGGTAGAGATTATATTAATAATTCTACCATAAGGTTGATTTTTCATATTTGGTAAAACTGCCTGTGTCAATTTATGATTAGCAATCAAATGCTGATTGAATGTATTAATAAACTCTTCAGGTTTAGATTCTGTAATAGGCCCTCCAGCTGGCCCTCCAGTATTATTTAATAATATATCAATTGATAATGCTTTAATTTCGTTACAAACTGAATCCAAAGAGTTTGTATTTGAAAAATCTGCTATTAAATAGGAGTGATTTTGATTAGAAGAAGAATCTAATTCTTTTAGCGTAGATTTTAATTTTTCTTCATTTCTTGCCAACAATAAAATTGAGGCACCTAATTTACTCATTGCTATTGCCGATGCTTTCCCTATTCCGCCAGTTCCACCCGAAACCAATGCTGTTTTACCTGTAAGATTCATAATTTATTTTTTTACAAAGATAAGGTCTTATTTGAATAATTTGAAACTCTATCTCGTGTTAAATTTTAAGTCAAAATAAAAGGTAACTGTTTAATTTTAAACACGATGTTATTTAATCATTATTTTTTTCTAAATAAAACTTGATAATTCAATTTGGTTTACTTAATTTCAACACTTATATAACCAAAAATTTATTAAAAAATGAAGAAATTTTACTCAATTTTCACAGTAATTTCAGTAGCTCTGGCACTTTGCCTTGGTTCTGTAGGTTACTCTCAGGGGTATGACATTACCCTTGCTCCACAATGTAACACAGTTACTGCTGGAACAGAAACACTAAGCTTTACAGGAACTTTTCCCAATGCCAATGGTGCTGGTACATTAACAGTGTACTACGGATATGGTGATTTAGGATCAAATACCATAGAGTATTTGACTGTTACTGGAGAAACTGGTCCGGCTTGGCCAAATGCAACACACAGTGGTAGTGATTGTGCTCAATACTACGATAGTGTTACTTACACTATTCCAATGGCAGATATCAATGCTTGGGCAGCTACAGGTGGTCAGATTGATATTTCTGTGGTAGCCTCTGCACAAGTTAATAACTTTTGTACAAATGGATCTCTTTCAGGACTTTCATTTTGTACTTATGGTAAATTGCAATATCCTTTTTCTACAGGGCCTAATGATGCTGGTGCAAATAACATTACACCAACAATAATTTGCCCTGGTTCTGACTCTGTTAGAGTTACAATTAATAACTATGGTACAAACCAAGTTGATTCTGTATGGGTTAACTGGAGAAAAAATTCTGTTCTTCAGACTCCAATGCATCTTAAAACTTTATTAGATACAGTTGGAGGTGTAGGATCAAGTTCTACAGTTGTAAATTTAGGATTGCATGCATTTACTGCTGGTAACACTGAGAATTTTGAAGTTTGGACTACAATGCCAAATGGTGTAGTTGATACAAGTACAAACAATGATACTACAAGAGCTGCTATTAAACCTTCTTTAACTGGAACTTACACAATTGGTGGAACAACACCAGATTATACTACTTGGAATGCTGCTGTTGCCGACTTAGTTGCAATAGGTATTTGTGGACCTGTAGTATTTGATGTTCGTCAAGGAACTTATACTGAGCAAATAGAATTACCATCTATTAATGGTTCTTCTGCTGCAAACACCATTACTTTCCGAAATGACCCTGCTAATACAGCTCAAGCTCAATTATCTTTTGCAGGAACTAGTAATATAAATAATTATGTAGTTAAGTTAAATGGAATAGAACATGTAACTTTTGATAGTTTGATTTTTAATGCAACTACTAGCTCATTTTATGGATATGTGTTTCATTTTGCAGGTGTATCTAATTATGTTACTATTAAAAATAATACTTTGAATGGTAGAGCCAACCAAACATCAAGTTTGGCTTCTATTATTTACAATAACAATACTTTATCGAGTAACGTTACTATCGATAATAACAATTTCAATGACGGTGGATACATTATGTACTATAGAGGTGGAGGAACTACTTCTAAAGGAGATAGCTTACAGTTCACAAACAACACTTGTTTAGATTATACTTATTATGGTGTTTATTTGTATTATCAAGATGATGTAGTATTTGATAACAATACAATCAAACAATCACCTTCTGCTACCTCTCTTGGTTATGGAGTATTTACAGGATATTGTAATAATTTGAAATTTAGAGCTAACCATATTGAATTACAAGGAGTTTCTACTAACTATGGGTTATACATCAACAGATGTAGTGGAACACCAACTAACAAAGTAGAGATTTATAACAACATGATTATAACTTCTCCTAAGGCAACAGGAACGGCATATGGAATATATGAGACTTACGGAAAGGATATTAATATTTTTCATAACTCTGTTAAAGTTTTAGCTAATAGTAATCCTACTTTTACTAGAGCTTTCTTTATGACAGGTTTTAGTTCAACACTTTATGGTAACCACAGTGTAAGAAATAACATTTTCTACACAGATGCTGCTGGTGAAGTATTGTATGTAAATTCGGGTGCATCTTCAGCTGGTTATTTAGCTACATTAGACAATAATATTTATTGGGCACCAAATTCTGCAAATCCATTTTTCTTCGGAACTTCTGCGTACCCTACATTCGCAGCATACCAAACTGCTTCTACAAGAGATTCAAACAGTTACTATGCTAATCCAATCTTTACTGCAGTAAATGACCTTCACTTATTAGGAGGGTCTGCAGCAGATAGTGGAGCTAACTTAGGAGTAATGATTGATATTGATGGAGATGCAAGACCTCTTGCTCCTTCAACTGGATACGATATTGGAGCTGATGAATATATCCCTGCACCATGTCCTCCAGGATATGGAGTAGCAAATTACTACCTTTCTGATACTAGTGGAGGTGTTACTTGGGTAGCAGGTGCTAGCGATACAGCATGGTTAGTAGAGTACGGTACTCCAGGATTTACTCCAGGAACTGGTACTTCAATTCATTCAAGTAATGATTCTTTAATCATTATGGGATTAACTCCGGTTACTTTTTACGATGTATACGTTAGAAGTATTTGTTCAAATGGTGATACATCATTATACTATGGACCAATTAACTTCAGAACTAATTGTACTAATCAATTATCAGGAAACTATACGATTGATAACAGTTCTCCAACAGCAGGTACAAACTTTAATAGTTTTGCTGATGCTGCCGCAGAATTACACAGTTGTGGTGTTTCTGGACCAACAGTGTTTTTAGTTGATGAAGGAACATACACTGAGCAAATGTCGCTTAGAAAAATTGTAGGTGCCTCAGCTATTAATACAATTACATTTAAGGCTGATCCAACAAATGCTACTGAAGCAAAAATTACTTACGGAACTACTAGTTTTACAAATAACTATGTACTTCAATTTGATGGAGCTGAGCATATTATTATTGATAGTTTAACTATTGAGCCAACTAACACAGTTTATGGCTATGCAATATATTTCCCAACTACTGCAGATAATATTGTGATTAAAAACAATAAAATCAATGGTATTGCTGGAACTACATCTTTCAACTGTGCATTAATTTACAATCAAAGTGGTAACACTAACTTAGTAAACAATGTTACTATTGATAACAATGAAATGCATAATGGTTCAATAACTTTATACTGGTATGGAGGAAACACTTCAACTAAAGAGAAGCACTTTAAGTTTACTAATAACACAATGAAGGACTTTAGTTCTCATGGATCGTATTTTTATTATCAAGATTCATCATTGATAGAAGGTAACGACTGGGATCAATTATCTACTTCTACTGCATTTAGTTATGGATTCTATGCTTATTATACGGATAATACCAAATTCTCTAAAAACAGAATAGAGTTAAATACAACTTCTACTAACTATGTGTTATATTTTAACAGAACTAACGGAACAAACAATCAAGTTTCTAATAACATGATTATTTCTTCTCCTAATGCTGGTTTTACTGCATATGGTATTTATGATAATTACACCAAAAACATTAAGTATTACAATAACTCGGTGAATGTAAGAGGAGGAAATGCCTCAGGTGCTAGATGTTTCTATTCTTCTGGTTCTACTTCTACATTCTACGGAGGAAATGAATTGGTAAATAACATCTTTACTAACCAAGTTGGTGGATATGCTTCTTATATTAGAGGTGGTGCTGCAAGTACTAATTATTTTTCTAAACAAGACCATAACTTGTACTACACTTCAGCTACAACTAATGCTTTCTACTACAACTTTACTAACTATAACACATTGCCGTTATACGTTACAGGATCTAGTAGAGACAGTAATAGTGTATTTGGTACACCAGGTTATTTCTCTATGACTAACCTTCACTTGCAAGGAACTATAGCTAATGATGCTGGTGACAGTACAATTGTATTAGCAGATGATTTTGATGGAGATACAAGACCAATGGCACCATCTACAAGACCAGATATTGGAGCGGATGAATACATCCCGCCAACATGTCCAAGTCCTGGATCTATGGTTTTTGTTGGAGCTACTACAACATCAGTTGATGTATCTTGGACAAACGGAATAGCTGATAGTATTTGGGAAGTACAATATGGTGCACCTGGATTTACAATTGGAACAGGAACTATTGTTGCCTCTCCAACTGATACAGCTACAATTCCTGGGCTTACACCAGCTACTTGTTACGATGTATGGGTAAGAAGTATTTGTACTGTAGGAGATACAAGTATTTGGCACGGACCTATTAATGTATGTACTGAGTGTGCTGCTGTAACTGATTACTGTGAAGGATTTGAAGGAGCAACAGGTACTAGTTTACCAATTTGCTGGAATACTTATTTGAATACTACTAGTACAGGTGATATAAGAGTTGGTACAAGTACTTTCAATGCTTTTGCTGGTACTAAATACATCCAGATGTTCAATTCATTTGATGCATCAGGTACATTTATTATTGTAGCACCAAGAGTTTCTAACTTGGCAGCAGGTACTCATAGAGCTAACTTTTGGTTAAGAGGAGATTCAACTATATATGTAGGAACAATGACTGACCCTAATAATCCTGCAACATTTAGTCACTGGGATACATTAGACCCTAACTCACATAGTTTTGGTGGTTACACAAATCACAAAGTTGATTTCAACGGGTATACTGGTACTGATCAATATGTGGCTATACTATGGGATCCAGGAAGAACTTATGATAATGTGTATATAGATGAGTACTGTTGGGAAAAAATTCCTAATTGTGAAAAAGCACCATCAGTTACTGTATTAAATGATGGAGTTGATTCAACTAAAATCAACCTTGGATGGAACCAAGATACTACTTGGTTTTCTCAACCACTTAAGTACCAAGAGAAGTTTATGGTTGTATATGGTCCTACTGGATTTACACCAGGAGATGCGACTGTTATAGATACATTAACTACAGCGACTACCTCTTCTCCGATGCCAGCGAATAACTTTATGGCTGTAAATGGATTAACACCATTAACTGAATATTGTTTCTGGGTAAAAGCAATTTGTTCGAATGGAGATACGAGTAACTGGGCTGGTCCGATATGCGGATCCACTGGATGTCCTTCAGGAACTCCTCTACCATATTCTGATGATTTCTCTTCATACTCATTTGCAGTATGGCCAGCAACACTGGATAATACTCCACAATGTTGGGAAGAAGCTACAGGAACATTAACTGCTTCTGGAAGCGTATCGGGTATGACTGAATCTGTATGGGAGCCAGACGGATTTGCAAATGTTGGAGGTACTGGAGCTGCAAGAATTAACTTCAGAACATTCGGGCAACAAGAAGGATGGTTATTATCACCAACTTTCAACTTCGGTCCAGATCCTAACATTGCAAGAATAGTTGAATTTGATGTTGCTTTAACTCAACAATTTAGTACTAATGCTTCATTCAATGGATTTGGAGATGATGATACAGTTGCATTAGTAGTCTCTTACAACGGAGGTGTTACATGGAGTAATACAGATATTATCCTGCAATGGGATACTAGTAATGTGCCATCTCATACAGGAGATCATATAGTATACATCATGAGAAATACTACAGGACTTGTTAAATTTGGTTTCTATGGACTATCTAATATTGCTAACGAAGGAGTTGACTTCTTTGTAGATAACTTTAGCATTAGAGATACTACATGGGCAGGAGTTGATAAAAATAATTCAATTACTGAAGAGTTTACTGTGTACCCTAATCCTAATGAAGGAATCTTTACTGTGCTTAATACAGGAAAAGCTAAAACTTCAAGTGTTAAGATGATGGATATACAAGGAAGAAAAGTTTACGATAGTCAACTTAATTTCTCTAAGAATGGAACTCAACAAATTCAAGTAGAAAACTTGACAAGCGGAGTATACATACTATTAATACAAAGTGAAGGAAAACTTGAGCAACACAGAGTTGTTGTTCAGTAAATAATAATTTACACTACCAAAAAGGGGCTTATCAATATTGATAAGCCCCTTTTTTTTGTGCTTAACAAAAATGTTTATTATTTAACAGCTAATAATAATATTGTTAATTTAAAATTAAAGTTGTAATTTGGTAAAATATATTTACTCAAAAATACTAGACATGATTAAAAAAATTACTCTACTCGGAATATTAACTTTAGGATTTTTCTTTGGAATTAATTCTCAAGTTATTGTTTCAGAAGGATTTGAAGGTTCTTCAAGTTCATTTCTTTGGCAAAATGCTTCAGGAAACACAACAAACTTTACGGTTGATACTGTGCTTTTTCATGGTGGAACAAAATCGGTTTTAAATACTTATGTTAATAATGCTACCGATACCTTATACCAAACAGGGGTTGTAGATTTAACTTCAGCAACTAATCCACAACTTATATTCTGGCATATTTGTAAACTAGAGGGTGGTTTTGATGATGGAACAGTATATATCTCTACCGATAGTGGATTGACTTATACAGTTCTTCCAGGAACTGCTTACCTTGGAACTTCTGCAGGAACTGATGGCTATGCAACGGCAGGTCATTTTGATGAAGATTCTTATTCACTTTGGGGAACAGCAGCTGGAACACCAACAAATTCTTGGTGGCAAAGAGAATCTTTTAGCTTAGCAGCTTATTCAAGTTTTACAAAAGTAAAAATTATGTTTGTGCTTGAATCTGATGGATCAGTTTTAAGACATGGTTGGAATATTGATGATGTATCCATAGAGAGCGTACCATGTCCTATTCCTACAGGTTTAACTTCTTTTGGTACAACTTCAGATTCTACTAATGTTACCTGGGTAGCCAACGCAACAGATACATTATGGCAAGTAGAATATGATAGCGCTGGATTTATTTTTGGTACAGGTACAAGAACTTTATTTACAACAGACGATACTGTTGGGATAGGAGGATTGTTACCAAATTCTACTTATGATTTTTATGTGAGAGCTATCTGTACAGGTGGAGATACAAGCTCATGGCAGGGACCTCAAAAGATTTACACGCAATGTGTTACACTGTCTGCACCATACTCTCAAGATTTTGATTTAATGACAACTTCTACAGTTGCATTTTCATGTTATACTAATGATGATTTATCTGATTGTTGGTCAAATGATTTGACAAGCACAAATATGTGGGCAGTTTTAAGTGGAGCTACAGGTTCAGGAAGTACAGGCCCAACAACCGATCATACTCTTACTTCTTCAGGTTCTGGAAAATATATTTATTTAGAATCTTCTAGTTGTAACGGAATCACATCTACTGCATTTAGCCCAGTATTGGATATCACTACTTTAACTAATCCTCAATTATCATTCTACTACCATATGTATGGAACAGATATGGGAACTCTTGATGTGTTTGTAAGTAATGACAACGGGGCCACTTGGAGTGCTTCTCTTCTTAATGTAACTGGTGATCAAGGAAATGTTTGGAAAGAAGGTATAGTATCTTTGGTTTCTTATATTGGAGATACAATACAAATTAAATTTGAAGGTACAACTGGAACTGGTTTTACTTCTGATATGGCACTTGATGATATTTTAGTTGATGATGTTCCTACTTGTCCTAAACCTACTGGTTTAACAAACTACACTTTGTTTTCTGATTCAGTTGATTTAACTTGGATTAATGGTGCAGCTGATAGTACTTGGATTATTGAATACGGAACAACAGGATTTTCTTTAGGTACAGGAACTACTGTAAATTCTACAAATGATTCTGTTCCTGTTGGAGGATTAACACCAAATACTACTTACGATGTGTATTTAAGAAGTTTTTGTGATGTAGCAGATACAAGTTTATGGGTTGGACCTTTTACATTTACAACTCCTTGTGCATCTTATACCCCACCTTATACTGAAGATTTTACAACTTATACTTTTGCAGTTAACCCAACTTGTTGGGATGAGGCAGATGGACTACTTACAGTGGCCTCATCATTAACATATGGTACATCTCAATGGACGAACGATGATTTTGGGAATGTGTTTGGAAACTCAAATTCTGCCAGAATGAATATCTGGAGTACTGGAAGAGAAGAATGGTTGATATCTCCTTCAATTGATTTAGGTACAGGTACTATTCCTTACCAAGTTGAATTTGATGTTGCATTAACTCCTTTTAGTGGTAGTGCTGCAACTACATTTGATCCAGATGATAAGTTCTACTTAATAATCTCAACTGATAATGGAGTAACTTGGTCTGATACAAATATTTTGGAAAAATGGGATACAGGTAACACACCATCTCCTACAGGAAATTATTTTGCTTATAACCTTACTGCTGCTGGTTATACAGGGTTAGTTAAATTTGGATTATATGCAGAATCTTCTGTGTCTGGTGCGGATAACAATGTTTTTGTAGATAACTTTTCAGTAGTACAAGTTCCGACTTGTCCAAGACCTTTAAGTCTTACATTTGATAGTGCTACTCAAACCACTGCAAACCTTAGCTGGACTAATGGTGCTGCAGATAGTATTTGGTTATTAGAATATGGTCCAGTTGGTTTTACTCAAGGAACAGGTACTGTTGTGACTTCAACAACAAGTCCTGGGTCTATTTCAGGATTAACACATAGTACATGTTATGATGTATATATGAGAAGTGTATGTACAGTTGGTGATTCAAGTAAATGGATAGGTCCTGCTAAAGTATGCACAGACTGTGCTCCAGTTGTTGATTTATGTGAAGATTTTGAAACTACTAATGCAGGTGAAATACCTATTTGTTGGGAAACTCTTGTTGTTACTACAGGATCTTCATCAGTCGAGACTTCTAATTTTGGAGGAAATTTTGCTCCAAAATGTATTAGAATGGCTTCTGGAAGTGACGGTGCTGCGACATTATTTTTAATCTCACCTGAAATGACAGCATTAAACGCTGGAACTCACAGAGCTTCATTTTGGTTAGATGCTGGTTTTAGTGGAGATACTGCTTTAGTTATGGGAACAATGTCAGATCCAACAGATCCTATTACATTTATTCCTTGGGATACAATTACTGATATGTCTAATGGATACAAGCAATATAGAATTCCATTTGATGCTTATACAGGAACTGCTACAAGAATTGCTTTCTTGTATAATCCTACAAATACATTTAATACCATAAGCATTGATGACTTCTGTTTTGAAGCAATTCCATCATGTGAAAAAGCACCTTCTGTTACAATACTTAATGCAGGTGTAGATTCTAATAAAATAAACTTAGGATGGAATCAAGATACTACTTGGTTGTCAGAGCCTTTAAAGTACCAAAAGAAATTTATAATTACTTATGGGCCTGCAGGTTTTACCCCTGGTGACGCTACTGTAATTGATACTTTGTACACAGCAACCACTATACCGCCTGCAGTACCTAATAACTTTAAAGCAGTTACTGGTTTAACACCATTAACTGAGTACTGTTTCTGGGTAAAATCAATTTGTCAAAACGGGGATACAAGTGCATGGACTGGACCAATATGCGGTTCTACTGGATGTCCATCATCTACTCCAATTCCTTATACTGAAGATTTCACAAGCTATACTTTTACTTACCCTGATGGTCTTCCATTATGTTGGGAAGAGGCACAAGGACTTTATACTTCAGGTTCTGCACCTGCGATTCAGTCTTCGCAATGGGCTCCTGATGGTTTTGGTAATGTTGGAACTACTGGTTCTGCCAGAATGGAAATTTGGTCAACTAATAGAAATGAATGGATAATTTCTCCATCTATTAACTTAGGAACTACTGCAGGACGTCACATAAGAATTGAATATGATGTTGCTGCAACTATATGGAATACTACTGCTCCAGCTATTTTTGGAGAGGATGATTCATTAATGTTCATGATTTCAAGAGACAATGGAGTTTCTTGGACTAATACTGGGATTCTTGAAGTTTACGATACAGGTAATATCCCTTCAGCTACTGGAGATCATATTGTTATTGATTTACCTAATGAAACGGGAGTTGTTAAGTTTGCATTCTATGCTGCTTCACGAATTTCTAATCAAGATAACAATGTATATATTGATAATTTCTATGTATATGATAGTACTTTCGTTGGGCTTGCTGAAATTGCTGAAATTGCTAATTTCAAAATTTATCCAAACCCTAACACTGGATTGTTTACAATACAAAATGAGGGAGGTGCTTCTAAGAAAACCAGCATAAAGGTTGTTGATGTTCAAGGAAGACTAGTTTATGACGATAACTATTATTTTAATGCAAACGGCAGTAAAGTTGTAGATATTAAAACATTAAAAGCTGGTGTCTATGTTCTTTTACTTCAAAGTGAAGGGAAACTTGAACAACACAGAATAATTATTAGTAAGTAAACTAAAAGCTTAAAAAAGCAAAAAGCAAAAAGCAAAAAGCAAAAAGCAAAAAGCAAAAAGCCTGTAGCGAAAGTTACAGGCTTTTTTTATGAGAAAATTTAAAGGAGAGTTTTACTTAGGATTCAATCTAATTATAGGAATCAATACTTCTTCTAATGAAATACCACCATGCTGGAATGTATCTTTGTAAAAATTCACATAGTAATTGTAATTATTAGGATATGCCAAGAAGGTATCTTCTTTGGCAAAGATGTAACGCATGTTTTGGTTTAACTTTGGTAAATAAGCTTCGTCAGGGTTTTTAATTTCAAACACTTCCTTACTATTATAGCTCATATTTTTTCCAAGTTTATACCTAAGATTTGTGTTTACACTCTTGTCGCCTATTACTTTTATAGGGTTATTTACCTTCACCATTCCATGATCAGTAGTAATAATAACTTGTTGCCCGCTTTCATGAATTTTTTTAATAATTTCTTGAAGAGGGGAGTGTTTATACCAGGATTCGGTAATTGATCTGTAAGCAGAATCGTCATCTGCAAGTTCTTTAATTACCTCCATATCCGTTCTGGCATGGGATAGCATATCTACAAAATTATAGACAATTACATTGAATTCATTTTTTAATAAATCAGAAAAGTTGTCCACTAGTTTCTTTCCTTTTTGGTTGGTAGTAATCTTAGTGTAAGAGGTTTTAAGTCCAATTCCCAATCTTTTCATTTGGTCATTAAGAAAATCTTCTTCAAAATTGTTTTTTCCACCTTCATCTTCCTCTTCTACCCATTTGCTTGGGAATCTTTTTCTTATTTCTGAAGGCATTAGTCCAGCAAAAATTGAGTTTCTTGCATATTGAGTTGCAGTTGGCAGAATACTGAAGTAAGTCTCCTCTTCTTCCACATCAAAAAGCTCATTAAAATAAGGCTTTAATACTTTCCATTGGTCAAACCTGAAATTATCAATCACTATCAAAAAGGTGCTTTTTTCTTTGATAAAAGGAGCTATTTTTTTTGAAAATAAAGTGTGAGAAAGAATAGGAGTTTCATCAGAAGTCCCATTTAACCAACTCAAATAATTTTTTTCTATGAATCGAGCAAATAATTGATTAGCTTCTTTCTTCTGCATTTCAAAAATCTCCATCATACTTTTGTCTTCAGATTTATCCATCTGAAGCTCCCAATAAACAAGCTGTTCATTGAGTTCTTTCCAGTCATTTAAATCCAATCTATCCATCAATCTCATTCCAATCTTACGGAATTCTTGCTGATAGCTTGAGGTAGTTTCTTCACTTACCAATCTGCTTTTATCAATATTTTTCTTGATAGAAAGTAAAATCTGATTTGGGTTTACGGGTTTAATTAAATAATCAGAAATATTTTTTCCAATCGCACTTTCCATAATAGATTCTTCCTCACTTTTGGTAATCATAATTACAGCAAGATTGGGTCTTAATCTTTTGATTTCAGAAAGTGCTTCTAATCCTGAAATTCCAGGCATATTTTCATCTAAAAAAACAATGTCATAAGGGTTTTCTCTTACCATATCAATGGCTTCGCTTCCGTTATTTATTGTATCTACCTTACAATCTCTTTGCTCAAGAAACATAATGTGAGGTTTTAATAAATCTATTTCATCATCAGCCCATAAAATTCTTACCGCCATACTTTTTTCTTTTTTTACGATAGATACCTAGGTATCTGTTTCAAGTGGTTTAATATTCTTATTTTTGTAAATATATCGCTTATTTAGATAAACTACTTTACATGAAAATACTTAACGACCCAATCTACGGATTTATTACAATAAAGTATCCTATTCTTCTTAAGTTGATTGACCACCCTTATTTCCAACGATTAAATAGAATAAAGCAGCTTGGATTGTCCTATTTGGTTTATCCTGGAGCACACCATACAAGATTTCATCATGCCATTGGGGCAATGCACTTGATGCAACAAGCAATTGAGGTGTTAAAGGTAAAAAATGTAGAAATTACAGAGGAAGAAGAAATTGGTGTTTTAACCGCTATTTTATTGCACGATATTGGGCATGGTCCATTTTCTCATGCGCTGGAACATACGCTTGTATCTGGGGTAAATCACGAGGATTTATCTATTATTCTAATGAATAAACTAAATGATGAATTTAATGGAGAACTTTCTTTAGCAATTCAAATTTTTAGAAATACCTATTCAAAACAATTTTTACACCAATTAGTATCTTCTCAGTTAGATATGGATAGATTGGATTATTTAAAGAGAGATAGTTTTTATAGTGGTGTATCTGAGGGAGTTGTGAGTAGCGATAGGATTATTAACATGCTTAATGTGTATGATGATCAATTGGTAATTGATGAAAAAGGAATTTATTCTATTGAAAAATTCATAGTTGCTCGTAGGCTAATGTATTGGCAAGTATACTTACACAAAACAGTATTGGCGGCAGAGAATTTATTAGTAGAAGTATTAAAAAGAGCTCATTACTTAGCTTCACAAGGGGTTGAGTTACATGCAAGTCCAGTGTTAAGAAAGTTTTTGTATGAAAAATACGCCAAAGAAGACTTTGAGAGAGAAGAAGTGATTCAAAACTTTACCATGTTAGATGATTCTGATATTTATAGTGCAATAAAAGCTTGGTGCTCTCACCCTGATAAAACTTTATCTATAATTTCAAAATCATTAATTAATCGTAGTTTACCAAAAATTACTATTCAAAAAGAACCTTTTGATACGGATAGAATCAATAAACTGAAAGAAATGGTAAAGGCTGAATATGGAATTACGGATATAGAAATAGGACACATTGTTTTCAATTCAGAGATTGTGAATAATGCCTATAGTGCCGTAAAAGACAAGATTAACATTAAATATAAAAACGGAAAAGTAGTTGATATTACTGAGGCTTCGGATAATTTTAATATCAAATCATTGACCGAGCCTGTGAAAAAATATTTTGTGTGTTATCCAAAAGAGTTTAGAAACAAATGGTAAAACTCATCCGATATTTATTATTTCCATTCGCAATCCTTTATGGAGGAATTGTGGCTTTGCGAAATTTTTTATTTGATAAGAATATTCTCAAATCCAGTGAATTTGACGTAAAAACAATTCAAGTAGGAAATCTATCTGCAGGCGGAACTGGTAAAACTCCTCATATCGAATATTTGATTCGATTCCTCAAAGAGGAATTTAAAATAACCACTTTGTCAAGAGGTTACGGAAGAAAATCAACGGGTTTTATTGTCGCAGATGACAACTCAACTGCCAAAGAAATTGGTGATGAACCGTTGCAATTTCACAAAAAATTTGAAGAAATAGAGGTAACTGTAGGAGCAAAACGAGTAGATGCTATTGTGGAGATAATGAGTAAAGAAAATACACCTGAAGTTATTTTGTTGGATGATGCTTTTCAGCATAGGCAATTAAAATCAGGTTTTTCTATTTTGTTAACGGATTATAATTCTCCGTTTTACAAAGATTTTATGTTACCAACCGGCAATTTAAGAGAGTTTCCTTATGGGAAGAAAAGAGCGGATGCAATTGTGGTCACAAAATGTCCTGATTTACTGTCTGAGGAACAAAAAGCTAAAATCATTGGAAAAATTAAGGTGAATAATATCCCTGTTTTTTTCTCCAAAATTCAATATGGAGAGCCAGGTGGAATTTTTAATTCAAATCCATTTTTACTGTCAAAGAATCAAGAAATAGTGTTGGTTACTGGAATTGCAAATCCAGTTCCTTTACAAAAACACTTAGCTACTTTTGGGAAGAAAATAACTCATCTGAAATTTCCAGACCATCATTCGTTTACCGACAAAAATATTCAACAAATTATAGGTACTTTTAACTCCATTTCGAGTTCAAACAAACTAATTCTCACAACTGAAAAGGATGCAATGAGATTAAAAGAATTTGAAAGTTTAAATGAATTACCAATAGCTCAATTACCTATTGAAATACAATTTCTGGAAGAAGAAAAAGAATTTAAAAACTTAATAAAAAACTATGTTGCAAGTAATTAAAGAAACGGCTGAATTTTTAAAAAATAAAGTAAAAGAAGAGTACCAAGTTGGAATTATACTTGGAACAGGATTGGGAGGCTTAGTTTCAGAAATTGAAATTGACCATAGTTTTGCTTACGAAGAAATTCCAAATTTTCCAGTTTCTACTGTTGAAGGACACTCTGGAAAATTGATTTTTGGAAAATTAGGCGGTAAAAAAGTAATTGCTCTCCAAGGAAGGTTTCATTATTACGAAGGATATACAATGAATGAAGTAGTTTTTCCTGTTCGTGTAATGAAGTTTTTGGGAATTGAAATGTTATTTGTTTCCAATGCTAGTGGTGGTGTAAATCCTGATTTTGAAATTGGCGATATTATGTTGATTGATGACCACATTAATTTATTTGGTGATAATCCATTAATAGGAAAAAACTTTGAAGAATTAGGGCCTCGTTTTCCTGATATGAGTGAACCTTACGATAAAAAGATGCTTGCTCTTGCGGAAAAGGTAGCCAAAGACAAAGATATTTCAATAAAAAAAGGGTCTTATGCTGGGCTTTCTGGACCAACTCTTGAAACTCCCGCTGAGTATGTATATGTGCGAAATATTGGAGCAGATACTGTTGGGATGTCAACTGTGCCAGAGGTAATAGCTGCAAGACATATGGGGATTCCTTGTGTAGGGTTTTCAATTATTACCGACTTGGGTGTGCCAGGGAAAATTATTGAAATGACTCATGAAATTGTGCAAGAAGTTGCAAAAAAATCGGAACCTTTAATGACGATTCTTGTAAAAGAATTAATTTCCTTGACTTAACGGGCAACCATTCTAACCTTTTTTCGTAACTTTATTGTTAAGCCTTTAACAAATCGTTAACTAAGAAGCTATATGAAAAAGAAATTACTATTACTCGCAGGAATATTGCTATTATCTATTTTGTCATACTCACAATGTGGGTGTACCAAAATTGTGTTTATTGTAGATAATTCAGGCTCGGTATCCACTACAGAGTTTACGGATATGAAACGCTCTATGGATTCTATTTCTGCACAATTATTAAGGCAATATCCAGGTTCTGAAATTACTGTTATACAATACGGTACTCAAAACGCTGCGAATCATGCTTACAACATTACAGTGCCATTTACAAGTAATCCTCTTACTGCAAGAACTTGGAGTAGAGCCTATGCAACGGGAGGCACAGTTCAATCGGGTTGGTTTCAAGATCATTTACCTGGTTCTTTAGCACGAATGAGAGCCGATAGTATTTGGTATGCTGGAAAAACAGCAGATTTAGTTACAGGTGGATGTAACACTAGAATGTTTGTATTTACGGATGCACAATATGGAGGAGCAGGGTGTTGTTCACATCTTATCAATAATGGATTGGCTACTTTGGCTTTACCTAATTATGGAGAGTATAATTGGCATAAAATTAATTTTCAATCGGATTGGACTGTATACCATGTTATTGGTAATTCAAATTCAACTGCAAATCAAGCAGGTGCTGCAATAGCCAGTAAAGGAGGTAGTTATACAAATACAGTTGCTGCAAATCCAGGTGATCCCCAAGGAGCTGGAGGACCGAGAAAATATTATCCTTTTTCCTCTTTCAATTTAAGTCAACCCCAAATTGATACAGCACTTTCAAATATAAATGCGGGCTCTTTTTCTGCAACATTTCCTAACGACACTATATGTTTAGGAGATACAGCCTATTTCAATAGTAATATCCTTTTCCCAACAAGTTTAATTTTATGGAATTTTGGTGATGGTACAAGAGATTCAACCAATACTGCTCCTAAACATGTTTATGCTGCATCTGGAACCTATACAGTTACTTTAATAGCTTGGTCTGCAGATTCGTCTTGTAGAGATACAGTTACTAAACCTGTGGTAATTCATCCACCACTTATCCCAAATTTTTTGGCTGATACAATCTGTTTTGGAACTTCTACTAATTTTTACAATACTACCACAGGTTATATAGATAGATTACTTTGGGTATTTGGCGATGGAGATAGTTCAACTGTATCTCCAGATACTACTCATTTGTATACAGTTCCAGGAGTTTATCCTGTAAAATTGATTGTAAATAGTTCTAATATATGTGTAGATTCTATTACCAAAAACATAGTAGTTAATGATTTGCCTGTTGCTGATTTTACTATTACCAATCAGTGTCAGTTTTTAGGAGTTTCTCCTAATAATACTACCACAGTAATTACAGCAACTTTAGCATCATTAAATTGGAACTGGGATTTTGGAGACGGAAGTCCTCATTTAAGCAATCAAAGCCCAACTTACTCATACCCATTGCCAGGTAATTACACTATTGAAATGATAGCCGAAACAGATAAAGGATGTGCTGATACAATATCATATCCAATTGTGATTGACCCTAAGCCAAGAGCTAGTTTTACTGCTGATACAGCATGTTTAAATCAAGTAACTACATTTACTGATTTGTCTACAGTTTCATCTGGAGCTATTGCAAGTTGGTCATGGAATTTACCAAGTACTCCAACTACTCAAAACACAAGCTATACTTTCCCAATTGACGGAATTTTCCCGATAACACTTACCGTTACAACAGATTCTGCTTGTATAGATGATACAGTAATTAATGTGGTAGTAAGACCTCTGCCAACCGCAAATTTTGATTTTTCTCCAAAAGAGATTTTTACTTTTGACCCTAAAGTTTGTTTTGTGAACACTTCTACAAATGCTATAGGTTATTTATGGGATTTTAGATTTTCTGGACCAACGGGATCATCAACTGTAACTGCTCCTTGTACAGTACTTTTTCCTAATGATGGCGAAAGAAATTACAATGTTAAGCTTATAGCGATTAATGAGTTTGGATGTTTAGATTCTACTTATGTTGTAGTTCCAGTTTTAGAAGGATTTATATTATATGCTCCAAGTGCATTTACACCAAATGATGATGGTAAAAACGAAACATTTAGAATCTATACTGAAGGAATTGTAGAGTACGAATTGTTTATCGTAAATAAGTGGGGAGAAGAAGTTTTTCACTCAACAGATCCTCTCGAAGAATGGGACGGAAAACACAAAGGACAGTGGGCAAAAACCGGTGTTTATGCTTACAGAGTGATTGTAAAAAGCAAGAATAATGAAACAAAAGAATTTCAAGGACATGTAAGCCTTCTGAAATAACAGTTGATTGTTAATACTACAAAGCCTTTCGAATTGCTCGAAAGGCTTTTTTTTGCTACTTTAGTTACTTAAAATTTATACTATGAGACAGTTTTTATTGCTGACATTTATTTTTATTTCAACCCTTCAATGTTTTGGGCAAGATAGTTTGAATATGAGCGTTTTATTCAATTGGAAAGACAATAGTCTTTCAAAAACTACCCTATATGCAAATGCTTACAACGAGGTATGGGGATATGTAAAAGATGGAAGAGAATATGCTATAATTGGTACCTCAAGGGGAACTAATTTTTTTGATATTACAAATCCTTCATCTCCAGTAATGGTTGATTATATTGAAGGAAGGGATACTGGAAAATTAATAGTACATAGAGATTACCATGATTATCAGGGTTATCTATACATGGTATCAGATGAAGGAGATGCTTCCCTACAAATAGTTGACATGTCTTATCTGCCGGATTCAGTACATTTAGTTTATGACCAAGACACTGTATTAAAACTATCTCACAATATTTTCATTGACACTGCTGTAGGAAAATTATATAGTTGCGGAGGAGGAAGCTCAAGAAAATTTAGTGTCTATTCTTTAGCAAATCCAGTAAACCCTACTTTGTCAATTCGATGCGAAACAGATATACCTTGGTGGACCTCAAATATTGGTGGCTCAGGTGCAGGATATGTTCATGATGCTTTTGCAAGAAACGATACAGTGTATTGCAATGCAGGGAGCGGTTTGTATATCGTAGATTTTAGTTCAACACCTACACTTTTGGGTAGTTTTACAAGTTACCCAGATAAAGGATATAACCACTCTGGATGGCTATCAGAGGATGGAACTATTTATGCTATGGGGGATGAAACTCATGGGAAAAAGCTGAAAATGTTGGATGTTTCCAATCCTTCTAGTATTCAGTTTTTGGATACCGTAGGTGTAAATGGAGATAACAATGCTATCCTTCATAACCAGATAATAAAAGGTAATTATGTATATGTTGCATACTATTACAATGGAGTTTATATTTATGATATTTCTAACCCTTCATCTCCAGTTTTAGTTGGATTTTATGACACTTCTAAAGAAACAAATTACAGAAGTTTCAAAGGAGCTTGGGGTGTGTTTCCTTTTTTGCCATCAGGAAATTTGTTAGTTTCAGACATGCAAGAAGGCTTGTTTGTAATGGATGTTAGCCAGGCAGTTGTAGGGATAAATGAAGAAAATTTTGAAAGATTCAAACTGTTTCCAAACCCTGTTAGCAATGAGTTTAAATTAGTAGGATTGAGCAATTATGGAGAAGATTATTCGGTTCAAATTTTTGATTTGAACGGGAAACTAATTTCTTCTAAAGAATTTAATAATCAGTTTTTACAACAAGAAACCATTAAACTATCTGATGAAATTCCAAACGGTATGTATGTTGTAACTATTTTTAATAGTACTTTTGCTCAAAGTATAAAAATTATAAAACAATAGCCTTGAGCTCCATTTACGATAAATACGAAGCAGTAATCGGGTTGGAAGTACACGCCCAATTACAAACAAAAACGAAAGCCTATTCCTCTGATAAGAATGAATATGGTTCTACACCCAATACTAATGTAAGTGTAATTACCCTAGGACACCCTGGAACTTTACCAAAATACAATAAACAAGGAATTAACTTTGCTGTAAAAATGGGATTGGCTTGTGAGAGCAATATCACAAAAGACATGATTTTTGCTCGTAAAAATTATTTTTATCCAGATTTACCAAAAGGATATCAAATTACCCAAGATGAAACTCCGATTTGTACAGGGGGTAAAATTCAGATAAAAAAGGACGATGGAAGTGTAAAACAAGTTGCGCTTACAAGAATTCATCTTGAGGAAGATGCGGGTAAAAGTATTCACGATTTAGACCCATTCAACACATTGATAGATTTGAATAGGGCAGGGGTTCCACTCATTGAAATTGTATCTGAGCCAGAAATTAAAACCTCACAAGAAGCTTATAACTATGTGACTGAAGTCCGCAAATTGGTTCGTTACCTTGATATTTGTGATGGAAATATGGAAGAGGGAAGTTTGAGGTGTGATGCCAATGTTTCTGTGATGCTTAAAGGTTCTGATACATTTGGAAACAGAACTGAGGTAAAAAATATGAACTCAATGCGAAATGTGCAAAGAGCGATTGATTTTGAAATAAAAAGACAAATTGATTTAATAGAGCAAGGCGAAACTATTGTTACAGAAACAAGAAGTTTTAATGCAGCAAATGGAAGTACAATTTCTATGCGTAGTAAAGAAGCTGCAAATGATTATAGATATTTTCCTGAGCCAGATTTGCAACCCATACAAGTAACTCAAGAATATGTAACAAAAGTAAAAGAGCAAATGCCTCCTTTGCCTAATTTTTTGTTTCATAAATACACCAAAGAACTTGGACTTTCTGAGTATGATGCACAGGTATTAACAGATGACAAGTCAATAGCATTATATTTTGAAGAGGTTATAAAATACACTGAGAATTATAAATCAGCTTCCAATTGGGTTACTGTTAATATTAAATCGTACTTGAATGATAAAGCGATTGAGATAGAAGATTTTGACGTAAAACCTGAAAAAATAGGTGAATTAATTAAGTTAATTGATTCTAACCAATTGAGCAATTCGGTAGCTTCTCAAAAAGTATTTCCTGTATTGATACAAACTCCAGAAAAAACTGCGTTATCCATTGCAGAAGAGAACAATTGGATACAAAACTCAGACGAGGATGCTATTGTTGAATTGATAAAAAAAGCGCTTGAAAAATACCCGGAAAAAGTAGAAGAATATAAATCTGGTAAAAAAGGATTATTGGGAATGTTTATGGGAGAAGTAATGAAATTATCTCAAGGAAAAGCAGACCCAAAAGTGGCAAATAAATATTTAAGACAAGAATTAGAAAAATAAACAATTATGAAAAGAGCAGCATTAGCAATATTTATCCTAATGGGGATAATGAACTGTGGAAAACAAGCAGAACATAGTATTGAGGGAACTATTGATACATTGGGAATACAGCCTAATCAGCAAGTGTATTTGTACAAAATTGAAAATCAAATTTTAGTCCCTATTGATTCGATCATGATAGGAAACGAAGGAGATTTTTCTTTGCAAATAGAAAAACCTCAAAGCGGTATTTTTCATTTTGGTACTTCAGTTCGAAATACAATACCCTTAGTGCTTAATGATGAAGCAAAAAAATTAGAATTAAGTATCAATAACAACCAGCAATTATCAATGGATTATGAAGTTACTGGTTCTGAGGCTTCACGAGAAATATCTTTGTTTTCAAAAGAAGTATTTAAGATGATGAAACTGAATGAAAAACTTAGTAAACAAGTAAACCCAAATGATTTTGCTGCTCAACAAAAAATGCAAGAAGAATTTGGAGCGGCATCAAAAAAATTCGTTGAGTACAGAAATGATTATATCAAAAGAAATGCAAACTCTGAGGCATTAATTGCGGTAATCGGGCAGATAAACCCCCAAAGTGAAATGAATTTATTGAAAGAAGTTTCTGATAATTTGAATAAATCTATGCCTAATTCATCATATGCTAAGTTTTTGAATGAGAACATTGAAAATTTTGAAAAAGAGCAGCTAAAAGCATTAGAAAGAGATAAGTTGATTTCTGTAGGAAATATGGCTCCAGAATTAGATTTTCCTAGTCCAGAAGGTGATAACATTAAGTTATCTTCACTAAGGGGAAAAGTAGTTTTGTTAGATTTTTGGGCATCTTGGTGTAAGCCTTGTAGAGCCGAGAATCCTAATGTTGTTGCAACTTACCACAAATACAAAAACAAAGGATTTGATGTATATAGCTTTTCTCTTGATAAGGAAAAATCACAGTGGGTAAAAGCTATTGAGCAGGATGGATTGGTTTGGAAAAACCACACAAGTGATCTTAAATTTTGGGAAACAGCAGCAATTGATTTATACGGATTTAACGGAATACCATTTACTGTATTAATTGGTAGAGATGGAAAAATTTTAGCTAAAGGATTAAGAGGTCCAGCCCTTGAAGCTAAACTTAAAGAAGTGCTTTAATTCATAATTAATGAATAGATTAGGTTTAATTATTTGGTTAGTTTTTTTGAGTTTTATTGGTAATTCTCAACAAGACTTTATTGTCAAAATAAAATTCAAAAAAAGTAAAACAAAAAAAATTTGGATTTATAACCAAGATAAATCAATATCGGATACGCTTTCGCTTAGTTTTTTTAATAGTGTTACTTATAAATCTACCACAGATTCAAGGCAAGTGTTTTATATTCAGTCTTTAGAGAATGTTGCACCAATAATTTTACATGTAAAAGGAGGTGATAAAATAAAGGTGAAAACTAAATTGCCTGATGTGCAACAAAATTTATCAATCAAAGGTTCAGAGGAATCAGTTGTGGCAAATGAATTTTTGCTAAAGATGAGCACATATAAACAGCGGATTGCCAAGAATGAAGAAAAACTTTATAAAGACGAAACTGCTGATGGACAGTATTATTACGATAGTATAATTCAAAGAATTACTACTGAATCAAAATCATTTTTAGCAAATTATATTAAGGAAAACAAAGGAAAACAAAGTCTGTTAACAGTTTTGGGATTTATAGATTTTGAGCAAGACTATGAATTGCTTTTATTACTAGAGGAAGGATTGAGAGAAAATTTTGCGAATACAATTGGTTATAGCCAAGTGCAACAATCAATTTTTAAGTACGAAATGTTCCAAAAGAAAGTGAAAAATGTTGGGGAGGATGCACCCATACTTATTCTACCAGGAGTTGATGGAGAAGATGTTTCAATGGAAGAATTGAAAGGGTATTATATTTTAATAGATTTTTGGGCATCTTGGTGTAAGCCATGCAGAGCAGAGCATCCAAGACTAACTAGACTTTATGAGCAATATTCTGGAAAAGGTTTTGCTGTGTACAGTATATCTCTTGACAAAGACAAAGACAAATGGATTAAAGCAATAAAAAAAGACAACCTTTATTGGGTACACCATGTAAGTAACCTCAAGATGTTTGATTCTCCTGCGGTTGATATTTATAATGTAAATTCATTGCCATTCAATGTGTTAGTTGATTATGATGGAAAAGTAATAGCATTTAACCTTAGAGGAGAAAGATTAGAAAAAAAAATAAAAGAATTATTTGATGAAAAATAACAGTTTAAGATTTACGATAACAGCATTATTATTAACGCTTTCAGTTTCTGTGTTAGCTCAGAAAAAAACTGAGATTATTGGTAAGATGAAGAAAGCAAGAGGTGAAATGGTTTACCTTCAGCACGAAGTGAATAAAAAAGTGGTAACACTCGATTCTTGTAAGGTAAATTTTTTTGGAAAATATAAGTTAAAAACTGGAGTAGTTCTTCATGATTTTTACCGAATTACGATGGATAACAAAGAGAGTATATTGTTGTTGTTAAAGGGCGGAGAAAAAATTAAAATCAAATCGAGTAAAGATTTTTCGGATAAAAATTATTCAATCAAAGGCTCTAAGGATAGTGATTTGATTCAGAAATATTTAGCTGTAAAAACAAGCAAGGGAATTACGAAAGACTCATTAGGAAGTTATGCTAATGATTTTGTCACAAAAAATGCAGAATCAATGATTATTTTTGTCGCTTTGGGTGATGTGAAAGATCCAAAAAAAGCAATTATTGAGGCAGAAAAAGGAATTGGGAAATCTTATCCAAATTCAATTTATCACAATAGTTTGAAGAATGCCGTAAAACAGCTAAATCAAGCTAAAAGAGCACCCCAAGGTGCACAAATTGGAACAGTAGCTCCAGAGCTTAATATGGTAAGTCCTGATGGAAAAATTATTACTCTAGAATCATTGAGAGGAAAATATGTGTTGATTGATTTCTGGGCATCCTGGTGTGGACCTTGTAGGAGAGAAAATCCAACAGTAGTGAGGCTCTATAATAAATATAAAGACAAAGGTTTTGATGTGTACAGCGTTTCTTTAGATAAAACAAAATCTAGATGGGTAGGTGCAATAAAACAAGATCAATTAACTTGGCCAAGCCATGTAAGTGACCTAAGAGGATGGGGATCTGCTGCAACCAGATTGTATGGTTTTAGGGGAATACCTTACACAGTATTGATAGACAAAGAAGGAAAAATAATTGCAACAAGATTAAGAGGAGCTGCTCTGGAAAGAAAGCTTGAATCTCTTTTTGGAAAATAATGGAATTACAGCCCAATAAAAAACTATATTTTGCCTCTGATTTTCATCTTGGGGTTCCTACCTATGAAGCTAGTAGAGAGCGAGAAGACAAAATTGTAAGTTGGTTAACTTCCATTCAATCAGATGCTCAAGTAATTTATTTGGTTGGCGATATTTTTGATGTTTGGTTTGAATATAAGAGAGCAATCCCAAAGTATTTTACTCGTTTTTTTGGTAAAATAGCTGAATTAACGGACTCAGGAATTGAGGTTTTTTTGTTTACAGGAAATCATGATATGTGGATGTTTGATTACTTGGAAAAAGAATTAGGAGTGAAAATCCTAAGAGAAGGAATTGAATTTGAAGCCAATGGAAAATCTTTTCTGGTAGCTCATGGAGACGGATTAGGGCCTGGTGATAGAGGATACAAATTTATCAAAGCAGTTTTCAGAAACAAGATGTGTCAATGGCTATTTGCTCGTTTTCACCCAAACTTTGGGTTGGGATTAGCCAATTTTTTCTCCAGAAAAAGTAGAAAACATTCAGTGAATGACGATAATTTTCTAGGAGAAGACAAAGAATGGTTAATGACTTACTCCAAGGAAAAATTACAAGAAAAACATGTTGATTATTTCATTTATGGACACAGACATCATGTGGTAGAATTTCCATTAACGGAAAACAGCACTTATTTCAACTTAGGCGAATGGATTTCACAAAACAATTACCTTGTTTTTGATGGGGAGAAGTGTGAGTTGAAAAAGTTTGAAGTATGAGTGTTTCTTTAAAAGACTTTGGTGTTAATTTAAAATCAGTTAATTGTCCAAGATGTAAAGCTTTACAGTCAAAAATTAGAAAGCCAAAAGGCTGGAGAGAAATTTTGTGGGGAGGCTATACCTGCAAGAATTGCGGTTGCAAAATGGATAAATACGGAGTTGAAATAAAGTAATTTTGTCTACTGTCTACTGTCTACTGTCTACTGTCTACTGTCTACTGTCTACTGTCTACTGTCTACTGTCTACTGTCTACTGCCTACTATTTCAACCCATACTCCTTAATCTTACGATAAAGCGTCCTTTCAGAAATCCCCAATTCCTTAGCTGCGTATTTACGCTTTCCTCTATGTTTGTCAAGAGCTTTTGCAATCATCTCTTTCTCTTTTTCTTCCAAAGAAAGTATTTCTTCAACCTCTTCATGCTCCTGAATATTAGATTGTTGGTAAGAAATCGTTGGACGAACAGGGTAAGAATCTTGTTGCGAGTAATTTTGCTTTACCTCTCTATCCATTTTATTGATAATGGCAATGTCATTTTCTGGAAAATCAACGTCTACTTCTCCACCATTTTGCACAATATCTACTATAATTTTTTTCAATTCAGTAATGTCTTTTTTCATATCAAAAAGCACTTTATGTAGTATGTCTCTTTCGCTCATTCCAGAGTGTGATTCTCCATCATTTGGCAACAACATAGGTAAGTTATTGTCATACACAGCTGGCAAGTAACCAGCTAAAGTTTCAGCGGTAATTTCTCTTTTCTTTTCAATAACCGAAATTTGCTCAGTAATATTTTTTAGTTGTCTAATGTTTCCTTTCCAACTATAATTTATTAGTATTTCCTTGGCTTCAGGAGTCAAACTAATAGTTGGCATTCTATATTTCTCAGCAAAATCAGAAGCAAATTTTCTGAATAGCAAATGAATGTCATCTCTTCTTTCTCTTAAAGGAGCTAGTTTGATAGGAACAGTGCTTAATCGGTAATATAAATCTTCTCTAAATTTTCCTTTTTGAATTGCCTCTTCCAATTTGGTATTGGTTGCTGCAATAACTCTCACATTCGTTTTTTGAACCTTGGATGAACCAACCTTAAAAAACTCTCCTGATTCCAATACCCTCAATAACCTAGCTTGAGTAGAAAGCGGCAATTCCCCTAATTCATCCAAAAAAATTGTTCCGCCATCTGCTTCTTCAAAATACCCTTTTCGTTTGTCATGAGCTCCAGTAAATGAGCCTTTTTCGTGCCCAAATAGCTCAGAATCAATGGTTCCTTCAGGAATTGCTCCGCAGTTTACAGCAATATATTGTGCATGTTTTCTTTTACTATATTGATGAATTACTTGCGGCATTATCTCTTTTCCAGTTCCACTTTCTCCCATTATCAATACAGAAATATCAGTTGGAGCAACCTGCACAGCCACTTCCAAAGCTCTGTTGAGAGCCATTGAATTTCCTATAATTCCAAATCGTTGTTTTACTGATTGTATTTCCATTAATTTGTTACATTCTGATTAACTAACTACCATTTTAACAGCAAATTAGTTAAAATTATTTTTCTTTAAATTTTCTATTTATTAAATTATAAAAGAAGGCATTTTGTTTTAAGAACATATAGTTTTGTTCTAACTTCTAACTTCTAACTTCTAACTTCTAACTTCTTCCACTATTTCTGCAATTAAGGTTGCCTTAGTGCAATCAATAATTTTTACGTTAACATAATCTCCAATTTTGTAATTCCCTTTCGGAAAAATACACGAAGAACTTTGAGAATTTCTTCCCATAAATTCATCTTCAGATTTTTTTGATACTCGCTCAACTAAAACCTCATAAGTTTTGCCGATTTCTCCTTTAAAGTATTCCAATTGGTGTTTGTGTTGTACCTCAATAACCTCAGTCAATCTTCTTTGTTTTACTTCTTCAGGTACGTTATCCTCGTATTTTCTCTCCGCCAATGTTTTTGGCCTTTCAGAATATTTGTACATATAAGCAGCAGAGAATTTCACTTCCTCCATTAAGCTTAAAGTATCTTGATGTTGTTCTTCAGTTTCGCCACAAAACCCCGTAATAATATCAGTAGAAATTGTTGCTTCTGGCAAAATTCTTTTAATCGCTTCAATTCGGTTGAGGTACCATTCTCTGGTATATCCTCTGTTCATTTTTTTCAACACTTCCGAATTTCCAGACTGAACAGGCAGATGAATATAATCACAAATATTCTCGTATTTGGCTATCACTTCAAGCACATCGTCACCCATGTCTTTTGGGTGCGAAGTAGAAAAACGAACTCGTAATTTTGGGTTAACTTGCCCTACCATTTCCATTAATTGAGCAAAGTTTGTCGTTGGGATGTTAGGATCTTTAACTTCTCCTTTGGAACTCATATTCCATCGGTAACTATCTACATTTTGTCCTAACAAAGTAACTTCTCTATACCCTCTGTCAAATAAATCTCTTGCTTCGGCAACTATAGTAAGCGGGTTTCTGCTTCGTTCTCTACCTCTGGTAAATGGAACTACACAAAACGAACACATATTATCACATCCTCTTGTAATGGATATAAATGCTGTAACTCCAGTTTGGTCTAGCCTAACTGGCGAAATATCTGCATAAGTTTCTTCTCTTGAGAGCAATACATTCACAGATTTTTGACCACCTTCAGTTTTGTGAAGTAGATTAGGTAAATCTCTATATGCATCAGGTCCTACTACCAAATCCACTAATTTTTCTTCTTCAAGCAAAGCATTTTTTAATCTTTCTGCCATGCAACCCAAAACCCCAACCATAAGCCCTGGTTTTGCTTTTTTCATTTTTTTGAAGGTAGTCAGCCTTTTTCTTACGGTTTGTTCAGCTTTATCTCTAATGGAACAAGTGTTCAAAAGTATTAAATCCGATTCATCAATATTTCTCGTGGTGGAATACCCATTTTTTTCTAAAATAGAGGCAACTACCTCACTATCAGAAAAATTCATGGCACAGCCATAACTTTCTAAATAGAGTTTTTTGCTATTTTTATTGGGGTTAGATTCTAAAACCAAGACTTCGCCTTGCTTTGATTCATCTATCGTTTTTTCAATGGATTCCATATACACTTTTTAAGTCAATTATTGTGCAAAGATAGAAAAAACTGACAAAATAGCAGGTTTTTTGGCTTTCAAAAATAGGTGGCTTAGAAGGTAAATACACTCGTTTTTTTCTTCAAAAAAATAGAGCAAAAAAGCCTTCAAAAAAAATTCTTTTGGAATTGTAAAAAAAAAGTCCTTAATTTTGTCCCGCTCGAAATCACCATATTTTCAGCACTTTCAGTTCACATTTCTTATACTATAATAAGGAATAAAACAAAAACTATATATGTCAAAAAATCTAGTAATAGTTGAGTCACCAGCCAAAGCCAAAACCATTGAAGGGTATTTGGGACAAGGTTTTACTGTAAAATCAAGTTTTGGTCATGTACGAGATATTCCAAGAAAAGGAATGGGTATTGACATCGAAAATGATTTTACACCAAAATACGAGGTTTCGGAAGACAAGAAAAAAGTAGTAGCTGAATTGAAAAAATTGACTAAAGCTGCTGAAACTGTATGGCTAGCAACGGATGAGGATCGAGAGGGAGAAGCTATTTCATGGCATTTATATGAAACTTTAGGTTTAGAAAAAAAAGAGACTAAACGAATCACATTTAATGAGATTACCAAAACGGCTGTTCAGAATGCAATTGAAAACCCGCGTAAGATTAATATTGATTTAGTTAATGCTCAACAAGCTAGAAGAGTGCTAGATAGATTGGTAGGATTTGAATTGTCTCCAGTACTTTGGAAAAAAATAAAACCATCTCTTTCTGCTGGTAGAGTGCAATCGGTAACGGTTAGATTAATTGTTGAGAGAGAAAGAGAAATTAGAGATTTTAATAGTACAGCTTCTTTTAAAGTAAAAGCAGAATTTGTGTTGAATGGAACGGTAATTAAGTCTGATTTAGGAAAATCTTTTAAAACAGAAGAGGAAACTTTAAATTTTTTGAATCAATGTGCAGCATCTGATTTTGAGATTAACAACATTGAGAAAAAACCAGCAAAAAAATCTCCGGCACCACCATTTACTACTTCTACACTCCAACAAGAAGCGAGTAGAAAGTTAGGATATTCGGTGAGTAGAACAATGAGTGTAGCTCAAAAATTATATGAAGCTGGACGAATTACTTACATGAGAACAGACTCTATTAACCTTTCTCAAACTGCAAGAAATGGGGCAGAAGCTGAGATTAAAAAGGCCTACGGAAACGAGTTTTCACACCCAAGAGTTTTTAAAACAAAAACAAAAGGTGCCCAAGAGGCACACGAAGCCATTCGTCCTACAAGTTTTGCAGTTCACTCTGCAGGGAATGATAGTAGTGAGAATAGATTGTATGATTTAATTTGGAAAAGAGCCATTGCATCACAAATGAGCGAAGCCAAACTAGAAAAGACAACAGTTAAAATTGCGGGAAGTAGAATACAAGAATTATTTACTGCTAGAGGAGAAATCATTTTGTTCGAAGGATTTTTGAAAGTTTATTTAGAAGGAAAAGATGACGAGAATGATGATGTAGATTCTGATAACGAAGGAATTTTTCCTCCAATGAAAAAAGGAGATGCACTTTCTGTAAAAATGATTGAGGCAACTGAAAGATATACGCGTCCGCCAGCAAGATTTACAGAAGCTTCTTTGGTAAAAAAATTAGAAGAATTAGGAATTGGAAGACCGTCAACTTATGCACCAACTATTACTACGGTTCAGAAAAGAGGATACGTAACAAAGGATGAAATTGATTATAAAATAAGAAATTATGGTCAATTGACTCTTAAAAACGGAGAAATTAAAACTAAACAGTTAACAGAGAATTACGGAGGAGATAAAAACAAACTTCATCCTACTGATATTGGTACAGTTGTAAACGATTTCTTGGTAGAGAATTTTGAAGGAGTATTGGATTATAACTTTACCGCTTCTGTAGAAAAAGAATTTGATGATATTGCCGAAGGATTGATGAATTGGACGGAAATGATTAAAAAATTCTATAATCCATTTCATACAAAAGTAGAGAATACCTTAGAACATGGAGAAAGGCAATCTGGAGAAAGAGTGCTTGGTGAAACTGAAAAAGGAGAAGATATTCTGGTGAGAATAGGAAGATATGGGCCAATGGCTCAAATTGGAAGAACTTCTGAAGATGAAAATGATCCTAAGCCAAGATTTTCTTCATTGATGAAGAACCAAAGTTTAGAAACAATCACTTTAGAAGAAGTGATGGATTTATTCAAATTACCTAAAGATTTGGGAAGTCACGAAGGTCATGAGGTAATTGTTTCAAATGGAAGATTTGGTCCTTACATTAAATATGACGAGATGTTTGTTTCAATTCCGAGAGGTGAAGAGCCACTGGATGTTGATTTACCTAGAGCTATTGAATTAATAAAAGCCAAACAAGAAGCTGACGCTCCAATATATGAATATGAAGGATTGCCTGTGCAAAAGGGATCTGGAAGATTTGGGCCTTTTATCAAATGGAATGATATGTTTATTAACGTAAACAAAAAGTATGACCATGATAATTTATCAGATGAAGATATTGTTGAACTGATTGAGGTGAAAAAACAAAAAGAAATTGATAAAGTAATTCATAACTGGGAGGAAGAGGGAATAAGAGTTGAAAAAGCTAGATGGGGAAGATTCAATGTGATAAAAGGAAAAACCAAAATTGAATTACCAAAAACTACAAAAGCTGAAAAACTAACTTTGGAAGAAGTGAAAGCAATGATTGAAAAGGCAAAACCTGCAAAGAAAAAACCTGCAAAGAAAAAACCAGCAACTAAAAAGAAAACAACTAAGAAAAAGTAAATCTTTCAACAGCTTATGGATTTCTCAATTTTTGTAACTCCACTGGGAGATGATTTAATCAAGACCTATTCAAATCAAAAAGGTACACTTGGCAATAAAGTGGATTTTTATGACGGGTTTGAATTTTCAAAAAAATATAAAGTTGCTATTCTTGGAGTAAAAGAGTCTCGTGGTTCACAGATTGACTCGGTAAAAAACAGCCCTGATTCTGTAAGAAAACAATTGTACTCCCTTTTTCATTCTACTAAAATCCCTATACTTGATTTAGGTAATATTGAGCAAGGAAACACACTAAGCGATACACTGTTTGCAGTTTCTCAAACCTTAGCATCTTTAATAAAGCTAGATGTTATTCCTGTAATCATAGGAGGTAGCCAAGAGCTAACATTGGGAATGTACAAGGCTTTTGAGAAATTAGAACTCATAATCAATCTTACTACTATTGACAGAAAAATTGATTTTGCACAGGTAAATGAAACTAACAATAATTCATATTTAAAAGATATTTTATTGGCTAAACCCAATTTTCTTTTTAATTATTCGAATCTAGGCTCACAATCTTATTACCTAAATCCTGATAATGAAAAAATGATGCATAAATTGTTTTTTGATTCCAAAAGATTAGGAGAGTTGCAGAGTAATATTGAATTAGCTGAACCAATTTTACGAAACTCAAACATTGTAAGTTTTGATTTAAATAGTATTCGCCAAGCTGAGGTTCCAGGTACAAGTTTTGCCTCACCCAATGGGTTTTTTGGAAACGAAGCTTGCCAATTAGCTAGGTATTCAGGGGTTAGTGACAAACTAAATGCTATAGGTTTTTTTGAGATGACTCCTGAATATGATGTTCATAACCAAACCGCTCAATTAGTATCACAGATGATTTGGTATTTTTTAGATGGAGTAACCAATAGAAAAAAAGAATCACCTATCTCTAATAGCAAGCAATACATTAAATATAAGGTTGTGCTCAGTAATTCTGATGAAGAATTAATTTTTATAAAAAGCCAAAAAACAGGAAGATGGTGGATGAAAATTCCCTATCCTCCTAAGAAAAAGAGGAAACTTGAGAGGCATCACCTAGTTCCTTGTTCTTATAAAGATTATGAGCAAGCGTTAAAAGATGAAATGCCAGATTTATGGCTAAATTCCTATAATAGAATACACCTTTAAACAAGCATAGTTGAGTATTTTTTAATATTTCATTAAATATTTAACATCATAATCTTGAAAAAAATTTTCAGATCCCATTTTTTTACTTATTTTAGCAGTTCATACATTAATGAAAAACCTTATGAAAAAAATAGTACTAATTGCCTTTGCACTATGTTTCACCCTTGTTTCTAAAGCACAACAAGATCCACAATTCACCCACTTCATGTTTGACAAACTCTCTTTTAATCCTGCATCAGTAGGTTTCAAAGATGCATTTTGTCTTACAGCTATATCAAGAAGGCAGTGGACAGGATTTGATGCTGGAGAACCAAATACAACCCTAATAAACTTTACGGCACCAAAAATTGATTTGATAAAAGGGGGTTTAGGTTTTTCTTATTATAACGATCAAATAGGTTGGGAGACTAATAATGTTTTTAGATTGTCATACGCACTTCATTTAAGTGAAGTTGGTCTTCAAGATATTGGTGGAGGAAATTTTGCAGTAGGATTATCTGCTGGTTATTTTCAAAAGAATATTAATGCTACATGGGTAACACCAGACGGAACTCCTCCTGGAGATTTAGCTGGGCAAGACAATTCTATTCCAACTTCAACTGCAAATGAAGGAGGTTTTAGTTTCAATGCTGGACTATTTTACCAGAATTCAAATTTTTATGCAGGAGTTTCTGCAACAAATTTAACTCAGTCCGAATTAAAAACATTAAAAATTACAGGAGCAAGACATTACTTTGGTATGGCAGGGTATGAGTACCAATTGCCAGGCGGTTTCACTTCAAATTTTGTACTTAAACCAAATGTTCTTATAAAATCTGATGGAACAAAAACACAATACGATTTGAATTTACACGTTTTAGCATTCAACACCTTTTGGGCAGGAGCAACTTATAGACATAATGATGCAATAGCTCCAATGGCTGGTGTTCAGTGGAAAGGACTTAGAATAGGATACTCTTATGGATTAGGTACATCGTTCCTTAGTAATTATTTTACTAATGGTAACCATGAATTAATGTTGAACTATTGTTTCAGAATTATACCAGTTCCAAAAACGGAGAAGGAAGTTCATCCATATTTTTTATAAAAATTGAAACATAATTAATTTTTTAGCGTAATAAGGATAGAATTTTGAGTTATTAACAATATATTTGTTAATAATTCTAAAGAAAAGAAGAAGAGATATGAAAAGAATAGCAACGATGATTGGGTTGATGGCTCTGGTATTTACAAGCTGTCAAAAAGGTAACGGGGAGTTAATAGGAGTGCAAGGTAGACCAGAATGGTATGGGTACGATCCTTTGGAGATGCAGTATATTCCTGCAGGAAGTTTCCAAATGGGACAAAGTGACCAAGACGTTCCTTTTACACACCAAAACAAGACTAAGACTGTTACAATTTCGGCATTCTATATGGATCATACTGAGATTACAAACAACGAATATCGTCAGTTTGTATATTGGGTTAGAGACTCCATAGCTATGAAATATTTAGCAGAAGAATTTCCAGAAGAATTTTTAATTCCAACTTTGGATGATGAATTAGAAGAAAAAGACGAGGAAGATTGGCAACTTGATTGGGATGTTGAAATTGACTGGGAGGATGAAGAATATTTTCCAATTTTAGTTTCTGAAATGGTATTGCCAGAAAATCAAAGAATACATGGGATAAGAGAAATTGATGTGAGAAAACTTACATATAATTATCATTGGATTGATTTTAAAGCGGCAGCATCAAAAGGGAGACCTGTTATCAAAACTATTTCTAATGTTGAAGCAGAAGATGATGATGTGCACAGAAAGAAAATGAAAGATGAGGGATATGATTTCCCTATTGATCAATATGATGAAGAAATTCAGCAAGGTAAAGATTTAGATCTTGGATGGAGAAACAGTAGGGGTGGAAACAACGCCATACGTTCTCATACTGATAGATCAAGATTTGTAATCAAGGAACAAATTAATGTTTATCCAGATACACTTGTTTGGATTCATGATTTCTCATATTCTTACAACGAGCCTTATGCAAGACAGTACTTTTCAAGTGCAGCTTATGACGATTATCCTGTTGTAGGAGTTACATGGTCTCAAGCAAAAGCTTTTTGTGTTTGGAGAACTAATTTACTAAATAATCATCTTTATGCAAAAGATGGAATTAGAATTGATGATTTTAGGTTACCGTCCGAAGCTGAATGGGAATACGCAGCAAGAGGAGGTTTAGATCAGAGTCCTTACCCTTGGGGTGGACCATATATCAGAAACTCTAAAGGATGTTTCTTAGGAAACTTTAAGCCAATGAGAGGAAGATACATGGAAGATGGTGGAACTTACACTGTAAAAGCTACATCATATCATCCAAATGATTACGGATTATATTGTATGGCTGGTAATGTTGCTGAATGGACCAACACAGCTTACGATGAGTCAATGTATGAGTTTTCTCATGACTTGAATCCTGAATATGAATACAATGCATTGGATCATGATCCTATTTCTTTGAAAAGAAAAGTAATCAGAGGAGGATCATGGAAAGATATTGGATACTATCTTCAGACAGGTTCAAGAACCTATGAATATCAAGATACTGCTAAGAGTTACATTGGATTTAGATGTATTAGTAGTTACTTAGGAAGAGGAGGAAACGAAAAAGGCGGAGACGTTAACTAATCTACTTTACCTATAAAAAAATAACATTACCCCATTTGAAATAGAGTTCAAATAATTAAATAAAAAATAAACCAAAAACTAAAAAAAGAAAAAAGTCTATGAAACCAGGAACTAAAGCATGGAAAAATTTTATGTCAAAACTGTACGGAATTGGTGCAGCAATTGTAATTATTGGAGCCTTATTTAAAATTCAACACTGGCCTTTTGCCGGTCTGATGTTAACAGTAGGTCTAGGAACTGAGGCCGTAATTTTCTTTTTCTCAGCTTTTGAACCTATTCATGAAGAATATGATTGGACTCTTGTATATCCTGAGTTAGCTTTAGGTCATGATTCTGATGATGATGAAATTACTTCATTAACAACTTCAAGAGGAGGAATGGGTGTTTCTCAACAACTTGATGGAATGTTAGAAGAAGCTAAAATTGACGGAGCACTTATTGAAAGCCTTGGAAACGGAATGAGAAATCTTTCTGAAACAGCTAATAAAATAAGCACAATGTCTGATGCAACAGCTGTTTCAGCTGATTATACGAATAGTTTGAAAAATGCAGCATCTAAAGTTGATGGTTTAGCTGAATCTTATTCAAAAGCAAGTGAATCGTTAATGGGATTATCTGATTCTACTCAAGCAGGAAAATCTTTTGGTGAAGAAATGCAAAAAGTAGCTGGTAATCTTACAGCCTTGAACAAAGTATATGAAATGCAACTTGAAGGTGCTACTGAATCTTTAGAAAACTCTAAAAAGATCCAAAGTGGGATTGGTGAAATGATGGGGACATTAGCTGACTCTGTAGAAGATACTAAAAATTACAAAGCCAATATTTCTGAGCTTAGTAAAAATCTTCAGGCTCTTAACAAGGTATATGGAAATATGCTGAATGCCATGAATATTAATCCAAATGGATAATATTTAATTTATAAAAAAATTATTAACCTTTTAAACATAAATTAAAATGGCAGGTGGAAAAGAAACCCCAAGGCAGAAGATGATTGGAATGATGTATTTGGTATTAACAGCAATGTTAGCACTTAATGTATCCAAAAGTATTCTTGATGCCTTTATTACAATAGATGAACAAGCTTTAGAACAAAACACAAATATTGTTCAAGCAATTAATGGAGTTGGTACCAAAATCGCCTTCTTGAAAAAAGATCCTCAGTCTAAAAAAACTGCTGAGGAGATAGAGCCAATTTTCAATAAAATTAAAGATTACTCTAATCAAGCAGATGATTTATTTTACAATGAGTTGAACGAAATGTTCAAGGAAACGGAAGGTAAAACATGGTTCCAAAAAGATCCAACAAGTCAAATTACTTCATTTACTCCATTGGATGAAATCAAGAAGAAAGATGACTACGATACGCCTACTAGATTTTTTGGTGGAGATACTCCAAAATCTAAAAAGAGAGGAGAAGCGTTAAGGAATAAGTTATTAGAATTTAGAGATCAATTAATCTTATCCGTAGCTGACTCAATAAAAGATGACCAAAATAAATGGCATACTATAACTAAGTCAAATCTTGGAAGTCTTGAAGAGTTCACAAAATTCTTAGAAGCTGACAAACATCCTAATAGAACAGAATTAACTGAAATATACTCTAGTTTAACAAAACCAGAAAAAGTTAAGCAACATAAAGAAATGAAAGCTTGGAACGTAGCTAGATTTTACCACCAACCAATGGTAGGTGTGGTTTCTACTATGACTTCATTAAGAAATGATATAAGATTGGCTCAACAAAAAGCATCAAAAATGCTCTTATCAAGAATTGATAAGCCAATGATGAATATTAATAAAGTTGAGGCTCAAGTTATAGCTAATACTCAATATTTGAATGTTGGTGAAAAATTAACAGTTAAAGTTGGTATTGTAGCTTTTGATTCAACAAAAAAATACCCAATAAAGTACAGAATGGGTGACGCTGGCGACTATGCTACTTCAGATTCTGGAGCATTTGTATTAAGTGCTGGTTCTCCAGGTAAAAGACAATTGGAAGGAAACTTATTAGTTGAATTAGCTGGTAGTCCAACTGAATTACCATTTAACTTTGAATATACAGTTGGTAAACCTTCAGCATCAATTGCAGCTCCTGAGCTAAACGTAATGTACAGAGGGTATGACAATAAAATTCAAGCTGTAGCTTCTGGGTATCCACCAGAATCAATAAAAGTTTCTTGTAGTGGATGTAGTTCTTTTTCTAAAAAAGGAGATTTATTTATAGCAAGAGTAAGTGGAGGAAGTGAAGCAACTGTTTCTGTAACTGCAGATGGTAAGAAAATTGGATTTCAAAAGTTTAGAATCAAGCCTTTGCCTAAGCCTCAACCATATTTTGGAGGAGCAACTTATGGAACAAAAACGATAAGGTCTGGAACTTTAAAACAAACACCACCTCTTACAGCTAAGTTGGCAGATTCACCATTAAACATTAAATTTAATGTTAAGTCTTTTACTCTAGATGTAATTGTAAATGGAAAGATTATTACTGAAAAAGGTAGAGGAGGAGCATTGACTCCAAAGATGAAAAACATGGTTAAAAAAGCCAAAAAAGGTCAGAAAATCTATATCAGTGATGTTATGGTTGCCGGTCCTGATGGTAAATCAAAACCAATTGGAGGATTAACATTAAAAGTAATATAAATAACTTTTTGACGTTATTCTCGTAGTAAGATAAGATAAAAACGAAAAGAGATGAAGATGAAATATTTAGCAATAGCGATAATGATGATGGGAGGAATTGCTTATGGGCAATTACAAAGTACAGGTGTATCTCCTTCAAATGTGTTGGATGGATTGTATGTACAAACGCATATTCCTACTAAGAAAGTAATATCTTATGCTCCTTTAAGAGAAGCAGATGTTATGTGGAGTAAAAGAGTTTGGAGAACTGTTGATATTCAGCAAAAACTTAACTTCCCTCTTTTTTACCCAAGAGTCCCTCTTACAGATAGAATGGCTTTGTGGGATATTATCAAATACGGGATCGAAACTGAAGGAAGTCTTACTCCTTATGAGATTAATGGTGCAGGAGATAAATATGATTTTGATGGTGAGTTTTTGTATCCAGTAGTAGCTCCTCAAGGAAATACTAATGATACTGCATATAAAACAGCTATTGATAATTTGCTGTACAATACTTCTCAAGTTCAAAAATTGGATGACGAAGGGGAGCCAATGTATGATGATGATGGTGATGATGTTTTTATTACATCTAAAGACCCTGTAACTGCAGATATGATTGTTAAGTATGTAGTGAAAGAGGATTGGTTTTTTGATAAGCAGCGTTCAGTAATGGATGTTAGAATTATAGGAATTAGTCCAATTATTTTAGAATATGATGATGAAGGGGAAATAAAAGGTGAAAAACAATTGTTTTGGTTGTATTTTCCTGAGTGCAGGTATGTGTTCCAAAATTATTTTGTATACAACAGAAAAAATGATGCTCAAAGAATGTCATTTGATGATTTGTTTTGGAAAAGGCAATTTGCAAGTTTCATTCACAAAGAGTCTAACGTATATGACAGAGAGATTACTCACTACGAGAAAAACGGAATTAAGGTATTACTTGAATCAGAAAGAATTAAAAATGAAATGCTTATTATTGAGCACGATTTATGGAGCTTATAATAACCGATTATTAACTATATTGAAGGCTGTTTAGAATTTTCTAAACAGCCTTTTTTTATTAATTTAGTACAAAGTTTTACGAATGAAAAAAATATTGATAACTGGGGGTGCAGGATTTATTGGCTCTCATGTGGTGCGTTTGTTTTTAGCAAAATATCCAAACTATGAGATTGTGAACTTAGATAAGTTGACCTATGCCGGTAATTTAGAAAACCTAAAGGATGTTGAAAATAATCCCAATTATAGATTTGTAAAGGGAGATATTGTAGATGAGGGTTTTGTTAATGAGTTATTTAATTCCAATCAATTTGATGGAGTAGTTCATTTAGCTGCAGAATCGCATGTAGATAGATCAATCTCAAACCCTACGGAGTTTATTAAAACCAATGTAATGGGAACAATAAACTTATTGAATGCTGCCAGAAGCAGTTGGGGAGATGATTTTGATAATAAAGTCTTCTACCATATTTCTACTGATGAGGTATATGGTTCGCTTGGCAAAGAAGGATTTTTTGTAGAAGAAACTCCCTACGACCCAAGAAGTCCATATTCTTCTTCAAAAGCAAGTTCAGACCACTTGGTGAGAGCTTATTTTCATACTTATGGGATGCCAGTAAAGATTTCTAATTGTTCTAATAATTACGGATCTCATCAGTTTCCAGAAAAGTTGATTCCTTTGATGATAAACAATATCCAACATAATAAACCTTTGCCTGTTTATGGGGAAGGGTTAAATATAAGAGATTGGCTATGGGTAGAAGATCATGCCAGGGCAATTGATGTAATTTATCATTCAGGAGAATTAGGTGAAACCTACAATATAGGAGGAAACAATGAGTGGACTAATATTGACTTAGTTAAATTGCTTTGCAAAACTATGGATAATAAATTGGGAAGAAACGAAGGAGAAAGTGAAAAACTTATTACGTATGTAACTGATAGGGCAGGACATGATATGCGTTATGCAATTGATGCTAGTAAAATTAAAAGAGAACTAGGATGGGAGCCTTCTATAACTTTTGAAGAAGGACTTGATAATACCGTTGGTTGGTATCTCAAGAACTCTGATTGGCTAAACAATGTTACCTCAGGAGATTATCAAAACTATTATAAAAAACAATATCAAGATTAATAACTAAAAACTATACACAATGACAACAGAAAAAGGAACGGACGAAAAAACGGTAGCGATTATTGCTCACATCACATTAATAGGATGGATTATAGCAATTGTAATGAATAGCAATAATAAAACAGAATTTGCTAGCTTTTATATTAGACAAATGCTAGGATTGATTATTATTTCAATTTTAGGAATAATTCCTTTTATTGGTATTTTATTTTCAATTGCAGCTTTAGTACTATGGATTTTAAGTTTGATAGGAGCAGCTTCAGGAGAAAAAAAGGAATTACCAGTAGTAGGAGAATATTTTCAGGATTGGTTTAAGGGGATTTAATTTCCTTCTTTTTTTTATTCCACATAAAGATATAATCGTTATTGCGTAATTGATTAATATCCTTGGCAACAAGGATATATACGATATCAATAAGCGGGAGAACAAAAAAACCACCTCCAAGAGTTAAAGTGTATACAATTGGGACAATAGGTTTTGTGCCAAGGTACAATCTATGCACCCCAAATACACCCAGAGTAATTGCTAAAGAAATAGCAGTTAATTTTATTTTGTTGAACTCTTCTTTGGTGATACTATCTTCAGATACATCAATACTGTCTTCAAATAAGGTATGATTAATATTCGTTGAATAATTAAGTTCTACATTAGAGTTAGCTCCAAGAAGTGCTTGATAGGAGAGAAGAAATAGAAAAATTAGCAGTAGATTTTTCATTATTGGGATTTATTATTAAAATAAAAAACCTGTCTAGATTTCTCGGGACAGGGTTTTTTAAATTTAAAAATTATAAATTACTTGTTTGCAGCATAATTTTTAGACACTTCATCCCAGTTAATTACATTAAAAAATGCATTAATATAATCTGGTCTTCTGTTTTGGTAGTTAAGGTAATATGCATGTTCCCACACATCAATTCCCATAATTGGGTACCCTCCACAACCAACACCTGGCATCAAAGGATTATCTTGGTTTGGTGTACCACACACTTCTACTTCACCTCCTTTTTGTACGCAAAGCCAAGCCCATCCAGAACCAAATTGAGTAGCAGCTGCTTTTGAAAAAGCATCTTTGAATTTTTCAAAAGATCCAAAAGCATCATTTATAGCAGAAGCCAATTCTCCTGTAGGTTCTCCACCGCCATTTGGCGACATAACTGTCCAGAATAACCTGTGGTTGTAAAAACCTCCACCATTGTTTCTTACTGCTCCATTTGACATGTCTAATCCATCCAAAATAGATTCGATAGATTTTCCAGCTAAATCAGTTCCTTCAATGGCTCCGTTTAGTTTTGTAGTGTATCCGTTGTGGTGTTTGCTATGGTGAATTTCCATAGTTCTTGCATCAATATGTGGTTCTAATGCATCGTATGCATAAGGTAATTCTGGTAATTTGAATGACATAATATTTTAGTTTTTAGGTTAATTATTATTTATAACAAATATAAATAAAGATAGGGGGATTGTAAAGAAAAAGAGCCTTTGAAATTTTCAAAGGCTCTTAAATAATTCTCAATATATTAGGTTTAACTCATGTGTTTTAAATTAACTGCATATAGGATTATAAACAGTATAGTAAATATACTACCTAATAGTATCATACTTCCCATAAATCCAAATCCTACAATTGCTAATGGAACAGCAACTCCTGCTATATTTGCTACAGAATATAAATAAAACCCATTTTTTTTCAGTTTTCTCATTTGTAGTGCACCCAATATACTTAGTATTGCTACAATAGCTCCTACTGTGTAAAGTGTAGGTCCATTTTCAAGCATTTTTAATGTACCCTCCATCATGTTGTTTACAAAAGGATTGTCAATTTCAGAGTTCATTTCTTCTTGCATTTCTCTTGACATTTCAAGAGTCTTTCTCGTTTGAGATAAAGTAGCAAAACTCCACAAGCTACTTAATAAAGATAGCCCGCTCCCAACAAAAGTAAGGATTGTTAATACATTAATCATCTGGGGTAATTGTTTTGGTCCAGATTGGTCACTATCTAATAAGTCATTTAAATCATCAGTCATAATATTCTTTGTTTTTTTAAAATTTATTTCACAAGATAATTACAAAAAGTATTAAACTGAAATTTCCTAATAGAATTTAGTAACTTTGTTGAATAAATAAGAATTTAAAATTTATGGAAACCCAAGAGATGCCTATCACTATTTATTCGGAAATGACTCCGAATCCTAATACCATGAAGTTTGTGGCAAACAAAATGTTGGTTGGAGATGGTGTAGTCGCTGAATATTTAAACCAAGCAGAAGCAAAAGGCTCTTCGCTAATTGCAGAATCATTATTTGTTTTCCCTTTTGTAAAGGGAGTTTTTATAACTCGTAATTTTATTACAGTTTCAAAATTAGCAGATGTTGAATGGGATGATATTACTCTTGAGTTGAGATTGTTTATTGCAGATTCTCTAAAAAAGAATCCTGTGGTTGTTACATCTTTACCAGAACCTAAGGCAAAAGAAGGACTAAAAGAAGAAACAACATCTACTTTTGAGCCAACAATTACCTCAGAAGTTGATCAACAAATTGTAGATTTATTAGAAGAATATGTACGACCAGCAGTAGAAAACGATGGAGGTGCAATTCATTTTAAATCTTTTGAAGAAGGAATTGTAACAGTAATCTTAAAAGGATCTTGTAGTGGTTGCCCATCTTCTACAGCAACACTCAAAGGAGGTGTTGAGCAATTATTAAGAACAAATCTGCCTCAGGTAAAAGAAGTAGTGGCAGAAGCTCATTAATTATGGATAAATTTAATAGAAGATTAGAGAAATTTTGGCTGTACTTTACTTTTGTGGTATTAGCTTTTTGTATTTATGAGTTCATCGTAGATGATGTAAAAACTGCAAGTTACTATCTTATATTTCTTATTTTTCCAATAATGATGTATCTAGTCAGAAGATTCATCAGAAAAAGAATGGAAAAACATAACAATTCGGACACAAAAAAATCTTAACTCCAACCTTTTTGTGTATATTCAACTAAAGAATTTTTACTAAATGGAACACTACGTGTTACTCATCATTCTTGTTTCTTTACTGTTTTCTGCCTTTTTTTCGGGTACGGAAATTGCCTATTTACAATCCAATAGATTGAAAATAGAAATTGATAAAAAGCAAGGAATATTAAGTGCTAGGATACTTTCTTTCTTTGTTCGTAACGAATCCAAGTTTATAACCATGCTATTACTTGGTAATAATATTGCCTTGGTTGTGTATGGGATTTTTATGGGAGAATTAATAATTGATAAGTTGTTCCCTAGTCATATAGGAAATACAAATTTACCTTGGTTAATTTTGCTTACTCAAACGATAATATCTACTCTGATAATTTTGGTGACTGCGGAGTTTTTGCCTAAAACTATTTTTAGAATCAATCCGAATAGAACTCTTAGTATATTGGCTTATCCACTAGCCATTGTTTATGGAGTTTTATATGTGTTAACTCTATTTATTACTTTTATTTCAAATTTAATTTTGGGATTATTTGGAAGCAAAAAAGAAATTAGCGAAGTAAATTTTGGAGCAATAGATTTAGATGATTATTTGAATAAATCTACTAAAATACAAACAGATAAGGAGCAGGATCACGAAGTACAAATGTTCCATAATGCTCTTAATTTTAACAAAGTTAAGGCGAGAGATTGCTTAATTCCGAGAACTGAAATTAAAGCATTAAACGTAGAACAATCAGTTGAAGAATTACAAAAAGAATTTATAGAAACAGGATACTCTAAAATCATGATTTATCGAGATACAATTGATAATATTATTGGATATGTTCACTCATTTGAGATGTTTAAAAATCCAGAAACAATTACCGAAATTCTCCGACCAGTTGGTATTGTAGCTGAGTCTATGCCAGTGAATAAATTGTTGAATCAGTTCATTAAACAAAAACAAGGAATTACCATAGTGGTAGATGAATACGGAGGAACTGCAGGAATTATTACCATGGAGGATGTAATGGAAGAAATTTTTGGGGAGATTGAAGACGAACATGACAGCGAAGAATTAATTGAAGAAAAACATACTGAATCGGTCTATATTTTTTCGGGAAGACAAGAAATTGAATATATCAATAGCGAATACAATCTCACTTTACCAGAATCTGACGAGTATGAAACACTCTCTGGATTGATTGTTACTATTCATGAGGACATACCTAATGAAGGAGAAATCATTGAAATTGACGATTTTTATTTTGAAATTTTGGAGTGTTCTAATTCTAAGATTGAGAAAATCAAAGTAATACAAAACAATTAACCTATGCTCACCGTATTTTCTGATGAGTCATTTATGAAGCAAGCTTTTAACCAGGCAAAACTTGCCTTTGATGCTGGTGAAATCCCTGTTGGTGCGGTAGTAGTTTCCAATAATAAAATTATTGCAAGAGCATACAATCAAACAGAATTATTGAATGATTTTACAGCTCATGCCGAGATGCTTGCATTCACTTCTGCTTCTGAATATTTTGGGAATAAATACTTGAATAAATGCATTTTATACGTTACTCTTGAACCCTGTGTAATGTGTGCCGGAGCTTCATTTTGGACCAGAATTGGCAAAGTTGTTTATGGAGCCTCAGACCCAAAAAGAGGGTTTTCTTCTGTGTCTAAATCACTACTACATCCCAAAACAGAAATTGTAAGCGGAATAATGGAAAAAGAATGTTCAGACATTTTAGATTTATTTTTTGAAACAAAACGCAGTTTGTAGATGAATTTGAGAGGTTAAAATTCATTACAAAACCTACACAATTATAAATTACTTCCTTATCTTTACTTTACTTTTTTGAAAAGTTGAGAGAGAATTATGGTTAAAAAAATGAAACATAGCGTTGAACTGACAGTATACGCCAGTGTTGAAGAATTATCAGCCATAGACCAAGAGCTGATTGGGAGGGCCAAAAAAGTAAGTAAAACTGCGTATGCTCCATACTCACAATTTTATGTAGGGGCAGCAATACGACTAAGTTCTAATGAAATAATTGAAGGAAGTAACCAAGAGAATATGGCTTACCCATCAGGCATGTGTGCAGAAAGAGTAGCAATTTATTATGCAAACTCTTACCATTCTGATGTTAAGATTGATACTATTGCGGTTACTGCATTTGCCAGAGATTTTGATGTAAATCATCCTGTATCTCCTTGTGGAGCTTGCAGGCAATCTATGGCTGAATACGAATTGAAACAAAAGCAACCTATCCGACTAATAATGACCGGAGAAAGTGGCGAAATATATATAGCGGAAAGTGTTGAGACGATACTCCCGTTTATGTTTAATGAAATTGAATTGAAAAAAGAATAAAATATGGCAACTGCAACAAAAAAAGCATCAACCAAAGAAAAGCTAAAACACTCAAAAGCTCAGTATATGAAATGGTATGAAGACATGCTATTGATTAGAAAATTTGAAGAAAAAACTGGTCAATTATACATCCAACAGAAATTTGGAGGATTTTGTCATTTGTATAATGGGCAAGAAGCAATTGTTGCAGGAACAGTAAGTGCAACCAAAAAAGGAGATAAACACATTACGGCATACCGAGATCATGCACACCCAATAGCTTTAGGAGTTCATCCAAAATATGTGATGGCAGAATTATACGGAAAAACAACAGGATTGTCTAAAGGAAAAGGAGGGTCAATGCACATGTTTGATGTAGAAAAAGGATTGATGGGAGGACATGGAATTGTTGGAGCTCAAATTCCAATGGGAGCAGGTATTGCATTTGCTGAAAAATATAATAAAACCAAAAATGTGTGTATCACTTCTTTTGGAGATGGTGCAGCAAGGCAAGGAGCACTTCACGAAACATTTAATATGGCCATGATGTGGAAACTTCCTGTGATCTTTGTAATTGAAAACAATAATTACGCAATGGGAACTTCTGTAGAAAGAACAACAAATGTTACTGATATGACTAAGATGGGATTATCTTACGATATGCCCTCAGAGACCGTAGATGGAATGAGCTGTGAAGCTGTGCATGCGGCTATGGAAACAGCTGTAGCTAGAGCAAGAAAAGGAGATGGACCTACTTTACTAAATATCGAAACTTACAGATATAAAGGACATTCAATGAGTGATCCTCAAAAATATAGAAGTAAAAAAGAGGTGGAAGATTATATGGATGTTGATCCAATATCTCAAGTGCTTAAAGTGATAAAAGCTAACAAGTTTGCTACAGAAAAACAATTAGAAGCAATTGATAAAAAAGTAAAAGACTTGGTAGCAGAATCTATCAAATTCGCAGAGGATTCTCCTTTACCAGAAGCAGATGAATTGTATGAAGATGTATACAAAGAGGAGTACCCTTTTATGATAGAATACAAATAAAATTAGTAGAAAAGAAAAAACTATAAAAAGACTAAAGAGTTATGGCAGAAATAATTAGAATGCCCAAGTTGAGTGATACAATGGTAGAAGGTGTTGTTGCAGAATGGCACAAAAAAGTAGGAGATAGTGTAGAAGAAGGAGAGTTGTTGGCAGAAATAGAAACAGACAAAGCCACCTTAGAATTTGAATCATTTTTTGACGGAGTTTTGCTTCATATTGGAGTTGAAAAAGGAGCTGGAGCACCTGTAAATGATATTCTTGCTGTAATTGGAGAAAAAGGGGAAGATGTTTCAAAATTAATTAAAGAAGCTAATTCTGCTCCTAAAGAGGAGAAAAAAGAAGAGCCAAAAAAGGAAGTGGCAAAACCAGCGCCAACTGCAAAAGTTGAAGCTCCAAAGCCAACTGCTACTAAAGTTGTTAAAGAAGCTCCAAAGGCCCAACCTTCATATTCTGATAATGGAATCGATTTAAAAATATCTCCATTAGCTAAGAAATTAGCAAGTGATAAAGGATTGAACTTATCTCAAGTAAAAGGAACTGGAGAAGGTGGAAGAATTGTAAAAAGGGATATAGATAATTTTAAAGGAGGAAATGCTGCTAATTTTGTAAACAGAGAATCGTATACAGAATTACCAGTTTCTCAAATGAGAAAAACCATTGCTAGAAGATTGGGAGAAAGTAAATTTACGGCTCCACACTTTTATTTAACCATTTCTATTGATATGGATAATGTTATGGCTGCAAGGACTGCGATTAATAAATCAATAGCTCCCAATAAAATTACGTACAATGATTTTGTGATAAAGGCTGCAGCAGCTGCATTAAAAGAACATCCAACTATTAATTCATCTTGGAGAGAAGATGTGATTTTACAAAATGATCATGTGAATATTGGAGTAGCTGTTTCTGTGGATGATGGCTTATTGGTTCCTGTAGTGCGATTTGCAGATGGAAAAACATTAACTCAAATATCTGGAGAGGTAAAAGAATATGCAAAACGTGCAAAAGCTAAAAAATTACAACCAGAAGATTGGGAAGGAAATACGTTTACAATCTCTAATTTAGGAGGATTTGGAATAGAAGAGTTTACCGCAATTATCAACACACCTGACGCCTGTATCCTTGCCATAGGAGGAATTAAGCAATTGCCAGTTGTTAAAAATGGAGAAATTGTTCCAGGAAACGAAATGAAAGTAACATTATCTTGTGATCATAGAGTGGTAGATGGAGTAGCAGGAACTCAATTTTTGCAAACTTTTAAAAATTTGATGGAAAACCCAGTATTATTATTAGGTGCCTACAACATCTAAAAAATTACCATTTTGGTATACAATTTGTATATAAATAACTAAAAAAAATGAAATCAGCAATATCAATTCTTATAGTGTCTGTTTTAATTTTGATTTCTTGTAAATCACAAAAAGAACAACCAAATACTGAAAACAACCCAAAAGAAAAAGTGGAAAACACAAACAATGAACCTAAGTTTAGCTTAGAGGAAATAGCTGGTACTTATCAGATATATTATATGCATGGTCTAGAAAATTTAGAGACAGTTCAGCCCTATATTACTTTTCAAACTTCGGGAAATATTAGTGGTGTTAACGGCTGTAATAGTTTTTTTGGAAGAGCACTTCCTATTTCTAATAAATCAGTATTTGATAAAATGGGAAGTACTAGAATGGCTTGCGATGACCAAAAAGGAGAGGTAGAATCTGTGTTTATGGACTTAATGTCTAAGATTACAAATATTAGAGGAGGAGGAAATAATGGGATTGAATTTTTGATAGAAAATAAGGTTGTAATGAAAGGTATGACTGTGAAATTAGAAGGTAGTTATAAAATAAATACTTTCAATGAGAGAAAGGTAACATCATTAGGGATGGTATTTAATGTTGCCGAATATAGAATAAATGGAAACACTGGTTGTAATTCTTTCTCATCTCAGATTGTTCAGGATGGATTTAAATTAGAGATAAGTGAAACTAGTGCAACAGAAATGGCTTGCGATAATTTTGATTCTGGTTTAGAATCTGAATTTTTATCAATACTGCAAGTAACAAATAGATATACTATAAATAAAGGAGTTTATACCTTCTATGAGAATAATAAGCCTGTGTTTACAGCTGTTAAAGAGTAAAAAGTAAGTTGCAAAAATCAAGCATTTGAAGTTTAACTTCAATAGCTTTGTGTAACAATAATTCATTAAAAAAAAGATATGTACCCAGAAGAAATAGTAGCACCAATAAGAGAAGATTTAGTAGGAGCAGGATTCCAAGAATTACACACTCCAGAAGAAGTTGACTCAATAATGAGTCAAGAAGGAACTACGCTGTGTGTAATAAACTCAGTATGTGGGTGTGCAGCCAGAAATGCAAGACCAGCAGCAAAACTTTCAGTAACTATGGGAGATAAAAAGCCAAATAACCTGGTAACTGTATTTGCAGGAGTAGATGCAGCAGCAGTGGAGCAAGCAAGAAAGTATACATTGCCTTATCCGGCTTCATCACCAAGCATAGCTTTGTTCAAAAATGGAAAATTAGTTCACTTTTTGGAACGTCACCACATCGAAGGAAACACAGCGGAAGCAATTGCAGATAATTTATCAGCTGCTTACACTGAGTTTTGCTAGTTGAAATAATTAAAATGATTTAAAAAGGGAGAATCGAAAGTTTCTCCCTTTTTTTTATTTCTAAATATTCTCCAATACAATTTTCAAATCATTATTATTCCGAGAGTTGATATACTCTCTACCTTCTTCATCCCAAATCCCAGAAGCAATTTCTTCTTTTATTCTATTTGATAATCGTTCTTTAGATTTGGCTATTTCACTTGCAGTTCCTGTAACCTCCCTTTCTTTGGCAAAAGCAACAAATTCGTTGAACATAGCATTAGTAACTTTGAAATTTCTTAGGTAAAAATTAAGGCTTTTTTTAGCCAATTTTTTTCTATGATTAGATAAATAGTTGATAGAAAACTCAGTTAAGATTCTGCTGTAGGCTATTTTTCTATAAAACATTGAATATCCAACCGTGTCATAAGGAATAAAAATATCTGGCATTATTCCACCGCCACCATACACAGCTTTTCCTCCTTCAGTCATAAATTTTAGAGAGTCAGCAAACATAGAAGAATCTACTTTAAATAACTCTCCATTTCTATCTCTGTCGTATAATTCCATCATGTAGTCATAGCTATTTCCTAGTTCGTAAGGTTTTTGAATGCTTCGTCCCGTAGGTGTATAATACCTTGCAATTGTGATTCTAAACTGCGAACTATCTGGTAACATTACAGGTTTTTGAACCAATCCTTTACCAAAAGATCTTCTTCCAAATACTGTTCCTCTATCATTATCTTGCAAAGCTCCAGCTACAATTTCACTAGCACTTGCCGATTCGCTATCAATGAGTACAGCTAGTTTTATGTCTTTCAATAATCCGCCATTGGTAGAGTAGGCATAGTTTTTTCTTCCTCCTTTTTCTTTGGTATATACTATAGTTTTTCCTCCTTCCAAAAATTCATCAGAAATTTGTTCAGCTATTTGTAAATATCCACCCCCATTTCCTCTGAGGTCAAATACAAGTTTAGTCATTCCTTGTTTCAATAATTTTTGAGAAGCAAAGAAAAATTCTTGTGCTGAGGTTTCAGAGAATCTTACTAATCGGATGTACCCTGTGTTTTTATTAAGCATAAAAGCTGCTGTCACACTTTTGATAGGGATTATTCCCCTTTTAATTGTTTTGGTAACTTCTTTTCCCTGCCTTAGTAATTTTACTTTTACAATGGTGTTAGGTCTGCCTTTTAGCAAACTCATTACCTGTTCGTTTTTTAAATTTACACCTGCTACGGGAGTTGTGTCAACTTGCAATACAATATCCCCATTTTTTAATCCTGCTCTGTAAGAAGGGCCATTTTCAATCACATTAGTTACATGCAAAGTGTCATTTAATATGATGAATTTCACACCCACTCCAGCAAATTCTCCTTTCAGGTTTTCTTCTTCTCTATTGTTTTTTTTGTAAGGAATATATACAGAGTGAGGATCAAGATTAGCCAGTAATTGTTCAATAGTTTTATCTGTCAATTCTTTATCAGAAATAGAATCTACATAGTTCTCTTCAATTTCTTTGAGAACAGTAAATAATTTCCTTTTTGAGTTGTAATCAATCCCTGATGATTTGGCTTTTTCATCAAAAATTGGAGTTGTATTTTTTTTACCAAGGTAAAATCCAATAGCCAAAGCAATTGCAAAAAACAGTGGAAATAAGTAGTTGATTTTTTTCATTTATATGGTAATGTGTTCGAGTTCAATTTTTGCATTTCTCAAAAAATCTAACCCTGAACAATCTTTGTATTCGGTGATATAAACAACGCGTTTTATCCCAGCTTGGTGTATAAGTTTGGCACAATCTCGACAAGGTGAAAGCGTAATGTAAAGTGTAGCTCCTTTTGAACTATTAGTTGATTTAGATAATTTCATTAAGGCATTTGCCTCAGCATGAAGCACATACCACTTTGTTTCGCCCTCTTCATTTTCACAGCAATTATCAAAACCTGTAGGAGTTCCGTTGTAACCATCCGAGATAATTACTTGATCTTTTACAATAATTGCACCTACCTGCTTCCGCTCGCAATGCGACAATTTACTCCATTCTTTTGCCATATTAAGGTAGGCAGTGTCATAGCGTAATTGTTTTTCTTTTTTCATCAATAAGTAATTTGCTCGAATTTAAGTAAAATATGGTTGAGGGATTATACTTTTTGAAACTAATTTATTCTCTATATTTGAACCATGGCAAATTCGCAATCCTCTAAACCAATTGGTGTTTTCGATTCAGGAATCGGAGGATTGACTGTGGCTCATGCCATAAGTAAGTTAATGCCAAACGAAAGAATTGTGTATTTCGGAGATACTGCTCATCTGCCTTATGGCGACAAATCCCCTGAACTAATTCATTCATTTGTTCAAAATATCTCTAGTTTTTTGATACAAAAAGAAAATTGTAAAGCTGTAGTGATGGCCTGCAATACCGCCTCAGCAACCTCTTATGAGTTTTTGAGAGATAAACATAAAGGAGTTTTTCCTATAATCAATGTAATTGACCCGATTGTAGAGGCTATCGTAAATGACTCTTCGATAAAAAAAGTAGGATTAATTGCCACCAAAACTACTGTGGAATCAGGTGTGTACCAAGAAAAATTGAACCGTAGAAATCCAGATGTAAAAATAGAAGTATTGGCAACTCCACTGCTTGCACCCATGATTGAAGAAGGGTTCAGTCAAGATAAAATAAGCCATACGGTTATTGAGAATTATTTATCTAATCCTAAATTTAAAGACATTGATGCATTGATTTTAGGTTGTACACACTATGTGTTGATTGCAGATGAAATCAATGATTTCTTTGGTGGAAAGGTTAAATTGTTTGATTCAACTGATATTCTTGCTCTTAAATTGAGAGATATTTTAGATAATGAAAATCTATTATCGCAAGGTAGAGGAAGTAAAAATAAATTTTATGTTTCTGATTTAACAAAAGGATTTAGTGAATCGGCCTCAAGATTTTATGGGGAGAATGTGGTGTTGGAGCTGAATAAAATTGAATAAAACTATGGATACTAATTAGTTTTACAGACAGTATCCATGTATATTTATAAAAATAATTAATTATGAGAAGTTTATCAATTACAGTTATTTCTTTTTTAATGCTATTTACAATTTCTTGTAATAAAGAAGAAAAAAAAGAAGATCCCAAAACAGATCCAACAACTCCATCTGATGTTGCATTTACAAGTAAAATAGAATTTGCTTCAGGAGATGGATTAATGATTACTGCGGATCATTATCATGTAAATAAAAGTAAACCAGTAATAGTTTTGTGCCACCAAGCTAATTATAGCAGAGGAGAATATTTAGAGATAGCAGATTCTTTAAATAGGTTAGGGTTCAATTGTTTGGCAATCGACCAGCGTTCAGGAAACACAGTAAATGGTGTTGCTAATGAGACCAAAGTAAGAGCTACTACTGCTGGAAAAGGAACTGATTTTATTGATGCCAAACAAGATATTGTAGCGGCAATAGCTTGGGCAAAAAATTATTATAGCAAAAATGTTATCCTTTGGGGAAGTTCATATTCTTCATCACTAGCATTGATTATTGCTAAAGAAGATGCTAATGTTGAGACGGTATTATCATTTAGTCCAGGAGAATATTTATCTCCTATTAATGTTCAAACCACTATAACAGGCTTAAATAAACCTGCTTTTTTAACTTCATCTAAAAGTGAAGCTGCTGGAGTTACAAATTTTTATAATGTAATTTCTTCAACAAATAAAGTGCAATTTATACCAACTGGTAACGGAGTACATGGAGCAAAAGCACTATGGAGTTCTCAGACTGATAAAGCTGAATATTGGGTTGCTGTGAAAACTTTTTTGGGTGTATAATTGGATGTTTTTCACTTTATATTCTCAGGGAATATTTCTATAAATAGAGATGTTGAAACGAGTTCAGCATGACTGATTGATGGATACAATTTTTTTCTAATTTTTCTTCCTGAAGAAAATATTCATCGGTACACCTTCAAACTTATAAAGTTTACGTAATTGGTTTTCTACAAATCGTTTGTAATCTTCACGAATGTATTGTGGTAAATTACAGAAAACTGCAAAACTTGGTGTGTAAGTTGGTAACTGAGTCACAAATTTAATCTTGATGTATTTCCCTTTGTAAGCAGGCGGTGGAGTTCTTTCAATAATTGGAAGTAACTTATCGTTAAGTTCAGAAGTAGGGATTTTTTGAGTTCGGTTTTCATAAACTTCAATAGATTTTTCTAGTGCTTTGTGAAGTCTCTGTTTAGTAACTGTTGAGGTAAAAATAATGGGAACATCTGTAAATGGAGCTAGTCTTCTTCTTACTTTTTCCTCCATTTCTTTTACAGTATTGGTCTCTTTATCTTCTACCAAATCCCATTTATTTATCAAAACAACAACCCCTTTTTTATTCTTTTTAATAATTTGAAACACATTCAAGTCTTGCTGCCCAATTCCTTCAATAGCATCAATCATAAAAATACACACATCACTTTCTTCAATAGCTCTTACCGAACGTAAAGTTGAGTAGAATTCAATGTCTTCTTGAATTTTGGCTTGTTTTCTTAATCCAGCAGTATCAACTAGAAAGAAATCAAATCCATACGATTTATATCGTGTATTAAGTGTATCACGAGTGGTTCCCGAAATATCCGTTACAATGTTTCTTTCTTGCCCAATTAAAGCATTAATCAATGAAGATTTACCTACGTTTGGCTTTCCTACAATGGCAAATTTAGGTACTCCTGAAGTGTCTTCAAGTTCAGCCTCTTTGTCAAATTCAGAAACTACAACATCTAATATTTCTCCCGTTCCACTTCCATTTATTGAGGATAGATTATAAACCTCACCAAGGCCTAGGCTATAAAATTCAGCAGACATTGTTTGGTGAATTGGTGAATCCACTTTGTTTGCAATCACATATACTTTTTTGTCAATTTTTCGAAGCAATTTGGCAACTCTCATGTCCAAATCTGTAGTTCCTACTTGAGTGTCAACCACAAATAAAATTACATCAGCTTCATCAATAGCAAGATGAACTTGCTTACGAATTTCTCCTTCAAATACATCATCCGAACCTTGCACATATCCACCTGTATCAATTACAGAAAATTCTACTCCATTCCACTCCGATTTTCCGTAGTGTCTATCTCTCGTTACTCCACTAGATTCTTCTACAATGGCTTTTCGCTCTCCTGTTAATCGGTTGAATAAGGTTGATTTCCCTACATTAGGTCTTCCTACTATCGCTACTATATTTGACATGTTTCTTTGCTTATTGGAGTAAATACTCTCAACTATTCTGCGAATTTACGATTAATAGTTTAGATTGATGATAGTTCTTATTATTACATGTTGATTATTGGATAATAAACAAAAAAAACCGCTTCAATTTCTCGAAGCGGTTTTTTTTGTTTTTAATAAAAATTTATTCTTTCTCCCACTTTTCAACATTTCCTTTGATGTAGTTTGCCCATCCTTTTGATTCAGATTTTGTAGCTAATTCCATGGCTTCTTTCCCAGCCTTGATAGCTGCTGCTTTGTCTCCTTTAGCTTTTAGTATTCTTGCTTTGGTAAACATTGCTTGATGAGTTTTCTTAATTTTCAAAGACTTATCAGCATACATTAATGCAGTTTTGTAATCTTTAGTGTCATTGTAATAGGAAGCAGCTGTAGAGTACACTTTGTCCAACTCTTCACCTTTTTTGATGGCCGCAGCAATATTATCTTTTGCAATTTTATCTGTGTTTACAGTAAAAGGTACATCAATTCTTAATTTCTCCCATTGGATTGTAATTACTGCAGAATTGTTTGTTAATTTATCAAATCCCATTGTAAAAGTTTCTGTAAAAGAATTTACCATTGCCTTAGCATTGATTCTTACAATATCTTTCTTTTCATCATACCCGCTCAAACCTCTTAATTCAGCATCTGAGTTGATAATAATTGTCCAATCTCCATTTTCAGCTGGTATAGCTTGCATAGAATAATCTCCAGCAGCTACTTCTTTTCCTCCAATTGTAGCAGGAGTAGAAAGTGATAATTTAGTTGCCATGTTAGCTCCTAATCTCCACATTTTGTCATAAGGAACTAGCTCTCCAAAAATAGTTCTTCCTTTTGCAGAAGGTCTTGAATATTCAATTTTTACACTTGTTAATCCTACTTTTTGTTGTACTTCACTAAGCGGACTTGGTTTTGGTAATTCTTGTGCTGTTGCTGTAAATGCAAAAATTCCTGTAGCTAATGAGATGATTAATTTTTTCATAATTGTTGTTTTTTAAGTAATAATTCCCTCTTTGGGATTTTGATTTATAAATAGTTGTAAAATAACTCCGGCAATAATTACCGTACCGCTTCCAATAATGTTGTAAAGTAAATACCCTAATTCTATTACCTCATAAACTGTAAGAAAGTGAAACAAAAGTACAACTATTTGTCCAATAATTCCAGCTATAAAGGCAGCGGTTCCTCCTATTCGTTTAAAGAAAAACGCCAATAGAAAAACTCCCAAAATTGTTCCGTAAAATAAAGACCCTAAAATATTTACCAATTGAATTAAATTCTCAAATAATCCTGCTGTTAAAGCAATAATGATGGCTAAAATTCCCCAGCCAACGGTCAATAATTTACTTACCATTAAATCCTTCTTCTCGTCTTCAGAATCTTTAAAAAATTTCTTGTAAAAATCAATTGTAGTAGTTGATGCTAAGGCATTCAATTCTCCAGCAGTAGAACTCATTGCAGCTGAAAATATGACTGCGAGCAACAGACCAATTAATCCATGTGGTAAAAAGTTTAGGACAAATGTTAAGAAAATATAATCGCTGTCTTTTTCTTCATAATTTTTATCAATCTTACTCATTTCTGCCTTGTAACTTGTTCTCAAATAATCTTGCTGGGCTTGAAGAAACTGAATGTTTTTGGTGTTAGTTTCTGGAGCTAATAAGGCTTCTTTTTTCTTCTCAAAAACCGTGTTGTATTCATTTTCAATTGACACTAAATTTTCTTGCTTTTGTGTTTCCACATTTGTTGCAGAAGTATTAAAAATAATGGGTGGTTTGTTGAATTGGAAGGAAACAAATACCATTGCTCCAATAAACAAAATGAAGAATTGCATCGGTATTTTTAGCAGTCCATTAAACATCAATCCCATTCTAGATGCTTTCAATGTTTTTCCTCCTAAATATCGTTGCACTTGAGATTGATCGGTTCCAAAATAGGAAAGAAATAAAAATAATCCAGCAATCAATCCAGACCAAATAGTGTATTTTTCTTTTAAGTCAAAAGTGGTATCAATAATTTCCATTTTCCCCAGTTTACCTGCAATATTAACCCCTTCAGAAAGCCCAATAGTTTCAGGAAAACTATCCAATACATAAAAGAACGCGGCAAACATTCCTCCCATTATTATCGTCATTTGCCATTTTTGAGTAAGTGAAACTGCTCTACTTCCTCCCGAAACGGTGTAGATAATTACCAATCCGCCAATGAGCAAACAAGTAAGTTGGAGATTCCAATCGAGTAAAGTAGAGAGAATAATTGCCGGAGCATATATCGTAATTCCTGCAGCTAATCCTCTGGAGACGAGGAATAAAAATGCAGTAAAAGCTCTTACTCTTACATCAAATCTTTGTTCCAGATATTGGTAGGCGGTATAAACTTTTAGTTTATAATATATTGGTAGGAAAAACACCGAAATTAAAATCATGGCAAGTGGCAAACCAAAGTAGAATTGTACGAATCCCATTCCACTTTCATAAGCCTGACCAGGGGTGGAAAGGAAGGTAATTGCCGAAGCCTGAGTTGCCATGATAGACAAGCCAATAGTTGCCCAATTCTCTGAGTTATTCCCTTTTAAATAACTTTCTAAGTTTTTGTTTTTACGGGTTCTCCATGAACCGTATGCAACTATTGCAAAAAGCGTAAACAATAAAACACACCAATCTATTAAACTCATACCGTATAAAGATTAGTTATATAAAAGTAAAGTGCTATTTGAACCCCCAAAAAAATCATCAATCCCCAATACCAAGCTTTCCAGTTGGTTGGGTCTTTTTGTTCTATTTCGTTATCGTCTATGGTTTCATGTGTAATGTTATTTTCAAAATCATACTGCTTGTCAGAATTTTTCTTGGTTTTAACTTCATTTCTGTTTTTCATTTCTAAATGAGAATTTCTTTTTAATGAGTCTCTAAAACTTCCTCCAATAATTTCTTTGTTTTTTACATTAAAAGAAAATTCTGACCATTCTTTAATTGAATTTGTTGGGTCAAAAGATTTACCAGTTATTATTTCATTTTCAAAACGTAATTCTTTGAAACCATCCCAAGATATTCGTTCACTTGTCCAAACATCTAAATTTTCTGGATTAAAAATTTCGATACCAGTATCATCAATAAAAATTAAGTCTCCAGATTCAGCTTGAAATGCTTCTTTAACCATGGAGTTAATAAATTTAATCGGTTTTTCTAAATTAGGATTCATTACATATCCATTTCCACTTGCAATAACTACAATTAAATTCTTTTCAGGATAATCAAAAACTCTATCAAGCCCCCATCCTGCTTCAAAATTTGCAACCCATTCTGTGTCATCATCTTTGATAAATCGAACAACAAAACCTTCTGAATAAAAAGGAATTCCGCTTTCAGAAATAGAAATATACATCGGTCCATAAGAGGGCAATGAGTCTAAAATTTCATATCTTTTTTTATTGTTATCCAATTTGTTGATTAAAGTATTTAGTTTAATAAGATAAAATATTAGCAAACAATTTATAAGCTCCTTCCACACCGTTTGGTAATTCTCTGAAGAAAGAAATTCCTGTATATACAAACTGACCTTCGCCATATTTTGTGACAATTAATGCCCCTTTTTGGTCGCCTTCACCTTTGTCTGCCCATGAAAATAGAGGGGTGTAACTCTCGCCCCAGTCTCCAGCAAAATATAACCCTCGTTCTTGTACCCAATTATCAAAATCGGATTTTTGAAGTTTATTAGGTGTTGTCATTATTGGGTGATTAGGTTCCAAGAATTTTACTTTTGCATCCTCTTCAGTTACTCGGTTTCTTGTCAACTTAAATGGTACAGGTCCATAAGTTGAACTTCTTGCTCTTCGTGAGGCAGTGTTGTATTGCATCACTAAATTCCCTCCTTTTTTAACATAATCAAATAATTTTTTATCAAAATTCTTGAGTTCAGGATGTACATTGTAAATTCTAATTCCCAATACTACGGACTGGAATTGAGCTAACTCTATAGAAGCTAAATCACTTACTGTAAACTCCTTCACCTCAAAACCTAGTTGAGAAATAGCAGCGGGCACTACATCTTTTACTCCTGTGATGTAGGCTATTTTTCCAGGTTTTATTTTCGCATCCAATTTTACACAGTTAATTTCAGCCTTCCCAAAAATTACCTGAGTTGGAATGTGGTTATAAGCAATTTCAGTGTATGAATGAACCGTATTTCCTTTAGAATCGGTCAAGCTTAATATTCCAGACTTAGCTTTTTCGGTTGGTTTCAATGTTATTTCTACCCATTTCTCTTCATGGATATTGCCAATAGAAATATCAATTTTAGCTGGAGAAACTTCCCAACCTTCGGGAGCATTGAGAGTGATTTTATCTGTTAGATTATTTCTAAAAGAGTGGATGTTGAGCTTTAGGGTTTTTGAAACTAATGGCTTAATTACTAACAATTTCTCTTCAAAGTTTACAGAAAAATCAGGCGTTTTAATTACTTCTCTTCGTTTTTCGCCATAAGACGGAATTCTCCATTTATAAGTTCCGACTAAAGGAATTTTAACTGTATCATTTACCACTACAAGCGAAATTTCTTTGATAAAAGAAGGCATGGATTCTGGTTGAAGCAAATCCTTTTTGTCATTGACTTTAAATAAGTTAATAAAATTTTCAGTAAGCCAATAAGGGGTTGAAATGCGATTAGAATTTGCAATTAAAACCTTTTGTGAGAAGTTTGTGTTTTTCTCCAATTCAATACTTTCTCCATCCAAAACCACAGAAACAGGAATAGAACCTCTGTTTAAAATATCTAATTCAAAAAAACTTGAATCATCAGATTGGTAAACAAAGTCTTTAGCCAGCAGCTCGGTGTAAATTCCTAGACAATCTAAAATTAGCTTGTTACAAAGTGTTACTTTTTCTTTTTTAAAGTCTGAATTAGGTAGTTTTTGTAATTCATTTCTAATTTCAATTAACTCAGCGACATTGTTTTCTGGCTCATTAAAATCAAAGCTTTCTACTAACGCTTTGAATCTATCTTCTAAATCTTTACTAACTAATTTAGTCCAAGTTCGAGTGTTTTTTTCAAAGAAAGAACTTTTCAATTTCTCTCCTTTCAAATGTTGAAAATACTCTATTCTTGATCCTCTTTCGGTAATAGCACCAAAACCTTGGCACTTGTGTTGCGACCTTGCCACAGTTCCTATTTCGTTATAAGATTTTCCTAAATAAGAATTGTATCCGCCAATATCTACCACTAAATAATTTTTATTGTTCTTAGCTTTTTCTGGCAAATCTTTGAACCACCAAACGGATGAATTCCAATAGACAGAAGTAGTTTTCCAAGCACCAAATTCTTTTACTTGTTGAGGCAAGAAATTTGCATCTGCAGCTTTTTCAAAAGCTTCAATTGCTAACATTGCCGAAGCAGTGTGATGTCCGTGACCCCCTCTTTTGTCTGGAGGAAAACGAGTGACTATTACATCTGGTCTGAATTTTCGTATCATCAAAACCACATCCGAAAGAATTTCCTCTTTCCCCCATTTTTCAAAAGATTCTTCGGCAGATTTGGAATAACCAAAGTCAACAGCTCTAGTAAAATATTGCGAAGCTCCATCATAAGATCGAGCAGCTAATAATTCTTGTGTTCTAAGAACTCCCAACTGTTCACTCAATTCATTTCCAATTAAATTTTGTCCGCCATCTCCACGAGTTAAAGATAAATAGGCGGTTTGAGCTTTTTCTCCTAAAGAAAACCAAGCCAAAGCTCGTGTGTTTTCGTCATCTGGATGAGCAGCAATATAAAGTACTCTTTTTAAAGAGTGTAGCTTTTGTAATCCTACATAAATCTCAGAGGAAGGTTTGTTAGCATTAACAGAAAGTGTGGAGAGCACTATCAATAAAAGGAATATTCTTTTCATAGATTGAAAATCAGTTTTTTTAATAGGGAATAAAGATAAGAAAATTGATGGTTAAAAACTGTTTCAAATTTGACCTTTAATAAACATGTTATTCCCTTGAAAAAGGAAATCTTGGAGCGATAATATTACCATAAGTATAAACTGACGAGTAAGATTCCCACTTTCGCGATAATGATAATCAGAGTCGAAAAAGTTAAAAAACCTTAAACTCAAAATACCTAAGAACAAACTCCGTTAGCAATAAAAAAGAGGATTATGGTTGATTATTTGGTTTTTAGAAAAACACGCTCAATTCGAGCTGCAATTTTTAATAATGTAGCAATGCCACTTGTGATGTTTTATCGAAAAACATTCAAGGGAAAAAAAGTAGCTTGGGGTGAAACACGCGAATCACTCAAACGATTTGATGAAGGAAGTTTGGGAAAACTGGTTTCAGAATTTCTGTATGAACAAGATTTTGAAGTAACTCCTATGATGGAAAGCCATGATGTATTCCATGTAATTATGAGTTACGGAACCGAACTTCATGAAGAGGCTGCCATGCAGTTTTTCTTGATGGGAAACGGTAAAAAATCAAAGTTGATTAGGATAGCAGCTTTTGTTGGAGTAGTTATTTTTCCTGAGTATTGGAAATTATACAGGGAATCCTACAAAAGAGGAAAACAAACACTTCATTTTTCTAGTTGGGATTTTAAGGAATTATTGTTTGTGGATGTGGATCAATTTAGAAAGGACATTGAATTACCCGAAAGGAAGTTTTAACGTCTATGTATGTCATTCCCTTGAAAAAGGGAATCTATTTACAATTATCAGCCAGATGAATAAGATTCCCGATTTCGCGAGAATGACAATGAGTAAAGGGAGAAAAAATCTATTTCCCCTTTCTTAACCAATTCAAAATAACAGGAAGCAAATACAAATCACAAATCAAAGCAACTATTAAACTGATGGTTACTAGTAATCCTGTGATATAATTTGCATAGAAGTTAGAAAGAATCAATACTCCAAAACCAACCACAAGAACTAATGTGGTCAAGAAAATTGCTCCACCGCTTGTTTGAATTGTAGTGAGTATCGAGTCGTAATTGTTTCTTCCTTTGTCAATTTCAATTTTGTACCTACCCAAGAAATGAATGGTGTCATCTACAGCGATTCCAAAAGCAATTGTGTAGACAATGGTTGTTCCAATATTCATCCCAAAATCAAACCAACCTACTATGGCAGTGATAGCTATTAATGGTAAAATATTAGGGAAAAGTGAGAAAAAACCAATTGAAAATGATTTAAATATAAACGAAATCATTAAAAAGATAAAGAGAACAATTATTACCAAATTCCATATCATATCGTTGGAAACATTCACATTAGTTTCGTCAATGATAAAGGCTGTTCCGCCAAAATTTACTTCTAAGTCTGGAGTGATTGTTTCTGCAAACGCGAGTAATTCTCTATTGGTTTTTCGGGTTTCGTAACTACCAAAATCTTTGGCTTTGGTTTGAATAAATGTGGAGTTATTTTCTCTTGAAACAAATCCTTTTAGTTTTAAAAGTTTAGCATTTTTAATCAGTTTGCTTCGCACCTGCTTGGCTTCGTATTCATCTTCAGGAATACGAAATTCAGTTGGAAAACCACCATTTAATGCTCTGTTTACTTGTTTGGCAGATGTGGCAAGTCCTACATTAATAGTAGCTTCGTATTCTTTTTCTACAAAAGTTTCTATTTCATCAAGTTGAGCCAAAATATGTTGGTCGAATAACGAAGCGTTAGAATCTTTTACTTTGATAGTAATGGTTAAATCACGAATTCCATACATGTCGTATTCCATGAAATTCATCACACTAGTGATTTCATCTTTTTCGCCCATGTTTTCGTATACAAAGTTATTGTGCTTTACTCTTAATATTCCGAGGGTAGAAAATATGATTGCAATCCCCGTAACAATTAGGGTTGGTTTTATCCATATTTTCTTTGGAGTCAATTTTTCTAAAGAATTGTGAACCGTAATTTTATTTGTGTAAAATAACAACACTGGCAACAGAAAATAAGCCAAGAAAAATGCATAAAAAACTCCAACAGCAGTAAATACAGAAAACTCATCAAATACCTGGATATTAGAATTTAATAGAGATAGAAACCCAAAAGAAGTGGTAAGTGTGGTGAGGATAATTGATTTGAGAATGTCTTTTTGAGTAGCTCTTATTTTTTCAATTTTATCTTTGCTTTCTTCCTCGCTGTAGCGCGAAATTATATGGATGACATCACTCAGAGAAATTACTCCTACAATCACTGGAATTGCTATGGTAAGCACATTGATTTCGTAACCAAAAAGGGCGATACTTCCTATAATCCAAATTACAGAACTGACAATAATAAGAAACGGAATTAAAACACCTGCAACCGAACGGAAAAAGTACAATAAGATTAAAATAATGAGCACAAAAGCTATGGCAACCAACCTTCCAGAGTCTGATTTTATTTTTTCAGCAATCAGAAATTCATTATGTTTTGTGTTCACAAAAAATACTTCTCCAAAACTAAATTGTTCGGCAATACTATCCGTTTGAGCTCGCATTAATTTCAATGAATCTAAAGAGGCTGAGTCATTGATTATGGCATAAATCAAAGCAGATTTATTGTTTTTTCCTATAAACCTATTTTTAACGTCTTGTAAAGAATCTAATTCAATCAATGATTGGTTAAATTCTTCTTCGGAATCTAGATTTAGAACATCATAAGGCAATGTTCCTATGCTTGAAAATAGAGCCAATTGCTGATTGGTAACAGAGAAAACGCGTTGAATCCCATTAATATTCTTCAGAGAATTGGTGAAAGAATCTAATTCTATTATTGTTTTGTAGTCAAGCCGTTTTTCATTTTTTATCCCAATCATAATTGTGTTGGGTAGCTCTTCTTTGAAATGGCTAAAAAACTCTTTGTTAAACACATACACTTTTTCATCTTTATCGAAAAAGTCATCCATGTTTTGCCCAAACTCAGTGTTGGTAAGTTGATAACCAAAAAAAGCGGTAATAAGAGTAAATAAAACCAGTACTAATTTTCTGTATCGGGTGGCTAAAACCAAGAGTGTGTTTTTTGTGAATTCAAAGTTAGAAAATTACCTATTGAGATTAGCCGTTATTCAATTTTTATTTTGCGTAAAAGATGTTAATTTTAGTTATTCTTTTACCCTTACTATGGCAACACTTCCTTTTAATAATATTGAGCACATCATTTACGAACATGTAAAAGAAGGAAAGTTGTTTGCCATAGAGAAAACGGAATCGAAAAGAGCAGATACTTTTTTTAAAAAATATAAAGGAAAAAAGGCTAAACCGAATGATAAAATTAAGGGATATTGGTTTATCATGGACGAAGAGTATAACTCGCTTAAAATTGATTTTAGTGAAGAAGTAGAAGTGAAAATTAAAGAATTGGAATTGTTTCCTTTGAAGTAGAGTTTATTATGAAAAAAGTTATTGTTATAATCATTTTATTCATTACTTCTTGTAATGACAAATCAGATTTGAGTGATTCTAATTCTTTAACTAACTCTTTAATAGATTCAAAACAACAATCCTATGTTAACACTTACGGTTTTCAAAATAACTTTGAAGCATTATTAGAGTCCAACAAATTATATTATTTAGAACACATGTCAGTAGATTACGATAATGAAAGTAGTGATTTTTGGGACTATAAGGACACAATTCTTGTAAACAATACTATAATTAAGAGATTAAGAAAAGGAGAATGTACCAGTATGAGTCTATCTGATTCAACTCTTTTTTGTTTAGAACATCAAACGCATACAATTAATACAAAATTAAATTATGTTGTAAGATTTGAAGGTTCGGGTTCTGGCTATTTTACTGATGTTAAATTTTATTATAACAACCTAAATAGATTGATAAAATATGAAGAAATTAATAAATTCTTTGAATTGGAGTATACTAGATCAGGAGATTTGAAGTTTGTTTTACAGTATAAGATTGTTGATGGAAAGGAAGTGTTAAAATCTAGAATTATGTTTAAAAATTTTGGAATCAAATAGTAATGATGACAAGCCCCCATTCCATATTAAAAACCACCTTCGGTTACGATGAATTTCGTCCTTTGCAGGAGGAAATAATCAATCGTACGCTGGAAGGAAAAGACAGTTTTGTGCTGATGCCAACTGGTGGAGGGAAATCTATGTGTTTTCAAATTCCTGCGTTGATATTTGAAGGGATTACGATTGTGGTTTCACCGCTTATTTCATTGATGAAAGATCAAGTTCAGGCGTTGAGAGGAAATGGAATAAAAGCAGATTTTTTTAATAGTTCTATTTCTCCACAAGAAGAAAATGAAGTGATTGATAGGGCTATGAAGGGCGAAATTCAACTTTTGTATTTATCTCCAGAAAAATTAATTTCTGTGAGTAATACTTGGTTAAAAGAATTAAATATTAAACTTGTAGCTATTGATGAAGCGCATTGTGTAAGTATGTGGGGACACGATTTTAGACCAGAATATACTCAGCTCAAAGTATTTAGAAACTCCTTGCCCGAAGTGCCTTTTATGGCTCTTACTGCTACTGCAGATAAATCAGCAAGGAAAGACATTGAGGAACAATTGGAATTGAAGGATTCTAAATTATTTATTTCTTCTTTTGATCGAAAAAACTTAAGTATTGAAGTGCGAGGAATGGTTCCTAAAAAGCAGAAATTGCAAGAAATTTCTCGTTTCGTGGAAAATAAAAGAGGTGAAAGTGGAATAATATATTGCCTGAGTAGAAAAAACACAGAGGAAGTTGCTGATTATTTGAAAGAGGATGGGCATTCAGTAGCCTTTTATCATGCAGGAATGAATCCTGAAGAAAGAGAACGAGTGCAAACGGAATTTATTAATGACGAAACTAAAATAATAGTTGCCACAATTGCTTTTGGGATGGGAATTGACAAAAGTAATGTACGTTGGGTAATTCATTATAATTTACCCAAAAACCTTGAGGGATATTACCAAGAAATAGGAAGGGCAGGAAGAGATGGGTTGCCTTCGGAGACTCGTTTATATTACAACATGAGAGATTTTGTCTTATACAGCCAATTTGCAGAAGATGGAGCAAATTCTGGGATGCAAAAGGAGAAACTGAATAGGATGTTGCAATTTGCGGAAGCAAAATCGTGTAGGCGAAAAATATTGTTGTCTTATTTTGGAGAACACTTAACCAAGGATTGTGGGAACTGTGATGTGTGTGAAAATCCACCCAAAGATTTTGATGGAACTATTTTGGCACAAAAAGCCCTTTCGGGAATTGCCAGAATGCAAGAAAAAGAAGGGATAACTCTGTTGATTAATGTGTTGAGAGGTTCTAATAACGCTGAAGTTCACTCATCGGGATATTTTAATTTAAAAACCTATGGCGTAGGAAAAGATATAAGTTTTTTTGATTGGCGAGATTATATTGTGCAGTTGGCAAATCAAGGATTAATTGAAATAATGTATGCTGAGGGATCTGCTTTAAAAATCACTCCGCTTGGTTGGGAAGTGCTAAAAGAAGGAAAAAAAGTGAAACTAACTTACCCGGTAACTGCTGAGGAAAAAGAAAAGCGAAAGAAGAAACCAAAAGTAGTTAGAATGGTAGATGAGGGAGAGGTAAATCAAGACTTATTTGCAGAATTAAAAAAATTGAGATATTCCATATCGAGAGAAGAAAATGTACCCGCTTACATTGTGTTTAATGATAAATCATTGAAACAAATGGCAAGTGAATTACCTGTAACAGAAAATCAATTTTTGGCAATTTCGGGAGTGGGGATGAATAAGATGCAGGAATACGGAGAGGAATTTATGGAGGTAATTCGGAATTTTAAACAAGTGGCAAAACCAAAAAAAATCCCAACTACTTTACAAACTTTTAATCTGTTTCAAGAGGGAAAATCTCCCGAAGAAATTGCAACACTCAGAGAGCTAAATGTAGCAACCATTTTTTCGCATCTGTCTCAATCATATTCTGAAGGAAAAAATATTGACTTGGCTCAATTTGTAACCAAGGAAGTGGTGAGTAAAGTAAAAAATGCTTTTGATGAACTTGACCGAAAAATGGAACTGAAACCCATCTACGAACACCTGGGTGAACAAGTTCCTTATCACGAAATTCGTATTTCTCTCACTTTAATTTTGAGAGATGAATAAGGCGATTCTAAAACCAGTAGTTCAGAAATTTATAGACGTAAATTTACGGATTGATATAAATAAATTAATTTTAAAATCGTCTGTTTTTGAGGGTGTTACAAATAAAGAGCTTGCCGAACAGATCATTGCTAAATTAAAGTGTAAAGATAAACTGCCCACTTGGTTTAAGTTAAAAAACGTCTATTTCCCTCCTAAAGTTTCTATCGAACAAGCTTCATCAGAGGAAACTGCGAAGTACAAATCGAGTTTAATTTCAGGGAAAAATATTGTTGATTTAACAGGCGGTTTTGGAGTGGATGATTTTTATTTTTCGAAACAATTTGAGTTAGTAACACATTGTGAATTGAATAAAGAATTATCTGAAATTGCGGAATATAATTTTGGAAAATTAAGCATAAAAAATTGCATTTTTTTTAAAGGAGATGGCTTGGATTTTTTACAAAATTCAAAAGAAAAATTTGATTGGATTTATGCAGATCCAGGAAGAAGAACAGAGTCAAAAGGGAAGGTGTTTTTATTAAAAGATTGCTTTCCAAATGTTCCTGATAATTTAGAATTACTTTTTTTTAAATCGGAAAATGTGATGATAAAAACTTCTCCATTGGTAGATATTTCTCAAGGAATATCTGAACTGAATTACGTAAAAGAAATTCATGTGGTAGCAGTAAAAAATGAAGTGAAAGAACTGCTGTGGATAATGGAAAAGGATTTTGAGGGAGAAATAACAATTAAAACTATAAATCTAGTTGGGGAGAAAAACCAAAAGTTTGAATTTATGCTTTCAAACGAAGGAGTGGAAAATCCAAAATACTCAAATCAACTAAACTATTTATACGAACCCAATTCAGCTATTCTTAAATCTGGCGGGTTTAATCAAGTTTCTATTCAATTGAGTTTGGATAAACTTCACAAGCATTCTCACTTATACACCAGTGAAAAATTAATTAATTTTCCTGGAAGAAGATTTAAGGTTGAAGAAGTAATCCCATTTCAAAATAAAGTATTGAAAAAGCGATTTGTAGGGACAAAAGCTAACATTACAACTAGAAATTTCCCTAAAAAGGTAGAAGAACTGAGAAAGAGTTTGAACATTAAAGATGGGGGAGAAGTGTACTTGTTTTTTACTATAAATTACTGTGATGAGAAAGTTTGTTTGGTTTGTGAGAAGGTTTAGCTAATCAACTTCAAAGCCTCCCGTTTAGATAAATTACTCAATTCCTTGTCGTGTTTTTCCACAAATTTAATTACCCATTCAGGATTAGTTCTAGTGTATTCTCTCAATATCCAACCAATTGCTTTATTGATAAAAAATTCATCTGTCCCTATTAGAGGAAGAATAAATCGATTGAGCAGTTCCGTATTGATATTTTCTTTATACTTCAACTGAAAGATAAGACAAGTCCTTTGTAGCCAGATATTTTCAGACTTCATCCATTTGTCAGTGATTGAATTAATTTCATTAGGGTAAAGCTTAAAATAACCCCCAACGAGATTGGTTGCAATTAAATCTACAGTGTCCCACCAAGAGTTTTGAGTTATCATGAATTCAAATAACTCAATATCTTGTTTCTCAATTTTCTTCAGATACATTCTATTTAGGTCAATAACAAAATAGTGAAATTCTCTTTGAGGTTTTTCCCAGAGTTCTTTTGTGATTTTTGATAATTCTGACTTTTCAGGAAGATTTTCTTTTATTAAAAATGGTTTTTGAGCCTCTTTTCTCAACGGAGTCGGTAATCCAAAAAGTTGGAATTTATCTTTTAAATAAGCTTTCTGTTTTTGTGCAATATTTCTATCTGCATGTTTTAGAAACTCCTCTTCAAGTTGGGAAACATAATCCATTATTTCTTGTAATTCTCAATATTGATTTCGCTCTCGCAAAAGAAAGATTCATCTTTCTGGTTGTTGGAAGCAACAAATACAATTCTGTTTTCTAAATTACTTTTTACCAGATTTTGATACCAATCTATCGCTTTTTTGTCCAAATTTGAAGTGGGTTCATCCAGAAGTAAAATTGGAGTTTCTGATAAGATTGCAAGTCCAAGCTTTACTCGTTGTTTCATTCCAGAAGAAAAGTTTTTGATTGCTTTGTTTTTGGCTTTTTCTAATTCAATAATAGAGATGAATTCTTTGTAATTAACTCCATTTTTCAAGGGTTTTAATTGGCTATAAAACTTGAATAATTCTTGAATAGTATAGTCTTCAAACACATCAATGTAGGGTGCTGCATAAGAGACTTGTTTGTAAATATGTTCGGGTGAAACAATATGTTTTACCTTGTAATTTTGATAAATTATTTTCCCTTCTGAAGGAGTTTCAAATCCCGAAATAGTTTTAAGAAGTGTTGATTTTCCTGAACCATTTCCTCCAGTAATTACAAACGTAGAAGGCGATTTTATTTCAATCGATAAATTTCTGAAAATCCACTCGCGATTATACTTTTTACCGGTATTTTCAAGAGTAATTTTCATAAAAAAACAGATTAATTAAACCCTCTCATAATTCCCTTAGTTTCACTATTGATAAAATCAAGAATTTCTTGCTTTTCTGGTGAATTTGGTAATTCTAAATCTGCAATTTTTAGAGCTTGGGTCATATTTTTATTCTGAACGTAAACCACACGATATACATCTTCAATATTAATGATTTGTTCATTTGTGTAGCCTCTTCTTCTTAATCCAATAGAATTAACTCCTACATAAGAAATTGGTTCTCTAGCAGCCTTTACATAAGGAGGAACACTCTTTCTTACCATACTACCACCAGCTACAAAAGCATGGTTTCCAATTCGTGTAAATTGTTGCACACCAACCATCCCCTCTATAATTGCCCAGTCGCCAATGGTAACATGCCCAGCGATGTTTACTGAGTTTGCAACCACACAATTATCTCCCATAATGGTATCATGACCAAAGTGCGAATAAGCCATAACTAAACAGTTGTTGCCAATTTTTGTAGTCATCATGTCAACCGTGCCTCGGTTAATTGTCACACATTCGCGAATTGTAGTATTGTTACCAATCTCAACCGTAGTATCTTCTCCAGCAAATTTTAAATCTTGAGGAATTGCAGAGATTACTGCTCCAGGAAAAATTTTACAGTTCTTTCCGATACGGGCACCGCTCATTATTACTGCTCCAGGGCCAATCCAAGTTCCGCTTCCAATCTCAACATTTTCTCCAATTGTGGCAAAAGGTTCTATAATTGCATCATCAGCAACTTTTGCATTAGGATGGATATTTGCTTGAGGATTACTCATAATTAGTTGTTTTTTTCTTTAACGACTTGTGCAAGCATTTCTGCTTCCGAAACCACAATTCCATTTACATAAGCCTTACCTTTCATATTCACCAATCCTCTTCTTATTGGACTTATCAATTCCAATGCAAATACAATTGTGTCTCCAGGAATTACTTTCTTTTTATAACGTACATTATCAATTTTCAAGAAATAAGTAGAGTAATTTTCAGGATCTTCTACCTGATTAAGGGCAAAAACTCCACCCGTTTGTGCCATTGCTTCAATTTGCAACACTCCTGGCATTACTGGGTTTCCTGGGAAATGACCTGTGAAAAAAGGTTCGTTTAAAGTTACGTTTTTAACACCTACAATTCCATTGTCAGATATTTCCATAATCTTGTCAATCAATAGAAATGGATACCTGTGAGGAATCATATTTGCTATATCATTGATGTCAAAAAGAGGTTCTTTAGTTAAGTCAAAATACTTTGTTTTGTCATTTTTCTTTTCTAAAAACTTAGCTTTTAATACTTTTCCAAATTCTGTATTCCCATAATGACCTGGTCTTGCACTTAATATATGCCCTTTAATTCTTTTCCCGATAAGGGCTAAATCTCCAACAATATCAAGCAATTTATGTCTTGCAGGTTCATTTTGAAACTTCAATTTAGTTGTATTTAACACTCCAATACCGTCTACTTTTACTTCAAGGTCTTCTTTTCCAAGTAATTTTTTTAGGCGATTTACTTCTTCGTCAGAGATATCAGTTCTCTCTACTAACACAATGGCATTATCTAAATCTCCTCCTTTTATGAGTCCATTTGTTGCTAAATATTCCAATTCTTTAAGAAAAACAAAAGTTCTGCAAGGAGAAAATTCTTTTTTGAAATCATCCAATTTCAGCATAGAAGCATGTTGGGTTCCCAACGCTGGAGAGCGATAATCAACCATAACGGTTACTCTATAATCTTCATCCGGAACTGCCAAGAATTCAATTCCTTTCTCTTCAATTTCAAATTTTATGGTTTCCGTAATTTCAAAAATCTCAAGATCTGCGTCTTGCTCTTCAAGACCTACTTTTTCAATTTCATCCATAAAAGGTTCTGAACTTCCATTCATTATTGGAATTTCAGGGCCATCTACTTGAATAATTGCATTGTCAATACCAGATGCATAAACTGCTGCCAAAACATGCTCAGTTGTATGGATTTTTGTTCCATTTTGCTCAAGAGTTGTTCCTCTTTGAGTTTCTGTAACTCTTGAAACATCTGCGTCAATCATGGGTTGACCTTCCACATCCATTCGTTGGAATTTGTATCCATGGTTTGCAGGGGCAGGAAGTATGGCAAGCTTAGTTTTTTTTCCTGTGTGTAATCCTATTCCTTCTAGATTAACAGCTTGTTTTATAGTTTTTTGCTTGTGAGTCATAATAAGAATTTGTTTAGTTGGAGAGTTTTTTTTCTATCTCATCCACTTTTCTTTTTAGGTCTGGTAAACCTCTATAAACAATATAAGATCTTTTGTAGTCGCCAATCGGAAATGCTGGAGAACCTTGAACAATTTGTCCTTTTTCGGTAATTGGATGTCCAATTCCAGATTGTGCAGCGATTTTTACTTCATCAGCAATTGTAATGTGTCCTACGATTCCAACTTGACCGCCAATCATGCAGTTTTTGCCGATTTTTGTAGAGCCTGCAATTCCCGTTTGTGCGGCTATTACTGTGTTTTCTCCAATTTCTACATTGTGTGCAACTTGGATTAAGTTATCTAATTTCACCCCTTTTCTAATAATTGTAGAGCCAAGAGTTGCTCTATCAATTGTGGTATTTGCTCCAATTTCAACATGATCTTCCAAAATGGCATTTCCAATCTGAGGAACTTTGTGATAATTTCCTTCACTATTGGGTACAAATCCAAATCCATCTCCGCCAACAATTACTCCGGAGTGAAGAGTACATGATTTTCCAATAAGACAATCTGAGTAAACTCTTACGCCAGCAAAAAACATGGAATTATCACCAATTTTTACATTGTCGCCAATATAAGAGTTTGGATAAATGTGAACATTGTCTCCAATAATTACATTCTCGCCTATTGTACAATTTGCACCAATATATACTTCGTTTCCTATTGAGACTGATTCAGCAATGTGGCTACTTTTGTGTATCCCAGATTTTTTTCTTTTTACTTGGTTGTAAATCTCTAATAATTTTGCAAAAGCTGCTTGAGCACTTTTCACTTTTATTAGCGTACAAGTATCAGGTATAGATTTGGCAGGCTCAAAAGATTTATCTACTATCACAACAGAAGCTCCTGTTGTATAAAGGTGTTCTTCATATTTCAAATTTGATAAAAATGATAGGGTGTTTGGTTGTCCCTCTTCTATTTTTGATAGGTTATTAACAGAAACATTTTCGTTTCCAACAATTGTACCTTCTAATAAACCAGCTATTTGTGATGCAGTAAAATCCATTGTAACAAATGTAATAATAAAAATAGAATATGATGACTAGATATAAGCATCATAATAACAGTGGATTGTTAAATAATGTTATTTGGTTAAAATCATATCATTACACCCAACTTATTGATGATAGGTGTATTAATTGAATTAAATTCAGAAACAGCTTCTGGGAGAAAAATATATTTTTTATCATACATTTTTTTGTTGATGTAAAAACTTAACCAAAATTCATTGCTCAATGCAAATAGTTCTTCAGGAATTGATTCAATTTTTTTGAATGATTTTGGTTCTAATTCATCCAATGAATGACGGAAAGTAGCAGTCTTTTTTGCTTCTCCTTTTATTTCTCCATAACCTCTAGTAGAAACTAAAACCCCTTCTAATAATTCTTCTCGATTGTTTATCAAATAAGCAGTCCATTCGTTGCCTTCCAACTCATTTTTTTCTAGGATAATCGCTATGTGAACATCCACAACTTCTGGTGGTTTTATATCTTTTTTCATCAATAAAAAAGGTTAATTTCTAACAATATCAAAATCAAATAAATTAGCGAGATTTACCAGTAATTTTTCTTTTACTTCAGTGATATCAATTTCTTTGCGTAATTCTTTTTGCATGGAAGTAACTGCTTTGTCATCAATACCGCAAGGCACAATATTATTGAAAAGAGATAAATCGGTATTTACATTAAAGGCAAAACCATGCATTGTCACCCAACGACTGCATTTTACACCAAGAGCACAAATTTTTCTTGATTTTATGGGATCATTTATGTCTAGCCAGACACCTGTTAGTCCGTCAATTCTTCCGGCTTCAATCCCGTATTCTGCAAGAGTTAGAATTACTGCTTCTTCAATAAATCGCAAGTATTTATGTATATCAGTAAAAAAATTATCCAAATCAAAAATTGGGTAACCAACAATTTGGCCAGGCCCATGATAGGTTATATCACCTCCACGATTTATTTTATGATAGGAAATATCATTATCAGCTAATTGAGTAGAATTCATCAATAAATGAGACTCTTTACCGCTTTTTCCTAATGTATAAACATGCGGGTGCTCACAGAAAATTAGATGGTTTTTAGTTTTTTCAACTATTAATCCTTCATCTTCTTTTTTTCTATTTACTGATTTTGATGCAACTATTTCATCAAAAATTTTGGTTTGATAATCCCAAGCTTTTTGGTAGTCCATTAAGCCAATATCTTCAAAAACTACTGCTTTATTCACCAGATTAATGTTTACTAAGTTGATTTTTTAAGTTGGTAATCACATCAACTTCAATAGAGTCTACACCAAGTATTTCTGCAAGGTATACTGAAATCCAATCCGTCAAAAGAATTAAATATAAGGTTCTTTTAATTGCGGTATTGCCTTTGGAATAGAGCTCAAATATATGTTTTGTTTTTTTAGAAATAATCTCTTTGCAAATATTCATTCGGACTTTGTTTCTGTCATAGTCAGAATCATTTCTTAAGAAAATTGCAGAAAAATTATTGTTACCACCAGCCCATCCAACAAGCTCGTTGTGATTCATTTCTGGCACCACATGGTCAAATGCTAAAATCTTAGCATTTTCATTTAGTTGTTGCTTAAATCTTGTCCCAACTGCTTCAAAATTTGCTTCTGAATATATTAGAGGTGTGGTTTTTTGAATTTTTTCAGCGGTATCTTTTGCTATAGATTTTATATTTCCCTCTTCTTTCTTTAGCAAGTCAATAGCTGATAAAATTTCTTTTGTTGAGTTTTTTGAAATTAATTCAAGTTTTTCAAAAAAGAAGATTAATTGAATAAGAGAGTAGGTTAACATTGCCCTTGGAGGGTTTCCGCCAGGTACAATAGAGATATTGAAATTATTTTCTTCAGCTATTTTTTTTACTTCTCCACCAGAGGTAATACAAGCTACTTCGCAATTTCTCTTGATTGCAAGTCTCATTGCAGAAAGAGTTTCTTCTGTATTTCCAGAATAGGAAGATATTATAACCAAAGATTTGTCATCAACGAAGTTAGGTAAGCCATAGTCATTGTGGGTAGTAATGGGTAATTCAGAATAGGTTGAAGCTAATTGAGAAACAATTTTGCCACCAATACCTGAACCTCCCAAGCCACAAATAATTACATTGCTAATTGCTTTTTTTGGAGATTTAAAATCCAAATTGCATCCTATTTCGTATGCTTCTTGTAGTTGACTGGTAAAATTTGAAACAAATCTTATCATACTTTTTGTTTTAATTTTGCTATTTACTGTAAGTTATAATAGCTTTATGCGATACACACACTTATGTGTTACGGGGTGTAAAATTATAAAAAAAAAACTTGTAACGCTTTTTAAACTAATATATATAAACTATGAAGACATATTATAATCCCGAGGATTTAAAAAAATTTGGAAAAATTGGAGAGTTTCAAAAAGAACTAGCCGATAAGTTTTTTAGTTATTATGGAGAAGTATTTAAAGAAGGAGCTTTGACTGAAAGAGAGAAATCTTTGATCGCATTAGCTGTATCTCATGCGATTCAGTGTCCTTATTGTATCGATGCCTACTCTGTTGATACACTTGAAAAGGGGTGTGATGAAGAGGAAATGATGGAAGCAGTGCATGTAGCTGCGGCAATTAGAGGAGGAGCGAGTTTAGTACATGGAGTTCAAATGATGAACAAAGTGAAAGAAGTATCAATGTAAATTATTTTATGTCAACAGCAACAAAGAGTTTAAAAAAACAAAATCATGTATTTTCAGATATTGATCACCAACTGAAAGTTCTTCATCATGGAATAAAGGATCAAAATTTAGATAGTTTTTCTTCAAAATTATCTGAAACAAATTTATTTCCACTTATCCCAACTAATTTGGATATTTTTCAGATTAACATGGGTAAAATGTGTAATCAAGTTTGTTCGCATTGCCATGTAGATGCTGGACCTGATAGAAAAGAAATAATGTCTAAAGAGACACTTCAGTTGTGTTTGGATGCTATAGCAAAATCAGAGATAAAAACAGTTGATTTAACGGGTGGAGCCCCAGAAATGAATCCTCATTTTAGGTGGTTTGTAGAGGAAGCCTATAAACTTGACTGTAAAGTGATTGTAAGGTGTAATTTGACAATTATAGTAGCCAATAAAAAGTATTTTGATTTACCAGAATTTTATAAAGAAAACGAAGTAGAAATAGTAAGTTCATTGCCTCATTATAGCTCTAAGAAAACCGATAGCCAAAGAGGAGACGGTGTTTTTGATAGAAGTATTAGAGCATTAAAAATGTTGAATGAAGTAGGGTACGGAATGGAAGGAACAGGGCTAACATTAAATTTAGTTTACAACCCTTCTGGTGCTTTTTTGCCTCCAAGTCAAGCAGGCTTGGAAAAACAATTTAAGAGAAAACTCAAGAAAGATTTTGATGTAGAATTTAATTCGTTGTTTGCAATTACTAATATCCCTATCAGTAGATACTTAGATTATTTGGTTGCCAGTGAAAACTTTGAGGGCTATATGGAAAAACTGGTGAATGCCTATAATCCTGTTGCCGCAGAAGGTGTTATGTGTAGGAATACAATTTCTGTAGGTTGGGATGGATATCTATATGATTGTGATTTTAATCAAATGCTGGAATTAAAAGTTGCAGTTTCAGATAAAAAACGTCAGCATGTTAAGGATTTTGATTCTCAAACATTAATGGATAGAAAAATAATTGTGAATGAACATTGTTTTGGATGCACAGCAGGTTCTGGGTCAAGTTGTGGAGGGGAAATCACCTAATTAGAAGCGCAATCACAAGGTTTTGTAGAGAGTACTTTGGTGTTTGGTAAAAGAGCTTTTACCCTTTCCAAATCCTCTTCTGGGATTTCAATCATTCTTAAATCTAATTTTTTGAGATTGGTTAGTTTTGCAATTTCTGAAGAAATTTCCTCAATACTGTTCCTATATAAATCAAGACTTTCTAGCTTATTAAGAAGGGCAATATCGTTGGGGATATTTACAATATTATTGTCCGCTAAACTTATTTTTTTAAGATTCGATAGTGAACAGATGCTTCTGGGAAAAATCTCTAATCTATTTGATTTGAATATAAAATTTTCAAGGTTTTTTAAAGCCGAAATTCCATCAGGAATACTGTCAATTTTATTTTTACTTAAATCCAGTGTTTTGAGATTTACAAGTTTAAAAATTTCAACAGGAAATTTTTTATACCGCTTTCTATTCAGCTTTAAGTGAGTAACTTCTTCAGGATTCTCTAATGCCTCCTTCAAATTCTTATACACTTTGTTAGAGTTTTTGAAAGGAACAAAAGAATAACATAGGGCTACAAAACCAATTAAAAGCAACAAATATTTTAGTTGAGATACTTTCATAACCTAAATATAGATAAATTATTAATTACTTATCTTGCAATAACCAAACCAATTACAATGGCTAAATTAAAACTTGACCTTCATAGCATGTATAATAAAGGAGATTTAATTGATAAAGAACTCAACAGAATAATTGATGAGGCGATAGAGAAAAAGATAAAAACTGTAGAAATAATACCTGGAAAAGGTTCTGGTCAATTAAAGAAAAAAGTAATTAGATTCTTGGAACAGAAGCATATAAAAAATAAATATCACCGAATAGATAAGGACAGTAAAAATTTTGGAAGGTTATTCGTTTATTTCAAATTTTAATTACTGAAATGTTAATACAATAGGATTTACTAAATAAATACTTATTTTTGACACAAATAAAAAAGAAAAACATGAAAAAAATAGCACTATTACTAGCAATAACCTTGTGTGCAAACTATGCTGTATCACAAAACAAATTCAGATTTGGATTAAAATTAGGACCAGCTTTCAATTGGATGAAACCTGATGATGTAAAGAAATTTGAAAATGGAGGAACTACTTTAGGATTTAATTGGGGATTAAAAGCTGAATACGCATTAAGCGATAATTTTAGTTTTTATTCTGGATTAGAATTAAATCACGAAAAAGGAAAAGTAAGTTTTACAAACAAAACTTATTATTATATGACTGGTAATTATGACTTTATAGAAACAAAAGAAGAAAATGGAACTCATGTTCCTGAGGATACTACAGGTTATTTACTGCAATTAAAAAACAGAACTTACAAAAGTACCTACGTAACACTACCGATTGGTATTAAAATGAAAACCAATGAGATAGGTTACATGACCTACTTTGGTGAGTTTGGATTAAATTTAGCTTTCAGAACTGGAACTAAAGTTACTGATGAAGTAGATTATTTAGGAAATAATGATGCAAAAGCAAATTTATCTGATATTACGGATGTAAATATGGATAAAGACATGCAGCCAATTAGAGTTCAACTTAAAGTAGGATTGGGAGCTGAGTACAAAATTTCTGAAGGAACTTCAGTATTTGGTGCTCTTCATTACAATTTAGGATTTACTAATGTAGTGAAAGGGGATTCAAGATTTTTATTGAATGAGAACTCTACTCCTGTTTCACAAAAATTCAGCGCTCATGGAATTGCAGTAACTGTTGGAGTATTATTTTAGAAAACAGATAATTAAAGTTTTACTGAAAACACCTACTTTTACGTAGGTGTTTTTTTTATTCAAAATTTTATGCAAACAAAAAAAGTAATAGCTCATATAGTAAGTTGGTTAGATAATTACGCAACTAACGCTGGAATGAAAGGATTCGTATTGGGGATTTCTGGAGGAATAGATTCTGCCGTAACTTCTGCACTTTGTGCCATGACGGGAAAGAAATTAATTTGCCTAAATCTACCTATTCATCAAGCTCCCAATCAATTTGTTAGAAGTAACAACCATATAGCTTGGCTCAAAGAAAACTTTGAAGGAATATCCTCTGAAGTAGTGGATTTAACAGCCACTTTTGATCAAACTTGTAAAGATTTTCCTAAAGAAATTCAAGACCAACTTACTATGGCAAATGTGAGAGCTAGATTGAGAATGACAACTATATATGCTTTTGCAGGACACCATAAATATTTGGTTGCAGGAACTGGTAATAAAGTAGAAGATTTTGGAGTTGGGTTTTTTACCAAATACGGTGATGGAGGTGTAGATTTAAGCCCGATTGCAGATTTAATGAAATCTCAAGTATTTGAAATTGCTGCAGAGTTAGGCATCATTCAAGAAATACAACAAGCCAAGCCAACAGATGGATTGTGGGGAGATGATAGGACAGACGAAGATCAAATAGGAGCGAGTTATCCAGAATTGGAATGGGCAATGGAATTTGATGGAGAAGAATCTGAACTAACTGAAAGACAAAAAGAAGTATTGGCGATTTATAAAAAATTAAACAGAGCCAATCAACACAAAATGGTTCCAATTCCTGTTTGTGAAATACCCAAGGAGTACTTTAATTAATGTTAAATTGACAACATTTGTTTTTTAAATACCCTAACAAAACCCTATATTTGAGTTTGTTTTAACAATCATGTCTGACAGCCTAGTAATAATACCCACTTACAACGAGAAAGAGAACATTGAGAAGATGATCCGAACGGTTCATTCGCTTCCCAAGGATTTTCATGTGCTTATTGTAGATGATGGCTCACCTGATGGAACTGGTGAAATCGTAAAAAATCTTCAGAAGGAATTTTCAAATTCTCTTCATATCGAGGAGCGTACAGGTAAATTAGGGTTGGGAACTGCTTATATTCATGGTTTTAAATGGGGGTTAAATAAAGGGTATGATTACATTTTTGAGATGGATGCAGATTTTTCTCACCCTGTAGATAAATTGCCAGAATTATACAAAGCATGTGCAGAAGATGGTTATGATTTTGCTATTGGTTCGCGTTATGTAAAAGGTGGAGGAGTGAGTAATTGGGACAAAAAAAGATTGTTTCTTTCTTATTTTGCTTCCATTTATGTGCGAATGATTCTTTGGGTAAGAATTAAAGATACCACTGCAGGATTTATGTGTTACTCCCGAAAAGTGCTGGAAACAATGGATTTAGATGCAATTAAATTTATTGGTTATGCATTTCAGATAGAAATGAAATACACAGCGGTTAGGTTAGGATTCAAAGGAAAAGAAGTACCTATTGTTTTTAAAGATAGAGAATTAGGGAATTCAAAAATGGATACTTCTATCTTTAAAGAAGCTATTTTTGGGGTTTTTAAATTGAGGTTTAAGAAGATTTCTAAGAAGAAATAAAACCTAACATCTTCCTTTCAATTCCACTTATCTATTGTTATTTTTACTCATCAAAATATAATAGATGTCAGCGATACTTATAAAAAACGGAAAACTTGTAAACGAAGGAACAATCCAGGAACAGGATATTCTTATTGTAAACGATAAAATTGATAAAATAGGAACAAACTTATCTCATGATTCGGCTGAGGTAATTGATGCTATGGGAAACTATATATTCCCTGGGGCAATTGACGATCAAGTGCACTTTAGGGAGCCAGGATTAACACACAAAGCCAATTTATTTACCGAAAGTAGAGCAGCTGTGGCTGGAGGGATTACTTCTTTTATGGAAATGCCAAATACAGTTCCTAATACTTTAACTCAGGAATTATTAGAAGATAAATACCAAATTGCTTCAAAAAGCTCATTGGCTAATTATTCTTTTTTCATGGGAGCTTCCAATGATAATATTGATGAGGTATTGAAAACCGACCCTAAAACGGTATGTGGAGTAAAAGTTTTTATGGGTTCATCAACAGGTAATATGTTGGTAGATAATAAAGAAACTCTGACTAATATTTTCTCTAAATGTAACATGCTTATTGCAACTCATTGTGAGGATGAAGCTACAGTGAGGAAAAATTTAGCTGAGTACAAAGAAAAATATGGAGACGATATTCCAATGGAATTTCATCCAATAATTAGAAGCGAAGAGGCTTGTTATTTATCTTCTTCGATGGCAGTTGAGTTAGCTAAAAAATACAATACCCGATTACACATTTTACATATTTCTACAGCTAAGGAGTTGAGCTTGTTTAGGAATGATATTCCGTTGAAAGATAAGCGAATAACTGCGGAAGCCTGTATCCATCACATCTGGTTTAGTGATGAAGATTATAAAACAAAAGGAGCTAGGATTAAATGGAATCCAGCAGTAAAAAAAGCATCAGATAGAGATGCGATTTTAGAGGCTGTAAATAACAATACAATTGATGTGTTGGCAACTGATCATGCTCCTCATACTATTGAAGAAAAAGATGGAGTATATACCAAGGCTTCTTCTGGAGGTCCCCTTGTTCAACATGCTATTAATACGTTATTTGAATTGAACAGAAAAGGTAAAATTGAACTAACTCACATTGCTCAAAAATTTAGTCACGATGTGGCTACTTTATTTCAAATAGAAAAGAGAGGATATTTGAGAGAAGGCTATTATGCAGATTTGTTTATTGCTAATTTGGATAAAAAAAATATCGTAACTAAAGAAAATTTATTGTACAAGTGTGGCTGGTCACCTTTTGAAGGTCAAGAGTTTAACTCAAAAATTGAAACAACTATTGTAAGCGGAAATTTGGTTTGGAATCAAGGAAAATTAATTGAAGGCACTAACGGACAAAGACTTTCGTTTGAGAGATAACCGATGAATAAATTCATTTACATACTAGCTATATTATTTTTTTTTCAGTGCAAACCTGAGAATAATATTGACAATGTGCCTTCAAATTTTATTGAGAAAGAACAGTTTATTCAGTTGGTTTATGAGGTAAATGTATTGGAAGGAAACTTTAATAATTTTAATCTAAATAAGGATTTGATGAAGGATTCCTCAATGCGTCTTTATAAAGGGATTTTTGAAAAGTATAAAATCGATTATGAGGATTTTAAAGAAAATCAAGAGTATTATATTCTAACTGATCAATACAAAGAAGTATCAGAAAAAGCATTGGAATTAGTGATAGCAGAAGCTGAAAAATACAAGGATGTAAAACCTGTAGTTATTATGTCTTATCTACAGTTTACTCAGTTATTTGAAACTGATGAACAGCTAATTTACATGCAAGAAGACACCAATTCTACTTTTGATGAAAGGCTAGATTCAATGTTGAATTATTACAAAAAGAACCCAAAAAATTTAAAAGATTATTCTTTAGATTCACTCTCTTTTGAAGTTAACATAGCTAAATTAAGAAGAGGGAGAGATATCTTTAGAAAGAAAACTATTTTTGAAAAATCAGTATTTAAGGCAAATGAATAAAGTATCTGTAATTGGAATTAAGTGTTACTCTTACCATGGGTGTTTGGAAGAAGAAGCAAAAATTGGGAATGAGTACATTATTGATGTGGAACTAATTACTGATTTTAAGCAATCTGCAATGGAAGATGATTTGTCTAAAACTATTGACTATGTGATTGTTAATAGGATAGTAGAGGAGGAGATGGCAATTCGTTCAAAACTAATTGAAACCGTTGGGTATAGAATTTTAGATAGATTAAAAAAAGAATCTTTTGAATTACAATCTGCAAAAATCGAGATTAAAAAAATAAATCCGCCTATTAATGGAAATGTGGATTATGTTTCGATTACAGTCGAAGAGTAAAAAACATTAAATGGAAAATTATTTAGAAGCTACTCAAGAATTAGGTAAAAAATTCTATTTGGAGTTTAATGGAAAAGGAAAAATTGTAATGTTGAATTTGCTAAAATTTAATGATATTGCTGACTATTCTAGCTTTGATGAATATGATTTTCAAGAAGAAATTTCTGGAAAAGATGCTTACCAATTATACATAGATAAAGCATTGCCTGAATTGGAAAAAGCAGGAAGTAGAGTGTTGTATTTTGGAAAAAGTAATTCTTATTTGATTGGTCCAGAATCAGAAAGTTGGGATGCAGTTTTATTAGTTGAACATGAATCAGTAACTAAGTTTATGGAGTTTGCTAACAATAGTGAATACCTCAAAAATAAAATTCATAGAACAGCTGCTTTAAAAGACTCTAGATTGCTGCCAACTATCAAAAGTGAATAAGTGAAAATTAACTATTTACTCTAAAAGCAACATACTTAATTTTAAATCCTTTATTAGCAAATAATTGCTCATAATGGGTTTTGATACTTAAAATTTCTTGAGTTTCTTTATCAAATCTACTCCAATCCTTTTCATAAATATTGTTGGATTTTTCAAGTAGTTCATATCCATACTCTTCAATTTCTTCAAGAGTTGATTCGTACAAAAGTGTATTGTCGGTTTTTAAATGAATGATTCCATTGGGCTTCATTATCTTCTTGTAACGCTTTACAAATTCACTAGAAGTCAGTCTTTTGTTTGGTTTTTTTGGCTGAGGGTCAGAAAAAGTACACCAAATTTCATCTACTTCATTTTCTGCAAAAAAATGCTCTACAAAATCTACCACATTTCTTAAAAATGCAACATTGGTTAAGTTTTCTTTGTTGGCATCTTTGGCACCTCTCCATATTCTTGCACCTTTAATGTCAATGCCTACAAAGTTTTTATTTGGATATTTTCTACCCAATCCCACTGAGTATTCTCCTTTTCCACAGCCTAACTCTAATACGATTGGATTATCATTCTGAAAAACTTCTTCTCTCCATTTTCCTTTAAGTGGATAATTACCTTCAATAAAATCAGACATACTCGGTTCGAAAACTCGTTCCATAGTTTTCATCTCGTCAAATTTCATTAGTTTATTCTTAGCCATTTTCTTATTCAGATTTTAAGAATTCAAAGGTATAGAATATTATAAATTTTTCAAGAGAGTTGTAAACTCTTTTGTTTTACTTCTGGATACAGGAACTTGTTTTGAACTTTGTAATACAGCAATATTTCCTTGCGAAGTTAAATATTCTTTTAGGTAAGAAATGTTAATCATAAATGATTTGTGGGTCCTAAAAAACAAGGAAGAATCCAAAATGTTTTCATACACTTTTAAAGTTCGGGTATCAGTATATTTTGATTTGTCTTTAAAATAAATATCTGTACAATTACCTTTGGCTTCAAGATATTCAATGTCCTCTATATTCACAATTTTTATTCCTCTTGAGTGAGAAATTGTTAGCTTGTCGCTGCTTTTAGTTCTAATACTTTTAGCCGTATTATTTAAAGATTCTTGGTACTTTTTTTTGATTTCAGGATTTGATTTAATCAGAGACAATCGTTCTTCAATTTTGATATTTGCATCCATTAATTCATCAATATCAATAGGTTTCAAAATATAATGAACCGCATTGGCATTAAAAGCTTTAAGCGCATATTCTTTGAAAGCGGTAACAAAAACTACAAGGAAATTTTTTTCTTCAATTTCATCTAATAATGTTAATCCTTCGGTGCCTGAAGGCATACAAATATCCAAAAAAATCACATCAGGATTAAGAGAATTAATTTTTTCTTTAGCATCTTCTTTTCCTATTGCAGTTCCCGCCACTTCGATAGAAGGACAAAAGCTCTCAATCATCATTTTGAGATTTTCTCTTGCCAATTCTTCGTCATCAATAAGGAGTGCTCGTATGGACATAGAAGTAAAATTGATTAATATTCTAAATTAAGAAAATGAGTGGAAAGAAGTTGATTTTAATTGATTATTTACTCATCTTTATTAAGTAAATTATACTGAATTTGCTTTCAAAAACCATTAACGGTTAATTCTATACCGTTAAATAGGTGAAACCTACCATTAAATAAAACACCAATTTTTTAGCGATTTTTTGTTGTTACTTTATATCAACCGAAAGGTAAATATTTAAAAACAACACTATGAAAAATTACACAACATACGCTACAACTACTGATTGGATTTTCATAGATAAAGGCAACTAAAACCTCTTTTGTTCCTTTCTAGTTTATTCGAGAATCGGACAGAAAACCTGCCATTGGGGAATGGCATTCATAATTTCTTTTTTTGTTTAGGGGAAGGCTATCATTAATTTGATAGCCTTTTTCTTTTGTAAGATTTTTTAGGATGTGATTCATTAAGCTTGAATGAGCCAGCAATTATTAATAACCACAAGCCTTACTCAAATACAACACACAAGAAGTTTAGGTAAAGGTTATTCGAGACAGTAACCGTTTTCTAATCTGTTTGCTGAAATATATCCACCAAAGTTTAGGCCAAGGCTACTATTTATAGCGGTCTTTTTCTTTTTAAGAGTGAAAAGCAACCAATTCGTCAATAGGAGCTTTTGTTATTTTATAAATCTTCATTTCAAACTCTTCAGCTACTTTAGCAAGTATTTCTCGGTAGTAAAAGGCAATAGAACCCACAAAACCAAGCTCATAGTTCTTGTAGTCGGGATATGCAATGACTCTTACTTCAAAGAAATCTACAAATCCTTGTCGAATAATATTTTTTAGAGTTTCGTTTTTTACGTTTTTAAAATAAAATTTCGCAAAGTTTGCTAAGAACACATTTGGATTTTTTTCTTGGTAAGTTTTATTCAGAATTTCTTCTTTGGTTAGGTTAAATTCTGAATCAAATTGTTGTTTTAAATTAGGTTCTAAATTATCAGATAAATATAATTTTAATAACCTAATTCCAAGGTAGGAACCACTTCCTTCATCCCCAAAAATATAGCCATGAGAGGAAATATTTTCAATCTCTTTTCCTTGTTTCCATAAACAAGAATTTGCTCCAGTACCAAGGATGCATGAAATACCATCTTTATTTCCTAATGTGGCTCTGGCCGCTGCAATTAAATCATGATTTACTTCAACACTTGCTGCAGCAAAATTAGCTTCAAGAGCTTTTTTTATAATTAGTTTTTTATCCTTGGAAGAACACCCAGCTCCGTAATAAAACACTTCTTTTATTTGAGCAATATCAATTGCTAATTCAGAAAACTCTCTAGAAATTTTCTCAGAAATAAACTCTTCAGAATGAAAATAAGGATTGAAACCGATGGTGTGTAATTGAGTTTCTATTTTACCCAATTGGTCAATTAATACCCAATCCGTTTTGGTTGAGCCACTATCTGCTATGAGTTTGTACATAAAATATAATCAGCTAATTTTCAATTTATTAATTTTTCAACTCCCAACTTCGTACTTCAATTACCAACTTCCTCCAGCTCCACCACCAGAAAAACCTCCACCACCAAAACCTCCGAAGCCTCCGCCTCCAAATCCGCCACCACCACCTCGGGAGCCACCACCACCAATAATTATCCATGGTATTCCACCACCTCTTCTTCCACCGCGGTGCTTTCCATGTCTATCGTAGTTTTCCCAATCGTCATTTCCACCATCTCCATATTTTTGTGCCAAAAAAATGAATACGATAAAAATTAAAAAAAAGACAAGAATTATCCACATTCCACCATCTTCTCCTTTCCCTTTTGCAAGGTAATCAGCTTCCGAAATTTCTCCTTCGGCAAGTCGCATTAAAATTTCTGAACCAGCATTAATCCCACTAATGTAACTCCCTTTTTTAAAATAAGGAATAATCTCGTAATCAATAATTCTTCTCGTTCCAGCATCTGTTATTGCTCCTTGAAGTCCTGTGCCTACTGCAATAAAAACCTCACCTCGAGCATTACCAATTTTGGGTTTTACCAAAAAAACCAATCCATTGTCTTTGTCGCTTCTTCCCACACCCAATTGGTCGCCAAGTTCAATTGCAAATTGAGATTTATCTGTTCCGCATAAATCATTTGTTGTTACAATCACCAATACATTGGATGTTCTTTTAGTAAATGCTTTTAGTTTTGCTTGAAGTATATTTTCATCAGCATCACTCAATACATTTCCAATATCATACACAAACTGTCCGTCTTTCTTTTTCGGAAAGCATTCTTCTTGCCCAAACCCAATGGAAATTGAAAACACTAAACCAATAAGTAGAATTAATTTTTTCATTAAGCTCCAGTTGATATTTCGTCAGACAATTCATTGGTGTCATCTGATTGATAAGGGAAAAAGGCTTTGAGTTGCTCGCCAGCTCTAAGTATTCCAGATTCAAGCCCTTTGGCTTTCTGGTCGTTTTTTAACTCAGAAATAACTAATTCCTTTGTTTCTTCCCAAAAATTAGCGGGCACTTTTTTATCAATTCCTTCGTCTCCAATTATCGCAAAGTGATGACTTTCGGTTGCTACATAAAACAACACTCCATTCAGGAGTTTTGTTTTGTGCATTTTTAGTTTTTTGAATACAGTTTGAGCTCTTTCCAACACATCTCCCTCACACTTCGATTCCAAATGAACACGAATCTCCCCAGAAGTATTTTTTTCAGCAAGTTGAATGGCTTTTAAAATACTTTTTTCTTCTTCCTCGTTTAAAAATTTGGCTACGCTCATTTACTTATTTTTCTAAAGAAATATCTATGTCGTTAGCGTCAATATTTTCTGCTCCTTTGTCAGCTTCAAAAGGTTCTTTAACTTCAAATCCAAATATCTTTGCTAAAAGGTTTTTTGGAAATTTTTCAGGTCTAAAACTTTCAGAATGTATTTTTAAATAATCTGTCCAGTCCAATATTTCTTCTATTCGTTCCGGATCAACAACGATAACGTAGGGATGTTCATTGAGTTCTTTTATATAATCCTCTCTGTTTTCCATATTGGGAGAATGGACTTTGCTTAGAAATGAAGCACCATCACATATAAGCAAATCGTTTTTTGTGATTTCGTCTTTATCATATTCAAGGACATCTATGCTTTTCCAATGTGGACCTACAAATTTCTCTTTTAATATACTTATCTTAAAAACACGTTGATTTTCATTTCTTCTGCTTGGGTCAATGTAAATTACATCAAATTGTTGCGTGTTGTTTTCAATAAATTCTTCAGCAGTAGTATTAACAAGTGTAATGTTATCCGCTTTTAATGCATTAAAGTTATGTTTTACTAGAAGGTGTAAATCAGTGTTTTGTTCTATGTGAGTAACGGCTTTAAATTCCTTAGAAAAATAAAAGCTGTCAACTCCAAAACCACCTGTTAAATCCACTAAAGTTTTTCCATTAATTAATTGGCTTTTATAAATTCCGGTAATTTCCGATGAACACTGTTCTAAAGATAATTTTGTAGGATAAGTGATGTTGGGAGTATTGTAAAACTGTGGGATTTTATTTTTTGCTTTTTGCAATCCATTAATTTGAGCGATAATAAAGTCTTTGTTAAGAGTAGGTTGTTTACTCAATAATAAGGCTATCTCATTAAGAGAGTCATTTTTGTGTTGCTCGATAAATGTTATGTCTGCTGATTGGTTCAAAATAGAGTTCAAAAATAATGAAAAGTTCTCCTCCTTGGAGGGGTTAGGGGTGGGTTATTAAGACTGTAAACCCACCCAAGAAATTTTAACCTGTGAAAAACGGATTAATTTCTATCCCTCCAAGGAGGGAAGAGCAACTTTGTGTACTTTTATTTTCTGTGAGAAGAAAAATAATTCCATACAATCCGAAGTTAAAAGAACTCGCCAAAAAGTTGCGAAAAAATATGACGTTTGGTGAGGTTTTGATGTGGAATGAATTGAAACAAAAAAGAATGTTGGGCTATGATTTTGATAGACAGAAACCAATAGATAATTTTATAGTTGATTTTTATTGTAAAGATTTGCAATTAGCTATTGAAATAGATGGAGCTTCACACGAAATGGAGGGAGCATTTGAAAAGGATAAAACCAGACAAGAAAAATTAGAAAGTTTAGGCGTTCATTTTCTTAGATTTGATGATGAAGCTGTGAAAAAACAGATGAGTGGAGTGGTTAAAGAGATTGAGGATTG
>CAKZNB010000020.1 GCA_937129365.1 uncultured Flavobacteriales bacterium
ATACCTACTATTTTAATATCCATAGTTTGTTATATATTAAATCCTAAAAATCCTAAAAATGCTAATCCCATTAGCCCTGTTATAAGAAATGCCATCCCCACTCCTTTCAATGGTCCAGGAATGTTAGCATACTTTAATTTTTCTCTAATTGCTGCCAATAATACAATAGCAATAAACCATCCAAAACCAGAACCTAGTCCATAAACAGTAGCATGCCCTATTGTATCAAAACTCTTTTGTTGCATAAATAGTGACCCTCCAAGGATTGCACAGTTTACTGCAATAAGTGGTAAGAAAATCCCTAAAGCACCATAAAGAGCTGGTGAGAATTTCTCAACTACCATTTCTACTAATTGAACGATAGACGCAATTACAGCAATAAACATAATAAAACTCAAGAAGCTTAAGTCTACATCTGCATAGTCATCGCCTAGCCAAGCTAAAGCTCCATCTTTTAGAATAAAATTCTCTAATAAATAGTTTACTGGAACAGTTACAGCTAATACAAAAATAACTGCTAGTCCTAGTCCAAAGGCTGTTTTTACAGTTTTGGAAACCGCCAAATAAGAGCACATACCAAAGAAAAAGGTAAAGACCATGTTGTCCACAAAGGCTGCTCTAATAAATAATTTTAATAATTCCATAATATCTTAAAATATAATTCTTTTTTCTGTTTGAAATTAACTTGCGTTTTCGTCAATTAAGCTTGGTGTTTTCTTCTTTTGAATCCAAATGTATAAGGCTACTAAAATCAATGAAGAAGGTGGCAATAACATTAGACCATTATTTTCATAACCCATAGCAAATAAACCTGTTGGCCCATCTATACCTTCTGGATCTCCAAATACTGGGATTCCTAAAAGACTTCCAGAACCAAAAAGCTCCTTGAAAAATGCTACAATAACAAGGATTAAACCATATCCTAACCCATTTCCTACTCCATCTAAAATAGAAGCCCAAGGTTTGTTACCCAAAGCAAATGCTTCTAATCTTCCCATGATAATACAGTTAGTAATAATTAAACCAACAAATACAGAAAGTGATTTAGATACATCATAAACATAAGCTTTAAGTACCTGATCTACAATAATTACCAGAGCAGCTACAATTACAAGTTGAACGATAATCTTTATTTTTGAAGGAATCAAGTTTCTCATTAAAGAGACTATTAAATTTCCCATTACCAATACAAATAGTACTGCAATTGACATTACTATTGCATTATCCATTTGCACTGTTACCGCTAATGCAGAACAGATTCCAAGTACTTGAATAGTAACAGGGTTGTTAAGATTCAAAGGATCCGATATTAATTTTTTATTCTTTTTTGAGAATAAAGGTTCTTTTGTTTCAGACATAGTATCTTGTTTTTATAAAGAGTTTTATTTTATTGCTAATACTGCTGTTGTGTCAATTTGCATCTGCATAGTGTCTATACTTAGCGTATCTATTAATTCAGGTACTTTATTGATAGAATTTGAATTAAGTGAAGAAAAGTACTTTTGATAAACTACCAATGACCTTTCCATCATTCTTTCTACTCCCATGTTAGCTCCATCTCCAATTGCTGTAAAAGTTGCTCCACTTATTCCTCTAACTTCATACTCCTCTCTATCTTTTCCTGGCTTAATTACCCGGATAGGTCTGTATTCGTTGTTTTCATTAGTAATTACTTTATTAACAAAATCTCTGTTAAATATTTCTGTAGTAATTTTTGAACCTAAACCTGGAGTTTCTCCTTTGTGATCAAATACAGTTCCATTGATAGTCTTTCCATCTTCTTTGAAAGCAATGTATCCCCATATATCATCCCAAAGTCCTTTACCACTGAAATATGTTACAAAATATTTTTTTCCATCTTTTTCGCACACAAATAAAGGATAAGTAATTTCTTTTTCTTTTAGTGCTGCTTTGAATTCTTCGCTTCCTTCTTCATACTTTTTCTCAATTCTCATCAAGTTGTTGTAGTATTTTCTTACCTCTACATTAAAAGCATCGGTCATATCTTTTGGTACAATCGAGTCTTGATTAGTTTTTGTTGAAATAACATTCCCCTCATAATCCAACACAATTCTTTCTGTTATGTAATCATTAAAAATTGCACCAGCCTCATCTCTCGTTACTTCTGCAGTTTCTTCTAAACCAATAGCTTGAAGAATATTTTGCATTTTTTCATTCTTTACATTTGCTTCCTGTAAAGGTTTGAGCGAGGAAGCAATAAATGCTAACAAACCTCCTACAACTACCACCATTACTATGGCAAATATTAAGGTGTATACGTTTCCTTCTTTATTTATACTCATTATTATAAGTTTTTAACTATTAAATTAAGCTTTCGCTTTTGCAATTCTTTTTTCTCTCTTTTTGATGTTTCCATTCAATACCATATGGTCAATTAATGGGGCACATACATTGGCAATTAATATCCCAAGCATTATTCCTTCAGGATAAGCTGGGTTTGCAACTCGAATTAAAATTCCGATAAAACCTGCTAAAAATCCATAATAGAATTTTCCTTTATTAGTTTGTGCAGCAGTTACTGGGTCAGTAACCATAAATACCATCCCAAACATAAATCCTCCTAATAATAATTGATGAAGTGCAGGAAGTGCCATGTAAGCATTGTCTCCAGCTACTAAATTGAAAATAGTTGCCATTACAAATCCACCTGCAAAAAATGAAACTACTACTCTCCAACTTGCAATTCTTGTAATTAACAAGAAAGCTAATCCTAATAGAATTGCATAAGTAGAGGTTTCTCCAATAGATCCTAAATAGTCTCCAAATAAAGAATGAGAAATATCATTTGCTCCTCCTTCTTGAAATTTTGACATTATACTAGTTACAACTTCTTCGCTTTTTCCAGCAGTTGAAGCTAAATCTCCCATTGGAGTAGCTCCTGAATATGCATCAACTGTTTCAGTTCCTTTAACAATTTTAGTAGCAAGAGGATCACCAGTTTTAGCTAAATCTTTCATTCCACCTAGCCCAGAGGTCCATACAGTATCTCCTGACATTGAAGTTGGATGTGCAAAGAATAAAAAGGCTCTAGTTGTTAATGCTACGTTTAATACATTCATTCCAGTTCCTCCAAATACTTCTTTTCCAATAACTACACCGAAAACTGTTGCTACTGCAATCATCCAAAGAGGCGTATCTACTGGCATGATTAATGGAATTAACATCCCCGAAACCAAGAAACCTTCGTGCAATGAATGACCATTTATGATTCCAAAAATAAATTCTACAGTTAGTCCTACTCCATAAGAAATAACTATAATTGGCAACACTTTTATTGCTCCATGTAAAAATTTATCCCAAAAACTTACTGTTTCGTTCATCATAACGAAATGTTGCTCTCCAACATTCCACATACCAAAAAGTAAACATGGAATCATGGCAAGAATAACAAACATCATAGTTCTCTTTAAGTCTACTGCATCTCTAATGTGTGCACCAGATTTTGTTGTATGATTTGGTGTAAAAAGAATCGTATCAAATGATTCTACAACAGGATGGAATTTATCACCTGCCTTTTCATATGCCTTATCGAAAAAATTTCTTAAAAATTTCATAGTATATTATAAGTTTTATAAATAGAATAGAGTTACATACACTCTTCTTCGATTACTTTTAATCCGTCTCTAATTATTTGTTGAGAATTTATTTTTGAAGTACATACAAATTCACATAAGGCGAAATCTTCTGGAGCTACTTCGTAGATTCCTAATTTTTCCATCTTATCTATATCATTAGTAATTGCAGCTTTTAATAATTGTACAGGAAATATATCAAAAGGAAATACCTGCTCATATTGTCCACTCATTACAAAAGCTCTTTCTTCTCCATTTGTATTGGTATCAACATCATAAGCCTTCTTTGGAAGTAAACTCGATAAAAAAGCATGAGAATTAGATAGTTTACTAAACCCTGGAGCCATCCATCCCTCTGTAAAAGAAAATTTATGGGTATCGCCTTCTGGTATTACTGTTACTTGATTTTCATAAAATCCTAAAAAACCATCCTTTCCTACATTTTCTCCAGTCAATACATTTCCAGAAATAACTCTTACATTATCCGAAGTGATTTTTCCATCAACTAAGTTGGTTAAACTAGCTCCAGTAATGATATTAAAATATGATGGAGAGTCAACTTCTGAACCTGTTAATGCAACAGTTTTAGTAAAGTCTAATTTTCCAGTAATAAATAAAGTTCCTATTCTAGCTACATCAATCGCATTTACTGTCCATACAAACTCTCCTTTATTAACCGGAGTAATTTGATGAATCTGAGTACCTACATTTCCTGCTGGGTGCTTGCTATTGATTGTGTGTAATTCTATTCCGTTGATAGAAGAAAAAACACTTGTGTTCTTTGTAGAGTTTTCAATTGTTAAATTTACTTTCCCTTCTGTAAGCTTAGCTAAAGCATCAAATCCTGCTTGCAACGCTTCTTTTTTGTCTTTCAACAAATACTCATAATCTGGAGCTAATGGAGCTGAATCAAATCCTGAAACGTAAATTGCTTTTGGAGTTTGATTGTAGTCTGCAACTATATCAAGTGGTCTTTGCTTGATTGTTGGCCAAAGTCCGCTTTTAAGGATAACCTCTTTGGTATCGCCAGAAGTATCCACATTTTCGAAGGTAAAATCAGCATCTGCTTTAATTATTACCTCAAGTATTCTTCTTTTCGCTCCTCTTTTTACTTCATTAACTGTTCCACTAACAGGAGAAACATATTGAATTGCTTCTCTATATTTATCGAAAAAAATAGGAGTACCTACTTTTACTGATTCACCTTCTTTTACTACCATTTTTGGGGTAAGAGATGGAAAATCTGAAGGTTTAATAGCGTAAAATGGGGAGTTCGGGACGTCTTGAGTAGTTAATTCAGGTTTCCCTTTTAACTTTAAATCAAGACCTTTTCTAATTTTTATAGCTTTTGCCATTTGATGTAGTTCTACATTTAGAGTGCAAATTTATAAAAAGACAAACCTATTTTGCAATTGTTTACACTCTTTTTTCAACATTCTGATGGTTAATATCTTGTTTTAAATTTTAAAGAAAATAAAGCGAAAATTAATTCTCTGTTTAATTCACTTAATTACAATAGGTTAAATCATTAAAATATAAAACTATTATTGAAAAATAAGCAATAAAATTATTTCTTTTTATTGTGTTTCTAATCAAGAGGAATAATCAATACATATAGTGTATTCAAATCCCTATATTTGCAAAATAAATTTGAGAATCAACTATACAATAAGGAATGAAATATTACAATAATATACTTGAAACAATAGGAAACACTCCATTGGTGAAATTAAATGTGCTTACAAAAGAGATTGATGCTCTTGTTTTAGCAAAAGTTGAAACCACCAATCCTGGTAATTCTGTTAAAGACAGAATGGCTGTAAAAATGATTGAGGATGCTGAAAAATCTGGCTTATTAAAACCTGGAGGAACCGTAATCGAAGGAACTTCTGGAAATACAGGAATGGGATTAGCTTTGGCATGTATTATTAAAGGATACAAAATGATGTGTGTCTTGAGTGATAAGCAGTCTAAAGAAAAGATGGATATTTTAAGAGCTGTTGGTTGCGAAGTTGTTGTATGTCCTACCAATGTTGAACCTGATGATCCTCGTTCTTATTACTCAGTATCAAAGAGATTAGCCGAAGAAACTCCAAATAGCTGGTACGTAAATCAATATGATAATTTATCTAACAGAGCTGCACATTATGAAAGTACTGGTCCAGAAATTTGGGAACAAACTGACGGGAGAATCACTCATTTTGTAGTTGGTGTGGGAACTGGAGGAACTATTTCTGGAGTTGGAAAATATTTAAAAGAGAAAAATCCGGACATAAAAATAATAGGAATTGATACTTATGGATCTGTTTTTAAAAAATACCATGAAACAGGGATTTTTGATGAGGCTGAAATTTATCCGTATGTAACTGAGGGAATTGGGGAAGATATTTTACCAAAAAATGTAGATTTTGATATCATTGACCATTTTGAAAAAGTAACTGATAAAGATGCAGCAATAATGACTCCTCGAATTGCAAAAGAAGAAGGGATATTTGTAGGAAACTCTGCAGGATCGGCCGTTAAGGGATTATTACAAATTAAACAGATGTTTAAAAAAGACGATGTAGTAGTTGTATTATTTCATGATCATGGAAGTAGATATGTAGGTAAATTCTTTAATCAAGAATGGATGAAAGAAAGAGGTTATGTTGAAAACACAGAATCTCCAACTGCAAGTCAAATAGTTAGTACTGATGGAAATTTAATCATTGCCAATCATGATGAAAGTATTAGCTCCATTGTAGAAAAAATGTCAAAATTCAATATTTCTCAAATCCCAGTTTTCAAAGGAAAAGAAATTGTTGGTTCTATAAGCGAAACGAGTGTTTTTAATTATTTATTTGAAAATCCAGAAGCGAAAAGAGATTCAATTGAGCCAATTATGAACCCAGCTTTTCCTATGGTTCAAATGAACACAAAACTGGAAGAAATTTCCAAATTAATCACCAAAGAAAATGCTGCAGTAATGGTTCAGAAGGAAGACGGTAACTACCACATTATTACAAAACAAGACATTATTAAATCAATCTCTTAACAATACTTGTCAGAAACTAAAAACATAACTCTTTTTAAGCGAATTCTTGTCTTTTTGAGGCCTCACAAAGTGATGTTTACATTTACAGTGATTGGCACAATTCTGAATGCAATCCTCTCTCCTATTCGTCCATTAATTCTATTATTTATGATAGATAAATTTGTGGATGGAAAAGCAGATTTCAAAGGAATGATACTGAATACAATTAATGACATTGATGTTTCTACACAACCAGAAAATGGATTTCTGTACTGGACAATCATTGCGATTATTACCATTATTATTGAAGCTATATTGAGGTTTATTACAGTGTATTACACCAATTTAATTGGCCAAAAGATAATTGCGGATATGAGGGAGCGGTTATTTAATCACCTTATTACTTTTAAAACGCAATATTTTGACAAAAACCCTATTGGTAAGTTAGTTACAAGGCTTGTTTCCGATGTTGAAGCAGCTTCTGAGATATTTTCAAATGGAATTATTACTGTTGCTGGTGATATTCTGAGCTTATTGTTGGTTGTAGTTATAATGTTTAGCACCAATTGGGTATTTGCATTAATGGTGTTAATTCCTTTGCCTCTATTGTTTTGGGCTACCAATATTTTTAAAAATGCGATTAAAAAAGCGTATCAATTAGAAAGTACTCAGGTTTCTAAACTCAATACATTTGTACAGGAGCGAATTATTGGAATGAGCATTGTTCAGTTATTTTCAAGAGAAAAAATTGAATACGATAAGTTTACTGAAATCAACAAACTACACAGAAATGCACATATCAAGTCTGTTTGGGCGTATTCAATTTTCTTTCCTGTGGTTGAAATTTTGAGTTCTATTTCTATTGCTTTTGTAATTTTTTACGCCTCTTATCAATTCACTACCCGACCAATAACTGATGCCAGTACGGGTGAAATTGTAGCATTTATCATGTGGATTAATATGCTGTATCGTCCAATCAGAATGTTGGCTGATAAATTTAATGTGATACAAAGAGGATTGGTGCGTGCACAAAATATATTTCAAGTACTAGATGATAATCAAGTAATTGCAACAAACTCTGAACAGACTAATTATGAAAAATACGAAGGAACTGTTTCTTTTGATAGCGTAAATTTTGCTTACAATGACGAAGATTATGTATTGAAGGACTTATCTTTTGAAATAAAAAAAGGACAAACAGTTGCTTTTGTAGGAGCAACTGGTGCTGGAAAATCTAGCATTATTAATATTTTGAGTCGTTTTTATGAGTATCAATCTGGAACTGTGAAAGTTGATGAGAAAGATTTGAGAGATCTTTCATTGGAAGATATTCGCCAGAATATTGCGGTGGTATTGCAAGATGTGTTTCTATTTTCGGATACTATTTTCAATAATATTACACTCAAAGATCCTAATATTACAAGAGAACAGGTAATTGAAGCCTCTAAGTTTGTCGGTTTGCATGATTTTATCATGAAACTGCCAGGAAATTATGATTACGATGTAAAAGAAAGAGGAAACTCTCTTTCTACTGGGCAAAGGCAATTAATTTCGTTTGTGAGGGCTTATGTATACAATCCTACCATCTTGGTGCTGGACGAAGCTACATCTAGCATTGACACCGAAACTGAAGAACTTATACAAACTGCCATTGATAAACTGACAAAAGGCAGAACCTCCATAATTGTAGCTCACAGACTATCTACTATCAGAAAAGCAGATAAAATAATAGTATTAGATAAAGGTAAAATAATGGAGCAAGGAACTCATGATGAGTTACTTGCACAGAATGGAATTTACCGTAACTTGTACGAAATTCAATTTGAAGAGTAAACTTATTCTCATAAATTATTAAAAACAAAACCATGAAAAACACTATTAGTATATTCCTTTTATTAGTAATTACAGCCTTAAATTGTAAACAACAATCAGGAGAAGAAATTGAGCTTAGTATCAAAACCAAAGTTGGCGATGAACAACTTATTGTTTTTACTACAGAAACAGTTGGAAACTCAGCTATGAGTATGAAAAACGAATATGAATTAAAGTTTTCTGTGGCTGATATAAACGAAAATATTTACACCTATAATTTGGATGTTATAGGAATGAAATCTAATTCTAACATAGGTGGCGAAGTCGAAGAGTTTAATAGTTATAAGGATGTAAATACCATGACTAGAGATGAAAGTGAAATGTATTACGAGTTGAAAACTGTGCTTGATTCTACTTTCAAAATCTCAATTGATAACAAAGGAAATATCACTAAACCCTTTCATTACCAAAGTGGTAAACCATTTGGAGATGTAATTGTTGAAATGGCACAAATACAGATAAAACTTCCCGAATCAAAAGTACAAATTGGAGATGAATGGAAAAATGAAAGAGTAAATGAATTAACAAGTTCTACAATCAAAACCACTTTTAAATTAACAGAAGTTTCTGATGATAAAATCACTATTTCTAGCAGCTCTTTAATTGATGGTATTCTTGGAAAGAACAACTCAAAAGGAGAGTATGTTTTAGACAGAAATACTTGCCAATTAATTCAAGGTAAGGTTGAAATGGATATGTCATTTGGTGGTAAAGTTGTGGTTTCAACATTTTCTAAATGAAATACACCTGCCAAATAGAAATAAACGCTCCCATTGACAAAGTAGTTTCATTATGGGAAGATGAAAGTAGTTTTAAACACTGGCAAGATGGTTTTGAAAGCATTGAGCTATTGATTGGAGAAAAGAACACTCAAGGTGCTAAATCAAAAATTGTGTTGAACGGAAAGCAACACATAGAGTTAATTGAAACTATTATTACTTACAACTTACCTCAAGAAAAAACAGCTTTGTACGAACATAAACACATGACAAATACTCAAACTTCGAAGTTTAAATCGGTAGGAGAAAATACAACATTATATATTTCTGAAGTGGAATACACTGTATTTAATGGATTTATGATTAAATTGATGGCAAAATTATTCCCAGGCATGTTTAAAAAACAAAGCCAGAAATGGATGAATCAATTTAAAGCATTTGCAGAAAAACAAAATTAAAAAACAAAAATATGAATCCAATTCTTAGAAATATATTAGCAGTTATAATAGGGTGGTTTGGCGGAAGTCTTGTAAACATGTGGCTGATCAACATGGGAATGAAACTATATATGGTTGAGGAGATTGACCCTAATGATATGGAAGCATTTGCAGAATTAATTCCCACACTTCCGGCAGATTATTTTTATTTTCCGTTTTTAGCTCATGCTTTAGGCACGTTAGTTGGAGCAACTATAACAGGGTTAATTGTTGTCAATCATAAAATGAAATTCGCATTAGCAATTGGTGTATTATTCTTAATTGGTGGCATTGCTGTTAATATTTTGATTCCTGGACCTACTTGGTTTGCAATAATCGATATTTTGTTAGCCTACATTCCTATGGCTTGGATTGGCGGAAAAATTGCTCAATCTTTTTCTAAGAAAAGTTAAACATAACTGAACTTACCAGTAAAGGAGCGAATTTGACAGTCTAATTAATCTTATTGTAATAAATCTCAAAATATTCTGTAACTCTTCCTTTTTCATCAATTTTCCAAGAATAATTTTTAATAGTTATTGTTGTTAAATTAATGACAAACCCTTTGCTATTCAATTTTATAACACTTGAAACAAAAACTCTTTTTGTCTTACAAGCATCTTTAATCAATCCTGATGTTTTAGCATCATAAGCTCTAGAAATGATGATTTTCTGACTTGTTGATTCTGCTGTTTTAATACTAAATGTAACCTCTTTCTTACTGTCCTTTGTATCTAAACCAACAATTGACAATGAGGTTTGTGAAAATGAAATTGTCGTAAAAAGGGCTAAACAAAATGTAATTAGTAAATTTTTCATAATAAATATGTTTTAGTGAATTACAAATCTATTCTATCACAAATCAATCAACACCACCCTTTTGGGTGATATTGAGTTTAGAAAAAAATATGAGTTAAATTCCAGAATTAGGCCCCCCAGAAAAATTTGCTTCCATAAATTCCAATCTCAAATTTGATAGCTTTCTAAAAAACTTTGTATTTGTCTGTTTCAACGAAACTTTATTGAAATTGATGAAATTTCCTTCAGAATGAATACTGTCGTAATCGGTTTGGTAAAGCACTAATTTGTAGTAAGGTATCACCCAAACCCAATGCTTCAAATTATCTTTAAAGTGAACAATTATTCCTTTTGGTCTAAGTTCTACACTTCCATATTTTATATCTTGAAATTTTGAGAGTTTTAGAAATATTTCTCCACTCGATTTTTCAATTTTCATTCTGTGAGAGCCTATTCCTCTCATAGAAAATCTTGATTTAAGAGAGAATGACTTCCCAACTAATCCATTTATCTCTCTCGTTACTCGAACAGGTCTCTTTGAATAATCAACTATCATAAAACAAAACTAAATCAAAAAATAAAGAGTTGCATTCAATTGTAAAGTACTTACAAATAATCGTTGTGCTAAATAAAGTTAATTTCACATTTTAAAGATTACTTTAACTTGTTATCCATCTATTTATAAGCTAATTTTGATAGTGATTTAATACTTATTAAATCCAACAAAAAAACCAAAGGATGATTCTAAATCCGAGTAAAAGAAGAAGAAAAGCATTTGGACTTGCTTTCAAAATAATCTGGAGCTACCTGAGATTAAATGCTACAAAACGATTTCGTTCTGAAGCATCTTACCGAATAAAAATCAATGCTTTACATGAGAAAAATGCGCTCCGAATAAAATCCACCATTCTTGAATTAAATGGATTATTTATCAAAGTGGGGCAATTATTGTCTAATCTCTCAAGTGTTTTACCTAATGCTTATGGAGATTTATTAGAATCGCTTCAAGATAACACACCATATTCAGATTTTTCGGTCGTAAAACAACATATCGAAACTGAATTTGGTGAATCCTTAGAAACACTTTTTTCTGATTTTGATGAGTTACCATTAGCTTCAGCATCAATAGGACAAGTTCATAAAGCAACACTTAAAACGGGAGAATATGTGGTTGTCAAAATTCAACATCCTTACATACAAGAACTAGCAGAAATTGACCTTGATATCATTGAAAAAATCAACAGCAGAATCAATAAATATTTTAAAGTTAAAGGATTAGAGCATGCTTTTGGACAAGTCAGACTGATGATTCTCGAAGAATTGGATTATTCCAAAGAAGCTAATTCGATGGTTAAAATCAAAGAGAATTGTCAAGATATTGATGGAGTTTACGTGCCTACAGTATTCACAGAATATAGCTCCAAAACCATTTTAGTTGCAGAATTTTGTGAAGGAGTAAAAATCACGAATACTACTCAGCTTGCTGAGTGGGGAATAAATCCAACCGAAATAGCCGATAAATTGGTCTTTACGTATTGTGAAATGATTTTGAATCATGGAATTTACCATGCTGATCCTCATCCTGGCAACTTAATGGTAAATGAGAAAGGAGAACTAATTTTCTTGGATTTTGGTGCTGTAGGTGAACTAAAAGAAGAAATGAGAGCCAATATCCCTCCTTTTTTGCAAGCCATTATCGCTGAAGACAATGACAAAATAATGGAGAGCCTACAAAAAATGGGCTTTGTAGGCAAAGGAAAAGAGAAAGATGAAGCAACCAGAAAAATTGTAGAATCCCTTACTGAGTTTCTTCAAGATGCTATCAGTCTTGAGAGTATAAACTTTGACAACATCAAACAGTCCAATTTATTTCAACTACAAAAAGAATTGAGTCTTAAAGAGTTAACATCAAGTTTAGATGTACCAAAAGACTGGATTTTATTGGAAAGAGCTTTATTATTATTATACGGAATTTGCACCGCCATTGCTCCTGATTACAAAGCAATGGATACCATAAAACCTTATCTCAAAAAATTAGTTTTCAAAAATGGAGGACTTAAAAAAATAATTTTTGATACCATAAAACAACAAGCCACTACCCTATTTTCTTTCCCAAAAAAGGTTGACACAGTGCTTACTAAAGCTAGTAAAGGAGAATTAGAATTTGAAATAAAACACCTTGATAAGCATACAAAAAAAATGTACGCTTCCAAACAGCAATTAACCTTTGGAATTGTTTCTTCTTTGATGATTATTGGAGCAATGACAGCCAATTATATAGAAAATACACAGTATGAAACTACTTTCATTGTAACTTCAATAGTTTCTGGATGCTTATTCATTTATTCTTATTGGAAAAACAGAAAATAATATTCTATCCCTTATCTTTGAAAAAAGCACTTTTCTATGAGATTACTTATCATTTCATTTACTTCTATTCTGCTAATTTTTTCTTGTATTTCTAGAGAAAGTAGAAACCATAACCCTGGTTGGCAATACAATGCTCCTGATTATTCTGATTCCCAAAAAGAATTGATACATGCTGGTAAATCAAAAGAACCTATGCGTATTTGGTTAATTACCAATAAACAAGACTCTATTTTGTTGCGTACAAAAAGTAAAGACATAAACTTAACTAAGGAACAAAAAACAACTAAACTATTGTCCGAAAGATTGTTAGCAACTGTACAAGATCCTGAAAATGCAGGTGTAGGAATTGCAGCTCCCCAAGTTGGAATACTTAAAAACATGATTGCGGTACAACGGTTTGATAAAAAAGGAGAACCTTTTGAGATCTATGTAAATCCTGTAATTAAACAATATTCTAAAAAAACTCAGTTTTGTTTAGAAGGATGTTTGTCTATTCCTAAAAAAATGGATACAACTAAAAATAGAGCGTATGCTATTTTACTAGAATACGACAGAATGGATGGAAGTCATGAAATAGAAATGGTGGAAGCCTTTACTGCTGTTATTTTTCAGCATGAAATAGATCATTTAAATGGAATCTTATTTACCGATCATTTGGATTTAGAAATTGAAGAAGCAGAAGAACGATTGAGAAAAGCCAAGGGAAAGAATGACTAAAAAAACGGTAGCAATAATTGGCGGAGGTTCTGCAACTTTGATGTTGGCGAGCGAAATAGATACATCCAAGTATGACGTAACTATCTACGAGAAAAATCAAGGCTTAGGACGTAAATTCTTGGTAGCAGGAAAGGGAGGATTTAACCTCACACACTCCACTCCTATTGAAGAAATGAAAACAAAATATGTTGCCTCTGACCCTATATTATCAGCTCTGGATTCATTTACTAACGAAGATTTTATTTCTTGGTTAAAAAAAGAAGGAATTGAAACCTTTGTGGGAAGCAGTAAACGAATTTTTCCTAAAAAGGGAATCAAACCCATTCAAGTATTACAAGCTTTTGAGAAGAGAATTAAAGAAAATGGAGTAAACATTGAATTTAATTCCACTTGGAAAGGATTTGAGGGAGAACAATTAATTATTGAAAAAGAAGGAGAAACAACAACCATTAACCCTGATATTGTAGTATTCGCACTTGGCGGAGCAAGTTGGAAAGTAACTGGTTCTGAAGGAGATTGGCTAACTCATTTTGAAGAAAAAGGAATAAAAACTGTTCCATTTTCAGCTTCTAATTGTGGAGTTGCCATTACTTGGAAAGAAAAATTTGCCAAAACCAATGAAGGTCAACCTCTCAAAAGTATTTCAGCTTCGTGTGGAAAATTAGCAAAAAAAGGAGATGTAATTATTACTAGACTTGGTCTTGAAGGAAGTGCGGTTTATGCACTTAGTCCAGCGATTCGAGAACAATTACAAGAAAAAGGAGAAGCAACAATTTACATAGATTTAAAACCTACCACCACAGAAGAATCAATTTTAAGAAAAATGAAGAGCCCAAGAAAGAAAAACTCTTGGAGCGAGCATCTGATTTGGCAACTAAAACTCTCCAAACCCATGTTTGATTTGGTAAAGCGAACTTGTACAAAAGAAGATTTCATGAATCCTGAATTTCTTGCTAAGCACATTAAACAAATCCCACTACAAGTAACTGGTTTTGATGAAATTGACAAGGCAATTTCTACGGTAGGTGGAATTAAATTGGATGAAATAAAAGATAATTTTGAACTCAAAAACCTAAAAAACCATTATGTAATTGGCGAAATGCTAGATTGGGATGCTCCTACTGGTGGGTATTTGCTGCAAGGGTGTATGAGTATGGGGGTTGGGTTGGCTGAGAGTTTATAAAAAGTCTCTGTGAAATCAAAATTTTTCATTCTAATTTTGACAGGAAATCAAGTGTATCATCACTAATTTGATTTTTTCTTAATCTATTTGCTAGTTTTGAGTTAACCATTTGTTTTTCGAAAATAATTCCTAAAGTGTTTTTTAATAATAGTAATTTATTCTCATCAAAATCTTGATTAACAATACTAAATTCAGTTAATATTTTTTCAATCAGATTATTTATACCATTTTTACTTTGATCATTTGATTCAGAATTTTCGAGGACTTTTTTAATTAAAATAATTACCTCTTCTCTAAACTCAATTACAGATTTTAAATTTTCTAAAAATTCTTCTTTGATTTCAAAATTTTCTATCATCATGTAAATTATAAAAAAACTGTAATTACCTAACTCACAAAATTATACTTTGATAAAAAGTAGTCCCAATCCCAAATAAAATTTTCTACAATTTTATTCAATCTTTTTAGAAATTTAGGGTTTGGTGTATTCATGTCTTTAAAATACTCTTCTTGATAAGAAGCCAAGTTGTATTTATGAAATACACATTTGGACATAGCATACAACATGTTTTTTGAAGGATAATTTACCCTACTCATAAATGTGGAGTATGATTTTATGTATTCTTTTGTTTGGGAAGGTTTTAGTTCATACAAATTAGAAAATTTGTCAATCAACAGTTCTTTAATTCTATCAGATTGTTCTTTTTCAAGCCTCTTCTCCATAATCTTAAGATTACCAACAAATAGAATGAGCATAAATCTATCGTAATCTTTAGGTGAGATATTTGGTTTTACAACAAAATCTCTGTCATTATTTATCAGCTCAGAAATGTCAGGGAAACCAACTTCCATGGCGTGAAGCATTGAATTTGTTAGCACATTGGCTAATTTATCTTCGTTTACTTTCTTCTTGAAAATTGTTTTTAACATACTAAACAGCTATATAAAGTTATTATTCAAATATAGAAGTTATATCCGCTGGTGATTAGCAAATTAAAATTGATTCTTAACTACGAGTTGTTAATAGCTTAACACTTTGGAAATCTCTTCCTCTACCTTATCCGCATTAGGAATCATGGTAGATTCCAAGGTAGAATTCAATGGAATTGCCGGCATATTTTCAGAACCTACAACACTTACAGGTGCATCAAGTTTCTCAAAACACTCTCTAGAAATTAGAGAAGCGATACTCTGCCCAAACCCATTTCCTCTAGGTTCTTCAGTGACCACAATGCACTTTCCATGTTTGGAAGCTGTTTCAATAATTAATTCTTCATCTAAGGGGTGAATAGTTCGTAAATCAATTATTTCTATTTTTCCTTTGTGATTTTTGGCAGCTTTGGTTGCCCAATACACGCCCATTCCATAAGTGATGATTGCTAAAGACTCTCCTTTTTCGATTTCTTTAGAATCAGCTTCAAGCACAACTCTTCCTTTTCCAAATGGGATAACATAATCTTCATCAGGCTCAATAGTTTTTGCACCTTCGGTTCCTTTTATCTTGCTCCAATACAAGCCTTTGTGCTCTAACATCACACAAGGATTTGGGTCATAATAAGCAGCTTTCATCAATCCTTTTAAATCTGCTCCTGTACTTGGATACGCAATTTTAATTCCTCTAATATTAGATAATACAGATTCTACACTGGATGAATGATAAGGACCTCCGCTTCCATAAGCTCCAATCGGAACTCGAATAATTGAGCTAACTGGCCATTTACCATTTGATAAATAACAAGATCTGCTTACTTCTGTGAATAATTGATTGAGTCCTGGCCAAATGTAATCGGCAAATTGAACTTCTACTATTGGTTTTGTACCCGCAGCAGACATCCCCACTGTACTTCCTATAATAAATGCTTCTTGAATTGGGGTGTTAAATACTCTATCGTCTCCAAATTTTTGTGCTAAAGTGGCTGCTTCTCTAAAAACTCCACCAAGCCTTCCTCCTACATCTTGTCCGTACAATAAACATTCTGGATGCTTAGCCATTAATTCTTGAACAGCAAATAAAGCACTGTCTACCATTACAGTAGCTTCTTTTCCTTTAGGCTCTCTTTCTCCTTTCTCTTCAGTAATAGGGGTTGGAGCAAAATCATGGGTAAATAAATCCTCTGGTTTTGGATCCTCTTCTTTTAAAGCTAATTGATAATCTTTTTCAACAGTTTCTTTTGCAGCTACTTCTATATTTATCAATTCCCCTAATCCAATTCCAGCTTCTCTAAGCTGCTCTTTAAATTTTGGATATGGATCTCGTTTTTGTTGTTCTTTTAAATCATCTCTGTACCACTCCATTCTTACCCCAGAAGTATGGTGATTTAATAAGGGAACTTCCGCATGAATAAGAAAAGGTCTTCTTTCAGTTCTAACCTTCTCTATGATTTCTTCTAATACCGAATAAGAATTCATAAAATCAGTTCCATCAATTGTAATGGCTTCTAATCCAGGAAAACCTTTTGCATAATCAAAGGCTGTCCCTGTTCTTATTTCACTGGCATGTGCAGAAATATCCCATTCATTATCTTGTACTAAAAATATAATTGGCAATTGTTTCAAAGCTGCCATATGGAAAGCTTCAGATACTTCTCCTTCAGTTATACAAGCATCACCTAAAGAACAAATTACTAACGGTTTGTCGTCAGTTTTAGCCAGTTTTTGAGTTTCTAAATATTGAATTCCCATTGCCAATCCAGCAGCTGGTATAGCTTGCATTCCTGTTGCAGAAGATTGATGCGGAATTTTTGGTTTATCATCATCCTTCAAACTTGGATGCGAATAATAAGTTCTTCCTCCAGAAAATGGGTCTGAAATTTTTCCTAATAATTGTAACATTAAATCAAAAGGCTTCATTCCAATTCCCAACAACATAGAATCATCTCTGTAATAAGGAGTTACATAATCACAAGATTTCAATTGCATGGATGCTGCCAATTGAATTGCCTCATGCCCTCTAGATGTTGCATGTACATATTTACTTGTTACAGCTTTATGCTCTTCATACAATTCAGTCATACTTACAGCTTGCGACATTAATTCGTAAGCTTTTAGCAATGTTTTTTTTGATATTTCTTTCTTCACTTGTTTCTTTTCTTCTATCACTTCCTTCATGGAATTTTATTAGTTTTTTATAATTAATTTGCCACTTCGGACATAAATTTAATTCGCATTAATCTTAATTCTTCCTCCTCATATTCTTCTTCAAATTCTTCATAAGCCGCTTCTATAGAATCTGTCTCGGCTTCCATAAAATAATCAAAAACCTCTTGTTGCTCTTCTTCTTCAAGCATTTCATCAATGTAATAGTTAAGATTGATTTTAGTCCCCGAATGGACGATTGTTTCAATTTCAGTAACCAATTCATCAAATTTGATATTATTTTGACTAGCAATATCAGCTAAATCACTCTTCTTATCAATACTTGTAATGATGTGAATTTTTAAAGCAGATTTGTTCGCTACAGACTTTACAACAAAATCAGTAGGCCTTTCAATTCCGTTTTCATCTACATATTTTTGAATTAAATCCAAAAATGGCTGTCCAAATCTAGCTGCCTTCCCAGTTCCTACTCCTCCAATGTTTTTCAATTCATCCATAGTTAGTGGATAATGAAGACTCATTTCTTGTAAAGAAATTTCTTGAAATACAGCAAATGGAGGAATTCCTTTTGCTTTTGATACCGATTTAGTTAAGTCTTTTAAGGCTTTGAATAATTGCTCATCAACTACATTAGGTTTAGAACTTGTAATAATTGGTCCTGACAAATCACTGTAATCTCTTTCCTTAAAAAGCATTTCGCTTTCAGGGTTTTGTAAGAAATTTTCTCCTTTCTCAGTAATCTTTATTATTCCGTAAGATTCAATTTCTTTTCGAATATATTCTTTTAATAATGCTTGTCTAATAATTGAATTCCAAACCTTTGAATCTTTTTCTTTTCCAATTCCAAACAATTCTAATTCATTGTGCTTGTAATTAGTTATCTCTTGGTTTGTTTTTCCAGCCAATACATCTGCAATGTGAGTTCCTTTATGCTTTTCATTCAGAGCTTTTACAACTTTCAACAGCATAACTATCAGCTCTTTTCCTTCATATTTTTCTTTCGGATTAGCACAGTTATCACATTTTTTATTGCACTTATCCACTTCGTAATCTTCACCAAAATAATGCAAAATATACTTTCGCCTGCATACCGAAGTTTCAGAAAATGACACCACATCACTTAATAATTGCCTACCAATCTCTACCTCACTTACAGGTTTTCCCTGAAGAAATTTTTCTAATTTCTCCACATCTTTATAACTGTAAAAAGCAATGCAATTTCCTTCGCCTCCATCTCTACCTGCTCTACCAGTTTCTTGGTAATAACCTTCAATACTTTTTGGAATATCATGATGAATTACAAACCGTACGTCTGGTTTGTCAATTCCCATCCCAAAAGCAATGGTAGCTACAATTACATCCACATCTTCCATCAAAAACATATCTTGATGTTTAGATCTAGTCTTGGCATCCAATCCTGCATGATAAGGCAATGCCTTAATTCCATTTACTTGAAGCAATTCGGCAAATTTCTCTACCATTTTTCTACTTAAACAATAAATCACACCTGATTTTCCCTCGTGTTGTTTGATATATTGAACAACCTGTTTTTCAACATCTTGTTTTGGGCGTACTTCATAATATAAATTATCTCTATTAAAGGAAGATTTAAAGAGATTAGCCTCTTTCATCCCCAAAGTTTTCTGAATATCTACTTGAACTTTTGGTGTTGCAGTAGCTGTAAGAGCCATAACAGGGACATCAGTAATTGCACTCATTATCTCCTTCAATCTCCTGTATTCTGGCCTAAAATCGTGTCCCCATTCAGAGATACAGTGAGCCTCGTCAATTGCAAAAAATGAAACATTAGAATTTCTGAGGAAATCAATATAATCTTGTTTGGTTAATGACTCTGGAGCTACGTACAACAATTTAGTCTTGCCAGCAGTCACATCTTCTTTTACTCTAATTACATCTCCTTTATTTAGAGATGAATTTAAAAAATGAGCTACTGAATCATCTTGGCAAAATTGCCTGATTGCATCCACTTGATTTTTCATCAACGCAATTAGCGGAGAAACAATTACAGCAGTTCCTGGTTGAATAAGTGCCGGTAATTGGTAACACAATGATTTTCCACCACCTGTAGGCATTATGACAAATGTATCCTTCTTGTCCAATACACTTTGAATAATAGCTTCTTGTGTTCCTTTAAATTTGTCAAAACCGAAGAACTCTTTGAGTTTCAGTTTGAGGTCTACTTGAGTAGAAATAGACATATTTTATTAATTTCTTTTGATTACCTAAATATAAACTAACTTTTTGGTCTATTCAAACTTGTATTAAAAAAAAGATATAAATAAATTTCTATTCATAAGTTAATAGTGATTCTTAAGAAATATATTTTATTTTTGTTAGCTATGAGCGATACAGAAAAAAGCACCTCATTTTTAGGACACTTAGAAGAATTAAGATGGCGGCTTGTAAAGTCAGCTATAGCAATAGTTGTAGTGGCAGTTACGGTATTTATTTTTATTGAGCCACTTACAGATATTGTGCTTATGTCAATGTCTCGTTCAGGATTTCCTACTTATAAATTTATGTGTTTTGTTTCGCAGTCGCTTGGCTTGGGTGATGCCATGTGTGCGGGCAATGTAGCTGTGAAAACCATTGAAACACAGATGACTAAGCAGTTTGCTACTAGTATTTATTTTTCAATAGTAAGCGGAATTATTATTTCCTTTCCTTTTTTAGCTTTCCAAATATGGTCATTTGTGAAACCGGGATTAAAGAAAAAAGAAATTAAAGCAACCCGAGGAATTGTTTGGTACGCAACATTCCTATTTTTATTAGGTGTTGGATTTGGGTACTTTGTTATTTCTCCGTTGTGCATTCAATTTTTTGGATTTTATAAAATGTCAGATAATATTGAGTTGATGCCTACGTTTACTTCCTACTATTCCTTAATAGTATCTTCAACTATTGCTTGTGGCTTGTTTTTCCAATTACCAATTGTTGTATATATAATGGCAAAACTAGGAATAATGACTCCTGAGGTATTAAAGAAATATAGGAAACATGCTTTAGTTGGAATTTTAGTGCTTTCGGCAGTAATTACTCCCCCTGATTTCATAAGCCAAGTAATTGTCGCTATTCCGGTTTTTATGTTATATGAAATAAGTATTGTAATTTGCAGAAGAGTAGTAAAAAATCAAAGAGTTAATGCATAGTTTTAAATACATACTAGTTTTATTACTATCAATGATTTCATTGGTTAGTTTTTCTCAAAAGACTAAAGTATATGGGGTAATTACTGATGCAAAAACTAAAGAAACAATTCCCTTTGCTACCATATCTTTTAAAGGAACAAAAACTGGTACAACCTCTGATATAGATGGAAATTATGTATTAGAAAGCTATTATTCTTCTGATTCTATTATCGTAACATTTGTTGGTTACGCACCTAAAACTGTTAGGATAAAAAAAGATAAATCTCAAAAAGTAAATGTTGCTATATCTACTTCTGATAAAGTGTTGACAGAATTTGTGGTACAAGGATCTAAAAAAGATGAAAATCCTGCTCATGCTTTAATCAAAAAGGTAATAAAAAATAAAAAGATTAATAACCGAGTAAAGTTAGATGCCTACGAGTATGAGGTGTATAACAAAATAGAATTTGACATCAATAATTTGGATGAAAAATTCATGAATCGAAAAATCTTCAAAAAGTTTGATTTTGTGTTTGATATGGTAGATTCTTCAGACGAAAAACCTTATTTGCCGATTTTTATTATCGAATCATTATCTGATTTATATTACACTCGAGTTCCTGAACAGAAGAAAGAAGTAATAAAAGCAACTAAAGTTTCTGGACCCGAAAATGAATCAATATCCCAATACCTTGGGGATATGTATCAAAATATAAACTTGTATGATAATACTATGTATATATTTGGCAGACAATTTATTAGTCCGCTTAATAATAATATGTTATTTCATTATAAATTGTATCTAACGGATAGTGCATTTATTGACAATCAATGGTGCTACAAGTTAGAGTTCATGCCTAAACGTAAAATGGATTTGGCATTTGTAGGTGAAATGTGGATTCATGATACAACATATGCAGTAAAAGTATTTGAAGCTGAAATAGCTGGAGATGCAAACATCAATTTCATAAACAGTTATAGGCTTAAACAAACTTTTGACCAAGTGGAGGATGAAGTTTGGATGATGGTGTTGGACGAAACTATTGCTGACATAAACCCTCTTGAAAGTGAAAAACAGAAAGGGTTTTACGGTAGAAAAACTACTTCGTACAGAAATTTTATAATAAATAAACCTCGCGACAAAGAGTTTTTTAAAGGAAAAGACATTGTTGTGCTGGATTCTGCTCAAGAAAGAGGATCAGCCTTTTGGGATGAGAAACGACATATTAAGCTGAGTGCCAAAGAGAATAAGATTTATCACATGATTGATACAATCAAAAATTTACCTGTAATAAAAACATATATTGACGTAGTTCAGACTTTAGTAACTGGATATAAAATACTCGGCCCCATTGAATTAGGACCTTACTCTTCAATTTATAGTTTCAACCCCATTGAGGGACACCGTTTTTCTTTGGGAATGCAAACTAGCAATGATTTTAGCAAAAGAATCATGTTCAAAGGACATGGAGCTTATGGACTTACAGATGAAAAATGGAAATATACTTTTGGAACAAAATTCTTTATGTCTAAAGAAAAAACTCCGAGAAGATTAATGGACATTAAATATGTAAATGATGTCACCCAATTCGATAGAGAACTTTTTGAACCATTTAATCAAAATATTATTTCCTCATTTTTAAGAAGAAATCCTTTTAATAAACTGATTAATCTTGAAGGATTAAGAGTTAAATATTTCCACGAATGGATTGAAGGATTTTCTAACACAATATCAATAAGCTCTTATAATATTGAGGCATTGGGAGATGTGCTTAAATTTGCAAAAACTTCTGGCCCTGTAACAGCTAGTATTAATAGTATTTACAATACTGAATTAATGCTGGGTATGCGATTTGCAAAAGATGAAAAATTTGTATCAGGAGAATTTAACCGAATAAGTTTAGGCTCTCAAAAACCAATTTATGAAATACAAGCATCATTTGGTATCAAAGATGTATTGTTGAGTAAATACGAATACCAAAAAGTAAAATTTAGTGTTGGAGATAGAGTTTTATTAGGATATTTCGGAACTTTCAGATACGATTTGGAAGTTGGAAAAATTTGGGGAACAGTTCCTTATCCATTCCTTTTTGTGCATAACGGAAACGAAACTTGGGGATATAACAATGGGGATTTTAATGCAATGAATATTGGAGAGTTTATGAGTGATGAATACGCTTCACTTTCAGTAGCTCATTATTTTGGCGGATTATTTTTGAATAGAATTCCATTACTCAGAAAATTAAAATGGAGAGAATTAGCAACTGCAAAAATAATATATGGAAGGCTAAACGATAGGCATGCAACTATTTTAGATTTACCTGATTTCACTACTTCCCTATCTGATAAACCTTATGCTGAAGTAAGTGTAGGAATTGAAAATATTTTTAAAATACTGAGAGTTGATGCATTATGGAGACTTACTTATCTTGACAATAATTCAGAAGATATTAGCGTTCTTCGTTTCGGTATTAGAGCCAAACTACAATTTGAATTTTAAGAAACTATGCAAATAATTGCTAATAATTTAAAGAAAATTTACAGTGGTAAAGAAGTGGTAAAAGACGTTTCTTTGGAGGTGAATCAAGGAGAAATCGTAGGCTTACTAGGCCCAAATGGAGCTGGAAAAACTACTAGTTTTTATATGATTGTAGGATTGGTTAGACCTAATTTTGGGCAGGTATTATTTAATGGAAAAGACATTACCTCCTATCCGATGTACAAAAGAGCTCAAATGGGAATTGGCTATTTACCTCAAGAGGTTTCTGTATTTAGAAATCTTTCTGTGGAAGATAATATTTTAGCAATATTAGAATTGGTAATAAAAAACAAAGCGGAAAGAAAAGATAGATTAGAAGAATTGCTTGATGAATTTGGACTAACCAAACATCGAAAAACAATGGGACAATCTCTTTCTGGTGGACAAAAACGAAGAGTTGAAATTGCAAGAGCTCTGGCTTCTAATCCAAAATTCATTCTGCTTGACGAACCTTTTGCAGGTGTTGATCCTGTTGCGGTTGAAGATATTCAAGCTATTGTATCCAAGCTTAAACAAAAAAACATTGGTGTATTAATTACTGATCACAATGTGCAAGAAACTCTTGCTATTACTGATAGAACTTATCTAATGTTTGAAGGAAATATCCTAAAAGCCGGTAAACCAAGGGAATTGGTTGAAGATGAAATGGTGAGAAAAGTATATTTAGGACAAAACTTTATTTTCCGAGAAAAGAATTTATAATTATTCTTCTTCGCCAGTGTTGGTTTCTTCAAATACATTATTCTTAGCCAACATATTATACCATTGAAAAACTTTTTTGATGTCATGGTCTTTTACCTCTTCATCATTGTAATCTTCCCAAATTGTTTCGAAATAATCTCTTAATTCAGAAGGCTCAGTCTTGTGAGGTTTTGAAACCTTCCCTCCTTCTTTATCATAAATTTTTTGAAATACATCACCTAAAGACAAATCATCTACATGTCCAAAAATAGTGATATCAGCTAATGAAATTACTTTACTAGAAGCAAAGGCAGGTTTTCTTTTCCCTGACTCTATATCTTCAATAATAATTCTGTTAGCCCCTTGAGATACTACTTTAAACAATCCTGGTTTCCCAGAGATAGAGATAATTCCATCAATATTCATATATATTTCTTTTAAAATTCATCACCAAATTAATATCATCAATTTGTAATTAATAAAAATTAACCTATCATTAACAAGTATAAAACTCAAAATAAAATGAAAGAGATTCAAATTGAAACAACTAAAACCGCAAGAATATATCTTGAAGGAAATTTAAACGAAAAAACTGACGAAGTTTTAGTTGTTCTTCATGGATATGCACAATTAGCACAGTTTTTTATTAAGAGATTTGAATCAATAAGTAATGAAAATCGAGTGATAATAGCTCCTGAGGGACTAAGTAAATTTTATTGGCAAGGAATGAATGGACGAGTTGTTGCCTCTTGGATGACAAAAGAAGATAGGATAAATGAAATAAAGGATCAGATAACTTATTTGGATAAAGTGTACAATCAAATCAAATCGAAAAGTCCTAAAGCTAGGATATCAGTTTTGGGTTTTTCGCAAGGAACAGCAACTGGTTGCCGATGGATAGCAAACTCAAAAGTAAACCTTGATAGAGTTATTCTTTGGGCTGGAGGAATCCCTGAAGATGTATTAGAATTTGATTCTATCAAAAAACAACAATTTGAAATTGTTATAGGAACGGAGGATGAATATATTTCAGAAGAAAAAATTGAGAAGATGAAAGAAAAATTCTCAAATCACAAAATCAAGTATGAATTAACCAAGTTTAAAGGGGGGCATATAATTAAAAATGAAATTTTATTTAATTTATTCAACTGATTGTCAGTAAAATAAAAAATAACTTTATCTCTCACTAACCTTTTCATACTTATCTCCGTTTAACCAATTGAAAAGAGAAATTAATCTTGCCCATGATTAAGAATGAAGTGGACATATCTCAGCTGAAAGAAGCTGCTAAGGGAAATAGAAAGGCTCAATACCTACTCTACAAGTATTGTTTTGACCTTTTAATGCCCATATGTTTCCGCTACATGAAAAACGAAGAGTTTGCCAGAGAAGAATTGAATACTGCTTTTGTAAAAATTATTAAAGGATTAAAAAAATGGGATTACTCAAAAGGTTTTGAACCCTGGGCAAAGAGAATTACAGTAAACTCTATTATAGATAATTACAGAAAGAACAAAAAACATTTATACCATGAAGAGATAGACAGCTACCATGCCGAGTTGAAAATGAACCATATAAATCCTATTGAAGATGAAATTGGATACAATGAAATTGTGGAGCTTCTTCATCAACTCCCAGAAGGAAGCAGAAATGTATTTAACTTATATGTGATAGAAGGGTACAAACATGATGAAATAGCTTCAATGCTTGATTATACGGTTAGTAACTCAAAATGGCATTTGTCAAATGCACGAAAAATAATGAAAGGATTAATTATTAATCAAAGGAATATAGCCTTGATGATAATGATAGGAATTTTATGAAAAACGTAGAAAATAAAATAAAAAAGGATGCTAATAATTCTTCTTTTGAATTTAAAGAGGAATATTGGGATCAGGCCCTAATTAAATTAAAGCATGCAGAAAGAATGCTCTTGGCAAAGAGATTTTTCTGGACTATCGGGTTAGTTGCACTTATTGGTGGAGCTACCTATTTTGCTTATAATGGGCTAGGAAATGATACGGTTGAACAATCAGCCATTCTTTCTCAATTATCTGATAACAAAGGTAATACTCAATCAAATTCTGCTGAAAAATCAAAAATGTTTTATGATAAATTGGATAATAAAAATGAATCAAATCAGGATGTTCCACTATTAACATCAGAGAATGGCTCAACAGCTTCAACTTCAGATGCTACACCCTATAACCCTCAAAAAAATAGGCCTAGAATAAATAATTCGCTTTTTTCTAACACAGGATTTTCAAATACTAATAGTAACTCTCTTAATCAATCTTCTAAAACAACTAATAATGATTTAGAGAATTTCAGTATAAATACTACTATTACTGAGTTTGAATCACTTCGAAATGGAAGTTCTAATACAATAAATAGTCAAAGTTTTAACGAAATTTCTGGAGGCAGAAGTAAAATAAATGCTAATTCAACTGTAACCAATATTACTGATAACTCTATTAATACTTCAGTATCTCAAGATAAAGCTGGCACTAACAAAATAGCTGTAGAAGAAAATCCTGAAATTGAAACACCTAACACATTAGATTCAAATCAACAACAAGAGACAAAACCTGAGGTTGAAGTGGAAAAATCTGGTTTCAAATCTAGTTTTTCATTACAAGTATTTGCTGGTGGATTAGCAGCTAAAGAGTTAAAAGAAGAAAGTAAGCTTAATGCTTCAATCCCTTATGTTGGACTGGATTTAACCTACAAATTTTCTCAACCTTTATCTGTTTCTACAGGAGTTGGCTTTTATTCTAGAACTATCAATTCAGACCCTGTAGATTATTATTTTGATCAATATAATTTTGGACTTAATAGAACTGTAGCAACATTTACATTAAAATCTTCTAGTTGGTTAGAAATTCCTTTTAAATTAAATTACAACTTCTACAAAGGGCATTTTATAGGCATTGGTGGTTCTTATTCACATAACTTGTCTGCCAAAAATGATATTGTTACCAATTTATCATTTTCAAACGAAGACGAAATAAGTACAATAAATCAAATTCAAGAAGACTATAAAAACTATACCGGATTTTATAATAATAACTTTTCAGCTCTCATATCATACAAATACATGTACAATAGATTTGGAGGAGAAATTAAATATCATTTCGGACTTTCTGATATGCTTAATGATGAAAGAATGAAAAGTGTTTCATTTGACAGAAACAGCCGATTTACGTTTACTATTAGTTATTCATTATTTTAATGTATTGATTATGAGAATATATGCCCTATTTTTTCTTATTATTACTCTTGGCTTTTCTTCTTGCAAGGGAAAAGAAAAACCACTTGTTGAATGTAATAATGAAGCTCCATTTTATGTAAAAGGAAATTACAATGGTGTCTCAATTGACTATAAAATTGGTGAAAATGATTATTTCATGAAAACTAGTTTTGAAAAACAAATACGCCCAAATAAAACCACTATTTATTATCTAAAAAGTTTCCTTTCACAAAAGGATAGTATCGGATTTCCAAACTCACTTCAGTTAATTATGTATGCAAATACAACCGATAGTATTGATGCAAATTTTAATGTTGATTCATTATTTTATGCGGGTTTACAAATTCCTGTGAGTGATAATTACGGAGATACGCTAAATGAAATGCTAGTGTTTTTTGGAGATATGCAAGATCCAAATCCTGCCTATATTTCCTCTGCACAATCCCAAACTAGTTTTTTTATAATTAAAACTGTGGAACCATATAATTTGAATGATTTAGGACAAAAAACAGTTAGAGTTACTTTCGATTTGGATTGTGAGGTAAAAAGAATTGCTGGTCCTACAAAAAGACTTAATATTAGCGGAGCATTTGCATTTGCATATCCTTATTAATTAGCCAACAAAGCCTTAGCATTTTCCAATGCAGCATCGGATATTGTGCTTCCACTTAGCATTTTAGCCAACTCCACTACTCTACTATCCTTCTCCAAAATTTTCATTTTGGTGTAAGTAGAATCCTCATCTGTAGTTTTATAAACCTTGTAATGAGTATCTCCTTTGCTAGCAATTTGTGGTAAATGAGTAATAGATATTACTTGCGAATTTTCGCTTATTTTTTTCATCATCTCAGCCATTTTAGAGGCTATATCTCCAGAAACCCCAGTATCAATTTCATCAAAAATAAGACTTGGAAGCTTCTTTTTCTCAGCTAAGTTGGTTTTGATACACAACATCAATCGGGATAATTCTCCACCTGAAGCAACTTTCGATATTGCATTAAATGTTCCTCCTTTATTAGCTCTAAACAAAAACTGAATAGAATCGAATCCATTTGAAGTTGGTTCAACTGTAGTTTCGTTAGTCAATTGGATTTCAGCATGCTGCATTCCTAAATCGGCTAACATACTATTTACATTTTTCTTAATTTTTGAAAATACTTTTTCCCTTGATTCTGTCAACCTTTTCCCAACAATTCCAAGATTGTTTAGTGTAATTTGTCTTGTGTTCTCTAATTTTTCAATCTCAGAATCAAAATTTGAAGCCAACAGTAAATTTGATTCTATTTTATCTCTTACCTCAATTAATTCTGTAACCGAACTGGTTCTATGTTTTTGATGTACAGAGATTAATCCGTTCAAAATATCGGTTAACTCTTCTATTCTATTTTCATCAAAAACTACCTCTTCACTAGTACTTTCAATTTCTGTTTTTACATCTTCAATTTCTATTAAAGCAGAATTAAATCTTTCGTATAATTCTTCCAGTTTTTTGCTTGATTTAGCTACCAAAGATAATTCATGCTCTGCTTGCTTTAATTGCGAAATAGCTCCCAACTCATTGTCTAACAATTCAAAAGCTTTATTAAAACTGGCTTTGATTGACTCTGCATTATTCAATAAATCCAATTCCTCTTTAATAGAATTTTCATCCAAATTATCCAATTTCAAACTATCCAATTCATCAAATTGAAATTGAAAATAATCCAAATCTGCTTTTAATTTTGCTTCCTGTTCTTTGAGTAATGATAATTCTTTTGAGACAATTTTATACTCAGAAAAAAGTTCTTTGTATTGAGATTTTAATTCTTCATTTTTAGCATTGGCATCTACTACACTCAATTGATATTCATTAGAGTTCAACATCAAGGTTTGATGCTGAGAATGCACATCAATCAACCTCTCACTCAATTCTTTAAGGATAGAAAGCGAAACTGGTGTATCGTTAATAAATGCTCTTGATTTTCCTGAAGGAAGAATTTCTCTACGTAAAATAGTTTCTGATTCGTAATCCAATTCATTGGAAACAAAAAATTGTTGAAGTTTCAATTCCTTTATCTGAAACCAAGTTTCAATTACACATTTTGTGTCTGAATTATTAAGAGATGAATTATCTACCCTCTCTCCAAGTGTAAGTCCCAAAGCTCCCAAAATAATTGATTTTCCTGCTCCAGTTTCACCTGTAATTGTCGAAAAACCTGAGCCAAAAACTATTTCTAGTTCATCAATTAAGGCATAATTTTTAATTTTTATCTTGGATAGCATACACAAAAGTACAAAAAGAGATTGGATAAATTTAACAAGATTACTTGATAAACTTTAACAACAAAATGGACAACAATTACCCTTTTTTGATAACTTTGTTTAGCGATGGATTACAATCAAATTATATCAGGAATAAAAGAAAGAAAATACCAGCCAATTTACTTTTTGGCAGGTGAAGAGCCTTATTTTATTGATAAAATTTCTGATTTTTTTGAGCATAATGTATTGCAAGAATACGAAAGAGATTTTAATCAAACGGTGTTTTACGGTAAAGATGCGGATGCTTTTCAGATAATTGAAACCTGCAAGCGTTTCCCGATGATGAGCGAAAAACAAGTAGTAATTGTAAAAGAAGCTCAACACCTTGCTAAGGATTTAGATAAATTTGAAAGCTATTTTAATCAGCCACAACCTTCTACTATCTTAGTTTTTTGCCACAAATACAAAAAACTAGACAAACGAAAGTCCATTGGAAAACTCATTGTAAAAAAATCGATTTTTTTTGCTTCGGATAAAATCAAAGATTACTTGCTACCAAAATGGATTGAAAACCTTGCTAAATCGCACAAATTGGGATTAAATCCAAGAAATGCGGTGTTACTTTCAGAATATTTAGGGAATGATTTGGGGAAAATTGAGAGTGAAATGAAAAAACTCCATGTAATTCTTAAACCTGGAGAAGAAATTACTGCAACAGTTATTGAGGAACACATTGGAATTAGTAAAGATTACAATGTATTTGAATTGCAAAATGCTATTTCGGTTAAGAATCATGAAAATGCCTATAAAATTGCCCACTATTTCGGTAAAAATGAAAAAACTCATCCGTTTGTATTAACTATTGGATTTTTATTTTCGTATTTTTCTAAAGTTGCTGTGGTTGGCTTTTCTAAAAATAAAGCAAATGACAATGCGCTTGCCAAAGAAGCTGGGATAAGTCCTTATTTTATAAAAGATTATAAGATTGCAGCAAGAAACTACTCGCCAACAAAATTGGTTAACATTATAGGTTATTTAAAAGAGTATGATTTAAAATCAAAAGGCGTAAACAATACTTCTACCACACACAACGATTTACTTAAAGAGCTATTATTCAAAATATTAAATTAAATTCCATGAAAAATTTACATTTATCCATTTTTACTATTTTAACAATATTGATAGTTAGTTGTTCCGTTTTTAAATCAGCTGAAGTAAAAAATGCTGAAAAAAAAATGGACTTTACTTTTTCTAAATTGAATAAAAAGGGCTTAATAAAAAAGAGAGGCACTTCCCTAGCTTATGAATTTTGTATTCCTAACAAAGATGAATATTTGGATAAAGTGAAAGCAATTGACTCAACTATAGCTATTTATAAATCTTCGAAAGGAAGAATAGGCTGTGGAGAAAATCAACTTCTGTGCATTGGAGAAACTGCCGATAAAGATTATAAAACAATTTTAATAGAACTAACCAAACTGCCTTATGTCAAAAGTATTAACGAAAGTTTTTTTGAGTAGCATTTTTTTATTCTCAGTATTAACAAGCTGTGATTCAACAAAAAAAACTACTGATAAAAAAGCGAGTGACAACGGACATCTTATTGGAAAAATAACCATTCGTGATATTGAAACGAGTGAACATAATTCGTGGTTTTCTAAAGAGTTAGTTAATTATCAAGTCGATACCGAAACACTTGATGACTTTGAAAATAATCCTGAACGATTAAAGAAATTATCTGTAAAAATTTTTATGGCTACATGGTGTGAAGATAGCCACAGAGAATTACCAAGGTTTTATAACATAATGCGTTTCCTTAATATTACTGATTATGAAATATTTGCTATGGATTACCATAAAGAAACTCCTGAAAAATACGAGAAAGGACTTACTGTAAAATATGTTCCAACATTTATTATTTATTCTGAGGGGAAAGAATTAAATAGAATTATCGAATCTCCTGTTGAGAGTCTGGAAAAGGATTTAATCGCTATTGTACAGGCTAAAAATTATACACCAAACTATCAAGATTAAGATATTTTTTCTATATTCATTCTGTATATGGAACAAATCAAACAATTATTCAATTTTAACAACCTCAATTCTTTGAAGGCTGAAAAGGGCAGAATTCTTATTTCTGATCCTTTTTTGAATGATGACTATTTTTCAAATTCTGTTATACTTCTTTGTGAACTAAATGATAAAGGTGCTTTTGGCTTAGTTCTTAACCATTACATCGATGAAGAATTATCTGATTTAATGAATAAATTTAATTCTCTTAACACTACTGATTTCAAAATCAGTTTGGGCGGCCCTGTTGATACAGATAGTATCTATTACATACACAATAGACCTGATTTAATTGAAGGAAGCATCAATATTTATGACAATTTATTTCTTGGAAACGGAAGCAATTTTGATGACATTGCTGATTTTATTAAAGAAAATAAAATTTCTAAAGATGAGATTAAATTCTTTTTGGGCTATTCTGGTTGGACAGCAGGACAATTACAAGAAGAATTAAAAAAGAATTCATGGTTTGTAGGAAGTCTATCTGCCAAAACCATCATGGAGTATCACGATACCGATATTTGGAAAAAAACTCTTGAAAAGATGAGCGAGAAACACCGAGTTATCTCTAATTTTCCTCAAAATCCGATGTTAAATTAAGCTCTAACTCTGAATCACAGCATTAGTATCCTCATTTAATAAGTCAACCAATTTATCTGCAATTTTGTGGAAAAATCGTTTCGTTTTATAACTCCTCACCCACTTAATTCCCTGAATAGCGTTAGTTAAGATAATCTCATCACAAGATAATAAATGACCCGCAGTTATTGGACTCTCGTATACCTTAATGTTATTAGCAAGAGCCAAATTAATTACTTTCATTCTCATTGTTCCACCCACACATCCTGACGATAATGGCGGAGTATACAAAACCCCATTACTTACAATAAAAAAATTAGAATTGGTACTCTCAATAATATTATTCTTATCATTTACTAATAAATGATCGCCAAGCCCTTTTTCTTTTGCAGTAATTATTGCACTTACATAAAAATAGGAATTGGTAGTTTTGAATGAGGCATACTTATTTCTAGGTTTGTGAACTTCAGTATACACATCTACATCAACACCTTCAGGATTCAACACAAAATCATTGTAAGGAAATTGCTCGGCCTCAATAATAAAACCAGGTTCATTAGACTCAGAAAAATAAGAAGCTACCTCTCCCTTTCTATAAATAGTTAATTTAACTCTTCCACCATTATGAATTCCATTGTGCTGAATTAAGCTTCTTATCTGGTTATCAAAATAACTTTTGGTAAAAAAATCGGGGATATTAATCCTATATACTTTCATTCCTTCAATCAATCTTGAGAAATGAGCATTAAAATTATAAGCTTCCCCATTTACTATTCTAATACTTTCAAATAATCCATCTCCATAGCGGAATGATCTATTATTGATTGATAATATGGGTTTATCTATTGGAAAAAACTCTCCGTTGTATATTAAATCTAAACTCAAAATTAGGTATCTGTTTTAAAATATGTTTTGAATTTCTTGAATAAAGTTAGAAATAACAAATTTAGGACTAAGTATTATGGTAAAAAGCACTCCAAACAATGCGCCCAACAAATGTGCATCATGAGCAATATTGGTTCTTCCTCTCTTATTCATGTACATTTCGTAACCAACATACAATACTCCAAATAAAGCAGCAGGCATTGGAATTGCGGCAAAAATATACACCTTACTAGCTGGCATAAGTAAAATAGCTGAGAATAACACCGCAGAAACTGCACCAGACGCACCCAATGAATTATAGACAGGATTATCTTTATGCTTTCTTAAAGCTGGTAAAGTAGCAAAAATAATCCCTCCTATATATAAGAGTATAAAATATATAGTTCCCATACCTTCAAAATACCCATTAAAAAGTATTTCTACATTTCTTCCAAAAAAATAAAGTACGAACATATTTACTCCCAAGTGCATTAGGTCAGCATGAATAAATGCATGAGAAAACATTCTATACCACTCATTACTGTAAAATATCTTGGCAGGATTGAACAGTAATTTATGCTTTAAAGATAAATTTTCAGAAGCATATAGCGAAACTCCCACTGTTATTAGGATGATGATTAAAGTAACTGATAAAGACATTTTTTATAGTAGTAAATAAGATTTAAAAGTAACTAAATCTATACCTGTTCACAAATAAATTCGTAAAACCAAGTAATCGTTTTGTAAACTCCACTACATAAGGGATGTAGGTTTTTTTTATAAAAATTGAAGGAAAACAGTGGGAAACACCCATATTTATGAACATTTAACCACTTTTATTAACATAAACCCTTGCTACGCTTGGTTTGTAGAGATATTCGTATATATTTGTTAAAGCTAACAAAGGCGTTAGTGTTTTATTAATCATTTAAAAAATATAAAATGAACAAAACAGATTTGATCGATGCAATGGCATCAAACTCAGGACTAAGTAAAGCTGACTCAAAAAGAGCTTTAGAAGGATTTATGGATGCTACTTCAAAATCTTTGAAAAAAGGTGACAAAGTATCTCTAGTAGGATGGGGAACTTTTTCTGTAGCTAACAGAGCTGCTAGAACTGGAAGAAACCCACAAACTGGTAAAGAAATTAAAATTGCTGCTAAAAATGTAGTAAAGTTTAAGGCTGGTTCTGAATTAGCTAAAACTGTAAACTAAGACTAACCTCTTAATTTAATAATTAAACCTGCTAGCTTGCTAGCGGGTTTTTTTATGCTTTATATTTTTGTGTGTTTTAATAATATTATTGTTTGTCATTCCTGGTGACATGTCCCGAAAAAATCGGGAAGGCAGGGATCTAACTAACACGAGAATCAAACTCTTCATCTGTCATTCCTGCGAAGGCAGGAATCTAAATACAGCCTGTCCCGACTTCTCGGGAAGAATCATTTATAACACGAAGATTCCTGCCTTCCCATGAATGACATTTATGTGTTAATTAGGAAATCATGTAAAATTAGATCCAACTCAGTTGGCTAAAACTCAAAGTCCAAATTCAATTTATCTTTCAAGTAAATAAGTTCAGGGTGTTGTTCAGCAAGTTTTTTGAATTTCTCTTTGTCGGTATATAGAAAAACCTCTTCTTTTTCTGATTTTACCAATTTTGCTTGCAATTGAATATGGTAATTATTCAATTCCCTTTTTAAATGATCCAGAAATGTTTGTTTCTCTCGATTAAAATTATCAAAAAGTGTTTTATTATCCAACGTATGCTCTACCAAAAAACCTTCTTTCAGTATAGGTTCTTTAGAAGTTAATGCAGTATGAAGTGTTTTTTTGTTTTTCTCGTTCGCTTTCTCAGCATATTCTTTCCACTTTGCCATTAATTGCTCAAAACTGAATTCATCTTTATCCTTTCTCTCTTCTTCTTCAGAAGCAGCTTGTTTTTTCTCAAGAGTTTGTTTGATAGAAAAACCAGAAAAATTAGTGTTTTTTAGAACAGATTTAGCAGGCTCTATTTCTTGATTTGGTTCAGAAATAATATTTCTAACTTCTTCGGGTGAATCTAAGACTATTTCTTTCTCCTCAATTATTGTTTTTTCTACAATAACTTTAGTTTCAATAGACGCGACAGGTTCTTTTTCCTTGTTGACTTCTGGTACAAGAATAGTTTCTTTCTCAATATGTGCAGAAATTTCTTCATTTAATTCAACAGAAGAAATTATAGATTGTTCTTGAGTTTTTTCTTGAAACTTGGCAAATTCAGCAATAGTGGCTTCACTAATTACTGGATTTTTTTTTTGCTCACTTTGAGTAAGTGAGCAGAGCTTAATTAAAGTTAATTCAACTAAGAGGCGTTGATTTTTTGAGGTTTTGTATTGAATATCGGCATCAGAAATCACATCCAAGCCTTTTACCAATAGTCTTACATCAGTAGCTTTTGCTTGCTCCAGGTATTTTTCTTTGATGCTGTCGCCAACTTCCATTAACTTAACGGTTGCAGGATTTTTAGAAACCAATAAATCTCTAAAATGACTTCCAAGCCCGGTTAAAAAATGATGCCCATCAAACCCATGATCCAAAATATCATTAAAAGTGAGAAAACAATCAGCAATGCTATTGCTATTTATTGAGCCTATAATGTTAAAGTAGTATGAATAATCCAGCACATTTAAGTTTTGGATTACCGCTTCGTAAGTAACATTTCTGTTAGAAAAATTAACTATCTGATCAAAAATAGATAATGAATCTCTCAATGCCCCATCTGCTTTTTCAGCTATTACAAACAAAGCTTCTTTTTCGTAAGTAATTCCTTCTTTTTCAGCAATTTTCTCTAAATGAGAAACCATATCAGCAACCTTAATTCTACTAAAATTATATACCTGACATCTTGATAAAATGGTAGGGATAATCTTGTGTTTTTCAGTAGTTGCTAGGATAAAAATAGCATGAGGTGGTGGCTCCTCTAATGTTTTCAAAAAAGCATTAAATGCTTGAGAAGACAACATATGAACCTCATCAATAATATATACTTTGTATTTACCAACTTGAGGCGGTATTCGAACTTGGTCAGTGATATATCTTATATCTTCCACTGAATTGTTTGAAGCCGCATCCAATTCAAATATATTGAATGACAAATCTTCATTCTCTCCTAAGGAATCTTGATTTATGATTTTTGCAAAAATACGAGCACAGGAAGTTTTACCAACTCCTCGTGGTCCACAAAACAAATAAGCCTGAGCCATTTGTCCAGTCTTAATTGCATTCTCAAGTGTTGAAGTAATTGACTCTTGGCCAACAACACTATCAAAGGTATTTGGACGATATTTTCTTGCAGAAACTACAAATTCACTCATGGAGTAAAAATAGTATAATTCTATAAGTTTAAAAGTAAAATCAAGTCAATTTTAATTAACAAATTAATGGTTTTTGTTCAAAGAAAAAAAGGAGAATAAAATTGCTGTGTTTTTTACATTTTTTAAGAGATAAATAAAGGATTTTCCAGTATATTTAACCCTAGCATAATAATTAACATAAATACCTTAATATATAATACCCATGGCAAAAGATGATTTTGATTTATTGTCTCAATTAGGAGGCAAACAAAAAGTAGACGAATTAAAAGCAAAGATTGAAAAGAAAAAATCAATTGATATTTTATCTAAACTAGATGAAATAGAAAGTAAGATTGAAACTGCTGCAAACGACAACAAATCACAAGAAGAAATTGTTGCCGATATAATTGATTCAAATTTTGAAACGATTAACAGTGACGTTCAAGAATCTGAGCAAGATTTACAAGAATTGATGCTTCACTTACGTTCAATGCTGGATAATGCTGGAGGGGAATTTTCTAAACTTCAGGAACTTAACGAAGATGAATTAAAATTAGTTGCAAAAGCAAAAGAAGAATTATCAGATGCGGAAAGTGCTCTGAGAAAAGCGGAAGGCATGAGCAATGCTTGGAATATTTTGTTTGGGTATAAAAACAGCCGAGTAAAAAGTACCAAAGCTGAATTAGAAAAAGAAATTGCAGAGCTTAAAGAAGCAGAAGTAGATGCTAATAAATCCTACCGAAACAGACTGAGAAATGCGGATATGGAAGAATCTCTTCAGCGAATCATCTCTCAAGTGCAAGGAATGACTGGGATTATAGAAACGATGGTAGAAGATACTGATGTTCAAATTCAAGCTCTTAAGAATAGAAAAGAATTAGCTTTTGGTACCAAAGAAAAAGCTGCTGAAGTAATGAAAGCCCGTAAATCGGACTTAGAAACTTTAGAAGAAACTCTAAAAAGAGAAGAAACTGCATTGACAGAGTTTCAAAATAATTCTCCTGAATACACTGAGCAAGAAAAGAAAATTGCTGACTTTCGTGAAGAAAGAGCAGAATTGAAAGGGAAATACAACATTGCTTTAGGTATTTTCCAATCGAAAGAAAGATTTGTGGAGCAAATAGTGGTTCACCTTGAGGCACAGACTGTTACTAAAAACAACCTAAAACAATTGATAGGTCAATTGAAATCGGATACTGAGGAAAGAATAACAACCTATGAATCTGGATTGCAATTGGTAAAAGCTGCTACAGCTCAAGAAGCTGCTTCAATTTATGAAGATGCAGGTGCAAAAACGGATCAAAAAATTACTGAAATTGCTGCTAAAGTGTTAGTTGGTTCTGAGAAGGATAGAATTGAAAGAATCAAAAAGCATCCTAACAGAATGACTGAACTACACAGCGTATTAGTTGGATTGGCTGAGGCTACTGCTAAGTTTAAAGCAGAAGATAAAAAACTAATGCAAGAACATGCGGATAAATTTGGAATTGATGTAACAGAAACATTTTCATTTAACCACGAAGGAGATGATACACCAAAAAGGGATGACTCTGCTCCTGCTCCAAAAGGAGATGGAGGTGTGGATGGATTGATGGACTAACTTTCGTTAGATTATAGAGATTAGATGAAAGATTTTAGACATATTATAAAAGTAAATAAGCTGGTCGTTTTGGCTGGCTTATTTTTTATGTTTAATTCTCAAATATCAGCTCAAGACTCAATTCCTAAATCTTTTTATCCTTACCATAAATTTAATTTTCAGGAAAAAGATTATTCTTATATACCAGATTACTATCAAAAAATTAGCAAAAATGGGAATTATATATGGGTTGAAAATTATTTAGGAAACGGACATACTAAAAAATATAATTTAAGATTTGAAAAAAAAATATTTCGAAAACCAATAGTTTATGTGGATAGTTCAATTAGTTATTACACCAATAAGATTATAAGAGATTCATTAGGCAGGATAACTAAAGTTATCGCAATCCAAGATTCAATAAAGTATACTGATTCAACAGTTTACGATTCTATAGGCAGGGTTATTTATCATTGTAATAAAAAAAATGATTTTAGAATATTGTTGTTGCTGATAGATACAATTGGCTATAAGAGAAATACAATAAATGAGTATAAACTTTTAAATTACAAAGAGAATTTTTACTCACTTATTGGTTCAGACGGAACAAAATTAGTCTTGAATAATAATAATTACATTATTAAAAGACAAAATAATACAAACTTTTATAATCCTATTTATGACTCAATTTTTTATGAGTTTGTAAAAGACACTTTGTTTTATTCCGGGTATCAAAAAGACCATTTAGATTCAAACGGTTATTATTTAAAATATGATGTAACTTTAGTCGGTGATAAAATATTGAGTGAACGTCATTACCATAGAAATAAATATACTAATGTGGTTTCACTATATAATCTAAATCAAAACTTTTATGATTCTCATGGTAAACTCATATTTAACAAGAATGGTCTTTATGATTATTTTATTACCTTAAATATATATGATGATTTTAGTGGAGAATTAAGTAAAACAATCCTAACCAATACCTCTAATCTTCAAGGTAAAGGTTATTCTTTTACTAATTCCTTTTATTATTTTACGCAAGAAAATTCCCGAAGTTTAAATGAAATAATAATGAATCGATTATTTGAGAATATGAGTTTAAAAAAACAAAGAAGATTCTACATAAGAAAGAGGAAAGGAAAGGAAAATTATGTGTTAAGAGGATATTAAAATCTTTGTTCTAAAATCTAACATCTATTATCTGAGAATCTAATATCTTTACAAAGTGAAAACCATAGACATCATCGATAATTTTGGGGAACTGGACAGCGTTCGGTTTGAAACGACTGACCAATACATTGAATATTTCGATTTTATAAAAAATGCCTTTAATCGATTAATTGAATCCTTAAAATCTCGTTCGGCTGATAATCCTATTGAAATTGCTATTCTCAAAGATTTTCTTCAGAAATACTTAAACACAGTTGAGATACTGAGATTGAAATATCTATTTGATTCGGATAATAAAATGGCTATTGATCTTACTGATTCTAGCTTCCCTAATTATCTAGAATTAAGAAAATTGGATAGCGAAAAAGAGAAAGCTAAAACTGTTTTGAGCAAACTAGCTTCTAAAGATTCTTTGAAGCAAGAGGTTTTGGATTATATGTTTGAGCGAAAAGCACAACCTTTACATCTATTAAAAAAATTAGGAAAAATAACGTATCACGAAGCTCTCCAGAACGAACCTCACATGGGATTGTACAATCCTGGGAGCATGCACGAGATTGGTAAAAACAAAAAAGGACAGAAAAAATATCTCTACAACTGGGCTAGTTATGATAGTATGACTAACCGTCCTTTTATCTATATTTTAGCGTTTGAATTCACTAATAATACCATCAATTTACAGAAAGAAGGGTTGGCCGCTTTTGAGGATATAATCAAAAAACATTCGCATAATTCTTCGCCCTTAAAGGTAATAGCTACAGAAATTGATAATGCTGCGGAATCGATTAAACCTAAGATACTTAAGCGAATTGACATTGGTCCTATTTATTGTAAATATTCTAAAGAAAATCATGAAATAAGTAAGATTGTACAAGAAAAAATGAGTGATGAAGATTACGCATTTTTCTATACTTCGGAAATTGTAAATTCTGTGGGTGAAAAAGAAGAAAAAGCGGGAGGAATATTTTCTTCAACCAAACAGTTGAGGCAAATTTTCTTTGTGGATGAACGTAACATTGATTCATTGGAAAGACATGTATCTGAAGTAAATCATTACTTGATTGGAACCCATAAAGTAGTTCAGTATTTGACTGCTAATAAGCCTGAGTACATTAATAAATTGAAGATTCCACCGATTGTTTTTTAGAGCAAAGCCACATCTCGACACAATTTCGATAAAAAATCGAAATCACTCGATATGACAAATTGTTTTATAGTATTTCACCTGTCATTCCCATGAAAATGGGAATGACATTGAAAAAAATATAAAACCTACTCAAAATCAGCATACAACAAATACTTCTTTCTCATTATTTTATAGGTTTCCAGGTCGTTTTGCCAAGACAATCTAATTTCCTCAATTGATTTTTGTGCTTCTATTTGCTTTCTCATAGAATCTGTTCCAGCAAGCAAATCAAAAAAGGAAGCACGAGTAATAAACTTACCATTTGTTTTCTCGTTCATGCCTACCAACCAATGCAAATACAATTGTTTTGTGTTTCTGATATACAACAATCCAAACATACTCAAATTGTAACCATGACAAGTCTTTCCTTTGTGTTTAGGACTTTTAGAACCGCCATTTGGAGCTGGAATAAAAGAAAATTCAGTGGAATCTATAAAAGGTGAACCTATTACTTGAAACGGTAAATCTGTTCCTCTTCCTACACTTACAGAAGTTCCTTCAAAAAAACATATAGATGGGTATAAATACACCGAAGACATATTGGGTAAATTGGGCGATGGAGCTACAGGTAATTTGTAAAAATCTGTATGCTCATAATTAAGACTTTTTACAACTTCTAATTCACATTTAATTCCGTTTTTTAACCAACCTTCTCCGTTTATCATTTTTGCCAACTCACCTACCGTAAGTCCATGAACCACAGGTATTTTGTGTTTACCAACAAAAGACTCAAACTTAGGATTTAAAACTGGTCCGTCTACATAAAAACCATTTGGGTTTGGTCTATCAAAAACGAGTATCTTTTTACCATTTTCAGCAGCAGCTTCCATTACATAATGTAATGTAGAAATGTAGGTATAGAACCTCGCCCCTACATCTTGAATATCAAAAATGATAACATCCAAATCACTAATTTGTTCCTTGGTTGGTTTTTTATTTTTACCATACAAAGAAACAATAGGCAATCCAGTTTTAATGTCTTTGGATGATTTTACATGTTCTCCTGCCGAAGCTGTTCCTCTAAATCCATGTTCTGGAGAAAATACTTTTTTTACCTCAATTCCTAAACTTAATAGAGAATCTACCAAATGAGTTTTACCAATTACCGTAGTTTGGTTAGCAACTATTCCTACCCTTTTGTTTTTAAGTGAGTTAACATAAATTTCTGTTCTTTCAGCTCCTGTAATTATAGTGGTATCATAATTCACAGAAAACAACATATCTTGGGAAATGGAGTTAATTCCGAAACAAAAACAAAAAGACAAAAATAGGATTGTGGCTTTCTTCATAATTTGTGTAATTTTAGCAGTCTATAATATTAAAACACTTAATCTTGACCAGCAAATTTATTTCAAATAAACTTAGAAAAGAACTGAGCTCAGGAAATAAATTTTCTAAACCCATAATTAAGGTAGCAATTGTGAGTATTGCAATAAGTATGCTAGTTATGCTTATCGCTATATCAGTAGTTCGTGGGTTCCAGAGAGAGATAAAAAATAAGGTAGTTAATTTTTCTTCACACATTCAAATTACTGAGGGTGGAACTAATTTTAGCTTAGAAACTACTCCTATTAAAAAAAATCAAGAGTTTTATTCTAATTTAAAAAATGACCCTGAAATAAAGCATATTCAGACTTTTGCAACCAAAGGAGGAATTATCCAATCAAATCCAGATACAGTTGAATACGAAAATGAAACCAAAATTAACAGGGATATTGAAGGAATTATTTTTAAAGGAGTAAACTCCGATTTTAATTGGCAAAATATTGAAGATAAAATAGTTGAAGGGAGTTTTTTTCGGATTAATGATAATGAAACTAACGATAGTATTCTTATTTCAACCTATTTAGCTGATAGACTTAAACTAAAGATAAATAACAAAATTAGAGGGTATTTTTTTAATGGTAAAAAACCAATTATTCGTCCATTTGTAATCAGTGGAATCTATGAAACTGGACTAGAAGAGTTTGATAATCAATTTGTATTTGCAGACATTAAACACATCCAGAAACTCAATGGCTGGGGAATTGAAACCTCATTGTTTTTGGAGTTAACTCCTAAGAATAATAAAATAGTTATTTCTGCTAACACCATTGGAGGAAATGAAAATTATCAATACAAATTTGGTTCAAGACCCTTTTCAAACTATAATACAATTAGCTTTTGTGCAACTAAGGACACTACAATTCAAGTAATTAGCACCGATTTTAGTTTAAATACAATTACGCTAAAAAGTGAAGCTTTATCAATTCCAGATACTGCTTGGTTAGAAATTAACGTAAATTCAACTGATGGAAATTGTGTGACTGCAGATTTGGAATTTGAATACGAATCAATTAATGATTCTACTAGAAAATATATAGGGTCTAATGGCGAAATCACCACCACATTGCATACCAGTGGAGGGAGTATGAAAAATTATGTGGGTGGTTTTGAAATTTTTATTAATGACTTTAATGAACTAGAAAATCAAGAAATTAGCATTAGTCAACAAACTAGTCCATTTCTTAAAATTTCAAAAATCACAGATTTGGAAAGTGAAATTTTTGGTTGGTTAAATGTGTTGGATACAAATGCAATTATCATTATTATTTTGATGATAATGGTAGCAGTAATCAACATTATTTCTCTTCTATTAGTAATAATTGTAGAAAAAATAAGCATGATTGGAATTATGAAATCTTTTGGATCAACTAACCGAGTAATTCAAGAAATTTTTGTGCGATTAGGATTGCATATTCTGCTCAAAGGAATGTTAATCGGGAATGGGATTGCATTAATTTTCATTTTTTTACAAAAAACTTTTGGTTTCATCACTTTACCACAAGACAAATATTATTTATCCAAAGTTCCATTAGGATTTGAATGGGGAGAATTCATTTTAATCAACTTGGTAACTTTTGTATTTGGAATTTTAATATTGATAATCACCTCTTTGTTTATTGCCAAAATAACTCCCGTAAAAGCAATTAAATTCAACTAAAATGAAAGCAGTTTTTTTAACAAAATACGGTAAATCCATTGAAAATTTCGAAATCAGAGAAATTGACAAACCAATTATCGAAAATGGAGAAGTATTGATTGATTGTGAAGGCTTTGGATTAAATTATGCAGATGTAATGGCACGACAAGGTTTATACAAAGGAGCTCCACCATTACCTTGTGTGTTGGGGTATGATGTGGTTGGAAAAGTTACAGAAGTGGCTGATGAGGAAAATAAACATTGGATTGGAAAACGAGTTGTTGGGTTAACAAGATTTGATGGTTATGCAGAATTTGCAAAAACCAAAGTAACTGCCATTGCCGAAGTTCCAGCTGATTGGAGTATTGCTGAAGCTACAGCAATTGCTACACAATACTGTACCGCATATTATGCAAGCCAATATGTTACAAATTTACATGCTGGAGATAAAGTATTAATACACGCAGCGGCAGGGGGTGTGGGAACAGCTCTTACTCAAATTGCCAAGTCAAAAGGATGCGAAGTGTATGGATTAACTAGTTCTGAGGCCAAGTTTGATTATTTGAAAAAAAATGGAGTAGATTTTCCAATTAACCTTACTACTTCTAAATACCAAGACCAATTTTTAGAGAAATCAAAAGGCAAAAAAGCAGATGTGATTTTTAATTCTATTGGGGGCGAATCCATTAAAGAAGACTTTAGGATTTTGTCTGTGGGAGGAAGATTAGTGAATTATGGAGCGGCAAGTATTTCTGGAAAAAAACCCAATTTATTTACTTTGCTAGGGTTACTTAGAAAAACTAAAAAAGTAAAGCCATTAAAATTACTCGGAAAATCTTCAGGAATTATTGGAGTAAATATGCTTTCGGTTGGGGATGTAAAACCAGAAGTGGTAAGCCATTGCATGAGGGAAGTCATTAAACTCATCAAAGATAATCCATCAATAAAACCCATATCTGGCGGAGAATTTTCGGTGAAGGATGTTACCAAAGCTCATGATTTATTGGCAAGTAGAAAATCTACTGGAAAGATTGGGGTGAGGTGGTAAATTAAAATGGTAAAGAATGGACATTTTTAAAGACAATAACCTATATCCTAAATATAATAATTCAGTAATTAAGCACTATGCTAATTGCTTTAATACTGTTTATGTTGGATTAAATCCTTTTTATAAAGTGAACAATTATTCTCTAAAAGGAAGTATTCCTGAAGATGAAATAATTTTAGAAAATGGACATATAATTTATTGGAAAGAAATTATAAAAAACACTAGTTTAAAGGACTTTAGAGATGTAAATAAAGCACTTATTACATCAATAGGTGGTCTAAAAAAGAATGATGAAAGACAAGATTTACTTAAAATTTTAAATGAGTACACTATAAAAAATGATATTTGGGATCCTTCAGAAGGAATGTTCGAAATCTTTACAAAGAAAAATATTTTTGATGTATTAAATTTTAATAAAATAACCTATGTAACTATAAAAGATGAACATTATGAAAACCAAAAAGAATTAAATCTTGCTGAAACTAGTTTTAAGGAATTTGCAAATTCAATTGATACAAATGATTTCTTCATTTACTCAAAAAACAGAGAGATACTTTTTAGCATAGATTGGGATTACTTTTTCTTTTTTATTGCATTCGATTACAATAATATTGATAAATTAAATATAGAAACCAATTTTGAAGGATTTTATGCTAATGAAACTACTACCCATTCATGGGCATGGGATAAAGAAATAAAAGCGAAAAAAATAAACTTCTGGAAAAGATTTTTTTAAATGAAATTTACAAAGAACACTTATAAACAAATGCCGGAGGCATATTAATCAATGAAAAAGCTAATTTAACCGTATTAAATTTCTCTTTCAACAGCTTATGTGCATTCAATGAATATTGAAATTGAATATACTGCCCTTTCTCGCTTAAATGGTCTACAGCTCCTTTCAAGATGTTTTCTTTTAGCTCTTTTGGAAAAACCGTTAGTGGCAACGAAGAAATAATATAATCTGCCTTTTCTTGATTTTCAATAGCCAGGTATTCCCCTATTTTTTCGGCACTTTCATTAAGAATTACTGCTCGATCATCCTTGATTTCTTCTTTCAATTTCTGATAAAAACTTGGATTCGTTTCAAAAATAATCATGCAAGCATCAGGGTTCATTCTTTTCAAAATCTCCTTGGTAAAAACTCCTGTACCAGGACCAAATTCCACTATACATTTAACCTCAGAAAAATCAATTCCACCGTACATTTTTTTTCCCAAAAACTTGCTACTTGGTGCTACAGCTCCAATCTCTGATTTGTTTTTAAAAAATTCGGATAAAAATGACATATAATTGTTCGCTTTGATGTGTATGACCTAAATCATAGATTTTAGAATCTATTCGGATTAAATTTGTTATCAAAATTACACAAGTTGTATACATTTCATAATAAAAGACAAATAAAATAGATTGATTTTGAAAATTGAAAAGAAAAATTTGAAAAAACTAGGATGGGCAACCATTATCTTTTTTATAGTAAAAGGAACTATTACCTCTTCAATTATTTTATATAGTTTATATTGGGGGCTCAAGCAGTAGTTTTAATAATCATTTATTACATTTGTAGAAGTTCTTTGGGGTCGACTGGATTTGACAGCGAGATGAATCAGTCCTGTAAGCATGTGGAGTATTGTATGTTAGCTCCTTAAATCAAAATGTATATTTCCTATAATTGGAAACAACAACTACGCGTTAGCTGCATAGTAAGACCGAGTCTTATCATCTTAATCGCTTCACAATAGTGGACCGACTAACTGCCCAGTAATGAATTCCCGTTTAACTGTTCATTGCAATTGGGTATCAAGTTTGTTAAACTAGTGCACCTAGAGTCTTGATGGATGTGCGAAACTAAAAAGAATAAGTTTGTAGTGGATTGCTCATGGTCAGCTACTTATCGAAAATTAATTGTGAGATAAACATGTAGAAGGCACGACTATTCCTTGTTTGGACGGGAGTTCGAATCTCCCCGACTCCACCATTTTTTAACCAGCATTTTCAAAAAGAGATGCTGGTTTTTTTTTATTCAAATTGAAATATTATTTTTTTTATGAAATCAAATACAACAAAACTACTTATCATTATTTGCAGCATTACTCTGTTTAGTTGCTCTGAAACTACAAGCAATCCCATTAATGAAAACTTTATTAATGCGAGCAAAGAAATAAAAACCGAAAGTGATGAAAACAATAAAAAAGTAGAAGAGCTTGGTGAATTAATAAGCAGTGCTATAAATGACGGAAGTGCAGAAGGTTATTTATCCAAATTTGATTTAGATTATTTTGGAAATAAGCTATCTAATTCAATGGGTCTATCAGGTAGAAAAAGAGTAGACTTTGATAAGGGGTTAAAAAAAGGAATATCTAATTTTCCCAGAGAAATAATAACGCAAGTAAATAATGGTTCACTATATGATTTTGTTAATTATAGATACGATACTGCTAAGAACGCTTACTTCATGTTATTCAGACTTTTTTCTGATGAAAATGGAGTAAATTACCATGATTACCGAGTATCAATGAATGGAGATGAAATGATGTTTAACGACATGTACATTTATCTTACAGGAGAAAACATTAGTCAAACAATGCAAAGACTGATGTTGGCAGGAATGCCTTCAAATAAGTTGTTGGCGATATTAAATCCTGAGAAAAAACAAGATTTTAACAAAGTAATTAAGGCTAGCCGTCTGCTAAGATCCGGTCAATATAGAGATGCTTACAACACCTATAGCTCAATGACTAGCGATATGAAAGACGAAAAATTTGTGCTAATAATGAAAGGACAAGTAGCTCGAATGTATGACGATGATTTGTACCAAAAATCTATGAAAGAGCTCATGGCAAAACATCCTAATGACAATACATTATCCTTCAATTATATTGATTACTATTTATTAAAAGAAGATTATCAAAAATCATTAGAGGCTGTAAATAACTTAAAATCAGAAACAAAAGATGATTTTTTAGAGTATTTAATTGGTAATATTAATTATACAAAGGGTGATTTATTATCTGCTAAGAAAAATTACAGATATATGATAGAAAATTATTCAGATTTCCATACTCCCTATTTTGTATATATGGCTTGTTTGGCAGAGAATAATGAGTACAAAGAAATAGTAGAGGTATTAAATAAATTACAATCTCTTGATTATCAAAAATATGAATTATCTGATTATTTAGAATCTACAGAATATGGAGTAGAAAATGAATTTGAGAAGTTTATAAAATCAACAACTTACAAGAGATGGAAGAAAAAGTAAATTAACTCTCATTATTTGTAAGATTTTCTATTCTTAATAGTTGAACTATTAACGAATCATTCTTACATTTAATTATGAGCATTCAAAAAGTAACTTTTCCAAATTTTAACGGGCAAACACTCTCAGCGAGACTTGAACTTCCTGATAATCAAGAGCCTCATAATTTTGCTATTTTTGCCCATTGCTTTACTTGCAACAAAAACTTATCAGCAATTCGTAATATTTCAAGAGCAATGAACAAACAAGGAATTGCAGTCTTACGATTTGATTTTACAGGACTGGGAGAGAGCGAAGGAGATTTTGTTGATACTAATTTTTCATCAAATATTGAAGATTTAGTAGCAGCCGCTGATTTTTTGACAAATCAATATCAATCACCCCCAATTTTGATAGGGCATTCTTTGGGTGGAGCAGCTGTTATTTTTGCAGCAAAAAAAATTGATTCTATAAAAGCTGTTGCCACAATTGGTGCTCCCTCCTCTCCTGAGCATGTGCAACATTTATTTAGTTCAAATCTTGATTCTATAAAAACAGAAGGAGTTTCGGAAGTAAATATTGGAGGAAGACCCTTTAACATTAGTAATAAATTTATTGAAGATATTGAGTCAAAATCCATGGAGACTTGCATTAAATCTCTCAGAAAACCTATACTAATTATTCATTCTCCACAGGACGAAACTGTGGGAATTCAAAATGCAAAAGAATTATATCACTATGCTCATCACCCAAAAAGTTTTATCTCTATTGATGGAGCAGACCACTTGATGACAAGAACAAAAGATTCTAAATATGTAGGCGGTGTAATTGCAGGTTGGGTAGATAGATACATTGAAATGCCACAAAAAGAAAAAATCACTACACAACACCAAGTGGCTGTAAGTATTGGTAACACAGGTTTTACGAGTGAAATAAAAGTAGGTAACCATTCGCTTACCGCTGATGAACCCGAATCTGTTGGCGGGAATGATTTTGGACCCTCTCCTTATGAATATGTATCTTCGGGACTAGGAGCTTGCACAGTAATGACCCTAAGAATGTACGCGGATAGAAAAAAATGGAATCTTACTAAAGTAATTGTTCATATAAATCACAGCAAAGAATACGAAAGAGAGTTTGATGGATATAATAGTGAAGAAACTAACTTAAATAAAGTGGATGTATTTAGAAAAGAAATAGAATTGTATGGCGATTTAGACGAAACTCAGAAAAAAAGATTAGTAGAAATAGCCGACAAATGTCCAGTTCACAAAACTCTTCATACTTTACCCATTATACAAACTGAATTAAAAATAACACAATGAAAAAAGCAAGATGGAACGGCACCGTAATAGCCGAAAGCGATGAAACTATTCAAATAGAAGGAAATCATTATTTTCCTCCTTCCGCTATCAAAAAAGAATTTTTTAAACCAAGTGACTTGCATTCTAATTGTCCCTGGAAAGGGGTGGCTTCCTATTATGATTTGGAAGTAGATGGCAAAACTAATAAGGACGCTGCTTGGTATTATCCAGAAGCTTCTGAACTTGCCAAAAATATTAAAGGCTATGTAGCATTTTGGAAAGGAGTAACTGTTCAATAATGGAAAAATTAGTTAATTTATTTACAATTACTAGAGAAAGAACTGAAAAAATTTGTTATCCTTTAAAAACGGAAGATTATGTTCCTCAGCCTGCAGTATTTGCGAGTCCTCCAAAATGGCACTTGGCACATACTACATGGTTTTTTGAGGAAATGATTTTGAAAAAATTTGATTCTTCTTATCAAGAATATCATCCTCGTTTTGGGTTCTTATTCAATAGTTATTATAATTCTGTTGGAGAACGGACAGACCGAGGTGATAGAGGAATTATTACCCGACCAAGTGTTGAAGAAGTATACCAATACAGATCTTATGTGACTAAAAAAATGAGTGAGTTATTAAAGAAAAAAGATAATTCTGAAATCTTTAAGTTAACAGAGCTTGGTATCAATCATGAGCAACAACATCAGGAACTACTAATCACCGATTTGAAGTATTTATTGGCTCAAAATCCGATTAGTCCCATTTATAAAGAAAATGGAAGCTTGGTTAATTCACTGAATATTGATGATGGTTCTATTAAAATTCCGGAAGGAATTTATGAAATTGGTTATAAAGGTGATGGTTTTCATTTTGATAATGAGAAAGGCAGACATAAAGTGTTTTTACATGAATTTGAAATTTCCAACTCATTAGTTACCAATGGAGAATATATTGAATTTATTGAAGCAGGTGGCTATACAAATTTTAAATATTGGCTGGACGAAGGCTGGAGTTGGGTAAACACAAACAAAATTCAACATCCATTATATTGGAAAAAAGAAAATGAAAAATGGCACTATTTTACTTTAAGTGGGTTAGAAGAGATTAATCCACAAGCTATTTTAAGTCATATTTCGTATTATGAAGCAAACGCTTTTGCTAATTGGAAAAAAATGCGATTACCTACCGAATTTGAATGGGAAGTTGCCAACAAGCAATTAAACTGGGGTGAAAGGTGGGAATGGACGATTTCGGCTTACCTTCCCTACCCTAACTTTAAAACAGATGAAGGAGCTGTAGGTGAATACAATGGAAAGTTTATGGTAAATCAAATGGTACTAAGAGGAGGCTCAGTTGCAACTGCTGAAGGGCATTCTAGACCAACATATCGAAACTTTTTTCATCCTCATTATCAATGGCAATTTACTGGGATAAGACTTGTGAAATAATTATTGAAGATGAAAAATGAAAATTTACCTGAATATAATTTTAGAGAAGATGCTTTAAAGCTTGGTTTTGAGATAGTTTCAATAAGTGATTTCTTTGATTCAGTTGATGAAAATCAAAGAAGTAAACCTCATATTATTAATTTTTATGCGGTTATTTTCATTACCTCTAATTCAGGAAAGCATCATATAGATTTTAAACCCTATAGTTTCAAGGCTTCCAATCTGATATTTATTGGTAAAAATCAAGTTCATGCCTGGGATATAAAAAATAACTGCAAAGGGTTTATAATTTTTTTTACAGAACATTTCTTATTCAGAAATCAATTGCAATTTGAAGACTTATCCTATTCTTATCCATATAATTCCAATTTATACCATCCAATCTTAGAAACTAATAATGAAGAATCCTATTCTTTACTTTTCTCACTTTTGGACAACGAATACAAGAACATTTCAACTTCAAAAGAAGAAATATTACAGTGTTTAGTAAGATCCTTAATATTAAAGATCCAACCGGATGAAGAAAACTTGGATGAAGATTTTAATACAAAACAGTTGTTTATTGAATTTCAAAAACTATTGGATCAAAATATTTCTCACACAAGAAATGCGAAAGATTACTGCCAGATGCTAAATCTATCCTATTATCACCTTAATTCTATTTGTAAAACATATACCAAAAAAAGTGTAAAAGCATTTATTGATGATATTATAATAATAAATGCAAAACGTTTACTTTCTGACCCTACAAATAACACGAGTGAAGTCTCTTATGGGTTGGGTTTTGAAGAACCTTCCAATTTTACCAAGTTTTTTAAATCAAGAACAGGAGAAACTCCAAAGTTGTTTAAAGGAAATATTTCAAAATAGATTTTTTTTAACACATTAACCATTTTTAAAAGTAATTTATTATAATTCACCTTTTGTAGAATTTCATTCTTATTCACCTTTGTAATACAAAAATCAAACAAAAAAACAAAGATGAAAAAAATGAAATTTATTATGCTAAGTGGAATGAGTTTATCGCTTTTAATTGCATGCTCTACAAATCCAGAAACAAACACAAAAATTGACTCAACTCCAAAAGAAGTGGTTGAAGTAAAAAAATCAAACCAAGAAAAGGCGGTAGCCTTGTTAACAAGTATACAAACCGGTGAAAAAGCTCCTGTTGGGTATATTAATCCAAATAAGTACATACAACATAACTTAGGTATAGCAGATGGATTGGCAGGATTTGGAGCAGTTTTACAAAATGCTCCTGAGAGTGGTTTTAAAGTTAATGTTATAAGGTCTTATAGTGATGGTGATTATGTCTTTACCCAAACAGATTATGATTTTTATGGTCCAAAAATCGGATTTGATGTATTTCGTTTTGAAAACGGATTAATAGTTGAACATTGGGATAATTTAACTGCTAAATCAGATAAACCAAACCCTGGAGGTCATACCCAAATTGATGGAGTAACTGAAGTTACTAATCTTGATAAGACTGCTGAAAACAAAGCTTTAATTCAAAATTTTGTAAATACAATACTTATAGGTCAAAAATACGATCAATCAGCAAGATTCTTTGACGGAGACAACTATATCCAACACAATACACAAGTTCCAGATGGGGTTTCTGGTTTTGGTGCTGCAGTAAAAGCAATGGCAGAACAAGGGATATTTATGGTTTATGAAAAAACTCACAAAATACTTGGTCAAGGAAATTTTGTATTAACAATGAGCGAAGGAACATTTGGTGGTAAACCAACTGCTTTTTATGACCTTTTTAGAGTAGAAAATGGTAAAGTAGCTGAACACTGGGATGTAATCGCAACAATTCCAGCAAAAGAAGATTGGAAAAACGAAAACGGAAAATTTTAAAAAATAAAAACTTAGTAGTCAGGTTATTTTATAGCCTGACTATTATAAAAAATTAAAAATGGAAATATTCACATATATATTAGCTGTAGTTTTTTTATTAGCTGGTGGAGTAAAAGTATTTAGAGCAAAACCAATGGTTGATCAATTCAAGGAATTTGGTTTGCCAGATTTTATGGTTCAAATTGTTGGTGGACTTGAAGTATTAGGAGCTATAGCTCTTGTATTTTTACCAGCACTAAAAATTTACGCAACAATTGGATTAATAATTTTAATGATAGGGGCAGTTTATAATCATATTAAAGTAAAACATGATATGAAGACATTAGCTCCAGCTTTAATTTTAGGAATTTCATCTTGTGTTTTACTTTTTATGTTAATAAAGTAATGGGCAAGATTGCAGTAACTCTAGCAAACGGCAAATTAGGGAGCCAAATAATTAAACTTCTTGTAAAGAAGATTGGAAAGGAAAATGTAATTGGTATTGCTCGTAGTCCAGAGAAAGCAGAGTATTTAGGTGTTGAGATTAGAAAAGGAGATTATAACTCTTATTCAGACTTTAAGCTAGCATTGAAAGGAATTGATACTCTTATCTTAATTTCTGGAATGGATGAACCTATTCTTAGGGCAAAACAACACTACAATATAATAGAGGCTTCTAAGGAAAATAAAGTCAATAAAATTGTATTTACAAGTGTTATTGGAGATTTAAAAAACACTTCTTTCAAGCCAATACTAGAAAGCAATCGAAAAACTGAATTGGATGTCTCAAGTTCTGGGATGGAATGGAGTATTGGAAGAAACAGTTTATACATAGAGCCTGATTTAGAATATATTAACACATATATTAAAGAAGGAGGAATTATTAATTCTGCAAATGATGGAAAATGTGGATACACTAGTAGATCAGAATTAGCAAAAGCCTATGTAGAAATGGCATTGCATAAAAAACATAATGGTGAGATTTATAATTTACTTGGAAAACTGGTAACTCAAAAGGAATTGGCAAACTCAATTAATAAAGTTTATAAAACAAATTTAGTATATAACTCAATATCTGTAAATGACTACCTGAAAGACAGAAAAAAGGATTTGGGTGATTTTTTGGGTTTTATAATTGGCAGCATATATGAAAACATTAGAAATGGAAATTTCGATATGAAATCTGATTTTGAAAAAATTACTGGAGCACCTCATTTGAGTCTAGAACAAATGATTCTACAACATAAAGAAGAAGAAAATGAAATTTAAAGTAACAGAAATAGAAGCCAAATCAATCATAGGAAACACACAAGTTCCTAGTGCAGATTATGTAATAAATCCATATACAGGATGCCAATTTGGTTGCATGTACTGTTTTGCAACTTTTATGGGGAGATTTGTAGGTGAATCAAATCAAAACTGGGGAAATTATGTTTATGTAAAAACTAATGCCGTAGAACTGATGGAAAAAGACATCAAAAGGTTAATGAAAAAATCTCCACATCCTAGAATAGTGTTAAGTACTGTGACAGATCCATATCAAGGAATTGAAAAAAAGTATAGATTAACTAGAGGTATTCTTGAAGTTTTTGCAAAAAACAATTACCAAGGAAGAGTAGGTATTTTAACCAAATCACCTATGGTATTAAAAGATTTGGATGTTTTAAAAAAAATTGAAAATGTAGAAGTCGGGTTAAGTATCACAACTTCTGATGATAATTTAAGTAGATTTTTAGAGATAAGAGCACCTTCTGCACAAACTAGAATTAAAACATTAAAAAAACTGAATGATGCAGGAATAAAAACTTACGCATTTGTAGGTCCTTTTTTACCACACATGAAGTTAAAACCTAAGATGATAGATGAATTATTCTCAGAAATAAGAAAAGCTGGAACAAAAGATATAAAAATCGAATACCTCAATCTTCCAAAATATGTAAGACCTCGAATGAATGAGGTAATAAAAACCGAAAGCAATGAGATTCAGGAGGTTTACAAAGCTTCTCAATTGAAAAAATACCGAGAGGAGATTGAACCTATTTTAAGAGATGGAATTGAAAAATATGGATTGAAACTAAAATTTGATGAAATAGTTCATCATGTAAGTGAACAAAAGTTAATAGAAAAATAACCAAAAAAAAACAATAATTATTATGAGTGAAAAATTAGAAAATGCAAAGAAACTCTATCTAGAAGGAATCAAGGATGGAAATATGGACGTAGTTGACACCTATTCGGGTGATAGATATACGCAGCACAGTACTGGAGTAAAAGATGGTGCTCAGGGATTTAAAGATTTTTTTAAAGGATTTTTGGAGAGAACTAACGATAGAGATATCCGTGTTGTTCGTGCCATTGAAGACGGAAGCTATGTTTTTGTTCATGTATATCAAGATATTGATAACGGAGAGGCAAAGTGGATAACTACCGATATGTTTGATACAGATGAAAATGACAAATTAATAGAGCATTGGGATGTAATTGCACCTTACCAAGATCCAAGTAAAAACATGGGCGGTACTGATCAAGTATTAGGAGATTTCGAAATAAAAGATTTGGACAAAACTGAAGAGAATAAAGCACTAATTAGAAGCTTTTTTGTAGATGTTTTTCAAAATAAAAATCATGATGCTGTAGAAAAATACATCTCGACTGAAAAATACATTAATAGGAATCCGCATGTGCCAAATGGGATTGATGCTGTGAAACAATTTTTAGCAAATCAAGATTTTAATTACGATTTTATTTTCCATGTCATGGGGCAAGGAGATCATGTTGTTAGTTACTCAAAAGCGACTCTAGATGGAAATGAATTAGCGGTTTTCGATATTTTCAGAATAGAAAATGGTAAAATTGTTGAACATTGGGATAACATGGAACCAATACCTCCAAGAAGTGAATGGGAAAACACTGGGAAATTTTAAACTAAATGACAGAACAATTTAAAAAAGATGTGCTTGAGGGCTTGAATTCAAGCCCCAAGTTTCTATCTTCCAAGTACTTCTACGACAAAGTAGGTGATGAATTATTTGTTGAAATAATGAATATGCCAGAGTATTACCTTACTCGGGCTGAGTTTGAAATATTTAGCAAAAAAACGCAAGATCTAATTGATTCTTTTGAAATTAACAAAAATGAAAAATTCCAATTGATTGAATTAGGCGCTGGTGACGGAACAAAAACAAAGGAGCTGTTAAAAGAATTGGTAATTCAAAACTTCAATTTTGAATACATTCCCATTGATATTTCTCAACATACCCTTGATAAATTAGAGACTTCTTTAAATACCGAATTACCGAATTTAAAAGTAAACCAAAAACAAGGAGATTATTTTGAAGTATTATCTTCCTTTAAGGAAGGTGGAGTAAAAAAAATAGTACTTTTTTTGGGTTCTAATATTGGAAATTTGACAGATGATTTATCAGCAAAATTTCTCTATGAATTAGGAGGAAACTTAGATAAAAATGATCGATTACTGTTAGGGGTAGATTTGATTAAATCCCGTGAAATAGTTTTGCCAGCTTATAATGACAAACAAGGAATTACAGCTAAATTCAATCTCAACTTATTAACCCGAATCAATAAAGAATTAGGAGGTAATTTTGATAGGAATTTATACAAACACTTGCCAGAATACAATGAGGAAGAGGGAATTGCAAAAAGTTATATTGTTTCAACTGCTAATCAAAAAGTAGATATAAAAAGCATAAATCAGTCTTTTGAATTTAAGGAAGGAGAGAAAATTCACACTGAAATTTCAAGGAAATATAATGATGATATAATAAATAAAATAACTAAACACACTGATTTTAATGTTGAAAATAAAATTTTAGACTCTAAAGCTTATTTTGCTGATTATATTTTAAAAAGAAATTGAATAATAATACATTGAAATTTGATATAGCTAAAATTCAAATTTCTAAATTATTTACCTTCTTAAACAGATTTATTGATTAACTTGTACTTGTACAAGCTGTAAATCACTATGAAAAACCTAAAAACTACTCTATTTCTATCGGCAATTAGTCTATTTACTATACTTTTTTTCTCTTTCAAAGCAGAAAAAACATCTCATTTAATTGATGATGATTTGGATGTTCCACCAAGAAGCGGTGGTGTTGCAGCAATTCTTGGACAAGATAGAACTGGAAGTCCATTATCTAGCTCAAACTGTGGAGGTTGTCATTCGGGAGGATCTGGCACAACTACTGTAAGTATTGGGTTAAAAAACTCTGCGGGAACTTCTGTAACGCAATATATGGCTGATTCGGTTTACACACTAGAGCTCACAGTAAGTGGAACTTCTGGAAATAGAAGAGCTGTTCAAGGTGTTGTTTTAACTAGTACCAATGCTCAAGCAGGAACTTTGTCTGGAGCAACAGGAATTTCTGCATTATCTACAGCCGGTGGAAGACAATATTTAGAACACAGTTCTCCAGCAACATCTACTACAAGTAGAACTTTCTCTGCGACTTGGACTGCACCTTCCGCAGGAACTGGAACTGTAACTGTATATTCTGCTGGTTTAGCAGCCAATAATAATAGTGGAACTAGTGGTGATACTCCTTCAAGTTCCACCTCATTGTCTTTTACCGAATTAAGAACTGATGTTTTTACCATCGATACAATTGTTGCTTGTGACACCTATACTTGGACCAACGGAACTACCTACACATCAAGTAATAATACGGATAAAGACACCATTAATTTAACAGGATACGACAGTATAGCTACTCTTGATTTAACTATTAATTCTTCAACTACTGCAACAGATGTACAGACAGCTTGCGGAAGTTATAGGTGGATAGATGGTGTAACATACACAGCAAGTAATTCTACTGCAAAAGATACCTTAGTCAATGCTGCTGGATGTGATTCAGTAGTTACTTTAAATCTTACCCTAACATTTATTGATACCTCTTTAACAATATCAGGAGCTAATATCTTAACCACTCCAACTGGAGCAACTTATCAATGGCTAGATTGTAATAATTCTTTAGCACCAATTTCTGGTGAGACAAGTGCAGTGTTTGCTCCTTCTGCTTCAGGAAGTTACGCTGTCGAATTTACTAAAGGTAGCTGTATTGACACATCAAGATGTATTTCATTTATGCTTTCATCAATAACTAAAAATCAAACATCTAATATAATAGTAAGCCCAAATCCTTTTAATGATTTCCTTTTTATTCAAGGTGCTGATTTAAACAAAGCTACCATCCAGCTATATGATATTTCTGGGAAAGAATATTCTAACTCTATTATAATTAATAAAAACAGAATCAATACGATTGAACTTCCAAAAGGAGTTTATCTATTAAATATTGATGGAAAAGTTTCTAAACTCGTTAAGCTATAAAGTTTTAGAAATCATCAAGTTCAGTTTTTTTACTCATCATCTTCTTATAATTATTTAATTTTAAGGAGAGAGTAACCATATACATAGGTGAAAAAGGATTTCGCACCGAATAAACTTCTACATTATTGATATTGCTGAGAGTTATATCTCTTCGTGTAGATAAAAAATCTGTCACTTGAAAAGTTACTGCTAATTTATTTTTCCAAAAAGACTTACGCAAAGAAGCATCAAAACTATATTGCTCTTCCATAAATCCTAGTGGTGTAGCAGTTCTACTTCTATATTTTGCAATTAATTGGAATTTATAATCCTTTAAAAAAGTAAAGGAATTAATCCAATTCAAATTCCAATTGAAAGAGGTATTCGTGGTTTCAATTTCATTAACATCAGAAGTCACAGAATAATAAAATAAGCTTACTCCAAGATTTGTATTCCACCAGTCTTTGATGTAATAAACCAAAGTAGGGTCAACACCTAACGACAATGAATTTCCAGCATTATCAGGTGCTTCAACAATAATGTTAGTATCAAATATTGCAGGAATTCTGTTAATTAAATTACTCAGTATTTTAGTGTAAACATCCACAGAAAAATTCCCTTTATCTTTTAATTGTTTTATCCAACTAGCCTCAATTGAACTGATGTACTCGGGTTTTAAATCAGGATTTCCTGTTCGCACAGAATACGGACTTACCCATGTAATGAAAGGCTCAAAATAATAAGATCTTGGTCTATTAATTCTTCTGGAATAACTGAAAAGTAATTCTTGTGATTCAGTTAATTTGTAGGAGAAATGTGCCGATGGAAATAAATCAATTCTATTTACTTCTTGAAAAGCATCAAAATTTGTGGCTTCAATTTTTCTGAAAGTATACTCTGCTCTCAATCCAAACTGATAACCCAATTTTTTCTTTTTCCCTTTTATCAAACTATAGGCAGCATGAATATTTCTATTGTACTGAACATCAGTTGAAAACAAAGGCAACCTCACATCTTGTTTAGTAACGACATCATACTCAAAATTATCTCTATCATCTTTGGCAATACCAAATTGAGCTTGAATACCTGACTCCCAAACCATTTTATTTTTAAGCGCTTTTAAATAATCAACATCAAATCTCAACACATTTGATGGGCCAAATTCTGTTGCTAAATTACCTCCCGTTTTTACTCCATCATCATCAAAAAAATCATTGTAAGAATATTCATCTACACTTCTCAAATTATAAATTGCCTTAAAATTTAGATATTCACTCCCATCCCTTTCAATCAAATATCTATATGCCATAAAATTTGAAAAACTAGTTACATTAATATCTCCGTAATATTTGTTTTCATATTTTCTTATCAATGAATCATTGGTAAATTCCTCATAAGTAGAATTGGTATAAGGAGACATTAATCTATTCCCATAAGTTGAACCTAAGGTAATTATGTGAGCTGGATTTGGTGTATAAATCCATTCAGCACTCAATCTAGGCCCTCCCATTTTCCATGCGCCCTCACCAGTTTCTACAACTTTTGTTTCGTATGAACCAAAATCAGAAGTTCTAGTTTCAGTTCTATCACTTGGGTTATTTCTATGATTGTAAGCTAAATTTAAATTTAACGTATGTTTTTTTGTACTATAATTTACTGCAATATCTCCTCCATATCGCTCAAAATTACCACCAGATAAATTCACCAACATACTTGCTCCTTCAAGCTTTTTCTTTTTTGTAATTATATTAATAATTCCTCCAACCCCTTCTGCCTGTTCTCTTGCAGATGGATTAGTTACAATCTCAATATTTTTAATTGTACTTGCAGGTATTGATTGAAGAGCATCCGCAGCATCCATTGCCGTAGGAATTCCATTTATAAGTAATTGATAATTAGAACTTCCTCTTAATGTAACATTTCCCTGAGCATCCACTTGTATAGAAGGCGTATTCTGTAAAACCTCCACCGCAGATTGCCCAATTGTGGTTGTCATATCCTCGACATTAATTACTTTTTTATCAATTTCATAAGTTACTTTTGGAATATCTCCTCTGATGACTACCTCCTTTAATTTCAAAGAATTATCTAATTTTATCTCCCCAATTTTATGTACTTTATTTTCAGAAGAAATAGTAATATTGTTAAAACTTCTGGATTGATAACCTACAAAAGTAATTGTGACATAATAGGTACCAGCTTTAATATCAGAAATGCTAAATTTTCCTTTCAAATTGGTAATAGTACCAGTTACCAAACCACTATCTTTTTGATTGTATACAGCAATAGTTACATACTCCATTGGAGTATTTGTGGCCGAATCAATTACTGAACCATAAATTTCTCCACGAATAGGAGTTTTTCCCATATTTTGAGAAAAAATTGATGCAGGAAATACCACTAAAAAAATAATTACAAGTCTAAACATTGAAAATTCTAATTTGAGTGCAAATTTACTTATTTTTGACTAAATAAAATGTTAAGAATGAAAATTGGAATCGTAAAAGAAACAAAAAATCCACCAGATAAAAGAGTTCCCTTATCTCCAGACAATTGTGTAGAGCTAAAAGCTTTATTCCCAGAAGTTAAATTAGTTGTTCAGTCAAGTGATATTAGAGCATTCAAAGATTCTGAATACAGCAATTTGGGTATTGAGGTAGTTTCGGATGTTTCGGATTGTGATGTGTTATTGGGAGTAAAAGAGGTGAAAAAATCGGAGCTACTTTCTAACAAAACTTATTTCTTTTTTTCTCATACTATAAAAGAACAACCCTATAATGCAGATTTACTGAGATTGATGTTAAAGAAAAACATCAAAATGGTAGATTATGAAACTTTGACTTACCCAAAGAATGGAAGAATACTAGGTTTTGGAAGATACGCAGGAATTGTAGGAGCCTACAATGCATTTTTGGCTTATGGATTGAAATCTGGAAGTTACTCGCTAAAACCAGCCAACCAATGCCATGATTACAAAGAATTGAGGCAAGAATTGAAAAAAGTGAAACTTCCTTCAGATTATAAAATTATTATTTCGGGAGATGGACGAGTTGGGAAAGGAGCTGAGGAAATATTACACGAAGTAGAAGGTGTTTTTGAAGTTTCGCCAATGGATTTTTTGACGAGTACTCGTAACAAACCTATTTACACACAACTATCGGTAAAAGAATACAACAAACGAAAAGACGGACAATCCTTTACAAAAGGAGATTTTTACAAAAATCCTGAGTTATTCGAATCTAATTTTAAGCGATTTTCTGATATGGGAGACATGTACATTGCATGCCATTATTGGGATGCAGATGCACCCTTCATTTTTTCAAGAGAAGATGTTAAACACCCTGACTTTAATTTAAAAATTGTAGCTGATATTAGTTGTGATATTGATGGACCAGTTGCTTCTACCATTCGCCCTTCTACTATTGATGAGCCTTTGTATGGTTACAACCCACAAACAGAGAGCGAAGTAGATTTTGATAACGAAAACGCAATTGGTGTAATGGCAGTAGATAATTTGCCATGCGAACTCCCAAGAGATGCTTCAGAAGATTTTGGAAATGAATTGATTACCAAAGTTTTACCAAACCTTATTGGAGAAGATTATGAAACTATAATTGAAAGAGCCACTATTTGCGAAAATGGAGAACTTACCTCCTATTTTGGGTATTTGCAGGGGTATGTGGAGGGGAATTAGTAAAGAGTAATTAGTGAAAAGTGATTAGCAAAAAACAATAAACTTCCTCCCTTGAGGGAGGATTGAGGTGGGTGATAGCTGATGAAAATAATCACCTCCCTAACCCTCCTCAAGGAGGGAAAACAACAATGAATTTGGAAGAAATTATAGACCAAGAAATATCAGATAAAGAAAATCCCAAACTTGAAAAATTAGCTTTTTTCTCCCTGCTTCTTGGATTAGTTTTTATTTTCTTGAAATTCTTCAATTACGTTTATACAAGTCAGTTTATTTTAGATTCAGTTTTGATTCCAAATTACACTATTCAATTTGCTCTTAAAGAATCATTTTACTCTGGATTAATCCTTAGTTTTGGAATTATAATCACTTTTTATCTTTATAAATTAAAAAAGCACCAAATAGTTATTCTGTTAAATGCTATATTTATAATTCAAAGTTTAGCCTTACCCTATATTTTAGCATTTGTAAACAACTAATCACTCTTTAATATTTACTTTTCACAAAAAAAGAATATGAACAAAATACTAATCGCCAACCGAGGAGAAATTGCATTGAGAGTTATGCGATCTGCCAAAGAAATGAATATCAAAACAGTAGCAATCTATTCAGAAGCAGACAGAAATGCTCCTTTTGTAAGATATGCTGACGAAGCTGTGTGTGTGGGACCTCCACCTAGTGCTGAGAGTTATTTATTGGGTGATAAAATTATCCAAATTTGTAAAGAATTAAACGTAGATGGAATCCATCCAGGCTATGGGTTTTTATCTGAAAACAGTGAGTTTGTAGAAGCTGTAACTGCTGCGGGAATCACTTTCATTGGCCCTTCACCCAAATCAATAGAGTTGATGGGTGATAAATTGATGGCAAAAGACACAGTAAAAGATTATAACATTCCTATGGTTCCGGGAACAGATCATGCGATTACAGATATTCCTAAAGCAAAAGAAATTGCAGTAGGAATTGGATTTCCTATTCTGATAAAAGCCTCTGCTGGTGGTGGTGGAAAAGGAATGAGAGTGGTAGAAAACGAAGAAGAATTTGAAGAACAAATGGACAGAGCAGTTTCTGAGGCCATTTCTAGTTTTGGAAATGGAGAAGTATTTATTGAAAAATATGTGGGAAGCCCAAAACATATTGAAATACAATTAATTGCCGATACACATGGAAATGTAGTGTATTTATTTGATAGAGAATGTTCTATTCAGCGAAGACACCAAAAAGTAATTGAGGAAGCTCCTTCGGCTTCTGTATCCGATGAATTGAGAAAGCGAATGGGAGAGGCTGCATGTGATGTTGCAAGAAGTTGTGATTATTATGGGGCTGGAACGGTTGAATTCTTGATGGACGAAAATAAGAATTTCTATTTCTTAGAAATGAATACGCGTTTGCAAGTGGAGCATCCAGTGAGTGAAATGATTACTGGAATTGATTTAGTAAAAGAGCAAATTAAGGTAGCTCGTGGAGAAAAGCTAAGTTTTACCCAAGAGGATTTATCAATTAACGGACATTCTTTAGAAGTTAGAGTGTATGCAGAGAATCCTAGAAACAACTTTTTGCCAGATATTGGAAAATTAGAAACTTATAAAAGACCTCAAGGAAGTGGAGTGCGTGTGGATGATGGATTGGAAGAAGGAATGGACATTCCAATTTATTACGATCCAATGATTGCAAAATTGGTAACTCATGGTAAAGACCGTGAAGAGGCAATTCAAAGAATGACTAAAGCAATTGACGAATACAAAATTACTGGAGTAGAAACTACCTTAGATTTTTGCAGGTATGCTATAAACCATGAGGCTTTCAAAGATGCTAGCTTTGATACACATTTTGTAAAATATCATTTTAGCGACCCTTCAATTCTTGATAACCATGATGAAGAGGAAGAAAAAGTAGCGGCAATTTTTGCAGCTTTACACTTGGAAAATCAAAAAGAATCAAATTCTGCCAACTCAAATACAGGTGAAGTAAGTAGCTGGAAAAAGAACCGAACAATTCTAAATTAACTTTGGAATCATTTTTGTAACTTATTAAGCATGAAATTTTTATTTAAATACATTCTGCTTACGAGTTTTTTCTTGTTCGAACTAACTAGCTTCTCTCAAGATACTACTTCGCAAAAAAAAGATACTGTAAGAAGGCAAATGTATTTGATTGAAGATGGGGACACCATTCCTGTTTTTATTATCAAAGAGTTTAATTATAAGGATCCTAACTTTGCTAGGCAATGGAACCGAACTGTGTTTTTTGCTCGTAGAATGTATACCTATGCAAAAATCATTGATTCTATTGTTACTAAACATGAAGCAGATTTAGCTGCAATTAAAAAGAAAAAAAGAAAAGCAAGAAGAAAAAAGAAGAAAGAAAATAAGAAGCTTAAAAAAACTCTTTGGGACGAATACTCTTACGAAATTAAAAATTTGACCAACATTCGTGGCGATTATCTCACCAAAATGGTACATCGAGAAACTGGTTCTACTTGCTATGAATTAATAAAAAAATACAAGAACGGAACTACTGCATTTTTTTGGAATTCAGTCCTTTGGTCTTTTGGTAGTACGAATCTTAAAAATAAATTTGACCCAAAAGAAGACTGGATGCTTAAGCTAGTTATACAAGATATTGAAGCAGGAAAAATTAGACCAATGTCAAGGGCTGAGCTAATCCAAGAAATGAAAGACAGAGAAAAGCGAGATAAAATCCGTAAGGAGAACAAAAAGAAAAAGAAGAAGTAATTAGGAATCTAGTGTTAATAAGAAATACCTCTTCTCGCCTATCTACTTTTGATTTTACCTAATTTTGAATATAAATAATTATAGATTATATGTTGAAAATTGGTGTTCTAGGAGCTGGTCATTTAGGCAAAATTCACATCAAATGTATTTTGCAACTGGATGAATATGAACTGATTGGATTCTATGATGCAGATGCTACAGTAAGCAAAAATGTTGCGGAAGAGTTTAATTTAAAAGCTTTTTACTCCATTCAAGAATTAATTCAGGAAGTAGATGTTGTGGACATCGTGACTCCAACTTTATCCCACTTTGAGTGTGCAAAATCAGCAATTATTGCTTCTAAGCATATCTTTATCGAAAAACCAATTACCAACACAACAGAAGAAGCAAAATCTTTGATTAGCCTGTCTTCTGAGGCAAATGTAAAAGTGCAAATTGGTCATGTAGAAAGATTTAATCCTGCATTTTTATCCGTACAAGATAGAATTGAGAACCCAATGTTTGTTGAAACTCACCGTTTAGCAGAGTTTAATCCTAGAGGAACTGATGTTTCAGTAATTCATGATTTAATGATACACGATATTGACATTATATTGAGTGTTGTAAAATCAAATGTAAAGCGAATAAGTGCCAATGGAGTTGCTGTTGTAAGCGACACACCTGATATTGCAAATGCTCGAATTGAGTTTGATAATGGCTGTGTTGCAAACCTCACAGCAAGTCGAGTTTCCATAAAAAGTATGCGGAAAACCAGAATTTTTCAAAAAAACGCCTATATCAGTATAGATTTTTCAAATAAAACTTCTGAAGTACTTCAGCTCAAAAATGTTGTTGGAGAACCCGATCCATTTTCAGTAGTGCTTGATTTAGGAGCAGAAAAAGGCAAGAAAGAAATCATCTTTGACAAACCACAAATTACTGAAAACAATGCAATTAAAGATGAGTTAAAATCATTTGCTAAGTCAATTAACAGCAATGAAACTCCGCTTGTAACTGTTGAAGATGGATACAATGCATTGCGGATTGCCTCAATCATTAATGATAAAATGAAATTTACTTCAGATAATTTTTCTCCAATTATTTAATCAGTTCACATACGATTTCCATAATTATTCCGTTTAGTTTAAATTAGCGGTTTCTTTTAAGAAACTGAGCCCTTGACTCTATGAACAAACAATTATTTTTTATTTTTATAGCCAGTATTTTTATTGCCTCGTCTTGCAAAGTTTTTAACCCAGATGAAGTAACACCTTCTTATATTTATGTGGATGATATTCTTGTAAATCCCACATCTACACAGGGTTCTAGCTCTGATAATATTATTGATGCATGGGTGTATGTGGATGGTAGCTACATAGGAACTTGGGAATTACCTGCAAAAATTCCAATTCACGCAGAAGGAGAATACAATCTTCAAATCTTTGCAGGAATTAAAAAAAGTGGACTTACTGCACTTAGGGTTACCAATGAATTTATGAATTCATTTGATACCACCATGAATTCTATTCCAAATAATCTTGATAGTTTAACTCCGATAGTAACTTACGAGTCTGCTACATTTTGGATTGAAGATTTCGAAGATCCAGGAGTAAAATTTACAAAAGCCTCCTACTCAGACACTAATTTATTAATTACCAATAATGCTTCAGAAGTTTTTGAAGGAAACGGAACTGGAAAAGTTAAATTTGCCAACTCTCACCTACTTTTTGAAGCAAAAACAAATGAACCTTCATTCAATTCATTTCCAAGAGGCGGAAGACCTGTATACTTAGAAATGGATTTCAAGAGTAATGAGGTACTTACAATTGGTATTTATCATAACAATTTATCTACTTCGTTAATTAAGGAAGAATATTTTAACCTTAACCCTAGTGATGGAAAATGGAAAAAAATATACTTAGACTTAAGTGATGTAGTTAGTCAACAGATAAGAGCAACTGAATTTGAGGTATATCTCGAAATTAAAAAGAATATATCTTCTAGTCCAGAGGTTTTAGTAGACAACATCAAAGTAATATTTTAATTATAAATGGTAAAAAAAGCATCCATAAAATATCTTTTTTTATTATTTGATTACTTATCTGCACTTATATCTTGGTCTGTCTTTTTTTATTTCCGTAAAACGGAAATTGAAAACATACCCTTTGAATTTTCTGAACGATTTTATCTTGGTCTGTTAATCATACCCATTCTTTGGATTGCAGCCTATTGGCTATTTGGAGCATATGATAATGTATACAGAAAGTATAGAATGCAAGTGCTTTCCAAAACTTTAATGTCTTCATTAATAGGAACTTTAATCATCTTTTTTGTTTTTATCCTTGATGATAGCGTTACTGTGTATTCTGACTATTACATTTCGTTTATTGTATTATTTTGCCTTCAGTTTTTCCTTACTTTTACCTTTCGTTTTATACTGACTACCAACATAGTAAAGAGAATTCACCAGAAAAAAATAGGGTTTAATACCATAATAATTGGTGGAAATGAAAAAGCTCATGAAACCTATCAGGAAATAAATGATGGAAAAAATTATGGTGGAAATATTTTTAAAGGATATATCAGAGTTAATGGAAAAGATACTATTCTTAAAAAACACATTCCAGAACTCGGTGTTGTAGATGACTTACATCATGCCATACAAGGCAATGATATTGAAGAAGTAATAATTGCCGTAGAATCTACAGACCACAAGGTATTGGAGATTTTATTAAATGAACTTGAAGGATACGATTTAATTATAAAAATTATCCCTGACACCTATGATTTACTTTCAAACAAAGTAAAGACTAACAATATTTTTGGAACTCCCTTTATGGAGCTCAAAACGGATATCATGCCCAAATGGCAAAAGAGAATTAAACGAGGAGGAGATATAGTGTTTTCATTATTAGCAATTATATTATTATCGCCCTTTTTTATTATCATTCCAATCCTTATCAAAAGAGGAAGTAAAGGTGATGTAATATTTAAACAAATAAGAATAGGCCTTCATGGAAATGAATTTAGTATACTGAAATTCAGAACAATGAAAGAAAATTCTGAAGAAAATGGTCCTCAATTATCTAGCGAAAATGATAACAGAATAACAAAAATTGGTAAGTTTTTGAGAAAAACAAGATTAGATGAAATTCCGCAATTCTTTAATGTTTTGAAGGGAGAAATGTCAATTGTAGGTCCAAGGCCAGAGAGACAATTTTTTATTGATAAAATAATAATCGAAGCACCTCACTTTAAGCAATTACAAAAAGTAACGCCAGGAATAACCTCTTGGGGACAAGTAAAATATGGCTATGCCGAGAATGTAGAAGAAATGATTCAACGATTGAAATATGATATTCTATATCTCAAAAATCAATCACTAGCCTTAGATTTTAAGATATTGCTGTATACAGTAATTATTGTATTGAAAAGGAAAGGGAAGTGATTTTCTACATACCAATATGAAACAAGGCATCACCTTGATTGATTACAGGATTGTTATTAATCCCAAAAATATACCCGTCTTTTCTGGCTTTTATTTTTTTGATTCTGGTATCAAATGGGGTAGAAATTATCCCCAATATTCTTCCTTTTGTCACAAATTCTCCAGCTTCAACTTGAGGCTTAAATATACCAGCGTAATTTGCTCTTATCCAATGACTTTTATTTATTAAAACATTATCATTATCTGTACTCATATCTTCAGAAATCATTTTATTATGAGCCAATATATTTTTAATTCCCTGTACACCTACTTTTACAGATTCTTTATGGATTCTTAGTGATTCGCCCCCCTCAAAAACCAACATAGGAATTTTGAGTTTGCTACACTCTTTTCTTAATGAACGAGGAATAACTTTAGATTTAACTATAAAAGGAGAGTCAAATACTTGGGCTAATGATAAAGACTCAGGAGAATTAGCATCAATCCTAATCTGAGGAACATTGTGTATTGATCTGCCTCCTGTATGAAAATCAATACCAAAATCTACCAGAGGTAAAATATGTTGTGTAAGTTGTTTTGCAACTCTCGAAGCCAATGAACCTTTTGAATTACCCGGAAAACTTCTATTTATGTCTTTTCCATCAGGTAAATCTCTCGAGAAATTGATAAATCCATATACATTTAACAAAGGAATTGCGATTACATTTCCACACTTCAGCTTACTAAACAACTTTTCGTTAATTGATTTTCTAACTATCTCAACTCCATTTATTTCATCCCCATGCAATCCTCCTAAAATTAAGATAGTGGGACCAGGCTTTTTACTTCTGTATACATGTGCAAATATGTCAATCTCAGTACCAGAAGGTAATTTAGAAACATTAAGTTTTAAAACTTTATTTTCTCCAGCAGCAATTTCAGTTTTGTTTATTATCATTTTTTCACCGTATTTTCCATGTGCGAAATGATTGCATCTGCAATATCTACTTTAGTATATTTTTCAATTCCTTCTAATCCAGGTGAAGAGTTAACCTCAAGAACCAGTGGACCTCTATCTGATTGTAATAAATCTACACCCGCCATACCCAAGTTCATTACTTTAGCTGTTTTTACAGCTAATTCCTCCTCTTCTTTTGTCAATTCTATACTTTGTCCAGTTCCACCTCTGTGAATATTAGATCTAAATTCACCCTCAGGAGCTGTTCTTTTCATTGCTGCAACTACCCTGTCTCCTACAACAAAAACTCTTACATCTTTACCCTTAGATTCACTTATATACTCCTGAATCAAATACTTTACGTCATTTTTATTAAACTCATCTAAGTATTTTCGAGCTTCAGTTTCGGTTTCTGCAAGAAAAACTCCAAGACCTTGAGTACTTTCCAAATGCTTTATAATTAACGGAACACCATTTACTTGATCCATCATGTAGCTTATATCTGAATTATGTAGACATGGGAAGTATGTTTTAGGAACTTCAATATCATTGTGAACCATATTTTGAGAAGCTCTAAGCTTATCTCTACTTTTTAATAGTCCATTGGCAGTAATAATGGTTTTTACGTTCATCATCTCGAACTGACGAACCACATTAGAACCTCTAAAAGTAAGTGATGCTCCAATTCTTGGGATTACGTAATCAGGAGTTTCAAGTTTTTTACCCTGATAATAAATATGAGAACCCGTACCGATTTTTAGCTCACATCTGGAGTGATCAACAATTCTTACCCTATGCCCTCTTCCAAGAGCTGCTTCTTGTAATCTAGAGGTTGAATAAGAATTTCGATTTCGGGAAAGGATGTAAATTAGCATGTTTCGTAATAATTGGAAGTGCAATTTCATCATTTTTTTGGATGATGCAAAATTCCAAACAATTATTTAATGCGATTAATTAAATTTGGGTAGAAATGGTTGAATTTCTTGTACTAATTGCTCGGCAGATAAAACACCTGATTTTCTCCATACAATTTCTCCTTGACTAAACAAAATTAGTGTTGGAACGCCCCTTACCGAAAATCGATTAGCAGCAACTTGATTTTTATCCACATCAATTTTTACTACGGTAACTTTGTCTTCCAATCTATTTTTTACTTCTTTTAAAATGGGCGACATTGTTTTACATGGTCCACACCAAGTAGCATAGAAGTCAGCCAAAACAGGCTTTTCTCCATTAATTAGTTTAATGAAATTTCCCATTTATTCTCTTACTTATTTTCAGTTGGACAAACAAAATTTGTTAAAGCAATTCCAGTTTTCTTAATTGCTCCGTAACCTCCTCTTACATCCGTTACCTTTTTCACTCCATTTCTTTTAAATATTGAAGTAGCTATTAACGAACGATAACCTCCGGCACAGTGAAGAAAATATTTTTTTTCTGGTGAAATTTCTGCGAAATTATTATTGATATAATCTAAAGGAAAACTTTCTATCCCCTCCACATGTTCTGATTCATATTCTCCATCTTTTCTAACATCAAGTGGCATTTCCATAGAGTTTTCTTCAAATTTGTCTTTAAATTCTTCTGCAGAAATTGACCCAATTGTATCTACTTCATACCCAGCATTAATCCATGCTTCAAATCCACCTTTCAAATATCCTTGAGAATTATCATACCCAACTCTTGCCAATCTTTTTACCACTTCTTGCTCTCTTCCTTCATCAGCTAAAAGGATAATTTTTTGATTAATATCAAGAATCAAAGCACCTACCCATGGAGCAAATCCCCCATCTATTCCTATCCAAATTGCTCCAGGAATTGTACCTTTCTCAGTATATTCTTTTCCTTTTCGAGTATCCAATACCAGAACTGAAGAATCTTCACTCATTTCTTTAAATGTAGCTACATCAATTTGGGTAAGTCCGTCTTCATAAATTTTGTCAATGGGTTTATTAACAGCCTTATTCATCCCGGCATTCTTAGGAAAATATTGAGGTGGTGGTTTAATTCCAGTTGTTAATTCTTCTATGAATTCATCTTTAGTCATGTTAGCTCTCAGAGCATAATTGGTTTCTTTTTGGTTACCCAAAGTATCCCAAGTTTCCTTGCTCATGTTTTTTCCACAAGCACTTCCCGCGCCATGATTTGGATAAACTATCGTGTCATCTGGCAAAGTCATTATTCTGTTTCTTAAAGTCTCAAATAAGTGTCCCGCAAGATCTTCTTCTGTTAAATCGGATTTTACAGCTAAATCTGGCCTCCCTACATCTCCAATAAAAAGTGCATCTCCAGAAAATAAATACTTTTTATCATTTTCGTTATCTTCTAAATAGTAAGATGAAGACTCCATGGTATGTCCTGGTGTGTGAATTAGTTTTAATTCTGCTTCACCTATTTCAAAGGTCTCATTATGAGTTCCTTCATGAAAATCAAAATTTGCCTTTGCCCCTGGCCCATATACAATTGTTGCTCCAGTTTTTTTTGCTAAATCAACATGACCAGAAACAAAATCTGCATGAAAATGAGTAAGAAATACATACTTGATTTTGGCATTGTCATTCTTTGCTCTTTCCAGATAGGGTTCAGTTTCTCTCAACGGATCAATAATTGCTGCTTCTCCATTAGACTCTATATAATAAGCCATTTCGGCTATACATGAGGTAAATATTTGTTCTACTTTCATTTTTTTTATTTTCTTACTCAAATTTACAAGATATAGTTCCTTTTTATTCAACTTACATCATATTTTATTATGAGAATGAATAATAAAGATAACCAAACCCTCTCTTTATTTCAACTTATATAAATTGAGATTTAATAAGGCATAAAAAAACCTTTCGAAATTAATCGAAAGGTTAAAATTTTATTTGATCTTTTTAATTAGTTGGTTGTGGTTCAGCAGGTTTTGCTTTAGTTTCACCTTTAGCACATTTACCTTTTCCTTTTTTACAACAAGCTTTTTTTGCAGGCTTTGCATCAACTGTGTTATCAGCAGAAGCTGTTGCTTTTTTTCCTTTACAACATTTCTTCCCTTTCGTACAAGCTTTTTTCTTTTTAGTAGTTGCAGATTCATCTGAACAACATTTCTTTTTACAATCTTTATCGCAGCTATCTTTTAGAACTTCATATTCTGTGTAGCTTGCTTCATTTTCTATAGAAACTGTAGTTCCTGATGCCAATGACAATGAAACTGCAAAAACAGAAAGTGCGAGAGTTAACAATACTTTTTTCATGATTTATATTTTTTAATTAATACTAATGTACGGAATAAATTTAATTCAGTTTTATAAAAAATTGTTAAAATTCTGCAATTGTACTCAACGATCCTTGAACTTTTTCCTCTAACTGTGTGACAATAGTCGTGCCAAGAGGCAAAAATAAATCAATTCTTGAACCAAATTTTATGAATCCAAACTCTTCACCTTGTTTACATTCATCCCCTACTTTGGAGTATGTAACAATTCTACGAGCCACAGCTCCAGCTATTTGCCTAACCAAAATTTCTTCTCCTTTGTCATTTTCTAGCACCAATGTACTTCTCTCATTAAGTGTGGATGATTTTGGGTGCCAAGCTACCAAATACTTTCCCGGGTGGTATTTGTAGTACTTTACTTTACCATTAATTGGATACCATTGAGCATGCACATTAAGTGGTGACATAAATATAGAAACCTGAATTCTCTCGTCATTAAAATATTCTGGTTCATGAACTTTCTCAATAATTACTACTTTACCATCAGAGGGTGCAATAATTTTGTTTCCATCAATTACAGGAATTCGAGGTGGCATACGGAAAAACCATATTATTAATCCAAAAAGAATAATTCCCATAACGGCTAGTATACCGACAATAATCTTAATTGGAATTAACCAATTTAATAAGAATAAAAGCCCAGCAATAATAAGTGCCGAAACTAAAATAATGATATATCCCTCTTTATTAATTTTCATCTATATAAATAATAAGTAACAGAGCACTAAAGGTGCACTGAATAAAATTCCATCAAACCTATCCAAAACTCCTCCATGACCTGGTAGTAATGTTCCAGAATCTTTTACTCCTCCACTTCTTTTCAAAAGAGACTCGCTTAAATCTCCTAACAAACCAAATATACTAATAATAGTAGCCATTACCATCCAGTGCAAAATAGAACTTTCGGTTACATAGGCAAATAAATATCCTGCTAATACGGCAAAAATTAATCCTCCTACTAATCCTTCCCAGGTTTTTCCGGGAGAAATTCTAGGGATTAATTTGTGTTTTCCAATTGCTTTTCCAACTACATAAGCCATAGAATCACTAGTCCAAAGAATAATGAAAAAGCCTAATAGTAAACTCCAGTTTTCGCCTAAACCAATTTTTACATATAAATCTTTATTAAAATTGAGGTAGTTAAGTGAAGCAAAAGGCAAAGTAATGTACAACAAAGCAAACAGTGTACTACTAATATTTTGATAAGGAATTTCATCCTTAGAAAATAGTTCTTGCAATACTAAAATAAATAGGAAAGGAACTATTAAAAATAACACTCGATAATTATTGATTTCTTCAATAAAAACTAATGATAATAGACTGTAAACTACCACATTTACAAAAGGTCCATACTTTGTATTGTGTGAGAGTTCTTTTTTATTAAGAATTTGATAAAACTCAATGGTAGCAAGTGTTGAAAACAGCAAGAATATTGCAGCAGTGCTATATTCATTCCAAATAATGCAACCTACAAGGGCAGCCACAAAAAGGATGCCCGTTATTATTCTTTGAGTTAAATTATTCAATAGTTTGTGAGTTGAATTGGTTTATTCCTCTTCTTCTTTTGTCTCTTCTTTTATAGAGTTTTCTTCAGCTTTATTTTTCAATCTAGCCATAGGCTCTTCTTTCTTGAACGCTCTTTCTCCAAATACTTTTACTAAATCATCTTTGAAGATCACTTCTTTTTCAAGCAATAATTCGGCAATTTGAGTTAACTTTTCTTTATTATCAGAAAGTAATTTTTGAGCTCTAACATATTGCTCTTCAATCATTTTACTTACTTCCTCATCAATTACCTTAGCAGTGGTCTCACTATAAGGTTTTGTAAACCCATTTTGCTGATAGTTGTAGTAACTTAAATTTCCAACCTTATCATTCAATCCGTACATAGTAACCATTGCATAAGCCTGTTTGGTTACTTTTTCCAAATCACTTAAAGCACCCGTAGAAATCTCATCAAAGATTATTTTTTCAGCTGCTCTACCTCCCATTGTTGCACACATTTCGTCCAATAAATGATCTGTGGTAGTTAATTGTCTTTCTTCTGGCAAATACCAAGCTGCTCCTAAACTTTTTCCCCTTGGTACAATTGTCACTTTAATAAGTGGACTTGCATGCTCTGTCAACCAACTTACGGTTGCATGTCCTGCCTCGTGAAATGCAATTTTCTTTCTTTCGGATAGTGTAATTAGCTTGTTTTTCTTTTCTAATCCACCAATTAATCTATCTACTGCATCCAAGAAATCTTGTTTTTCAATAAAGTCTTTCTTTTTACGGGCAGCTATTAATGCCGCTTCGTTACAGAGGTTTGCAATATCTGCACCTGAAAATCCAGGAGTTTGTTTGGCAATAAACTCTACATCAAATTCTTTTTCAAGTTTCAATGGTTTCAAGTGCACTTCAAATATTTCTCTTCGTTCATTCAAATCTGGCATATCCACATGAATCTGCCTATCAAAACGACCTGCTCTCATCAATGCTTTATCCAAAATATCAGCTCTATTAGTTGCTGCAAGGATTATTACACCACTGTTTGTTCCAAATCCATCCATTTCTGTAAGTAATTGATTAAGTGTGTTTTCACGCTCATCATTACTTCCCATATTCGGATTGTTTCCTCTGGCTTTTCCTATTGCGTCAATCTCATCAATAAATATAATACATGGTGCTTTTTCCTTTGCTTGTTTAAACAAGTCTCTTACTCTACTAGCTCCTACTCCTACAAACATCTCCACAAAGTCAGATCCTGACATGGAAAAGAAAGGAACTTTTGCCTCTCCTGCAACAGCTTTTGCCAATAGTGTTTTACCAGTTCCTGGCAATCCTACAAGCAATGCTCCTTTTGGTATTTTTGCTCCAAGATTAGTATACTTTTTAGGATTCTTTAAAAAATCTACAATTTCTTGCACTTCTTCTTTGGCACCTTCAAGCCCAGCTACATCTTTAAAAGAAACATTCACATTTTTTCCTTTTTCAAACAACTTAGCTTTAGATTTTCCGATGTTGAAAATTTGGCCTCCGCCTCCGCCACCACCAGCTCCGCCAGCCATTCTTCTCATAATTAAGAACCATACTAGGATTATGGCTGCAAAAAATAACAGAGAAGTTAACCAACTATAATCTTCTTGTACCCCAAATTTAATGGCGAACTGCTTATCGGCTGGTAACTTATCATTTAGGTCTTTTAATTCTTTATAAAAATCTTCAGAAGGCGGTGCATCAAATACATAATGAGGGCTAGATCTATTGAACATTGATGGTTTTCTAAATGCCTTATAATCATCATTTTCTTTAATTGCATCAGCTTTTAATCTTACTTCAGCTTTTCCAGTATTTTTAATATAGGTTATTTTTTCAATATCCCCATTTTGAGCCATCTCCTGAAATTTGGTGTTGTCAACAACTCCCTTTCCTTGAGGTGCATTTCCAAATAGGCTAAATCCTATAATTGCTGCAATAGCAATTCCATAAATCCAATAAAAATTGAATTTTGGAAGGTTATTTTTTGAATTGTTTTTTTTAGGCGGTGTTTGTTTTTTATTTGCCATTTCTTAATCTTCTATTGTTGTTAATTTTGCGTCAGCCCATAGTCCTTCAATATCATAATGTTCTCTTGTTTCTTTATAAAAAACATGAACCATAACATTTATGTAATCCAGCAATATCCATAAAGAATTATCACTTCCCTCTTTGTGAAATGGTTTCTCTTTTAGCTGTTCGCTTGTCTCTTTTTCAATTGATTTGGCTATGGAATCTACCTGTGTATTAGATTCTCCATGGCAAATCACAAAATAATCGGTAATTGAGTTAGGAATTTCTTGTAAATCTACACACACTATGTTATGTGCCTTTACTTCTTGCATTCCACTTATAATAGTATCTACTAGTTGTTTAGTGTACTTTTTTGTTTGTTTATTCATTCATTTTTTTTACGCTCCGTAAACTTACTACATTTTTTCAAGTTGTGCATCCAAAGATTTTCCTTTTTAGATGATAAATATCAGTGATTTCATTCTTACATTTATTCTATGGTAAAAAATGGAGCTAATTCAGAACAAATAATTGGGAATACTTTGATAGAACTTGATTCTGTTGATTCTACCAACAATTATCTTTCCAAACTGGCAAATAGGACAATTGTGGAGAATGGTACTGTTATTTTGGCACATTATCAGACAGAAGGAAAAGGGCAAAGAGGAAATAGTTGGGAAAGCGAAAAAGGGAGTAATCTGACTTTCAGTATTTATCTTGATTCCAGCTTTTTGAAACTTTCCCAGAATTTTTTATTGAGTATGATGGTGTGTAATTCTGTGCATGAATTAATTGCAAAATATACGAACAAAGCCTTTATAAAATGGCCAAATGATGTGTTGATTTACAATAAAAAAACCTGCGGAATTTTGATTGAAAATTCAATTCAAAAAGCTCATTTAAGCCAGTCTATTATTGGCATAGGATTAAATTTAACTCAAAAGCAATTTGATATAAATAGCAAGGCTACTTCACTTCAAAGCCATGTAAATAGAAGCCTTGAGAATAATAAAGTGCTAAATAAATTATTAGCCATTTTAGATAAAAATTATAAAACTCTTTCTCAAGGAAATCAGTTGGCAATTAAGAATTATTATTACCAACACTTATTAGGCTACAAAACTGAATTAAACTACGAATGGACTTCAACTAACGAATGTTTTGTTGGTGAGATTCTTGAATTAGAAGATACGGGATTGCTTAAAATGAGGGTAAATAAAGAGGAAATTAAAATGATCGAAATGAAGGAGATTAGGTTAGTCTAACTCTTTACATCTGTCATTCCTGCGAAGGCAGGAATCTTATTCATCAGGTAATATTCTCGCTTTAAGATTTCCTCCTTCGAGGTAATGACAATGAGTTTTTCAAGCAAAAAAAATCCCCAATCGTTTTCACAGTTGAGGATTAAAATTAAACCTATTAATTGATTTACAAATGAATCACTTCATCGTAAGCTGCTGCTGCTGCTTCCATCACTGCTTCACTCATTGTTGGGTGTGGGTGAACAGTTTTAATAATATCGTGTCCTGTAGTTTCTAATTTTCTAACTGCTACAAGTTCTGCAACCATTTCGGTTACGTTACTTCCAATCATATGACCTCCTAATAATTCTCCGTATTTGGCATCAAAAATAAGTTTCACAAATCCGTCTTTATGTCCTGCTGCACTTGCTTTTCCTGAAGCAGAAAATGGAAATTTACCAATTTTCACTTCGTATCCAGCTTCTTTGGCTTGAGCCTCGGTCATTCCTACTGAAGATACTTCTGGAGAACAATACGTACATCCAGGAATATTTCCATAATCCAATGCATCTGGGTTTTCGCCAGCAATTGATTCTACACAAATAATTCCTTCAGCAGAGGCAACATGAGCCAAGGCTGCTCCTGGAGTACAATCTCCTATTGCGTAATATCCTGGTATGTTTGTTTGGTAGTTTTCATTTACTAAAATTTTCCCTTTATCAGTGGCTATTCCTACCTCTTCTAATCCAATATTTTCAAGATTGGCAACAATTCCTACTGCTGATAATACAACATCACATTCTATTTTTTCTTCTCCTTTTTTAGTTTTCACTGTAACTGAACATCCTTTTGAAGTTACATCTACTTTCTCCACAGAAGAATTTGTCATTACTTTAATCCCTTGCTTTTTGAAGCTTTTTTCTAATTGCTTAGAAACATCTACATCTTCTACAGGAACAATGTTTGGCATGTATTCCACTACAGTTACTTCTGTTCCCATTGCGTTATAAAAATAAGCAAACTCCACTCCAATCGCTCCAGAACCAACAACTACTAATTTCTTAGGTTGTTTATCCAAAGTCATTGCTTGTCTATATCCTATAATATTTTTACCATCTTGTGGTAAATTTGGTAATTCTCTCGAACGAGCTCCTGTAGCAATGATGATACTTTCTGCCGAATACTCAGTAGTTTTTCCTTTATCATCAGTTACAGCAACTTTTTTACCAGCTAGTACTTTTCCAGTCCCCTCAATCACCTCTATTTTATTCTTTTTCATCAAGAACTTTACTCCACCACTCATTCCTTCAGCTACATCTCTACTTCTTTTTACTACAGCACCAAAATCATGCTTTGCATCTTTTACAGTAATTCCATAATCCGCTGCATGGTTTATATATTCAAAAACATTGGCACTTTTTAATAATGCTTTTGTTGGGATACATCCCCAGTTAAGGCAAATTCCTCCCAAGCTTTCTTTTTCAATTACAGCTACTTTAAGTCCTAATTGTGAAGCTCTTATCGCTGCAACATATCCTCCTGGTCCTGTTCCTACTATTATTACATCATAGTTCATAGTCGTGTTCTTTTTTTAGATTGTGATTGCTAAATTAATAAAACTGTAGTTAATAATTAAATGGTTTTTGAACTATTGTTTAAAACAAAAAAAAGCATCTTGATTTTCATCAAGACGCTTTTTCATTTCAATCAAGCAAAGACCTTTTATGGAAGGTTATTTATATCCGTTTTTAATTGTGCATCTGTTGTTGCAGACAATGTATTTAAAGTCACTTCAATATTATTGGTAATTGTTGATGGAGTAATTGAAGCATGAGTTGTTCCATTTATTTTTGCCACAGCAATAAAATTTACTGCTAATCCTATTGGCAATTTATAAGGTGAAAAAGACATGTATTTTCCATTAGCGTATTTATAAAAACTAGTTACAGATTTCATTCCATCAAAAGAAATATACAGTTTACAAGTTTTGTTTGTAAAACCAGACGGTAAAACAGCAGTTACATTCGTTTTTGGATTGGGATTGCTGTAAAAATAATCACAATTAATCCACCTTAACGAATCAGAAAAAAACATATAACCTGAGGTAGTTCCTTGAACTCTTGCTGAATCTGCCTGATCCCAAACCAATGTATCACTTCCTCTTGATTCATCTCCATAAAACAATCCCATTGCAGGATCTGGGACACCAAAACTAGGCACATTAATGTAAATTTGTTTTGAATTTTTTAACCTTAATGGACTGCCATTTTGAGATACTTCTACAAAAAGCTCTCCCCCAGAAATAAGAGGTTCAATTCCTCCGCCAAATGTATTAGCCATAGTTTGTGCGTTTGCCAAAACCATATCTCCTTTGTCAAAAATTTCAATCAAATCAATATTCACATTTCCAGTAACAGCAGCACCAGATTGTGTTTCAAAACTATTTGCTGTAAAGTTTAATGTCGTTCCCTTAGTTCCAGATATCATAAATGCTGTGGAAGCATCTTTAGTAAAACTCTGTTTCATATTTTCTCTATTGGTTAAGAAATATGCTTTGAGTTGTGCCTCTGCTGATGGTCCAGAAGGTGTTGGTGTAACTGGCTCAACTGGCTCAGGTTCTTTTTTGCATGATGCAAATGCTAAAATAACTGCTAGTGCAGACACCGATAATGTGGTTGTGAAATTTTTCATTTTAATATGGTTTTTAGTGAATATTGTTCTTGTTATTATATCTACAACTGAGAAATTAAAAAGTAACCAGCTGACAATAAGTTTTTTTTGAGCTCACATTAAAAACGACATCAACCAAAATGAGTTGTCTAAAAAACACTTGACTTCATGAAACACCTGTTTTTAATAGTTCAAATAGGCTCTTTTTTACATAGAGTGATTTTTAAAAATCTCTTTTATCGATTTTCTTTCTCGAATTTTTAATTTCAGAATTAAATTTCTTGTCTCTTAATCTTTTTGCCTTTACAGATTTTGGAATTCTAGTCTTCTTTCTTGGCTTTTCTTTTTTAAAAGCTTCTTCCAATCCTTTCTTCAATTTATAGATTGATTTCTTTTTATTCTTAACCTGCGAGCGGTTTTCTTCAGTAGAAATTCTAAGAACATCTCCTGAAACATACGATTTACATTTAGTTTCAATCAATTCTTTTTCCTCTTGAGACAAATGTTCTGAATTTTTAAAATCCCAAACCAACGTAACTCTAGATTCAGTTTTATTCACATGTTGTCCGCCCTTTCCGCTACTTCGCGAAGTTTCGAAAGTAAATTCTGGTTGAATTTGCTCTAATAATGTGGTGATTGATTTCATTCTATTAATGAATAGCCGAACGCCATTCTAAATTTTCACAAATTTCTCCTTCTATTATATTCAATTCCTCTAACCTTTTATAGACAGTATCTTCATCCCAATACATCAAAGCCAATTTCACAAACATAGTTCCATGTTTGGCCTCACTTGTCCAAATTTCTTTATAGAATTGTTTTAATTCGGGATCTTCAAGCACTTCACTAATTAACTTGAAACGCTCCATCCCTCTCATTTCCACAATACTGGCAATCAACATTCTGTCCAGCGTTCTTTCTTCCCTTCCAGAGCGGATAGTTTTAATGAGTTGCTTCATGTATTTGTCTTCCGCCATCTTTTGTGGTAATTGCACTCCTCTTTTTTCCATGAATTTATAAACTCCTTCAAAATGCTCTAGTTCTTCGATTGCAGTTTCAATTAAGAACGGGATCCATTTAGTTCTATCAGGACATTTCGCTACAATTCCCAGTGCCATTGCCGATACTTTTCGCTCATTATCAGCATGGTCTTGTAATAAAGCATCCATGTCTTTTATGGCATTTTCAGCCCAAGCTCTTGGAGTTTCGTAGGTAAGGTCTATGGAGTATTTCATTGTTTTTTTGTCAGTCGAATTATTTCACAAAGTTACACAAAGTAAATACAAAGTTTCACGAAGAAAATATCATATATAAATCATATTTGACCTTTTGAAATTTACGTTAAGAAAACTGATGCTAATTTCGTTAAGAAATAAAAAACTGTTTGAGTTCATGAATAAGTTTTATAGTTTAGCAAAACGATACGAACGAGTCTTTTTTATTTTAGAAATTAGCATCAGTTTTTAGTTAATTTCAAGAAGCCTTGACTTTTTTTGTTTCTTTTTTTGCATTAAGGCAAAAAGAAGAAAAACACTAATAAAAACACAAATTACAATGACCAAAATAGCCATAGCCATTCATGGAGGAGCGGGAACACTCGTTAAAGGAATGATGACTCCTGAAAAAGAAACCGAGTACAAACAAGCCTTACAATTTGCTTTGGATGCTGGTTATGAAATGCTTGAAAACGGAGGTTCATCCTTAGATGCAGTTGAAAAAGCAGTCCAAGAATTAGAAAATTCACATCTATTCAATGCAGGAAAAGGAAGTGTATTCACTTCCACCGAAACCCACGAAATGGATGCTTCTATTATGGATGGAAAAAGCCTAAATGCTGGAGCAGTTTCTTTAATTACAGGAATTAAAAATCCTGTTTCATTAGCTCGAGATGTGATGGATAAAACAGAACACGTTTTTTTAGCAGGAAATGGAGCTATGGAATTTGCCAAAGAACTAAATTATAAGATTGAAAACCCAGAATATTTTTATGATGATTTTAGACACAATCAATGGTTAGAGATAAAAGACACGGATTCTTTTCAGCTGGATCATTCTACTAAAAAAGATTCAAAATTTGGAACTGTTGGAGCAGTTGCTTTGGATGAACATGGAAACATTGCAGCAGCAACTTCTACAGGTGGAATGACTAATAAAAAATACGGAAGAGTTGGCGACAGCCCAATGATTGGAGCTGGGAACTATGCGAATAATGAAACATGTGCAGTTTCTTGCACGGGAAGTGGTGAGTATTTTATAAGAGGTGTGGTAGCTTATGATGTGGCTTGTTTGATGGAGCACAAAGGTCTATCACTCGAGGAAGCCACTAAGGAAGTGATTCAAAAAAGAATACTTAAAATTGGTGGCGATGGTGGATTAATTGCCATTGATACCCAGGGAAATATTTCTTTAGAATTTAATACTGAAGGAATGTACCGAGGTTCTAAGAATTCTGAGGGGTTGGATTCGGTAGAAATTTATAAGTAACATCTCTATTGTTGTCATTCCTGCGAAGGCAGGAATCTATTTGCGAGTATCATTCTAACACGAAGATTCCTGCCTACGCAGGAATGACAAAGCATTTTAATCTTGAGTAACTACAAACTTTTTGTTCTTAGGGTTTGCTATCCAATACTGATATTTGTACCATTCTAAAGAATTGCACAGAAGTTCTTTGGTTTCAATTGTTGTTAATACTAAACTGTCTTTTGAAAATTTGATTTCTGCGATTGCTTTTCCACAGGAATTCACCGCAATAACTGCCTCAGCAAATATTGTGTCAGTAAGATAGGTAATTTTTAAATTTTGCTTTTCAAACTGTTGCACAGAACCATACTCCTCGTCAATCTCTCCGCCATCAGGAAAGAGAAATTCAATATTAGATTTTATTAAAGCCTTATTTACAGTATAATAAAAAGGTGTTTTTTTGTAGTCTGTATTACAAGACACAACAATAACAAAAATCAAAAATACGTTAACTCCAATTTTTATCATAAAACTAATTTACAACTCCCCAATAATCTTTTGAATAGAACTATCCAATGGCTCACCAATAGGCAAAGCTCTCACTTCTCTTTTCTCAATATCAAATCTATCTGAGTTTGAAAGGATGTGTACTTTAAGATTGGCTAATGTCAATGGTGTTCCTTCTTCTAATACTTTATGGTTGTTATGCGAAATTTCACTACCGTCAAATATAATTGCCATACCAGAACCAATTACTTTCATTTCGTTACCATTACGGATAATCATTCCCGTGTCTTCTGCCAATCCCACTCCTAATAAATTAGGAAACTGAGCCACAGCTTCAGAAACTCTTCCGAATCTTCCTCGCATGATAAAATGGGTATCAAAAATAACTTCGGGTAATAATCCTAATCCATTTCGCATCAACACAGCTCCTTTAATAAAAGACTCCTGGCTACTTCCACCAGCTATCATTTCTTGAGACATCATCATTGCTCCTGCGCTAGTTCCAACAATTACAAAACCTTCTTCGTTTTTGTATCGCTCTGCTAATATTGAATGAAATTGAGTCCCTCCAATCTTATCTGCAATCTTAGATTGGTCTCCACCAGAAAACATGACTCCTTGTGCTTTTTTAATATAATCCAAATTTTCTTCTGACTCTGCATCTTCTTGACTTCTGATGTCTAATACTTTCAAATTAGTACACCCTAATTTACTGAAAGCATCTAAATAAGCCTGTCCTACTTCGACAGGATAACCAGATGCAGTTGGTATTATCACAATTAGTGCATCTACACCTCCTGCTTCTTTTACTACTTGAAATAAAATTCCATCGCTTATAAATTCCATTGCATCATATTCAGAATCTATATCTCCTTTATTTTCGTTTCCCCCCACCGGAATCAATGTTCCTTTAGCAAAACTCATATCAAAATTATGTTTAAACGATTATTATTATAATCTTCAAAAATAAAATTATTATTTCTTTAAAAAAATTGATACATTTAGAAAGAGTGAATAGTTATACACAATAAAAACCAAATCCAAACTATGAGAATAAGAGAAATTAGAGCGATGAGAGGTCCAAATTATTGGTCGGTAAGAAGACACAAATTAATTGATATGACTTTGGACTTAGAAGAAATGGAAGAGTTACCCACTAATAAAGTGGATGGTTTTGGAGATAGATTAAAAACTATGTTTCCTACTATGTATGAGCATCGATGTTCAGAAGGTGCAGCTGGTGGGTTTTTCTCACGAGTAGATGAAGGTACTTGGATGGGACATGTTATTGAACACATAGCCCTTGAAATTCAAACCCTTGCAGGAATGGATGTTGGGTTCGGAAGAACAAGAGGTTTTGGTGAAGAAGGTGTGTATAGTGTTGTATTTGCTTACATGGAAGAGAAAGTTGGAAGATTTGCTGCTCAATCTGCTTTTGATATTTGCCAAGCCTTAATTGATGGAAAAGAATATGACCTGGAAAGCGACATTCAAGAAATGAGGGAAATTCGTGAGTCCGAAAGATTAGGACCAAGTACAGGTTCTATTGTTGCTGAAGCTGAAAAAAGAGGTATTCCATGGATTAGGTTAAACAGATATTCGCTTTGCCAGTTAGGATATGGAGCGAATCAAAAAAGAATACAAGCTACTGTGACCAGCGAAACCAGTAACATTGGAGTAGATTTAGCCGGAGATAAAGAAGATACAAAATATTTACTAGAACAAGCAGAAGTTCCAACTCCAAGAGGAGAAATTATCCGTAGGGAAAGAAACTTGGAAGAAACTTGCAGATATGTTGGATTTCCTTTGGTAGTAAAGCCAATAAACGGAAATCATGGAAGAGGAATTACGGTGAATATTCAAAATTATGAAGATGCATTGGAAGCTTTTAGAGCTGCTCAAAAAGTATCTACTGCAGTAATTGTTGAGAAATACATTACTGGAGACGATTATAGGTTGTTAGTTATTGATAATAAGTTAGTTGCTGCAGCAGTTCGAACTCCTGCTCATGTAATTGGGGATGGAAAATCTACGGTACAACAATTAGTGGATAAAGTAAATGAAGATCCAAGGAGAGGTTACGGACATGAAAAAGTATTAACAGCTATTGACATTAATGAATTAACTCTTACAATTCTTAAAGGAAAAGGAATGACTGTGGATTCTGTGGTTCCAGATGGAGAAATGTTGATTTTGAAAGATACGGCAAACCTAAGTACAGGAGGAACTGCTGAAGATGTTACCGATATTGTTCACCCATCCAATATTTTTATGGCGGAACGAATTTCTAAAATCATTGACCTAGATATTTGTGGAATTGACATTATGACTACTGACATTAGTAAACCCTTAGAAGAAACTGGTGGTGCTGTGTTAGAAGTAAATGCAGGACCAGGATTTAGAATGCACCTCGCTCCTACTTCGGGATTACCAAGAAATGTAGCAGCCCATGTGATTGATAAATTATTTCCTCCAGGAGCAACTTCCCGTATTCCAATAATTGCTATCACAGGTACGAATGGAAAAACGACAACAACCCGATTATTGTCACACATGGCAAAAATGAAAGGGTACAAAGTGGGTTATACAACCAGTGATGGTGTGTATATCCAAAATAGATTAGTAATGACTGGAGATTGCACAGGTCCCGCAAGTGCTGAATTTGTTCTAAAAGATCCAACAGTAAATTTTGCAGTGCTTGAATCTGCAAGAGGAGGATTATTGAGAGCTGGATTAGGGTTTAAAAAATGTGATGTATCTATCGTTACTAATGTAGCTCCCGATCACTTAGGTTTAAGAGGAATACACACAGTGGAGCAATTAGCTAAAGCTAAGGGTGTTATCCCGGAAACAACTCAAAAAGATGGGTATGCAATCTTAAATGCAGACGATGAGTTAGTGTATGACATGAGAAGAAATGTAGAAAGTAATATTGCCTTATTCTCTATGGATGAGGAAAATAGCCACATCAAAGCTATGCAGAGAATGGATGGATTATGTGCTATTTATGAAAATGGATATATTACCATCTGTAAGGGAGAATGGAAAATGAGAGTGATAAAAGCTGTGAATGTTCCATTGACTTATGGAGGAAGAGCTAAATTTATGATTCAAAATGTTTTGCCAGCTGTATTGGCTTGTTACGTTCGAGGATTTACAATTGATGATATAAAGACTTCGCTTGAAACCTTCATCCCTTCTGCTTCTCAAACTCCTGGAAGATTGAATTTATTCCATTTTAAAGATTTTGACATTTTATTGGATTATGCTCATAATGCTGCAGGAATGAGAGCTTTGCAACAATTTACTGATAACTTGGAAGCTACTGTAAAAGTGGGAATCATAGCAGGAATTGGTGACCGAAGAGTTGAAGATAACAACGAAATGGGATCAATTGCTGCCGAAATGTTTGATGAAATTATTATAAGACAAGACAAGAGATTGAGAGGAAAAACGGAAGAAGAGTTAATAAAAATGTTGGATGATGGAATTAAAATGAAAGATCCAAATAAAAAAACAACTATTATTCCATCTGAAAGTGAGGCAATAAAGTTTGCTGTAAAAAATGCAAAAAAAGGCTCTCTGATTATTCTCTGTAGTGATGTTGTTCCTGATGCTCTTGAATTAGTTAAGAAATTAAAAGAAGAAGAAGCAACAAAATTTTATGAATAAGCAGTTCTATTTTGATGCAACTAAAGCATTTTTATTAAAAAAAATAGAAGTAATTGAGGAAGCATTAAAAGAGACTCAATCTTCTGCAAACTCAGATACAAAAAGTTCTGCGGGTGATAAACATGAAACTTCTCGTGCAATGGCTCACATCGAAAACGAGCGACTTGCAGGTCAACTAGTTGTTTTACAGCAACAAATAGAAGTTTTGAATAAAATAAATCCTTCAATTTCTTCGGTGGTTGTAAGTTTTGGGAGTATAGTGAAAACTGAATCTAACACCTTTTTTATCTCCACCGGCATAGGAAAGGTTGAAAATAATGGGAAATTATTTTTTGCTATTGCAAGTAACTCGCCTATTGGCAAACAGATGATAGGAAAAGTGATTGGTGATAAAATTGTGATTGGTAATAGTTCTCAAAAAATTGAGAAAATCTTATAACTTCGATTTCTAAAATAATTATCTTCGTCTTATGTCCGACATAAATAAAAAAATATCCTCAGAAAGAAGAGAATTTGAAGTTGGCTCATTGGATGAATCAAATGTGCCAAATGATCCAAAGCAATTATTTGAAATTTGGTTTAAAGAAGCGTTAGACAAAATGGTAACTGAACCTTATGCATTTAGTTTAGCTACTGTCTCAGAGGACAATACACCTTCTACTAGGATAGTTTACTTACGAAGTATTGAAGAAAAAGGATATATATTTTTTACTAATTACAAAGGAAAAAAAGGACAAGATATTGAGGTTAATTCCACTGTTTGTATGAATTTTTTCTGGGCAGAAAAAGAGCGGCAAATTAGAATCTACGGAAAAGCTGAAAAGATTGAAACTGAATTTTCTGATGCCTATTTTGCTAGCCGACCAAGAGAAAGTCAATTGGGAGCTTGGGCTTCTCACCAAAGTGACGAATTGGAAAATCATCAAGAATTATCTGATAGATTAGCTCATTACACCAAAAAATTTGAAGATCAGGAAGTACCTCGTCCTCCACATTGGGGAGGTTATTTAATTGTTCCTTTTTATTACGAATTCTGGCAAGGAAGATCAAAACGGCTTCATGATAGAATTACTTTTACTAAAGAAAAAAATAACTGGATAATCAAACGAATAAATCCATGATGAATTTTAAATCAGCTTTTAACATCCTTTTTGTTTTTGCACTTTTTAATTGCAGCCCGTCTGGCGGAAGCGGTAAAACAATAGATTTTGAAAAAGAAATCACAATGAAATATGCCAAAGGATTGGCTATGTATAAAACAACAGATGGAACAGTTGTAACCATCTCAAATCCGCAAACTAACGAAGTGTTGGATCATTTTTTGGTAACGGAAAAAGAAAACTCTAAGCTGAGTACTATTAAAGTCATCAAGTCTAAATTCAATAGTATTTTGGCTTATTCTTCTACCTATATTTCTTTTTTGGATGCATTGGGTGAAGCAGATAAAGTTACCGGAGTTTCTTATTCTCAAGGAATTAGAAATCCATTGATAAAAGAAAGATTAGAAGCAAAACAAACCATTGATGTAGGTTCTGACCAAAGTCCTGATAAGGAATTAATACTTTCACTAAAACCAGATTTGGCTATGATTTACCCTGCAAATGGAAACCACGATTGGTTCAAATCCTTTGATGTGCCTACCATTACCAATGTTGAATACTTAGAAATTCATCCTCTAGCCCAAGCCGAGTGGATTAAACTGTATGGAGTATTATTCAACAAATTGGAAAAATCTCAAGCAATATTTGATTCGTTAGAAATGAATTACAATGGAGAGAAATGTTACAAAGACACCGAAAAACCTGTAGTTCTTTGTGGTGAATTGTATGATGATGTTTGGACTTTGCCAGGCGGAAGAAGCTTTACAAGTAAACTTATAGAAGACGCTGGCGGAGAGTATTTTTATACCTCTGATACTTCTTCTGGCTCAAAAAAACTAGATTTTGAATACATTTTAGCAAAAGATTCTGCAATTAATTATTGGTTATTACTTACTTATAATCAACAATCTGTAACTTACTCTTACTTAAAAGAAAATAAGCCAAGGTATTCTTATTTATCAGTTTTTAAATCTAAAAACATTGGTATTTGCAACACAGCAACTTCTCCATATTTTGAAGAAGGAATTTTGGAGCCACACATTTTATTAAGAGAAATAAAATGGCTGATTCATAATGAACAACCAAAAGATTCTTTGAAGTATTTTAAGGGCTTGGAATAGACTTTCTTTCTATTAAATTAATTCTTTAGTTTGTCATTCCCATGAAAATGGGAATCTTAAAACGAGAATCAATACATATACTAAAGATTCCCGATTTCTCGGGAGTGACAATTAAAAGTCTATGCTGTAAAATATAAAAAAAGCGAATTAACTTTAACAGTCAATTCGCTTTCAATTTTTTCCATCAGTAACAAACTATTCACTCATTACTAATAACTCATAACTAGCTTTACTTTATCCCCAATTTCTTTCTCAATTTTTTAGGAACTGCATCTTTATGAATTTGAATATTCATGGTTTTGTACCTTACATAAGGGAAAGAAGCATAAAAATATCCATCACATTGGTTGTAGTCTCCCCAAGAGTTTTTTACCACAAAATATTTTGTTCCTTTCTGGTCTTTTACAATTCCTGTGATGTGCATCCCATGATCATCAGTAGTTTCTTGGCTATCAAAAGCTTCTTGTCTCTCGTCTTGTGTTACCACTCTTTCTTCTACCGGAGTCATAAACGCATTACTAATTTTTTCTGCTCCAGCATCACTAAAGTGCTTGTTGTTTTTTCCTTTTACTCTAATAGTTGATTCATCTTTTGGTAAAATTGCTAACGCATCTCTTGCAGAGAATCCTTTTTCAGAAATATCAGCTCCCCAAGCAAAAGTGTATCCATCCATAATGGCACTTTCCATTACCTCCATAAACTCATCTAATGGCAAGTTGTAGCAAGACTCAAGTGCCCAGTTATCCTGAACTTCAAGCACAAAACTTGAATAAAACGGGTGATGCGTATAAGAAGTTAACGAAATGTAGTCGTCCATATCTAAGTCCAAGTGCTTTTGAAATGATTTTGGTGTGTAAGAAGCCCCTTTGTAATCGAATTTAAAGTCTTCCATGTTATCAGGTAAATCACCTAAATAAGCATCCAACACTCCTGTTAACGCTTTTTTCCATGATTTTGTTAGCTTTCTTCCTTGTGGCTTTTTTGCAAGCACACCCACCATTGCTTTCAACATCCCTTGCATCTCAGAGTGGTTGTGAGTTTCAGAACCATAATTCAACCCTTTGTAAGCAGATTCTGGAACAATTCCAAACCTTCTGATTACCCATGGAATATCATGGAATGCTCCTCCAGGACCAAAATTAAATGTTCCGTAATATCTCAAATAGTTTTCTGCTTTACCGATATATGCATTTCGCACAATAAACATTTCTGAAAGATTATGGTTTCCTTTTCCTTTTCTGATTAATTCTGATTCTATAAAAGATAGTGCAGAAAAACTCCAACATGTTCCTGTTCTATTTTGATTCTGAACTTCTGTTTCGTCTAAGTTTTTTACTTCTTCGAACATATACTCACTCCCTTTTTTATTGGTAATGGTATCTTGGGCATTAATAGTTACACTAATTGCAGCAATTGCAACTAATGATAAAATGATTTTTTTCATAATTATTTTTTGTATTTTATTTTCTGGAACCTAAGTTAAGGAAGATATTTGAAACATCCAATATCAGTGCTCAAAACAACCAATATCCGCAGGGTTACTTCTAGGGTTATTCTCTAAATCTACATTTGGGGACAACAAAAATGCTGCATCTGCTCGATCTATTGCAATAGAAGTACTGTTTAGTTTTAAACTTGAGGTAGAAGCATAATTTGGATTTACGTTTTTGATAATACTAACAAACTTAGAATTAGTAGGTTTATCTGTCTTTACCACACAATGATTAATCCTATAATTAGCTTGTCCAGTAATTGGAACAGTATCTAACACAATCTCATTGTCAATGTCTCCATAAATAATACAGTTATTAATACTCGCATTAATTGGTCGCACATAAGTGGTAGAATTAGCTACATAATAGTTATTCAACACCAAAGCTGGCGTAGTTCGAGTACTTGCTGTCCAAAAATTATTAATCGTACAATGATTAAAATAATAATTTCCGCCTAATCTTAGTGCTACCGCATTATTTCCTGCTCTATTAAATTTACAATTCACTGCATTAATTCTCGCCCCTTGAGCAAACAACGAAGCAAAAGAATTATTAAATGACTCTACTCCATACAAAGTGATTGAATCTCCCGCAAAAGCAGTATCAGCATAAATTCCCGCAGTCGCATTTTTTATGATTGCATAATTTATTACACTATTTTGTGCTATCGCAAATCTGATTCCAAACCATTGCCCAGGTTCGTTTGCAAAAGCTGCTTCTCTCCTATCTCCTTGAAATACAACTCGATTGGATTCTGTTCCGTTTATAATTAATTTACTTTTATACACATACAGCACAGCATCTTGATGAGCATAGATTTGCGTTCCTGCATTGATAGTCAAAGTTTTTAAGGAATCTATCCCAGGAAAACCTACAGCAGTAATTCCATACAATACATGGGGTTTATCGTTACTCCAAATTTCTCCACTAACCTCTGTATTATAATGAAAATAAGCATCTTGCCCCCAAGCAGCCAATTGAACTCTCTGTTCATTTCCGTTAACTCTAAAAGAAATATAATCTTCAATCACAAATGGATTAGTTCCGCTAGTTGGATCAATGGTTACTTCTACAAATACATAAATACTATCCTTTGCAGGAATTTCCATGTCTTTAATCAGCACACCTGGTACGCCATCTACATTCATTCTAAATGAAGAAGAAGTTCCTCCTCCCAAGCGTATTTCTGATAAAACAACCGTTTGATTGTAGGGATTTGAAACTGTGAATCGCTCATAAGTTGAGCCAATTGTTACAAACACCGTATCGAAAATCAATGTATCTTTAGAAAAATTAACTTTTGCTGAAGAATCATCAAAGAATTTTTCTTTTCGGCAACTAGAAAAAGTAGTTGTAAGTAATAAACTAGCCACAATGACTAAAAAATAGAAGAAAGTTGTGTTATTTTTGCTCATGAATAGAGGTTGATACCTAAATTGTTGTTGAAATTACGGCTTTTTTCATGATTTAGTATAAAAAGGTATTGATAAATGTTTTGTTTACAAACAAAATTCCGTAAATTCGCAACCTAATTAATGAAAACATAATGCTCGCTACAATTGGTGAGACTAAATTATACATAAAATGAAAAAAGACATCCACCCAGAAAACTACAGATTAGTTGTATTTAAAGACATGAGTAACGATTACATGTTTTTGACTAGATCTTGTGCTGCAACCAACGACACTATTGATTATGAAGGAAAAGAATATCCACTAATCAAAACGGAAATTTCTCATAAATCTCACCCATTTTACACTGGTAAACAAAACTTTGTAGATACTGCGGGTAGAATTGACAAATTTAAAAGCAGATATGCAAGACACATCAAAAAATAAGTGTCATACATTATATAGTAAAAAAGCCTTCCCGATGATTTTTCTGGAAGGCTTTTTTTGTGGAATTTATTTTTGAGGTAACGATAACCTCCGATTAGGTGCTTTAATCAGCACCTCCCAAAATCACAGTATATTATACATAAAATAATTTTATCTAATGAAGGTTAGATAGTTATAAATTATTTTTCTTAACTTGCGTTTATACACAAGTTATGTGCAATTTCAGAAAAAAAATAAAAATCACAATATGAAAAATTTAAATACAATTTTAATAACCTTAATTTCAACAATTTTATTAATCGGTTGTGCATCAATTAAACAAACAAATAATACAGTTAGTAATGATGGCGAGCTTTTCACTACATTAAAATTAGATTCAACTTTTATTAAGACAAAAGGAATTATAAAAAACACACCATTCTCAAATATTTGTGAAAATATCCCGGAAAATATGGCTGAATTGACTGGAGGTATTAAAAAATATTTTTATAAATTTTCATCAAAATCCTCAGCTAATCTTGATGCCTTTGGATATGGAGGTGGCTCACTTGAAAACAAAGAAACTTTATTGATTGTTGATTTTGTACAACATAAAGACATATTCTGTACTGATGGAAAAAAAAGAACTTTTGGTGTTGGTGCTAGATTATTTTTAAAAATTTCTAAAAAGAAAAGAAACATTTCTTTTGGTTTACCAAAGTTAGCAGCAAACGTTGAACTTGGAAAAGCCGAAGTTGAATATACAATATCTACTATAGGGCTAACTGGAGATAAAATTCTAGATGTACTTCCTACTGGTAATGAATTTGATGTAGAGAATTACGCCAAAATCGTGAATTCAATTGACAATATTATAAAACTAGCAAAAGATAATACTGATGGTGTCAATATTGAACCTCAATTACTTCCAGCAAATTAAAAAAAGCACATAACACTGTATAAAAATAATAAAGGTTAAGAGCCAAACCTAAAGTTGGTGCATATTAATAAAGTCCGCCAAATCTTTGATTTGGCATTTAGTATAGTGAAAAAGTAAAATACCAAATCAAAGATTTGGCTAAGTACTAAACTGAAAGTAAGTGCTTTTTTAATCCCTTACTATTTTTATACCAACCGTTACCCCTCTTCCCCTTTCAATACAAACTTATTCAATACTTTGTTTACCGGAAGCCTTTCTCTAAAATACTTGGTGCACACCTGAATACTTTTGTAACTCTGCTTATATTCTTTAATGGTACTTAATTGAAACTGTGTAAGCTTTTCTCCTGCATTGTGCAATCTGATAAGGGCTTCTACCCCATATACCTTTACCACTACAATGTCGCAGCTTATCCATTTATCAAAATAATCAACCCTATTGATATTAGAATCAAGCATTGATTTTTCCATTACGCTTCTCAAATAAGGTTGTACTTCAGGATATCCGCATACCGTACCGTACAAATACGCATCATTATGTTTTGCAATATTATGCAGAAAATAACTATTGGCAAGCCATCTTTTTCTTTTTGAAAGCCTTTCGGTAGTTTGGTTAATATCTTCTATCAAGTAATCCATTAATAGATCTGATTCTTTCCATTGATAATTCATAATCAATATACTATCAAATGCAGAACTCAAAGAAATATAAGTGGAGTCAGTAGGTTTTGATTCCAATTCCTTTGAAACTTTGTATCGCATGTAATCATGGAGAAAAATAGTTGATTCAACTCCTGCAACTGTTGAGATAACACTTTCTTTGGATTTTAAAGAAGATTCATACAAAGACTCAATACTTGGGTGCTTCTGTTGAATTAAAGCCCAATACACATAGCCTTTGACTACGTTACTTGTATCGTTATTAGCTACATACAATAATTCTTCGGGTGTTGCTATTTTACTAAGCTTAGCATAATTAAAATATTGCGAGGATTTAACACCTAGTCCATTAATCTCGTCATAGCTCAGTGCATTTACTGACCTAATGCTATTTACAATATTCTTGGTTTGATTACTTACATTTTGACCAAAAGTGCAGGAAAGCACAAGGGTTAAAATAGGGAAAATGATAAATTTCTTCATTAAAAAAGGGAATTTCTTTTTTTGCTATACGGGATATACTGGGGAGAGTTATAAAAAGAATTGTTATTTTTTTGGACTTTGATGGAATTTAACTAATTGCCTATTCATTCTTTCCACTACTTGCTTGTAAGATAAGTTTTGAATCGGAGTAGGATGAAATCGTACATAAAAAGGAAAAGGACCTTCTAATTGATTTAATCTGCTATCTCTTAGATACATACATCTCATAGAAGTGCTTACATTACTTCCCTTGTATATTTTCTTTTTAGAAATTCCAGATTGTTTTGGTTGGCTAGTTTTTGTTTTACTAGACGCTTCATTACTTAACATTCCGAAGTCAGCCACAAAGAAATTGGTATCTAGTCTAACTCCTGATGCCAAAGAATCAATATCATGGTATAGTTTTAACTTGGTGAAGTTTCGTTTTTTTAACAATTCTGAATCACTACTATAAAAGAAAAATACTCTGCAAAAAGTAAAGTTTCTAAAAGAAGCGATAATTTCTTTATTCACTTTTATTTGTTTCATCTTAATCAATCTGGCACGCTTGTGCATCCCTTTTTCCTCTAGAGCTTTGATTACAGGGGATTTATCCGATAATCGCACAAGCATTGTTCCTTCTTTTAATTGATTTATTTGAGTTTTTGCCTTTGCTTTTGCTTCTGCTTTAGTCTGAGCAGAAAAAGACAAACTTGAGAGAAATAGTATTGATACTATAAGTGAAATTCGTTTCATGTGGTTCTTGTTTATATAAAGTAACTCAATTTTTGTTCCAAATGTTTCTTATAAAGATAAAAAGCCCCAACATAATTATGAAAGGGCTTTGTTTTTAAATTAAAGGCAAATCTATTAATAATACAATAACCTTCTCACATTAGCTACATATTTAGCCAATCTGATTACTTGTTTTGTGTACCCAAATTCGTTGTCATACCAAACGTATAACACTACGTTCTTTTTATCTTCAGAAACAATTGTTGCATGGCTATCAAATACTGAACAACAAGTGTTTCCGATAATATCATTAGAAACCAATTCTTCTTCAATTGAGAATTTAATTTGGTTTACTAAATCCCCTTCCATTGCATATTTCTTTACCATTTGGTTTACATCTTCCAAAGAAGCTTCTTTATTCAATGATAAATTCATAATAGCTAAAGAACCATTTGGGGTTGGTACTCTCACAGCGTTTGCAGTTAATTTTCCGTTCAAGCTAGGAATTACTTTTGTTACCGCTTTTCCTGCTCCAGTAGAAGTAATTACCATGTTGATTGCCGCAGACCTACCTCTTCTTGGTTTCTTGTGATAATTATCCAATAAGTTTTGGTCGTTTGTATACGCATGCACTGTTTCAATGTGTCCTTTTTCTACTCCGTAATTGTCTTCAATTACCTTCAAAATTGGCGAAATAGCATTGGTTGTACAAGATGCTGCAGAAAATATATCGTATTCCTCAATCTTGAATTCTTTTTGATTAATTCCGTACACAATGTTTGGAATCTCTTTACCTGGAGCTGTCAATATTACTTTGTTTACTCCTTTAGATTTCAAGTGGTTAGACAATGCTTCCTTATCAGTAAATACTCCTGTATTATCCAATACCAACGCATTGTTAATTCCAAATTCCGTGTAATCAATTTCAGAAGGATGATTAGCTTGAATGATGTTAATTACCTGACCGTTAATGATTAGGTTTTTGTTTTCGTAATCTTCAAAAATAGTTCCTGGAAAAGGTCCATGTACAGAATCCATTCTTAATAACGAAGCTCTTTTCTTTATTTGATCTTCAGAGTTGTTTCTTACCACAATAGCTCTCAATCTCAATTGTTGCCCTTTTCCAGCTTGTTTAATAAGCTCTCTGGCAGCAAGCCTCCCAATTCTACCAAAACCATACAACACCACATCTCTTGGCTCAAGAGACTGATTGTCGCTAGTTTTAAATCCACTTAGTTTAGAATTTAAAAACTCAGTAATGTTATCGAAAGAGTTTTTCTCTTTACTCCATTCAGAAGCAAGTTTTCCAATATCAATTTTTGAAGGAGCGATATCAATGTTATTCAATTCCTCAGCAAGTGCCGCAGAATCTTCTACAGTGATTTGATTTCCTGTTACTTCGCCCGTAGACTTGTGTAAACTAAGAATTTCCGAAACACTCTGATCTACTAGAGGATTACGGAAAAGCACTAATTCAATTGATTTGTCATACAGTAGATTCCCGATTGAGGAAATTAAACTGATTGCCGATTTTTCTTTATTTACCCAGTCGTTCAGCTCCGACTCATAAAATGCTTTTGAAGCGGTTTGGCTCATTGTGTAAGTGTTTTTAATTACGCTACAAATTTACCTAAAATTTATGGAATAAGATTGAATGTTAAAAACTTCCTTATAAAAAGAAAACACCTCGAAATTTCGAGGTGTTTTCTTTTAAATTAATATGTTAAGATATAAGTCTATCCTAAATAAGTTTTCAATAATTTACTTCTTGAAGTTTGTCTCAATCTTCTGATTGCTTTTTCTTTAATTTGTCTTACTCTTTCTCTTGTAAGGTCAAATTTAGTTCCAATCTCTTCCAGAGTAAGTCCATGTTTCATTCCAATTCCGAAGAATAAGATGATTACTTCCCTTTCTCTTTCTGAAAGTGTAGATAATGAACGCTTAATTTCTCTTTGTAAGGATTCAATCATCAAATCTGTATCCGCAGTTGGCGAATCAGAGTTAATCAATACATCCAATAATGAGTTATCTTCTCCTTCTTGAAAAGGTGCATCCACAGACACATGCCTACCTCCAACTCTCAAAGTATCAGTTACTTTAGTGTTAGTTACTTCTAATTCTTCGGCTAACTCATGTTCACTTGGTGCTCTTTCGTATTGTTGCTCAAGTCTTGAGAATGTTTTGTTCAATTTGTTCAATGAACCAACTTGGTTCAATGGCAATCTCACAATTCTACTTTGTTCTGCTAATGCTTGAAGAATAGACTGTCTAATCCACCATACTGCGTAAGAAATGAATTTAAATCCTCTTGTTTCATCAAATCTTTGAGCAGCTTTAATTAGTCCTAAATTTCCTTCGTTAATTAAATCTGGAAGTGTTAATCCTTGGTTTTGGTATTGTTTCGCTACCGAAATAACAAATCTAAGGTTAGATTTAATTAATTTTTCCAAAGCGATTTGATCTCCCTTCTTAATTCTCTGTGCCAATAGCACTTCTTCCTCAGCCGTAATTAGTGTTTCTTTACTAATTTCTTGTAGATACTTATCAAGTGATTGACTTTCTCTGTTCGTAATCGATTTGGTAATTTTTAGTTGTCTCATTCAATGAATTTAGGTGAATATAAGCGACAAAATTAGAACATTTAATTCCCTTTGTCAACCCCTTTTACGTAAGCCCTTGGTAAATGTTACATTCAAAGGCATTTAATTTTAAAAAAAATGAAATTATTTTTTAATTATTTGATTTTCAAACTTTCTAAAACAAAATTAAATCAAATAATATTGAGATGTTGTTAAAGTTTGTTGTTTTGGGAAGAAATAAGTGTAAGATAAGTTGTCATATTGACATCTTGGTATTTGAAATCCTATTTATTGGTTATTCAAAACCATCACAGTTGTCATTCCTGCGAAGGCAGGAATCTTCGTGTTAGAATGATTCTCGTAATTAGATTCCTGCCCTCGCAGGAATGACAGATGAAAAAGGAAATGTAAACAATATATATTATGACGTTATCCCCTTGAGGGGATTATAGGGGTGACTTTTCATCGTGATGGTCACCCTCCTAACCTCCCTCAAGGGAGGAAGTTTATTTTATATCCAACTTAATAAGCTGTTTATCTCCGATAAATCCTTCAAGCCTATCTCCAATTGCAACTGGTCCAACTCCTGCTGGAGTTCCTGTGTAGATAATGTCACCGATTTTGAGGGTAAAAAACTGGGAAACATAACTTATGATTGCATCAATTGTAAAAATCATATCCTTAGAGTTTCCTACCTGAACTTGCTCTCCGTTTTTATTCAAACTAAACGAGATATCTTGTACAGAATTAAACTCAGATTTGTCTAAAAACTCTTTACCAATAATTGCCGAACCATCAAATGCTTTGGCTTTTTCCCAAGGCAAACCTTTACTTTTACACTCTTGTTGTAAATCTCTGGCTGTAAAATCAATACCCAATCCAATTTGGCTATAATATTCATTAGCAAAACGCTCTTCAATGTGTTTTCCTAATCGGTTAATTTTAACCAATAATTCCACTTCAAAATGCAAATCCTTAGTAAATTCAGGAATATAAAACGGAACTCTTTTTGGCAAAATTGCCGAATCTGGTTTTAAGAAAAAAAGCGGTTCCTTTGGAGCCTCATTTCCTAATTCCTTCGCGTGTTCACTGTAATTTCTTCCTATGCAGATTATTTTCATAAGTTAGCTCTTACATATTATCTTTAACCTCCTGCAACACTTTCTTAGTATACCTAGGAAAATCTCCTTGCATCATCCAAGAGTAATAACTTGGCTCTCTTCTTAGTACATCCTCAATAGTTTTTCCTTTGTGTTTACCAAAGTTAAAGCAAGGCTCTCCATCTGCATTAAATACAAAACGACCTGCATAATCAGCCATTTTATTCCCCATTTCAGAGTATTCTGCTAAGAAATCTACATTTCCTTCGATATCATCATAACGATCAATTTGAGCTAACAACACATCCATTGTAGCAGTGGTATCTGCTTCTGCACTATGAGCATTTTCAAGTTTTTTAACACAATAAAATTCAAGAGCAGCTTCTAGCGTTCTTTTTTCTTGCTTGTAAAAGATATTTTGAACGTCAATTCTTTTTCTGTCTTTCATATCTATCTCCACCTCTACTCTCAATAATTCTTCCATCAGCATAGGGATATCAAACCTGTTAGAGTTATACCCAGCTAAATCTGCATCACCAATAAAAGCTACAGCTTCGGGCGCTACTTCTTTCCAAGTTTTTTCGTTCAACACATCAAAATCATATATCCCATGCACTTCAGAAGCTTCAATTGGAATTGGAATTTCTGGATTTACTCGTTTTGTAAAAGTTTCTTTATCCCCATTTGGCATTAATTTTTGGATTGAAATTTCTACGATACGGTCTTTTGATACATCTACTCCTGTTGTTTCAAGGTCGAAAAATGCGATGGGTCTGGTTAAGCTTAAGTTCATTGTTTTAATTTATTTTGTAAAAAAAGCTCTTCGTTTTGGGAAGAGCTTAATTGAATTATTTAAGTCAGCCTTCGCTTCGCTTATTCTCTCTCGAATTATCAGACTCAGGCTTCGGATTTATTTATATTTCTCTATTTGGATCAAATTGCTCTAAGTAATCTGCTACTTTACGCACAAACATTCCTCCTAATGCTCCATCTACAACTCTGTGATCATAAGCATGCGACAAGAACATTTTGTGTCTGATTCCAATTGTATCTCCTTGTGGAGTTTCGATTACGGAAACCATTTTACGAATTGCTCCCACAGCCATGATACAAACTTGTGGCTGATTAATAATAGGAGTTCCCATTACATTTCCAAAAGTTCCTACATTAGTCATAGTATATGTTCCACCTTGAATTTCGTCTGGTGATAACTTCCCTTCTCTTGCTCTTTTTGCTAAATCATTTACTGCCTTGGTTAATCCAAGTAAATTTAATCTATCTGCATTTTTGATTACCGGAACTATTAAGTTTCCTGATGGTAATGCAGCAGCCATTCCTAAGTTAATATTTCCTCTTTGTATGATATTTGTTCCATCAATAGAAACATTTACACCTGGCATATCTTTAATTGCTTTGGCAATTGCTTCAAGAAAAATTGGAGTAAAAGTAATTTTCTCTCCGTTTTCTTTAATAAATCTATCTTTTACTGAATTTCTCCAGTTAACAATATTAGTAACATCAGCCTCAACATAAGAAGTTACATGGGGAGAAGTTTGCTTACTCATCACCATGTGATCAGCAATTAACTTTCTCATTCTGTCCATTTCTACAATGGTATCGTTTGGTCCTACTGGTATAGTTGGCTTAGGCAAAGGCTTGTTAATTGTTGAACCTACAACTTTATCTGGAGTTTGTTTTTCTCTAGACGATGGTGCAGGAGCAGAAACTACATTTCCACCTTTATTATTCTCAACATAAGCTAAAATATCTGCTTTGTTTACTCTTCCATCCTTTCCACTTCCAGCAATTGATTCTAATTCAGCCATTGAAATTCCTTCTTCCTTGGCAATGTTTCTTACTAATGGAGAATAAAATTTACCCGAATCGCCTGTTTTAGATAATTCTACTTGTTCAGTGGTTGTTTTAGCAGGGGCTGCCACTTCGGCAACAACTTCTGGAGCTGGAGCTTCAGTTTTTGTTTCAGCTGGTGCAGAAACACTTGCTTCTCCTCCGCCTTCGGTAGATATAATTGCAATTACATCACCTACTTGGGCAACTTCACCCTCTGCAAATAATTTTTTAACCAATACTCCATCGGCAGGAGCTGGAACTTCAGAATCTACTTTGTCAGTAGCAATTTCTATCAAAGATTCTTCTGCTTCAATAGTTTCTCCAACTTCTTTTAACCAAGTAATAACGGTAGCTTCAGCTACACTTTCTCCCATTTTTGGTAAGAGTACTTCAATTTCTGCCATAGTATTTGTGTAATGTGTTTCGGTTTTTAGAAATACAAAAATAAGGATTATTTCAATAAAACTTTGAGTGAATTTTCTTTTTATTCAACATCAATTGTTGAATTCGATATTTTATATTTAAATCATTCTATATCTATACTTTGTGAAATTTGAAAAAAGGATTAATTTTAATCTCTATGGGAATTTTAGCTTTGTTTATATCAATATTAGTTGTGGCTTCATTGCTGCCAATGGCAATAAAACGGCTAGTAAGAAACAAAACGACTAAACCCTGGATTAAAAAAACAATTTATTTTTTAGCCGTTTTTTTATTTTTTGTTCTACTCTCTGAGATAATTATGAATTACTATGACTACTATTACAGAGGCTACAAAACAAGAACTTTTATACTGATTGCAACTTGTATATTATTTGTAATCAGCTACATAATTACCAATTTCAAAAACAAACTATATAAAGTATTTATTGAAATAATTCTGTTTGCTTCCGTATTTATTACTTGCTTTGTTGGCATAATTAATCTCGTAGGTTACAATAGCGATTTATTTTTCGAAGACGATAAATCTAGGTTAGAAACATTTAAGTTTATTAATAATCCAAAAGGGATGTTGCCTACATTGTATCAAAAAAAAGGAATCATTGAGGAAAAAATAATTCTTGAATATACTGATGATAATTATTACAATAATGAAAATTATGTGGATAAAGACTTGATTTCAGATTATAAGGTATTAGAAAACGATTCATTAATAGAAGCCATATTTTATTTTGAAGATGGAGATTCAATAAAGACTCAAAATAAATGGTAATTATAAACGCATTATCTTTGTAAAAAGAAATTTCTGTTATGAATAATGTTTTTTACCTAAAGGCTCTTGATAAAATCAAAGACAAAAAACTAGCTGAGGCAATTTTGTTTTTGGACAAAGCCATTGAAGAAGAGCCAAACAACCCGATTTATTTTAGCGAAAGGGGTGTTTGCTACTTAAATCTTGACCAAACAGGCAGAGCACTTGAAGATATGAATCAGAGTGTGAAATTAGATCCTGATTATTCATATAGATATGCCAGCAGAGCTTTTGTAAAAGATAGAATGGGCGATATTGAAGGTGGAATTGCTGATTATGAAATTGCAGTAAAATTAGACCCTGAAGATGCTATTGCTCACAATAACTTGGGAATGTTACAAGAAAAACTGGGTTATAAGAAAGCCTCTGAAAGGAGTTTCAAAAAAGCAGATACTCTTGCTGATGAAAATCCTAATTCGTTGCCAAATATTGAAAAAGAAACTGAGGGAAATGACAAAGTAAACAACTCACTCCCTCCTATTCAGTCGATTACCGAAGATAAAAAAGATAGTTTTGGCTCAGTGCTAAAAAGAATATTTACTGATTCTAAAACACGAAAAGACTTTTGGAAATTCATTAAAAATGGATTTAAGATTAAGTAATCTTACTCCAACTTTATTCTTTATTGTCATTCCTGCGAAGGCAGGAATCTATTGACGAGAATTATTCCTAACTCGAAGATTCCTGCCTTCGCAGGAATGACATTTTTTTTAATTTTTTAAGAATAAATTAACTTGGAAAGTAATTCCGTATTAAAATTAATTCTACTTTTGCACTCGATTTTAAAAATGCACACATAAAAACGAAAAATAATGGAATTCGATTTAACACAAGTATTATCCGTAACTCTTATCCTATTTGGGGTAATTGATATCATTGGTTCTATCCCTATTGTATTGGATATCAAGAACAAAGGAATAAAAATTGAATCTGGAAAAGCTACTCTAGTAGCAGGAGCAATTATGATTCTTTTTCTATTTTTTGGAGACAATGTATTAGGACTTTTTGGAGTAGATATTCGTTCGTTTGCTGTGGCGGGTTCTCTTATTTTATTTTTCTTAGGAATCGAAATGGTTCTTGGAGTTACTTTATTTAAGGAAACTGAAGGAACAAGCTCAGGATCTATTGTACCAATTGCCTTTCCAATTATTGCGGGAGCGGGTACCATGACTACTATTATTTCTTTGAGAGCAGAATATTTACCAAGCAGTATTTTAATTGGAATATTAATTAACATTGCCATTATTTACGGAATCTTAAGAAGTTCTAACTTTATTGGTCGTAAAATTGGTAAAAGTGGAATGGCAGTACTTCGTAAAGTATTTGGAATTATCTTGTTATCCATTGCTATTAAGCTTTTTACAGAAAATATTACCACATTAATCTCAATTACCAATGATTCTATATAACGTAACTGTAAATATTGACTTAGCTGTTCATGACGAGTGGCTTGCTTGGATGAAAGAAGTGCACATCCCTGAAGTAATGGCAACTGGTTGTTTCTCAGAAAATAAGGTTTGTAGAATACTAGCTGAGGAAGAAGGTGGAAAAGCCTATTCTATTCAGTATTTAGCTCCTGATATGGAAACGTATATTAAATATCAAACGGAGTTTTCGCCTGCTTTGCAGGAGGAACATAGTAAAAAGTATGCTGGAAAATTTGGTGCTTTTAGGACTTTACTTGAAGTGGTTCATACTTCTTAAAATCCTTTTCATATGTCATTCTGAACTTGATTCAGAATCTTACAAAGAATATTTCACGTTTTATTCTTAAGTAATATTTCGATGAAAACCGCAGAATTGCAAATCCTGCGGAGCGGGGGTAACTAATAATTAGTTAATTCAATTTGATAATCATGATGATTGCTCTTGATAATCTCAAACTCCGAATATCTAAATATTCTGGAAGATTCTGGATCACCCAATGGAATAAAATCTTTTGGAAAGCCTCTGTTTTTATAGAACTGTCCTTTAAATTTTATAATATCATTACTAAAGCCTACACTATCTGGTAATTTTAGTTCCTCTGTCATTGGTTCAATATAAATACTATAGTAGGCTAAAGAATCATTTGTGTTATTAGAAAACTTTGTTAGATGATAGTCAGTTACCCAATTAGCACAGTCACAAGCCCAAGCAATATAGGTTAACTCAATTGTTTTAATTTCTCCAGTTAATTCAATTGGCTTTTCAAAAATTGGGGATTTAAAAAATGGGATTGAAATAAAAAAGGGTATTAATCCAAATAACCCATAAAATAAAACTGTCATAGTTCTATTTCTAAATAAGATTAAGACTGATATTATTGTATAAATAATTACTAAGCCAATAATTAAATAGGTAAATAATTCTCTTAAAGCTCCTGCAACCCAATTATATTGATCTCGAATCAAGAAGAGAAAAAACGATAATCCAAGTACTAATATTAAATATAATACATATCCAATTATCTTAGTTTTTCTATTATTCACCTCCCTTTTTCTAATCTTTAATAATCAAAAAGAGGCCTCCCCCCCATCAATGCATTAACCTTAGACTTAATCCCAGTAATTTTCTCATCATTGTCTTTGTTCATCAACACTTCGTCAATTAGCTCTACAATCTTTGGCATGTCAGCTTCTTTTAATCCTCGTGTAGTAATTGCAGGCGTTCCTATTCTTATTCCTGAAGTAACAAACGGTGATTTGTCATCAAAAGGCACCATGTTTTTATTTACTGTAATATCAGCTTTTACCAAAGTGTTTTCTGCCTCTTTCCCCGTAATATCTTTACTTCTTAAGTCAATCAACATGGAGTGATTGTCCGTTCCACCTGAGATTATTTGATAACCTCTGGCTACAAATTCAGCAGCCATTGCTTGTGCATTTTTGATTACTTGCTGTCCGTATTCTTTAAATTCTGGTTTCAATGCTTCGCCAAATGCAACTGCTTTTGCAGCAATCACATGCTCAAGTGGCCCACCTTGCGTTCCAGGAAATACTCCAGAATCTAATAAAGATGACATCTTTCTTACCGTTCCTTTTGGTGTTTTAATTCCAAATGGATTATTAAAATCTTCTCCCATCATAATTACTCCACCTCTTGGTCCTCTAAGGGTTTTGTGAGTTGTAGTAGTTACAATATGGCAATGTGGCAATGGATTGTTCAGTAATCCTTTTGCAATCAATCCTGCAGGATGAGAAACATCTGCTAATAACAAAGCTCCAACAGAATCTGCTATACTTCGCAATCTTGAGTAATCCCAATCTCTAGCATACGAAGATGCTCCACAAATAATCAGTTTTGGATTCTCAGCTTTTGCTGTTGCTTCTACTTTATCGTAATCTATTCTTCCTGTTTCTTTCTCCACTCCGTAAAATGAAGGCTCATACAGTTTTCCAGAAAAATTAACTGTTGAACCATGAGTTAAATGTCCTCCATGAGATAAATCAAAACCTAAAATTTTGTCTCCAGGTTTCAATATCGCTAACATAACTGCAGCATTTGCTTGTGCTCCAGAGTGTGGCTGAACATTTGCCCAAACAGCTCCAAACAATTCTTTTAATCTATCAATTGCCAATTGTTCCACTTTATCTACCACTTCGCAACCGCCATAATATCTTTTTCCTGGTAATCCCTCAGCATATTTATTTGTAAGCACAGAACCCATAGCTTCCATTACTTGGTTACTAACAAAATTCTCTGAGGCAATCAACTCAATTCCATTAAGTTGTCTGAGTTTTTCCTCTTTTATTAAATCAAATATTACGGTGTCTTTGTTCATTGTGTATAGTTTTGTTGGATAAAAATAAAAGAAAAACTAACGATATGAAACTAAAATCATTCTTTAAAATAAATATCTTAATAAATCGTTGAGGGTGAGGTCTCATTCCTTAATTTAATCCTTAACTTTGAGACAACTAAACAGTAATTTTATAATGCAATAACATTTATTAATTTGATTAAAAAAATACTTCAATACATTCTATTCACTTTGTTTCTTTTATCAGGAAACCAGAATATCTATTCGCAAAAAGTAGGAGTAGTTTTGAGTGGTGGTGGTGCTTCTGGCATGGCACACATTGGAGTGATTATGGCTCTTGAAGAAAATGGAATTCCTATTGATTACATTACTGGAACTTCTGCCGGAGCTCTTGTAGGAAGTTTATATGCAATTGGTTACACTCCTGCTCAAATTATGGAGATGGCATCTTCTGAAGAGTATTTTGCTATTGCAAATGGTGAGATTGATAAAACCTATACTTTTTTCTTTAAACAGAGACCTCAAAATGCTGGTATTGTAAAATTCAGTTTTGACAAAAATTTAGAGTTAAACTCTACAATCCCATTGAATTTTACTGATCCTTCATTGATTGATTATTTTATGATTGAGCAGTTCTCGAATGTATCAAGCTACGCAAATTATAATTTTGATAGCTTAATGATTCCGTTTAGGTGTGTGGCTTCAGACATTGATGAAAATAAAGAAGTGATTTTTAAAAAAGGAAATCTTTCACAAGCAGTTAGAGCCTCTATGACTTTCCCATTTTACATACCACCACTGAGGATTGATGACAAAATTTTAGTAGATGGCGGATTGTATAATAATTTCCCTGCGGATGTTATGTACAATGAGTTTATTCCTGATGTGATTATAGGGAGCTCGGTTACTGCACCAAGGAGAAAACCAAAAGATTATGATTTAGTTTCTCAAGTAAGGAGTATGATTCAGGCAAAATCAAATTTTGAAATTAGCTGTGATAACAGCATCATAATTCAACCTAATGTTGATGAAATTGGAACTTTTGATTTTGATAAAACTCGATCTGCAATCCTCAAAGGGTATGAAGAAACCATTAAAAACATGGATTCTATTAAAGCTATGGTATCTCGGAGAATTGACACTAATGAACTGAAAGAAAGAAGGCTTAGATTCTTAAAAAGCACCATGCAATCCATTGTTATTTCTGACATTAAAGTTGAAGGATTAAAAAATAGAGAAGAACAATATATTATCAGTGCTCTGAAAGACAAGAATAAAAATCTAACACTTAAGGAATTAAAACCTAGATATTTTAGATTAATCACAGACGATAAGATTGAGTTTATGTTTCCAAGTTTGATAAAAAACTCGGACGATTCAACTTTTACACTTACCGTAAAAGTTAAGAAAAACCCTGATTTTGATTTTAGAGTTGGTGGAAGTTTTACATCAAAGTCTAATAATATTGGTTATTTAGGGTTAGATTATAAATATTTGAATAGGTATTTATCCCTTACAGCATCTACTAATTTTTATTTTGGAAGGTTCTACAACTCTATAGATATTGCTCCAAGAATTGATTTTCCGCTTGATATTCCTTTTTATGTAGAACCCCATGTAACTTATAATCGCTGGGATTATTACCGAAGTTTTTCTACCTTTTTTGAAGATACAAAACCTTCTTATTTAATTAAAAATGAGACCTTTTGGGGTGTTAGTGTTGGATTTCCTTCTACTAATAAAGGAAAATTTGTGGTCGATTTTAATAATGGATTACTTGAGAATGATTATTACCAAACTGATCAATTTTTATCTACTGATACTGTAGACATTACTCAGTTTTACATGAATAAAATCAATCTGCAATATGAATTTAATAGCTTAGATAATTTCTATTTTTCAAAATCTGGAAGTAAATTAAAAATAGATGCTGGCTACGTAAATGGTGGAGAAATTAATAGACCTGGCTCAACTTCCCTTTTACCAACTGATTCAAATGACAGGTATCTTCATGATTGGTTTCAGTTTGGGATTAATTTTGAACAATATTTTCCATTCAACAAAAACTATTCTGTAGGTCTTGAGATTGAAGGAGTACATTCTACTCAAGATTTCTTCAACAATTATACTTCTAGTATTTTATTGGCTCCGCAGTATAGTCCAATTCCCGAAACACAAACTCAATTTATTCCTAATTTTGCCGCACATACGTATGCTGCAGTAGGAATTAAAAATGTAATAACATTGTATAAGAACTTTGATTTAAGACTTGAAGGATATGGATTTCTTCCTTACGCTAATATTATTGATAGCAACAAAAAAGCTTTTTTCTCTCCAAATTTAAAAGCCACAAGAAGAAATTATATAGCTTCAGCAATTTTAGTATTCAACAGTCCACTTGGACCAGTTAGTTTTACTACAAATTACATGGATCACAGAGACAATAAATGGTCTTTCCTATTTAACTTTAACTTTTTGGTATTCAACAGAAAAGGGTTAGCTATCAACTAAATTCGTTTAAAAATTTTGATGTAATATTTCCCTCCACCAAGCACTGTAAATTCATGCTTAGGGCGGAAAGTTTTTATTGGCACAAAATAGCTATTTGTATCTAACACCTCAATAGGAATTCCACCCTCATTTGGGGTAACTTGTCCATCCCAAATTACTACATCACCTGGCTTTAGTTCTAATTGAGGGGCCTCTCTCTTTGTTATATTACTTTTCAAAAAAGATTCGCCAGAGGTATAAGGATTGATACCAAAATGGTGTTGATATTCAGTTTTATAAACATATAAATTATTGTACTCCAATTCACTTTCCTCAATCCAATCAATTGATTCATTTACAAGGTTTGTAATCTCGTTAGGATGATCCAGAATGTAGGATTCTTTTTCATAAAAAGTGAAACTTACTGCCCAATAAGAAAATCCTATTAGAATTAATAATTTGATTACTTTTTGATAATATAATGAATTAAGAACACTTAAAATTTTATCAACTCCCATTACTGAAACTACTGCTAATAAAGGAATTACTCCGCCAACAATTCTATAAAGCCCTACAGATGCACTCCATCCTTTGTACCAAAGAAATGAATGCCCGGCTATGTATATAAAAGCTGGAACAGTAATGAGATAAATAAGTATTAAATTTTTGTGTTCAAATGTTTTTCGAAAGTGAATGATTGATTGAAAAACTAACAAAACAAATGATATGACAATTAATATCGAAAAAGGAGTTCCAGTAATATACTCTTGATTTATAAACCAATGTAAAAATGGACCTTTACCATAAAAACTAACAATTGCATTGTAAGGATATTCATAATAATACCATAAAATGCTTTTTCCTAAAAAGAAACCTATTAAGCTGTAGGTAAGTATTCCTGTTAATAAAAACGGCAAAATTTTGTACTGTTTCTTTATTATTAATGCAACTGCATAAATTGGGATAAACAACATCCCTTCTGAACGAGAAAAAATAATGAATGAAATTAATATTGTAGCTAGTAAATATCTTTTCTGTAAAAAATAAAAGGCTGAAGATATGGCTACTAAACCAAATAATGGCTCTGTTAGAGAAGATTGAGAAAATTTATAATAAACTGGTGCAAATAGAATTAAAACAATAACCGGAAAAGCAAATTTCACTTCTAATTTTCTTAATAACCGAAATGAAACATACGCTGACAACAACATAATAATGCAGTTGAGAATCATTACTCCTTTATCACCCAAATAAGAAAAAGGCCAAGCCAATAAAGTAAAAAGCGGTTTTCCCCAATGATCTAGAAGTAAAAGTGGATTCTGAGGAACTCCTTCGGCTATATAATAATGATTGAGAGATTCAGAGCCTTCGTAGTGAACCTCTGCACCCATTGCTACAGATACCAATAAAAGAGCAGATATAATTAAAATTATATAAGCAAAAAGTGTATCTATTTTGTGATAGGTCATTTACGAAAATACTAAATAACCCAAAAGATTAACCTACTGGGGCTAGTTTTACCACCAAATTATCTAATTCAGGGGTAATATGAAGCTGGCAACCCAATCTACTTTTTTCATCATCTACAAAAAAAGCTTCATCAAGCATATCCTCCTCGTCTTCAGATTTTTCTGGAAGTTCAGTTTCCGATTCAACATACATGTGGCAAGAGGCACACATTGCCATTCCTCCGCAAGTTCCCTCAACTGGTAGCTCGTAAGACTTACAAACTTCCATCATATTCATGTTCATATCGGTAGGGGCTTCAAGCTCGTGAGCCACTCCTTCCCTATCAATTACGGTTACTTTTATTATACTATCTTCCATTATTTTTTAAAATCCATTTACTCCATTTACTGTAGTATATTTTAACACATTTTTCTTATCAGGATGTATTTTTGCAAATGCAGATTGAACCATAAGCGTAGCTTCATGAAATCCACAAAGTATTAATTTTAATTTACCTGGATACGTATTTACATCCCCAATTGCATAGATTCCATCAATATTCGTGCTATAATCAAATGTATCTACTTCTATTGAGTTTTTTGAAATATTTAATCCCCAATCAGCTATTGGCCCAAGTTTTGGAGACAATCCAAATAATGGAACCCAATGATTTGTAGCCATTTTAATTTCTCCTTGAGTTTTATGTTTAACTAATACTTCATTTAACACCCCATTTCCAGATACACCGACAACTTCAGCTTCAGTAATTAAATTAAGCTTTCCGTTTTCTGCCATATCCATCACTTTCTGCACAGAGTCTAAATGCCCTCTAAAAGAATTTCTACGATGAACCAATGCTACATTTTTTGCAACTCCATTTGCCAAGAAATAAGCCCAATCCAGAGCAGAATCTCCACCTCCAGAAATCACAACATCTTTACCTCTATAAAATTCCGGGTCTTTAATAATGTACTCAACTCCCTTATCTTCAAACTCAGACAGGTTTTCGATAGGTGGTTTTCTTGGTTCAAAAACACCTAAACCTCCAGCAATGGCAACAATTGGAGCTTTGTGTTTGGTTCCTCTATTAGTTGTTACTATAAATGAACCATCTTCTTGCTTATCAATAGTTACAGCAGATTCTCCTAAAGTAAAACCTGGTTTAAAAGGCTCAATTTGTTCCATTAATTTATCTGTTAAATCTCCTGCAAGAATCTCTGGATAAGCAGGGATGTCATAAATAGGTTTTTTAGGATAAATCTCTGAACATTGTCCTCCAGCCTGAGGAAGAGAATCAATTAAGTGGCATTTTAGTTTTAATAATCCAGCTTCAAACACAGTGAATAATCCTGTAGGACCTGCTCCAATTATTAAAATATCTGTTTCAATCATAGTGTTATTTTCAATATGCGCCAAAAATAATCAAACTAACTATAAAAAGTTGTTAAAACTGAGATTAATCATCTCAAACATTATTTTATCAAAATTTAACCAACCAAGTATATTTAAAAAACGTCTACAAATCATAAAACAAACTGAAAAACAACTTGTTAAATAATACAAATTATTAATTTGCTTCTGATAATAGAATGTTCTAATTTAGAGGGATTTAAAATAAACCAATATCTATGAAAAAAATTATCAATTTAATTTTGCTTTCGGCATTTAGTATTGCTGGGGTTTCTCAAACCAATACAGATGCTAGATTACCTGTAAACCTTAAGACGGGAACTCAATTTTACCCTAAGAACATTAATAGTTATATAACTAATAATAAAACCGAACAATCAATTGAAGGGCGTTATTACAAGTTTGTACAATTTAATGCTATTCCCTCACAAGAGGTTAAAGAAAATATGATAGCTAATGGAATGAGATTTCAGGAATATATTCCGATGAACACTTATTTAGTTTCATTTCCTAGTAATTTTTCAAAATCAAAACTTAAATCTTATGGAGTAAGAAGTGTCATTAATGTCCTTAACTCTGATAGAATTACTCTGAGAGCATTAAGTACACCTTACCCTAAATGGGCTATTCAAGAAGATGAAGTTCAATTATACATCAGTTTTTATCAAGATTTGAACTTTTTGGAGTGTATTGAAAAAATAACTCCTCATATTTCTACAATCAAAGGGAAATACGAATATGGTAACAAAGTAATGGTTTCTGTTAACTCAAATTCTATTAGTAAATTATTAAAATTAAATTATATCCGTCTTGTCGATTTAATTTCTGAACCAGGAAAACCTGAGCACGAATTATCCAGAAATATGCATCGTTCTACGTTGATTAATGCATTTTATAATTCAGGAAGGAAATACAATGGTGAGGGAGTTGTAGTAGGTGTAAATGATGATGGAATAGTTGGTCCTCACATAGATTTTAAGGGAAGAATGACTCAGCCAGGTGTTACCGCAAATGGTTCTGTAGAACATTCGGATATGGTAACAGGTATTGTAGGAGGTACTGGAAACCTTGATCCTACAATGGCAGGAATGGCAACCGCATGTGATCTAATTGTAAGAGAATATGCAGGTACTGCTTGTTATATTAATACGGTAGCTGTTCATACGGCTGACTCAGCAGTAATTTTTAATAGCTCATATTCAAATGGTTGTAATGCAGGTTACACCTCTCTTGCAAGACAAATGGATAGAGAAGCAAGATTAAATCCTACGTTAATACAGATTTTTTCTGCGGGTAATTCAAATAATACTAACTGTGGTTACGGTGCAGGAAGCACTTGGGGAAATATAACTGGTGGACACAAACAAGCTAAAAATGTAATTGCTACTGCAAACCTTGAAAGTAATATGTCGCTTGCTACTTCAAGTAGTAGAGGACCTGCTGATGATGGTAGAATAAAACCAGATATTGCAGCACATGGAAATGGAAATTATTCAACCAACCCAAATAATACTTACAGAAGAGGAAGTGGAACATCTGCAGCATCTCCAAGTATCGCAGGTGTTATGGCACAGCTATACCATGCTTATAAAGTAAATAATTCTGGAGTTACCCCTGAAGCTGCTTTAATGAAAACAATTATTTTAAATACAGCTGAAGATTTTGGAAACACTGGTCCTGATTTTAAATATGGATGGGGACGAGTTCATGCATTAAGAGCTGTTGAGGCAATCGAAAACAACAGATACCTTTCTGGAAGTATCTCTAATGGAGGTAATAACTCACATTCAATTGTTGTTCCAGCAAATGTTAAAGAAGTTAAAGTAATGGTGTATTGGCATGATTATGAAGCAAGCACTTCAGCCAGTAAAGCATTAGTAAATAATTTAGATACCAAAATAGAATACGGACCAAGTACATACATGCCTTGGTTGCTTGACCATACACCAACAACTGCAGCACTAAATTCCCCAGCTACAAAGGGAGTTGATTCAATCAATAATGTTGAACAAGTTTCTATATTAAATCCTACAAGTGGAACTTATACGTTGAAGGTCGCAGGAACTTCAGTTCCTCAAGGACCCCAAAAATATTTTGTTTCTTATGATTTTATCTATGATGAAGTTAAATTAATAAACCCAAATGGTGGCGAAGGTTATGTGCCAGGTGTTGCTGAAAGATTATTTTGGGATGCCTATGGAAACACTTCTAATTTTACTCTTTCCTACTCTGTTGATAGCGGATCTACTTGGAGTCCAATTGGTACTTCAGGAGCAACTTCAAGATATAGAGATTGGTCAGTTCCTAATTCTGTAACTGGAAAAGCTTTAGTAAGAATTGTTAGTGGCTCAAGAACAGATATATCTGACCATACTTTCAGTATTATTAGCAAACCTACTAACTTAAGAGTGGATACAGTTTGCCCAACTTTTATGAAAGTAAGTTGGAATCCTGTAGCAGGTGCCGATCAGTATCAAGTATTTTTATTAGGAGATAAATTTATGGATTCAGTAGGTAGAACTAGTGGTACAAGTTTTAATATTCCGATTACTAATGCTTTATCAGAACAATGGTTTTCTGTTTCTGCAATAAAAAATAACAATAGTAATAATGTTGGTAGAAGAGCAGATGCAAAGTTTTATGCCGGAGGATTATTAAATTGTGTTTTAGCCCTAGATGCAGGAATATCAGCTGTAACTTCACCTAATGGATTAAGCTGTAATTCAGGTTCTTCAACTATTTCTATAAGAGCTACAAATTATGGTACTTCAACATTATCAAGTATTCCAGTTAAGTATCAAGTAAATAATGGAACCGTTCAATCAGGAACAATTTCAGCAAGTTTAAGTACAGGTAATTCAACTGTTTATAGTTTTCCAACTACTTATAACTTTACTACAGCAGGGTTTTACACTATAAAAGCTTGGACAGAACTTACTGGAGAACAGTTTTTTATAAATGATTCTATCGAATTTGTTTACGATTACTTCCCTACTAGAACACTCCCATATACTGAAAACTTCAATTCTTTTACAAATTGCTCATTAGCTAGTGATTGTGAAGATGTAGAGTGTAGTTTAACAAGAGGATATGTTAATTTAGAGAATAGAGTAAAAGATGATATTGATTGGAGAGTAAACTCAGGATTTACTCCTTCTGGATCAACGGGGCCAAGTGGTGACCACACTTCCGGGTCTGCTAAATACATCTACCTTGAAGCTTCTGGTACTAGTTGCGATTTAAAAGAAGGAATAATGGAATCTCCATGTATTGATTTAGGAACGGCTTCAAGTCCTATCCTTACTTTTTGGTATCATATGTATGGAGCTTCTATGGATACATTAAGGGTTGATGTTTATGATGGAACCACTTGGAACCTTAATATGTTTAAAATTGGAGGTAACCAAAATAACATATGGAAAAGAGGGGATATTAATTTAAGTTCTTTTTCTGGAAATATAGTTAAATTGAGATTCAGAGGAAGAACTGGGAATAACTACACTTCTGATATTGCCATTGATGATATTAATATCTCAAACCTTACCTCTATTGATGAAAAAGAACTATCTAATTCTGTTTCTGTTTATCCAAATCCGAATAATGGAGAATTTAACTTAAGTATTGATAATGCTAGAGTTACTGAGTTAACCGTATCAGTTTTTGATATATATGGGAGACTAGTACATCAAGAACAAGTTACTGATAAACTTAACTTAATTAAATTAAATGATGTAGCGTCAGGTGTTTATTCAGTAAGAATTGATAGTGGAGAACAATCAACTACCAAAAAGATTGTAGTTAATTAAGTATCTATATATTTGATTTTTTTAAAACCCTTTACATTAAGTTGTAAAGGGTTTTTCTTTTTAATTTTTCTCTATTTACCGAAAAAGAATTACCTTTCTTATTCTAAACAAAACAACTATGTCCGTACATAAAGAAGTAAAGAAAGTAACAACTCATGTATTACAAGAAATGAAAGCAAATGGAGAAAAAATCTCTATGCTTACTGCTTATGATTATTCGCTAGCTCGGATTGTTGATGATGCTGGGATTGACGTTATTTTAGTTGGAGATTCTGCTTCCAATGTAATGGCGGGTCACGAAACAACTCTTCCTATTACTTTAGATCAAATGATTTATCATGCATCCTCAGTTATCAGGGCAATTGATAGAGCTTTGGTTGTAGTTGATTTACCATTTGGTTCTTACCAAGGAAACTCCCGAAGTGCATTAGAATCAGCAATCCGTATTATGAAAGAATCGGGCGCACACTCTGTAAAACTTGAAGGAGGTTCAGAAGTAATTGAATCTATTTCGAGAATATTATCTGCTGGAATCCCTGTAATGGGGCATTTAGGTTTAACACCTCAGTCTATTTATAAGTTTGGAACTTATACCGTAAGAGCTAAAGAAGAAGAAGAAGCAGAAAAATTAATAGCTGATGCAAAATTGCTTGAAGAAAAAGGGTGTTTTGCCTTAGTATTAGAAAAAATACCTGCAAAACTTGCAGAGAAAGTAGCTAAAGAAATAACCATCCCAATTATTGGAATTGGAGCTGGCGGAGGTGTTGATGGACAAGTACTTGTATTACACGATATGCTTGGGATTAACAATGAATTTAATCCTCGATTTTTGAGAAAATACAACAATTTGTATGAGCAAATAATCTCATCCATCACTTCGTATATTGATGATGTAAGGTCTTCAGATTTTCCAAATGACAAAGAACAATACTAATTAATGAAAATAAGCTGGCATAGAATTTCTTGGATACTTGTACTATTAGTTGCAATTGTATCCTGCATTAAGTTCATATATGAACCAGATATTTGGTGGCAAATAGCAACTGGAGAGTGGATTATTGAAAATGGAACTGTACCAAAAACTGATATCTTTTCATATACCTATGCGGGTGAACCTTGGATAAATGTAAAATGGGGAGCTGAAGTATTAATGGCTTTAGTAGACAGATATTTAGGAGTAGAATTACTCCCTTTACTACAAATTGGGTGTCTGGTATTAATCTTATTTTTTATAAAAAAAATGTATTTCCAATTTGTTGAAACAAACATGGGAGATACCAGTAAAAAAAAAATAATAGGAATTGTAATTGCCTCTCTCCTAGCCCTTTTTATAGTTAATTTCAGATTGAATAGTAGACCCGAAATGTTTTCACATTTATTTTCGATACTAACAATTTTTATTATTGTAAATCATAAAAAAACAAATTCAAACCTCGTTTTTCTTTTAATCCCTTTACAAATAATCTGGACAAATATGCACGAAGCATATGGAGTTGGGATGATTGTAATGGTAATATTTTTAATAAGTTTTTGGGTTGAATACTTATTCTTCTATCCAAAACACAAAGTAGGGATTTATTTTAAACCTATTAAATATAGCATAGCTAGTATTTTAGCAATATTAGCAATGGCAGTAAATCCGCAAGGTTTCAAAATGATTGCTCATCCATTTAATATCTTACAACAACTTAGTGATAATAAATTTACCGAAGAACTTATTTCAATAGGAACTGAAGGTTATTGGCAGTTTCAATCGGTATTGACAGTTATTATTGTAATTATTCTTGTTTTATTTCTATTCAAAAAAACTAATTTATCTTTAATACTCAGACCAATAAAAAAAATTGGTTTAGGTTATTCAATCACCCTTGCTGCTTTTTTGTATTTATCTTTTTCAAGTTTTAGAAATATTCCTTTTTTTATATTCATTGCTACACCTGTTTTGGGGTATTATTTTCTAACTCATTTAGAAAAATATAAAAATCAACAAAAACTTTACATAGGAAGTTGCATACTGTCAATAGTATTTTACTTTGCAATTACAACCAATTTCTATTATGAAAAACTATTGCCGAAGCAACTAACAGAAAAATATGGATTGGGAATAGATGTAACCCAAAACCCTATTGGTGCTGCAAATTTTGTGAAAGAAAATAATATATTAGGTAAATCATTTGTAGATTATTTATCCTCCTCCTATTTTATTTATGATGTACCCAATTTTAAATCGTATATTGATTTAAGAGATTTAGATGTGTTTCCTACAAACTTTTTTAATAATGTTTTCTTTATTTATCAAGCTCCTACTGTAGTTCAAGCAAATGGAAAAACTCCTTGGCAATTTGCTGATGGTGTTGATACATTTAATTATGTGGTATTATTAAATAATCCAAGTTTTATGAATTTAAATTTACACCTACTCCATCAAAATAATGATTTTGAATTAGTATATGGTGATATGTTAAACTCAGTATTTATAAGAAAAACCGAGCAAAATAAAGAAATAATAGAAAAATATGGATACTCAAACAGTAAATTTATATTTCAAAATGATGCTGAAGTTCCACCAAATAATTTAGCCAATTTAATTTCCAAGATATTTAATCCGTTTTATAATTCTAAGCCAAGAAAACCAAAAGATTACGGCAAGAAAAAGCAAGGATTCTATAACTATTTAAGGATTCAACCTAATAACAACTGATTAACCATTGCTTCCAATTATTTTTAATAAATTTGTGATAGTAATTTTAGAAAAAAAATGACAAAAGAGTTAATAAAAGAAAAAACAGCTAGCCTAGATACAATACTTGAAAACCACAGTATTGTTCTTTTTAATGATGATGTAAATACTTTTGACCATGTAATAAATTCATTGGTAAAGTATTGTGATCATTCTTCTGTTCAAGCAGAACAATGTGCACATATAGTTCACTATAATGGCAAATGCCAAGTAAAAACAGGAAATATTAATAAATTAAAACCAATTTGCTCAGCTTTATTAGATAAAGGTCTTTCGGCTGAAATAACCAAAAATTAGAAAATATGAAAAAGATAATACTAGTTGCATTAATAGCAACCACAGGATTTATAGCTTGTAAGAAAAACCCAATAACTGGAAGAAGACAAGTTCAATTTTTCCCTGAAAGCCAAATGATTGGTATGAGTGCAACTGCATACACTGGTTTTTTAACAGAAAATCAAGCAAATGTATTGCCTCAAACAGATCCAAGAGCAGCAAAAGTAACTGAGATTGGAAAAAAAATGGCTGCAGCTGTTGAATCGTACATGAATGAAATTGGGCATCCAGAACTATTAGAAGGATTTCAATGGACTTATAATACTGTCGAAGATCCTACTGTAAATGCTTGGTGTATGCCAGGTGGAAGAATCGTATTTTACACAGGAATTCTTAACCTTACTAGCAATGACAATGAAATTGCAACAATTATGGGACACGAAATTGCTCATGCAGTTGCTGGTCATGGAAATGAAAGAATGTCGCAAGGTGTTGCATTGCAAGGTGCAGGAAGTGTAGCAGGTTTTTTATTGATGAGCGATACTAATCCCGGTTTAGCTAATGCAGTTCTTTTGCAAAGTATTGGTGTTGGAAGTCAGCTGGGAATGTTAAAATTCGGTAGAAAACATGAATCTGAATCAGATGAAATGGGGTTGATTTTTATGAATAAAGCTGGGTATGATCCATATGCAGCAGTTTCTTTTTGGACAAAAATGAAAGAAGCAAGCGGTGGTCAAGCTCCACCAGAATTTCTTAGTACTCACCCAAGTAACGATAGAAGAATTGCTGATATTCAGCAAAAATTAATTGAAATGGAAACTACTGGAGAAATAAACTCTACTAACAAATAATAGTTTATTATATAATATTATATTTGCAACCTTAATAAAGTAGGCCCTGTAGCATAACTGGATACTGCACCTCGTTACGGCCGAGGAGATTTGGGGTTCGAATCCCTACAGGGTCACATCAAATTTTTTAAAAGCCATCGATTATTGATATTCGATGGCTTTTTTAATATACTTACAGTATGAAAAATAAACTAATTCATAATTATAAAAAAGTAATTTCTTCGATACCAAAATCTGTGACTCTTGTTGCAGTTTCTAAAACCAAGCCCAAAAAGGATATTGAACTATTATATTCTGAAGGACAAAGAATATTTGGAGAAAATAGAGTTGAAGAATTAGTAGATAAATATGATAACTTGCCAAAAGACATCAAATGGCACATGATTGGACACTTACAGAGTAAAAAAGTTAAAAAAATTGCTCCTTTTATTTCTCTTATTCATTCTGTTGATTCATTTAAGCTACTAAAAGAAATAGATAAACAAGCAAAGAAAAATGATAGAATTATAAATTGTTTATTACAGTTTCATATTGCAGAAGAGGAATCAAAATATGGATTATCCTTAAAAATGGGTTTAAATATGATTAAAAGTACTGAATTTCAATCTCTTAATAGTATAAATATTGAAGGAGTAATGGGAATGGCAACTTTTACTGACGATATTGAGCAAATAAGAGCAGAATTTAAAAAACTAAAAAAAATTAGTAACACAATTCAGCAAAATCTTATAAATACCAAAGAAATTTCAATGGGAATGAGTGGAGACTATCATACTGCTATTGAGGAAGGTAGTACGATAATACGAATAGGAAGCACTCTTTTTGGTGCCAGAAATTAATCCGAATTTTGAGAGTTATCCACACCTACTCATTATAAATTATGACGTAAAACATAACTACCTATTCATTTTTTAGGTAATTTTACTCAATCGTAATATTAATATATGAGTTCAAATACAAAAGAATTAAAGCCATTGAGATTTTCTCACATTATTGGCAAAGACTTTTCCTCTACACTTAACAAGCGTGTTAGAGCCTATTTCAAAGAAAATAATTTATCAAAATATGCAAACACAAACATGGTTGTAAAAACTGTGTTTATGACTTTGTTATATCTAGTTCCTTTAATTTTAATGCTAACAGGAGTTGTAACTAGCTTTTGGTTAGTTTTCCTTATGTATGTAATTATGGGATTTGGAATGGCAGGAGTTGGTTTATCAATAATGCATGATGCAAATCATGGAGCATATTCTAAAAAAGATAATGTAAACAAATGGATAGGTAGAATTATCAACTTAGTAGGTGGATACGCATTGAACTGGAAAATTCAACATAATGTGTTACATCATACATACACTAATGTACATGAGTATGATGAGGATATATCTACTATTGGATTATTAAGATTTTCCCCTGATGAAAAATGGAAACCTATTCATAAGTACCAATACTTATATGCTTGGTTTTTCTATGGATTAATGACTGTGATGTGGATGACTACTAAGGATTTCCAACAGTTAAAAAGATACAAAGACAAAGATTTGCTTAAAACATTCAACCAAACTTACAAGAGCAATTTAATAAAAATGATCATTAGTAAAGTATTGTACTACGCTATCACAATTGTTCTTCCAATTATTTTATTACCAGTTGCCTGGTACTGGATTTTATTGTTTGTATTCATCATGCACTATATAGCTGGGTTTATCTTAGGGATAGTTTTTCAACCAGCACATGTTATGCCAGAAACTGAGTTTGTAAAAGCTCCTGAAAATCTACACATTGAAAACAATTTTGCTATCCATCAAATGGAAACAACAAGTAATTTTGCACCAAAAAGTAGAATATTCGCTTGGTATGTTGGAGGATTAAATTTTCAAGTTGAGCATCATCTTTTTCCTAATATTTGCCATGTACACTACAAGAAATTATCAAAAATTGTAAAAGCTACTGCTGAAGAATTTAACGTACCTTATAACACGCACAAAACTTTTCTTAAGGCAGTGTTGTACCATGGTAAAATGCTTAAGCAATTAGGTAAAGCTCAGTAATTTAATTGCATATTATTTTTAAAAAAGCACCAAATATTGGTGCTTTTTTTATTCTCCTATAAAATATTTAGCTGATAGCGTTATCAATGTAATGTATTAGCAATAAAGTTTAACTTAAATCTATCCAAATTATTATCATTTATTCCTATACATTTTCAGCCTTCCAATTTGGATTATTTTATTACATATAGAAATAAAACAAAACCTCAAAAAAACTTTTAAAAGTATTAGGGGCTGACTCTATCCTTATTTCAATTAATAATAGACCCATTAGAGAGATAATGAATTTGTACTTAGAAGTATTACTTCAATAAAGTAAACTCTATCCTTCTATTCTTCAAGTGCTTCTTTTCAGGACATTTTACTCCATTTCCACATCTATTAGCTAATTTTTTCTCACCAAAACCTGTGTATTTAATTTTACTTTCAGGAAGACCATTTTTGATTAAGTATTCTCTACAAGCTAATGCCCTTTTTATAGATAGTTTCTGGTTGTAGGAAGAGCTACCTCTAGAATCTGTATGAGCTTCTAATACAATGTATTTTATGTTGTTATTTTTAACATGTGCGATTAACTTATCTAACTTATTCTGAGAAAATTTATAAATTTTATAGGAATCAAATGCAAAATATATATTTTCAAATGTTTCTTTTTCATCAAATTTAACAACCTCATCTTGTTTTGGATCTTTTATAATTGGGTCATTTTTTGCAACAACATCAACAAGTATTGCTGTATCTTTTATTATTAAGTTAGAGTCTATATTATCCACTAAAGTAGGATTGGTAAATAGTGTGTCTACTTTTGCAACTACTTTTTCAATGCTATCAAGCTTTTCTACAAGGTTAGTAACATTGCTAACTATCATAGTATCTTTAAATTCAGCATCACTTTCAATATCTAATGTTTCATAGAGTATTGGATTCATATAGTTTACTGGTAATGAAAATAATCTTGTAAACTCATTGTTCGCATAGCTAATTTTATAAGGTTTACCCTTTTCTAATTCGGTAAAAACAAATTTACCATCTTTACCTATCTGTTTATTTTTCAATTCGTTACCATTTTCATCTAATAAAGTTGCCAATCCATTTTTCAAATAAACATCATTATTAGTAAACTGAACAAATAAGTTATAAGAAGGACTATAATCTACATTATTAAATCTAAATGAATAAATATCATCATCCTCACTAAATTTGTTTCCTCTGTTTGAAGTAAAGAAACCTTCCATAGTTGTATCACTTTTTGAAAAACAGATAGCAAAATCATCTTCATCACTATTCATTCCTTCAAGAGGTGTAGGAAATTTAGTCAATAAATCTTGCTCATTAATATAGTATACATCTAAATCAGTTCCTACTTGTTTTCTTTGGCTGTTGCTCGAAAAAAAGAGAATTCCATTTTTAACATAAGGAAAATATTCATTTCCTGCTGTATTAATTCTCTTCCCAACATTCACTGGCTCAGACCATGATCCATCAAGTTTTTTTGTGCAATAAAAAATATCACTCTCTCCTTCACTACCTGGCATTGTTGAAGCAAAATATAGTCTTTTCGTAGAATGAGAATAACTTGCATGAGCAATGTTATATATCGTATTATTATATTGAAATTCTTTTAAATTTGAGATTACTCCATTATTATAATCACCTTCTATAAGTCTTAATCTATTTGATGTAATATTATTAAGCCTTTTTTCACGCTTCATTTCTTTTTTACTCAAAGAGCTGATAGTAATATAAATTCTATTATTTATATGATCCACAAAACAAGGTCCTTCATGGTAGTTAGTAACAATTGTCAATTGCTCAGTTAAGCTTATTTTTTTGCTATCTCCTTTATTATCATTTAAATAACTACTATTTAACATGAACAAGTCATAAAACTCACTGTATCGTTTTATTGCCTTTTTATTTTGAAAATATAGTAAACTTCCATCAACATAATCTGCAGAAATTTCTGAAAGAGGGGTGTTTATGTTAAGTTTTGTAACAGAAACACTAACTTTTGAAAGGTCTTGAGAAAAACCAATCATTGAAATACAAAACAGAAAAAAGCTAAAAACTATACTATATTTCATTAATCAAAATTCTTTGGTGATACAACTGCAATAGGTCTAAATGGCCCAATGTAGGAAAAGGCAAATTCCGGTCCGCCCCTAAATAAACTTGCTTGAGAAAACTTGGATAATGTGAAATCATAACTCATACCCACAGTAAGTTTTTTGTGAACAGTTACTTGCACCATAGGTATTATAGCATCTCCTATTCTATAATACCCTCCAAAATAAACATTTATATTGCTATAATATCCAGTGTATTTTGATACCATTCCAAAATCTTTTCTCATCAGAGCTCCAACAATAATTTCTCTTGCTCTTTTTTGTGTTGAACCATAAGCAACAAATTTATATCCCCAATTCTTATTTGTTGGATAATCAAACTCCTTTACAGCATTTACAATAAACCTTGCAGGAATAAAGTCTTCTTGAGATAAAAGAGTGATTTTTGGTTGAGTTAAATGGTAAGCAGAAAATCCTATTTCAAGAGGGTATAATTTATCATCAAACAATCTGAACAACATACCGGCAGATAAATCAAATGCTTTTTCTGCATAGCCAGTAATAAATTCGCCAGAACCAAGTGATTGGTCAAATTCTACTCCATTATATTGATTTCCCCAATTAAGTCCTGTGTAATTTGCAGACATATCCATGTATGAAAACCCTACTCCTAATGTTAAATCAGAGTTTTCTGATAGATATACAGTTTGAGATAGATTTAAATCTACTCTCGTTGTTTTGGTTTTGGAAGAACCTGCAACATCTTGGTATGCTGCAACACCAAGTCCTGTAGATTTTAATCCCATACTATTTTTAAAAATTATATAATCTGTAGAGGCTGCATAAGTTTCGTATACATTTCCGACAGTTGCCCATTGGTTTTTATAATTAAGATTAAATCGGTAATTCCCTTCATACATTCCAGTATAGGCAGGATTCAACATCATTGGATTTTGACCAAATTGAGAAAAATGGACATCTTGTGATTTAATTTTACCAATTGACAATAAAATCAATGCTATTATTAATAATTTTTTCTTCATAATTATCTTACTAATGTAATATCACCTTTTTGAGTAACAGTTCCTTTTTCTAAGATTTTTGCCTCTAAATAATATACGTAAACACCTGGTTGAGCGTCAATTCCTCTAAATTTCCCATTCCAACCTACAGTGTTATCATTTGTCTCAAATACTTTTTCACCCCATCTATTGTAGATTATAAATGTCAATGACTCAAATCTATTTCCGTATGCAAAAAGAATATCATTAGTTCCATCATTATTAGGAGAAAAAATTTGAGGGACATATAACTCCAGTTTATCTTGAACGGATAATGCATATATATCGTTGCTAAAATTAAGTGAATTAGAGGTCATCACTTTATCTGGAAAACCAATTGAACCTAATATTGGTGAACTATTGGTGGTGAAATTTGAAATTGACCACCTCGGAATTGAATTATTCCAAACCGTCATCCCATTAAAATCATTTGAAGTGGGTTCATCAATATTAAAATAATACAACCGAGAAGTACCATTAGTATTCCCATGAAATCTAGCTATATGATGATAAAACTCAGGATTGATTAATAATGCTATTGGGTCTTTTTGAGCCAAAGGAAATGGTCCTGTAGAACCAGTTAGTGAAGTTCCTGTAAAATCTATATCAGCATTTTGATGTGCTAATCTAACACCAATAACACTACTATCAGATGAATTTGGGATAAATGAAACCGCTCTGTAATTATTTAATAAACCACTTGAACCAACAGGAAACCAGTAAGGTCTAGAAACATTAGTGCTTCGCAATAGATATCCACCTATAGAATCTCCAGAAACAAAACCGGTGTTCCAAACTAATGAATCTGGGTTTGGATTAAATAAATGCAAGGTATTTACATTCAAAACTATTTCAGAGTCTGTAATATCCAGTTTATTTTCAACCCAAGTATCAGTTAATATGCTTTTTTGAAAAGCATTGAGTGCATTAAGGTTATAAAATCGTGTTGGAAGACTTCCTGAAATTGATTGATTGTTTCCAAAGAGAGTTACTGTTCCGGGATTAGAGTTAAGAAATACATTAAAAACAGAATTGTTTATCCAATTATTTTGAACAAAAATAGTCCCTGAATTTTCAATAACTCCTGTATTCTCAATTAGCACATCTCCTTCTATATATAAAGTTGCATTAGGGTCGAGATGTATCAATCCATCATCATTGGTGAGTACGCTCTGCGTAACACCAAGTAGAGGGATACATAATATTGAAAATAAGATTAATTTATTAAACACTTGATAACAAAACTATTAGTTATTAAGCGTAAAATTAATGAAATTAGGCTGGTTAATTGATGTTTTCGATAACCATTGCAGAAGCACCACCTCCACCGTTACAAATACCAGCAGCTCCAATTTTTCCACCATTTTGTTTTAGCACATTGATTAATGTTACAATGATTCTTGAACCTGAATTACCTAGTGGATGCCCTATGGATACTGCTCCTCCGTTTACATCAACTTTCTCAGGAGACAATCCTAATTTTTGAATATTGGCTAAACCAACAACTGAAAATGCTTGATTTAATTCCCAATAATCAACATCTGATGTTGATAAGTTTGCTTTTTTCAAAGCTATTGGAAGTGCTTTACTAGGTGCTGTTGTAAACCATTCCGGTTCTTGAGCAGCATCTGCATAACCAATAATTTTTGCAATAGGTTTTAATCCAAGTTCTTCCATTTTTTCTTTTGAGCAAACTATAAGTGCAGATGCTCCATCATTTAATGTGGAAGCATTTGCAGCAGTTACAGTTCCTTCTTTTTGAAATACAGGGCGTAACGCAGGGATTTTCTCAAGCTTTACTTTTTTATATTCCTCATCTTCTGACACAACAATAGCATCTCCTCTTCTTTGCGGAACTTCTACAGGTACAACTTCATCATTAAACTTTCCTTCACTCCAAGCTTTTTCGGCTCTTTTGTATGATTCTATAGCAAATTCATCTTGAGCTTCTCTTGATATATTACATTCCTTTGCACATAATTCCGCGGCATTACCCATGTGATAATCATTATAAACATCTGTCAATCCATCTAATACCATTCCGTCCTTCATCTTAATATCTCCTAATTTAACACCATTTCTAGCTTGCATATAATGTGGAACCATGCTCATGTTTTCCATTCCTCCAGCAACAACTATATCATTATCACCAGCCAAAATTGTTTGTGCCGCTAATGCCAAAGATTTCATTCCTGAGGCACATACTTTATTGATTGTAGTAGCTGGTACATCCTTACTTATTCCTGCAAACATGGCTGCTTGCCTCGCTGGAGCCTGTCCTAAACCTGCTTGCAATACATTTCCCATGAATACTTCATCTATATCATTTACAGATACGCCAGCTCTTTCAATAGCTGATTTAATTGCAACTGCTCCTAATCTTGGTGCTGGAACTGTTGATAATACTCCTCCAAAACTTCCTATTGGAGTTCTTACTGCTGATAATATATATACTTCTTTCATGGTGTTGTTTTTGTGAGTTCAAAAATATAAAAAATGTAAATCTTTATCTATGATTTAGGCATAAAAAAATCCCTGATTAACACATCAGGGATTTAAATAAATAGATTATTTTATATTTAAAAACTGTTAGTACTATTATTTTTTACTCCAGTTCCACCAGAAACAATTCTAAACTCTGTACGTCTGTTTAATTGGTGCTCATCTTCAGTACAGTCAGATTTATTTGTAGGCTCACAAGCACAACCATTAAGTAATCTTGTTTCACCGTATCCTCTTCCATAAATTCTGTATGGCGCAATTCCTTTTTTGATTACATATTCTCTTGCAGCTTTTGCTCTTCTTGCAGATAATTTTTCATTATATCTTTTTGATGCTCTACAATCTGTATGAGATCCAATCTCAACAATCATTTCAGGGTTTTCATTCATACATTTAACTAGTTTATCAAGCTCTACTGCTGCATCTGGTCTAATATACGATTTGTCAAAATCATACAGAATATCTTCAATACCACATAATGAACTAATCTCAGTACCAATTTTTAAAATACCAAATAAACTTTCTTCTACTACTACAATACCAGGTTCTGTAATTGCTTTAGTATAATTTACTTTTTTAGGTAAATACTCATCTTTTGAAATTGTCATATCAAAATTCAATAGTCCTCCAGGGCAATCATATTCAATTAAATCATCACTAAATTCACCATTCTCATCTGTAGTAAGTGTTCTAACCTGTCCATTATTTTTATCAGAAAGAATTACAGTAGCTCCTGCAATCGGTGCTCCAGTAGCTTTATCCAAAATTCTTCCAATAAGCCCACATTCTCTTACTTTTAAAATAGTATTTGCTGGTTCCATTAATCCTCCTTCACATTCTTCTGTTGAGAATTCATGCTTATATACTGTAGTATAATCTTTTTTAGTTCCTTCTACCCTGTAGTTTCCGTTGGGAATGTCTTTAAATTCATAACATCCATCCTCCTTTGTTGTAATAGCAGCTTGTACTTCGTCTGTATCGGTATTAATCAGTTTAACTCTTACTCCTGCTAATTTATTATCTGTATTCTCTTCCAGAGCACATCCTTTAACAGTACACAAAGGTGGTGTAAAAGGTTCGTTAATTTTAAATCTATATATATCATCATCCCCATAAGCTTCATCTCCTGTTCTATTAGATGAAAAGTAACCTTCAGTTTCATCTGCATTTACAATCATTGCAAAATCATCAAAGTTTGTATTTAATGGGAATCCCATATTCATAGGCTTAGAAAATCCATCGCCTGTTGAAGTAGCCCTGTATAAATCCAGTCCTCCAAGACCTAAATGACCATCAGATGATAAATATAGTATTCCTCCTTTCCCAAGGTAAGGGAACATTTCTCTTCCTTCAGTATTTACTGCTTCAACATTTACTGGAGTTGTCCATTTTCCTTCTTCCAAAGTAGACTTCCAAATATCTGTAACTCCTTTTCCTCCTGGCATATCCGAAGAAAAATACATTGTTTCACCATCTTCAGTTACTGTGGCGTGACCTAAAGAAAAATTATCGCTATTGTAAGGAAATTCACTTAATTTACCCCATTTTCCATTTGAATCTTTTTCAGATAAATACAGTTTTAGATTGTTATGTCTTGCAGTATCTAATCCTTTTTTTCTATTCAAATAGTTACTTCTTGTCAAATACATTTTTGAACCGTTGTTACTAAATGCAACTGGTCCTTCATGGTATTTAGATTTTACACTTCTGTCAAATCTTTTAACACCTGTTGATTCACCATCTCCTCCTAATTTAGATTCATAAACATCTAAAAAGTGTGAACCATCCCACTGAAAATCTTTATTCAGCATAGCCATGTTTTTTCTAGCAGACGCGAATAATAGTTTTGTTTCTCCGTTTACAGTTAAGTAATTTGGTCCAAAATCTGAATGTTTTGTATTTACTTTTTGATTCATTATCGCAATAGAATATCTGTCTGGATTTGACTTTAATTCTGTTACATAATTATCTTTTTCAACATGAGCTGTAGCAATTGAATTATTTCCTGACATTGATTTGAAAACTGCCATCATTTCATTTGCTTTTTCATACTTCTCATTCATTTTAAGCATTTGAGCATAGTGGTAATAATCTTCAGCTTTTATTTTATTATCCTCAGCATTTGCTTTCATTTCTACAGCTTTTTCCACTGCTTCTTCAGCCTCTTCTACTTCATTTCCAAGAGAATCAACCACAATTTCTTTGGCTTTTTCAACTACTTCTTCAACCTCCTCTACTTCTTCAATAATTTCTTCATTACTAGAATCAGTTTTTGATGATTCACCATTTTCACTCCCTTTTCCAATAAGTTTTTCATACCAAATTTCACTGTTCTTACTATCTCCTAAAAACCTGTAACATTCAGCAGTTCTTCTTGTAACATAAATGTTAGCATCCTCTTTTTTAGCTAAATCTTTATATAGTTCAACCGCTTTAAAAAATGACAATTCATCATACAATCTATCTGCAACTCTTTGTTTCATTGATTGTCCTGCAACTTGAAAACTGAATAAAGCCAGAGTAGTTACTATTAATATATTTTTTACGAAATTTTTCATACCTGTATAGAATTAGGTTAATTTATTTTTTACGAGTTGTTTTGGTTTTAGAATCTTCTTGGAGTTCTAAATCCTTTTCCTAAGAAATCAAGATCATAATTAATCATAATCTC
>CAKZNB010000021.1 GCA_937129365.1 uncultured Flavobacteriales bacterium
GAGATTATGATTAATTATGATCTTGATTTCTTAGGAAAAGGATTTAGAACTCCAAGAAGATTCTAAAACCAAAACAAACTCGTAAAAAAAACTATTATTACTCATACCAACTAAACGACTATGACAAAGAATATTACTACAAAACTATTATTGGTTTTATTTGCTTCTGTAATGAGCTTCCAAACTCAAGCACAAGGAATGAAAGAAAGAGCAGCTGCATCTCATTATGATGTATTAGCCTTTGCAAAAGCTGGTGAAATGTATGCTGAATTAGCAGCAAAAGACAAAGCAACTGATGTTCAGGTAAGAAGAGCTGCAGAATGTTATAGATTTATCGGTGATTCGAAAGAGTCAGAAAAATGGTATAGAAAACTTTCAACCCATTCAGGAGTTAAAGCTGAGGATTTTTATCACTTTGCTCAAATGCTTAAAATGAATGAAAAGTATGATGAAGCTAACAAAATGATGGCTAAGTATGCATCAATGAAGCCTAACAATACAATTGCAAAATCTCATGGAGAAAATGCTGATTACGTTGCTAAATTAAAGTCAATGCCAAATAAATACAATATTGCCTTATTTGAAGTGAATACTCCGCAGTCTGACTTTGGACCAAATTATTATACAGTTGATGGACAAACGAAAGTTATTTTTGCTTCCGCAAGATCTGCTAACACAGCTGCATTAAACAAAAAATTTCAATGGGATGGGTCAAACTTTCTTGATGCTTATGAAGCAAGAACAGGAGCAGACGGTGAAAAGGTTACAGTAAAAAGATTTGATAGAGGAATTAAATCTAAATATCACGAAGGTCCGGTTTCTTTTAGTAACAATGGTACAGTAATGTACTTGACAAGAAGTAACTACTTGAATAGAAAAAAAGGATTAGATTCTGCTAGGCATAACAATCTTAAATTATATATATCTAAAAAAGATTCTAATGGAAATTGGGGTGACTTAATGAATTTCCCTTACAATAATGATATGTATTCAACAGGTCATGCTACTGTTACTGAAGATGGAAAAACAATGTATTTCACATCTGATAGACCAGGAGGAAAAGGTGAGCAAGACATTTGGATGTCAAAATTAAATGGAAGTTCTTGGGGAACACCTGTTAATGTTGCAGATATTAACACAGAAGGAAGAGAGATGTTTCCTTACATTGGTAATGACGGAACACTTTATTTTTCTTCTGATGGTTATTCTGGTTTAGGAGGTTTGGATGTATACAGAGCAACTGCTTCTGGAGACGCATCTTTCGATGAGCCAGAAAATATGATGTATCCTTTGAATACGAATCATGATGATTTTGGACTGATAATTAATCAAGCACAAACTGAAGGTTACTTCTCTTCAAATAGAGATGGTGATGATGCAGTTGGTGATGATGATATCTACAGATTTCAAATGTTGATTCCTTTCAAACCTAAATTTTACACCATTAAAGGGTGTGCAAAAACTCAATCTGAAGAAGTTATTGCTAACACTACTATAAAACTTGTAAATACTGAAACAGGTGAAACAATAACTAAGTTATTGTCTGAGTCAGGATGTTATGAATTTGAAAATGTTCCTGCAGGAAAATACAAGATCGAAGGTAATAAGTCACAATGGAAAAAAATCTCTGATTTTGAATTTGACACAGATGATTATGATAATGTAAACATTGAAAATGCTGACGTATATCTTGAAGCACCAAAATGTAGCTTACTTGGAGCTGTAGTTGATGCAAATAATGGTGAGCCACTTTCTGAGGTTTTAGTTGCTATTAAAGATAAGAGAACAGGTATTACTAAAACTTACGTTACAGATGATAAAGGTCAATTTACTGATCCATTGAATAATATTCCTTGTCCAGGTGGATTGTTGGATTACGAAATTACTTTAGAGAAAAAGGGATATTTTCCAAAAACTGTTGATTTCAGACATGCAATTGTTAAGCCAGGAGTGGTTGATTTAAGTGCATTCTTAGGAGGTCCAATACCAATGAGAGATGGTGGAAACTTCTGTGACATTAACCCAATTCTTTATGATTTTGATAAGTCATTTATTAGACCAGACGCTGCTGTTGAACTTGATAAGTTAGTTGCATGTATGAAGGCTAATCCAGACATAGTTGTTGAGATTGGTTCTCATACAGATTGTAGAGCAACTAAATCTTACAACGTAGCACTTTCTAATAGAAGAGCTAAAGCTGCTAGAGCATATGTAATCAAAAAAGGAATTGCTGCTAATAGAATTTTTGGAAAAGGGTATGGTGAGGAAAGATTGTTGAAAAACTGCCCTTGTGAGCCAACTAACGAATCTGATTGTTCTGAGGAGCTTCATCAGTTGAATAGACGTACTGAATTCAGAATTGTATCTGGAGGAGCAAATGTTAAAAACAACAGTACAAATAGTTTTTAATAGTAAATTAAATTAAATTATAAACCCTGATAACTTTTGTTGTCAGGGTTTTTTTTATGATATGAATAATAATATCTCAATCCAAACAACTTCTGATGGTTCAACAACTTTGTTTGTTGCTGAACTCAATGAAACCTATCATTCAACTCATGGAGCTATTCAAGAAGCAAAACATGTGTTTATCGAAAATGGAATTAAGTTAATTGATAAGAAAGAAATAAGCGTATTGGAGGTTGGTTTCGGAACAGGACTCAATGCTATTTTAACAAGCCATTTTTCTCAAAAAGAAAATAAGACAATAGATTATGTAGGATTGGAAACAGTTCCTTTGGGAATGGATATAATAAATAAATTAAATTATTTGTCTGAAGATACTGAATTGTCAAAAAATGATTTTATTAAAATACATGAGTGTAACTGGAAAAAAAAGTGTAATATTCATGATAATTTCTATCTCACAAAAAAGGATAGTGAGATTCAATCCTATAAAACTAATGACTTCTATGATGTAGTTTATTATGATGCATTTGGCCCCAGAGCTCAAGGTGAGATGTGGGATAAATCAATCTTTGAGAACCTATATAATTTGATAAATGAAGGAGGGATTTTAGTTACTTATTGTGCTATGGGGCAATTTAAAAGAGACCTTAAATCGATAGGTTTTGAAGTTAATTGTGTGCCTGGTCCGCCTGGAAAAAGAGAAATGACTATTGCTAATAAATTATAACTATTGTAACAAATGTTGCCGTTTTCAATTTATTTTATTTTTACTTTTGTATTATGCTAAAAAAAGGAACAAAACTCTACAGTATTTTAAAAAGAAAATGCCCAGCATGTCATGAGGGAAAATTTTTCATTTCTAACCCCTATGATTTAAAGAATACAGGAAGAATTCACGAAAAATGCTCTGTTTGTGGAGAGAAATTCTCTAAGGAACCAGGGTTTTATTATGGGGCAATGTATGTTTCTTATGGATTGGGTGTTGCAGTATTTGTAGCAATTTTTTTACTTACTTATTGGCTTTACCCAAACCCAACAGTTTTTACATATATATTGTTCGTTGCAATCTCAATGGTTGTTTTTGGACCGTTTTTATATGCATTGTCAAAAATTATTTGGGCAAATATGTTTATCTCTTATAAATCAAAAAAATAATATGAAATACTTAATTACATTAATCGCTATTACTACATTATCTTGTGGTTCTTCTGTATCTAACATTAATAACAAGAATACTGATACGCAGATCCAAAAAATTGCAAAAGATATATCAATTGAAGAATATAAAAATCTAATCAATGATACTGCTATCATATTAGACGTTAGAAGAAAAATTGAATATGATGCTGGACACTTAAAGAATGCGGTAAATATTGATTGGTTTGATGATAATTTTACGCAACAGGTTGATAAATTGGATAAAAACAAAGTTTTATTAATTCATTGTGCATCAGGCGGTAGATCATCAAGTGCTATGAAAAAATTAGCATCATTGGGCTTTAATACTATGTATAATATGTTGGGAGGATTTAATGCATGGAAAAATGCTGGTTATGACTACGAAAAATAATAATTCAAATAATTCAACACTAATAGTAATTATCTTAGCATTAATGTTTTTAGGATTTTCACCAATATCCGAACCTCATCTTTTTGGTAAAGTAAACTGGTTGTTAGGAGGGGCTATCGGAATGAAAGCCATTGACTGGTTTGACTTATTTATGCATGGAGGTTCATTAATTATTTCTATAGTATTACTTATCAAGTTAGTGATAGGTGCTTTAAAGAAGAAATAAGTTAAAAATTAGCTGTTCATAAAATAATTTTTCGTTTCCACTTACTTAAAATCATGTTGAATTTATTGAGTATATTTGCAACTTAGAATTTTACACATGCAAAATATTCAAATGGTTGACCTGCTTGGTCAATATGGAAAAATAAAAAAGGAAATTGATACTGCGATACTAGATGTTGTCGCATCATCCCAATATATTAATGGTCCTGAGGTAAAAGAATTTGCTAAAGATTTAGAAACTTACTTATCTGTAAAAAATGTAATTCCATGTGCCAATGGTACAGATGCTCTTCAGATTGCAATGATGGCTCTTGGATTGAAGCCAGGTGATGAAGTGATTACTGCTAATTTTACTTATGTAGCTACAGTTGAAGTAATTGCATTATTAAATCTTACTCCTGTATTGGTAGAGGTGAACCCTGATACGTTTAATATTGACCCTCAGTCATTAAGAGATGCTATAACTCCAAATACGAAGGCAATAGTTCCTGTTCATTTATATGGGCAAACAGCTGACATGGAGGAAATAATGAAAATAGCTAAAGAACATAATCTTTATGTAATAGAAGATACAGCTCAAGCGATAGGTTCAACATATACGTTTTCTAATGGAGAAACCAAATCCACAGGTACGATAGGAGACGTTGGAACTACTTCTTTTTTTCCTTCCAAAAACTTAGGATGTTATGGAGATGGAGGAGCGATTTTTACAAATAATGATGAATTAGCAGCTAAAATTAGAATGGTTGCAAATCATGGGCAAAGTAAACAATATTACCATGATGAAATAGGGGTGAATTCAAGATTGGACAGTATACAAGCTGCGATTTTAAGAAGAAAACTACCTCATTTAGATACTTATATTGAAAACAGAAATAGAGCTGCATCTTTTTATGATAAGGCTTTTGAAAACATTAGTTGGCTAACTGTCCCTTACCGAGATTCAAGGTCAACCCATGTATTTCATCAATATACATTGAAAACAAAAGGAATAGATAGAGATGAGTTAAGGGCTTTTTTAAATAATAAAGGAGTTCCTGCAATGATATATTATCCGGTGCCATTACACAAGCAAAAAGCTTATATGGATGAAAGGTATGATAAAATAGATTTTAGTAACACTGAGGCATTAAATGAATGTGTAATTTCACTGCCAATGCATACTGAATTAACAGATGAACAACTAAAATATATTACTGAATCAGTAATAGCATTTAAAAATAATTAAATATGAAAAATATTACAGTTATAGGAACTGGATATGTAGGATTGGTTACAGGAACATGTTTTGCCGAAACAGGAAACAATGTTATTTGTATAGATATTGATGAGAATAAAGTTGAAAGAATGAAGAATGGGGAGGTTCCTATTTATGAACCTCAATTAGATGTTCTTTTTGAAAGAAATCAAAAACAAGGGAGGTTGAAATTTTCTACCGACTTGGAGTCTGCAGTTGAATCTGCGGAAATAATATTTTTAGCACTACCAACTCCTCCAGGAGAAGATGGTTCAGCAGATTTGTCTTATATTTTAGGAGTTGCTGATCAACTTGGTAAAATGATTAAAGACTACAAAGTAATCATTGATAAGAGTACAGTTCCTGTAGGAACAGCTGACAAAGTAAAAGCGGCAATCGCAAAAAATACTTCAATAGGTTTTGATGTGGTTTCTAATCCAGAATTTTTGAGAGAAGGATTTGCTGTAACTGATTTTTTAAAACCAGACAGAGTAGTAATAGGAACTGAATCTGCCAAAGCTAGAAAGATTTTAGAAGAATTATACAAGCCTTTTGTGCGTCAAGGAAATCCTATTTATTTTATGGATGAAAAATCTGCTGAGCTTACAAAATACGCAGCCAATTCATTTCTTGCTACCAAAATTACTTTCATGAACGAGATTGCAAATTTCTGTGAAATAGTGGGTGCAGATGTAGATATGGTGAGAAAAGGAATAGGTTCTGATGCCAGAATTGGTAATAGATTTTTGTTTCCAGGAATAGGATACGGAGGAAGTTGTTTTCCAAAGGATGTAAAGGCATTAATAAAATCAGGAGCAGATAATGGCTTTGATTTTAAAATTATTAACTCAGTAATTGAGGTAAATGAAAAACAAAAAGTAATAATTGTAGACAAAATAAAACAATATTACGGAGGAGATTTAAAAGGAAAAAATATTGCACTTTGGGGATTAGCTTTTAAACCTGATACTGATGATATTAGAGAAGCTCCAGCACTATATATAATTGATGCATTGCTTGCAGAAGGATGTACTATACAGGTATTTGACCCTGAAGCTATGGAAAATGTAGAAGCTATTTATGGAAACAAAATAAGCTTTTGTAGCAACCAATATGAAGCATTAGAAAATGCTGATTTCTTGATAATTGCCACAGAATGGCAAGTGTTTAGAACTCCTGATTTTAATAAAATCAAGCAATCCTTATCAGAACCGACTATCTTTGATGGAAGGAACTTATATGATTTGGAGGATATGAAGCATAATGGATTCAGGTATCAAAGTATAGGAAGAGAAACAGTTTAATTTTATGAAGAAAGTTTTAATAACAGGTGCTGCAGGATTTTTAGGTTCTCATCTTTGTGATAGGTTTATTAAAGATGGCTTCCATGTGATAGCCATGGATAATCTTATAACTGGTCGATTAAAAAATATTGAGCATTTATTTCCCTTAGAAAATTTTGAATTTCATAACCATGATATTTCAAATTATGTCCATGTATCAGGGGAATTAGATTATATTCTCCATTTTGCTTCACCAGCAAGTCCTATTGATTATCTTAAAATTCCTATCCAGACCCTGAAAGTAGGTTCGCTAGGAACGCATAATTTATTAGGATTAGCCAAAGCAAAAAATGCTAGAATGTTGATAGCAAGTACTTCAGAAGTATATGGTGATCCAGAAATTCATCCACAAACTGAAGAATATTGGGGAAATGTGAACCCAATTGGCCCAAGAGGCGTATACGATGAAGCAAAGAGGTTTCAAGAGGCAATAACTATGGCTTACCATAGGTTTCATGGAGTAGAAACAAGAATTATCAGAATTTTTAATACATACGGACCTAGAATGCGACTGAATGATGGAAGAGTTCTTCCAGCATTTATTGGTCAAGCGTTGAGAGGTGAAGATTTAACTGTTTTTGGAGACGGAACACAAACTCGTTCTTTTTGCTATGTTGATGATTTGGTTGAAGGAATTTGCAGGTTGCTTCATTCTGATTATGTAGAGCCAGTAAATATTGGAAATCCTGATGAAATAACAATCGGTGATTTCGCTGAAGAAATTATAAAGCTTACAGGAACTACTCAAAAAGTAATTTATAAAGAACTGCCAGAAAACGATCCAAAGAAAAGAAGACCAGACATTACTAAAGCAAAAGAAATTTTAGGGTGGGAACCAAAAGTATCAAGACAAGAAGGGCTAAAACTAACATATGATTTTTTTAAATCCTTATCAAACAAAGAATTATCAGAAGTTGATCATTATAACTTCGACAAATACATAAAATAAATGAAATCAATTTTAAAATTAAGCTTAATAGCTACAGCACTTTTTTTTACGACAAATTCTTTTTCACAAAAGACTTATAAGTTTATGATGGGCGACCCTTCTTACAACTTTTATGATGTATGTAAAGAAGCAGATAGGTATTTTTCTGAAAATGGAAAAGGAAAAGGTTCTGGATACAAAGGATATCAGAGGTGGAAAAATGAGAATGAAAGTAAGTATGCACCTTCTGGGGATAGAAGTAATGTAGATCCTAGATTTGTAGAAATAGCTTACAGAAAGTTTTTAGCTTCTTTAGACCCAGTTGAAAGCTCATCAAGAACTATTTATCCAAATGGATGGGTAGATTTAGGTCCTTACGATTTGGATAGCATTACGGGTCATTATTCTGCCGGATTGGGTAGAATTGTAACTTCTTATATCCATAGAGCAAATCCTCAAATTATGTACGTAGGTTCTCGTAGTGGTGGATTTTGGAAATCTACAAATGGAGGAACCTCATGGACAGGAGGATCAACTGATACATTGATGGCAAGTGGTGTGGGTACAATTTCTGCATCTCCTACCAATGCTGATTCCATACTTATCGGAGTTCAGAATGGAGGAAATAACTATTCTCATGGAATTTATCGTTCAACTGATGCGGGAAGCACATGGAAATTGACAAACTTCAATCCAACCATTCTTGGACAAGGTGGATTAGGAAGTAGTTTTAGAGTATTTAAAATAGCTTATCACCCAAGAGTAGCAAATTTAGTTTTTGTTGGAACGAGTTCTGGTTTATACAGATCTACTGATAACTTAGTTTCATGGACACAAATTGCTTCAACTTCTAGTGGAGATATAACACAAATTGATTTTCACCCAACGGATAATAACATAGTATATATCTATGATAACTACTATTGGGGATCAAATAAAAACAAGGTATTATATTCTTTAAACCAAGGACTTACTTTTACAGGTTCTAATACAATTCCAGGAAATAGTAGTGCAACTGGATATTTATCAGTAAGTAATGATTGTGCAGACTGTTTATTTTTTGCTTCTTCAAATGGAATTTGGACTTCAACAAACAAAGGAATTGATTTCACATTTATGAGTAATCCTCCAGAATCATGCCTAGGATTTGCTGTAAATGATCAAGATACTTCAAAAATGGTGTATGGATATGTAGATGTAGTAACTACAGCTGATGGAGGAAGAACTTCTAACCAGGTAACATGGTGGAGTTTAGGAAATTCTAATCACGGACCTGGGAATTACGATTACAGATTACATAATGGTGGAAGTTATATCCATGCGGATTTACATCCTGCAAAGTGTATCAATGGTGTATATTATGTTGGTACAGATGGTCTTTTCGCAAAAAGTTCTGACAATGGGGCTACTTGGGTTGTAATTAGCGATGGATTAGGAATAAGAGAAAATTATAGTCTCGGAGCTAGTCAATCCAATCATTTTAGATCTATAAGTGGTTCACAAGATAATGGTACGAGTATTAAACATAAAGACTCTTGGATAGAGTTTTATGGTGCAGATGGAATGGAAGGAATTATTCACCCATTAAATGATGATTATATGATGGGAAGTGTTCAGTATGGTTCAAGAAGAAAAACAACTGATGGTGGACAAACTCAAGGCGGAGCATCCCCTTCAGGCCAATCAGGTTCTGGAAATGGAGCTTGGGAAGCACCCTTAGCTTATGATCCAAATAATCAAATGAGAGTATTTAATTTTGCTAAAAATATTTACGCAAGTAATCAATTTGGTGGAAGTTGGTCTTATGTTGGTAATCCTTTTTCGGGATCTACAATTTCCGAAGCAGCAATTGCAGAAAACAATTCTAATATAATTGTTGTTTCTAGAGGTTCATCGATATTAAAATCAACAAATGGAGGTACTTCCTTTACAGATATTAAAAGTAATTTGCCATCGTATACAATTACTGATATTGCCTTCAATCCAAGAAATGATGATAATATTTTTGTGACTTATAATAGATATCAGAATGATGGAAAAAAGATTTATATGACAATGAATGGAGGAACTACTTGGACAAACATTACTTATAACCTTGGAGATATGCCACTAAGAAATGTTGTAGTAGATCATACAGATTCTGCAAATATATATTTAGGAGCAGAAATTGGTGTGTATACTAAAAGCTTGAGCGGAACAACTTGGAAATTACACAACCAAGGTTTACCAAATTCTACTATCAAAGAATTAGAAGTTGTAAATGGTTCAAATACTTTAAGGGCTGCAATTTGGGGAAGAGGTTTATGGGAATATACATTAGTTGGAAGAGAAAACTATCCAGCAATTCTTACAACTAAAATTAATGATATGCCAACTACTCAAGTTCCTAAAGAATCTATTGATCAGCATGTTACTTCTGTAATTTCTAGTTCTACATCGCTGAAGGCTGTTTTTCTTGAATGGTCTATAAATAACCCAACTTTTGGAAACAGAATAGGGATGGTAAATACTATAGATAGTACTTATGTTTCGAGTACACCAATCCCAAATTATCCTTTTGGTACAAAGGTTTACTTTAAGGTTTTTGCTGTAAATGCTAATAATGATACTACTGAAACTTATAAGTTTCAATACACAGTAAGGTTTAACCCTACTGCTAGTATCGAGATAAAAGAAGAGGATAAATTAAACATGAAAGTATATCCAAATCCTACAGATGGTCAAGTTAAATTAGCTTTTGATAAATCAATCAAAGAAGGAAATATAATTTTGTTTGATGAACTAGGGAAACAAATTTTATCTCAACAAATTAATGGATTGAAATCAGTAGAGTTAGATGTAACTCAATGTGCGGCTGGATTATATTATGTAGTTGTTCAGGCGGATGATAAGCGTTCAGTTGAAAGATTAATAAAAAGATAATATGAGCGACTATTTTTCTCATGAAACTGCTGTTATCGATGAAAATTGTTCAATAGGAGCGGGAACTAAAATTTGGCATTTCTCTCATGTTATGTCAAATTCTAGTGTTGGAAAAAAATGTAATATTGGTCAGAATGTGGTAATCTCTCCAAAGGTAATTTTGGGGAATAATGTGAAAGTTCAAAATAATGTTTCTATCTACACAGGAGTAATCTGTGAAGATGATGTGTTTCTTGGGCCTTCTATGGTTTTTACCAATGTTATAAATCCTAGAAGTGCAATTGTAAGGAAAGAAGAATTTCTAAAAACAAGAGTGAAAAAAGGAGCGTCAATTGGTGCAAACGCTACAATAGTTTGTGGAAATGATATTGGCGAATATGCCTTTATTGGAGCAGGAGCAGTGGTTACAAAAGAAATTCCAGCTTACAGTTTGTGGGTAGGAAATCCTGCAAAACAAATAGGCTGGGTTAGCGAATATGGACATAGATTAGAATTTGATTCAGATGGAAAAGCATCTTGTCCTGAATCTAAAGTTAAATATAAATTAGAGAATAATAAAGTAATTCAACTATGAGTAAAATAAGATTTGCAGTAGTAGGAAATGGGCATATTGGTAAACGCCATGCCGAAATGATTACAAGGAACGAAGGAGCAGAATTAGCTGCTTTGTGTGATATTCGCCCAAAAGAAGAGTTAGGAATTGACCATTTTGAAGTTCCTTTTTTCAATTCTATTGAAGAATTATTGGCAAGTGATGTAGATTTTGATGTGCTAACAGTAAGTACACCAAACGGAATTCATGCTTCGCACAGTTTGAAAGCTATAGAAGCTGGAAAACACATTGTGTGTGAAAAACCAATGGGACTTTCAAAAGCAGATTGTGAAGAAATTATGCACCTTGCTTTGCAAAACAACAAGCAAGTGTTCTGTGTAATGCAGAATAGATATTCTCCACCATCAGCTTGGCTGAAGGAAATAATGGACAAAAAATTATTAGGAAATATTCACATGGTGCAATTGAATTGCTATTGGAATCGTGACGATAGATATTACAAAAAAGGAGGATGGAAAGGAACTCCAGATTTAGATGGAGGGACTTTGTTTACTCAATTCTCTCACTTTATCGATATTATGTATTGGTTGTGTGGAGATATTGACAACATCAAAGGGAATTTCAAAGATTTTACTCACAAAGATTCTACTGCCTTTGAAGATTCAGGAATAGTCTCTTTTGATTTTATAAAAGGAGGAATGGGAGTATTGAATTACTCAACAGCAGTGTGGGATAAAAATTTAGAAAGTAGTCTAACAATTGTTGGTAGCAAAGGAAGTGTGAAAGTGGGAGGTCAATACATGAATGAAGTAGAGTATTGCCACATTGAAGGATACGAAATGCCTGAATTACCACCAAGTAATCCAGCAAACGATTACGGACCTTACAAAGGATCGGCAGCTAATCATAATTATGTGATTGAAAATGTGGTGGATACATTAAATGGAAATACAACCACTACTACCAATGCCCTTGAGGGTATGAAAGTAGTAGATATAATTGAGAGAATATACAAAGTAAGAGACGAGCAAGGGTATTAATTTGATTATTGAAAATTAGTTAACTTTGTAAGCTATTTATAGGTTTTTTCGCCTATTCAAATTTTATTTATGAGCAAAATATATGATAAGCTTGTAGCAAAAGAGGCTACTTTAGCAGTAATAGGATTAGGTTACGTAGGATTACCAATTGCACTTGAATTTGCAAAAAAAATAAAAGTAATTGGATTTGACATTAATGCCGAAAGGGTAAAATTGATGCAAAATAATATTGATCCAAGTAAAGAATTAGAAGCGAGTGATTTTGAGAATTCAGATATTACTTTTACAGCTAATTTAGAAGATTTGAAGGCTGCTTCGTTCTATATTGTTGCTGTGCCTACACCTATTGATGAGAGTAATCTTCCAGATCTAAGACCATTACTTGGAGCAAGTAAAACTGTTGCCCAGGTTATGTCCAAAGGGGATTATGTGGTATATGAATCTACAGTTTACCCAGGTTGTACAGAGGATGATTGTATTCCAGTGCTGGAAGAAGTTTCAGGACTTAAATGGAAAGAAGATTTTAAAGTGGGATATTCCCCAGAAAGAATAAATCCGGGAGATAAGGTACACACATTAAGTACAATCGTAAAAGTAGCTTCAGCATGTTGCTCAGAAGCACTTGAAGAAGTTGCAAAAACATATGAATTAGTTGTAGAAGCTGGTGTTCACAGAGCAGCTTCAATTAAAGTTGCTGAAGCTGCAAAGATTATTGAAAATACGCAAAGAGATGTAAATATCGCTTTGATAAACGAGTTATCAATCATTTTCAACAGAGTAGGAATTAATACTTATGATGTACTTGAAGCTGCAGGTACAAAATGGAATTTCTTGAATTTCAAACCAGGTTTAGTGGGTGGGCACTGTATTGGAGTAGATCCTTATTACTTAACTCATAAAGCCAAAAAAACAGGTTACCATGCCAAAGTAATAAACTCAGGAAGGTATGTGAATGATTCTATGGGATTCTATATCGGGAAACAAACCGTAAAGAAGATATTGAACCAAGGAACTAACATTATGGATTCTAGAGTGCTTGTAATGGGTGCCACGTTCAAAGAAGATGTGTCTGATATCAGAAACTCCAAAGTAGTAGATGTAATTCGTGAATTAGAATCTTTCTCGGTAAATGTTGAGGTAGTTGATCCACATGCAAGTTCAGAGGAATTACAACATGAATATGGGTTTGGATTGGTAAATGAGCCAACAGGAAAGTACGATGCCATTATTTTAGCCGTAAACCATGAAGAATATGCTAGTCTTGATGAGTCGTATTTCAAGAGCTTTTTACCTGAAGGAAAAGGAGTTTTTGTAGATGTAAAAGGTATAATGAAGGACAAAATTTCCGATATTGAGTATTGGAGTTTGTAAATGGAGGATAAATACTACCATACAAAAGAATCCGTAGAAGAATACATTAAACACTCTGAAGGGTATAGCGGAAAAGATTTAATCAATAAACTTAATGAAGTTCTGAAGTCAGGGTCATCCATTTTAGAATTAGGTTCTGGACCAGGAAAGGATTGGACTATTTTTACTGAACTAGGTTTTGAGGTTATTGGCTCAGATTATTCTGAGGAATTTGTTTCGTATTTAAAAAAAACGTTTACTTCAGGATCATTTTTAAGATTAGATGCTTCAAAACTTGAAGTAAATCAAAAGTTTGATGCTATTTATTCGAATAAAGTATTACATCATCTTACAGATTTAGAACTTAAAAATTCTATAGATAAACAAGTTGAACTTTTAAATACTGATGGAATAATTTGCCATTCTTTTTGGAAAGGCGAAGGGGATGAGGAATTTAAAGGAATGTACGTAAATTACCATACGAAAAAGGAGATAGAAACTTTAGTAAGTAAAAGATTTGAAATACTAGCTTTGGAAGAATATGCTGAATTTGAAGCGAATGACTCTTTGTTTTTGATAGGGAGGAAGAAGTAGGTTGTTGAAATAATTTAAATCACTCACCAAATGCACAAACAAATTGATGTTTGGTGAGTATTTGATCTTCAGTTTTAACAATCTTATTTTCATCCTCAAGGTCATATAATTTAAAAACTCGTTTTACTGTTGTTGTAAATCCATATAAAGTTCTTTCTGTTGTTTGAGAGGACTGCTTTTCAAGGTGTTTTTCTCCGTAGATTTTTTCTTTTTCTACATTGGTCAGTTTTTTCGTTATCATTTCTAAATCCCAAAACCAAACGGGGAGCTTGTAATAAAGTAATCTGCCATATTTGTGCTCTACCTCGGTATGAAGAGTAAAAGGCATAGAAATATCATTGATTAATATTTCAATAGATTTTTCATAATCAGCATACATATCTTGTTCTATGTCGGGAACTGAAACAAAAAAATACAATTCATTTGCAGGGTTCCATTCCACATTAAGGTTTGAATCAATTAAATTAGGTAAACCTGTAGATAATAAATTTTTTATTTTTTCATCAAGCCAATCTTTTTCTTTTTCACAACCTTTGGAAAATGAATTTTTTTCATCCAACTTATAGCACCAAATGATTCTTGGTTCTTTCCATGAGGAATCAGTATGATTTTTAACTTCTTTTGTTACGATAGAATCTTTCTGCAATACATTAGTATCATTAGGTTCTTTATCAGAATTAAGATTTTTATTTTTAAAATCACAACTGAATGGGAGAACTAATAAAATAAATAAGTATTTATAATTCATGTAATATTATTAAATCAAAGTTAACATAAACTTGCAACCAGAACCCTGTAACTTACTTTCTACTCCCCACTTATCTTATGCACATCATCATGGTCCAATTGAATTTGGTCTTTACGTTCCTTTATTTTGAGTGCCAAATGAGCAAAATCTCGTTGGTGTTTTTTTAGCCAATTTAAAGAGCGTATTTCGCCATCGCCAGCAAGTGCAATGTGATACAAAGTTTCAAATCCATTTGCTTTAAGCCAGCCCAGTGCCTTTCCGTTTCTTTCAACTCCTTGAATAAGAGCAATTAAATGTGGATACTTGTTTTTCATCAGCCAATCTCTTGCATCTTGTTTGAGATTTAATGCAAAAACAAAAGTATAGAGTTCTGGATACCCATTTTTGCCAAGCCAATCTCTTATTTCTCGATTTCCTGCAATAGCTTCGCCCCAAGCAAGTATTATTTTTGCAGGATAAACTAAAGGTTTGTATTGTACTTTATCTGCCATTAAAAATCTATTCTGTAATAAAATATAGGTAAAAACCCAAGTTGGTTTGAAGTTGTAATTCTCTGCGGATCATCAGGTGTAGGAGCATAGGTAATTGCCAATATGTTTTCTATTCCAAATACATTTACCAAATCTAATCCAATTTCATGAGTTAGTTTTTTTGTGTTTAGTCGGTAGTTCACTTTCAAATCTGCTCTAAAATAGTCTTTAAACTGAAATTCATTGTATTGATCATCCTGAAATATCACTTCTCTTGCTGCTGCTGAGGCAACAGTGTCCACCAATCCGTATCTTTTTCCGCCAGCCCATGTAACATTCGCTCCAAGAAGAATTGTTCCTCTTTTTCCTACTTTAAATTCTTTACCAATCAAAAAGTTTGCGGCAAAATTTCCATTAAAATCAGTGTTTCTTTCTATTCCATCACTCCCTCGGTATAAACTGTTAAAAACTGCCCCTGTTAACATAGCGTAAAAAGTCTTGTCAAAATTGTGTCGAACTGTAAGTTCTATCCCATAATTTTTTCCTGTACCCGAATTTTGTAGTGAATCTGGAAAGAATCGTGCAAATCCTGAGCCTTGATTCACCATAGAGAAAGAAGAGGATTTAACCTCTACCGGAATGTTGTATAAATACTGAAAATACACTTCAGATTTCAAAAATGTTTTTCTAGAAATCGCATTGCTATATCCAATAACAGAGTGAAAACTTTTAGTAAAGTCCATTTTGTTATTGTGCTGCGTTTCTTCGGTTCCGTTTCCAGTAGGAATTTGGTAAAAATAGGTGTAAGTAGGTTGCAATTGACTATGAATCCCAACTCCTGAAGAGAGAGTTTGTTTCTCATCCAGATTCCACCTCATGCTTATTCTTGGCTCTACTATCGAAATACTTTCAGATTGAGTAAAAGCTTGAGCATGGAGACCAAAATTCATTACAAATCGCTCATTAAATTTATGTTTCATTTGCACAAATGGTTGAATCAAAGCTGCTGTTCCATCGTGATTCCATCTTACATTCCAAACAGGTGGAGATTGTTGATCTAACAATACACGGTCTTTAAAATCAAAAAAGAAAACATCTGCATTAAATCCATATTTTATAGCCGTTTGTTTGCTTATTTTTTTATTTATGAATGAAGAAGCTGAGGTTTTGTATTGTCTAAATCTATAATCCAAAATCGTATAAATAGTATCCAGATTATAAAATCCCTCTGAGGTAAGAGATCGGTTAAAAATATTGTGTGTAGCTCTTTGTTCTTCAATTGCACCTGCAATTGTGGTTTTCCAATATGCGTCATTTTTTAGAGGTTTGATGTAAGTCAAACCTACCACAGCCATTCCTGTGTTAAAGTATTGATCTCTATCATTTTCGCCATAAATATTTAAGTCTGGATTTGGTTTTTCTTCGGTACTAAATACAATGTCGATATCACTATTCCCACTAATTGCAAAAAGCGAAAGAGTTCCTCCTTTTTTCTGAGGAAAATTTAACTTAAAAGATAAATCTTGATATTTAGGAATGGCATCTGTTCCCACATTGATTCCTAACCCACCAAAAATTGCTAAAGTTGAATACCGATAAGCAATTAAATAGGAAGAACCAGTTTTTTTATTCAAAGGGCCTTCCGCCATTAGTTCTGTTCCTAAAAAACCAAACTGTCCACTAAATTCATGTTTTTGGTTGTTTCCATTTCTTAGTTTTAAATCAAAAACACCTGCTACACTATTTCCATATTCAGCAGGAAAAGCAGCTGTAAAAAAATCAGAATTAGCCATCAATTTATTATTCAATATAGAAACCGGACCTCCCGAGCTACCAGCAATTGCAAAGTGATTGGGGTTAGGAATGTCAATTCCTTCCACTCTCCATAGTATTCCCAAAGGAGAGTTTCCTCTCACCACAATGTCATTTCTAGAATCATCTGCACCTTGAACTCCAGCAAAGTTTGCAGCCATTCGAGCAGGATCTCCTCTGCTTCCTGCATATCTATCCGTTTCTTCTACCGAAAAACTGGTAACACTGGCAAGAGCCATGTCGTTTTTTACTCCTTCGTTTTCATCAGCAGTTATTTCTACCTCTTTCATAGTAATCATTGATTCTTCGAGCTTAATATCAAGAATTAGCTCCTTTCCAGAATTTACTAATACAGGGATTATTTTTTCGTAATAACCGATGTAAGAAATTTTTATCTTATGTCTTCCTACCGGAACTCCATCAATTCTATAGTTACCATCAATATCAGTGGATGCACCTTTTGGTGTTTCAAAATCTCCCAAAACGAGAACGGTTGCTCCAATTATTGGAGAAAAAGTTTCTTTGTCTACTATTTTTCCTCTTATGGTTTGAGTAGTAGTTTGGTTAAAAGATAGGCAAGGGGTTAATAATAAAAAGAAGATAATAATCTTATTCATAGTTGATTAATTTAGCTGAAAAAATAATTTTTCGTCAATTATTAAGCTAAATATAACTATTTATCTCGGTTCGAGGAAAAGATTAATTAAAAGTTGGGCAAGCATATTTTCCTTCTTCACGATAACCACAAGGATTAATACCTAATGTAAATTCATGTGTATTAAAACTTCCGTATTGTATTTTGGATAAAGTATAGTCATAAGCATATCCCACTTGGAAATAATTCAGAAATTTAAATGTGATTAAAGCAGAAACTGCATCTGTATTCCTGTATGATATTCCAGCTGAAAATCTATTCTTGTAATCTGCCATAGCATTTACATCAATAGCCCAAGGGGCTGCTTTTGAGAATTTAAATAGTGTAGAAGGAATAACAGACCAATCATCGTTTAATGGTATATTTAGTCCTCCCATAAGTGTCGCATGTCTTGTGAATACAGTTTCGTCAGTTCCTATAGCTTTTTGTTTTCCACCAACAGTTTGTTGTAATGTTGCTCCAGCAAACCATTTATCTGATTGTAAAAATACTCCTGGGGTAAATTCTGGAAATATGGTAGATCTTCGGGAGTTATTTATCGCATCATCATTATAATTGATTAATGTTATTTTACTTGCGTCAAAATTTATTTGTTCAATACCAATAAACATTCCCATTGAGAATAATATTTTCTTGGTAAGCGGAAGGTGATAAGCATAAGCTCCTTTTAGTTTGGTTCTTACAAATGGTCCATAAGAATCGCGAAGTGCAACCAACCCGATAGCATGTTTATAACCAAGGCCATATTTATCTTGGCTCAAAGTAGTGTTAAAACTTCCAAAAGAAGTAACTGGTGCACCCTCAAATCCGCTCCATTGAATCCTGTGAGCTAATGTAATGTCAAGGCAGTCTTTGCTTCCTGCAACTGCTGGGTTGTAGGCAAATTGATTAAGTAAATAATGCGTATACTGGGGTATTTGTTGGCTATAACTTACAAGCGATACAAACAGAAATATAAAAGTTAAGTTCTTTTTAAAAGTCATAATTAATAAATAATAGTAACAGAACCAGTTTTTATATTTTCTTCTTTAGAATCTATACTTAGGCTAATTGTGTAATAATAGGTCGAAGCGGGAAGTTGCTTTCCATTTCTAGTTCCATCCCACCTTTTTGAAGCAGGGTAACCAATCGTTTTAAACACTATTTGTCCCCATCTGTCAAATACGGTTACTTCTGCTTTAGGGAAAAAATCAATGAGTTTTATCTCCCAAGTATCATTTACTCCATCTGAGTTTGGGGTAAAAGTATTAGGAACAAAAATAGAGTCCAACACATTAACTATTACTTCGGCAAAAAATCTACAGCCTTCAGCAGATGTAGCGGTAAGAACATAGGTTGTAGCTCCAAGAGGAGTTGCAATTGGGTTAGCAATATTAGGATTACTTAAAGTTTCGGTTGGTGCCCAACTGTATGTAACTCCACCAGAACCTTGTAATTGAGTGGAGCCTCCAAAAGGAATGTTTGTATAGGGTCCTGCATCAATTGTAATATAGGGGTGAACATTAATGGTTAAGTCATTAGATATTGAGTTGGGTCCACAATCGCAAACCAATTCACCTCTTACTAAAGCTCCATTCGTAAAATAATTTCTTACAAAAGGGTCAGTTCCACTTGTAGTTCCTGCATATCCGCCATCTACATACCAGTTTACACTTGGGTTTGTGCAGTTGGTAGATGTGTAGGTGAATGTTACATTATCTTCTGGGCAAACTATAGTTGCTCCGGCATTGTTAGAGATAGTAATGGTGCTTGGAGGTAACACAACTGCAGGCCCAGAAACAGAAATATCAAATCCACAAGCAGTAGAAGAATCACTAGATATTAACACATAATAAGTTGTGTTGGCAGCTAATCCTGCGGCATTTAAAGTAAAATTTGCGGTAGAGTTAACCACACAGTTTGAAACAGCGGCATAAGTAGAGGAATTACAAGCTGTGGCTGCACTATAAACAATTCCTCCAACACCACTAACCCCTACAGAACAGCCTATGCCTGTAATGTTAATGTCAGCATTTCCTCCAACTGCGTTTGTTGTAAATTGATACCAAACTGTTTTCACCATCTGAAAACATGCAGACCCTATTACAGCAGGTCCATCAGCACAAGTAGCACAAACTTGGCTATTTGCTCCAGAAGTATTGCCTTTGTAGTTTTTAGAAATACATATTTCTTTTGCATTTGCACAATTGTTATTAGAAGGTTGTGCAAATGATAAAGCACAAAAAATAGTGCTAAAAAGTATTAGAAGAATTTTTTTCATTTCGGCATCAAATTTAATTATAAATCCAACATATTCATTAAGTTGTCAAATCTATTTTGTAGGTCATCAAAATCTTCATCTTTTTGATAAGTTTCAATTACCTTATAATCATAACGATTGAAAGTTTGAAGGATTGCCCCTAACTCCTTCTTATTTATTTTTATTGTTACCTCAATTTCAGTAGTATCTTCAGATGAAGTGATGTAAGAACTTAGTATTCTGGCGTTATTGCTTTCTACAATTTGTGAAATTTGAGCGAGCGAATAATCTTTAGAGTTTACGGCTAAAACTATAACTCCTCCTGGTTCTTTTATTGAGGTTGTATTTGAGGCTATTGTCATTAAATGGGATAAGGTTGTGGAGCCAATATAATTATCTTTTTTGTCTAGTATTGGCATTATTGTTAAGTGATTGTCAGCCATTTTTTTCATTACTTCAAAAATGTGGTGATATTCATAAGTGAAAACATTTTGCATGATTATAGAACTATCTTCAATACTCATTTCTTCCATATTGATATCGAGAGCATCTTCTTCGGAAATTATACCTATAAATTCATTTTTGTTAACCACTGGCAAGTGGGCAACTTTAAACTCACTCATCCAAAGTAAAGCCTTGCCAAAAGTCTCACTTGGCTTTAGTGGAGGCAATAAATCAATTATGAGTTGAGATGCTATCATTGTAAAAGTGTTGTGTGTATGTATGGGATTTTTTTTACCTTTAATTATTCCCAATTATGAATATAAAAATCAGTTTTCTGGTTATTATTATCTACTAACAAAAATATGACAAAATTAAGTGTAAATGTAAATAAAGTAGCAACAATAAGAAATGCTCGAGGAAACAACGTGCCTAATTTGTTGAATGTTGCCTTAGATATTGAAAAATATGGTGCCGAAGGGATTACTATACACCCTCGACCAGATGAAAGGCATATTCGCTATGCAGATGTGTATGAGCTATCAAAAAATGTGATAACTGAATTTAATATTGAAGGATACCCAAATAAAAAATTTATTGATTTGGTTTTGGAAGTAAAGCCAGATCAAGTAACTCTTGTGCCAGATCCACCAGAGGTATTGACTTCTAATGCGGGTTGGAAAATTAAAAATAATAAAGAGCTGTTAAATGAAGTGCTTTCGGAATTTAGTAAAAATGGAATAAGAACTTCAGTATTTATGGAAGCAAATATTACTGATATTAAAGAAACTGAGTTGATTGAGGTAGATAGAATTGAATTGTACACCGAATCGTATGCTTCTGGTTATAAATCTAATAAAGAAAAAGCGATACAACCGTTTATAGAAGCAGCAGAATTAGCTACTAAAATGGAAATAGGAATTAACGCAGGACATGATTTGAGTTTAGAAAATTTAAAATATTTTGCGAATAATGTCCCTAACTTACTTGAGGTTTCTATTGGTCATGCATTAATATCAGATGCTTTGTATTATGGATTAGAAAAAACGGTAGTTATGTATAAAAACTTATTAAAATGAAAAAAGTAATAGGAATAATCCCTTCCAGATATGAATCTACTCGTTTTCCTGGAAAACCCTTGGTAGATATAAAAGGGAAGTCTATGATCCAGAGGGTGTATGAACAATGTGAAAAATCTAAACGATTAACAAAAGTTGTGGTAGCTACTGATGATAAACGAATCTACGACCATGTATTAGATTTTGGAGGGTTAGCAATAATGACTTCGGATAATCACCAATCGGGAACAGAAAGATGTGGAGAAGTGATTGAAAAAATGGAAGATAGAGGAGAGTTTTTTGATGTGGTAGTAAATATTCAGGGAGATGAACCGTTTATTTCTCCAGCTCATATTGATACCGTTTGTGAAATTATCCTCAAAGATGACCAGGCAGAAATTGGAACTCTTGCCAAAAGAATTACCACCGAAGAAGAATTATTTAATGAAAATGTGGTGAAAGTTGCAATGACAGAGGATGAAAAAAATGAAGAAGCAAGAGATGCTTTATATTTTAGCAGACATCCAATACCTTTTGTGAGAGGTGAAAAGGAAGAAAACTGGCTAAATTCTGTAGATTATTATAAGCATATTGGAATTTATGCATTTAATATTGATGAGTTTTATGAAATTCAAGACATTGAACATTCTATGCTTGAGAAAGCAGAAAGCTTAGAAAATTTAAGATGGCTTTCGCATCATTTTACCATTCAAGTAGCTGAAATAAAAGAAGATATAATAGGGATTGACACTCCCGAAGATTTAAAAAAAATAATTGATACGGATTTATAACTATATTTTTGAGGTAAGTAAACTGAATTAATTAACTTTGCTTTGTTAATCAATGACAAAAATAGATAAACATATAGAGGAATTGCTTTACAATCATGATTGTGTGATTGTACCTGATTTTGGTGGTTTTATTACTTCCAAAAAACCAGCCTATTTCAATCCGCTTACTTCCGTTTTTTTTCCTGCGACCAAAACTATTTTATTCAACAAACATCTTGTTTACAACGATGGTTTGTTGGCCGCAAAAGTTGCTGAAAAAAGAGCTCTTTCTATGGAAGAATCTCAGCAATTGTTAATGCAATTTAAGGACGATTGTTTTTTGAGATTAAACGAAGAAGGCAGAGTAGAAATTGAAAAAGTAGGGGTGCTGTTTTTTGATAAAGAAAAGAATATTCAGTTCCAACAAGCTTCAACTAATTTCTTGAAAGATTCTTTTGGTTTAACTGCTTCTTCTGTGCAAAAAATTGAAGTTAAGGAGGTTGTAAAGCCTAAGGTTGTTGTTCCAGCTGCAATAATCGAAAGACCTGTTGAGGTAAAAGTAGATAGAGTTACTGAAAAAAGAACTGAAAAACCTGCAAGAGTTAAAAACCCAAATAGGGTAGGGAGGTTAATTCCATTATTGATGATTCCATTAATTGCAGGAGGGATTTTTATGATTACTCAACAAGCAGATTTCGATAAGCAAAATTTTAATGTAGCTAATTTTAATCCATTTCAAGGAACCTATACTCAAGAGTATAAACCAAGGACAGGAGATAACTTTTTTATAGAAAAAGAACAAATTGAATTAAATATTCCTGTTGTAACCTTAGAAAAAGAGGTAAATACCGAACTTAATTCAACAACAGAATCAATTGAAGAAATACCAACAAAGATTGATTCAACTTACAATGAAACTGTTGAATATTCTGAAGATAAAAACTACCATGTAATAGCAGGATGTTTTTCAATCAAAGAAAATGCTGAAGGTTTAGTTAATCAATGGATTGAAAGTGGAACAGGAGCCAGTATTATAGATAAAAAAGGAAGGCTATATCGAGTTGCAATAGAAAGTTTTTCTACTCGAAAAGAAGCGAAAAATTTCTTAAGAAAGACCAAGAAGGAATCCAATATTTCTCTTTGGATTTTAAAGAAATAAACAATCTGTTGTTAAAAACCTTAACATTTTTATAACCTAACAGTTTTTTCTCCGTAGAAAGTCAATACCAATAGGTATGATTTGAAGAAAAAACTATTAATATTACTTTCATTCACTCCGATTTTTGCTCTTACGCAATCGGAAATGGTATTTGTAAAAAATGCTGGTCAGTGGGATTCACGAATTGAATTCAACCAGATATTGCCTGATGGAAATTTGTTTTTAGAAAAAGACGGGTTTACATATTCGCTTTTTGACAAAACCTACATTCGAAGTCTTCACAATGATAAAAAAGAAGTAGAGCCTACTCACATTAAATCTCATGCGGTTCAAACTAAATTTTTGAATGCAAATAGCTCTGTTATTATTAGTGCTGATGATTCTTCAAGTTTTTATTATAACTATTATTTGGGTGATGATAAATCAAAATGGAAGTCTTATGTAAGAGCTAGTTCTAAAATTACGTATTCAAATCTTTACCCTGCAATTGATTTAAAACTATATCATGAGTATGATAGAACTAAATATGATTTTGTAGTAGGAGCCAAAGGAAAAGCATCAGATATTCAAATTAAATATATAGGTGCTGATTCCCTTTATTTAGAAGATGGAAAATTAGTAGTGAAAAATACAATTAGTGATTTTGTTGAGGCTAAGCCTTATTCATATCAACTTATAGATGGCAAGGAAATAGAAGTTCCTTGTCATTACTATTTACAAGGGAATGTATTGAGTTTTAAATTCCCAAAAGGATATAATCATGATTATGAATTGATTATTGACCCCGTTATTGTTTTTTCTTCATTATCTGGTTCAACTGCAGATAATTTTGGGTTTACAGCAACTTATGACCACAATGAGAATACCTATGCAGGTGGAATTGTTTATGGACAAGGAGTTTACCCGACAACATTAGGTGCATTTCAAACTACTTTCAATACTAGTCCATGGTATTATGTAGATGTTTCAATCAGTAAATTCAACATCAATGGAACTAATTTATTGTATTCAACCTATCTAGGAGGTTCTAGAGCTGATGCTCCTCATAGTTTATCCGTAAATAATAACGATGAGTTATTTGTAATGGGGACGACTGGTTCTAACAACTTTCCTACAACAACAGGAGCATATGATACAGTTTTTTCTGGAGGAGTGGATGTAAGACCACTTTACTCTGGAGTAAATTACTTGAATGGGTGTGATATTTTTGTGGCAAAATTTAATATTGCAGGTACAAATCTATTAGGTTCAACTTATGTAGGTGGAACAGGAAATGATGGTGTAAATACCGATGCAAACCTTGCGTATAATTATGGAGATGCATTTAGAGGAGAAATTGTGATTGATTCAAATGGAAATGCAATTGTAGCATCTTCTACTAATTCTACTAATTTCCCTACAACTGCTGGTGCTCCACAAACTACTTTTGGTGGAGGATTTTCTGATGCGTGTTTGTTTAGATTAAATTCAAACTTAACTACCCTTTCTTGGTCTTCTTATTTTGGGGGAAGTAATTCTGATGCTGGTTATGGTGTTCAATTTGATTCCTACGGAGATTTTTATTTGACAGGTGGTACTAGAAGTAATAATTTATATACCTCTACAACGGCATTAGACAGAACATTTAATGGGTTAGAAGATGGTTATATTTCAAGATTTAATTTCGCTACTAATACAATTGTGGCATCAACTTACCTTGGAACCTCTAGTTATGATCAATCTTATTTTGTTCAGTTAGATAATAACGATGATGTTTATGTAACAGGTCAGTCCTTGGGTAACTATCCTGTGTCTGCAGGTGTTTATTCAAGGGCAGGTTCTAAGCAGTTTTTTCACAAAATGTCAAGGTCGTTAGATACCTCTTTTTGGAGTACAGTTGTAGGTTCTGGAAGAACTACTGTAGATTTTTCTCCTTCAGCATTTTTGGTTAATGATTGTGGATTAATTTATTTATCTGGATGGGGAGGTGTAACAAACACCTATTATAGAGCTTCAGGAAGTAGCACTGTAGGACTTCCAATTACCCCAGATGCATTCCAATCTACTACAGATGGAAGTGATTTTTATTTAATGGTACTTGGAAGAGATGCCTCAAACTTAGTTTACGGAACCTATTTTGGAGGTGGAGTAAGTCACGAACATGTAGATGGAGGAACAAGTAGATTTGATAAGAAAGGGAATGTTTACCAGGCGGTTTGTGCAGGATGTGGAGGAAATAGTGATTGGCCAACAACACCTGGAGCATGGTCAAATACAAACAATAGTTCTAACTGTAATATAGGAGTATTGAAAATGAATATTGCCTACATTAATACGATTGCAAGTAGTATTGCTCCTTTTATTTGTCTTCCAGATTCAGTAAATTTTGTGAATAGAAGTAGTGGAGGAAATACTTACAAATGGTATTTTGGTGATGGAGATTCTTCTTCTTTATTTGAACCTTTTCATATTTATGCCGACACAGGAAGTTATATTGTAACTCTTATTGTATCAGATTCTACGGGATGTGTTCCGCCAGATACAGCTTCAATTACTATTGACGCCTACAAACCAAAAGCTCTATCAATTGATAGTGTAGGAATTATTTGTGTAGGAGATACAGTTCAATTAAATGGTAGAAATGGTCAGACTTATTTATGGTCACCTTCTGCAACTTTAAGTAACGATACAATTTCAAACCCTCAAGCTTTTCCAACAACTACAACTACTTATAGATTAATTTCAGATTATTACTGTAATAGTGATACTTTGTATGCAACAGTAGTTGTGGATTCAATAATTAGTAATATCAAGCCCGACACTACAATTTGTGAAGGAACAACTATAAATCTATGGGCAACAGGAGGATCAAGTTACAATTGGTACCCAACAACAGGGATGACCAATCCAACGATTGCAACTCCACAAGTAACACCAACAGTATCGACAAGATATTATGTGGATATTACGAGTGTTAATGGATGTGTAACCACAGATTCAATTACAATAGATTTTCATAATGATGTGATGAGTATATCTCCAGATACTTCAATGTGTATTGGTCAATCAATAAATTTAACAGGAACCGGAGGCGGAACTTATTCATGGAATCCAACAGGGAGTTCAACATCAACTATATCTGTGACTCCGAGTTCAACTACAGTTTACACCTTGAATGTAGTAAGTCCAAATGGGTGTAATTTAAGTGATTCGGTAGTTGTAACAGTTTTTAATGATCCTCATACAATCACTCCAGACACAGCAATATGTCCAGGATTTTCAGCAACTTTAGTTGCAACAGGAGGAGGGACTTATGTTTGGTCAAATGGGAATTTAACCTCTAGTAGAACAGTAACACCCAATTCAACAACAACTTATACAGTAGTAACAACCAGTCCGAACGGATGTACTTTGTATGATACAACAACCGTAACTGTTCACAATGACCCAGCGAGCATCAAACCAGATACTACAATTTGTGAGGGAACAACGATAAGTTTGTGGGCAACAGGTGGAGCAAGTTACAATTGGTACCCAACAACAGGAATGACAAATCCAACGATTGCTACACCGCAGATAACACCAACAGTAGCTACAAGATATTATATTGACATTACCAGTCCAAATGGCTGTGTAACTACCGATTCTATTTATGTAGATTTCCATACCGATGCAATGAGTATTTCACCAGACACTTCATTGTGTATTGGTCAATCAGTTAATTTGTCAGGAACAGGAGGAGGAACTTATTCATGGAATCCGACAGGGAGTTCAACATCAACTATATCTGTGACTCCGAATTCAACTACAGTTTACACCTTGAATGTAGTAAGTCCAAATGGATGTAATTTAAGTGATTCGGTAACAGTAACAGTTTTTAATGATGTAATGACAATTTCACCAGATACAACGATTTGTCCGGGTCTATCTTTAGTACTAAACTCCTCTGGTGGGGGAACTTATTCTTGGAGTTCAACAGGAAGTATTTTAGGAATTAATTCATCAAACCCAACAGTTACTCCTTCAAGAGCAACTAAATACAATCTTTCAATTATTTCTCCTAACGGATGTAGTCTTAAAGATAGCGTAATGGTTTATATTCATGACGAAATCTATGGGGCTGGACCAGATGCTATGATTTGTTCTGGGGATACTGCACAAATTTTTGCTTTTGGAGGAGTAAATTATAACTGGACTCCTGCTATTTCTTTGACAAATTCTTCAATAAGTAATCCGCAAGCATTTCCAATTTTAAATACAGTGTATCAAGTATCAATTACCTCAATTAATGGTTGTATTTACTCTGATTCTGTTTCGGTTGTTATAGATACAAATAAAGTATATCACACTGTTTCAAATGATACTGTAGTGTGTGGAAGTTTGGGTACTGTATTAAGCGCTACTGGAGGAACAAGTTATTCTTGGTCTCCTGCCTTTTTATTATCTACTCCAAATTCAGCAACTACAATGGCCTCGCCTGTAAGAAATACTACTTTTTATGTAGATATTTCTAATACTTGTTTTACAGTTCGAGATTCGATTAATGTAATAGTTGCAGGGCAAAACTCAATAATAATTCCTGACGATACAATTTGTGAAGGTGATATTACCACTATTTTTGCATCAGGAGCATCATCCTATTCTTGGGAATCTGATCCGTCAATAGTTTCTGGACAAAATAGTTCTGCTTTGACAGTAAAACCAATTCAACCAACTTCTTATCGTTTAAATATTATTGACATATATGGATGTAAAGACTCTACTATTGTCCGAATTGATATTTATGATAAAGCTTTGATATATGCAGGAAAAGATGTGATAATTCCACTTGGAGAATCTACTAATTTATTAGCTCAAGGAGATCCAGGACCTGTAACTTGGACGCCAGCAGGTTCTTTGAATTGTGCTAATTGTCGATTAACTCAGGCATTTCCTGAAGTAACTACCATGTACACAGTAGAATTAACGGATAAAAATGGTTGTTTAGCCAAAGATTCGGTGCTAGTAGAAATAGGAGGAATACTTAGGGTACCCAATACATTTACTCCTAATGGGGATGGACATAATGACCAATTTTTAACAGTTGGGGTTAATATCACAAAATTTAGACTTCAAATTTTTAATAGATGGGGGCAACTAATATTTGAAACAACTGATATTAATAATGGTTGGGACGGAACTTACGCTGGAGTTATGAGTAAAGAGGATACTTATGTTTGGAAAGTAACTTACGAACATTTAACAACTCAAACTGAACAGGTTATGGGTCATGTAAATTTGGTTAAATAAAATCTGATTTATCCATATTCAACCAACTAAGTGCTGAATTGTGCAATAAGTTTTCCTTAGTTTTTTGTTCCAAATTAAATTCTCTAATTAATTTCCCAGGTTGTAATTCTCCTAACGGGAATGGGTAATCAGAACCTAAAGCTACTTTGTCAGAGCCTATTAAATCCATAATATAATTCAAATTGGCTTCATCATGTACGAGAGAGTCTAACCAGAATTTCCCTAAATATTCTTTGGGAGCTACATTATTATCAATCGCACATAAATCTGGGCGAACATCAAATCCATGTTGTATTCTCGAAATTGTGGCAGGAAAAGAACCTCCACCATGAGCAAACGCTACTCGTAATTTTGGTAACCTCTCAAACACTCCACCAAAAATCATCGAGCAAATTGCCAAAGAAGTTTCAGCAGGCATTCCTACCAACCATGGCAACCAATATTTTTCCATTTTGGATTTACTCATCATGTCCCATGGATGCACAAAAACAGCCATATCTAATTCTTCACAAGCTTGAAATATTGGGAATAAATTAGCGTCATTTAGGTTCCAATCATTCACATGTGAACCAATTTCAATTCCTTTCAATCCTATTTTTTTACACCTTTCTAATTCTTTAATAGCTAATTCTGGAGCTTGCATAGGAATTGTTCCTAGGCCTACAAATCGCTTAGGATATTTTTCTACAATACCCGCAATATGATCGTTTAAAAACATAGAAACATCCAAGCAGTCTTTAGGCTTTGCCCAATAAGAGAACATAACAGGAACAGTGGAAAGTACTTGGACATTGATGTGTTGAGCATCACATTCTTTCATGCGTGTTTCAGCACTCCAGCAGTTGTCTTCAATCTCTCTGAAAAACTTATCGTCCATCATCATTCTGGCACAGCAAGGCTTGTGATGATCCAGATGAATAAACCCACCGTATCCAAATTTATTTTTGAAATTAGGAATATCTTTTGGTAAGATATGTGTGTGAATATCAACACTTAATATGTCTTCTGCTTTTTTTGCCATCTTAAATAAATCTTTCGTCAATTTCCATTATGTGCCCACACTTATTGCAGGTTCTTTTTTCTTCCGAAGTATAAAATTCCTTGAACCTCGATTGGAAATCGGTTTCGATATTTTCTTGAGAAAAATAAGTTTCGTGTAGTTTTTCGTTACAATTATCACAAAACCAGAGTAACCCGTCTTTCATATCAGTTCCTTTTCTTACTCTCTCAATTACAAGTCCAATTGAACCTGCAGAACGGACAGGATTGTGAGGAATATTTGCTGGTAACAAGAACATTTCTCCAGCTTTTATTGGGTGTTCTATTTTTTCTCCATCCACTTGTATGGTTACCAAAATATCACCTTCGAGTTGGTAAAACAATTCTTCGGTTTCATTAAAATGGTAGTCTTTACGGGCATTTGGCCCACCTACTACCATCACAATAAAATCACCAGCTTCTACATATAGATTTTTGTTTCCAACAGGAGGTTTCAATAAATCTCTGTTTTCATCAATCCATTTTTGGAGATTAAAAGGAGGAGCGATTTTCATAATAGTTTGTTTTAGATAATCTTTAAAATTAAGAAAAATAGGGGAGTTTAGCTAACTGATTAGTTTAGTTAATCAATTATTAATTTGGATTTATTTTAATACAAATTGATTAAAAGAAAAATCAGGGAATTCAACTTTCAATCTTGATTGGTCAGAAACAGAAATTTCTTTCCAAATATCTTTTGCTTTTTGCCTAGAAGCCTCTCCCATAATATCTTTTCCTTTGAAATCTTTAAGCTTATAAATTTCAGGGAATTTTTTTTCCCAGATCTTAAAAAGAATAAAAGTGGATATATATATATGTTTTCCTTCTGGATGAGGTTGCTTTGTTTCGAGTTGAGACATGAATAGACAAGACAGAGCTCGGTCTAATTCTTTCGATTCTCTGGTTAATTCATAAATTTGGATACGTACTTTAGCTTGTAGCAATAAAGCTCTATTATTTATTTCAAACGGAATTCGAGAGAAACTAAAAGCTCTCGGCATAAACATTAAGGTATTAATTGTAGATTGAGAGTGATTTAACAAGACCTCATATTCCTTAATAGTTGTTGCAATTTTAAGCCCCAATTCAATGAATACCATTTGTCCATAAAAAAATTCCCAATAAAGAATTTTCTTTTTATCGATGGAGATACCATTTGGATAATTAACTTTATGAATGAGTGGGACAGAAAATTTTTTTGAGAATTTTTGGGCGGTTTTAAGATCTCCTTCTAAAATTGCGAAAACTGAATTGAATAATCCAAAAGTACTAAGAGCTAAATAATTTCCAAAATTACTTGCATCATTAAGATTGCCAATTTCGTTGAATACTTTATCATGCTCCTCTATAAAGGAGCCATGTTTAGTTTTTTGGTAAATTTTAGCATCGAAATAAAACAATTTTGTGTATCCGTAATATCCTATTTTTTCTACTAAATCCGCATCAAATTTCATTTCTCGATAATCCTTTTTTAGCCTTTCAAAATGTATCTGAATAAAATCAAATGAAGCAACTAAATATCTTATAATTCGGTAACTATCCCAATAATAATTAAAAAACAAATCAAGAATGTTTGTTTCAGAAAGTGGAATTAAACTTGACATTATTGTCTCTTCAACTACAGATTCTTTCCTTTCCTTAGAGTCTATAAGGTAAGATTGTTGATTTTGGTATAACATTTTGTTATATGAGTTATAGACGATAGCCCTCTCAATTGTCTGTTCAATTTCAGGAGCGGTATAACCAAAATCATTTTGCGGTAAGTCATTTTGTTTGAATATAGAACTATGAAATATATTCAGCTCTTGATTATTAAAAAAATGAAGTTGCGCTTTTGTATAATGCTTTACGTTTTTAGGTGGTAAGTCTAAAAGTAACTTTAAATATAGACTTCTTGCTTTTCTTGGCTTATCCAGCAGCTCAAAAACATTTGCTTTAATTACAAGAAGATCTAAAATGACTCCTTGCTTTGAATCTGCGTCTTTATTTTCATTATTAGAAACTTTATTTTCTTTGAAAAGACTATCCGGGATGCTTTCAATAATATCTTCTAGTTTACCATCTAGAAAAAGTTGTGCTACTTTCTGAATTAATTCACCTGTAAATTCGTTTCCTTTTAAATTTTGAGCTATTACATTCCAATTTTCTAGTATTAAACTGATGTTATTCTGGAGAGTAAATAATTTTTCAACTCGTTCTTTAGTTAATGTATCATTTAATTTTAAATCCTCAAGAGACTTTTGTAACTGAGAAATTTGATCCTCAAACGGTTTCACGAGTTCATTTTTTTTATTCTCTGAAGAAAACTTATCCATTAGTATTAATTGATTAGCTCGCATTTCATTAAGCAAATCTTGATTGCTTTTCTCGGTTTCCTTATGTCTGGCTTGATTTCGAAGTTCTAATATGTAGTTGAATGCAATTTGCTTTGATGCAAGTGCACCTTCAAATTCTTTAAAAAAGTCTGGGTGAGTCTTATATACTTCGTGCTTATCTATTGAAGACTTTGTAAAGCCTGCAGATTCAATTACACTTTGTTTAATTTGCTTTTCTATATTTCTCCTTGCGGTATCATTTTTTGGATAATAATTACTTAATGCAATATTGAAAGCCTCATTGATTTGCTTATTCACATCAGATCCAAATTGTTTTTTTAATGTATCATAAATAAAACTTGTAGCAATACTTGTAACAAACCCGAGAATTTCAGAATTAATCATTCACTAAAATAGGAAAAAATATTTGTAAATAGAAATGTTGTCATTAGTAGTTGTGAGCTATGTTTTAATTTTAAAACATTAACAAACAGTATTTTATTGTTTCTTAAAATTAATAGTATTTAAGAGTCAGTTAGGAATCTCATCTTCTTCAATTAGTCTACGTATCAATTTTTTTAATAAGAGAAAAATTATTTTTCAGGTAAAGATTCCACATACTCGTAACTCTCATTGAGCAAGGCAATCATTGTTTTGTCATTCATAAAAACTTCTTCTGGAATTAGCACATAACCTTTCATCACAGCATTGTGAGAATGAAAATAGTCAGAGTTTAATTCCTTTATCAATTCCTCTTGTCGTTCTTTACTGAATCGGATTCCAAATTCTCCTGCTTTATTAATAAACGAAAACATGTGTCCATTGGAAGATGTGTAAGGCATTGATTTTCCTTTTCTTTCAAATCGGTCGCATTGTGCAACCAATTCATCGTAGCGGATTAGGGTTTCTTGATAATTCATTATGTTTAAGATTAAATTTTAAATACTAGTTTCATTAGTAACAGATCAAAAATATGAATTTCATTTTTATCTTCCTTGTCTGATTTTTTGTTGTTATTTGAATCCTTTTTTCCAGTAATTACAAGTCTACCCGTGTTTTTATTTAATACCCAACCTCTTAAAAAGTAATTGTCTTGTGTGGCTTTGATTTGTTTTGTTCCATCATAGGATAAAATATATAGTTGAGTAGGATCATTCCAATTAATTCCGTTTTTACCATCCAAATCAACAGATTTCGCTTGCACTAAAATTAAATTAATACCTAAGCTATCAATTTTAATTTGCTCAATTTTTCTAATAATAGTGTTTTCAGGAAAATTTATTTGATTTGTGTCTCCAGTTTTAGTATTAATAAACAATAAACGACTACTCTTTATGGAAAAAGATTTACTTCTTTTTTCAATTGAAGCAATTACGAAGTTCGTTCCTTCAACAGAAATTAAATCACTATAACTTTCAGAGACTTTTTTATTCTGTCCATAGACGTTAACACTCAATGAAATAATAATTATTAGTACAAAATTTTTCATGTTTATTGGTTTTAATGATTTATAATAATGTTCCCAACTCACTTCCCTCTTTAATAGCTCTTTGTGCATCAATTTTCTTGGACAATTTCCCTCCGCCAATTAAGTGAGGTGGTTTCCCTAAAGTTACTAATTCTTCGTGTAATGAGTTTACACTCACTTGTCCTGCACAAATTACAATAGTATCAGCTTCGATAAGTTGAGATTGGTCTTTGATTGTAATGTGAATTCCTTTTTCATCAATTCGGTTGTAGGAAACACCTTTTAGCATTGTCACTTTTTTCATTTTGAGCGATTGGCGGTGAATCCAGCCTGTAGTTTTTCCGAGGTCTTTCCCCACTTTGGTTTCACTTCGCTGGAGCATCGTTATTTCCCTTGGCGAAGGATGTGGAGCAGGTTTTACCAATCCACCTCTCGTAGAGTTAGTTTTGTCAATTCCCCATTCTTTCAAAAACAAATCTTTGTTCAAGGAAGGCGATTCTCCTTCGTGCGAAAGGTATTCTGCTACATCAAACCCAATTCCTCCAGCACCAATTATAACCACTTTTTCTCCTACCTTTTTTTTGTGTTTCAGCACATCTTCGTAATCTAAGACTTTGTTTTTATTCATACCCTCAATCGTAATTTGTCGAGGTTTTATTCCTGTAGAAATAATCACTTCGTCAAATTCCAAGAGTTCTTGAGAAGTGACTTTGTGATTGAGTTTCAATTCTACATTATGCAGTTCAATCAGTTTGTTGAAATACCGCAAAGTCTCATAAAACTCTTCTTTTCCAGGAATGAGTTTAGCGATATTAAACTGACCACCAATCTCATTTTGTGCTTCAAATAAAGTAACTTGATGTCCTCGCCCAGCAGCTACAGTGGCGGCTGAAAGCCCAGCAGGTCCCGCACCAACCACAGCAATTTTTTTGGGAGAAGAAGTGGGAGAGTAATTCAAAATAGTCTCGTGACAAGCTCTGGGGTTTACCAAGCAGCTCGCAGTTTTTTGTTTAAACACATGATCCAAACAGGCCTGATTACAACCAATACAAGTGTTTATTTCATCTTCTCTTCCTTCTTTTGCTTTCTTAATAATTTCTGGATCTGCTAAAAATGGACGAGCCATCGAAACCATGTCTGCATGTCCATTTGCCAAAATTTCTTCAGCTTTTTCGGGCATGTTTATTCGGTTGGTAGTAACTAGAGGAATTGAAACTTCCTCCATCATTTTTTTAGTAACCCAAGTAAATCCACCACGAGGAACCATAGTGGCAATGGTAGGAACACGAGCCTCGTGCCAACCAATTCCTGTATTAATAATGGTAGCACCTGCTTTTTCAATTTCTTTGGCAAAATAAACGGTTTCTTCCCATGTATTTCCTTCTTCCACTAAATCGAGCATTGAAAGGCGGAAAATGAGAATGAAACCCTTGCCCGCAGATTCACGAGTTTTTCTGATAATCTCCAACGGAAATTGAATACGGTTTTCAAAATTTCCTCCCCATTTGTCAGTTCTTTTGTTGGTTTTAGCGGAAACAAATTCATTTATCAAATATCCTTCGCTTCCCATTATTTCTACTCCATCGTAATTTGCAAACTGAGCCAGTTTTGCAGCCCTCACAAAATGCCGAATGGTTCTATTTACTCCTCTATTCGATAATTTCCAAGGTTTAAAAGGACTGATGGGAGATTTTATGGGGCTTGGAGCAACTGCTAACGGATGGTAGCCATATCTTCCTGAATGAAGAATTTGCATGCAGATTTTTCCATCATTTGCATGAACCGCTTTGGTGATTTTTTTATGCTTTTGTGCTTCTCGTTTATTTGTGATTTTGCTTGTAAACGGTGCTGTCCAGCCTTGTCGGTTAGGTGCAATTCCTCCAGTAACGATTAATCCAACTCCGCCTTTTGCTCTTTCAGCAAAATAGGCAGCCATTCTATCGTAGCCATTTTTTTCTTCTTCCAATCCGGTGTGCATAGAACCCATGATTACTCGGTTTTTTAGGGTTGTAAATCCCAAGTCGAGTGGTTCAAATAGATGTGGATATTTGTTAGAAGACATACTTTATTATCTTTGTTTGATTGAAACACTAATTTACATTAATTCTTACTTTTTTATATGAAGAATGACAATAAAGTCTTTTCTATTTACATCCTAATAATCTTGATTTATGGATTGAGTTATTGGTTTACTTCAGGCAAAAGTTTCGCTTTTTCTCCAGAATATTCGGATTTTGGATTAGGAATTATTGCATTGGGATTATTTTTTTACAAAAAAATGACCAAATATTCTGTGTTGCTGATTACTCTGGGGTTTAGCTTTTTTTATTTAGTAGCATCCACAAAAGGCTTTGATTTGGTCGATAAATCAGCTTTTATTCAATTGAAAAGTTTTTCTCTGATTGTTTTTTCTTGGATTCTACTATGGGATTTATATAAACACAGATACAATTCATTAAAAATTGAATTAGGAGTTTTGTCTTTTTTAATTTTAACTTTTTTTACCCTTAGAGTTGCTGGAGTGGATTTGGCATTTACCAAAGAATTTTCTTTTGGTAAAAATGTAATTGGATTTTTACTTACAGGATGGATTCTAAGAAAAAACAGTTTAAAAGGTTCATTGTCAATTCCATTAAAAAGAGTAATCATTGTAATAGGACTTTCATTCTTTATTGAAATGATGACTTATTTGGTAAGGCTTTAAATTGTCATTCCAATAAAGAATGGTATGTTATTAATTGGATACCTTTAGATTCCAAATCAAGTTTGGAATGACACTGAAGATTATTTTCCTAACTCACTCAGGCATTTCATAAAAAGAAAAACTCAAATTCCCATAGTTTCTGGTTTCTACAAAATATTCGTTGTCAGCAGGAATTACATGTTTGTGGTGCTCATATACCAACATTCCGCCAGGAAGTAACAATTCTTTTTCAAAAATTAGGTTAGGGATTTCAAACCCAGATTCCATAGAGTAGGGTGGGTCAGCAAAAATCATATTGAATTTTCTGGAGCAAGTTTTTAGATATTTAAACACATCTAATTGTATGGTGTGTATGGAATCAAATAGATCCAATTCTTCTACCATTTTGTTAATGAATTTGATGTGTCTTTTGTCCTTTTCAATTACCGTAATATCTTCTGCACCTCTTGAGGCAAACTCAAGAGAAATACTGCCAATTCCTGCAAATAAATCCAATACAATTAAATCTTCTATGTGGTAGCTATTGTTTAAGATATTGAACAAAGCTTCCTTTGCAAAATCCGTTGTGGGACGGGCAGTTATGGTGTTGGGTGCTTTAAATCTTTTGGAACGAAATTTTCCTCCTATAATACGCATGGATATTGTTTATGAAGTGTGAAATACTGGTGGGTTGATATAGCATTTAACTGCGTAGTTTCAACTTCATTAAAGGTAAGGTTTTCTTTTGGTAAAAACTGACTCCAAAAAGACAACATATCCCCATTTTTATTCACAATTCCGGAAAGCGAAATTTTTGTTTCAGCGAGGTTTAAGTTTAATTTTTCGGCTATTAAAGTTAAAAAATAAAAACTTTCATCTTTGTTTTCAAATTCAAATCGATTAAAAAACAAGAGTTTATTATCTTTTATAACAGTTACTTCAAAGTTTTGTTTCGTACTAAAGTTGATGTGAAATCCATTAGAAACTGAATCACACAAAATGGAACTAATGTGATTAAATTGAGCATTTGGGAATACAGATAAAACAGTGTTTTTAACTTTGGTGTCCATTGCAAAACAGCATACAATTTCTCTTTTGGATAGAGTATCTTTTGTAACTTCAAAATCATCAGGAATAGTTACTGCTGTTGATAAATAGGATTGGATACTCTCTTCAGAAAAAATAGACTTTGGGACTAAAGTAAAGTAAGAATTAATGATAGAACAGCTAATTGTATCGGGGTTGGTTTTGTCTATGATTTCAGAGGAACTAAGTGTTTTTTTAACTTTGTCATCTTTTAAAACTAAATGCTCAATAGCAACAGGTTTGCTGTTACTTTTGTCAATTAATAATAATGAAATCGTAGTTTTTAAAACTTCTATACTCAGATGAAAGTTGGTATAGCTTTTTACTTCACTTTCAGTCATGTTGTAAAAAACTACCATAGAGGTATTGTATTGAGTGTTTTATTAAATAACTACCCGAAAATAAAAGCTAGTTTTTACCAGCCATTAGTTTTCATGCTTTTTTCAGTTTCACTTCCTAATTGGTATACTTCTTTGATATCATATTCCTTTTGCGGTCCGTAAGGAGGAATCGAAGTGATAACCACATAAGTACTAGAATCTTTGGCATTGTAGTTAGTGATAAATTTAAATTCTTTTTTAGAAGAATCTTTCTCAATAGTTCTTTGAACATTAATTTTGTTAATGTTAAAAGCATATTCTCTATTTTGTTTTTCTTGTTCTTCTTCGCTAAATAAATCTTCAGAGACAGGAATTTTATCATATTCTCTGATAATTAGACCGAGTTTAAGAGCATCTTCTTCTGTCCAAACATCTTTTGGATATCTGTATCCTAATTTTTTTCCTTCTTCAACAGTCATTTTTCTCGAAGGTAAATCTCCTTCAGCTTTTACAAGCACTCTTATCGAGTCATTCTTGGCAAACTCAGTAAGTTGGTCGAAATCCAATGCGTATTTTTTATATTTTTTTTCAAAAGCATCTTGTAGTTTTTGTATGTCTTTAAGACCTTGTTTTGCAAGTTTTATAGACTCTTTCACATCATTTTGATATACAATTTCTTGTTTCACAGTTTTTACATTCAAAACCAAATATAAGGTCGAAGCTCCAATAAAAATAAGAGATAGAATAACTGTTACTCCTCTTGAAATTTTTTCTTTCAAGATAAAAAACAATGACATAAAGCCTAAAAGGAACAATCCAATAGCTCCGTAAATAAAGTAAGAGCTTTGCCCTAAATCAGCGTTAGCATTGCTACTAACTCCAATAATTAAGCAAGTAATTCCTGCTAAAATTAATAAGATTGAGAAAAGGTACTTTCTTACAAACAACCAAAACTGATCAAAACTATCCATAGGGTTTTATATTATATACGTTTCTAATAGAAACAAAATTAAAAATTTTTTTCGTTGAACAAATTAAATTTAAACATATTATCAGTTATTAGCCCATTATTTAATAATTAAATTATTTTGGGGTAATTTAGAGCCAGTAAACGGGAAAAAAACTATGGAATCAGAAAAATTTAGAGAACTTCTTCAAGAAAATTTCTCTTTTCCGTTCACTTCAGACCAAAAAATATTGATTCATAAGCTCCATGAATTTTTATTTTCTACCTCTCCTAAGAAATTATTTGTGATGAATGGATATGCAGGTACGGGGAAAACATCTTTGGTTTCTGCACTTACTAAAATATTGGGAAAATTAAATTATAAAACTTCTTTGCTGGCTCCAACAGGTAGAGCTGCAAAAGTAATTACTTCCTACTCTGGAAGAAGAGCTTTTACTATCCACAAAATGATTTATACCTACAAATATGTTGGGGGCAGAAATGTATTTGTGTTGAAAAAAAATACAGCTACAAACACCCTTTTTATTGTAGATGAGGCTTCTATGATTGGTGATAATTCTTACATGGATAAAAAATCTTTGTTGGATGATTTAATGGAATATGTGTATGACGGAAAGAAGTGTAGTGTGTTGTTTGTAGGAGATACAGCACAGCTTCCGCCTGTTGGTGAGGTGATGAGTAGAGCCTTGGATTATAAGTTTTTAGAGTCTAATTTTTATGCTGAAGTTTTTCATTATAGACTGACTCAAGTAGTGCGTCAAGCTACAGAATCTGGGATTTTGTATAATGCTACAACTATTAGAAATAAATTAGGCGGTAAGGAATTTCTTCCACTTATTACTGATAAAGATTTTGAAGATGTGGTGAGGGTTTTTGGCAATGATTTGCAAGATGAGTTAGAAGGCTCTTATGCAAGTAAAGGGGTAGAAAACTGCATTGTGTTGTGCAGATCAAATAAACGAGCAAACTTGTTTAACCAGCATATTAGAGCCAGGATTCTGTTCAAAGAGGAAGAGATTGATGCAGGAGATTTGATGATGGTTGTGAAAAACAATTACCATTGGTTATCCGATAAATCCAAAGCAGGTTTTATTGCCAATGGCGATATTATTGAGCTGTTGAGAATAACCAAAACCGAAGAGTTGTATGGATTCAAATTTGCCACCGCAGAAGTGCAATTGGTAGATTATCCTGACGAAGAACCGTTTGAGGTGAAACTGATGTTGGATGCCATCATGGTAGAGAGTACAAGTTTGCCAAGAGCACAACTGAAAAATCTATATTATGACATTGAAAAAGAATATTTGGACGATTACCCTGGACGAAAAGAACGCATGGAAAAAGTATTGAAAGATTCATACTTCAATGCCTTGCAAGTAAAGTTTTCTTATGCCGTTACTTGCCACAAATCACAAGGTGGGCAGTGGGATACGGTTTTTATTGATCAAGGTTATTTAACCAAAGAAATGGTGGATGTAGAGTATTTACGCTGGTTATACACAGCTTTTACTAGAGCACAATCCAAACTGTACTTGTGTAATTTTGGTGAGATGTTTTTTGGTGAGGTGGACTAAAAATACTTAGGCCTAATTAATTCTCACCTTTATATTTATCTACAAATATTTGGTAGACTTTTTCTGTTAGTATATGCTCTTTTGCTATATGAATTTCCTCATAGTGGTCAAAAAGATTTCCATAACCAGGAGATTTTACAGAAATTAAAACGTCATAATTGAGTTTTTTTGACATGGCTATACTTTCTTTAGTGATTTCAGCTTTTATTATATCTATGTATTTGTTTCTTAGTTTTTCAATTGCATCATCAAAGTTAATAGTTTCACTGTATTTTGGATTGGTAGGGTTGTCATAAATCTTTTTGTATTTATCCCGAAGAATTTTCTTTTCTCTTTGATAATCTGGATGGATTTCTGCTACTGCATCTATCAAAATATTAAGTTGAACTCCAGCTATAGTTGGGTTTAATTTAAGTTGAGTAATAGGTGGAGGTTGATTGTTATATTTAGCCATTATCAACTCTGTTACATCTAGTTTTTCAGAACCATAGAGGATTATTTCTATAATATTATACTTCATTTCCTCTTTTTTAAGTATAAAATCGATATCATATTCTTCGGCTACTAATTTTGTTGCTTTTTTTTGAGTCATTTTTGAACTAGTATCATTCACAAAAAAAGATGAAACTTCTATGAAATTAGGTAGATTAGCAAAAGCAAATTTGAGTTTTGTTTTAGGGCTAACAGGGGCTGAGGTATTTTTTGATAAATTAGCCTTGACTTGAGAAGTGAAATTTAAATTCTCATTTTTATAAAATAGGAAAGAGGTATAGTCATCTTTTATTCCGAAAATATATGATAACTTATTTGTTTTCATAAACTGTTGAATAGCTGAGTCTTGTTTAAGGTCATACAGCAATCCTAAGTCGAAATCATTTCCTCCCCAACCAAACATATAAATTGCTGATTGTTTTTCGATAATTGAATTAATTTCTTTTCTATAAAATTCCAATTCAATTCTAGGTATTGTACCTGTCAAGTTGTTAATTGAGTCTTTGATTTTAGTATATTCCTTAATATATTCTTTGTTTAGCTGTGTCCATCTTTCTTTGCATTGGCTGTAAATTAAGCTATTTTCATTCACCTCTTCCAAATCAAAATATCCTTGACCGAAACTGAAAGTTGAGTTTAATAAAACGAGTAAAAGTATTTTAATTATTTTCATGGTTAGTTTTTTTGTTTGAAATTTAGGTTTCTATTTCAAATAATCAGTCACATTCTCCTCAATCCTTTTCTCTAAATTAGAATTATCAGCTCTCATAAATTTCTCTCCTGTAATTTTCTCATAAAGCTCTGTGTATCTTTCAGTAACTGTATTCACAAATTCATCTGGGATGTGAGGAATAGTTTGTCCTTCCAGTCCCTGAAATCCATTTTCAATTAACCATTCTCTTACAAATTCTTTGGATAATTGCTTTTGTTGTTCGTTTTTGTCTTGTCTTTCTTGGTAACCATCTGCATAAAAATAACGAGAAGAATCAGGAGTATGAATTTCATCAATTAAGTAAATCGTTCCATCCGCTTTCCCAAATTCATATTTGGTGTCTACCAAAATTAACTCTTGCTTAGCTGCGATTTCGGTTCCTCTTTGAAAAAGTGCTCTGGTGTACTTTTCTAATTGTTCGTAATCTTCTTTGCTTACAATTCCTTGAGCAATAATATCTTCTCTAGAAATGTCTTCGTCATGGTCTCCGTCTTCAGCCTTGGTAGCTGGTGTAATAATAGGTGTTGGAAATTTATCGTTTTGTTTCATTCCATCAGGTATTTCAACCCCGCAAATTATTCTTTTTCCTGTTTTGTATTCTCTCCATGCATGTCCAGCTAAATAGCCTCTTATTACCATTTCTACTTTAAAGGGTTCACAGAATTTCCCAACTGCAACATTTGGATCAGGAGTTGCTTCTAGCCAATTTGGAACTAAATCCTTAGTTTCTTTCAAAAATTTGGCAGCAATTGCTGTTAGTATTTGCCCTTTGTAAGGAATTCCTTTTGGCAAAACTGCATCAAATGCCGAAATTCTATCTGAAGCAATTAGCACAATTTTTTCGTTGTTGATGTTGTAAACATCTCGCACTTTTCCTTTGTAAATAGCTGTTTGCCCAGGAAAATTATAATTAGTAGAAGTTAAAGTAGATTCCATATAAAAAAAAATAGGTGTAATAAAAAAGCGTCCTTAAAATAAGGACGCTTCAAAAATAAGTATTTAATCTAAGTTGGAAGATTAATTTTATCAGATGTTTTTAACGAAAATTATTCAGAAATAGAATTGTTCCATTTTACCAATTCATCATAGTTTTCTTTGGTAATAAATTCTTTTTCAAGCGCAGTTTCAATTAGTACATCAAAATCACATAAAGAATAATAAGAACAAACATCTTTAAAGTTGTCTTCGGCTTTTTTGAAACCGTAATCCATGATAGAAACTACACCTTTTACTTGGTTTCCATTGTCTTTCACAGCATTTACAGCCTTAATAGAGCTTCCTCCGGTAGATATTAAATCTTCAATAAGAACAACTGTTCTACCTTTTTCCATAACTCCTTCAATCATGTTTTGCAATCCATGACCTTTTGCTTCAGAGCGAACATAAGCGAATGGCATATCCAATTCTTGGGCAACTAGAGCTCCATGTGCAATTCCGCCTGTAGCTACACCAGCAATTATATCTGGTTTTCCATAAGCTTCTACAGTTAATTCAGCGAGTTGCTGTCTGATAAATGTACGAACTACTGGATAAGATAAAATTGTACGATTATCGCAATAAATTGGTGATTTAATCCCAGAAGCCCAAGTAAATGGTTCTTCTACATTAAGCTTTACTGCTTTTATTTGTAACAAATATTCTGCTACCTTTGATGCTATATTTTTGTCTAAAATCATAATAGGTCGCAAATGTATAAAGTTTTTATCAATGACACAGTGTTTTGGATAGGTTTTAATTTAGAAAAGTCCTTTTTTAACAAAGATTTTTCATTTACAACCTGTTACACTCTAAAAGATTTTGAAGAAGTTATAATTTCTAACGAGAAATCAAAGGAAGTTATTGTCAATTTTTTGACCGAAAGAACAATGAAAAAAGTATTAGAAAAAAAATACAGAATTGTTGAAGCCGGTGGAGGAGTTGTGATTAATGATAAAGGAGAAATTCTATTTATATTTAGAAGAGGTAAATGGGATCTGCCAAAAGGAAAACTTGAGAAGCACGAGAAAATAAAAAAAGGAGCTGTGCGAGAAGTTGAGGAGGAGTGTGGAATCACAAGTCCATTAATCCGAGAAGAATTGATTACTACTTTTCATAAATTTAAAAACAAAGGAAAAGAGTGTTTGAAGAAAACCTATTGGTATATAATGGATTATGAAGGGAATGAAGAATTAGTTCCTCAGCTTGAAGAAGACATAACTAAAGCGAAGTGGATGGGCGAAGACAAGTTTAATAAAGTCTACAAAAATACTTTTCCTTCAATTTCCGATGTATTGGATGCTTATCTCAAAAGAAAAAACAGCCTCAATTCTTAAATTGAGACTGTTTTGATGTTGATTTATCTTCTTCTGTTTCCGCCTCTGCGGGGTTTGTTGTTCTGAGGCTGTTGATTTACAAATTTCAATAATCTTCTTCTGTTTGATTCGTATGTCAATCCGCTACTCACCAAAAAGTAATTTTGTTGATCAACCGTATTAGCGAACGCTTTTTTTGCAAAAATCAATCTATTTTTATCATAAGTCATAAGTACCATTAGTTGTTTTACCTGTCTAGAACTTATTACATTGTTTCTTACAGCAGAATTCAATATTTGCAATTTATTTCTGTCAAAACTCTCATTTATAACAGTTTGTTTTAATGCTTGGAAATTTCGAGCTCTCATTCCAAATTGATTTCCTCTTGGATTATTTGGCACTCTATTTCTTTTACTAACTATTTGGTTTGTAATTAAATTTCTGTTAAATAGCTGAGTAAAAACCTTTGAGTTTCTTGGAATTTTTACGAATCCATTGTAAACCATTCTGTCAACAAAAGCATTAGGGTTTCTTCGAGTTGCTCGGTAAGTTCTTTTAAAAATTTGAATTCTATTATTCCCGTTTCTAACATTTTTGATTTTTAAATCACCAGTTGATTCAATGGCATCTCCATGATTTAAAACCACCACATAATTTTTGGTTGGGTGTTCAGCAACATCAATAAATAATGTACTTGTAAATTGTGAAGCTTTTCCGAATACTAACAGAAAAGATAATAGGGCTGTAAGTAAAATTTTTGCTTTCATAATGTGTGGTTTTGTCCTTTTTAAAAAAAGGGGGTTATTATTAATTTGGAATAGTAAATTCAAGATTCATGCCAAAAAAAATAGTATGTTTAAAAAAAGTTATTAATTAGTATCTTTACATCTAACAAAAAAAGAAAAAATTGTTGCTCAGTTATCGTTTATTTTCAAAAATTTATTTCGCCCTATTTTTATTGGTAGGCATCATTCTTATTGGAGTAATTGGTTATATGTCAATTCAAGGGATGAGTTTTTTAGATGCCTTTTATATGACAATTATTACTGTATCTACAGTTGGGTTTAATGAAGTTGAGACATTAGGAACGGAAGGGAAGATTTTCACAGCTTTTTTGATAATAATGAGTTTTGGTACATTTGCGTATGCACTAACCTCTATTTCCAAATACCTATTAGAAGGAGAATACAGAATATATTTTAAAGATTTTCAAATGAATAAAGAAGTAGAAAAACTAGAAGGCCACATTATTGTTTGTGGTTATGGAAGAGTAGGTACTCAAGCTGTAAGTGAACTAATAGCTCACAACAAAGAATACGTAATTATCGAACAGAGTTCTGATTTGTTGGATAAATTTAGAGCTACCAAAGAACATCTTTTCATTGAAGGAAACGCTACTTCTGATGAAACATTGGAGTTAGCACAAATTAACAAAGCAAGTGCTTTAATCACTACATTACCTTCTGATGCAGATAATTTATTCGTAGTGCTTTCTGCTAAAGAGTTGAATCCAAGATTGAAAGTTATTAGTAGAGCTTCTAAAAGTTCTTCAGTAAAAAAACTAAAGATAGCTGGAGCAAATAATGTAATTATGCCCGATTCATTGGGTGGTACACATATGGCTTCGTTAGTTATCACACCTGATGTTATTGAATTTTTGGATCACATTACCATTCAAGGTCAATCGCAAATTAATCTTGAGGAAATTGCTTTTGATAATATTCCTGAAAATTATAAAAACAAAACGATTTCAAATATTGCTAACGATTTTGATACTGGATGTAATATAGTAGGGTATAAAACTCCAGATGGTGACTTTATCGTAAATCCCAAGCCAGACATTTTATTGGTTCCTGGGTCAAAATTATTTGTATTAGGGAAGCCTGAACAAATAAGCGAAATCAATAAAATTTTTGGAATCACACATGCATAAAAAAACGATACTTGTTACTGGTTCTAATGGATTGTTAGGACAAAAAATCATCAATCAACTTAAAAACCGAAAGGATATAAAGTTAATTGCAACTTCAAAAGGTGAAAATCGAAGGATTGAAAAAGATTTTAATTACGAATCGTTAGATATTACTTCTCAAACCGAAGTTGAAGAAATATTAGTAAAATACAAGCCTGATTCAGTAATTAACACTGCTGCAATGACTAATGTAGATGCTTGTGAGGATGATAAAGAAAATTGCTGGAAAATAAATGTAGATGCGGTTGAGTATTTATTAAAAGCATGCAAAAAACACAATTCTCATTTTGTTCATTTGTCAACAGATTTTGTGTTCGATGGGGAGGATGGGCCTTATAAAGAAACAGATGTTCCAAATCCATTAAGCTATTATGCAAAATCAAAATTAGCATCCGAAGAGTTAATTTTAGAAAGTAATTATGAGAATATCGCAATAGCGAGAACAATTATAGTTTTTGGAAATGGAGATAATTTAAGTAGAGGAAATTTAGTGCTTTGGGCAAAAGGAGCTTTAGAGAAACAGTCGCCAATAAATGTGGTAGATGACCAGTTTAGAGCACCTACTCTGGCTGAGGATTTAGCAAGTGGTTGCATTGCGATTACTGAGAAAAATGCAACAGGAATTTACCATTTATCTGGCCCAGAAACTATGAGTATTCTAGAGATTGTAGAACGAATAGGTAAATTTTATAAACTATCAACAGACTGTGTAACTCCGATAAAAACTGCTACACTCAATCAAACAGCTGCTCGTCCTCCAAGAACTGGTTTTATTATTGATAAAGCAAGAAAGGATTTGAAGTACAACCCTAAAAACTTAGAGGAATCCCTAGAGTATCTTGATAATCAGATTTAATATATTTGGGTAGGCTTGCCTATTTTCCTATATTTGAAATTCATCCAAAAAAACCAAACCAATGTTGAAGAAAATCACATTATTTCTTTTTGCTATAAGTTCATTTTATTCTTTTTCACAGGAATCTATTAACTTTTCTGAAATGGCAGATTCTGTCGATTTAGAAGAGGAAGGAAAAGGAATTTTTAAAGGCAAGGTTTTTTCTTTTTATTGGGCTGCAGACGATACTTTAGTAGATGTTTCATTTTCATCTAAGTTAGAAGATAAGGATGGAATTGTATATAATATTGTTCTTGATACAATTGCTAAGGATACAATGCCTTTAACTTTAAAGTGGTTGGATGATGAATTTAAAGAAGCAGCTATAAACTTTAATGGTACTGAAAGCACTTTAAAAGTTGGGAAAGCTTACAGGTTATCTTTAATTGGAGAAGATAGTAGTATAAAAAGCTTCGTGCTTCAGGCGAATAAAATGGGAATTGATAAAAAGATTGATATGGCATTTGGATCTGCTACGGGTTGGTTTGTCAGTACTATTTTTTATGAAATCCCTTTTAGTGATTCATTGAGTGTTCCTTGGGTATTGATTGTTTTAATCTTTGGGGCTTTATATTTTACCTTATATTTTAAATTTATAAATGTTAGAGGGTTTAAAACATCTATCAATATTGTGAGGGGGAAATACGATGACTTAGAAGAAAATCATGAGGTCAAATCATCAAATCTATTTCCTGGATCCAAGGAGGATGATGATTCTGTAGATAATCCTGACACCATAAGAGTAGAAGGAGATCATCATGGTGAAGTCTCTCACTTCCAAGCATTGACAGCAGCATTGTCTGCAACTGTTGGGTTAGGCAATATAGCTGGTGTAGCTGTAGCGTTATCATTAGGTGGTCCCGGAGCTACTTTTTGGATGATTTTAGCAGGATTACTAGGTATGTCATCAAAATTTATTGAATGTACATTAGGTGTGAAATACAGGGAAATTGGAAAAGACGGAACTGTTTTTGGGGGACCAATGTATTATCTTAAAAAGGGAATTTCGGGACCAATTGGAAAAGTGTTAGCCGTACTATTTGCAATCATGTGTATTGGAGGTTCTTTTGGAGGAGGAAACATGTTTCAAGTTAACCAAGCATTTGAAATGGTACAATCTGTAACTGGTGGAAAGGAAAGTGTTTTAGCAGGTTATGGAGCTATTTTTGGTCTGGTAATGTCGGTTTTAGTTGGGATTGTGATTATTGGAGGGATTAAAAAAATAGCAAAAGTTACTGATAAAATTGTTCCTTTTATGGTAGGAATTTATGCTTTGGCTGTAATTGCTGTTTTGTTTATGAATTATGAATTTATACCTAAAGCTTTTGGTCAGATAATTTCTGGAGCTTTTGGATGGGATTCAATAGCAGGAGGTGCTATAGGAGTAGTTTTAGTTCAAGGATTTAAAAGAGCAGCTTTCTCAAACGAAGCGGGAATTGGTTCTGCATCTATTGCTCACTCAGCAGTAAAAACTAAACATCCATCAAGTGAAGGTCTTGTGGCTTTACTAGAGCCATTTATAGATACAGTTATTGTTTGTACAATGACTTCTTTAGTATTAGTTATTTCTAATATAAGAGGCAATGTATTTGAATATGGAGTGAAAGTTACCAAAGGAGTTGAGGTTACTTCAGATGCATTTGCTCAAACAATCCCTTGGTTTCCATGGGTGCTTACTTTAGCTGTAGTATTATTTGCATTTTCATCCATGATCTCATGGTCTTATTATGGTTATCAAGCTTGGTCTTTTCTTTTTGGAAGAAGTAAAGCAATAGGTAACACTTACAAAGTATTATTCTGTTTATTTGTAATTGTTGGAGCTGCCTCGAGTTTAGGTTCTGTAATTGATTTTTCTGATGCAATGATATTTGCTATGCTAGTTCCTAATATGATAGGGCTTGTGATTCTTGCTCCTAGAGTTAAAGATGAATTGAAGAAATACATGGGTAAAATTAAAATCTTAAAAGAAACGAAAACGGAGTAAGAGATGATTGGAGGGGATTTTTTACCTAATGATTTTATTTTATTTGGCCTAACGCTTACTGACCCAACTGATTTTATCTATGATATAATTATGGGTTTGCTGAGTCTTTATTTTGCTTTCAAAATAAAATCATTATCAGATAACAATAAATTTTCGATTGCCTGGCACAGGTTTTTCTTCGTGTTTGGATGGGCAGCTTTATTTGCAGCTTTTGGGCATTTGTTTTATAATTATTATTTTTATTTTGGCAAGCTAATAGGTTGGATATTAATTCCTTTCTCTATATTTTGGATAGAAGTAGCCATGATAGAAGCCCATTGGAATCAAAAAACAATAACCAGAGCAAAAAAGCTTTACCGAATGAAATTGTTACTAGTATACCTAGTATTTATGTCGATTTGGGTAAGTGTAGATGTTCTCAATAAACCACATTTGTTGTTTTTGCCAATAGCCATTAATTCTATTTTGGGATTGTTAATAGGAGTAGGAGTATTTAGCTACCAATTCAAGAAAAAAATATCAGCAAGTTTTGCTACTATTTTTTTTGGGATAGCTATTATTTTTCCTTCAGCGTTTATATTTATCTTCAAAATAAATATTCATCAATGGTTTTCAAAAAATGATTTCTCCCATATTCTGATGATAATTGGAATTATTTTTTTCTACTTAGGGGTAAAAAAAATCTTGAAAGAAGATCATGGTTTTTTGAAAATTAAGTAATTACACTTTTTATTTTATAGAAAATAAAGTAAATTGAAGAATGAAATTCTTTGATAAATACTTTGTGTTTTCCTCTTCCGAGAAAAGAGGTATTTATCTTTTCTTGTTAATCATTTTTTTATTGTGTGTGGTATATTGGCTAATGCCCTATTTTTTAAAACCATCCCCTACAGATTTTTCAGAATTGAGAGCCAAATTAGAAGCAAGGTCTAATAAAAATGGATTAGATACAAAAGCATCTCAGTTGTTTTACTTCAATCCCAATACGATTTCAAAAGACAGTTTGGAGCTGTTAGGCTTTTCATCTAAACAAGCTTGGAATACAGTTAATTTCAGAAAAAAGGTGAAACTGTTTGATTCCAAACAAGAAATGAAAAAGTTATATGCCATGACTGATAGCTTATATCAGGTCATTGAACCCTATATTCTCTTTACTGAAAATGAAACTGCAATTAATGCCAAGAAATTCGATAAAAGGAGCTTAGGAGATAAAGAGTTGTTTAGTTTCAATCCCAATACTATTTCTAAAGATTCGCTGGTTTTAATTGGATTTAAGCCCAAAACAGCAGCAATTTTAATTAAGTTCAGAAAGTCAACCGGAGGTTTTAAAAGTAAAGAAGAATTAAAGAAAGTATATGGAGTTTCTGAGAAATTATATAAAAAAATAGAGCCTTTTATTTTAATCCAAAAAGAAGAGCCAAAATCTTCTTCTGAGGGTAGAGTTGAACAGATAAATATTAATCTTGCTACTAAAGAAGAACTTATAAAAGCTAAAGGAATTGGCGAAACTTTTTCTGAAAGAATAATTGAATACCGAAATAAGTTAGGAGGTTTCTCTGAAATAAATCAACTGGAAGAAGTGTATGGGATTGACAAAGATTGGATTCAAAAATATGGAGCTCAATTTGTAGTTAAATCCTCTGAAATAAGTAAAATAAATATTAACACAATTGAATTTAAAGCCTTATTAAAACATCCCTACTTTTCTTATTCGGAGGTAAAAAGAATAATAAACTATCGCGATATGCATGGTAAGTTCAAAACTCTCGGACAAATTCGAGATAATAATTTGATAAACCCTAAACAATATCGTAAAATTGTATCCTATTTATCCTTAGATTAAAAAAGTGAAGATTTCAGATAAAATAAAGAATACAGTTCGTAATGTTCCTGACTTTCCCAAAGCTGGAATTAATTTTAAGGATATTTCTCCTGTGGTTGAAAACCCGAGCTTGTCAAAGGAGATTGTAATGGAATTTGCCAATCAACTTCGTGACAAAAACATTGATGCAATAGTAGGGGTGGAGAGTAGAGGTTTTATCTACGGAATGCCTTTAGCGTTAGAATTGAACGTGCCTTTTGTATTGGTAAGAAAGGTTGGAAAACTCCCTTTTGATACAATAAAATATTCATACGATTTAGAATATGGAAGTTCAACTGTAGAGATGCACGTAGATTCAATTAAACCCGATTGGAATGTATTTATTCATGACGATTTGCTCGCAACAGGCGGTACAGCAATTGCTGCTGCTGAGTTGGTAAAACAACAAGGAGGTAACATTGCAGGATTCGGATTTATTATCGAATTAAGTTTTCTTAATGGAGCCAAAAAACTGAAATATTTAAGTGATAATATTATTAATTTAGCAACCTATTAAATTTTTTTATAAAGTATGGATTTTAAAGAGACTGAAAATCAGAAAATGATTCGTGAAATGGCAAGAGATTTTGCTGAGAAAGAAATCAGACCAAACGTAATGAAATGGGATGAATCTCAAGAGTTTCCTGTTCCATTATTTAAAAAATTGGGAGAGCTAGGGTTGATGGGGGTATTTGTACCCGAACAATATGGAGGTTCTGGAATGAATTACCATGATTATATTACTGTAATTGTAGAGATTTCTAAAGTCTGCGGTTCAATTGGATTGTCAGTTGCGGCACACAACTCATTATGTACAGGACATATTTATTACAATGGAAGCGAAGAGCAAAAGAAAAAATATTTGCCAAAATTAGCAACTGCTGAGTGGATTGGCGCTTGGGGATTAACAGAAACTGGTACAGGTTCTGATGCTGGGGGAATGAATACAACTGCTGTAAAAGATGGAGATCACTGGGTGATTAATGGTTCTAAAAACTTTATTACTCACGGTAAATCAGGTGATGTAGCTGTGGTAATAGTAAGAACTGGCGAAAAAGGAGATTCTCATGGAATGAGTGCTTTTATTATCGAAAAAGGAACTGAAGGATTTTCTGCAGGAAAAAAAGAAGATAAATTAGGAATGAGAGCTTCTGAAACTACGGAGCTTATTTTTAATAATTGTAGAGTCCACAAAGATCAAATGATTGGTGAGGAAGGAAGTGGATTTATCCAGGCAATGAAAGTATTAGATGGAGGAAGAATTTCTATCGGAGCATTGTCTTTGGGGATTGCAAAGGGAGCTTATGAGGCAGCATTAAATTACTCAAAAGAAAGAGAACAATTTGGAAAACCAATATCTCAACATCAAGCTATTGCTTTTAAATTAGCTGATATGGCAGTAAAAATTGAAGCTTCGGAATTATTATTAGCAAAAGCAGCTGACCTTAAAAATAGAGGAGAAAAGCTAGTTACTGAATCAGCTATGGCTAAGATGTATTCGTCTGAAGTAGCTTGCGAAATTTGTAATGATGCGGTTCAGATTTATGGTGGATATGGATACACGAAAGAATTTCCGGTAGAGAAATTTTACAGAGATGTTAAGTTGTGTACTATTGGAGAAGGAACTACTCAGATTCAGCAATTGGTTATCTCAAGAAATATTACCAAGTAAATTCTAGGAATTGAGTTTGCAAATAAAAAATCAATTCTATACATTTGCATCCTTAAAAATTAATAAACAATATGTTAGTAGTACAAGTAAACGAGGGGGAAAACATTGAGAGAGCCTTAAAAAGGTACAAAAATAAGTTCAATAGAACTAAAGTTGTAAGAGAATTGAGAAACAGAAAAGAGTATGTTAAGCCAACGGTTGCTAACAGAAAAATGAAAATGAAAGCAGCTTACATTAACCAAAAATTCAGAGAGGAAGATTAATTATTCTTTTTTTAAAAATATTGAAAACCATCCCGAACTCGTTTCGAGATGGTTTTTTTATTGCTCAATTTGAAGTAAATTTATAGTATGAACTACGTATTTACAGGTCCTGAATCTTCTGGAAAAACCACTCTGGCTAAGTTATTAACAGAAAAGAGAGGCGGGGTTTATATTCCTGAATTTGCCAGAGAATATCTTGCTGATTTAGGTAGGGAATATACCCAAAATGATTTGCTAGAAATTGCCAAAGGTCAATATAAACTCCAGCAAGAGGCAAAAAAACAAAGCGATAAAGTAATTTGTTTTGATACAGATTTATTGACAATAAAAATCTGGAGCGAAGTAAAATATGGTAATTGTGATGAATGGATTTTAGATAGACTTTATTCAAATCAGGATGCGTTCTATATTCTTTGTAAGCCAGATTTTCCATGGGAATACGATGAGTTAAGAGAAAATCCTAACGATAGAAATGAATTATTCGAGTTGTATAAAAACGAATTGGAAGCACTTAATTTTCCTTATGTAATTTCTACGGGAACTTTGGAGGAACGTATCGAAGCATTAACCCGAAGGCGAACTTTATAAGATTTAACTTTGAAAAGTAAATCTTATAAAATTCTTATTAAAATCGCTTAATATGCTGTATTGTCTTGTAAGACAATAATTATATTCTAGATAGTATTCCTCGTTTCGTAGAATTTAATTGTTAATCAATTGAAAGTTATTATTCATCAATTGAAATGTTTCATTCCACGATTGGGTATTTTATTTTCATTTTAATCCATCTAAGTTTAATCTATTATAAAAAGAGGAGAAATCTGAAAATCCAGAATAGAGTAGGAAAAATTAAACTTAAATTTTATGAAAAACTTTAAAAATTTTATAAGTATTTTATTATGCTTATTACTTGTAATACCCTTTAGCTATGCTCAGGAAACACAAGGGCAATTCAATGAAAGGAAGAAAGAAATGCTTCGGGTTGAAGCTAAAATTGCAACCTATATTGCAAAACACATCAATGATGAAATCCCTAAAGAGGAAATGATTCGATTAGAAGAATCCTTAAATAACCATGAACATGATGATGAAGGTCATAATCATGAATTATCAGCTGATGACAAACAACAACTTCGTGTTGAGTTTATAAAAAATTATTGGAGAATTCAATATTTTAAAGTTTATCCAAATGCGAGAGCCTCCTATTCACCGAAATTACTTGCTAGTAGTTGTAATAATGGTGATTTTGAAGGTGGAAACTTTGCTGGATACTCTGCTCAGACTTCAAATCAGTATAGAAGAGGAGATTGTAATCTCTTTACAGGGGCTCCAACAACTATTGCATCTGCTATTACTTTTTCTCCTACAACAATGGCAGCACCAAGGTATATTATAACAAATGTTGGAAATGATCCTAGTGTTACTACAGCAACTTTACCTATGGTGTGGAATGGAAATCATTCTGTAAGAATTAATGATTTAGCTGGAGGATATAGAAGTGAAAAGTTAATAAAACAGGTTGTACTGTCTCAAGCGAATGAAAGGATTTATTTTAACTATGCATTAGTGATGCATAATCCAAACGGTCACAATAATCAAAAGCCAACATTTATTGCAAGAGTATTGGATAATTCAGGAAATGAATCAGATAGGTTATGTACTTCTGCTTACGCCTCGGATCCTTTTTTATTTCCGGCAAATTCATCAGGAAGTATTGTTTATAAATCTTGGGTGTGCGATAATGTTCAGGCAAATGGTGCGATAGGAGATACGGTTACTCTTGAGTTCATTATGGTTGACTGTGGGCAAAGTGCTCATGGCGGCTACGCTTATATTGATGATATATGTGATACTTGTTCGGGTGTTCCAGATTCTTGTAATTTTCAAGGAAGTATTCAATTAAATCCAACTGATACATGTACAGGGGACACTATGCAAGTTTGTGGTACGTATATTTTAGCAGCTCAAAATTGTACTACAGCAGTTGCTGATGAAATCAGGTTGTATATCTATCAAAATGGGTCGCAAGTAGGAACTACTCCTATTGCTTTAAACACTAGTCCTTCTGGAGGGGCTTTTTGTTTTTCAGTTGACCCTTCAGATTTTCCAGTTACTTCAGGAGGATATGATTTTTATGTAGAAGTTGACTTTGATTTAGGTACACTTGGAACAACAATCCAAAATGATTACCACACGAATCCTGGACAAAACAATGATTATATATTTAATGCACAATGTTGCCCAGATTTTGAAATATTAACTTGCTGTGATTTAGCTTATCCAACTGGATTAAAATCTAAATTAGGATTGCCTAGTGTGTACTCAAAAAGTGCAGCTGTTAAAAGCGCTATCACAAGTTACAAAAGTAGAGTAAATGCTAAATATTACCCAACTAAAAGTACAACTAGCTCAGGCGCTGTAGATCCTTGCTGTGATTTTTGTGAGTATCCTGATGTAGCATTTCCAATATTTATTTACGGAGATGATGGTAATTTAATTAGTGATGTTGCTTACAATATATCTTGGAGTAATGACCCGAGTAATACTTCTGCTATTGGATCAGCTTTTACAGACAGTATGGTAATCGTAACAGTTTCTGGTCCTGACAGTTGTGTTTGGGCTGATACTTTCTTAATTGAATGTTGTCAAGAACCAGGGAATACTGGATTTTGTTGTGATACAATTGATTTTGAAGTAGATATAGATTCTTTATGTGGGTTTAATCCATGTAAGTTTCCAACAACACCTTTCCCAATTAGAGTGTTAAGAAATGGTACAGTATTATCTACTTCTGGGTATAGTTTTCAATGGAGTACAGGGGCAAATTCAAGTGCGATTTCAGTAACACAAACTCAGTTGCCAGTTTGGGTTTTAGTAACTGATTTAACTACAGGTTGTATTGATACAGGATATTATGATATTAAATGTGATAGTTGTACTCCAACTGTGCCGACTAATCTTAAGTGTTCAATTATTAAAGGAGTAAAAACTTTGACATGGGATGTTATACCAGGAGCAACCTATGAGTTAGAGTTGTATTATGGCGATCCTAAATGTTGTAAAAATCAAATGGGATGGATTAGTAAAGTAATAGTTAATACAAATTCTTACTCTGTTAGTAGTTTAAATTGTTTCTCTTGGAGAGTTAGGTCAGTGTGTAAAGATGGAGCAAAATCAGCCTTTAGTAATAAAGAGTGTTCTTGTGTACCAATGATTTCATGTAGACCTAGAATACCATCAAATTTAAGGTGTACAGTTGTTAAAGGAGGTCAGTCATTGTCTTGGAATCCTGTTGCTGGAGCTACTTATGAAGTAGAAATTATTTGGAATGATCCTAAATGTTGTAAAGGAGGAAGCCTTCCATATTCGCAATTGATTCAAGTTAAAAATCCTAATTACCAACTTAGCAGTTTGTCGGGATGTTTTTCATGGAGAGTTAGGTCTGTATGTCAAAATGGGACAAAATCAGCTTGGAGTGTTAAGGAGTGTTCTTGCAAATTAATAATTTCATTATGTAATGCAAAGACACCATCAAATTTAAAATGTTCAGTTGTTAAAGGTGGTCAATCATTGTCTTGGGATGCAGTTCCTGGAGCTACATATGAGATATCATTTTACTATGGCAATCCTAGATGTTGTAAAAAACAGATAGGTTCAATAACAAAGCCGGTTTCAGTTACAAAAAATTCATTTTTTGTAAGTTCAAGTAGTTGTTTTTCATGGAGTGTTAGATCTGTTTGTCCAGATGGAACAAAATCTGCATGGAGCAATTCTTGCTCTTGTAGCTTAATCTTGTTACCTTCAAAAATTGGTGTTTCTCCAAAAGGAAATAACATTAAAATTGGAGTTAATAGTCAAGAAATGAAGGTGCTAACCTCACCGAATCCTGCGGTAGATTTTATTACATTTGAGGTTGTTACAAAGAATACTTTAGAAGAGTATGGGACTTTGGAAGTAACTAATTTGGCAGGAAATCTTGTACATAGTTCTCAAATAAGGTTAAATGGAAAATCAATGATTGATTTTACAAATCTTAATACAGGAACATATATTTATAGAGTCATTTCTGAAAACTCATTCAAATCAGGAAAGATTGTGATTACTGATTAAGTCATAATAATTATCTATCTATAAAGGTCTCAATATTATTATTGAGGCCTTTTTTATGCTTTTTTAGTATTGGTTTTAAATTCTACAATCTTCTCCACACATTTTTGCCCATCCATTGCTGCTGATACAATGCCGCCAGCATAGCCAGCACCCTCAGCACAAGGATACAATCCTTTTATTTCAATGTGCTCAAAAGTCTCTCTGTCTCTAGGGATCCTTAAAGGCGAAGAAGTTCTTGATTCTGGTGCATGAAGAACAGCATCATTTGTCATGAATCCTTTCATTTTCCTGTCAAATTCTAAAAATGCTTTTTTTAAGTTTCTGATAATAAAATCAGGAAGAACAGTTTTAAGTTCAACAGATACAATTCCAGGGATATAACTAGAATCTGGCAAATCAATTGATTTTCTGTCTTGCATAAAATCAACTAATCTCTGTGCAGGAACAGCCTGAGTTTTTCCTGCAGCTTCCCAGCATTTTTTCTCTACTTTTTCTTGAAATTTTAATCCTTTTAGAGCTCCAGCATGAGAGTAATCACTTACATCACTTTCTCTTACTTCGGTTACAATTCCCGAATTTGCATAAGGATTATTTCGTTTACTTGGCGACCAACCATTGGTTACCACCTCACCAGGTGATGTTGCACAGGGTGCAACAATTCCCCCAGGACACATACAAAATGAAAATATTCCACGCTCTTTAGTTTTACATACCAAACTATAAGATGAAGGGGGTAAAAATTCTCCTCTATCAGCAGTTTTGTATTGTATAGAATCAATTAAACTTTGTGGGTGCTCCACACGAACTCCCATTGCAAATGATTTAAACTCTATGGCAATATTCTTTTTGTCAAGTAAGTAGTAAATATCTCTTGCCGAATGTCCAGTAGCTAAAATTACTCTGTTGGCATTCATTGTTTTATCCCCGTTTACCACAATCCCTTTTATTTGATTGTCTTCAATTACAAAGTCGGTAAGTTTTGTATTGAAATGAACTTCACCACCGTTTGCAATAATTGCTTCACGCATTGTTACAATAATTTGTGGTAATTTATTAGTTCCAATATGAGGATGTGCATCAGCCAAAATATCTGTATCGGCACCAAATGCTACCAAAGTTTCTAATACTTTGCGTACGTCACCTCTTTTTTTAGAGCGCGTATACAATTTTCCATCCGAGTAGGTCCCTGCTCCACCTTCACCAAAACAATAGTTTGATTCTGGGTTTACAATATGCTCCTTATTGATAGCTGCAAGGTCTCTTCTTCGTTCTTTTACATCTTTTCCTCTATCGATAATTATGGGTTTAATTCCTTCTTCTAAGGCTTTTATTCCTGCAAATAATCCTGCGGGACCAGCACCTACAATTATTACTTCTTCTCCTTTTTTTAGAGGGATAAATTCTGGACTAAAATCATTTTTTGGAGCTTTTTCATCCACAAAAACGAGTAATTTAAGTCTGTAAACTGCTTTTGATCGCCTAGCATCAATCGATCTTTTTACAATTCTCACTGTTTTTATCCTGTCGATATTTATCTTGAGGGTAGAAGCAGAAAACCGCTTAATGTTCTCCATATCATTTTTGTGAGGAGGAATTGTAATTTCTATTTCTTTTTGCATGGCTCAGTCCTTGAATTTTAATTACTTTTGTAATCGTAACACAAAGGTAATTTTAATCTTTACAAAAGCTCTCATTATGTCGCACATTATAGCACCCTCAATTCTTGCAGCCGATTTTGGTAATTTACAATCCGAAGTAGAAATGGTAAACGAAAGCCAAGCTCAATGGTTTCATATTGATATTATGGATGGAGTTTTTGTACCCAATATTTCGTTTGGTTTTCCTGTGTTGAAGCAAATTCAAAAACATGCTACAAAACCTTTAGATGTGCATTTAATGATTGTAAACCCTGATCAGTTTATCCAAAAATTTGCAGACCATGGAACTGAGATTTTAACTGTTCATATTGAAGCTTGCGATCATTTGCACAGAACAGTACAAGTAATTCATGCCGCAGGAATGAAAGCAGGAGTAGCACTAAATCCGCATACAAATATTAACTTATTAGAAGATATTATTCAAGATATTGACTTGGTATGTTTAATGTCCGTTAATCCTGGTTTTGGGGGGCAGAAATTTATTGAGAATACTTACAATAAAGTCAAAAGGCTTAAGAAATTAATCATAGATAAAAACTCTAAAGCTTTGATTGAAATAGATGGTGGAGTAAATGCAGAAACAGCTCCTAAATTATTAGAAGCTGGTGCTGATGTGTTAGTTGCAGGAAGTTATGTATTTAAATCTGAGAATCCAAAGTCTACTGTGGAGGGGTTGGTTTCTTTGTAAATTAAAAACGCAAACCAACAGATAATAATGCACTGCTGTTTCCAAATCCAAAACTAAAACTATCAGAAGTTCTAGAAGAAGGATTTGATAAGTAAGGATTGATATTCGTTTTAGTGTAAATAGCGGAGGGTAATAATTCAACTCCAATCAATAATTTTTCTTTTATTAAATAATTCAACCCAATTACTCCAATTATCCCAGTACTTAAAGAAGTGCTTTTTTGACCACCAGTTAATAATTCTTTACCATTAAATTCTATAAAGGTTTTAGAATCATTAAAATTAATCCCACCAGTTAACTCAATTCCGTATATAAAATTAAGGTTATTATTTAGTGATTTTCTGTGTTCCCTACCAACCGAAAAATCAAATCTTATCCTACTATTTTCAGTATTCGTAGTGCTCGAATTTTTCTGTTTATTGATATCATATCCCCCAGTTAATAACCTAAATCTCCAAAGTTTTTCAGCAGCTACTCCTTCGCTAGCTTCTTTTCCTTGTTTATGCATTAATCCATAATTCTGAAAATTATAAAATATAATCGAGGCTTCTTTTGTTTTTAATTTTCTTGCTTGAGAAAAATAAGTTGAGGCAAATAAGCATAGGATAAATAAAATAATGATTTTTTTCATAGATAATGGTTTTTGTTTGAAACGATGTGAAACAAGTTTTATTATTTTTAGTTAACTAAATTTTAACAATAATTATGCCGAATTTCAGTCTTTGTATTTTAATGAAATATTTTCCGTAAATTTGTAATTCAAAATGATTAGAAAAAGTTACATACTCAAAACAATATCTTTGTTTTTATCCTTCTGGATGTTATTTGCATCAGCTGGATTGTCTGTGGATTTTCATTATTGTGAAGGTGAAATTGTAGATTGGAGCATATTTGGTGAAGATCTTGAGTGTGACCATGAAAAAGAAAAATCCAAGCAGCAAGATTCTTGCTGTGAAGCTACACACAATATGGTTTGTGAGCAGAATGAATCTTCTCATGAAGAATCAAATTGTTGTGATTCAGATGAAGCAGAAGTAGTGATAGAGAGCGAATTCAATATTTCTTCGGATAAGATTGAAATATCGATTCCTGCTTTATTTCTATTTTCATTTTATTATTCTGAAATTAATTCAGAATTTGATTCTGATTATCATGTTGAACACCAACAAAAACCGCCAATTCCAATTAATAGGAAATTGGCTGCTCTTCAGAGTTTTTTAATATGATTTTAAAGTATAATTCTCTAGTAATGAGGATTGTGGAATAATTCAAAGAATTAATCAACTTTAAAATAATATATAATGAAAACAATCAAATTTATAGGATTGATTATGCTCTTATTCTTGGCAAATCAATCAATGGCACAAAAAGTTACCACAACTTTCATGGTAGATGGAGTATGCGGAATGTGCGAAGAAAGAATAGAAAAAGCAGCAAAAATAAAAGGGGTGAAATCTGCTGAATGGGATGTTGATTCTCATATTTTTACAGTAACCTATGACAGTTCAAAAGTAGAACTAATAAAAATCCATAAAGCTATTGCTGGTGTAGGGCATGACACTGAATTGGTAAAAGCTAAAGATGAAGTGTACGACAATATTCATGGCTGTTGTAAATATCGAGATGAAGAAGTAAGAGCTGATCATGGGATAGCTCCAAAAGGAGAAGTTACTACTACTTTTTATGTGGATGGAGTATGCGGAATGTGCGAAGAGAGAATTGAAAAAGCTGCAAAAATAAAAGGTGTTTCCTCTGCTGAATGGGATGTTGATTCTCATATTTTAACATTAACCTATAACCCTAAAAAAGTAGAATTAATAAAGGTGCATAAAGCAATTGCTGGAGTTGGTCATGATACCAAATTGGTAAAAGCAACTGATGAAGTGTACGATAATATTCATGGATGTTGCAAGTACCGTGATGAGCAAGTAAGAGCTGATCATGGAGTTGAGGATGAAACTGAAATAGAAAAAGCAGACCATGTTATTTTAAAAGGAAAGGTATTTGAGATAGGAGAAGATGATAAACGAACTCCAGTTTATAGTGCTAATGTATTTTGGTTAGAAACGATGAAAGGAGTAACAACGGATGAAAATGGAAATTTTGAATTAGAAAAACATCCTAATGAATCCAAATTAATAGTAAGTTATGTAGGTGCAAATACGGATAGTATTACCATAACCGATGAGGCAAATATTGAAATAATATTGAGTAATAGTATTAAGCTCAAAGGGTTTACAGTAATAGAAAGAAGAAGAGGAATCGAAATGTCTAAGCTGAGTGCAATGAAAATAGAGGGGATAAACCGAAAAGAACTTGCTAAAGCTGCTTGTTGTAACCTCTCAGAGAGTTTTGAAACAAACCCTTCGGTAGATGTTTCCTATACAGATGCAGTAACCGGAACTAAGCAAATTCAGATGCTGGGGCTTTCTGGGGCTAACATTCAAATAACCAAAGAGTTGTTGCCAGACATCAGAGGTTTTTCCTCAGTATACGGAATGAATTTTGTACCTGGAGATTGGATTGAGAGTATTCAATTAGCCAAAGGGGTAGGTTCTGTAATGAATGGATACGAAAGTATTGCAGGACAGATAAATGTAGAGCTAAAAAAACCTGAAGAATCAGAAAAATTTAATTTGAATTTATATGCGAACCAAGGCGGAAGGCAAGAATTTAACACCAATTTTAAGTTTAAAGTAAATGACAAATGGTCTACAGGATTTTTGCTACACTCAAGCGTTACTACAAGAGAAAATGATAACAACAATGATGGTTTTTTGGATATGCCTTTGATGCAGAATTTTATTGGAATCAACAGATGGAAGTACAACAATGATTCCACAGGATGGATGGGGCAAATAGGAGTAGAGGGAGTAAGCTTAAAAAATGTGGCTGGACAGCAGGAATTTAGAGAAAACCAACCAATTAATATTACCAATCCTTGGGGAGCAGTTTCGGATATAACTCGTGTAAGAGGGTGGCTTAAAGCCGGTAAAGTATTCAAAGAAGATCCAGGAAAAAGTATAGCGATACAATTAACCGCTATGGATTACAATCAAAATTCTTTGTTTGGATTAACGAGATACAAGGCTGGGCAAACTTCTGGATATGCTAATGTTATTTTTCAAAATATTATCGGAACAACAGATCATTCTTATTTTATTGGTGCAACAGCTTTATTAGATGATTATAAAGAATCTGTAGATACTGTAAACTATGATAGGGTAGAAATTACTCCTGGTGTATATGGAGAATACACCTATTCTGGCGGTGCAAGATTTAAGGTAGTAATTGGTGCAAGAGCAGATTATCACAATTTGTTTGGGTTCTTTTTTACCCCAAGATTGCACTTAAAATATGATTTAGCTGAAAATACAATTGTGAGAGCAGTTGCAGGAAGAGGACAGCGAACAGCTAATATTTTTGCTGAAAATCAAGGGTTGTTTGCTACTTCAAGAGCTATTGTGGTAAGTGGAGATAAAAATGCCAATACACCTTATGGTTTAAAAGCTGAGGTAGCTTGGAATTTTGGGGTAAACTTGGTTCAAGATTTTGAAATTGCAGAAAGAGAAGCCACTCTTTCAGTGGATGTGTACCGAACTCAATTTGAAAACCAGATAGTTGTAGATTGGGAAAATGCAGATGAAATTGCTTTTTATAACTTGAACGGAGAATCGTACTCTAATAGTTTACAAGTGCAGTTTGATTATGAGTTGTTGCCAAATCTTGATATAAGAATGGCTTACCGTTATTATGATATTAAAACAACCTATAACGATGTGATTTTGCAAAAACAATTAGTTGCAAAAAACAGAGCTTTTATCAACTTGGGTTACGAAACTGAAAATGAATGGAACTTTGATTTTACCATGAATTGGATTGGGGAACAACGAATTGCCTCTACTCAAACGAATCCTGTTGGGTTAAGATATAGAGATAAAGCTCCAGATCATTTTGTGTCTAACGCGCAAATTAGTAAGCGATGGAATAAGAAGTTTAGCACATATATTGGTGGAGAAAATATCTTTAATTTTAGACAAGATAGAGCTATAATTGATAGTGATAATCCTTTTGGGAATAACTTTGATAGTTCCCTTGTTTGGGCACCAATATTTGGAAGGAATATCTATATTGGATTAAGGTTTACGATTGAATAATTTTAACCTCTAAAAAAGTTTAAAAGTTAAAAGTGTCTCGAATTTTTTCGGGGCACTTTTTTTATGGAATAAATTTATTCTTGCTATTTACGAAAATTAGAATTTCACTAGCTTCTTGTATCATTTTTAAATCAAATGAATCTAAAACTGAATAATGAACAACAGTTTCCATTGTGTCAATTGTATAAGTCATTCTTTCATCACCCACAGGGTCTATTTCACCATATTTTGTGTGAAATTCCTCCCAATTAGCTTCATGTTTTATCAAAACTGATTTATAATTTGAGCCATCTTCATAGAAATGGGTTGTTTTAGTAAATCCTAATTCAGGTTTTTGAGTAGCAATAATTTTAACTATCTCATTTTCTAGAGACCAAACTTCTATTCCTCCCCATCTAGTTAAATTTTGATATTCAAAATGAATCAAATTTTCCGCTTCATCTAATGAATCAGTTATGTTTTTGAAATCAGTATTAATTGCTAAACTTGGCTTTTCATTTTTCACCTCTTTTTCAGTATTTCTCGAACAAGAAAGAATAAGAATTGATAAAAATATTGATAATTTAATTTTCACATTCTATTTTTTGCTCATCTCCTCAGCAAGCATAAGAGCATTGTATGTATTTACAACTCCATCACTTACACATAATTCTCTAAATCTAGTTTTCTTTTTTCGTTCTCCAGGAATTACCACTTTTTTCTTAGCCATGTTAGTTGCCGATTTAATTAAAATCTCTTTCATTTGAGCAGCAGTAAGTTCTGGATAATAACTCCATACTAAAGCAGCAACACCACTAACTACTGGAGCAGCAAAGCTAGTTCCTTGAGAAATTTCGTATTCACTTTCAACAGTAGTTGAAACTACATCCATTCCAGGAGCAAATATGTCTACTCTCTCATTTCCGTAGTTTGAAAACACAGCAGGTAATCTCTTTTTTGTTGAGATAGTTGAAGCTCCAACACAAATTAAATTGTTTATTGAGTTTCCTTCTAATAAAATATCCGAAGGAAAATTATCTGTCGTATCAATGTTTTTATTGTCATTCCCAGCAGCATGAACTAATAAAACTCCTTTAGATTGTGCATACAACATAGCATCATCTACCATTTTTTTGTTTGGAGAATAAGATTTCCCAAAACTCATATTAATCACTTGAGCACCATTGTCAACCGCATAGCGTATTGCCAAAGCTACATCTTTATCATATTCATCGCCATTTGGTACGGCACGCAATGACATCAAAAGTACATTGTTGGCTATCCCATTAATTCCTAGGCTATTATTTTGAGTTGCTCCTATGATTCCTGCACAAAAAGTACCATGAAAAGCATCAGGTCCTGTTACGTTGTTATTTCCATATTTAATATCGGTAATATCATTCAAATCATCCCCAACAATATCTTTTCTAGGATGAAAACTAGTTTTTAAATGAGCGTCTTTTCGGTCATTTAAATATTCATAATATTCATCAATATCTTCAATTGTAAGTCCCATTGAAGCATATAGATTTAATACCCTTTTTTCTTTTTTTTCGTCAGCAGTTTTAGGGTTAAAATCTTGTAATTCCTTGTGTGTAGTGATTTTTTGTCCAGATAATCTAGAAATTCGCTTATACCTCTTATGAATATCTTTGTGTAATCCCTCAATTCCTTTTAGTTGCTCATTAATGCTTTTTAACTCATCTTTAATTTCCTTTTTCAACTTGATGTACAGAGCGTAATCTTCTTTTTCTTCATCCGCCACTTCAGTTTCATCCCTCACTTCTCGGTATTTATCTCTCAGTTTTCTGTAAATTCTTGTTTTTTCAAGAGGAGCTTTATCAATGTTATCTCCTTCCGCATTTCCTAGAAAATTCCACCCATTGATATCGTCAATATATCCATTGTTGTCATCGTCAATTCCATTTCCAGCAATTTCATCAGTATTTACCCAGATATTTTCTTTCAAATCTTCATGAGTGATGTCAATTCCTGCATCAATCACGGCTACAATAATTTTTTTCTTAGGGGTTTTTCCTACCAATAATTCTTCGTAAGCTTTCATGGTGTTAGTACCCATTATTCTGCCACTCACATTTTTTGATTGCCAGTTCAATAGTTTTTCGTCATAAGAAGATACATCTTCAGTTTGAGAATATCCTGTAAAGGCGATTGCAGTGATTAATGTAATTAACAATGATTTCATAAGTATATTTTTTATTTTTTTAAAAGTAAAGATTTTTCTTTTTTAAAGTTTAATTTTTTGGTGAAAGGAAGATAATAATGGATAAACGGCTATTTTACAAGTACTTTCTCAACAGATTCAATCACCGTTGAGGTTACAATATTAATTTGTTCATCAGTTAAAGTAAAGTATACGGGCAAACTTATTTCGCAAGCAAAGTTGGCATAAGTCTGCGGATAATCTGCAATATCAAAATTTGATTTGAAAGCTGTAAGCATAGGCACAGGCATGTAATGCACATTCACAGCCACTTCTCTTTCAGATATTTCTTGGATAATTTGATCTCTTTCTGTTTCTGATATTCCATTAATTCTAAATAAATATAAGTGGAATGAGCTAGTCTTGTCTTTGGTTTCAAATACAGGCAATTTTGCCCAATCATATTTCTCAAAAGCCTTATGGTAGGCTTCCATTATTTGCCTTCTTCGAGCCAAGTTTCCTTTGTATCTATCTAATTCCACAAGTCCCATTGAAGCCTGAATGTCTGTCATGTTACATTTAAAACCCGATTCGATTACATCATATCGCCAAGCACCTAATTGCATTTTGCTAAACGCATCTTTGCTTTGCCCATGAAGGCTCATGGTTTTTAGTTGTTTTCTGATAGATTCGTTATTGAAAGGTTTTGGTAAATTTAGTGCAATTGCACCACCCTCAGCAGTAGATAGGTTTTTTACTGCATGAAAAGAGAAGATAGAGATATCTGCCAAGCTTCCAGCTTTTTTGCCTTTATACTCAGCTCCAATACTATGTGCGGAATCTGATATTACTGCAATTCTTCCCATCATCTCTTGGAGTTTATTGTTGGGAGAGTATAGCTTTTTTATTTCGGGATCATTTACCAAGTCATATATCTCACCATAATCGCAAGGAAGCCCTGCAATATCTACAGGCATAATTACCTTGGTTTTTTCGGTAATTACTTCTTTTATTTTTGAAACACTGATATTGAAATCACTTTCATTTACATCCACCATTATTAGTTTTGCACCGCTATGAATCACTACATTTCCGGTAGCACAATAGGTATAAGAAGGAATAATTACTTCATCACCTTCACCTATTCCCAACCAGCTTAATACCAATTGAATTCCAGGGGTGGCAGCACTCACACACACTGTAGCTTCGTTCCCACAATATTGGCTTAAGTTGTTTTCAAACTTTAGTGTTTTGGGTCCTGTTGTTATCCAACCCGATTTTAGGGTATCAACTACTTCGTCAATTATTTTTTGGTCAATTCTTGGTGGTGAAAATGGAATCATTTATCATTGTATTGTTTACTGCACTAAAATAAGTATTTCCTTTTTACAAAATAGAATTAGGAAAAAAAGTTTAACAACAATTATCAACTATGAATTTCGAGCTGGCTGTCGAGAAACTAAAAACCTACTGTGCTTATCAGGAGCGTTGCCACCAAGAGGTAAGAGATAAAGCCTATAAGTTGGGTTTGTATCGAAATGAAGTTGAAAATGCTATTATTCAGCTTATTCAAGAAGATTTTTTGAACGAACAGCGATTTGCTGAAGCCTATGTGTCAGGGAAATTTAATATCAAAAAGTGGGGGAGAGTAAAGATTAAAAATAATCTGAAGCAAAAAAGAATCTCTGACTATTGCATAAAAAAAGGACTAGCCGAAATTGATGAAGAAGAATATGTAAAAACTTTAAACTATTGGATAACAAGAAAACTCGAAGAATCTAACGAAAAGGATGAGTTTAAGCGAAATGGCAAAATTGCAGCTTTTGTGATACAAAAGGGGTTTGAATCGGGATTGGTGTGGGAGGTTTTGAGAGGTTGAATTCTTTTATCGGTTATTCTCTCTACACATTAAAACTCCTTTTTTTTAAAAAATAAATTTTCATTGGATAGGATTGGTCGGAACGACCCGACTATGCGTAGTGCGGGATTTGAAAAGCGGAGTTTTCAAATTTGCACTTAGCCAAGAGTTTATATTTTGTTTTTAATTTATTCACTTTAAACACCAAATTAAAGTATTGGCGGACTTCATTAAGTTCACAGACCTTTCGTTTAGCAGAAAACCCGCATTACGTATAGTCATTGTTGTAGGTAGTTTATTTTATGGTAAATAAGGGATTTCGTTTTTATCACTCCCATTTATTTTGGACATTAATTCAAATTGCTTTTTGGTCAGAAGAACAGTATGCAAATCGTTTCCACCATAAAGCAAATAAAACTGCTCATCAATATTTTGGTCTTTCAAAATTTCGTTAACAATCTTGAAAAAATTACGAGGTCCTGAATCCCAAAAATTTCCATTCGACAATTCTTCGTTTGAATAGAGTTTGACTTTTCGTCCATTGATTTCTATTGTCAGTGAATTTTCATAGTCATCTGCGGTTTGAACATCTAGTTTCAAATTTTTTCTCGCCAATTTTTGATTTAATTCAGGTACAAAAAAGTCAAAACTGAATTCACATAATTCTTCAGCATCAATATGAGTCAAAATACTATCACTGTAAAAGTCAAACTTATTTTCCTTAGAAACCGAGTTGGTTTCAGTTTCATTAGAGGTATCGATTTGTTGGCTTTGATTTGAATTTTGTGAACAACTCACAATTATCAATGCCAATAGTATTTTCAGAATGTGTTTCATTTTACTCAATTACCTACAACTTGTTGTTGTGCGGAAGTTACGAAAAATAGTTTGTAATAAGCTAGTTTACATGGTTTAAAACATGGGTTTGTTTAATTTTAGGTAAATTTGATAGGTGCTGATTAGCGCACTCAATTGGATGTAAACACAACCTTTATGAAGAATGATTATTTAAACAATTTTGAATATATATATTTATTAAAAAGTTAAGGGAAACAAAACATTTCCTTTCGTATCTTTGTTATACTAACAAAGTAAATTGGAACAAAGTGAAACATTTAACTAAACTAATTACCGTATTATTTTTCTTGATTTTACAAATTTCTGCAAATGCCCAATGTGCGATGTGTAAAGCTACAGCAGAAAGTAACGATGCTGTAGGTGGCGGACTTAATGCAGGAATTGAGTATATTTTGATTATTCCTTACTTGTTGTTAGGAGCTTTTGTGTTGATTGTATTGCGAGGAAAAATGAAACCATTTTGGAAAGATTTAACAGGGAAAGACAAAGGAAAACAAACCGATTTTAACGCAGAAAACTGGTATTAAGAAACTAAATTGATGGATTACACAGCTTTATTTATTGGATTGGTTATTGGAGCATTGTTGGTGTTTCTGATTTTTCTATTGCGAAAAAATAACTTGCCTATTGAGATAAAGGCTAAACTAACTGCCCTAGAAGCAGAAAACGAATTGCTAACCAAAACTAATGTATCACTTGATAAAGAAAAGGGAATGATTGGGGTGAGATTGGAAAATGCTGAAAAGATTTTTTCTCAACAAAAAGAAGAGATAATTGCATTAAAAAACGAAAACCGAAACTTAACTGAAGACCTTTCGGTATCAAATACCAACCTTGGTAATTTGGGAGAAAAACTGGCTACCCAAAAAGAGGAAATGCAAGAATTGCAGAAGAAATTTACTACAGAGTTTGAAAATATTGCCAACAAAATTCTGGAAGAAAAATCGGTAAAGTTTACTGCTCAAAACAAAGAAAACATTAACACTGTTCTTAATCCATTGAATGAGAAACTGAAGAGTTTTGAAGAAAAAGTGCAACAAACTTATGAGAAAGGATTGGAAGAGCGATCTGTACTTAAAACACAAATTATTGAGCTGGCAAAACTAAATCAAACCTTGAGTGTGGATGCTCAAAACTTGACCAAAGCACTTACTCACGACAACAAGACTCAAGGAAATTGGGGAGAAATGATTCTAGAAAAAATATTGATAGAATCGGGATTGAACGAAGGGGAGGAGTACAACAAGCAATTTAGCACAACCAATGAGGAGGGAAAAAGAATTCAGCCAGATTACATTGTGCAATTGCCTGATAATAAACACATCATAATTGATTCGAAAGTATCGTTAGTGGCTTATAATCAATACATAAATCCAGAAGAAGAAGCCGATAGAGAAGGAGCTTTGAAAAACCACTTAATTTCTGTGCGAAACCACATTAAGTATTTGAGTGAGAAAAATTACCAAACGGGAGCTAGTTTAGATTCTCCAGATTTTGTGTTGTTATTTATGCCTATTGAACCTGCATTTAGTATTGCTATTCAGCATGATAAAGATATTTATCAATATGCTTGGAGCAAAAATATTGTGATTGTAAGTCCTACCACATTATTGGCAACCATCAAAACTATTGCCAGTATTTGGAAGCAAGAAAAGCAAAACAGAAATACACTTGAAATTGCCAAGCAAGCAGGTGCCTTGTACGATAAGTTTGTAGGTTTTCTGGAAGATATGGATAAGATTGAGAGAGGACTTACCCAAGCCAAAACTGCCTACAGTGGAGCAATTAATAAATTGAAAACGGGTAGTGGAAACTTGATAAAACGAACTGAAACTATGCGTGAGTTGGGAGCAAAAGCCAACAAACAAATTCCTGAAAAATTTATAGAATCGTGAGGCTGTTTTCAAAACATATAAATGTTGTATTGATTGCAATTGTTGGATTGCTTTTGGTGATGGGTTGCAACACTAATAAATTAGCAAATGATGAGTCTAATTATCAGTATGATAACAAGATAAAGGATTTATCTCCTAGTTTTGTTGTGTACCATGTAAACGATACTTTGTCTTATTTATATCTAGAAATAAACACTACCAATCTGCTTTATGTAAGAGAAAACAGTAGCAAACCTTTTGAGGCGGAGGTGCATATTAGGTACGATTTATATCAAGATTTTAAAGGTAAAGTATTAATTGATAGTGCGAGTAAGGTTTTATATGATTACAAAAAAACAGATGGAGCAAAAAAGATTTTAGCAAGAATTCCTTTAGCAATCCCAATCGGAGAAAATGGAGTGTTGAGAATTACTTCTAGTGATATAAATAAAAAAGTAAAAGACAAGCAGGTAATTGAAGTAAATAAATCGAATAGATTATCAGAACAGTTTTTCTTATTTAAGGGAATAAATAATGAAACCATTTATTTTGACCCTTACTTTACTTTGGAAAATAAATTCAAGGTAGTCTCGGATTTTAATTCTAATGAAACTTTTGAAGTTCAGTATTTTAACACAAATTTTCCTGCTTCTCCACCGCCATTTTCGTCTAATGTAAAACAGAAGCCAATTGTTTATAATGATTCTAATTTTTTACTTTCGCTAAATAATTCTGAAGGGATAATTTCACTTCCAAAGAAAGGGAGTTATTACATAAAATCATTAGACTCAATAAGCTATAATGTGATTTTACAGAAATTGGACTCCAATTTTGATGGGTTTCATAATTACTTGGGGATGATAGAACCCTTAAAGTACATTTGCACATCCAAAGAATATAAAGCACTAAAAAATGCTGACAATAAAAGAAAGGCTGTAGAAGATTTTTGGTTGAAAATGGGAGGAAGTAAAGAAAGAGCTAGAGTAATTATTGAAGAATATTATCGAAGAGTAGAGCTTGCCAATAAGTTTTTTACTTCTTACAAAGAAGGTTGGAAAACTGATAGAGGTATGCTTTCAATAGTAATGGGATTGCCCAATACGATTTATAAAACTAGAAACGGAGAAACTTGGGTGTATGGAACTCCACACAATATGATGATGTCATTGACTTTTAGTTTTAATCTAGAAAATGAAGACAGAATAAAAAACGATTACCAATTAATACGCTACCGAACCTACCGAGATTATTGGTACCGAGCTTGCGAAAGCTGGAGGCAAGGAAGGATTTATAATTTTAATTAAGCAACAAAAGTGTACGACAAAAAGCAAAATAAGGATATAGTATTTGGTTTGCATCCAGTGATGGAGGCAATTAAAAGTAGTAAGGAGATTAATAAAATAATGATTCAGAAAGGATTACAAGGTAATTTATTTCATGAATTAAGAGGAATGTTGAAACATTCGATGGTGAATATTCAATTGGTTCCTGTTCAAAAACTGGATTCGATTACTCGAAAAAATCACCAAGGAGTTATTGCATTTATTTCACCAGTTACCTACCACAAAGTAGAAGATTTGATTCCAAGATTGTACGAAGAAGGGAAGGAGCCAAGGTTCATAATATTGGATGGAGTAACGGATGTAAGAAATTTTGGAGCCATAGCCAGAACGGCTGAATGTTTGGGTTTTAATGGAATGATAATTCCTGCAAAAGGAGGAGCGACTGTAACTTCGGATGCTATGAAAACTTCTGCTGGAGCATTAATGACTTTGCCAGTTTGTAGAGTAGATAGCTTAAAAAAATCAGTAGATTTTATGGCGGAATCTGGGTTGACTTTAATTGCTTGTACAGAAAAAACTGACGATTCTATTTATGATTTTGAATACTCTGGACCATTGGGGATTGTAATGGGAAACGAGGAAACGGGGATTTCAAATGAAATTATAAACCGAGTGCAACACATTGGTAAAATCCCAATGAGTGGTGAAATACAATCCATGAATGTAGCTGTAGCTGCTGGAATTGTGATGTACGAGAGTGTAAGGAAATAGTTTTTTATTTTCAATTTTCCATTCTCATCCTCGCGAAGGCGGGGATCTTATTAATCAAATATGATTCTCGTTTTAAGACTCCCTTTTTCAAGGAAATGACAGCGTTTTATCGGTATCATTTCAAAAGGAAAAATTGATTAAGAGAAATGAAATGAATTAGGTTATTGTTTTTGAATAGTCCTATTCTTCAATTTCTTTTTGGGTGTGATAAACTCTTTCCAGTTGTTAAATTCTTTTTTGTAATACATGCCTACGCCACTCGTAGTTTGAGATTGGTTTGCATTTGTTACATCATACTCATTTGTTCTAGTGAAAACTCTAACTCTAAAGGTGCCATCTTCATTTAGCTTGTATTCTACATTTACATCCCCAATCAAAGCATCATTGTTTTGGTTGGCTTCATTTCCAGAAGCAACCCCAAAATTTGAACTTATTACTAATCTATCATTTAATAGTTCGGTAGAAAGTGCTACGGCAATTTCATCACTTGTATAGTTGTCTCCAGGGCGATAATTAAGCCCTACATCTACATTATTACTTAATTTGGAAAGCCAGTTGCTCAACTGGTTGGATAATAACTCTGAGGCTGTTGTGCCTACGGCAGAGTTACCCCTTCCTTGCTCAGCTCCGTTTTCACTTATCGAGTTGTTTTGACTTGGTAAAAATCTATTTAGTAGCAGTAGTGAAAAAACTTGTTTGTTTAGCTCCTGTTTGGTCTGCATTAAGTTTGCAATTACAGCTCTCTCGGTTTCGTCAGCTCTTGGTAATTCGATTGTAAAATCAATCACAGGAGTCATTAGATTTTCAGTAAGCTCCATTTTTACATCAATATCTGTTCGTTGTTTATATTTGCTTGCATCATCAGTAAGTTGAGGCATTATCTCATACATTGATGCTTTTAGTTTATAAATAGCAGTGATATCAATTTCAGCATTATAGGGGTCTCCATACCAACTTAATGTGCTTCCTTGTTCAATTTCAAATTTCTTGTTTATTAAATTTTCAAACCTTTCTAAACCTAGCGTAAATAAATAATCGCCTTCGTCAATGGTATATTTTCCCGCAAGATTAAATTGATTTTGTTTGTCCACACTCATGGATAAATTTCCATGTCCAGTTCCCGAAATTATATCCCCGTATACTTCGTCAAAAATAAGTTGGAAATGAGCTTCCGGAGTTACTTCTACATTTATGTTTAAGTTAATTCCTTCAAGATTTACTATGTCTTCTTCAGGAATATTACTAGAATCTTTATTTACAAAAATTACATAATCTTCGAGTTCTACATCTGAAGACCCATATAAAGGAAGAGTAAAATTAGTCCCTTTTTCAGTTTTTGCATTTACTACAATATCTATTTCATCTTGGTAACCCTCTACATTTATATCTCCCGTAGCATAAACTTTTCCATAAAAATCACTGTTTTGATCTATATTGGTGCTCATTCCAATAAATTTATTTGAAGTCTTTTTTGCCCCATCAAAAGACCTAAGTTCTTTTCTTCCGTTATTCACATAAACTGAAGTAGGGATTTCGATAAATACGTTGAAGTCAAAATCGCGAAAATTCTCATGATAAATAGCTCCGTTAAAGTAGGCTAAGTTGTTTTCTTTATCCCTTATTTCAATAATGTTGTCTGTAAAAATATCGTTATTTTCAATGATCATCAATCCAGAAAAATCATAATGAGTGTTGAGATAATTTACATTAAAGCCTGTACGTAAAAGGGCGATTTCTCCTTCTAATAAAGGAGCTTCAGGCATTCCTGTTACTTTTATTTTTCCTTTTGCTTTTCCGTTTATTTGTGAAATTCCTTGACCTACCACATACGGATTCAAAAAAGCTAAATCTGTGTTGCTTAATACACAATTTACATCCAATGCATTACTTTCTTTAAAAGGATAATAATAGCCCATAAAATCAAAGGTGCTTTTTTTGTTTCTTAATAACTCACCCTTTACATGTAACCCTTTTTTATCATTTAACCAATCAGAATTAAACACCAAATCACCTACTAATTCTTCATTAATAGTCAAAGTATCTATATAAAAATCGGATACAATTTCGATATTATTGTACACATTATTAATGCAGGCACTTCCATTTATATTTCCGTAGTATTTGGTATTTAAATTGCCAATAAAAGGATTTAAGTATTTTAAATTAAAATTATCAAGGTATACTTTGAGAACATCATCAGGGTTTTCAGATATATCCCCTACAACCGAAATTCCCTCTCCTAAATTATTTTTTATTTCAACCCCATTAAAATTAAAGTTAGATGAATCCACAATCATTGTTGCGTTTTCTGTAATTATCCAATCTCTATCTTTAAAATGAAAATAAGAAGGTAGAATAAGTAGATCAAAATAATCTTCAGAATACCAATACCCGTCCCCTTGAATTTTTCCGTAACTATCTCCATCAGGAGATTTCCATTTGATTGATGGCATGATATGATCATCTTTTATCAATGAATTAATTTCTAAATTATCTAAAGCAAAATCATTTCCTGCGTAAAATTTATTGATGTCAATTTCGAGGTCAAGAATTTCGGATGGTTTTTTCAATTCTGCATTCACACTAATGAATCTATTAGTTAAATAGGTTATAGAATCAGAAATTATTTTAATATTAAAGTTTTCGGAAGTGGAGCTGAAATTTCCATTTACTTTAGTGTTTGAAGCAATTCCAATATCGTTTAAAAATAATTCTTGAATAGGCTCAAAGTCTTTTACTAAAATATTGAAGTTAAATTCTTGATTTTCAACTTTTATTGTGTCAATAGATGCGTACAAAGCAGGAACAACTTGCTGCCCTACAATATCTCCAATCTTGCCAAGTTCAGAGATTAAAAAATCTCCATTAATTTCAGCATCTGCAATATCTGAAATTAAATTTAAGCTCCTTTTGTTACTGTCAATTTTAGAGTTTATGGTGATTTCTTTATTTCGGTACTCTTTATCGTTTTGCTTATAGATAAGTTCAGTAATGGTGGCTATTCCTGTTGAATTATCCACTGTGCTTCCCTTTCCTTTGAGATTTATTTTTCCTGAGACAATATGTGTATTTGTATCAGAAATTAGCTTCAACTTACTGAGATGAAGATTTTTTATAGAGGATTGGAAATCAAAGCTTGGTATTTTATCCTCAAAATTTATATTTCCAAGGAAATCAACATTTCCATAATTATCTCTAATTGAGGCTTTTCCGTCAAATGATTTTTCTGTAAACTTACCATCCAACTTTATGTTTTTGTAGGTATGCCCTTTATATGATAATTTTGGTAAATCCCCTTTTGCTGCTAATTTCAACCCTGTTCTAGAGTTGTAACTTAAATCGGTAATTAGATTAGCATCTACTTCTTTTAAATCTTCTTCATTAGCAAAAGCACCAATATTTAGGTTGTCTGCTATTATTTTCCCTTTGAGGTTAGTATTGTTGCCATCTTCCCAGTAGCGGGTATCAAGTTTTACAATTCCTTGGGATGTATTGATGTCTAGCACACTCAAAAAGTCTTCAAATTTACCTTTCATTTTACCAGAAATTTCAATATTTCCTATTCCAGCAATCTCAGCGGGTAATTTCAGTTTTTTCTTTTTATCAAAAGGGGGTATATCAATATTGTTAATCTCTTTCTCAGTGGTTACAAGATTTTTTATCCATACATCAAAAGTAGTGTTGTCCGTATCAGGTAATCCTTTCATGGCTAGGTTGCCATAAAACTTAGTTTTGTTATCTAATTTTAATGATAAATCTTTGGTTTTAAAATCGGCTACAGTTCCATCAAAACTCCCTGAAAGGAGAACTTTTCTGTCAATTCCTTCAAAAAATGAAGTGAAGTAGGCTAAGTCAGAAAGGTTTAAGCTTGTTTTTCTGAATTTGGTTTTCATTATTACCTTTTCCTCAAAATCATCTTCAAAATAGGAAGGGTCATCAAATTCAAAACGGAAAAAATCAGTAACAATGTTTGAGTTGGGAGTAGTAATGTTAAGCCCTTTAATATGAACAAAATTAGAGTCAATTTCTACTTTTCCAGTTAAGTTTTTAAGATTAAATTTGCTTTTTTCTACTGCGGAAAGATGGTGAATGTCAACTTTTATATTGCTTCCAAGATTTTTGAAATTAGAGAAAGTAAGATTGATTGGATTTGCATCTAAATCGGTATAATCCATTCCATAATATTCAGCTTTTGATCTGTAATCTTTAAATCTAAATCGACTATTTTTGAGTTCTATTTTGTTAGCAGTGATTAAAAAATCTTTAGAATCATCGTCTTTTTCCTTATCACTATCAAAGTGATCAAGAATAAACTGAAAGCTAAACCCTTTTTGTCCTTCTCGTTTTATTAATTGAATGTCAGCCTCTTCAAGAGTAATGTGATTAATTTTGATTTTGTTTTTCTCTAAATCAATATTTTTGGCAAGGATTGATAAGGATTTAGTTTTAATCACCGTATCATTTTCTCTGTCAAGTACATAAAAGTCAAGTAATTCAACCGAGCTTATTGGGGTGATTTTTAACTTTCCAATGTGAATAGTTGTATTCAAATCTTCAGAAAGTCTTTGAGTTGCATACTTTGCAAGGTTTGTTTGTACATACTCAAACCGAACAGACATAAAACTAACCAATAGTAAAAACACAACTATTTCTAGAGATAAAAGAGCTAAGTGCCCAACTATGTTTATTGCTTTCTTAATGATGTTTCTTTTTCCTTAATCTACAAAAATCAAGCCTATTAGGCTATAATAAAGCTAAATTAACTAATTTTGAACAGACCATAGTTACTGATTTATATAGTTACTGATAATCAATAGTTAATACTAAACATAAATGGAATTACGGAAAGGTATAATATTAGGGATTGAATCCTCTTGTGATGATACTTCGGCAGCTGTAATTAAAAATGGAAAAATTCTTTCCAACTTAATTGCTCGCCAGTCTATTCATGAACAATATGGTGGAGTAGTACCAGAATTAGCTTCTCGAGCTCATCAACAGAATATTATTCCTGTTGTGGAACAAGCTTTAAAAGAAGCTAGAGTAACTAAGGAAGAATTAACTGGAATCGCTTTCACAGCAGGTCCAGGATTGATGGGAGCTTTATTGGTGGGAGTTTCTTTTGCAAAGTCACTTGCTTTAAGTTTGGATATTCCTTTGATTCAAGTAAACCATATGCAAGGGCACATTTTGGCTCATTTTATTCAAAAACCTAATGAGAATAAAAAAATGCCAAGATTCCCATTTATTTGTCTTACAGTTTCGGGTGGACACACTCAATTGGTAAAAGTGAACAATTATTTTGACATGGAAATAATGGGCGAAACCCTAGATGATGCTGCAGGCGAAGCTTTTGATAAAATAGCAAAAGTGATGGGTTTTCCTTATCCAGGAGGGCCATTGGTTGATAAATTTGGAAAAGAAGGAGACAAAACTCGATTTCATTTTACGCATCCCAGAACTACAGAATACAATTATAGTTTTAGTGGTTTAAAAACTCAGTTCTTAAATTTTATTAGAAAATGCGAACGAGATGATCCAGATTTTGTGGAGAAAAACAAAGCAGATTTATGTGCTTCTATTCAAGATACAATTATCAAAACCTTATTCTCTAAACTAAAAAAAGTGGCAGATGATTTAGAGATAAATCAAATAGCCATTGCTGGAGGAGTGTCTGCAAACAGTCATTTGAGGAATGAATTAACTAAATTGGGTGAGAAAAAACGATGGGATACATTTATTCCTGAGTTTCAATACTGCACAGATAATGCTGGAATGATTGCCATGACTGGGTATTTACAATATCTTGAGAAAGATTTTGTGGGGCAGGAAGTGACAGCAAATCCTAGGTTGAAGTTTTAGTCAATATTTCCTAATTTATTTACTGCATCTATTTTATTATTTACTTGCAATTTTCTGTAAAGGTTTTCAATGTGTTTTCTTACAGTTCCTTTACTAATAAATAGATTGATAGCGATTTGCTCATAACTCAGCCCGTTTGCAAGTAACTGCAAAATTTCTTTTTCTCGATTAGTTAATCCATAATCAATTGTAGGTTTTTTCCTGGATTCTATTCTCGAAATTAGTTTCAAAGTTTTTCTTGCGATTGATGGGTTTAGAGGTGAACCTCCTTCCATAGCTTGGTAAATTGCCGAGTGTATGACTTCAGGTTTTTCCTCTTTTAGTAAATAACCTGTTGCCCCAGCAATGATTGAATCTAAAATTGAATCCTCATCATCATACACAGAACACATAATGATTTTGATGTTTGGAAAGTGATTAGAAATATATTCAGTTGCATCTATTCCGTTCATCACTGGCATATCTATATCCATAAGGATAACATCAATAGCATGATTTTTCTCAATCTGTTTCACTATTTCTTTTCCGTTGGGAGCTAAAAATTTTACTTCAAAATCTGGAGAGAGTTCAATTTTGCTCTTCAAAGCATCAGCAATTCGGCTTATATCATCGGCTATGGCTATTCGTATCATGGTCGTGTTTGTTTGAAATTGAATTCAAATTAACTCAAAGTTTAGTCAAAAAACTATACGCAATAATTCGTATTTAAATTCGTGTTGTTTGACTAAATTTTCTTGATAGTTAAAAAAGTAGTAGTTCCAAGATTGGTGGATTTAATTTCAAATTCACCATTTATTTCTTTCATCCTTTCCTCCATATTTGATAGTCCATATCCTTTTGTCACGGTGTGGATGTCAAATCCTTTTCCATTGTCTTTTATCTCGATTTTTAATTTTTGTTCGTCTTCAGTTATTGATGCCTCAATTTTATCTCCTTCACTGTATTTTACTGAGTTATTAATAGTCTCTTGGCACACTCTAAATAAATTTAAAGCCAAAACAGAAGATAATTCCATATTTAAATGATTCTCTTTAATATCGGTTTTTAGCCTAAATCTGCTCGAATAATTTTTTAAATTAAAAGCAAAACTATCCAAATCAATCTTATCGTTTTTAGTTGCCCAAATGGTTTTTCTAAGTTGGTCAATTGCTACTTTTGAATAATCGGAGATTTCTTCTAACTCCTTTCTCTCATTTTTATCTTTACTTAAAAAAGCTCGCTGGTCAATTCTGGATTTTATCAAAGTAAGTTCAGCACCAATATGGTCGTGAAGGTCTCTAGAAATTCTCAATTTTTCTTGCCTTGAGTTTAACTCTTTTTCTTTCAGTTCTAGCTCCTTTTTTCTTCTGAAACTTTTGAAAAACAAGTAGGCTAAAACGAATAAAGCCAAAGCTACTATTGCCGAAATAATATAAATCAAGTTCTTCTTACTTGCTTCTAATTCATTGTTGACCAATTCAGCATCTTGTTCAGCAATTTTTCTGTTTTTCTCCTCGGTTTCAAATTTTTTCTGTAATGTAAGTAGCTCTTTTTGTTGCGATTGAGAATAAATACTGTCCTTAGCCTCATGGTATAATTCTGAATATTTAAAAGCTTCAGAGGTGTTCCCTTTTTTCTTATTGATTTTGTATAGCCCTTCGTAAATATATTTCTTTTGAATGTTAGACTTTGATTTTTCGAGATACGGTAATCCCGCCAAAAATTGTTCTTCCGCCTGTTTGTACAACCCTTTGTCATAAAGTATTGAGCCTACATTTCCATGCATCAACACTAATCCTGTAGGAGAATTGTGTTTTTTGTAATCATCAATAGCTTTGTAATAATAGGACAAGGCGATTGAGGTATCTCCCAATTCATAATGAGCCATTCCAATACTTTGCATAATTTGCCCTTCAAAATCTGGATAAAAAGATTGAGCAGAGTAGGGAAGTAATTCGTTTAGCACAGAAATACTCTCTTTTTGTTGTCCATTTTTTCTAAGTAAATCCCCGTAGTTTGCTTGAGTAACGGTATACCTAGCGGTATCATTTAATTGCCAAAGCAATTCCGAAGCTTCTTTGGCTTGTTTTATGGCTTCATTCATTTGGTCATTTCGCTCATAAATGTTTGCCATGTTGTTTTTTATTTGGGCACCCTGTATTTTTTTATCTTTTTTAATAAAAATTTCTGAAGCTATTCCATAATATTTAGTAGCATCTTTCAAGTTTCCCAATTCTTGATGTCCCATTCCTAACTTCGAATATGCGGAAGCTATGGCTAAACTGTCTCCAGTTTTTTTTCTATGAAAAAGAGATTTTTCTCCATAATCAAGTGTTTGTTGAAAATTGCCAGTTATAAAATGAGCGATAGATAAATCATTATAGAGGTTACCTAATAAAGTGTCGTCCTTTAGTTTTACTCCAATTTCTTCAGCAAGGTTAGCGTATTTAATTGCAGAATCAAGATTTCTAAAAGATTCCTTGCTGGCAATTGTTTGGTATGTTTTTCCCTTGGCTATATCATTCTCAAAATCAGTTATAGCCTTTAAACTATCAAGTTCAGACTGAGAAAAAGTCAAACTAGAAAAAATAAGTATTGATAAAAACGATAAGAAGTATTTCATATTAATAGGGCAAATTTTTTATATAAATATATTCATTTGATTTTATTAGTTCTATATAAATATGGGAAATCAAGAATTATATAGTGATAGTTTTTTTTAAATATACGCATAACTGCGTATTTCAGATAATAGGCTCGCTATATACATTTGTGATATATAAATCAAACTAAATAATATCATGAAAAAATTAATTTTAATTATCACATCAATCGGATTGTCTTTTTCGGTTTTTTCTCAATTGCCAGATCAATCTTTATCAAAAAACAACCTTAAGAGCTCCGTGAAGCAAGTGAAAAGTAATATTTATTATTATCGCTCTTCGCAAGAAGCTTATGTTTTATCATCAAAGGATAAAAAAACATTTTCCAAAGATGGAATGCTCGTAAATCATTACTCTGTAATGTCTATTTTAAAATCTGATTATGAGTACAATTATGAATATAAAGGAGGGAAAATAGATAGATATATCAGCAAAACTATTGATGCTAAATCAAAGAAAATTTCTTCAGAAAGAATTACAGACTATGTGTATAAATCTGGAAAATTAACTGAAACACAATACAGAGGAGTTGATCCTACCACTATTAAATATGAATATAATAAAGATAATCAGTTGATTAAAGAGTCTAAAGTAGGCCTAGGAGGAAAAATGATTTATGAAAAGGAGTATGAATATACAGCTGTAAATAATTATTCGGTTACCTCTTACTATTATTCAAAAGGTATTAAATCAGAAAAAGGAGATGTTTACAAATATGAAAATGGAAGATTAGTCGCTACAATATTTAATAGTTATGGAGCTCCTTCAAAAAGTACTTTTTCTTATAATGATAATGGAGATAAAATATCTTATTACTATAAAGGAAAATTGAAAACAGAATATATTTATAAGTATGATAAACACAATAACTGGATAGTAAAAATTGATAAAACTTTCGATACCTATAAAAAAGACTATTCCTACACTTATACTTTCAGAGAAATTACTTACAAAAAAGGGTCAACAGGAAGTGTAAAATTGGATAAGGATTTATTGAAAAAGTATGAAAAAAGAAACTCTTATGATGTGAAGCCTTATATATCAGCTGTTTCAAAGTACAGTCAAATTTTAATAAATCCAAGTAAAGTAAATGAAATGTATGTGCTTAAAACTCAAGGAACAAAATTTAAAGTAAAAACTGACTCTGGGAATTACTTAACAAATCATGTAACGGCAGTAAAGCATACTAATGGAATTGATATGATAGTTTATCATCCAAAAAGTAATACAACGGCTTTGGTTAAAGATTTTAATGATGATTTATTTAAAAGAGACTTTTGGCACAAGGCAGAAATAATAAGTTCTACAGATTCCGTTTTTTGGACAATAAATGAAAAGGGAAATTGGTATATTATTAATAAAGGAATGGGGTATGATAAATATAGCGAAACAAAATTAAAGTACTCTGGTGACAACCCAGATGATGTAATTGTATACGTAAATGATGTGGCTACCTATAAGATGAAAAATTACAAAAATGCAATACATCACAAGCTTTACCCATTGATAAAGATATAAAGTTTAACGAGCCATTTTGATTTACATAATGGCTCGTTTTTTTAATTCTTAACTAAACACATCTTTCACCCTGTCAAAGAATCCTTTGTCTTTGCTAGTTGGGTTAGGGGCAAAATTTTCAGAGTTTTTAAGTACTTCAAGTGCTTTTTTCTCTTCTTTGGTTAATGCTTGTGGAGTCCACACATTCACATGCACCAAAATATCTCCTTTTCCATAAGAGTTTACAGATGGAAGTCCTTTTCCTTTAAGTCTCAATGTTTTTCCACTTTGCGTTCCAGGGGCAATTTTGAATTTTACATTTCCTCCCACAGCAGGAATTTCTACTGAAGTTCCCATTGCAGTATCAGCAAAATTAAGATATAAGTCATAATGTAAATTCTGTCCTTCACGCTTCAATGATTCGTGTTCAACTTCAGAAATCACCACCAATAAATCTCCAGCCACTCCATTTCCAGGAGCGTCATTTCCTTTTCCTCGCACATTTAGTTGCATCCCATCCTCGACACCAGCAGGTATTTCAATAGGAATTACTACTTCTTTTCGTACCATTCCATTTTGGTCACTTCCAGCAGGTTTTTTATCTATTGATTGCCCAGAACCGTTACAAGTAGGGCAAGTTGATGCAGTTTGCATCTGCCCAAGAAAGCTATTCACTACCCTCGTGACTTGTCCTTGACCTTTACAAGTGTTACATGTTTTGTATTCAACTCCTTCAGCCTGAACAAGTTTATTAACTTTTATCTTCTTTTCAACTCCATTGGCAATTTCTTCAAGGGTTAAGTTTAATCGCACTCTTAGGTTGGTTCCTTTCACAGTTCTTCGTCCTTGGCTTCTTCCAAAACCACCTCCGAAGCCTCCGCCTCCGCCACCAAAAATATCTCCAAATTGGCTAAAAATGTCGTCCATATCCATTCCGCCACCACCAAATCCACCGCCAGCACTTCCATCTATACCTGCATGACCAAATTGATCATAACGCTGTTTTTTCTCAGGATTACTCAAAATTTCATACGCCTCAGCTGCTTCTTTAAATTTTACTTCAGCATCTGGGTTGTCTGGATTTTTATCTGGGTGAAATTTAATAGCCAATTTGCGGTAAGCCTTTTTAATTTCGCTTGTATCCGCACCTTTGCTAATTCCTAATACTTCGTAATAATCTCTTTTTGCCATTTTAAAATCTTTGTGGACTTATTGTCCAATAACCACTTTTGGAAATCTGATAATTTTATCTCCTAAAAAATAACCTTCTTCTACCACATCAACAACTTTTCCTTTCATGTCCTCACTTGGTGCAGGAATGTTGGTTATCGCTTCATGAATATCAGCATTGAAAACTTCTCCTTGAGCATCAATTTTTTTCAACCCTTTTGCTTCTAAAGATTTATACAATTTATTAAAAATCAATTCAAAACCTTGTTTGATAGAGTCTGCATCGTCAACTTCTTGATTGTGAGCCATCGCTCTTTTAAAATCATCTACAATTGGAAGCATGTTTTTTATCACATCCTCACTTGCAGATTTTATAGTGTCAAGCTTTTCTTTAGCTGTTCTTTTTCTAAAATTATCAAACTCAGAATACAGCCTCAAATATTTGTCATTAGCAATTGCAGCAGAGTCTTGAGCTAATTCAAGTTCGCTTTTTTCTTTTTTTGGAGCAACTTCTTCTTGAACCTCCTCATTGTTTTGAGTAGTTTCTTCAGCTACGTTTTCTTCTTTCAATTCTTCGTTATTTTCGTTTTCACTATTCATTTTTCCTCTATTATTTTTACGATTGAATACCTTCAATTTTTTTGCCATTTGCAAATCTAAGTCAATATGACATAGAATAAATAAAAAATCCCATTAAAATGGCAGTAGTCTGTCATTTTAATGGGATTGTCAATGTGTTTATTTTTTTAGAATCTTTTCACATACTTGTCTAAAGTTGTGTGTAGTTTTCTTCCTTTTAAGTTTTTACCTACAATTTTACCTTTTGGGTTGATTAAAAAACTCTGCGGAATAGACTTTATTTTATACAGTTTCACCGATTCAGAGTACCAACCACCTAGTTCACTAACATGGTATTTCCATGTTAATTTGTCTTTTTTGATTGCTGCTTTCCATCTGTCCTCTTCGTTATCAAGAGATACACTATATATCTCGAAGCCTCTCCCTTTTTTAAAAGTTGCATTTTTGTACTTGTTATATGCAGAAACCAAATTTGGATTTTCTTTTCTACAAGGACCGCACCAGCTTGCCCAAAAATCAATTAATACATATTTTCCTCTTAATGATGAGAGTTTATATTTTTTTCCAGACGGGCTACTTAGTTCTAAATTTGGAGCAATATTTCCAATTTCAACACCTTCTTTAGCTACAAAAATGGTGCTTTTTTTAGCTGTTCTTTCTGCGGTTAAATTCATTGAGAAAAAACCAAAACTTAATAAGGCAGTTATGAAAATTATCTTTTTCATTATTTTATAATTTTAATTATACTTTTTGAAACAAGAATTATACCATATTTACAATCTTGTAATATCTGCTCCAATATTTTTTAATCTTGTGTCAATATTTGAGTATCCTCTATCAATTTGAGAGATATTGCTTATCTGGCTTTGACCTTCTGCAGAAAGTGCTGCGATAAGCAAAGAAACTCCTGCCCTAATATCTGGTGAACTCATACTAATTCCTCTTAGTGGATATTCTTTGTCAATTCCTATTACTGTTGCTCTGTGCGGGTCACAAAGAATTATTTTCGCTCCCATATCAATCAATTTATCTACAAAGAATAATCTACTTTCAAACATTTTTTGATGTATCAGAACGCTACCTCTTGCCTGTGTTGCTACAACTAAGATGATACTCAATAAATCAGGAGTAAATCCTGGCCAAGGGGCATCAGAAATTGTCATGATAGAACCATCAATGTAGGATTCTATTTCATAATGATCTTGAGCTGGGATATATAAATCATCACCCTTCAATTCTATTTTAATTCCTAATTTCCTGAAAGTGTCAGGGATAATTCCCAAGTTTTCATAAGAAACATCTTTGATAGTTATCTCAGAACCTGTCATTGCGGCAAGTCCAATGAAACTTCCAATCTCAATCATATCAGGAAGAATTCTATGTTCGCATCCGCCTAATGAATCCACTCCTTCAATTACTATCATGTTTGATCCAATTCCTGAGATTTTACCTCCCATTGCATTAATCATTTTACATAATTGTTGTAAATAAGGTTCGCAAGCTGCGTTGTATATTGTAGTTGTGCCTTCAGCAAGTGCTGCTGCCATTACAATGTTTGCAGTTCCTGTAACTGAGGCTTCATCTAAATGCATGTAAGCACCTTTTAATTTGTCAGCTTTTACTTCATAAAAGAAGTCTTTGGCATCATAATGAAATTCTGCTCCAAGATTTTGAAAACCAATAAAGTGAGTATCTAATCTTCTTCGTCCAATTTTATCTCCTCCTGGCTTTGGCATATATCCTTTTCCAAACCTTGCTAATAATGGTCCAAGAATCATAATTGATCCTCTAAGGCTTGAGCCTTTCTTCTTAAATTCATCAGAAATCAAATAATCTACATCTACATTGTTTGCTTCAAAAGAGTATTTTTCTTCTCCTAATTTTTCAACCGTTACTCCCATCGAAGCAAGTAAATCAATCAATTTATTTACATCAATAATGTTAGGTACATTATCAATTATTACTTTTTCAGGAGTTAACAAAACTGCACAAAGCACTTGCAAGGCCTCGTTTTTTGCTCCCTGCGGTATTAATTCTCCACTTAATTTTTTTCCTCCATTTATTTCAAAAATATTTGCCATTTGATTATTTTTTTGAGTGTCTTCTTTGGTTATTTTTCTTTCCTCCTTTTTTCTTATTTGTTATAGGTTTTACTTTAGGAATAGATTTCATCAATTCATCTACCGAAGTCAATGATTTTTCTTTGTCTGCTTCCAGTTTTCCGTTAGATAATTCATCCAAATGTCTGAAAATAACAGCATCTTCTACAAAATCTTTGTTCCATGTAAGGAATAATTTTTTCATCAAATTGGCAATTGCATACACCAATATTTCTTTTTCCTTTTCGTCTTCTTTGGCAATAGCTTCTTTGATAAATAGGGATACGGTTTTGCCGTAATAAGCATATTTAATTTTTCTTTTCCCTTCAGAATATTTCATCATTTCGGGTTTTTTCTTTGCTTCTTCCAATTCAGGTAAAGGATATGGAGAATCTACATCTAATTTGTTTTCCGAAATGATGAATAAATGATCCCATAATTTGTGAGTGAAATCCGTAATATCTCTAAGGTGAGGGTTTAGTTGTCCCATTACCGAGATAATTGCATTGGCAACCTTTTGTCTTTCTTCTCTATCGGCAACACTTATAGCATATTCTACCATGTTTTTTACGTTTCTTCCGTATTCGGGTATGGTTAATTCCTCTCTCGAAGTGTTGTATTCTAATCCTTCTGACATTGTTATGTGTTTAGTTTTTATTCTATAATCTCTAATTTGGCAAACTTTAATAAAAGCTGTTTTTGTCCCACATTAGGGAAAAATACAGTTGCTTTTCTGTTGGGATAGGCTCCATCAATTTTCACGATTTTTCCTTTTCCAAACTTGGCGTGTTGCACAGTTACGCCTATCACTATATTTTTATTGTCCGATCCACCACCAGAACTATTGGTAGACGAAACTTTTTTCATTTGTTTTAGTTGTGTATTCTCAAGAGGTTTGTTGAATTTCATTTCAAAACCACTTTTCTTATTTGACTGAACTGTTGGGCGTTCAATAGGAGTTTCTTCATCAACAAATTCAGAGTCAATTTCTTCAAGAAATCTACTTGGTTCACAGGAAATTAGATTTCCCCACCGGTATCTTGATGTGGCATAAGAAAGAGTTGCTTTTTTCTCTGCTCGGGTCAAAGCTACATAAAATAACCTTCTTTCTTCCTCCAAATCATCACGAGTAGACAATGACATTTGCGAGGGAAACAAATTTTCTTCTAATCCTACTATATATACATATGGAAATTCCAATCCTTTTGCTGAGTGGATTGTCATCAATATTACCTTATTATTATCTCCATCTTTTTCATTATCAGCATCAGTCAGTAGTGCTACATCCAATAAAAAATCACTTAAAGTTGGTAGATTTTCTTCTGATTCATTTTTTGCCACAAATTCAGAAATACCATTCAATAATTCTTGTATGTTGTCATATCTACTAACTCCTTCAGGAGTTTTGTCGGCATGTAAATCTCTCGTGATTCCTGTAGAAGTAGCTATTTCTTTAGCAAGTTCAAAAGCGTTTTCCTTATCTAATCTGACTGCAAAGCTCTGAATCATTGTGCAGAAATCATCAATCTTTTTTTGAGTCCCGTTATTTATTTTTACTTGATAAGACGATAAATTACTAGCTACTTCCCATAGCGATTCATCATGTTCGTTTGCAGTAATTATTAGTCCGTCAATACTAGTTTTTCCTATTCCTCTTTTTGGGTAATTAATTACTCTTTTAAAAGCTTCTTCGTCATTATGATTGGCAATTAATCGGAAGTAGGAGAGGAGATCTTTTATTTCTTTTCTTTGGTAAAACGAAAGGCCACCATAAATTCTGTAAGGAATGTTCAGTCTTCGCAATGCTTCCTCAAATGACCTTGATTGAGCATTTGTTCTGTACAAAATTGCAAATTCACTATTTTGAGCATTTTCATTTTGCTTTATTTCAAAAATAGAACTAGCAGTAACTTTTCCTTCTTCGTTATCTGATAATGTTCTGATAACCTTAAGTTTATCACCAGTTGCGTTTTCAGTCCAAACTTTCTTTTCTATCTGATCTTTGTTTTTTTTAATAACGCTATTTGCAGCCTGCACAATCATTTTTGTAGAACGATAGTTTTGTTCTAGTTTGTATAATTTATAGTCAGGATAATCTTTTTTGAAATTCAAGATGTTTTGAATATTCGCTCCTCTAAATGCATAAATGCTCTGTGCGTCATCTCCAACCACCACAAGGTTTTCTGTTGCTGAAGCTAGTTTTTTAACTATTAAGTATTGCGAGTAGTTAGTATCCTGATACTCATCTACTAATAAGTATTTGAATCGATGTTGATATTTATAAAGAACTTCTAGATGATCGCGAAAAAGAACATTTGTTTTAAACAGTAAATCATCAAAATCCATTGCTCCAGCACGGAAGCATCTTCGGGCATAAGTTTTATAAATCTCTCCAATTCTTGGTCTTCCCGAACTTCTGTCGTCCGTCATTATTGTTACGTTTTGTAAGTAACTATCAGCAGATATCAAATTGTTTTTTGCAGAAGAAATTCTGTTGTAAACAATCCCAGGTTTGTACAATTTTTCATCAAGGTGCATTTCTTTTACAATCGATTTTATCAAGTTTTTGGAGTCTTGTGTGTCGTAAATTGTAAAGTTTTTTGGGTAGCCAATTATTTCAGCTTCAGTTCTCAATATTCTTGCAAAAACCGAGTGAAAAGTCCCCATCCATAAATTTCTAGCTTCAGAACCGCCAATTATACTGGAGATTCTTTCTTTCATTTCCTTAGCAGCTTTGTTCGTAAAAGTTAATGATAATATACTGAAAGGGTCAACTCCTTTTTCAATCAAATGGGCAATTCGATAAGTTAATACACGCGTTTTTCCTGATCCAGCACCGGCAATTACCATGCAAGGGCCTTCAGTATTCGTAACTGCTTCGCGTTGTTGAGGATTTAGTTCGTCTAAGTATCCCATTTAATTTTAAAAAAGTCTTTGTGTGGATTAAAATCAAAAATACAATTTATAAGCAATAGATAGTTGAACTTCAAAACATTTCTTTTAACAATTTTAATTGAATAAAAATACAACTCAATTATGGGATAATTATCGCCTTTTTTGGGTCATTGTTCTTGGCAAATTCCCTCCCTTTTTTCCACCATATTTCCATTTTTTCTTTATTAAAAATCAGTGAATTTTCGGTTAATTGAGTTGGGGTATAAAATCGGTTTATCTTAACTTTTTTGCTCTGTGCTCTAAGTTTAGAAATTTCTAATTTACTTTGATTGTTTTGTTCCATTAAATAGTCCAATAGTTTGAATGTTAAATCAAAGGCATTGGTTGAGCGTATTTTGTTGGTTAATCGCTGAATAGGGTCAAGAATTATTACATCAATTTCGGTTGCGCCCGCATCAATTGCTGCTTGAACTGGAACATTGTTTCCAAACCCTCCGTCTGCATATTCCATATTGTTTTTCATTACTAAACTCATGAATGGGACAAAATTTGCTGAAGCCCAAATCCAGTCACAATAATCAGCATAGGTACAGTCGTTTATTGATTTGTACTCAACCTCTTGGGTTGAAAGGTTTGATACTGTAACAATTACGTTTGTACTCGATAATTTTATTTTTTTAAAATCTTCTTCAGTAAAAAACCGTTCAATAGTTTTTCTGAGGTTTCTGGAGGAGCCAAAAGTTTTGTTCCCTCTTAAAAATGAGCGTATTACATTGAGGTGATGCATTCTAATAAATTCTACGCCTCTTCTTTTTTTTAATTTATATGGACTTAAGGTAAATATATCTGAATTCTCTATTGTTGTGTATACATTGTGAGCCTTTTGAATATTGTTAGAAGCTAAAAGTGGAATTAAAAGACTGCCAGTTGAAGCCCCAACAAACAGCTCATATTGATTGGATTTTTCCTCAATGAGATATTGAGAAATTCCTCCTGCAAAAGCCCCTTTGCTTCCTCCTCCAGATATGACTAATGCTTTCATTCAATGAATCTAGTTAAAAAAAATTAATCTTTTAGTAGAGATTTTAACAATCTCACTGTTAATGTTTAAAAATTTAACGAAATAATAAAAAATTCAATATTGGCATGTAATAAAATAGATGTTATTTAATTAAAAATCAGCATATTGAATTGTTAACTGCATTTAAAGCAATAAAAACCTGCATCTAAAGCAAAAAACTTATTAATAATGTGATGTTTATATCAAGAAGTGGATACTTTTGCAAAGATAAAATGTCCTCAACGGATACGTAAAAAAACAATTATGAGATATTTGAATAACTATTTTGTTAAAGTAATTGCTGTTCTTGCAGTTTCTTTATTATCATTTAAGGGTAGTGCACAAAAAATTATTATGGATTCGGTTTCTTTTCCTTCTCCACAAATAGTATGTGTGCCAGATACAGTATCCTTTTTCTTTGTTACTGGTTTGGATTCTACAACCAATCCTCCATTCCCTTATGATAATGTTGATATACATGTTGATCTCCCAGATGGATTTCAATTTATTGATATTATCTATACAGAAACTATTGATAGTTTTGATATAAGACCTGGAAGTGTAAATTCTACTGATCCTAATGATGTTGTTTTTCCGCATGTTACATTTTTATCATCACCCTATTCAACCTATTTTGAATTAAAGATGGTTGTTGTGGGTTCTTGTGGTGCAAATGCATCTAAAGCAAGTGCATTTATAACAAAAAATTATGGGGGATCACCTATACCAACTGCAATTAGTGATACTATATTTACTAACAACATCTCAATTCTTGAGCCTTATTTAGTTTTTCAAGGGGTAAGTAATACAACTGCGGCTAATTCATCAATCAATTTAACAAGGTTAGCTATTGGTCAAAAAATCCAAAGATGTTTTAAAATTGATTATACTTCATTAATTAGTACAATTGATGAAATAACTATTGCTATTCCTAATAAGCCAAACTATTATTCTTTTGATTGGGTTACTCCAGGAGTAACATCAACAGTTGTTAATGATACTGTTTATTATACTTTTGGCCCAGCATTTTTTGCAACTATCGGAGATGCTGATGGAGTAATAGAGCCTGGTGAATCTTTTAATTTTTGTGACTCTGTTACAGTTTTAGGTAATTGTAATAGTCAGAATTCTAATGTGAAGCGTGACTACATAATGTCATGGGGTTGTGGGGGAAGTGACTGCCAAAATACTGTTGTAGCTGCTGAAGGTGTGATTGCTTTATCACCAACAGTTCTTGAAACAAAAGCTCGTCCAGATTTATACATTGCACCAAATTTATGTGATACATGTGGAGAAGGAATGGTTCGTTTTGGTTTTCAGATGAAGAACAATACACAACCCGTATTACCAACAGGAGGATTTTTAACTAATATGGTGATTGAGATGGGGACTTCTGCTTGGCCGTATACAATTCCTTATTACCCAATATTACAGTCAAATAGTTTTTGTTTTGATTCAGTTTTAATTAATGGAATAAAAGTTCCGTTTACTGCTACACCAACTGCGGTTGTATCTGTAAGTAATTTAGCTGCTTTTCCTGGGTACGGATTCCAAGACTTGAATTCAGATGGTTTCTTTGATGATTTAGCTGTGGGTGATTCTTTAGTGGTAATGTTATATGGAACATTTACTGCTTTATCACATGACACATCTGCATTGGTTCACAACCTTAGTGGAGGTAACTTAGATGCAAATCCTCATCTTATTCCATCTATACAAGGAGCAATGGATGTTATATTTCATGATGAGTGTGGTGGAAATAAAAAAGAAGTTAGAAGATTATCTGACAAAACTATTTATTTAAATCCTAGAGGCTCTCAATCTTCTATAGCTCCAGATTTCTTTGACAATGGATCATATAATCTTAACCTGACTATGGCCGAATGGAACTCGTTTACAAATTATGAGTGTGATAGTGCTATTAGACAAATAAAAATTATACTGCCAAGAGATGTTTCTTTAGATACAACACTTGCGTATCCTTTTTCAACATATTCAAATGTTTCAACTGATTCAGTTGTAGGATGGGTAGAGAGAAGTGGACTTAATGGTGTAGATACATTATATGTATGGTGGAATACACCTGGTAATAATAATGCTAACTCATTTGGTGCAAGTGTAAGATTAAGGTATGATTGTTCAAGTACAATTTGTCCTGAAGCTGACTCTCTAAGAACAATTGAGTGGATTCAAAGTTATTTATGTTACAACTTTGCAAATGATGTTTGTTATGAATCAGCTTTTTATAGAGGTAAAAGATTAGTGAGATTTCACTGTGATTTACCACCTCAAGGAATTAGTTTGAGAACTTTCAATATGGAGAGGACCACTTTTGGTTACACCGATTCAACCGAAACAGCTAGAGTAAATAGAAATACTGCTGGTATTGCTTTATATCAGGCTCAAGTAGCTGATACAGTTGTTGTTGAATTAAGAGGTGTTGTGAATGATGCTATTCTTGATAGTGCTCATGCAAGATTTAGTTACCATACACAATTAGGTCAAGCAGGAATTAAGCACATATTCAGAATGGATACTCTTAATAGTACTATTACTATTTATGATGCAAGTGCTGGAATCCATAGAACATTTAGATTACATGAGCCTGGTAAATATCCTGGTGAATATGGTCCACAACAATCTGGTACAACTCACGACTATGATTGGCAATGGAACCTTTCTATATACAAAGATAGTATGGGAGGTGGTTATCAATTCACCGGTGCAGCTGGATTTGATTTTGATAGTGTAAATCTTGACATTAAATTAATTATTGATGACAACACTTATGCGGGAGGTTTTCATATTGATCCTTATGCTCAAATGAATGAGTTACCAGAAGATACTGCATCTCAATGTGATATTTATGGTCAATTGTTTCAAGTATGGCAACAAGGGTTATCATTTAATGTTTCTCCAGCAGTTACACTTTCTTCTTGTAATTCTGTAAGGCATAGAATGATTATCAGTAATGGTACAGGAGATGCTTATCCTAATGAATACAAAAGAAATGAAAGAATTGATGATTTAAGATTTGCTTGGGACCCAACATACTTTAATGATCCTGATAGTGTTGTTATTGACTATAGATGGGGTGCTGATCATGGTAATCTAATTGTTCGTAAGTCATTACCTTATACACAAACTGGAAATACTTTAGCAATACCTATGGAAAAAAGTCCAGGATTGAATGTGTTGCCGGAAAGTTTTGGAGCATCTACATCACAATGGGTTGTTGTGTCAGTTTACCAAACTCCAACTTGTGCAATTAAAGATTCAGTGAGTCCAACGGTATTAGGTATTAAAGGAGAAATGGATATTTCTCGTTTTACTAATAGTGGAATGGCAGGTCCATTAACACTTTATGATACAAACTCTCAATATAGTTCAGCTAATATTTTATATGTAGATCCTACACCATTTAATATTACATCTTCTCCTGTAGTTGCAGCAACTACAGCAGATTCAGTATGTTGGGATATTACCTACTCAAACCTATCTTTTTCTGATATTAATAATACTTGGATAGATTTCAGTTCTGATAGTATTAATATTACAAGTATTGTGAGAATTGATTCAGGATTATCTATCCCTCAAACAATGTTAACTTATGGTTCAAATGGATTATGGATTCAGACTGATACTATAAAGACAGTTGATTATAAAACATATAGAGTTTGTGCGCAATACACAAGTTGTAAATTGGATTCGATTACTCTTACTGGGGGATGGAACTGTGGGATTTACCCTACAGACCCTTCTATAGGATATCCTCCAACAACATACACTTGTGAGCACAATCAACAAGAAATGCAAATTTACATTGACGAATTGGAGTCTAAACTTCAATTAAATATGATTAGTCAAACTCCAATGCCAGTAAATTTATGTGATACATTATCATATGATATACAAATTGCAAACATTGATTTGACCGACCTTAAAGACTTAGTTTTCTCTGCAATACTACCTCCAACTTCAAATGTTTCTTTTGTACCTAGTACTACAACTTTGATTTGGCAGTATGACGGAATTAACACAACAAAAATCCCAGTTTCAGATCCAACTGCTTTTGGAGATTCATTAGCATGGGATTTAACAGGATTCTTTAGCTCTAGTAAATTGAAGAATTTTGAAGAACCAAATGACTCAAACTATGCTTTAATTACAGTTAAGTTTACAACTAATTGTGTTACAATACCTGGTGATGACATTAGATTCAATGTTCAAGGAACAAGAGGTTGTAATGGAATTTCATTAAGTAAAGATATTATTAGTGACCCATTTCAAATTGATGGATTATTACCTAAAGCAAATAGATTAACTTTAGTCAATATCTCAATGGATACAATTCAAGCATGTGATACAGCTACGAAAGTTGATGTCGCATTCTTTAATTTATACGCTAAAGAATCTAGAGGTACTGAATTTTTAGCAGTAAACTTACCAGCAGAATTTGATATTTCTGGAGCTATATACAACACTCACAGAGATTCGTTCTTAGTTTCTAATGTACCTACTAATGTTGTTACAGGAAATATTAGAACATTAGAGTGGGGATTAAAAGCTGGAATACCTAGAGATGCTCCTTGGATTGATAGTGTATCTTTCTCTTTTAGTATAGTGCCAATTACAGATGTAAATTGTGCAATTGATACTTCTATAGAAATCAAATCTTTTGAGAGATATATTCTTTATTGTGTAACAGACTCATCTGTACCTTGTGAGGTTATTTATCCTTTATCAAGTGATGCAAATGGTTTTGTTGTGACAAAAGGAGATATAGATTTAACAAGCCTTACTGCTGAACTAAACGGGTGTAACGATAGTTTAGATATTACTTTTGATTACGTTAATAACGGATCCAAAATTATACAAGGAACTCAAACACTATTTAAGCTCTATGCAGATATTAATGGAAACGGAATAATTGATGTTACTGATCCAATATTTGACACATTAGTTTATACTGATTCAATTAATAAAGGTCAAACAGGTACAATTAACTACAAAACGATAGCAACTAAATATGCGGCTGGTGAAATTTGTGATATAATTGTTTCATTAGACAGTGCATCAAGTTGTGTATGTGATACTAATTTTGAAGCTGCATCTGTTAACTTAAACATGATGCTACAAGATGATACATTATGTGATAATGATACTACTAACTTCTCTGTGTGTTCTGGAACTGGAGCATTTGCAGCAAGAACATATACTTGGTACGATGTGGATGCGATGGGAAGACAAGTTTATTTGTCAAATGTTAATTCACTAAGCCCAACATTTAATCCGCCTGTAGTAACTTCTAATACAGTGTTTAGGTATGCTATACAAGTAAACAGAGGAGGTTGTACAAATGAAGATACAATATCAATACTTGTAAAAGCTTCACCACTCCCTTTTGATGTGATGGACGATACAATTTGTAATGATACTTGTATTATTTTAACAGCACCTTCATTACAAGCTGGTATAGATTATAACGTATATGATGGAATAGGATCATGGTTAGGAACACTTCCTTTAACTGTATGTCCACCTTCAACATCTACTTATTATTTTGAAGCTATTGATTCTACATTAGGTTGTGGTTCAGTAAGAGATACAGCAGTTATTACTGTAATTGATAAAGGAAATCCTGGAATTAGTAATATTATTGCTAATTGTGGATTAGGTTGTGTATTTAATTTATTTGATACTTTAGGAGGTTCGCCAGATACTACTGGTGTTTGGACTGATCCAACTGGAGCTCCATTTGGAGTTGGACACAGACCATCATTTAATGGTACGACTAATCAAGCAGGTGTTTATACTTATACAATTAGTAATGCACCTTGTGGAGATACTTTAGCAACAATAACTGTACTTCCAAAAACAGATACAGTGCCAGTTGTAACTTTAGAAGATGTTCCAGTAACCGTTGGTTCACCATCTATCGGAGGAGCCGGTCCAATATCAACAATAACATCAAGCAATCCACCGCACGGAACAGTAACAACTGATCCAATAACAGGAACAATTACTTACAAGCCAGACACTAACTATGTAGGATTTGATACAGCAACAGTAGTTGTGTGCTACACATCAGGAACATGTGATACTACAGTGCTTACAATCACTGTGATACCAGTACGAGATACATTGCCAATTACTATACCAGAGGATAGTTCATTTACAATCACTCCAAGAATAGAATTGACAGATGTAGATAGTTTAGGAGGAACAACTGTAATTTATGGTCCAAAACATGGAACAACAACAGTTGATCCAGTAACAGGAGCAGTAACTTACACAGCAGGAACAAACTACGTAGGAGTAGATACAATTACTGTAGTAATTTGTGATACAATTGCGATGGTATGTGATACTACTTTAGTACCTATTACAATTGTACCAGTAAGAGATACAGTTTACCAGACTATACCTCAAGGAGATTCAGTAACATTGTGTCCACCAGCAATAACAGTTGTTGATGTATTGGATACGATAGTATTTAACTGTGGACCAAGTTTTGGAACACCAAGTTACGATCCACTAACAGGATGTGTTAAGTATGTACCAAATAGTAATTTCTCAGGAAACGATACATTGTGTTTCGTTGTATGTGATACAAATGGAGTATGTGATACTACTACTTTAATAATAACAGTAGATCCGGTAACAGATACAGTACCAGTTGTAACTTTGGAAGATATTCCAGTAACCGTTGGTTCTCCAACTATTGGTGGAGGAGGTCCAATAACAACAATAACCTCAACAAATCCACCTCATGGAACTATAACAACTGATCCTATAACAGGAACAATTACTTATAAGCCAGATACTAACTATGTAGGATTTGATACAGCAACAGTGGTTGTGTGTTACACATCAGGGACATGTGATACAACAGTGTTAACAATAACAGTAATACCAGTACGAGATACTACACCAGTAGTAATTCCAGAAGACAGTTCGTTTGTTATCTGTCCGGGAACAGACTCAACTACACAAGTTAACACATTGACAGGAGTAACATTGTCTTGTGGTCCTAAGTTCGGAACACATGGAATAAATCCAGTAACAGGATGTATAACTTATACAGCAGGAACAAACTTTGTAGGAGTAGATACAATTTGTATGGTAGTATGTGATTCAATCGCAGGGGTATGTGATACTACATTAATACCAATTACAATTGTGCCAGTAAGAGATACATTGTACGAAACAATTCCAGAAGGAGATTCAGTAACACTGTGTCCTCCAGCAATAACAGTTGTTGATGTGTTCGATACTGTTGTATTTAACTGTGGTCCGACAAATGGAACACCAAGTTATGATCCAATAACAAGATGTGTTAAGTATGTACCAAACTCTAGTTTCTCAGGAAACGATACATTATGTTTCGTTGTTTGTGATACGAATGGAGTATGTGATACTACTACATTGATAATAACTGTAGATCCAGTAACGGATACAGTACCAGTTACAACAATGGAAGATATACCATTTACTTTATGTCCACCAGTATTGAGTGGAATAACTCCAAGAGGAGCTATGAGTTCAGCATGTGGTCCAGTTCATGGAACAATTACTTACGATACGGTAACAGGATGTGCTACTTATAAGCCAGATACTAATTATGTAGGCTTTGATACAGTATGTGTTGTAACATGTGATACTATTTCAGGTAACTGTGATACAACCGTGTTAACAATAACAGTAACACCAGTACGAGATACTACACCAGTAGTAATTCCAGAAGACAGTTCGTTTGTTATCTGTCCAGGAACAGACTCAACCACTCAGGTAAATACTTTGACAGGAGTAACATTGTCTTGTGGTCCTAAGTTCGGAACACATGGAATAGATCCAGTAACAGGATGTATAACTTATACAGCAGGAACAAACTTTGTGGGAGTAGATACAATTTGTATGGTAGTATGTGATTCAATCGCAGGAATGTGTGATACTACATTAATACCAATTACAATTGTACCAGTAAGAGATACTATTATTAATGACTCTCTAGAAATAGATTCGTCATGGACATTATGCCCACCTGCTATTACAGTAGTGGATGTATTGGATACGATTATCTTTAACTGTGGTCCAAACAACGGAACACCAAGTTACAATCCATTAACAGGGTGTGTAACTTATACTCCAACAGTTGGTTATGCAGGTCCTGACACACTTTGTTTTGTTGTTTGTGATACAAATGGAGTTTGTGACACTACTACATTATTTATAGAAGTATTATTAGATATTGATACAGTACCAGTTGTAATACCTGAGGATAGTACAATTACTTTATGTCCTCCAGTAACAACTCGAAGAAGAACTATTGCAGATGTAGATACAGTGTGTGGTCCTTCGTATGGTACAGTAATACTTGATACTATTACAGGATGTGTTACTTATAAGCCTGATACAAATTATATTGGGTACGATACAGTTTGTATTGTAACAACAGATTCCTTAGGTAGAACTGATACAACTATAATTACCATTACAATAATACCAGTAAGAGATACTGTTACATTGAAAATTGGTGAGGATACTACATTAGTAATTAACCCACCTACAACTACAGGGTTTAGAAATCTTGGAACTGTTGCAGTAAGTTATGGTCCTAGATTTGGAACGGCCGTACCTAACCCAGTAACAGGTTCAGTATCTTATAAACCAGATACTAACTTTGTAGGGAAAGATACACTTGTAGTGATAACCGCAGATACAGACGGATTTAGTGATACCACTACATTTGTAATATGTGTAATACCTGTAAGAGATACTCTCTACTACAGTATGCCTGCAGATAGTACATTAGTTATTTGTAGACCAACTACAACAGCTGTTGATAGTCTTGGTGGTGCAACTATACTTTGTGCTCCATCACATGGAACTGCTACAACAGGACCTTTAGGTTGTTTAACTTACACAGGAGATTCAACTTACGCAGGTAACGATACATTATGTATCCAGATTTGTGATACGGCTGGAGTTTGTGATACAACAACAATCATAATTACTTTAAGAAGAGTATTTATACCGTTTGTTGTTGCTAATGACTCTATTTGTGAGGGTGACTGTGTTACACTAATGTCTGATACAATGCAGGCGGGAGTTATCTACAGAGTTCGTAGTCCAAGAAGCACGGTTATAGGAAGATTGCCAATGGTAGTTTGTCCAACTGTAGATTCAACATTCTATATTGAAGCTTGGGATTCCATCACTGGAGTCACCTCAATTTGGGATACAGCTACGATATTTGTAACTAAATTCTTGAGTCCAGGTAGAGACACAACAATCTCATTATGTGTTACAGGAAACATTATCAACTTATTTGATAGTCTTGGAGGAACTCCTGATACAACTGGAACTTGGTCTAATCCATCAAGGCTTCCTTTTGGAACAACATACCTAGGTTCATTTGACCCTACTGTTGATACATTTGGAGTTTACACTTATACAATAGTTAATCCAGTATGCCCTGATACATCTGCTACTGTAACTGTAACAAGTTTCAGTGCTCCAGATCCAGGTATAGGAGATTCTATTAACATTTGTCAGAATTTATTATCGACTGATTTATTCAATTCGTTACTAGGTTCTCCTGATAATACAGGAACATGGTCAGGTCCTTCGCCAACCTCTAATGGTAACTTAGGAACTCTTGACTTGTTGACAGGATTAAATGGAAACTATGTGTACACAGTAACTAAACTTGGATGTGCTGATGATAGTGCAATCTTGAATGTGTTTATTGATACTATTGAGAATGACAGTATCTATATGTCAAGAACTGATTTATGTAAAGGATTAGAAACTGCTCAAGTATTTGTTGCAGGTGCTCCAGGAGGTACATTTGCAATAATTGCAGCTCCAGGAGACAACATCAGTATTGATGCAACGACTGGATTGATTTCTTTCTCAGGAAGACTACCATTCATAACAAGAACAGGTTCTTATTATGTAACTTATACAACTCCTGGGCCATGTCCTGAGACAGATTCTATCTTGATTAATATTTCTACTTATGGAGATGGATGTCAGATTGAGATACCTCAGTTCATCTCGCCAAATGGTGATGGTAAGAATGATAAATTATTTATTCCTGGAATTGAAGAATTCCCTGAAAGTGTAATAAAAATATACAACAGATGGGGTAATTTAGTTTACGAGAAGAAAGCTTATGATAACTCATGGGATGGAACAACTAATGTGAATGCAGGAGTTAACAGAGTGATTGGTGGAGGTGATATGCTTCCGGTAGGAACTTACTTCTATGTGTTTGAACCAAATGATGAGAGGTATCAATCATTCACAGGATATGTTTACATCAAAAAGTAAATAAGACTTAATAATAAAAATACAATGCCATCTCGATTTTACGAGATGGCATTTTTTTTGGATTATTTTAACTATGTTTGATTGTTACTGGGTATTTTCCTACTTTAGATTTTAATTAAAATTATAACGATACAACATGATAAAAACAATTTCATCAGAAGAGTCAATTCAATTAGAAGATAAATATGGAGCTCATAATTATCATCCATTACCCGTTGTATTAGATAGAGGAGAAGGAGTGTATGTTTGGGATGCGGAAGGAAAGAAGTATTTTGATTTTTTGTCAGCATATTCTGCTGTAAATCAGGGTCATTGTCATCCAAAAATAACTCAGGTTTTAATTGAACAAGCTAAGAAATTAACGCTTACTTCTAGGGCTTTTTATAATACGGCACTTGGTAAATACTCCAAATACATGACAGAGTATTTTGGTTATGATAAAGTGTTGCCAATGAATACAGGTGCAGAAGCAGTAGAAACTGCAATTAAATTAGCCAGAAAATGGGCGTATACTCACCATAATATTCCTCAAAATCAAGCAAACATTATTGTATGTGAGCAAAATTTTCATGGAAGAACTACTACGATTGTATCTTTTTCTAGTGATCCTGATTCATACACAGGTTTCGGTCCATTTACTCCTGGGTTTATTAGAATCCCCTACAATGATTCAGAGGCTTTGAAAAAAGCATTTGAAGAAAACAACAATGTTATTGGATTTATGGTTGAACCAATTCAGGGAGAAGCAGGAGTTGTGGTTCCTGATGAGAATTATTTAAGCGATTGTTTTGATATCTGTAAAGATAACAATGCATTATTTATTGCTGATGAAGTACAGACTGGTATTGCAAGAACAGGAAGGCTTTTGGCAACCTGTGGCAATTGTAATTGTGAAGCATTTTGTGAAGACAAGAAACAAACTAGAGCAGATATATTGATTCTTGGGAAAGCATTATCTGGAGGTGCACTTCCAGTTTCAGCTGTATTGGCTGATGACGAAGTAATGTTGTCTATTAAACCAGGAGAGCATGGTTCCACTTATGGAGGTAACCCATTGGCTTGCGAAGTTGCAATAGCTGCTTTGGAGGTTGTAAAAGAGGAAAAATTATCTGAAAGAGCTTACCGATTGGGAGAGATTTTTAGAAGTGAAATGAATGCTTTTATAGAGCAAAATGATTTAGTTACTTTGGTTAGAGGAAAAGGTTTGTTAAATGCAATCGTAATCAATGATACAGAAACAAGTAAAACAGCTTGGAATATCTGTATGAACTTGAGAGATAATGGTTTATTGGCAAAACCAACTCATGGGAATATCATCCGATTTGCTCCGCCTTTGGTAATTACCGAGGAAGAATTAATGGAATGTATTTCAATAATTAAGAAAACCATTTCTGAATACAAGAAATAAAGCCCACTTTTTTTTTATAAATAGAAAAAATGTGTAGTTTTGCATCCGTTCTGAAACAAAAATGCGAAAGTAGCTCAGTGATAGAGCATCACCTTGCCAAGGTGAGGGTCGCGGGTTTGAATCCCGTCTTTCGCTCATACTATATTAACATGCCAAACCACAGGCTTTACATGTCGGTAAAGTTATTGTGATCTCCTGATGTAATAATCAGGATGATGCTCGAGTGGTGGAATTGGTAGACACGCAAGACTTAAAATCTTGTGACCCCTGGGTCGTGCGGGTTCAAGTCCCGCCTCGAGTACAAAAAAAGCCTCTAATCATTCGATTAGAGGCTTTTTTATTTTAAGATTTTTTTAAATCATTTATTAATCTTGTAATCTAGATTTATTCTGAATGTGCCCATGTATGATGAGCTAGTTCCAATATAAATATTAAACGGAGATATTTCAAAGGCAACTCGGCTTGATTTCGGAGCGATTCTTAATCCGCCAGATATAGAAGCCATTAAATATGGATGTGCAAAATTATAAGCTGGATAATGAATCCCTTCTTTAGACCAAAAAGCTTCGACTCTACCTTTAGTCAAACAAAATTGTCCGCCAACAGATGTAACTATAGAAAACGCTCTATACCTCAATAAATCAAAATGATAGGTAAAACCTAATGAAGTGTATAAATATTTTTGAGAAGGAACATCAGTTATGAATAAATCTGAAAATCTACCTAAGGATAAATTTGTATTTATTCTTGATTTTTTCTTTTTTCCAATTGATTTAGATATTCCGAATGAACCAATAAATCCTAGTCCTATCTCACTTCCGCCTTCGTGAATTCCTAATCCAAGACTATACCTTTGAGCAAATATTTTTTCTTCATAAGATTGTGATACACCAATAATCGGAAATAGTAATATTATCAATAACAGTTTCATTATAGTTTAAATACCCTAGAAATAGAAAACCCAAATCTAAACTGCCCTTCTGTAAAATCAGAAAAAGTAGAAGGAAGGTATTGTGCTTCTCCAAATCCTCTTGAGTTAGAGAAATTTAATTGAAAAATATGACCGCCTGTATCAAATTCTACTCCTAAAGCAATAGGATTAAAGGTGTTAAGCCTATCTTGAACTCCTTCTTCGAATACTACATAATGATATTCTCCAATGATTCCTATTAACTTAGTAAGTTGTAGTCTTGCTCCTGCACCTACTGCAAAAGTTCCATTTTGATCGTAAAAACCTACATAGTTTCTGTGTACATAAGTGGGCATAATTTGCATAGAAAATCGCTCAGAGAATTTGCGAGCAATTAATAATTGAAAAGAATTAGAAGTTCTACTTACAAAATCGGGAAAAGAAGTTGGGGATGAACTGTCAGTGCTTGCTTTCATTGATGTTACATTGAATTTTGCAAGTGCTACTAAACTGATTGGCATCTTATTGCTTTGAGATAAAAATTTGTATTTTACATATCCTTCATATAGTTGTCTATAGGGGCCAGCTCCTTTATAACGAGTAATTCCTATATTGAAATTATTAGTAATTCCGTATTCCAATCCTACTGAAATATCCGAAGAATTGTCTATTCCAAATAAAGTTTCTATCCCTCCGTTTGTTCCTGCAATGTCTCCAAATCGGTGTCCAATTCGGAAGTCCATACTTCTTTTTTCAAGCATTTCTGTTGAGTGAGAATTAATTATTCGAGCAGAATTAAACGTATTATAAGTATAAGTTGTTTCTTCTTGAGAGAAACTTGAAAAAGAAATGAGTAGACTAATGAATAATAATTTTTTCATAATAATTTTTAAAAGCTTGGAGTTCCAATAGTTCGGTATTTTTTCTTGATAGTACCATCTTTTGCCATAGCATTAATATAAGCCATCAAATCTTCTAATTGTTGATCGCTTAACCTCTCTTTTGTATAGTTTGGCATGTAGGGTTTGTATCCATTTTTAGAGTAAGTTCCTTTTCTTGTAATGTCATATACAGAAAATACTTTGTGAGTATTGGACCAATATTTTAGATGCTTGTGGGTGAGTTTGTCATCGTGTAATTTATAGTTGGTTACTCCACCTTCTTTGTGACAAGTCAAGCAACTTAGCTCATAAATTTGTTTTCCCCTTTGAATATTCCCAGTTTTACCAAATCCTCTTTTTTCAATAGATTGAGGTTTCATAAAAGTGGCTGGAGAATAGTCTAAGTATTTTGATTTGATTATACGAGCAGCATCATCTAAGTCTGATTTCGGATTCTTTATTTCAAAGGTTCTTGATACATGTTGATTCTCTATTTTAGACATGTTCAAATCTTTAGTTGTGTAGCCAATACTATTCAGAAAATGCATAACAGATTCCATTTCAATATCCGTTAATGCTCTACCTTGCGAACAAACTACAGCACAGAGCTGAATAGCATTTTCCAACGTATCACGAGCAGGAACAACTAAATCACCATATTTATTAAAATAATCTTCGTTGTACCAGTGGTTTTTGTTTACAGTTCCGTAAAGAGTTGTACCAGGTAAAAATTTTATCTTTCTCTCAGCCACATAAGCTAATCTGGTTTCAGGGTCACTCTCTTTTAAATCAGGGTCTTCTTGTTGAATATTGTGACAATCCGTACACACAAAATGTCTGGATTGTGGATTTTCAAATAGTTTCTTTTCTGTGGGATTTGTAAATCCTCTTGTTACCAAATTGTATCCTTCTTTAATTTTATTGGAGTCCAATTTAGTAGTAGGAATATAATGCAAAGGCATCTCGTCTCCTAACTTGTTCAGGATATCCAATACATTTTCTTTGCCTGATAAAGGAGGAGCGTTATTTAAAAAAGAGATAGTTACGTAATAGCCTAATCCTAATAAAATAAACAAAAAAGCTATGTTGGATTTTTTAATCATTTTTCTTTCCACTATTTATCCAAGATTCAATTTTAGAAATTTTATCAGCAGAGAGTTGCGAACCACCTTGCGGCATAGGTTTAAAACCAGCAGTGTGTTTTATTGCACCTAGTGTTGTTGCACTAGGAACTGCACTTGCTCCTGCATGAGTTTCATATACTTTTCCGTCTGCACCACTTGATGAACCATGGCAACTTCCACCTGTTCCACAACTTTGTTGAAAAACAGGCTTAATATCTGTCGAAAATTTTACAGATTGAGGCACCGTTGTTTTTGGTTCTTCTGCTTTGTCTTTTTTACAAGAAACAATTACAAAACCAAATAATGCTAAAAATAATAATGTATACTTCATAAAATAGAATTAGATTCCATTAAATTAAGTAAATTATTTAAGAATAAGTAGATTGCTGATGTCTATTCTAAATATATCCGTACTTCCGTAGCTTCCTTTATAAGTTGAGGAAACATAAGCTGTTTTTAAATCTCGGGTAACAGAAATAGTTTTTTCAGCTCCTACAGTGTTTATTGGGTAGCCTAAATTCACTGCTTTACTCCATTTTCCATCTACTTTTTTTGATACAAAAATATCATAAGAACCAAGGCTTTGATGCCCATTTGAAGTAAAGAAAAGAATCTGTCCATTTGGATGAATAAATACAGAACTTTCGTCATTATCTGTATTGATAGAATCTCCCAAATTAATTGGTTTACTCCACTCTTTACCATTTTTTCTTGCCATGTAAATATCGGCTTGTCCGTTTCCTCCAGGTCTATCGCTTACAAAATATATGGTTTCGCCATCTTCGGTAACTGAAGCAGAACTCTCAAAGTATGAAGAGTTTACATTTCTTCCATCATCTGCTGGTCTTGCAGAGCCAAATTTATTCCCATCACTTTTTCTGGCAACATAAATATCTCCAGATTTTGTTTCTCCTAACTCGTTTCGGTATACATAAATAGATTTTCCATCAGGAGAAATACTCAAAACCGCATCATGAGTTTCGGTATTAATATTTCCTTCCACTGGCTTTGACCTACTCCATTCTTCAAGGGTATCACTCCAAATAGAGATATAAATATCTTCAAAATACATATTGTCAGACATTACATCAATCTGTCCGCCTTTTGAATCTGCTCTTCTTGAGGTAAATACCAATACGTTTCCATCTGCAGAAATTGATGCAGCATACTCTGGATTAAACGTATTAATGTTTCTTCCCATATTTTCCACTTTTACATTTACGGGGTTTTCTATCATTTTTTTTGCATAATCACATTGAGCAATCATCATCTCAGTTTCGTAATCTTCGTTTGTTCTGTTATTTGATTTTGATTTAAAAATCTGATAATTAGCCTTTGCCTTATCCAATTCTCCTAATCTGTGATAGGATTCGGCTAAAACATAATAAGCCTCATTATTTACATTTGGGTCCAATCTTAAAGCTCTTAGGGCATACCTTTTTCCTAATCTTGGTTTATCCATATTGGTGTGGCATTGAGCTATCCTGAAATTTGCAGTAGCATTTGAACTATCTATTGACAGCACCGTTCGAAATACAGTTAGTGCAGCTCTGTAGTTAGATTCGTAAATCAATATTTTACCTTCATTTAGTTTCTTTTTTACTTTTAATCGCTGAAAAAAACCAAGTTTATTTTGAGAATAAGAATCTGAAGGAATAATTGTTACTAAAAAAGTAGCAAAGGCAAGTAGTAGAGTAATTTTTTTAATCATAAGATGAATACGGTTATTAAGGTGTTTGGGTTACGTCAGTGGTCTGTTTTTGTGCATATTTCGAATTGTTTAAATCCACCAACTTATGCATGGCAATAGTGGCAGCTACAATTGCCAAAACAGGAGCAAAAAGCACTCCAAAATTATCTAAAAACATATTTGCCCAATTATTATCAGTATTTACTAAAGATGGAATTTTGTAAAAAAGCGAATACACTCCTCCAATTGCAAATGCAAGCCCTGCATGCTTTCGCATAAATTTCCAGCTTTCTTTTATAGTTAATCTAAGCCTTTCGTTAATGTAATCTACATAGGCAAATCCGTAAAAGTAAAAACCAATGAGTACTGCAACGGTTTCGTAAATATATTCATGAATTCCTAGCATCCAGCAAATCGGAGACCATACCAAAAATACAATTCCAAATTCAGCAATCAACATTCTGATGGCAATTCCTATCCCTCTTCTCACATCTTTTAATAATTGCCTGAGGTTGAATTTGTATTGATTTCCAGTGAGTATCTCTTCAGTTTTTTCGGATAGAATAGCCAAAAGTGGAGAGAGAAACATAATTACCAAATACTTGGTGGCATCAACAAAAAGAAATTTTAATAAAGCGTAAAACTGAACTTTTATCAATAACCACATTCTACCAATAAACCCCCAATCGTAATCTTTTGTGTCTGCAGAGTTTTGAGCTTCGGTACTTAATGAACCGAATTGATGTCCGAAATAAAAAATAATACCAAAAAGCAAAAGAGGGATTATTAAGTATTTGATAAATCCATTCTTTAAAATAAAAGAAATAGATTCTACATAGCTACTAAATCCTAAGGATAAATCTTTGGTGAATTTCATTGAAAAAGCACTTGTTTTGAGTGTGAGTTAAAAATAAGCAAAAACTAACATCCTGAAAGGAATTTGGAGGGATTATTTTGCTTTTTTTATAGAATTAACAAATTAATAGTGTAGTTCACCTGCCTTTTCTTTTGATTTGACTAATTTTGTACAAAATTAGAACAAACACCATGGATTTATCCTTATTGACTGCCGTATCTCCAATTGATGGACGATACAGAAATAAAATTCAAGAATTAGATCAGTATTTTTCGGAATATGCACTAATCAAATACCGAGTAAAAGTAGAAATTGAATATTTTATTTCTCTTTGTCAAATACCATTAGCTACTTTAGAATCAATTAATAATGAGAAAATTTTTCTTGAATTACGAAAGGTTTATGAGGAGTTTTCATTGGAAGATGCTCAGCGAATCAAAGATATTGAGGCTACAACCAACCATGATGTAAAAGCAGTTGAATATTTTATAAAAGAAAGAGTAGAAACTCTTGATTTAGGTAATACAAGAGAGTTTATTCATTTTGGACTTACTTCTCAGGATATAAATAATACCTCAATCCCAATGATGCTTAAAGATGCAGTTGAGGAGGTTTACATTCCTTCGTTGTGCGAAATTATTGACCACCTTAAAGGACTTTCAAGCCTGTGGGGAGAGATTCCTATGTTGGCAAAAACGCACGGACAAGCTGCTTCTCCTACTATTTTGGGTAAAGAAATATATGTATTTGTTGAGAGGTTGCAAGCACAGCTGAAACAACTAAAACATATTGATTATTCTGCAAAATTTGGTGGAGCTACAGGGAATTTTAATGCACACAACATTGCTTACCCAGAAATAAACTGGATGAAATTTGCTGATACTTTTGTAGAGAAAACTCTGGGACTTAAGCGTTCGCAGTACACAACTCAGGTTGAACATTACGATAATTTAGCTTCGTTGTTTGATGTCTTAAAAAGAATAAACACAATCTTAATTGACTTTAGTAGAGATATTTGGCAATATATTGCAATGGAATATTTCAAACAAAAAATTGTAGCAAATGAAGTGGGTTCTTCTGCTATGCCTCATAAAGTAAACCCAATTGATTTTGAAAATGCCGAAGGAAATTTAGGAATTGCTAACGCAATTTATGAGCATCTTGCTATCAAGCTCCCAATCTCGAGGCTACAAAGAGATTTAACAGATTCTACGGTATTAAGAAATGTAGGTGTACCAATTGCTCACTCATTAATTTCTTTTAAATCATTGATGAAGGGGATGGGTAAATTGTTGTTGAATTCAGCAGCATTAAAAGCTGACCTTGAAGATAACTGGGCTGTAGTAGCAGAAGCTATTCAGACTGTGTTGAGAAGAGAGTCTTACCCAAATCCTTATGAAAAACTGAAGGAGTTGACAAGAAGTAATGATAAAATGACCAAAGAAACCATTCATGAGTTTATCAAAACACTGGATGTTTCAGACGAAATAAAAGAAGAGTTGATGTTGATTTCACCACATAATTATACTGGAATCGATATGATGATTATTTAATAAAAATAATCTTACTTTAGTACCATTAATTAAATAAACCAAAAAAATAGCCTAGACTATTATGATGATAAAAGCCGTAAAATCAAAAATACACAGAGTAGCAATTACTCAAGCAGAATTAAATTATATAGGAAGTATTACCATTGATGAAGATTTGATGGATGCCTCAAACATTATTGAAGGTGAAAGAGTGCAGATTGTAAATTTACAAAACGCTGCAAGACTTGAAACCTATGTAATAAAAGGAGAAAGAGGTTCTGGAATTATTTGCTTAAACGGGCCTTCAGCAAGATTAGTTGCAGTAGGAGATCAGGTGATTATTATTGGGTACGGATATATGGATTTTGAAGAAGCAAAATCTTACAAACCATCTATGGTATTTCCTGGTGAAGGGAATAAGTTGAATTAAATTTTATTGGGGGTTTTCCTTTAGATATTTTCTGATCATTTCATCTTTTGTTGGAAAACCATGTTGTTTGAATATTGTTTCGAATAAATCTATTTTCACATGATGAATAACTTCTGGTTGTGTATGATAACTATTGCACTCAAAGCATATTGAAATGTGACCAACGATTTTGTTTTTAGAATTGTAAAATACAATTCCATGCCTTGGATTAAAACAGTCAGCAGGTGAGTCCCAATAATTAGTTGTATTAGCTAATAAATTTGTTAAATATTTAATTGAATCTTGGCTTAATTCCTTTGTAAAATTGTCTATTATGTCTTTACTAATTATTCCCTTACTATTCACAATGTGAACATCTGTCCAATCTGTATCAGTACCTTCCTCTCTTGAAGGCGTATAAACAAAAAGTTTTATTTTTTTTGAATTGATTGAGTTCCAGAACTTATTAATCCCAGTGTTTTTTATTTCAGAATCAGGAATATCAAAATCTGGTACATCTAGTATTTCTTCATTTTCTTTTACAATAAATCCTTGAGGTTTTTCGACTTCTTTTCCATTACAACCTGAAAAAGTAATAGAAAATAAAACAATATAAAATAACCCCTTTTTCATTTTACAGATTAAATAAAAATCCAACTCTTAAATAAAGTCTAGAATCTGTTCCAAAAATACCTTGGTAAGGATTTCTTTCGTCTCCTATTAAATCATACAATGCCATAATTTGGAAACCATTGGAAGCATAGCCACCACCTACTAATCCAATAGGAACCCATTGCCTTTCTCTTGTTACGCTTGAAGTAGTAGCTTGAAATATTTCCAAGTTTAACATCTCAAACTCGGCATGAGCTACAAAATTTCTTAAAAAAATATACCTGTTAAATACACTACCTCCATACATACTTGTAGAAAAAGCAGGAGGTCTTCGGTCTTTAAAATAGTTGTATTTAGCTCCAATTCCCACAGAATACTCATTGGTAACTCTGTAACCTAATAAAGGAGAAATTTCCACATTGGTAAAAGTTCCAAAATTTGCCCAGAAATTACCACCTGTATACAGCCTATCCTTGAAGGCAAGATTTTGAACATTGTCATCATCTCCATCATTGTAATCTGGGTCGTACTGTGCATAATTAGTAGAATAAACCAACACAAAAAGGGCAAATAATAACTGTTTTAATTTCATAATTATATCAAATAGATGTGCTAAATTAAGGATAAAACTTTAAGGATAACGCAATGAAATAGTTTAATTATCTTATCCAACTACAAATCGTATGGTTCGGTCATTATCTATTAGTTTTCCTTTGGTTTGTTTTAGCACTTTTTTGAGCTGTTTTTCAGAGAACTGATTGGTTTTTATAAATCCTAAAATTTCACTTCTATTGATGTCTAATTGAAAGTTAATACTCTTTCTCATTCCTTTTATATAGCCAATAAAGTTGAGTTCTATATTGTCTCCATAACTTTGGTTATTAAACGATAATCCTATCAAACTTTCAATTGTTAAATCGCTTCCCTTTATTTTGGTATCGGGTTCAATACAGGCTTTTGAAACTCCTTTAAACACAATTTTTTCTTCAGCTTGTATGGTTTTACAATTGAAGTAAATAGAAGAGGGTTTGTTGTTTAACAGAAGCAATGGATGTTGTATTGCAAATCTTCCGCCATTTATGGTAAATCTGGCGGTTTGTGTGAGTACCTGCTTTTCTACTTGACTTATTGAATAGAGGTTTGTAGAGGATCTAAAAAATTTGTTGAGTGCCGAATTAAACTTTCTGTATCCTTTGGTATTTTTCTTTTCATCAAGCTTTCCAAAATCAAACTCTTTTTTAAAGAATAATTGGAAAAATTCCTCTTCTTTGTCATTCTCATCAATATATTCAGTAATAAGTTCAATCTGCTTATATAAATCCTCATCTCTTTGAATAGTAAACCCTTTTTTGTTGAGATATTTAACCAATTCCCCTAATTCGTTCATGTCTTGATAATTACTTGAGATAAACTCTTCAAAATCTTGACGAGACATTTCCAACAATAGTTTGAACATGTTTTTTGAAGTCATTTCAAAAGGCTCGTCCGTATCAAATTCATAACGATAGGCTTCAAGAGGTTTTTCGGTATTCAAAGTCACATTTCTATAACCTGTTTCTCCCGTGTTGAGGCAGGGCGTAAGGAGTAATTCAACCCCTTTGTAAGGCAGAAGTTTGAAAGATTTTTTAGAAGAAAGAACTATCATATCAAACCCATAAAACCTACTCACATTATTTCTTGAGTAAGAATTTTGGAAACCTCTTGTATAAAATTTATTGTATTCCTCCTCAGAGATAGAAAGTAACTCTTTAAAATACAAACTGAAATCAGTGTAGTTTATAAAACTTTTCATTGGGTTATAAAAACTACCTCCATTAATAATGTTGAATTCTTGAGGACACTTACAAATAGCATTTCGCTCTTCACGAGTAGGGTTTTTTATAATTCTTCCGTACTCATAATTCTGAGTAGCTTCTAATTTTCCTTTTTCGTTAAAGGTTTCGAAAACACCATGCTTATATCCGTTTAGGTAATAACCTGTGTAGGTTTTTCCTTTGTATGTGGTTTTGTATTCTCCATGTAGTTTTCCCTTAAAGTTTCTGATGTTTAGTTTTATTCTATTTCCTTTTTCATCAAAATCTTCACTTATTTTGTTTGAATCTAATGCTTTGTAGATTGATTTTATCTTTCCAGATTCGTAATAACTTTTTATGATTTTAGCGGTATTGTTATCGTCATAAATGTATTCGTAATTCACCTCCCTTTCTCTTTTGAACCAAGTGCCATTCTTAGTTCCTGAGATATAATTTCCTTTTTCAATTATTTTTCCTTTAGGTGTGTAGCTAACATATAATCCTTCATTATGGTTGTTTAAATAGTTAGATACCTGTAATAATTTACCCTCGTAACTCCACATTTTTCGGGTTCCAGTTAGTTTTCCATTCACAAATTTTTCTTCCAAGCATTTTACCCCATTCGGAAAAAATGTAGACTTAATTAAAGTGTCTCCAACCTTTCGTTCATCTACAGTTACAAAGTCAGGATACCTTAGCATACTTAGTTTCATGAAATGTTTTTCAATGAGTTTTAGCTTAAACTTTTTGGATTCGCTTCGGTAGTTTTTCCCATCTACTGTTACATTGATGTCATCTTTAATCTCCTGATTATTTGTTACATACAATGAAAACCAATTATCCTTATTATTATGAAGATTTACGATAATCATGTTTTGAGTCAGGTAATTAGCATACCTAAAATGATAATCTCCAACTCCATAATTAAACTCCGTATATTTTTTGGTCTCAACATCATATTTGTACCTCACATGGTCCACTTTTATTTCATTAACTGACTTTGTCACTGAGCCTGTGTTGTAACCAGATTTCCATTTTATTATCTCTTTGTTATCATTAAGTTTAATGAGTTGCTGAAGTATACGATTCTTGAAGTATAATGCTTGTCCACCTCCAGATACAATCCCATCTAAAATCCCATCAGTTAAAGGAGCTCGAAATTTTAATGTTCCATCTGAGTTGTATTTTTCGAAATCTCCATTTAATACCCCTTCATCAAACTCACAACTTACCATTAATTTGCCATTATCGTAAAAGGATTGATAAACTCCATGAGGTAGTCCTTTGAAATAATTTATATCAAGATATTTACTCCCATTATCATGAAAAGAATTATAAGAGGAAGGGAAGCCAGCATCGAATGTTTGGATAAATAATGTTTTATTGTTTTTCTTAACGGTGATAGTAGTTTTCTCAGTAAAAAAATGAGAATCACTTACTTCAATTGAATATCTAATATTGTCTTTAAGAGGTCTTTGTTCTTCAGGATTTTGGAAAATACGAGTGCTTCCATAGTTCACTACAACATTGTTTATTTTTCTTTTTCCTGTGCGAGCATCCAATACAAAATCTACTTTGCCATACTGAGGGAGTAGTGGTTTTAAATCTCGATCGTATTTTGTTCCATAATAATCCTTCAAAGGATAAAGCAACATCGTTAAATCAAACTGTTGGATAAAGCTTTTGGTAACTCTTGAATCTCCTTGAATGTAAAATTTATAGTAGGGTTTACTATAATAAGGACAAGTGATGTTCTTCTCTAAGCCATAGACTTTATTCTCAGCCATTTTCAGCAAAAACTCACTTTTTGAGAACTTGTTATAGTTAATGTCTCTATTAGAAATTATTGTTTTCCCCTTATATTTTCCATATGTTTTCTTAATAAAATCTCTTTGTAAAATGAGTTTGTCTTTTTGATAATAAGAAACAGAAGTATCGCCTCTTCGGTCAATGTTTAGCCATTTCCCTTCTTTGTATCCCTCAACTAAATAACCGGTTTGAGTCACATATCTCCCTTTGTTATGTAGGGTGATTTTGCTTCTCTGAGAAAAAGAAAAGAGTGGGAGTAATAAAGTAAGTAATAATAATCGAGTCATAATTTTAAAATAGCTTACAGCACAAAAATGCAATAATCTTTGTGGTAATCTGGGGTTTGTTTTTTCCAATCTCTAATGGTTTTGGTTTTTATTTTTTCGTTAGCCAAAGTAATGTTTGAGGCAATACAAAGTGTTAAACTGTTGTCACAATGCACCAAAATATCTTCAATTAAATGGTTATTCCTAAACGGAGTTTCCATAAAAACCTGTGTGATTCCATTCCGCGATAATCGTTCCAAACTTTTTAATGTTTTAATTCTATCGCTACGGTCTTTGGGTAAATATCCATTAAAGGTGAAGTTTTGTCCATTTTTACCGGATGCAATCAGTGCCAACAAAATTGAGGAAGGGCCAACCAAAGGTTTTACTTGTATGTTCAATTGATGAGCAATTTGCACAACTTCGGCCCCAGGATCTGCAATTCCAGGGCATCCTGCTTCACTCATTACTCCTATAATTTTGTCCTTGTATTTCTCCACAAACTCTCTTAAATCTTTAGTGGAAGTTCTTTTATCAATAATAAAAAACTCTTTATCATCAATGGGGTAAGTAGGATTTACTTTTCTCAGATATCTGCGTGTGGTTTTGATATTTTCTACGATAAATACTTCCACTTTGTCCATGATTTTTTGCACACCAACCGGAATGGTAGTTTCCATGTTGTATTCTCCCATTGTTATTGGGAGTAGGTATAGGGTTCCTTTGCTCATATTAGTTGAGAAATTATTTTATCACTAGCTATATCTAGCATTTGGTATACATTTTCAAATCCATCTTTACCGCCATAATATGGGTCTGGTACAGATGAATTACTGTTTGGTTCAATCTCATTAAGGATTAATTTAACTTTTTGCTCATCTTCTCTGGTTGATGCCAATTTCAAAATGTTATTATAATTCTTCGCATCCATTACATAAATCACATCAAATTCTTGAAAATCAGTAATTCCAAATTGTCTTGCTCTTTGATTAGTTAAATCAATTCCGTATTTGTTTGCCACTTCAATCGAGCGTTCGTCTGGTAAATTACCAGCATGATAAGCTGCAGTACCAGCAGAATCTACTTCAATGTTTAGATTGTTTTTATTTGCTTTATGTTGCAAAATACCTTCTGCCAATGGAGAACGACAAATGTTTCCTAAACAAACCATTAATATTTTCATTGTTATCAGTCTTTATCCTTTTTTATTATGTCATCCTGAAATTGATTCAGAATCTAACAGAGAATATTACACGAGTAATATTTCAATGAATAAAGATGCTGAAATAAATTCAGCATGACAAAATAGAGTGCAAAAAAAATCCTCTCGAAAACTCGAGAGGATTTAAGTCTAATATCTAGAATCTAAGTTCTAGCATCTAGAAATTTAGTTTTTAGCTAAGTAATCTGCAACTCCATCAAAAGAGGCTTTCATACCTTCTTTTCCTTCGCTCCAGTTTGCTGGGCACACTTCTCCGTTTTCTTCTGTAAATTGTAATGCATCTACCATACGGATAGCTTCATCTACGTTTCTTCCAAGTGGTAAATCGTTAATCAATGAATGACGAATAACTCCAGCTTTATCAATCAAGAAAAGACCTCTGTATGCAATCATTGGTCCAGTTGTAGTCAACATACCGTCATCATCGTATGTATATTCTCCTACTAATACTCCGTAAGCGTCAGAAATTGTTTTGTTTGTATCGGCTACAATTGGGTATTTAATTCCTTTAATTCCTCCATGTCCTTTTTCTACTTGTGCCCATCCCCAGTGAGATTCTTCTGTATCAGTTGAACAAGCAACTACTTTTACTCCTCTTTTTTCGAATTCCCCAATTTTATCCTGAAAAGCGTGAAGCTCTGAAGGGCAAACAAATGTGAAATCTTTTGGGTAAAAGAAAAAGATTACTTCGTTTTTCCCAATAAATTGGTCTAATGAATAATCTTGAGTGATATCGTTTCCGTTAATCAATGCGGGAGCACTAAATGAAGGTGCTTTTTTTCCTACTAATGTCATAATATATTGTTTTTTTGAATGTTATTTATAATGGTTCAAAATTACAAAATATTATAGATTGTTGTGTAAAAGTTGAGTAAAACTTCTTTAAATAATATCTAGAATTTATAATTCAAAGAGATTATCGCAAATCCACTCGAAAAACTTGCATTAGATTCATTTCCTTCCCAATCGTCAAAGATTATTGGAGGTCTGTAATGAGTTACATCTATTGAAATATAACTTTTAGAAATGTCAAACCTAAATTCACTGTTTAAATAAAAATTTTCTGCTAATTTGAATTCTAAACCAACCAAGGGTAGAGCCCCAAAGGTGTTTGTAGTTCTTTTTTCATTCTGTGAAATTCCTGCAATTCCACCATTCATATCAAGGTTTGAATATTTTCTGCTGCCATATAAATCTATACCTGCATAGGCTGAAGCAAATTTGTATGAGTATAAGGATTTTTCAACTCCAATTTTTAATAAAAATTGATTTGAGTTGCCTTGAAAGTTAAGTGCATCAGGCTTTCTGGTTTCTGGGTCATTTGGGTCAGAAAAATAAGAGTCGAAAGCATATTCAACCCCTAATCTCAGTGTAAAAGGGTTTAGTTTTCTTTTTAAAATCACACCATTTCCAATCTTTAGCCCCGCTATTTCATTGTTGTTTCCAAACGAAAGGGTGTTAATTCCTATTGTCCATTTTTTTTCTTTTGCAATTTCCTGACCTTTTATAATTAAAGGGCTGGTTAGTATAAGTAAAACAAGAATTAGACTTTTCATAATATGAAATTTTATTACATTTAAATTTATATAAAAAAATCTAAAAACATTAATAAACAGACAGTTAAATATCGTAAGGTGATATTTATAAATTAAAGGTTATCAAATCGTCCCCATCCTAGTTTTCTTCCCTTTTGTGCCATCACATTTTCTTGAAGATTTGGAAGCTGTGCAACTTACTCCTACAAGAAAAATAGCCATAAGTGCAACTGCGATTATATTTCTTTTATTACTTTTCATATCTTTAATACGGAATTATTTTTTAAATAGTGTGCACTAGCGAACTTTCATTATGAATTTTACTAAAATAGTCGAAAAAGCCAAGAATTCCTCATTTGGAATGTGGAAATTGAATTTTGGGTTACAGCGGTTTATTCCGTTTAATCGCCCTCATGGGATTAAAATTGTAGAAATAAAAGAAGATTCTTTCACTACTAAAATCCCTAAATGGAAAATAAATCATAATCATATTAAAGGAATTCATGCTTGTGGATTGGCTACTTGTGCTGAGTTTTGCACAGGATTGGTTTTGCTTTACAAACTAGGAATGAAAGACTATCGCCTAATCATGGAATCTCTTGAAATCAAGTTTCATTACCAAGCCAAAAGTGATGTAACTGCATATTTTGAATTAACTCAAGAGCAGGTTGAAGAAACAAAAACTGCGTTAGAAAAAGAAGGAGTAACTTACAAAAAGTGCGAAGTGAAACTCCATGATTCGGAGAAAAATCATGTAGCAACTTGTTATACCAATTGGCAAATTAAGGATTGGAAGAGGGTTAGGACTAAGATTTGAAAAGCTTATTAAAGATTTCCTTTTTCGAAATAATTTCGAGAAATCGAGTCTAAAAAAAATAACGCGTGTCATCCTGAACTTGATTCAAGATCTAACGAAGAATATTTCACGTTAATTACACTCATTGGTTTTTGAGTAATTAATATTTAGAGATATTCTCAGGTAATATTTCAATGAATAGAGATACTGAATCAAGTTCAGCATGACTTATGAATAGGGTTTTCGACTCCGCTCAACCTGACAGATGAATAAATAATTTTTTTATTTATTCACTTTAATCTCAATCCTCTGAAAATTAGAATTCCCTATTTCATCAACCACTTCTATTTGTAAAGTATGAGTCCCAGAAGTTAAGTTTTCAACTTCGAATAATGAAACATACCACCGAGCTTTTTTGCGTTTGTACTCAGTCAAAATCCATTCCCCATCAAGAGTAGCATTGTAACTTTGAATTCCAGAAAGGTTGTCTCCAATTTTGAAAACTAAAGTGCTTTTTTGGGCTAGTTTACTTGTGTCAGAAAGTAATTTCAATACCGGTTTAGTAGTATCAATCGAAATGGCAAATTTTCCAAATTGTTTTACTCTAGTTGTCACAGTTCCCAATTGGAAATCCCCACCACGGTCGGCAATTCTTCCTTTTTCATCAATCAATACAATTAATAATTTATCATGATAGATGGAATCAATTTTTTTATTTGGTGTCAAAACCACTTTATAAGTTTTTTGAATTCCTGCATAGCGAGTTCCAAAAGTGTGAATGTCTGAAAGATATGAGGTGCTTTTTTGAGTTCTATAATCCACACACAAATCTTCATATAGAGTATTTGGAGTCATCATGGCAGAAAATCCATTTTGTTCTAATAGGTTTGATTCGTTGTGCCTAAAGTAATTATCACAAGCGGTTTCTTCACTTGTAATTTTCGTAAATCCCGAAGAATCTCCTTTAATTGTATAGTTTAATTTTGATGTGTTCCCTGCAAAATCCTTGGCTACATAATTAAATCTGTAGTTAGAATCATGCTCAATATTAGTAAATCCATCATTTACTTGATTGTAGATATTGAGCATGTTATTTCCTTTCAAAAAAGATTTGTGAAACGAATTGTTGTATTGTTTGTGCCTTGGGTAATCCACATGATGATTGACGTAACGACTAGTTGAAAAATCCAATTCATCCATTTTGTGTCCAAACAAATGAGTGCCATTTACTGATAAATCTAAGGAATACAGTCCGCAAATGTTTCGTGCATTTAACCTGTCGGTAGAGTGGAGGGCACAGCCAATATTTCCGTAGGCGGTAATTTTTTTGGGAAGGTAATAAGTCCCGTTTTTATTCTTCTTTACAGGAATAATGGTTGGTTTTTGTTTTCCATTTACCAGCGAAAAATCATCCAGCGGATAGACTTTTAAGTTGTTAATCATCGGTTTTTTACTGTCCGAAATTTTATAGCCAAATAGCAAAGGATTCATAGGATGTTCACTTTCTGTTTCGCGGATTTCGAAATGTAAATGTGGTGCTCCAGAACTTCCAGAATTTCCGCTTTTTGCAATAATCTCTCCTTTTTTTACTAGTAATTCATTCGAATCTAAATACACATTAAAGGTTTCTTTTTGAATGGAATATTGGTGTTCTTTCACATATTTGCCAATCGGTTTGTTGAATTTAGAAAGATGTGCATACACACTGGTGTAGCCATTTGGGTGGGTTACGTACAAGGCTTTTCCGTACCCATAATGCGAATAAGAAATTCGAGAAACATATCCATCGCCAATGGCATAAATATTTTTACCTTCTACACCTTGGGTTTTAAAATCAATCCCTGTATGAAAATGATTGGAACGCACCTCTCCAAAATTCCCTGCAACAATCAGCGAAATATCCATTGGCGAACGGAAATTTTGTGGATAAACAGTTTTTTGACTGGTTGCTTTATTAGTTGAAAATAAAGCGATTAGTATAGCAATGAATAAAAAGGAAGTGTTGGTATTTCTCATAAAACAAAAATAAAGTTTTGAGAGGTTTTATTTCTCAATTTCAAAAAAGTTATCCACTTTGCATTAATCATAAATTAATAATAAAATTAGCAGTTTTAAATTAGTATTAGTAAATTCGCTTAATCTCTTCATTAAAAGTAGATATGAGTATTGAAGACCAAAAATTAGACCAAATTTCTCAAAAAATAAGTGAGCTAATAGCCCTCAAAAATCAGAAACAATCTGAAGTTGAGCGTTTGCTAGAAGAGAATAAGTCGCTTAAAGAGGAAAAAGGTAATTTGGAAAAAAAGTATTCTACACTGGAAATGAAAGTAGAGAATTTAAAAACAATTGATGGGAATGAGCCTGCAACGATTAATAATCTTGATGAGGCTAAAATCAATGGAATGATAAAGGAGATTGAGGAATGTTTGACATTGCTCAAGAGTTAATATAAAGGTGTTTAATGAGTCAGAAGAACATTAAAATAAAAATTGGAGATAGAGTTTACCCGCTTACTGTATCGGATAGCGAGGAAAAAACGGTGGAAGCTTCAGCAGAGAAAATAGCTGAAAACATCATGAAACTTAAAATTCAATATAAAATTAGTGATTCGCAAGATTTGCTTGCTATGACTTGCTTAGAGTACGCAACAAAACTTCAAAATACACCAAAAGCTGAGCCAGCTAATGCACAAGATAACTCCATACAATTGGATGAAATTTTGAGTAAATTGGAAGAAGCACTCGCCTAAATCAACCCATACTTTTCTAGAGAAATTGTTTTATTGTTAAACGTAAAATAATTAAAAAATGGATGTATTAAGCATACTAATTGGAGCCATTATTGGTCTTGTAATTGGTGGAATAGCAGTGTTCATGTTTTCTAAAGGTCTTTTGAAAAAAGAAAAAGACAACATGCTTGCTGACATGAAAGATAAGCAAGAGACTATAAAACAAGAGAAAATTCTGCAAGCCAAAGAAAAATTTTTAGCACTTAAAGAAAAGCATGAATCTCAAGTGAATGATAAGAATCGTAAGATTCAATCGGCTGAGGATAGAATTAAAAGTAAGGAGAAACAAATTTCTCAAAAACTTGAAGAAACCTCTAAAAAAGAAAAATCACTTGATAGGATTAAGAAAGAGCTTGAAACTCAACTGGAGGTTGTAAATACCAAAAGAGAAGATCTTTCTAAAAGGCAAGAAAAGCAAGTGAATGAACTGGAGAAGCTTTCTGGATATAGTAAAGATGAAGCAAAAGCACAATTGGTAGAGGCATTGAAAGATGAAGCTAAAACGGATGCAATGGCTTATATCAAAAACATTGCTGATGAAGCAAAACTTTCTGCGAATCAAGAAGCTAAAAAGATTGTGATTCAATCTATACAAAGAGTTGCTACGGAGAAAGCAGTTGAGAATTCTGTCTCTATTTTTAACATCCCAAGTGATGAGGTAAAAGGTAGAATCATTGGACGAGAAGGAAGAAATATTAGAGCTTTAGAAGCAGCTACTGGAGTTGAGATTATTGTAGATGATACGCCAGAGGCAATTATTCTTTCTTGTTTTGACCCAATACGAAGAGAGATTGCAAGGCTGTCACTTCACCAATTAGTATCGGATGGAAGAATCCACCCAGCAAGAATTGAGGAAGTTGTAAAGAAAACAAGAAAAGCTCTTGACGAAGAAATTATCGAAACTGGTAAAAAGACTTGTATTGATTTAGGTATTCATGGATTGCATCCAGAGTTAATTAAATTGGTTGGTAGAATGAAATACCGTTCTTCTTATGGGCAAAACTTACTACAACACTCAAGGGAAGTAGCTAATTTATGTGCTACTATGGCAAGTGAATTAGGATTGAATCCGAAAACTGCTAAGAGAGCTGGATTATTGCATGATATTGGAAAGGTTCCTGAAGATGAGCCAGAATTGCCACACGCAATACTTGGTGCTAAATGGGCTGAGAAATACGGAGAAAAACCAGACGTAGTAAATGCTATTGGTGCTCACCACGATGAGATGGAAATGACTACTTTGTATTCTCCAATCATACAGGTTTGTGATGCTATTTCAGGTGCAAGACCAGGAGCAAGAAGAGAGGTTGTAGAGTCTTATATTCAAAGAATAAAAGACCTTGAAACTACTGCATTAGGATATGATGGAGTAAGCAAAGCATTTGCTATACAAGCAGGAAGAGAGTTGAGAGTAATGGTAGAAAGTGCAAAAGTTTCTGACAAACGAGCTGATGAATTAGCCTTTGAGATTTCTCAGAAAATACAAACGGATATGACTTATCCTGGCCAGGTTAGAGTTACTGTAATTCGTGAGAAAAGAGCGATTGGGATCGCTAAGTAAGTTGATGAACAATTAGACTTTTATTGAAAGTAAAACCCCGAAGATTTTTTTTCTTCGGGGTTTTTTATGGATTTTACTTCGGAGTCCTCCAATATAAGTAGAGGGCAAAGACTAATAAAATGATATTAGGAATCCAAACAGCTAGAAATGTATTTAAACCAGAATTGGTGGCATAAACTGTTGCGAATCTGTTGAATACAAAGTATAAAGCTACAGAGCCAATTCCAAGTAAAATGGTTAGTCCCACTTTACTTCTGGCTGGAGAAATACTAATACAAACTCCCAATAGAGCTAATATAAATAAAGAAAGCGGGTTGGCTGTTCGCGAATAAATTTCAATTTCTACATAAGGCACAATTGCAGATCCTTTCCCTTTTTCTTTGTCACGATATGCTAACAATTCATCATAATACATAGTAGAAATAACCTCATTTCTTTGCCCTAAATCTTTTAATCCAAAAGTTAAATTGGTGTCTAAACTCAAATGCTTTACAACACTATCTCCATTGTCTAATAAGTATCTTTCGGTTACATTTTTTAAACTAAAAAATGTAGTTGTACTGTCTCCGTATGCATAATTTGCATTTAATGTAGACTTTAATTTCCATACATTATCATCGCTCTTTTCATAATTATCAATCCACAACTCAGTCACAGATTTCATTTCTTTGAAATTGTAGGATTTGTAAGAAACGATTGTGCCTGGTTCTATTTCAAAATGTACGCCTGATAATATTGACGCGTAGTTGGTATGTACATTTTCAAAGGCTAATCTTTTTTGATTGGCTTTGGGTAGCATCACAAAGTTGATAAAAAATGAAAAAGCCACAATTACACCAACTGCAACAAAAAATGGAAGCAATAATCTGTTAAAACTTATTCCAGTACTCAATATAGCGGTAATTTCGCTTCGTTGATTTAGTTTTAAAGTCACCATCACAATGGTTATCAAAACAAACAGTGGAAAAAACATATTTCCGATATACACTACAAAACCACTATAATACTCAGTGACTAAATCTAATACAGATAAATTGGTTTTAAGAAAATCATCAATTTTCTCTGAGATATCAAAAACCACAATAATACATAATACAGCTAGTATTGAGAAAACGAAAGTTTTCAATACTTTTTTGATGATGTATTTGTCTATGGTTTTGAGCATGATTTACAATCTAGTTGCCATTTTACGCACCATTTCAGTTTTCCAAGAGTGGAAATCTCCCGCAATAATATGTTTTCTAGCTTCTTTCACTAACCAAATATAAAACGATAAATTGTGTATGCTGGCAATTTGTGCTCCCAAAATTTCTTTAGAAATAACTAAATGCCTCAAATAAGCCTTGCTGTAAAAGGAATCTACGTAGGAAGTTCCGTTTGGGTCAATAGGAGAAAAATCTGCTTCCCATTTTTTATTTTTAATATTTATGAATCCTTCACTAGTAAATAACATTCCATTCCTGGCATTTCTAGTTGGCATTACACAATCAAACATATCAATCCCTAATGCAATAGTTTCCAGTATATTAATTGGGGTTCCAACTCCCATTAAATATCTAGGCTTATCTTCTGGTAAAATGCGAGTAACAATATCAGTGTGTTTGTACATATCTTCGGCAGGTTCACCTACCGAAAGTCCACCAATTGCATTTCCTTCTCTATCCATACTGGCAATAAATTCTGCCGAGCGTTCTCTTAAATCATCATACACACTTCCTTGCACAATTGGGAAAAGTGTCTGGTTATATCCATATTTTGATTCCGTTTCATCAAATCTGGTACAACATCTTTTTAGCCATCTGTGAGTCATTTCCATTGAGCGTTTTGCATAGCCATATTCGCAAGGATAAGGAGTACATTCATCAAAAGCCATGATAATATCTGCTCCGATTACTCGCTGAACATCCATGGCGTATTCTGGAGTGAAAAAATGTTTGGAACCATCAATATGAGATTTGAATTCAACTCCTTTTTCAATAATTTTTCTCCTTTCGGATAAAGAATAAACTTGATAACCACCAGAATCGGTTAAAATTGGTTTTTCCCAACCATTAAATTTGTGAAGTCCGCCAGCTTGTTCCAAAATATCTAGTCCTGGTCTCAAATATAAATGATAGGTGTTTCCAAGAATTATTTGAGCTTGAATGTCCTCGTCTAACTCTCTTTGATGAACTCCTTTTACAGTTCCAGCAGTTCCTACAGGCATAAAAATAGGAGTTTCAATTTCACCATGATCTGTTTTTATAAGTCCAGCTCTAGCTCGGGAATCTTTGTCCGTGGTGATTAAATTAAAATCCATGTTTTGTTGGTTTATTGAATGTTGACAAAACTAATACTTTTGAAAGGATTGAAATAAATATAATAACAATTTATAGTTTGTAAGTACTTTGTTAATTTTGTGAAATTCATTTATTTTTTTCATATTTTTAGTTGTAATAAACAAGATTTAGATTGTTAGGAGATAATTTTTCAAAAAAGGCCAAAGGAGATTTTGAACTCATTCAAAGAGCTATAGATAAAAAAGACGATTCGGCTTACACGGAATTAATGTCTCGTTACAAGGATTCTATTTATTTCATGCTTTTAAAAATGGTAAGAAATAAAGACGATGCTGAAGACCTTACAATTGAAGCTTTTGGTAAAGCATTCATGAATCTTGAGCAATATTCTCCAAAGTATGCATTCAGTACCTGGTTATTTAGAATTGCTTCAAATAATTGCATTGATTTTTTGAGAAAAAAGAAAATGGACACAACTTCTATTGACCAAAGTTTTGAAGATGAAGGTGCACCTTTTATTTTTTTACCTTCAACAGGAAGAAACCCTGAAGAGGATGCTATCAGAAATCAAAAGTTCAAAATGATGCGAGAATTGGTAGCCGAACTAAAACCTCAATATAAGGAACTTATTGAATTGCGGTATTTTAAGGGGTTGTCCTACGATGAGATTTCCAAAGAATTGGATTTGTCTTTGGGAACTGTTAAAGCCCAATTGTTCAGAGCTCGAAAAACATTGGAGGAAGTAATAAAACCTAAAATGGATCACATTTAATTTGAAACTAGAACGAATTACATATTATTTTCCAAATTTGGAAGATATTCAGATAAAACAGCTTGAACAGTTAAAGCCACTTTATGAAGAGTGGAACGCCCAGATTAATGTTATAAGTAGAAAAGACATGGATAATTTTTACGAACGCCATGTTCTGCACTCTTTAGCAATTGCCAAAGTGATTGATTTTAAGCAAGGGACATCAATATTAGATGTTGGAACAGGAGGAGGGTTTCCTGGTATACCCTTGGCTATTTTGTTCCCAAAATGTAAATTTCATCTCGTGGATTCGATTGGTAAAAAAATTAAAGTAGTCAATGAAGTAGCGAAGGAACTGGGGCTTAAAAATGTGAAGGGGGAACACATAAATGCGAAACTAATTACTGGTAAATATGATTTTGTAGTGAGTAGGGCAGTTACTCAATTGTATCCTTTTATTGGATGGATAAAAATGAATATAAAAAGACCAAGTTTTAACACTATACCAAATGGAATTTTGTATCTTAAAGGCGGAGATTTGAAGGAAGAGTTAAGCGAAGTAAATAAAGAGTATAATTCATATTCACTTTCTGACTTTTATGAAGAGGAGTTTTTTGAAACTAAAAAAGTAATACAGGTGGTTTTGTAATCTAACACGTTTATTATGAGCGATTTTTCTGAAAATAGCGAAGAGCTAAAAGCTTTAGTAACACGGATTGAAAGTAAACTTGACAACAAGGATTCTTTTTATTTG
>CAKZNB010000022.1 GCA_937129365.1 uncultured Flavobacteriales bacterium
CGATGCAAAAAGCTAAAGTAGAAGTAACGCTACAAAAATTTTTACATAGTTTTATTAATATTTGCCTAAAAGCCATACTATTAATTATTTTCGCCTCAATGGTCGGGGTTGAAACAGCATCACTAATCGCTGTGCTGGGCGCCGCTGGTTTAGCGGTTGGATTAGCGCTGCAAGGGAGTTTATCTAACTTAGCTGGCGGTGTTTTAGTATTATTTTTCAAACCGTTCAAAGTAGGCGATGTTATTGAAGCGCAAGGTTATGTTGGTATTGTTCAAGAAATTCAAATTTTTAATACCTTTATTAAAACGTTAGACAATCAACAAGTTTTTATTCCTAATGGTTTATTGTCAAATGGTTGCGTTAAAAATATATTTGCAGAGCCTATTCGTCGCGTAGATATGACTTTTGGCATTAGCTATAAAGATGACGTAATTCGAGCGAAGAAAGTGGTTAGAGATACATTAAATCAAAATGAATTAATACTGAAAGATCCTGAAGCTGATGTATTTATTTCTGCTCACGCTGACAGTTCAATTAATTTAACAGTGCGCCCATGGTGTGCTTCTGAAAACTATTGGCCTGTTTACTTTGAAACCCATGAAGCGTTGAAAATTGCCTTTGATAGAGAAGGCATTGAAATTCCATTCCCACAACGCGATGTACATGTTCATAATAGCGCAGCTTAGTTAATTTTATTTAACTGTCGATGAACTCTTAAAAAGTGTACTTCAAGTTAGCCAGCTGAGTTACAAGCTGGCTAACTTAATATTGCTAATTACCCCATTAAAAACCAAATTAAGCCCACACCAAGCACTAAGCGATAAATTACAAATGGCATCATGCCTAATTTACCCACTAAAATTAAAAAGTAATGGATACACGCATACGCACTAACAAAGGCTAAAATACTGCCTAGCCCCAATGTTTGCCAATCAACTGCATCTGTAGAGAAAATTAATTTATAAGTTAAATACCCACCGGTCATAACAATGGCAGGAATTGATAATAAGAATGAAAAACGGGCAGCATTTTCTTTTGTTAATCCAAGCATCATGCCTAATGTCATGGTAATACCTGATCGAGAGGTCCCCGGAATTAACGCTAACACTTGTGAAAGGCCAATGATTAACGCCCCTCTTAGGCCTAATTTTTCAATACTAACGTTTTCTTTCGCTTTGATATCGGCGAAACCTAATAGGAAACCAAAAATCAACGTAGTTGCGGCAATAACCGCAGCGCTACGTAAATGTGCTTCAATAAAGTCTTTACCTAGAAAACCCGCTAAGCCTAGCGGAATAGACGCAAATAAAATCCACCATGCAAGTTTACCTTCAAACGATGTTTGTTGATTTTTTTCAGGACCAACTCCAATACTACCAAACCAAGAAACAGCCATAGAGCCAACTTCTTTACGATAATAAAGCACCACCGCCAGTAAAGTACCAACATGCAATGCAACATCTAGCGCTTGCCCTTGGTCTTGCCAGCCTAAAATGGCAGACGGCAATATTAAGTGAGCAGAGCTCGAAATAGGAAGGAACTCAGTCAATCCTTGAATTAATGCGAGAAAAAATATTTCTAAAGTAGTCATTTAACAATCCATAGTAAGTATAAATATTATCATTCTGGCCAAGTAAAAGGCACAATTTCAAGTTGTTGCTTTTTATTATATTGCTGCCAAAGCTGCTGGTAATTTTTTTGTTTAATTGGGTGCATTAACAATGGCGCAATTTCAGCTAATGGCCATAAAACAAATGCATTTTCTGTTATTTCAGCACGTGGTAATTGTACGGGGGTTTCTATTATTAATTGATCAAATAATAATAAATCTAAATCAAGTGTTCGCGGGCTGAATTTTTTCGCATCGACTTCTCTACCGTAAGTAAATTCTATAGCGCGAAGCTTTTCAGCAACTTGAGAAACCGACAATTCAGTGTTGGCTTTTATGACCATATTATAAAATTCAGCACCCTCAAAACCAACCGCTTGACTGGCAAATAAAGATGATAACGTTAAGCTACCAAATTCCGCAGTTAATGCAATTAAGCCCGCTTTAACATTGTCTAAGCGATTTACATTACTGCCGAGAGAAATATAAATGTCGGTCATTACTGTTGATGGCCTCGTTCAATTTCAACACCAACAGTAATTGCATTATGTACAGCACCCGGTTTTCCTACCTTTAATTTTAGCCACGGTATGTGATAGCTTTCCATTAAATAGTTCGCCAGCCTTTCGGCTAAGGTTTCAATCAAATCAACAGGGTTATTATTAGCAAATTCAGCCACTTTTTCTGATATTTGTGCATAATCTAATGTTTTTGCTAGTTCGTCATTTTCAGCGGCACGCTTAGTGTTCCACCCCATTGTAAGGTCGATAACTAAAGTTTGCTTAATTTCTTTTTCCCAAGGATAAAAACCACTAGTCGTTTGAATACTAAGCCCTTGAATAAACACTTTGTCCATGAAAAGTCTCACTTTAATAACAGCTTAACCGTATTATTCACCATCAAATAGGCAAATAATTAACGAAAATTTAAAAATAAAAGCGAGTTTACCTGCCAAGGAGTAGAAAAACTAGCAAAGTAAGAGATAGAATAGGGATACTTCAGATTTTTATTGTCTATTGGCTAGGAACTTGATTATAAACAATGGTACTTATTTTCATGGATAGAAACTACTCATGTGGCTGTTAACGCTTGCATTAATGTGCCTTGCATATTTACTAGGCTCTATTTCTAGCGCCATTGTTATTTGTCGTATTCTCAAATTACCCGATCCCCGCACCCAAGGTTCAAATAATCCTGGTGCAACCAACGTTTTACGCATTAGTAATAAACGCACCGCCGCAACCGTATTAGTATTTGATATATTAAAAGGCACCATTCCTGTTTGGGGAGCTTATTTCTTTGGTCTTGAGCCTTTACACCTTGGTGCAATAGCACTAGCTGCCTGCTTAGGCCACATGTACCCTCTATTTTTTGATTTTAAAGGCGGAAAAGCCGTTGCCACAGCATTTGGCGTGTTATTACCCATAGGATTAGATTTAGCGGGTTTGCTGGTATTTACTTGGTATTTTGTCGCTAAAACAACTCGCTATTCAAGTTTAGCCGCCATTATTACCGTAAGCTTAGCGCCATTTTATACGTGGTTATTAAAACCACTTTATACTTACCCGGTTATAATGCTGTCAATATTAATAGTAGTAAGGCATAGAGCAAACCTATTGCGTTTGCTCAAAGGCACAGAGCCAAAAATATCAAAGAAATATTAAAGGATAAACCGTTTAAATTGCTGGCAAAGTATCTAACGGCCAACGTGGCGTTGCTTTAAATGATAAATCAGCAAATACGCCCGACTTCAAACGCTGCATTCCCGCATAGGCAATCATCGCACCGTTATCTGTGCAAAATTCAGGTCGAGGGTAATAAACTTGCCCTCCTAATTTAGCGGTAATTGTCGCCAACTTCTCTCGCAGTTCTGTATTGGCACTTACACCACCAGCAATAACCAAACGTTTCAGTTCACATTGCTTTAATGCGCGTTTACATTTTATTGCTAAGGTATCAACAACCGCTTCTTGAAACGCATAAGCAACATCTGCATGGGTTTGTTCATCCATTTCTTCTTTACGAATGGTGGTAGCAGCTGCGGTTTTCAATCCACTAAAGCTAAAATCTAACCCTGGTCTGTCAGTCATAGGGCGTGGTAGTTTAAATCGCCCTTTCGTTCCCTTTTCCGCCATTTTAGCTAACGCAGGGCCGCCCGGGTAATCAAGCCCTAACAATTTAGCGGTTTTATCAAAGGCTTCACCTGCGGCATCATCAACAGATTCACCCAATAGTTCATATTGCCCAATACCGTCTACCCTAACTAACATCGTATGACCGCCCGACACTAATAGCGCAACAAAAGGAAATTCAGGGACGTCTTCTTCCAACATCGGCGCAAGTAAATGCCCTTCCATGTGATGCACAGGCACAGCAGGTAAATCCCAACCATAAGCTAAGCTTCTACCGATAGAACATCCCACTAACAAAGCCCCAACTAAACCAGGGCCTGCTGTATAAGCAACACCATCTAAATCTTGAGGGGTTAAATTGGCTTGAGCTAATACTTCTCTAATAAGTGGGATAGTTTTACGCACATGATCTCGAGAAGCTAACTCTGGCACTACGCCACCGTAATCGGCATGAACAGCGATTTGACTATATAAACGGTGCGCCATAATACCTTGCTTATCATCGTAAATAGCAATTCCTGTTTCATCACAAGAAGTTTCAATCCCCAAAATGCGCATAATGTCTTAATATCCTAGTGAACTTACCTAAAATAAACATAAATCAGTTAACTTTAGTCAGTATAATTACTTATTTCGGCAGATTTTACCTGCGATAAACGAAATTCACTACCTTTATCCACCTTATCTGCAATAAAACTTTACAAGCACTACGGCTTCGCATTAGAATACGTCACCAATTTTTAATAGAGTGGGTGAAGATGAGGCTATTTAGCTGAAATCAGACACCGATTTATATAGATTTCTAACTAAGGTAAAACAGTACATGCCAGTAATTAAAGTAAGAGAAAACGAACCATTTGACGTTGCATTACGTCGTTTTAAACGTTCATGTGAAAAAGCAGGAATCCTTTCAGAAGTTCGTCGTCGCGAATGTTATGAAAAGCCAACTTGGGAACGTAAACGTAAAAAAGCAGCTGCTGTTAAACGTGCTGCGAAAAAAGTTTCTCGTGAGAACGCACGCCACGTTCGCATGTACTAAGATTCTTTTAAAGAACCCTTAGTAGTCTTTCCTTTAGAAAGAGTGAGCTGAATTAGATGTCACTTCTAGCACAACTCAAAGATGAAATGAAAAATGCCATGCGAGCCAAAGACAAATTACGTCTTGGTGTTATCCGTATGGCATTATCTGCAGTTAAACAAGCAGAAATTGATCATGATACTGAAGCAACTGATGACAACATTATTGCCGTATTAACCAAAATGGTTAAGCAGCGTAAAGAGTCTATTAAAATGTTTACTGACGGTGGTCGTGATGAATTAGCTGCAAAAGAAGCCGAAGAAGTGAATGCTTTACAGTTTTTTCTTCCTCAGCCATTAACAACGGCAGAAATTAACGATTTAATTAATAAGGCTATTACAGATACTGGTGCCGCCTCAATGGCTGACATGGGTAAGGTAATGGCAGTATTAAAACCTTTAATGCAAGGTAGAGCAGATATGGGCGCGGTGAGTGGCCAAATAAGATCGGCTTTAACTTAGTAATAAAGATAAAAAGTTTGTATAAAACCGTAACAGCCTAAGTTGTTACGGTTTTTTTTGTTTTAGCGCGATTAAAATTCCGCCTACAGAAAATATGAGTGCTTTTACAATATCTCTTTGTAGGCGGGAACTTGTTCGCGCTTGTACCCACGTTATCATTTGTTCTCCTGAGCGATTTAAATCTCGTTTACAGGTGTTTTATGGTGTTAACCGTTTGCTTGCTCAGGCATTGGCCATTGGTCAGCGGGTAAAATACCACGCTCGATCATGCCCCCAACACCCTGCATGCCACCTGTATGTAATAAGACGATTCGCTCACCTTTGGGAAAATAGCCTTGTTCGAGTAAGTCGAGTAGCGCTAAGATCATTTTTCCTGAATATACGGGTTCAAAATTTACGCCTGTTATTTGGTTGAATTCGAGTATACGCGCAGCATCTACCGGACTAAACTTGGCATAACCACCACGATGAAAGTGAGTAAACAACTGCCAATCATTATGTTGTTTCGCTGATGTAGGTAGCAATGATTGAATTGTATCAACTAGATAATCAGCCTCTTTTAATACTGCTATGCCTAAGATTTTATGTGGGCTAGTGACTGTATTAATATCTCCAGTGATCAACCCCGCTAGTGTGCCACCACTACCAACCGGTGTTATTAGGGTGTCATAATCTGCTTGCTGATTTAATTCTGTTATTATTTCAGCAACGCCTGTTAGCGCAAGTTTGTTGCTGCCACCTTCAGGCACAATAAAGTTGTGTGGAAACTCTTGTTGAAGTTGCATTAAATAATCAGCATCATGTCGACGTCGATAGGTTTTTCTATCAACAAAGTATAATTTCATGCCCCAATGCCTTGCCCAAGTTAAGGTGAAATTATCGGCATAGCTTTTTTCACCACGAATAATCCCCATACAAGGAATGTTCTTTTGAAAACAAGCAAAAGCTAAGGCGTGTATGTGATTAGAGTAGCTACCTCCAAAGCTAATGACACCGTTAAAATTCTTGTTTTGTACGATGTGCGCTAAATTGTATTTAAGCTTACGCCATTTATTCCCTGAGATAATAGGATGAATATTGTCATCACGCTTTACGTGAACTTGAACGTCATATTGAACAAATAATGGATGATGCAGTGGTTGAAGTTCTGATAAAGTGGTCATAATAGATAAACTATGCAGGTAAAACCGTTAATAAATCAGCGAAAAAACTTGCAGGAGAACGCTAATAAAGGATATTGTTAGAAGTACTTCTTTTGAATACTTTTTTAGTATTTTATTATTAATAATAATAGCACTGATACATGTCTTTATTAACGCAGATAAGTAATATTTTTTCAAAACAACAATCAGAGCAGTTGGTTGGAATTTCTCTACAGCAAAAATCTTTAGGTTTATGTATTCTTCCTCCGATGCAAGATGCTTCTAACCCTGAATTAGCAAGCTCAAACAAAATTATCTTTGAAAAAAGAACGGTAGAATCGTTTGATTTTGCTAGTGTGATAGATAAATTGAATAATCAATTTAATTTATCTTGTGAATGTCACCTAGTGTTAAATGCTGCGCAGTCACAAATAGTGCAAGTTGATAAACCCGATGTACCCAAAGATGAAATTAATGGGGCGTTAAAATGGCAAGTGAAAGATCTTGTCAGCATATCACCCGATAATATGGTGCTAGATTATTTTGATGGCCCGATACTGGCAGGTGGTAAAGAAAAAATTAATGTAGTCTGTTCACCTCTTAATGAATTGAAAAAGATAGTTTCAGTACTCAATACAGGTAGTATGAAAGTTGCCAGTATTACCATTGAAGAATTTGCCTTTGCTAATTTATTACCAATACAAAATGATGCTTGTTTACTCGTATGCCAGCAGCCTAATGAAGAAATAACTCTGTTGATTGTTAAACAAGGGAAGTTATATTTTCATCGTCGACTTCGGGGCTTTAGCCAAATAGCGAGTAAAACAGAAGATGAATTAACAATGACAGCGATTGATAATTTAGCATTAGAAATTCAACGCTCTTCAGATTATTTTGAGCGGCAATTAAAACAAGCGCCAATTAAAGAAATTAAAGTGTTATTGCCTATTGAACTAGAGAGCTTTTTTGCACGCAAATTAGCTGAAAACTCTCACATGCCAGTTAGCTTGTTAACACTCCCTGAAGCTTATCGTGAGCATCGCGAGTATGCGTGTGCTATTGGGGCGGTTATGGCACCAGCTAGTGTTGCTGAACAGTCTCAGGAGCTTAAGCATGTCAGTTAACACTGCTTTAAATAATAGCGCTAATAAACTTTCTATTAATTTATTACAACCTGAATTACTGCCTGAAAAAGTAACATTAACTTTGCCTCGTGTTGTTATTGTTTGGGGGGTATTTTTTTTGGCTATGTTAGCTTGGGTTTTACAAGCGAACTACACTCAGCAAAACCTTAAAGAAAAATTATCTGTTTTACAGCAAGAAAACAGTAAACATACCGATGAACTAAGTTTACTGACGGCCCAGTTAGCTGCGCGTAAAGTAGACAGGCAATTGGCAGATAAGCTAGAAACCATTCAATTATTAATGAGTAATAAGCAAGCCTTACACACTAAGTTAACTAATCCTAATAAAACTTATGCGGCGGGGTTTTCTGCTGCAATGAATGATTTGGCCAAATTGCACCATCAGGATATTCGTTTAGAATCTATTAATATAAATAACATTCATGGAGTAGGTTTTAAGTTAGAATTAAATGAAAAATAAAATATATTTGTAAAAAAAATTTTAAAAAGCATTTACCATGTCAATATCAGACGCATACCAAGGCGGACAACAAACAAGAAATCACTCACACTTAGAAAACCTAGTTGAAGTAGCTTTAACTGATGGAAAAATAACAGAAGAAGAAAGAAATTTACTTGAAAAATTTGCAAAGAGATTAAGTATATCAAATGAAGAACTTGATGCAATAATTAAGAATATAGGAAAACATGCAATCAACCCTCCTACAAGTAGGGAAGATAGGTACAAAAGATTTTTCAGGCTTATTCAGATGATGCTTGTTGATGGAATAATAGGAGAAAAACAAGATAAGTTGATTCACAGATTTGCAATAGGATTAGGGTATTCAGAAGAGAGAACGGATGAACTTTATGCTCAAACAATAGAGTTTATTAAGAATAAAGTTGATTTTGAAGATGCTTTTGAGAAAATCACCCATTAATAAAAATCAATAAAACAATTTTAAAAAGGGATTATGAATTTTCATAATCCCTTTTTTATTATCTAATTAAATTAATGTGACCAGTTTTTTCGTAATCATTCCCTTTTAAATCACGCGAAATTATTTGATATACATACACATCCATTTCGCATTTAGTTCCATTATAAGTTCCGTCCCATGCCTCAGATGGATCGTTTGATTCAAAAATTAATTCACCCCAACGGTTAAATATTTTTATACTGTAATTTTTTATCTGATAACCATAAACTCTAAACTCATTATTTGTCTCTTTTTCAGGTGTAAAAGAATTAGGAACATATAAAGTAAACTCATCTTTTATTATAATATTCTTTGTAATAGAATCGACACAACCAAAGTCTGAATAAGCATATTGAGTAGCTGAAAAAGTCCCTACTACATTGGGATATAAATGAGTTGGGTCAAATCCAAAACCAGTAGTTCCATCTCCAAAACTCCAACTCCAATTTGTTGCTCCAGAAGAGGTATTATTAAAATAAACCTCAGGTCTAAATACAGATACAGAATTAGGAATAGGATCAAAATTTGCAATAGGATTAGGATAAATAATAATTGGTGCAGGAAGCGAATCATAGAACACACAACCATCAGAAGTAGTGATTCTAATTTTTACTTTGTACGAGCCTGCAGAATCATAAGTATGAACAGGGTTTTGAATAAAAGAATTATACCCATCTCTAAAGTACCACTCCCAACCAACAATTGAACTTGGTGGAGCGATAGTAGAACTATCGTAAAACTGAACAGGATCTTTTTCACAATAAGCAAAAAGCTGCGGGCCATAATTAAATACTGGAACAGGCAAATGAGAAACGGGAATTAAAGTATCGTTAATACATCCAAATTTGGAGGTAACAGTTAACCTCACCAAATAAGTTTGAGTATTTCCAACATAAACATGAGATGGATTTTTTAAAGTTGACGTATTTCCATCCCCAAAGTCCCAAAACCAGCTTACAATAGAATCTGGAGGGTTGATAGTGGTTAAATCTTTAAATTTCATTGTATCACCAACACACACAGGTATATAAGAAAAATTAACAATTGACTCAGGGTTTATCGTTATAGATTTTACAATATTATCTGTACAACCAGAATCAGAAATTACTTGGAGAGTAACTAAATAAGTACCAGGAGCTGCATAGGTATTACCTGGATTTTGAACCGTATTTGTGTTTCCATCGCCAAAATTCCAATTCCAGCGGGTAATTGTACCCACAGTAATTAAAGAAGAATCAGTAAAAGGGGTTGGGTTTCCTAAACAAATATTATTTATATAACCAAAATTAGCGGTTGGTTTAGCGTTTACAACAACCAATATAGAATCAGAAGAAACACAACCAAAACTTGAAACAACATCAAGAGATACTCTATAAACGCCTGGGCCAGCATATAGATGTGTAGGGTTTGTAAGAAAAGAAGTATTTCCGTCCCCAAACCTCCAACTTGTACTAACAATAGTTCCTGTAGTAGCTGTTGATGTATTTACAAATAAAACTGTTGTACCATCACAAATAGGAGTAGCAACATTAAATGATGCATTAACATCTCCTCTTACGGTTATGTATTTAAATACAGTACTTTCACAATTGCTAGTTCCATCTCTTACGGTTAAACTTGCCACATAAACACCTGCAGCAGAATAACTATGTGTGGCTGAAGAACCTGAGAGACTATCAATAGGAGAAAAATCTCCAAAATTCCATTTCCAAAAGTTTGGAGTCCCTGATGAAATATCCGCAAATGTTGTTGGCAAGCCTAGGCAAACAGTATCGTGTGTAAAGTCTGCAACCGGAACAAGCCTCACTAAAACAGGAATTGTAATACTACTATCACATCCACCATTATTTGTTACAGTTAAAGTAACATTATAAGTTCCTGGGGCACCAAATGTGTAAGTTGGATTTATACCAAAAGAACTGTTTCCATCCCCGTAATCCCAAAAATAAGTTGCTATTGGCTGAGTATTGGTTGTAAGGTTTGTAAAAGAAGTTCTGTTTCCAAAACATACACTATCTGCTGTGAAGTTTGGAACAGGAATAGTGTTTACAAAAATATTTTTTAAAATTGTGTCTGAACATCCAGCAGCATTTGTTACAACTAAACTTACAGTATAATTCCCAGTAATTGAATAAGTATGCATAGGGTTTTGAATAGCTGAAGTACTACCATCACCAAAATCCCAAGACCAAGAAGTTACATTCCCAACACTTGAGTCAATAAAATTAATTGGTCTGCTAATACAAGCAAGTGAATACCCCAAATTTGCATCAACAATAGGCAAAACTACAGATGTTTTACTAGCAGTATCAAAACAACCAAAAGGAGTTGAAACAGTTAATAAAACTGTAAAACTACTATCTATCCCATAAACATGAGAAGGGTTTTGTTGTGATGAAGAATTGCCGTCCCCAAAACTCCAATTCCAAGATAAATTTGTACCAGAAGACAAATCAGTAAAAGAAGTAAAATTACCAAGACAAACAGTGTCTAAATTGAAATTTGCGGTTGGGTTTGGAAGAACAGTAACAGTGTCATCAATATTAGATATGCACCCAAAACTGTTTTCTACGGTTAACCTAACTTGATACAAACCAGGCAAAGAATAAGTATGAGTAGGGTTTATTGAAGAATCAAGATTTCCATCTCCAAAATCCCAATAAAACCTAGTGCCTAGAAGAGAACTGTTTAAAAAAGTTACGCCATCACCAAGACAAATTGAATCAACTTGAGGAAAAAATTGTGCAACTGGGGTAGGATGGACTATAACTGTTTGCGAAACACTATCTTCACAACCATCAGCATTTATAACTTTTAGTTTTACAGAATATGCACCATCAGAAGCATAAGTATAATAAAAGCTAGTTGAGTTATTTGTATCAAGAGGACTTCCATCTCCGTAATTCCAAATATAATAAATAGGGCTACCTAAAGATGAAGAACTAATAAAATGAGTTCCAAACCCTGAGCAAACAGTATCATGTGTAAAGTTTGCTGAAGGTGAAGGATAAACAACCACAGAATCAACATAAATACTATCGCACCCATTAGTGTTGGTTGCAGTTAAAGAAACTAAATAAGTTCCTGGATTTAAATATTGATAAACAGGGTTTTGTAATGAAGAACTATTTCCATCTCCAAAATCCCAGAAATAAGAGACAATAGGATAAGTATCGGTTGTAAAGTTTGTAAAAGTTGTTGGCTTTCCATGACACACACTATCAGCTATAAAATAAGTTGAAGGCACCGTACTAATTACAATAGGTTTTATTATAGTATCAAAACAACCAAATCTATTTTCTACAATTAACATTACAGTGTAGGTTCCACCAAGAGCATACACATGAGTTGGATTTTGAATAGAATCAATAGAACCATCCCCAAAATCCCAAAACCATTTATTTGGATTACCAGACGAGGTATCCGTAAAGCTTGTTATTTTCTTTGCACAAGCTGTTGAAATTGTAAAACCTGCAACAGGTTGTGTGTGAACAACAGCAATATTTTGAGCAGATGCAACACAACCATAAATATTGGATACATTTAACGTAACAGTATACTGTGTATCTTTTGCATAAAGATGAATAGGGTTTTGTAAAGAAGAGCTATCTCCATCTCCAAAATACCATTTCCAAGTAATAGGATTATACAAAGTTGAGTCTGAAAAAGTTGTATTAAAAGTAAGACAAGCAGAATCAGAAGTGAACCGAACAACGGGATTGTAGTTTACAACAATAGTGTCGTAACTTGTATCAGTACAATTCCAAAAAGAGGTAGAAATTAAAGTTACAATGTAAGTTCCGGCTGTGTCGAAAGAATGTGAAGGGCTAGTAAAATAACTAGAATCTCCATCGCCAAAATACCAACGATGATTAGTTGCTCCAACTGAATTATTGTTGAAAAAGATAGTTTCTTTTTCACAAACTACAGTGTCTGATGGAGAAAATGTAGATAAAGGTAACGGATGAACAGTAACCTGATTTTTCAAACTATCTATACATCCATAAGCTGTTGTAATAGTAAGTTGTATGGTATAAATAGTATCTTGAGTATTTGATATATTTAGATAAGTATTGGTTGTCGGTGAGTAAACAGTGTCTGAATTTCCATCTCCAAAGCTCCACCCGTATGTGTCACCAACAGAAACAGGACTCGTATTATTAAAACTAACAGAAAGTGGAGAACATCCAGATATAGGCACAGCCGTAAACTGAGGAACTGGTGAAGGACGAACTATTACAGAATCAACATAGGTACTATCACACCCATTGATATTTGTTACGGTTAAAGAAACCGCATAAGTACCAGCCGAAAGATATTGGTGAGAAGGATTTACAAGACTAGAAACCCTACCGTCCCCAAAAGTCCAAAAATGAGATAGTATTGGATAATTTACTTTTGTTGAATCAATAAAAGTTGTGGGAAAACCAACACAAACAGAATCAGCAAAGAAAATAGTTTTTGGAATAGTGCTAATAAGCACAGATTTAGATATTGTATCAACACAACCAGAAGCATTTTGAACAATTAGGGTAACAATATAAGTTCCGCCAAAAGAGTAGGTGTGACTAGGGTTTTGAATAGAATCAACAGAACCATCTCCAAAATTCCAACTCCATTTTATAGGGTTTCCTAATGAGCTGTCATAAAAATTAGTTACTCTTTGCGGACAAGCAGCACTCCAACCAAAACCTCCCACAGGCTGAACGTAAACCAAAACAGGGAGAGTAATGGAATCGGCACAACCAAACGAATTAACTACATTAAGTTTAACGGGGTATGTACTATCCTTTTTATAAGTGTGAATAGGATTTTGTAAAGTAGAAGTATCTCCATCTCCAAAACTCCAAAACCATTGATTAGCGGAGTTTTTTGATGAGTCTATAAAAGAGGTAGAATAGGTATAGCAAACCGTATCAAACACAAAGTCTACAATTGGATTTGGATTAACAACAATAGTTTGAGTGCTAGTATCTTTACAATTCCAAATTGACGAAGTAATTAATAAAACAGTATACGTACCTAAAGTATCATAACTGTGCGAAGGATTTCCTACAAAACTTGAATCTCCATCGCCAAAATACCACTTATTAGAAAAGGCACCAACCGAAGTATTTATGAAAGAAATCAATTCTTTTTCACATACAACCGTATCATTATTTGTAAAACTAGATGATGGAATCGGACGTACTGTAACAGATTGAGTTGTACTATCAGAACATCCGTTAGCAGTATTAATAATTAACTTTAACCCATAAATACTATCATTTGTATTAGAAGAATTAACAAAAACCTGATTTGAAGGATTATAAACAGTATCTGTGTTTCTGTTTCCAAACATCCAATTATATTTATCTCCCAATGCAATAGGGCTCATGTTATTTATTCCTACAATCAGGTCAGAACATCCTGAAAGAGGGGAAACAGTAAAACTTGGGTCTGGACCTGGAAAAACATCAATCAAAACGGTATCAAAAGCTGGGCAACCAACACTATCAACTCTTAATACAACGCGATTTGTTCCTGGAGTTGTAAATAATACTGAAGGGGTATAACTGGATGAAAAAACAGGAAACCCCCCAGAAAAAGTCCAACTATATGTAGATCCTAAACCTGCACCATTTGTGAAATTCACCCTTAAATCCTCACATCCATTTAAAGTATCAGCGACAATATTTGCTATCGGGTGTTTATTAGAGGTGATAATTGCTCTAACTGAATCTACACCACAATAACCAGACACTATTAACCAAGTGGTATCATTTCCAATACTATTAAAAACTCTTGATTGTGGTCCCGCAATAGTTGATGTATCTCCATTTCCAAATCTCCATAAAAAAGTTAAACTATCTCCCAAAGAGGTGTTATTAAACACAACAGTATCACCAAAACAGACACTCGAAACAGAAGGGTTTACCCTTGCAACAACATCGGGGTGTATGGTTATTGGAAAAACAGTGTCATAAGTTCCACACAAATTAGACAAAGAGAACCGTATACTATCGTTAACAAGAGTGTTCCCAAAATTATTAAAAACGGTTGCATACAAAGAATCTCCATTAGAATTAAAAGTTGAGCTTTTGAACCAGCTAGATGTAGTTCCGTTTCCAAAAGTTATAGCGTTTCCTGAAACAGATAGTGGGGAACAGCCATCTTGAGGAGAAATATAAGCATTTGCATAAGGCAAAGAGTCTACGGTTATTAATTTTGTAATAGAGTCAACTCCGCAATATCCAGAAATTACCAGTTTTACACTATCAATTCCTTTTCGGTTATATGTTTTTGTATGAGGCCCAGCAATGGTTGAGGTAGTACCGTCTCCAAAAAACCAAGAATACATTAATGAATCACCAGTTGACAAACTTCTATGAGTTAAAGAAGAGCCTACACAAACAACCAATAAGGTTGGATCTAATATTACTTGAACTGAGGGGTGAACGGTTATTGTGATGGTCGTATCATATTGACCACAATGATTTTCAATTAAATACCTAATCGTGTGTGTTTGAATAGTTGTTCCGGTATTGGTAAAAGTCTGGGTTGGCATAGTATCTCCAAAAGCAACTTGATTTCCATCAACAAACCAACGGCTTAAAGTTCCATAACCAAACTCAATAGCACTCGCATTTACAGTCATTGGCGAACAACCTTCGGTAGCAGAAACAGTAACAAGCGCATGTGGTAAGGTGTCTATGGTGAAAGAACGCGTTAAAGAATCTGTTCCACAGCCATTGCTAGCCCTAAGTTTTACGGAATAAGTTCCTTGCAAATATGTTTGAGCAGGAGGAGGAACACCATTGTATATATTCCCATTATCCATTATCCAAGTATAGTTTGTAACAGGAGAGACTAATGTAGAAAGATTAGTAAATGTAATGGATTGCGGAGAACACCCTCTTCCAAATAGGCTAAAGCCAAAATCAACCTCAGGAGTTGTAGAAACTCGAATAAAGGAAAATGTGCTCACAGCAGAACTACAATCATTGGTGGCGGTTAATGTAATGGTATACACTCCAGTTGAGTCATAAATATGGGAGGGTGCAGCATAGCTTGTGGTAACTACAGGTGGTGTTCCATCCCCAAAATCCCATGTATAGGTTGAAGTATTGTAGGGAGGTGAAACATTAGTTGGCTGAACTAAATGAGGTGTACATCCTGATATTTGTAATGGAGGTATTGTAAAAGAAGCTGAAATAAATTTATCAAAAACAACGAAAAGGGTATCTGTATAAATACATCCATTAGGCGCTGTAGCAGAACAGATTACAGGAAAAGTTCCGTATGAGTTAAAACGATGAGTTAAAGTATCAGGAGTAGAGCCATAAGTTTGGGCAACAGGAGGTGTACCATCTCCAAAATCCCAAGTGTAAGTAATCAGTGAATCAGAAAAATTGATAAAAGTCACTAGTTCGCTTGTTGTTGTATCAAAAGCCCCTAAGCAATTGATTAAATCACCAGTACCATCATCGCCAAAAATATTAATATTGGGAGTATTTAATAAATTTATCGTCTTAGTAATTGTATCAGAACAACCAAGGCTGTTAAATACTATTAGAGAGACATTTTTTGTTCCTCCAGATCCAAATATTGTGCTTGAATTAAAAGAAGAGTCACCACTTCTGCCATCAAAATTCCAATAATACTTTGTGCCAGCAAGCGTGTTGGTAGAAGTGTTTGTAAACGGAATAGAATCATTCGGACAATAATTTACGGAAGTATTAAAAATGAAGTTTGCTGTAGGTTTTTGAACAATATTAATTTGCTGAAAGGCAGTATCTCGGCAGACTCCAAGTGTATCAAAACCAACCATCATGTAGTTATAAACCCCTATTGCAGAAATAGTACTTGTCGGAGGAGCTGTAAAGCCAGTAGTTGAAGCGTATAAAACCCCATTCAAATACCATTGATATCCTGCAGGATTTGCATTAAGACCTGTTGAGGTATTTGTAAAATTTACTAAATGTGGCCCAACACCACAGAAATTGGCGGATGGAGTAGTGAATGATGCTGAAATATTTGCACAGTTAGATTGGGCATTTGATAGGAGGGCAAACACAGAGAATAAACAAACTATAAAATAGCACTTGGCATTCATAAACCTTAATACGGATAAACTTCGGCAAAGTTCCCTATTTTTAAAGGATTTTAACCCAAAATCAGAAATATTTTACCCTAACAGAGTTTTTCTTTTATTAAAGTGCAATTATCAGAAAAGTATTGAAAGTTAAAACTTTACCATTTTTTTTATGATTTCTCCTTCTCTATTGACAGTCACCTCTACTTCGGATTCTGGTTTAAACTTACCTAAACACTCCATGTAATTAGTCATGTTTTTCACTTCAAATTTACCCATTTTAATTACAATGTCCCCTTTTTGGATTCCAGCATTAGAAGCAGGTCTGTCTTCTTTTACTCCGTCAATTCGCATTCCGGTTCCATCAAAAAGATAATCGGGAATTACCCCTAGAGTTACTTTAAAAGCTCTTGCTTTATTTGATTTTTCTTTTGTTTTGGTAAATGGAATTGAATCAAATTTATTTAAGCGCAAAACAATAGATTCAATGTAATCAGCAACTAGTTCAATTCCTTCAAAATTGATAAACTCCACATCATCACTTGGCTTGTGATAATCCTTGTGCTGTCCAGTAAAAAAGTGTAGCACAGGTACATCCTCCAAATAAAAAGAAGTATGGTCAGAAGGGCCAACTCCCGAAGAATCAAATTTAGACTTAAAACTAAATGTGTTACAAGTGTCCAAAGCTGGTTTAAAAAGTGGCGAAGTTCCTATTCCATAAATTGCCAATCTTCTATTTGAATCTAATCTTCCCACCATATCCATATTAATCATATAAGCCATTTTGTCTGCTGGAATAGGAGAGTTTTTAATAAAAAAGTTAGAGCCCCACAACCCTTTTTCTTCTCCAGTAAATGCAATGAAAAGTACATTTGTTTTTAACTCCACCTTTTTCAATTTTTTAGCCAATCCAAGCATAGCAGCAACCCCACTTGCATTATCATCTGCACCGTTGTGAATTTGCCCAGCACTATCTGCTAAAGAGCCTTCTTCACCATATCCAAGGTGATCATAATGAGCACCAATTACCACTGTTTTTTCTTTACCGTTGTCTAAAAATCCAACTACATTTCTACCTTCTATTTTTTCTCCTTGCATCAATGTGTCATGTGGGTGAGCTTTCATTTTTCGAGTAAAAACTTGAAAATAAGTTCCACTATCTCCTTTTGGATTTAATCCATTTTCTTTCATCCTTTCAGCTATGTATTTTGCAGCTTTTATTTCCCCTTCAGTACCCACTTCTCTTCCTTCCATATCATCATCTGCTAAGAAAGTGACATCAGTAGTGTAATCTTCAACTAAATAATCATCAGATTTAGTTTCTTGAAAGTTAGTTGTACAACCAATTAAAAAAAGGCATGCAAAGGGAATTAGAATAGTTTTCATAATGAATTTTTTTTTAAAAAATAAGATTGAACAAAGATACAACTTCCCTATAATCAATTTTTATGACGAAGATTATATTTTGAATGCCTCTAAATAATTAGCTTTGTCAAAATTTAATACCAAAATGAAAAAACTAATCACAGGAATATCCGTTTTAGCATTATTTGCTTGCGGAGGTAATGGAGAGAACAAACAAGGAGAAATGTATTCTGGGGAAACGAAGAAGAGCGAAGAACCAAAAGAAGAAAAGCACCTTGCAAACATTAAACAATTGACTTTTGGCGGAAACAATGCCGAAGCCTATTGGAGTTTTGATAATACCAAATTGGTTTTTCAATCGGATTATAGCAATTGGGGAAATAAATGCGATCAAATTTATATGATGCCAATTGATCAAGACCTGAATGACACCAACACAATTCCTCAACTGATAAGCACAGGAAAAGGAAGAACTACTTGCAGTTATTTTATGCCAGGTGATACTACAATTATTTATGCTTCAACCCATTTGGGAGGAGATGCTTGCCCAGTTGATCCACCAAGAGGCGAAAAATATGTGTGGCCAATCCACAGCACTTACGATATTTTTGTTGCCGATTTAAAAGGAAATATGAAACAACAATTAACTTTTCGTGATGGATATGATGCAGAAGCAACCGTATCGCCAAAAGGAGATTTAATTGTATTTACCTCAGACCGTTCAGGAGATTTGGAATTATATACCATGAAAATTGATGGGTCGGATGTGAAACAAGTTACCACTGAATTAGGATACGATGGAGGAGCTTTCTTTTCGCCTGACGGAACAAAATTAATTTTCCGGTCATCCCGACCAAGAACCGAGCTAGAAAAGAAAGAATACAAGGAATTATTAGCCAAAGGATTGGTACAACCTACTAACATGGAACTTTTTGTATGTAATGTAGATGGAAGTGACATGAAACAAATTACAAATCTTGGAGGAGCAAACTGGGCACCTTTTTTCCACCCTGGAGGAGAGAAAGTCATTTTTAGCTCTAATCACAAAACAAAATCTTTCCCTTTCAATTTATTTATGATAAACTTGGATGGATCTGGATTAGAGCAAATTACGTATGACAAAGCATTTGATTCTTTTCCAATGTTCTCACCCGATGGAACAAAATTGGTTTTTTCTTCGAATAGAGACAATGGAGGAGGAAGAGCGACCAATATGTTTTATGCGGATTGGGTGGAGTAATTAACAAACGATAGTTTAACATTTAAAAGAGGTTTTTTAACAAAACCTCTTTTTTTATTTCCAAAAGTTATTACATTTGCACACAAGCTAGACCACCAAAAAAACGAATTTAACCTTTAAAAGCATGAAAAACAGCAAGTTAAGCCCATATAAGGTAAAAAAAATTATCAAATACTTTTGTGCAGATGTAGATGCCACAAAAGCTAGTTTATTGCTGGGTTTCAACAGAAAAACAATTAATAGATACTATTCTATTTTTAGAAAATGTATTTACACCCACCAAAGAGAAAAATTAGAAGAAACAGCAAGTAGCTACTCATTATCAATTGATTATGTAAACTCTTTGTACAACTATTTTGTAACAGGAAAGATGCAAGGGGAGGAAGACAAATTAGTAGTTGTGGTAGAAAATGGAGACAACCTGCATATTTATCAACCTTATAATTTTGTAGAACAATTTTCTGAATCTGTAAAAAAAGGGGTGCACAATATTGAAGAATCAGTTCCAGATGTGTTGAAGAATTATTACAAAGGAATTAAAGAACACAAATACATCAAATATATTTCTTTCAGTAATGAAGAAGGAAGCCGAACAAATAGGTTTTTGACTTATGTGAAAACCAGGTTGAGTAAATTTAATGGAGTTTCTAAATATTATACTTATCACTTAAAGGAGTGTGAGTGGAGGTGGCAAAAAACTCAAGAGGAAATGGAAGAGGAGTTGTGGAAATTATTTAAAAACCACGATGGGAACACCTTATTATTCAAATTAGAAAAAGAAAGATGAATAAAGCTCAACAATCATTAATCGATTCTATTGGGGGAACACCGATGGTGAAACTTCAAGAATTGAGTGATATCTATAATACCAATGTGTATGCAAAGTTGGAAAGTTCCAATCCTGGTTTGTCGGTAAAAGACAGAACGGTGTTGAACATGATTGAGCATGCAGAAAAAGAAGGGAAACTTATCAAAGGGGAATCCACTTTAGTAGAAGCAACTTCTGGGAATACAGGATTTAGTTTAGCCATGATTTGTGCCATAAAAGGGTATAAATGTGTGGTTTGTGTTAAAGACAAAGCTTCATCCGAAAAGATAAATGCAATAAAAGCATTAGGAGCAAAAGTGGTGTTATGCCCAAGCAGTGTAAAAGCAGATAATCCAAAATCTTACTACAGAACTGCAGAAACTTTAAGTAAATTAATTCCAGATGCGTATTACATTAACCAAAATTACAACCTAGATAATTTAGGTGCACACTATTTAACTACTGGCCCAGAAATTTGGGAACAAACAGAAGGAAATATTACTCATTTTATTTCTTCGGCTAGTACTGGAGGAACAATTTCGGGGATTTCTAAATTTTTGAAAGAAAAAAACGAAGACATTGATATTACTGCTGTAGATAGTGAAGGTTCGGTATTGAAACATTTTCACGAAACAGGAGAATATGATACTTCTTTGAAAAGAAAAACAATGCTCGAAGGGGTGGGGAAAGACATTATTCCTCCGAATGTATTGATGAACAACATCGATAGATTTATCCAAATAGAAGACAAAGAAAGCATAAAAAACATATTGCATTTAGCTCGTAAAGAAGGAATAATGGCGGGAGGAAGTTGTGGAGCAACTATCGAAGGATTAAAAGCTATAGCATCAGGGTTGAATAAAAACCATACTGTGGTTTTGTTGTTCAGTGACCATGGAAGTAAATATTTATCAAAGTTTTATGATTTTGATTGGCAAAAAGAAAACGGGTATTCGGCTGAAAAAGAGGACGAATTAACCACAGTAATTAACGAATATTATTTTAACAACAATAACAAGTAAGAAAGATGAAAGATTTATTTGACAAAATCGCTCAAGGAGGAGAATTAGGAAGATACCGATCTAAAACGGAAGGGTATTTTATGTTCCCAAAATTAGAAGGAGAATTAGCCCCAAGAATGATGTTCAACGGAAAGGAAGTATTAAACTGGAGTTTGAATAACTACCTTGGTTTAGGAAACCACCCAGAAGTAAGGAAAGTAGATGGAGATGCAGCTGCAGACTGGGGATTGGCTTACCCAATGGGTTCTCGTATGATGAGTGGAAACACTAAATACCACGAACAATTGGAAAACGAATTGGCAGATTTTACCAAAATGGACGCAGGTTTATTGGTAAACTTTGGATACCAAGCCATGGCTTCTTGTGTGGATGCATTAGTTGACAGACATGATGTAATTGTTTACGATCAAGAATCACATGCTTGTATTATTGATGGAGTGAGAATGCACCAAGGAAAACGATACATGTTTAAGCATAACGACATGGAGAGTTTTGAAAAGAACTTGAAAAGAGCTGAAAAATTGGCTAACGAAACTGGTGGAGGAATTTTAGTAATTTCTGAAGGAGTGTTTGGTATGAGAGGAGACCAAGGGAAGTTGAAAGAGATAATGGAATTTAAAAAGCAATACAAGTTTAGAATATTAGTAGATGATGCTCATGGATTTGGAGTTTTAGGAAAAACAGGATACGGAACAGGTGAAGAACAAGGAGTGCAAGACCAAATTGATGTGTATTTTGCAACTTTTGCAAAATCTATGGCTGGAATTGGAGCTTTTCTTGGTGGAAGCAAAGAAGTAATTGATTTCTTAAAATATAATTTACGTTCTCAGGTTTATGCAAAATCATTGCCAATGCCATTTGTAATTGGAGCATTGAAAAGGTTGGACATGATGAGAAATGACTTGTCATTCAAAAACAAATTGTGGGATAATGTAAACATGCTACAAAATGGATTGAAAGAAAGAGGATTTGAAATTGGAAGCACCAACTCGTGTGTAACTCCAGTTTACATGCAAGGATCCTTAGAAGAAGCCACTCACTTGGCTTTTGACTTGAGAGAAAATCACAGAATTTTCTGTTCGATTGTGGTGTACCCAGTAATACCAAAAGGAATGATAATTTTTAGATTAATACCTACAGCTTCTCACAGTGAAGCAGATGTATTAGAAACATTAGATGCCTTTGAAGTAGTAGCTAAAAAACTGAAAGACAAAGAATACGATTTACCAGAAATGGCAAAGTTTGAATTGCAGGATAATCATATTTAAAAATTAAGGTTTACTTTATTTATAAACGCTCATCGGAAGATGAGCGTTTTTGTTTGAACAATTAGATTAATAACTAACTCCCACCTTCTTTTTCAAATAAGTATTGTCGCTAACTTGACTCAATATAAACCCAGCTACATCAGCTCTTGAAATCTTGAGTTTGTAAAACAATAAACCATTACCTTCACACCATGCCAAGAATAGATTCTTTTTTATGGTCGGTGCGGCTGTTCAAAACCCGAAGTAAAGCCAGTGATGCTTGCAAGAAAAATCGCGTTCGCTTAAATGGGGTTGAGGTAAAACCAGCTAAAGAGATTAAAAAAGGAGACTCTATTTTGATTAGAAAATCTGGAATAAAATTTGAATATGAAGTGTTGGAAGTTCTATCCAAAAGAATAGGACCAAAGTTAGTTCCGGAGTACATAAAAGAAACTACCTCTATTGAAGAAAAGGAGAAACTAAAACTTCAGCAATTAGCCCAAAAAACATACAGAGACAAAGGGGCTGGAAGGCCAACAAAAAAAGACAGAAGAGATTTAGAAGATTTTTTGTAAATAATAACCTAATGCGATTAGCAATATTACAATCATAAAGAGCTTACCTTTTCCTGTCTTTTTATTTATTGCACTACTTGATGAATAAACGACTTCCTGATTATTTTCATTTAACCTTTCTGAAGAACCTTCATCATAATAGTTTATATTTTTCATTAAGTTTTCTACAATTTTTTTGCTTTTTCGTAAGTCAAGATTAGCAGTAGTTTTTACGTAATGGATTGCTTGTATTTTTTTATTTTTAGCAATTAATTGTTGCAACTTATCTTTAGATAGTGGAACCCCATGTATAATTAAACTCATATTAAAATTGAGGATTTTAGTTAAAAACGGAGGAGTTTTAATCTCCTACCAAAATTCTTTGATAATAATTTTTGCCCCCCAGCCTCCTGGATCAAGCAACACACCCGATGAAGATTTAGCTCCAGTTCCTCCAAGAGTTTGAACGTACATTTGGGCAGTATGGTTCCCAACAGGCAAACTATCAAACCAAGAAGCAGAAGAAATATGCAATGTTGTATTTGTTGAGTTAACAGAACCAGGAACAAAAACAGGGCTAACAGTACTATCTACACGAAGAACAAAACGAACTCCAGTTGCGGAACCACTTAAAGCGCCACCCAGTGCACGACCATCATAAGAAACTTGAATTTTGGTTCCTAATTCGTCCTTTGTAAAATTTACTATTGGACCAACCGAAACAGGAAATAAACGCCCTGGGTTTGCTGAGCCTGAATTTAAACTTCCAGAAAAAGTGTACTTCGAATTTTGATAAATAGTTACCGTTTCTTTGACTGTTTTTTCTACGGTGGTTTCTTTTTTACAAGAAGTAAAAGTAAGTGTACTTGCCAAAAAGACTAACGTAGCATAATTTAGTATTGATTTCATAAGATAAGTTTTTGTTTAGTGACGTCAATAAACAAAAAAGAAAGAAATATGAAGTCCGAGTTAATCTATTTGGAAGCACTTGGACTTGTTTTTACAAAGAAATCACTTAATTGAATCGATAAATTGAGAGGGAGTTTTTCCAGTTTCTTTTTTAAAAACAGCCTGAAAAGTAGATTTTGAATTAAACCCAGATTCATAAGCCAAGCTTATTATGGTGAAATCAGATGTTTTTTCCTCGTTAAATAATTGAATTAGATGTTTGACTCGATATTCGTTTATGAAATGATAAAAATTTTTATTAGTAACCTGATTAATCATGGAGGATAAATAACTTTTATTTGTGTTTATCATGGAGGCAAGTTTATCTAAAGATAATTCAGGATCAGTATATGGTTTTTCTTTTTCAAATAGTTTAATTAAGGACAAAAACAAAGGATCTTCTTTGGAGTAACTTAGCGTTTTACTTTTTATTAAATCATTCTCGTTAGGAATAAACTCAGGAATTATTGTTTCTTTTCGGATAAAGCCAGCATAAGTAATCCAATACAATGAAACACCAGAAATTAAGGCCAATCCATAATACACTTTTATATTCCCATCAAAAAACTCTGAATAAGTATAAGATAGAAACCAATAAACAGCAAACACCATAACTAAGATGCTAAATTGCTTGTGAAAAATCAATTGTCTTTTGTTGTAATTTGAAAACCGCTGTTGAAGACTGGCTTCAATTTTTGGCAGTAATCTTAAGGATAAAAAACCAGACAGAAAAGAGATAACAATTCCTGAGTACTCATCAATTTCATAAAAAATGAAAGAAATTTTATAAGGAATAAGTTGACATTCATAATTATATTGGCACACCCCAATAGTAATGTGAAAGATTGAAAAAACAACAAAAGGGAGGAAAGCTAATTTGTTTTTTAAGGTAAGAGTATCTTGATTTTTTGTTGAGAATACCACATATAAATAAAAACCAACTGCTGCTAACATTGCCCAGGGAAGATACAAATAAGCAATAAATAAATGTGTTTTACAGATTCCCGTATCAACGATTCCGTAGTAAAGTATATTCATTGAAATTCCAAAAACCATAATCGCCAAAGAAAACCCAGCCAATTTATTTTTGTTTTTTAGAAGAACAATGAAAGAGAGTAGAATTCCCTGAGAGGCTCCAAAAACCATTAATATATTAGCAACATTCCAAGTCATAGCGTGTCTAATTTAATAAGAATAAACTGAACCAAATAAATAGAAGGGTTAAAAAGTACAATTCTTTGTATCTTTAACTAACTAAAAATCACAACAGCCATGAGCGACAATTTCGAAACAAACTGGGATAAAAAAGAATTTAAAGCCTACGTACTTTTATACTGCAGTCAAGCAGACTTTGAAGAAAGTAATGCAGAAAGAGGACTTATTGTTGAGAAAGTAGGAAAAGACAACTACAATCACATTCATGAAGAATTGGAACAAGACAACGATTATACTAGGATTCAAAAAATAATGGCTGCAGCTAAGAGATTGGATTACAATCATAATACTTTGCTAAAAGACATGAAAGAAGTTTTCTTTGCAGATGGCGAGTTTGATGCGATTGAAAAAGGAGTTTTTTTTATGCTGAAAAGAGTTCTTGCTTAAGTAGTATCAGTACTTAGGATGTTTTCGGTTATTCTTATTCAGTAATCCCAAACCAGCAAGAACAGCACCAATAAATACAAGTTGAAAGTGTCCTTGAAAAGAACCTTCAATAATCGACATTATTATCCCGTAAATTACAACTGATATTCCCACAATAATAGAGATGGTGTGTAGCCTATTCATATTTTTCATGGCAATAAATATACGAGAAGATTTTAGTACTTTCGTTTTTTTAAACAAACACTATGATTTCAGTCGATAATTTAGCCGTAGAATTTAGCGGAAGTACTTTATTTAGCAATGTTTCTTTTGTAATAAATCCAACCGATAAAATTGCTCTGATGGGTAAAAATGGTGCTGGTAAATCTACCATGATGAAAATTGTGGCTGGTGAAACCAAACCCACCAAAGGAGCTGTTAGAGCCAACAAAGATGCTATAATAGCCTACTTGCCTCAGCATTTATTAACTGAGGATGATTGTACCGTTTTTGAAGAAGCTGCTAAAGCTTTTAAGCAAGTTTTTGAGATAAAAAACGAAATGGAAAGACTTAATAATGAGTTGACTACAAGAACTGATTATGAGAGTGCTGAATACATGAAAATTATTGAAGATGTATCAGAATTAGGAGAGAAATTCTATGCCTTAGAAGATGTAAACTATGATGCTGAGGTTGAAAAAGCATTGAAAGGGTTAGGATTTAAACCCGAAGATTTTCATAGACCAACAAGCGAGTTTAGTGGTGGATGGCGAATGAGAATAGAATTGGCAAAGATTTTATTACAAAAACCAGATTTAATTTTATTGGATGAGCCCACCAACCACATTGATATTGAATCGGTAATTTGGCTTGAGGATTTTTTGGTAAATAAGGCAGATGCAGTCATGGTAATTTCTCACGATAGGGCATTTATTGATAACATTACCAACAGAACCATTGAAGTTACGATGGGGAAAATTTACGATTACAAAGCTAATTACTCTCACTACTTGCAACTGCGAGAAGAACGTAGATCACACCAAATAAAAGCCTACAAAGAGCAGCAAAAATTCATTGCTGACAACCAGACTTTTATCGACCGATTTAAAGGGACATATTCCAAAACAAATCAAGTAACTGCTAGAGAAAGAATGTTGGAAAAATTAGAAATCATAGAAATTGATGAGATAGACACTTCTGCGTTGAAATTAAGATTTCCACCCGCACCAAGATCTGGAGATTATCCAGTTTCGGTGAAAGAAGTTTCTAAAAAATATGGAGATCATGTGGTTTTTAATGAAGCAAACATGGTAATTTCAAGAGGAGAAAAAGTATCGTTTGTAGGGCGAAATGGAGAAGGAAAATCGACTATGATAAAAGCCATTTTGGGAGAGATAGAGGTGGAAGGAGAATGCAAGTTAGGACATAATGTTGAAGTAGGATATTTTGCACAAAACCAAGCTAGTTTATTGGATGAAAACCTCACTGTTTTTCAAACTATTGATGAAGTTGCAGTAGGCGAAATTCGTACCCAAATTAAAAATATGCTTGGACGATTTATGTTCTCTGGCGATGATATTGACAAGAAAGTAAGCGTACTTTCTGGAGGAGAGAAAACAAGACTCGCTATGGTGAAACTCTTACTTGAACCCGTAAATTTACTCATACTGGATGAGCCAACAAACCACTTAGATTTAAAATCAAAAGATGTATTGAAAGAAGCACTATTAGATTTTGGTGGAACATTAATTTTAGTATCTCACGACAGAGATTTCCTGCAGGGGCTATCAGAAAAGGTTTTTGAATTTAAAGACCAAAGAGTAATTGAACATTTTGAAACCATTGATGCCTTTTTGGAGAGGAATAAGATTGAGAAAATAGCGGATATTAATTTAGGGTAGCTGAATTTTCACCTTTTCTTACCACAATTAAAGAAGCCCAAATCACTAATGTTGCATCAACAATAAAAGCAAATTTTTGAAAAAAAGGCATGTAGTAAATCCCAATTTTAGTTTCAAATCCTAGAAACAATAAAATACTCATTATAAAAACTAAATAAGTCAAAGCTTTAAAAGCTTTATCCTCAAACTTTACAAGTTCAATAAAAATAGGGACGAAAGCCATTGAGCCAAAAACCCCCACAAGAGTTACAATGAGATCATGTAAATCTTCTTGATACATAAAGGTGAAAATTGCCATAGAGAGCACTCCAAATAATCGAATTAACTTGGTGTTTCGATTCTGCTTAGAAAATATTTCTGGCAGAATATAAAAGAAAGACATCATCGTAAAACTCAACACAAGATGAGCAAGAACAGCAATAGGTTGTCCAGGGTTTCTTATCCCAGAATGAGAAAATTCATTATTGGTATCACATAAAAAATTATGAAAAAAACTGTAGCCGTTTTGGGCTGTTGGAATATTATCCGAACCTCCAGGATACAAAATTGCTGCAACTGTAAATAAAATAAGGTAAAGTCCCATCCCAATTATCGGAAAATAAGGGACTATTTGTTTGAGTTTTTTCAATTTTTCTTTAGTTGAACCACGAAAGTACAACGATTAAAAATAGAAATCAGAATTAAAGCATAGAAGGCTCCACCCACTTAAACTGATGCGAATTTTCTGGCAATTTCATTCTTTCAGCAACTCTCAACATTCGACTAGGCAATTTCATTAAATAATCTCTTGCTTTTTCTGCATCATCTGTCAAGTTGGTAATTTTATCAATCTCCCATCGATTGATTAGTTTATCCAAAATATCTACATAATCCCTTGCTGTGTAAACTCCTATTCGCTGTGCGGTGTTTGAAAATTCCTCAAAAGCATTACTAATTACTCCTCCACTTTCTCTCAAGAAATGAGCCGGCATGGTAATTTTCTTTTTCATCATATCCGTAAAAGCCAACATCATCTGGCTAGGATCTACCGCAAAAATTCGTTCTACAAATTCTGAATAGGCTGTGTGATGTCGCATTTCGTCTCCAGCTACCATTTTGCACATTTTTGCTAATCGTTTGTTCCCATTTTTTTTAGCAATTTCTGCTACTCTATTGTGCGAAACATAAGTTGCAAGTTCCTGAAAACTAGTATATACAAAATTTTTGTAAGGATCTCTATCCGTACCAATATCAAACCCATCGGCAATTAAATATTGAGTAGTTTTTTCCACTTCCTTCATATTTACCTTTCCAGATAAGTATAAATATTTATTCAATAAATCGCCATGTCGGTTTTCTTCGGCAGTCCAATGTTTTACCCAAGTAGACCAGCTATTGTTTTCAATTTGGTCTACCCCTTCTACATCCATTAACCAAGATTCGTAGGTAGGCAAAGCCTCTTCGGTAATCATATCACCCACCAAAACCACCCAAAAATCATAAGGCAAATCTTTAGCTAATTCTTGAATTTCCTTTACTTGTTCAAGAAAATTATCGTCCCTTGAATCTGGCAAAAAATCTTGTGGTTGCCAAATGGTATCAATCGGGATTAGGAATTTTTGGATAAGTGACTCCACATCTTTTTCAATGTGTTTCATTACTTCTAATCGGATGTTTTTTTGGGACATGTTTTTCTTTTTGTTAAAGCCATTACAAGGATAAGGAAATTAATAAGAGAAAATTACTCTTTCACTAGTTTTTCAACTCTATCCGTTTGGTCATATTTTGTAAGCGTTAATCTTACAATGCTATCAGTTTTTGCTTTAAGGTCATGAGGAATACTCCTTTCCAAAGCAATCAAATCACCTTTTTCAAGATTTAAGACTTTGTCATTCACACCAAAATCAAGACTTCCATCTATCATTTGAACAACAATAGGAAACGAAGTTTGGTGTTTTTTCATCTCAGTTCCAGCCTTCATTGCAATTCGTATTTCTTTGGTAAATGAAGTTTCAAATAATACCTTAATTACAGGCTTGGTTTCGTTGTATTCAAGGTCTTTTAGAATTGATGCAGTTTTCATAATTTAGCTTTTGATTTTAGTTAATAAAGTAATAGTTTCTTAAGTTTACTTTACTGATTAAAATCACTTTATTAACTGAATTAAAAAAACGCTCTTATCTCAACTGTTCCTGCATGGATTGTGTTGAGGTTTTCTGGTTTACGTCCGGTATAGTTAATGGTTAAATCTAAGTTCTTAGCAATTCTACGATTTAATAAAAGTTCCCAGGTAAAATTGTTTCCTCGTTTTAACCCTTCCAACATTTCATATTCTAACGAAGAATTATTAGCTCCTACAAAACCAATTGCCACAAAATTGAAACTTGCCCCAAGGTTTAATTTATTTACAATGGTGTATTTTAAGTTCGTACCCAAAGTAGAAAGCGAGGCAAATTCTCCTTCTGTTACATTCTTTTTTTCTTCATAAGAATACACAAAATCCCAGTTAAAATTATTCCCTTTTTGAAAAGTAATTGTGGGTGAAGTTTTCCAGGTATTCAACAAGAAGTTTCGACTAGCCAGAAAATCGGAGTTAAGTGATTTTTGAGTTTGTTCATTCTCCCACTTAACCAGAATTTTCTTAAATTGATAACGTAAATTTACGCCATAAATTATAGTTTCTCTTGAATCAAATCCATTGGATAACAGAGTTTTATTACTTGTGTTTTGAAATAATAGTTCAACCCCATATTTATATCCAGTTCGATTAAAAAACAGAGAAGAACGCAATTGCTTATTTAAAGAAACCAAGTTTGTGTCAGCCAGATTTGTAGCAAAAGGATTAAGACTAGATTCAAAACTTTCTTCGGTAGTTTTTCTATCAATTCGAAAAGCAGAAACAGATGAAATTTTTGAGGTAAATTGGGAAATTTTACTTGTTTTATCTTTTAATAAAACACGAGGAGAAATGGTAATTGATTGGCTAAATTGATTTGAAAACGTCCTAATATATTCATTACTTTGAGTAAATACTCGAATATAATTTGCCTGATCTTGGAACGCAGCAATCTCAAATTCATTGATTTCTTTGGTACCATTTCCGTTGTAATCTATCCAAGTAAAAACCCCTTGTCCTGGATTTACTTCTACATACAAAAACTCTCTTTTTTGTTCCAGTCCAGAACCCACACTATAAAAAGTATTTAATCGAACTAACTGTTTCCAAAGTGAAGTAGAAAAATTAGTCTGATTCAAGAAGGTGTTTTCTGGAGTTAATTCAGAAGCAGAATCAGTTGGCACTAGTTTTCTGTAGGCGATGTTTCCTTTTAGCTGTGTGTTTTTGTTTTGCGAAATTAGTCCATAATCTAATCCAGCCTCATGAGAAAAAGCCGACTGAGTTAAATTATTTTCTCTTGAGGTTTTCTCGTTTCTATATCCATAATACAAAGAGTAGAAGTTCCCTTTTTCAGCTTCGTTTTTTACATACACTCTTCCATCAAAAAAGGAATAACTTGTGTTGAGTAGACTATCATTTTGAGAAAAGACATTACTTTCTACTTCATCTTGATAGCCTAATGTAAAAAGCCCAAAATTATATTCAAGAATAGATTTGTGCCTGTAAAACTGAGTGTTGGTTTCCGCCTGAGAGTTCAATAAACTTCCAGCATAATTTAGTTTAGTTTTTTTATAATTAAGCTTTGCGTTCAAATTGTTTTTTATTCCTCTAAAATCTTCGCCTAAATCCAGTACATCCAAATTGTAAAGAATTTTTCCTAAGCTATCTTTTTGAAGTCCAAAATTAAGATTTCCAAGTAGGAGAGGTGTGGTTATTTCTTGATTTCCTAAGTTCCAGTTTCTATTAAATTCAATAGCTCTGAATTTTTCAATAGGATTAAAATTAATACTTGTAAAATCAACAAAACCACCAGAGGTTAAAGTGGCGGCACTATTAGTTTTTCTAAGTTTTTTCTTGTGTTGAATTTCCACTTTAGTTCCTAAACCATAATTTTGTTCATTATCTATGGTAGAGAAAGTATTGATATCTTCATTTGATAAAGCTACATCGGTTATTAATGTGAAATTATCGTTGGGTTTATATTGATTTTCAATCGTTAAGAGTTGTTTTCTTTTGGGAGTAATTAGTAATACTATTGGCTCATAATTTCCCTTTCGGATGATATTTCCGCCAACTGTATCAGGCTTTATCCATTTATAAACTTTACCAAAAGGCGAAAAACCTTCTTGAATATAATTTCCATTTCCCTGTCCAATATCAGAAAACTTCAAGCGATATAATACGGAATCAGGATTAGATGAAAACACATAAATCGAATACCCAGCGGAATCTTTTTTAAAATAAGAAACTACATTTTCATCGTCTCCTACCAAGTTTTCTCGTTGGATAAAAGCTTGAGAAATATCGTTACCAATAGAAGTCATTAATGCTTTTTCGGGATCTTCCAAATCTTGAAAAAGAGGCTGATTTTTATGGTCTTGCTCACTAAAAAAACGGATAAATGAAGTTGATTTTTCAGTATTAAACTCTACTTCCGAGTGTGCCATAGAACGCAAATAGTTTCTATCAGAATATTGAAACTGCACCTCAATTCGCTTATTTTTTGTAATTAAAAATTTTGGGGTAAAAGTAATTTCAGCGGTATTGTAATCAATCACATAATCATTTTCTGCCCCTCTTTTTAGTAATATTCCATCCACAAATACTTGCTCCGTTCCCGATAAAATCAACACAAATAGTTCATTATCAGCACCAGTTAATTTATATGGACCTTGATTTCCTTCTATTCCTTGAAAAAACTGAATTCGATATTTCCCTCTCGAAACTGCAATACCAGCATTAGCTTTAATTTGATTGCTATCTTTCAATTTAAAAGAATTAGAATAAAACAAACCCTTCGATTTTTTTCGATATCTCAAATAATGCGAATCAAAATTTTCCACAGTATAATCTCCCGCAATCAATTTCCAGTTATTTTCAGAAAGCTGAATGAATACATTATCAAAATCCTGAAGTTGTTGTGTATTTCCATCTGGCTGGATAGGAATGTTATCATCTGTAACAGAAGCTAAAATTGAAATCCCACCAGCTATTTTTCCTGAGAGCTGAAGATTAAAATTTGAGTTTACCCCCAAATCTTGAGCGTTTCCTAGCGTAATTCCTCTCGAAATACTTCCCGATTTATTCAGGTTATCAATTCCAAATAAATCCAATTCTTTTTTATCTAGATCTTCACTCCTGTATGGATTTTTATAAGAAAAAATAGGCTGAATAAGATTTGTGTCTTTATTGGAGAACTTTTTACTTAAATCAATTGAAAATGAAGAGTAAGAAACATTTAAATTTACAGGTAAACTTCCCTTCCAGGTTAATGTTGACGTAGCAAAATCCAACTCATACAATGAATCTGCAACCCTTATATTTTGCTGAAATACTTGAAAAGTACTTGGGATTATAGAAAGTGTATCAAGTTTTACAACAGCAGAATCAAGCAAGAACGATTTTGTTTGTTTTTGCCCTAAGGCAGAAAAACAAACAAAATACAATAAGGTATACGCCCAATATTTCTTAATAAATAGCACTGCCAAACTTACGATATAACTAGTAAATTGTTGTTTTAAGAGGGTATTATTTACATTTAATTAGCGTTATAAACAAACTGTTTTCAATAACCCATAAAATAAAAAGCAGGCTCATGCGTAACTTTAAGTAAGTTTGTAGTTGTACTGTTAACCAAAAAATCACTCTGATGAGAATATTGAGTTTATTTATTTTAATGCTAATTGCTGGGCAAAGTTTTGCTCAAAAAGTTGTCCCTTTCAAATTGGAAAAAACTTATTATGACAAAGCAAAAACAGCATTGAGAAGTTATGGATATGTCAACAATAACCCATACTTAAGTTATTATGGAGCTAAAGAAGGTGAATGGAAATTTTACCACAGAAATGGAAAATTACAAGAAATTTCCTTTTTCAATAATGGCGTATATGTAAATGAATCTAAGCAATATTACCCATCAGGGCAATTAATGATTGAAAGCTTTTTCTATTTAGGATACAAGGACAGTGCGTATACATCCTACTTTGAAAACGGAAGAATAGCAGAAAAAGGACAGTATAACTTAGGAAGAAAAATAGGAAAGTGGGAGTACTGGTATATTGATTCAACGATGAGGAAAGTATCAGTTTATGATTCGTTAGAAAATGAAAAGGTAGGTTCCTTTTGGGATAAATATAGAAAACAAACTATCGTAAAAGGAACTGGAAAAAAAGTAATTTATTACGAAAGCGGAAAAACAAAAGAAGAGTTTAATTACAGAGATAGCGTGCTTGATGGTGGATTCAAAATATTAAAAGCGAGTCAAAAAAAGTCAGTTTCTGGAACATATAAAGCAGGAAAGAAACACGGGGTTTGGAAAACTTTTTTTCTGTTCTCGGACCAACTTAAATCCATAAAAACCTTTGATATGGATAGCCTGACTGGCGAGTATAAAAAGTATTTTGAAAACGGGAAACAAAATATTCAAGGTTATTTTGAGAACAACAAAAAAGAAGGAGATTGGAAATGGTGGGATAAGAATGGTGGGAAAGACATGGAGGGTCAATTTATCTTAGATAAACAAGCGGGAAATTGGACATATTATTTCCCTTCAGGTAAAGTAAGGTCAAAAGGAAATTTTGTTGAAGGAAAAAAAACAGGAAAATGGAAGTTTTTCTATAAAAATGGAAGAAGGTTAAAAGAAGGGACATACAAAAATGATGTTAAACATGGTGAATGGACTGTTTGGTTTGAAAATAAAAAGGTATCTCACAAAGGAAGTTTCAATAACGGGAAAGAAAATGGATTTTGGGAATCTTGGTATGAAAACGGAAATAAAAAAGACGAAGGAACTTACAAAAATGGATTATTTGATGGAGAATGGAAAGGATGGTATCCAAATAAAACAAAACGATACGAAGGAAATTGGCAGGATAATTTTAAAACGGGGAGTTGGACTTTTTGGCACTCAAACGGAATTATGCAAGAAACGGGAAAATATAGAATCATTACTGAGAAACGAAAAAAACTTAAAATTGAAGAAACCATTATAAAGAGTGTAAAGCATGGTAAATGGACCATGTATAGTGGAAATGATGGTTCTGTAGTAAGTCAAGAGCAATATAAAAACGGGAAGAAGCATGGTAAATGGACATTTTATTTTCCTGGTGGAGAGATTGTTTCGTCTAAAATGAAGTACAAAAATGGTTTATTGCATGGTACATTTAAAACTTATGATCGTTCAGGTAATTTAACTAGTGAGGTGAATTATAAGAAAAATGTAAAACACGGAAAAACTAAAATCTACAACCAAAATGGAGAAGTAATTAAAGAAATGAATTACAAACATGGCGTTAGGGTAGATAAAAAATCTCCAGAATATTCGCCAATTTAATTAAGCAATGGTTTGAAAAGGCTCGTAAAGCTCAAAATTTAGTATACTTGTGTAACATTAAATTTTATAGTTATGCCAATTCGAATAGTTAAGGACAAAAACAAACAACCCAGTAACAATAATCCAAACAGACCAACTAATAACTCTGGTGGAGGCGGAGGAATGGGAAACTTAATTGCTTTTGCCCCATTACTTATTGGTTTTTTCAAGAAAAAGCCTAAACTCCTTATTATAGTCGCTATTATTGGAGCAATTCTTTATTTTTCTGGAGGGTTAGATAGTTTTTTGGGTGGAGGAGAAACTCAAAATGAAGTTGTAGTAGCCCCTGATATGAATTCTAATAATGGCTATTCAACAGGAAGTACTTATGATGAAGAGAAATATGTAAACACTGAAATTTTTGCTTCGTTAGCGGATAACAAAAAGAACCCAATGCCCAACAAGGTTTCTTTATTAGAATTCGCACCAAAAAGATTAAATCAAGGTTCCCAAGGTTCTTGTGTAGGATGGGCAAGTTCCTATGCAGCCAGAACAATTTTAGAATCTCGAGCTACTGGAAAAAACCCAAATCAAGTCCAGTTTTCTCCAGCATTTCTTTATAATCAAATTGCGTTGCCAAATTGCCAAGGAACTTATATAAGCGAGGCTATGAAAAACATGAGCAGAGTAGGTGGATTACCCTATTCACAGTTTCCTTATAATGAAAGAAGTTGCTCAAAAAAACCAGATACTTACCAAAAAACAGAAGCTTCTCGATATAAGATTAAAGGATACAATAGGCTGACATTGAATGGCGATAAACATAAAACGGATGTGCTTGCCATAAGACAAAACCTTGCTCAAGGAGCCCCAGTTGTTATTGGGATGATGGTAGGAGGAACTTTTATGCAAGGGATGCAAGGAAAAGATGTTTGGCGACCAACAAGAGCTGATTATAACCAACGAGGATTTGGCGGACATGCCATGTGTGTAATTGGATATGATGATTACAAAGAAGGTGGAGCTTTTCAGATAATGAATAGCTGGGGACCAAGCTGGGGAAAAAATGGAGTGGCTTGGGTGAGCTACAAAGATTTCGATTATTTTACCAAAGAAGCTTACGGATTATATCCAATGGGAAATGCCCGAGACAAAAAGTTTGACCCGAATAAATTAGAAATGAAGTTCGGTTTGGTAAACAATGCAACAGGGAGAAATATTCCTTTTCAGTTTGTAAACGGAATTACTTTTAGAACTAAACAACCTATTGCTATCGGAACTCAATTCAAAATAGAATCTACCAATTCTATAGAGTGTTACACCTATGTTTTTGGGCAAGAAACTGATGGAAGTAGTTATACTTTATTCCCTTACACAGATAAACATTCACCTTATTGCGGAATTACTGGAACTCGATTATTTCCAAATGACCATTCGCTTGAGGCTGATGATTTAGGCAGTAAAGACTATATGGCAATTGTAGTTTCCAAAAAGCCTTTTGATTACAACCAATTGAACGATTTAATTAATAAATCTCCAGGCTCTACTTATGCAGAAAAAGTGCAAAGAGCGATTCAGTCACAACAAATCCCTAATGTGAAGTTTAACTCTAGCGGAGAGACTATTAACGCTAATGCCAACACTCAAGGGAAGAATATATTGGCAGTTGTTTTAGAGATTGATAAGAGATAATGAGATTAGTTTTAGTAAATAAATTCATAAAGGGTGTAATCTTAATTTGCATTTACTTCTTATTTGTTCATCCTTTTTTTTTCTTTGAATATTATGTTGATTTTGGTATTGAGCAGTTTGTTTTTTGGTTAATCTTACTTGTTTTAACTTTTGTTTTGGTCATTTTTATTGAAAAGAAAATGTCATCTAGAATAATCGTAGGTTTTATACTTCTGTCATTTTTGATTTCATACTTTCCAATCCATAATAATATTTATAAAAATATGGAGTGGAAAAAAAGGATTGAAAAATTTGAACAACTAAAAGAATCGTCATTCTGAATTTATTTCAGAATCTCTATTCATTGAAATATTACGAAAAGGTAACGTGAAATATGCTCTGTGAGATTTCGACTCCGCTCAGTCTGACAAGAGAAAAAGAAAAAATCATTTGAGAAAATCCATAAACATACCAAGCCAAATAACACTAGAAGAAATAAAAAACCTTTCTGATGAATATAAACATTTGGTTTATTTAAACTCTAACTCCAATGACAATAAATCGTTATTGGCTGTAGGGCAAAAAGCAATTTTTGAACCCAAAGAAAATCAAGTTTTTGATGGGCTAAAATCATTTATTGACGAGCAAAATGATTGGGTGTTTGGTTATCTTAGTTATGACCTAAAAAACGAAGTTGAACCCAGTTTAAGCTCCAAGAATAAGGACGACTTAAAATTTCCTCTAGCTCACTTTTTTGTTCCTCAATTTGTATTAGAACTTTCAGTTAACTTAACTGTTTTACATTTCCATAAAAATGAAGAAAAAGAACAATTTTTGGCATTTTTGGACAAAAAACAAGTAAAAACAGATGAAAAACAGCAAAAAATTGAATTTTCTCAAAAAATGAGTCAAGACAATTATGAGCAAAGATTCGAAGCTATAAAGGGCCATATTCAGCAAGGGGATATTTACGAAATGAATTTTTGCCATGAGTTTTTTGCCAAGGATGTGGAGATAAACCCATTTGAGACTTACGAGAAATTAAATGAATTGACAAACGCTCCATTTTCTACTTTTTACAAAAACGAATCGCAGTTTATTTTGTGTGGAAGTCCAGAGCGATACATCAAAAAGGAAGGGAATAAAATAATCACACAACCCATAAAAGGAACCGCTAAAAGAGGAGCAAACTATCAAGAAGATGAAGCCATAAAATTGGAGTTATCTCAAAACAAAAAAGAGAGAAGTGAAAACATTATGATTGTAGATTTGGTAAGAAATGACTTATCTAAAACCGCAAAAAAAGCCTCGGTAAAAGTGGAGGAATTATGCAAAGTGTATACGTTTGACACTGTTCATCAGATGATTTCTACTGTAACTTCTGAAATAGAAAAAACTACTCATGCTGTTGAGGTATTACAAACTACTTTCCCGATGGGAAGTATGACTGGAGCTCCAAAAGTGGAGGCAATGAAAATAATTGAAGAATTAGAAACCACAAAGCGAGGAGTTTATTCTGGTGCTATTGGCTATTTTAAACCCAATCAAGATTTTGATTTTAATGTGGTTATACGATCTTTGTTGTACAATGAAAACACCAAGTATTTAAGTTTTATGGTGGGTGGAGCAATTACGAATAAAGCAACCGCTGAGGAAGAGTATAACGAAACTCTACTAAAAGCAGAGGCAATGATAAAAAGTGTAAAATGAACAAAAAAACCTTAAATAGCGAATTAGACCGATTAACAATTGAGGAGTTTAAATCAAAGCAAAAAACCCCTTTGATTGTAATATTAGATAACATCCGAAGTCTTGCTAATATTGGTTCAGTTTTTAGAACTAGTGACGCATTTCGAATTGAGAAAATTTATTTGTGTGGTTATACAGCAACTCCACCAAATAAAGACATTGCCAAAACAGCTTTGGGAGCAACCAAATCTGTAGATTGGGAACACCGAGAAGATATTTTGGAGTTGATAGAAGAATTGAAAAAGGAGAATGTTGAGGTGTATTCTATAGAACAAACAGTTAATTCTATCATGTTGGATGATTTTCAACCGAAAAAAGGCAAAAAAACAGCAGTAATTTTTGGAAATGAAGTGCAAGGAGTTCAACAAGAAGTGATTGACATCAGCACAGATGTAATCGAAATCCCACAAATAGGGACAAAACACTCGCTTAATATTTCAGTTTCAAATGGAGTTGTGTTATGGGATTTGTTTGTTAAGCTAAAAAACAGTTAGAAAAGCATCTAAACTCATTTTATTATTGCTAAATACTTAGGAAAATGATATTTTCGCTAATTACATTTAAAATCAACTAAAACTATGTCATATTTATTTACTTCAGAATCTGTTTCTGAGGGACATCCAGATAAAGTAGCCGATCAGGTATCGGACGCAATAATTGATAATTTTTTGGCTTTGTTTGTTGTTATTGGCTTAAGTTTGCATTACGTAGTGGCATTCTTACCTATTATTACCCAAGTATTACAATGGGTTGGGGTCGTCTTTTTACTTCATCTGAGTTATCAGCTTTTTAAAGATAAAGGTGAAATTACGGTTTCAGAAGCGTCTGGAGCACCGTCTTTTATGACAGGCGCTTATATGCAATGGTTAAATCCGAAAGCCTGGATGGCTTCTTTAGCCGGTATTGTCTCGTATATTCCTGAACCGAATGGACAGAGTTTGGTTATTTTTGCTGGACTGTATTTTGCGATCTGCTGGCTCTCTTTAAGTGTATGGGTTGTGGCAGGTGTTGTATTAGGGTGGTTCATTGAAAATACGAAAGGCATGCGGATGCTGAATAAAACGCTTGCTATTCTTTTGGCTGGAAGTTGCTTCTTTATTCTTTTTTAATTGGACAGCAAAGTCCAATGCTCTCAACGTTGAGTGCTTTTGGTAGTACTTTTGGTAGTACTTTTGGTAGTACTTTTGGTAGTGCTTTGATATTGCTTTGGCGTTGCCGCCACTCGTTGCTTAAAAGTACGTTGAAAGTGGGATTGATCATTAAAGCCAACTTCCTGCGCAGTATGAATAATGGAACCGCCAGATTTTAAGGCCAGTTGTCCCATTTGAATGCGTTTATTCAATCGATAAGCATGTGGTGATAGGTTGAAATGCTTTTTAAAGGTTCTGACTAGGTAGCCAGTGCTGAGCGCAAATTTCTCGCTTAATTGTTCTATTGAGGTGTCTTCTAAATAATGCTCATCAAGGTAAGTCGCTACCTCTATTATTGATTTTGCTGGTTTTGGTATTGCACCACCAGAATACGGTATGAATGATGAAGATGCAGATGGAGGTT
>CAKZNB010000023.1 GCA_937129365.1 uncultured Flavobacteriales bacterium
TCTTTTACAATTCCATTTCTAACATTTGCCATAAAAAATAAGGCGAAATATCTTGCCAAGTTTTTTAGTAAAATCATTCCAGCAATAAATCCGCATAAAATTAGGAGTAACTCAAACTTGGTATTAGTCACCAGAAACTCTGACATAGCATAATATGCATTATCAAGTAGGCTATCTTTTGAGAAAGTTAACTCAGCTGGTTTTCCTTTGTCAGCAATGGTTTTTAATTCATCTGAATTTAACAAAACCCTTAGAAAAGGAAGGAAAAGCATAAATGAGAACAAACCAAAAATTACAGCTATTATATTGAAAAAAACATTAAGTCCAAGGCTGGATTTATAGTTTTTTGCTAGGGAAATTATCGTGAAAAAATTCTTCATAAAAGAGTTTGATTCCTCAAAGGTAGTTCGAAATTACTATTAATGATGCGAATTGCGATGGTTTTGACTAATAAAAGTAATAATTTCTTTAATTTTACTTTTATCCAAAAAAGAAAGAAATTATGGCAAGCATTAGGCAAAATAAAATATCTGAGCTACTTAAGCGAGAATTAAGTATGATATTTCAGCAAAACGCATCTAGTTATTGCAAAGGAGCTATGGTTACTGTAACTATTGTGAGAGTAACAAAAGATCTTTCTCTTGCTAAGGTTTATTTGAGCATTTTTGGTGCAAAAGATAACGAAGAGGCTTTTGAAGAAATACAAAAACATACAGGGCATGTACGAAGCGATTTGGCAAAAATTGTACGAAATCAATTAAGAAAAACTCCTGAACTTCAGTTTTTTGTAGACGATTCTTTGGATTACGCCATGAAAATTGATGAGTTACTGAAATAAGTACATTCTTTGAATTTACCTCTCAAAATAGCTAAGCGTTACCTATTCGCTAAGAAATCACAAAACATTATTAACCTTGTGAGTATGATTTCGGTAATTGGAATTACTGTGAGTACAATGGCTATGATTATTGTTCTTTCAGGGTTTAATGGAATTGAAAAAATCGTAGAGGATTTATACAATTCTTTTGATCCAGATTTAAAAATTAGTCTTGAGAAAGGAAAAACATTTCAGTCTAAGGAGTTTGATTACACTAAAATAAAAAATATTTCTGGAGTTAAATATAGTAGTAGAGTAATTGAAGAAACTATCATCCTACAAAAAGGAGATAAAGAAGAAACTTGCAAAATTAAAGGAGTAGAGGCTGATTATTTTTCTGAAACTAGTATGGATACTTTACTGGTAGAAGGATTAGAAGACTTAGAATATGAAGGGACTTCTTACGCAATTCCTGGTGCAATTTTACAAAGTAGATTGGGTTTCAGTTCAGATCCAAGATACGACAATGTCATCACAATTTTCGGAATGTTGAGAGACAAGAAAATCAATATGACTTCACAGCCATTCAATCAAAAAAGAATTGCTGTTGGTGGAGTTTTTATGACTGGTATTTATGCAAATGATGCGAAATATGTGTTTACCTCTTTGGAGTATGCTGAGAAACTCTTAGAGTTTAATCAAGAAATAACAGGAATAGATGTGTTTACTGAAGCTATTTCGAACAGAGAATTGTATAAACTAAAGAGTGAGATTGAAAAAATAGCTGGAGGAAAATTTAAAGTTGAAACCAGAGAAGAACAGCATGCCTTGATATTTTCGGCAACTAAAAGTGAGAAAGTAGCTGTATTTATTATCTTGTGTTTTGTGATGGTAATCGCTGCATTTTCTATGATAGCTTCCCTTACTATGTTGATTATTGAGAAACGAAAAGATGTATTTACTTTATATTCTATTGGTTTTACTAAGAAAGATGTGAGGCGATTATTTTTTTATGAAGGATTGCTAATCAATTTTTTAGGAGGAATTATTGGATTGTCTTTAGGTCTGTTAATTTGTTATTTACAAATATGGTATGGATTTGTTCCAATTCAAGATTCAATCATTGAATCACAGCCTATGGAAGTAGAGTTTATGGATGTATTTTATATTATTCTCACAGTAGTTACTGTTGGGATTGTATCTTCTTATTTCCCAGTTAAGTATCTTGTAAAACGATTAGAGATATGAATAAACTACTAAAATCTGAATTTTCTAGAAATGTGTTTACACTTTTGACCGGATCTACCATTGCTCAAATTATCCCGTTACTTCTTACACCAATTCTTAGTAGATTATTCTCACCAGAAGAGTTTGGGTTGTTTGCTTTTTACTTTTCGTTAGTTTCTTTTTTTCTTGTTATTTCAAATGGGAGATACGATATGGCAATCTTACTTCCTAAAGAAGATAAAGATGCAGTTAATATTTTGGCGTTGTCTTTTTCTATATTAATCGCAGTTTGCACTCTTTTATTTATTGTACTCTTCTTTTTTGATAAAAGCATTCATGAAATTATCAATAAACCAGAGCTGAACGATTGGCTTTTGTTTATTCCCTTATGCGTATTCACAGCAAGTGGCTACAAGATTTTAACCTATTGGAGCAACAGAAAAAAGAGATTTAAAAATACTTCACTATCTGTTGTTACTCAAGCCACTTCACGTTCTGGAACCTTATTTTATGGGGGGCTTTTAAGAAACAATTTTTTTACTGAAAGTGAATCCACAACTAGTTTTTTCAAGAATATTTTCAAAAAGGATTATGTGATTCCTGCTGGAGTCACTCAAATTGGAATTGGTAGTTTTATTCTAAGTTATCTTATTGGTTTCACTCTTTCTTTTTTTTATTTATTAATAGGATTTTTAAGAAAAGACAGAACTTTATTAAAAGAGATAAAAAAGGAAAAGATTAAGTTTTTAGCTAAGAAATACGACAAATTCCCAAAAATAAATTCCTTACATGCTTTAACTGATGAGCTTAAAAACAGCGGTGTAACCTTTGTAATTTCTTATTTATTTAATGATGTAATTCTTGGATTTTATAGTATGACCTTCAGAGTGTTGAGAGCACCTCTCTCTGTAATTGGCAATTCTTTTTCTCAGGTTTTTTTACAAAAAGCTGCAGAAATGCATGCTCACAAACAAGATTTTATTCCGTTAATCAAGAAAACGGTGAAGAAACTGTCCTTTATCGCTTTACCAATATTTATCCCCATTATACTATTTGGCCCTCAATTATTTTCTTTTGTACTAGGAGAAAAATGGGAGATTGCAGGAGTTTATGCTCAATATTTAACTCCTTGGTTGTTTTTGAATTTTGCTATATCACCAGTGCTTCAAGTTGCACTAATTTTAGATAAACAAAAGGAAATTTTTGGGTTTGCAATCGTTGGTAATATTATCATTTTTCTTTCCATTTTTATTGGAGGATATTTCTTTGAGGATATCCTCAAAGGGTTTATGTTGCTTTCTTTTTTACAGTTATTCTATTACTTTTTCTTGTACCGTTGGATTTTAAAAATCAGTGAATTGAGTAAACAATCAAATTAATGAACCTCTTTTCTTATTTGATAAATCAATCCATAACCCCTACATTTATTCTATGCTAAATAAAATCTTCAGAAAATGTAAAAGAATATTGTTAGGAGCACCATTTCCATCTATGGTATCTGGATTTAAAAGGGCAGATGGAGTAAAAGTGGATAAAGTACGCATAAGTAATTCCACCTTTATTGATTACAAAGAGAATCTAGTAATCCATGACAATGTATTTATTGGCCATTATAATTTTATTGAAGCCAGTAATGGAATAACTATTGAAGAGGGCTGTCAGATAACAAATTTTATTACAATCACTTCCCATTCAAGTCACAATTCTATCCGTTTGTACGGAAAGCATTATGCTGGAACAGAAATGAAAGGTTATATAAAAGGGAAAGTACATATTGGAAAATATACTTTTATTGGACCCCATGTTACAATTATGCCTAATACGAATATAGGCAAAGGTTGTATTGTCGCCTCACATAGTTTTGTAAAAGGGGAGTTTCCAGATTTTTCTATCATTGCGGGCAATCCTGCTACAGTGGTTGGCTCTACAAAAGATAGAGACGAACAATATTTTGATGAGAACCCAGAACTAAAATCGCATTATGATGAATGGGCAAACTCTTAAGAAACTAAATTTAATAATTGGTGGATTAATAATTTGCTCTATTTTATTATTTCCACAGTTTTCAATAAAAGATTCTTTACCAAAATTTCAGTTTATTGATATATTTCTACCTGGTATCATTATTTTAATTCTAATTCAAAGAAAATCTTTTTCCAAAAACAGAATTTATCCATTTGTCCTTCTTTTTGGTGGCTGGATTATGATTACCATTATAGCTAACGGAAGAACTGATCAGTTTAGAGATTATTTTGAACTATACAAATTATTAAAATTTGGGTGTGTGATTGCCTTGTTTTCATTATTGAATTTTGAAGAGGTTTTTTCAAAAATTTTAAAACCCGTTTTTCTTGTATTAGTAGTAGTCAATATGTTACATTATTTCAATGTTTTCAACATCAATTCTGTCATTAAGGAATATTATAATGGAGGTATACACATTGATATGTTTGGACTAAACTCTATTGGCGAACCTGATATCAAAAGAATGTTAGGTTTTGCAGGTAATCCAAATGTTAATGGGGTGATTTTCTCATTGTTGTCTGTTTTGTTTTTAATAAAATCAAGAAATAACAATACCAATTTCTTCCTGTTTGGACTAGCATGTTTAATGATGTTTTTATGCCAATCAAGAACAAACTTAATTGCATTAATACTTGTTATGATTGCTTATGGATTTTTAACAAGGCCTATTAACAGAAATCTATTTAAAGTTTACGGAGTATTTTTAGCTGCATTTATTGTTAGTTATTTAGTTTCTAGTAATGCTTATATGTTTTCACTTATGGATTCCAATGTTGTACAATCCAATTCGGTTATGGGCAGACTTGAAGTATGGAAACATTTAGGAGAAATGATTTTACAAAAACCAATTTTTGGTCATGGTCCTTATAAAGATTATTTTTATGAAAGGAATTTATTTCCTGAAAGTGAGTTTATGTTACAAACTTGGAGATATGGATTTGTTGGTATAGTTCTATTTATCTCCCTACTTTTTTCTCCACTTTTTTCGTTTACAAATTCAAAATCTATTACGAGAAGTCTTTTTGTACTTATTTTAATAGTAATTTTGGTTAATTCAATTACTAATAACCCATTTACTAGCAGAGAAATAAATGTTTTATTCGCTTCAATAATTGGGATGTTTATAAGTGCTCAAAATAAGAATGAACATGCCTAAAAAATTATTACTTGTTGGTTCTAATTCTACTATTGCTCATGTAAAGAGTTATTATAATTTGATTGAAGATTATTTTGATGAGGTATTGGTTGTAACTAATGTAACTATTGATTATTGCGATTTTAAGATAGTTGACTTTTCTTTAAAAAATCCTATCAAAGTATTTTATTCAATACGTAAATTGAAAAAAATCATTAAAAACTACTCTCCCTCAATAATCCATGTTCATCAGGCAGGCTCTTATTCATTTATAGCATCAATGGCAAACAACGGTAAATTGCCTTTAGTATTAACAACTTGGGGTTCTGATGTGCTAATTCTTCCCCAAATAAATGTGTTGTATCGTTTTTTGGTTAAATTTTCGCTAAAAAAAGCTGATTATATTACAGCAGATGCAACCTATATGGCTCAAGCAATTAATAAAATGGTCATTAAAGATGTTCTTGTAGCAAATTTTGGGATTGATTATTACCAAGGAGAACTTCCTCAAAAAAAGAATTTGATATACTCTAATCGGACACATAATCCATTATATCGAATAGATGAAATAATAAAAGGGTTTGCGAAATTTTATACCAATAATTCTGATTGGAAATTAATTTTAGGAGCCAAAGGGTCTGAAACAGAAGGTCTAAAAAAGTTAGCCAACTCATTACTGCCAGATTCAGCCTTTGAATTCATTGGGTTTGTAAACCAAGAGGAAAACCGAAATCAATACTTGGCGGCAAAAATTTGGATTTCCTACCCAAAAAGTGATGGAACAGCAATTAGCCTTCTTGAAGCAATGGGGTATGGTTGTATTCCCGTTGTTTCCGATTTACCCGCCAATAAAGAATGGATTACTGATAGAAAAAACGGGATAGTTGTAAAAAATAATATTGAAGATTCATTAAAATTGGCAAAAGGAATTAAGCTAAAAACTGTGCAAGAATTAAATAAAAACATAATTAAATCAAAAGCCATTAAAACAGTAAATAAGTCCAAATTTGAAGCAATTTACACCGAAATTATTAATAAATGACAAGAGTATGCCATATTACAACAGTACACAATCTACTAGACGATAGGATTTTCTACAAAGAATGTGTATGCTTGGTTAAAGCAGGATTTGACGTTTCATTAGTGGTAACTCACAACAAAAATGAAGTCATTAATGGGGTAAACATAGTTTCCTTACCTAAGAGCAAAAACAGATTACATAGAATGTTTGTAAAATCTCATTTTGCTTTTTACCGTGCTTTAAAAACAAATTCAAAAATTTACCATTTTCATGATCCGGAACTACTATTTATTGGTGTTTTGTTACGATTAATGGGCAAAAAAGTAATTTATGATTCACATGAAAATGTATCTAAACAAATTCAAAGTAAAGAATATATTAAACCAAGACTTTTAAGAGTTTCTGTCGCCAAATTTTATCGAATAGTAGAAAAAATTTGTATATCAACATTTTCTTCTATAATATCAGTTACACCTGAAATAGTTGAATTTTTATCAAAGAAAAAAGGAGTGTTGATTAGAAATTTTCCAATTATTTCTTTGATAGATGATACAGAAATTAATGAAAAAAAAACCAATAAGAAAGTGCTTTTTTATGCGGGAGGATTATCAAGAATTAGAGGCATTAAAGAAGTATGTGAAGCAGTTGCAAATAGTAATTTGGAAATGGAATTTCAATTGGCTGGTCCGTGGGAAAGTGAGGAATATAAAAAAGAATGCCTTTCGATAAATAAAAAGAAAATTAATTACTTAGGAATATTTCCAATGGAAGAAGTATATCCCATTATGAAAGCGGCAGATATAGGAATTGCCACTTTGTTTCCTGTAAAGAACTATTTAAATAGTTATCCAATTAAAGCTTTTGAATATATGGCTTGTGAACTTCCAATTGTTATGTCTGATTTCCCGTACTGGAAAAAATCTTTTTCTGAATCTGCAGTTTTTGTAAATCCCAATTCACCTGAGGAAATCCGAGTCAAAATAGAAATGTTACTAAATCATCCAGATAAAGCAAAAAAAATGGGAGAAAATGGAAGAAAAGCGGTAATTGAAAAATACAGTTGGGAAGCAGAATCAAAAAAACTAGTTGAGTTATATAAAAGCTTGGTATAATTTGAGATTACCTTTACCTTTACTTTATATATGCAAATTCGCCCAATTTCTTTAGCTGATTTAGATTCTTTATCTACCACCTCGGTATTTAATTCAAATGAGTGGATTAATATCTACGAAAATAATCTTGAATTAGTTGGGATTCATAATGCAAATGAGGAGTTGATAGGTTGTTTTTATCTATACAAAAGAAAGAGAGCAAAGATTTTAACTCAAATTTCACCACCACCATACACACCCCATTGTGGATTGTTTTATCAAAATTTTGCTAATAATCCTGCAAAAAAACATGGAGAAAATAAGAAAATAACAAAAGCTATTTGTGACTATTTAATGGAAAATTATAATTCGGCAATTATTACCTTGGCTTTTCCTCCTTATCTTCAAGATATTCACTCTTTTTATTGGAATGATTATAGAGTTATCCCTAATTATACTTACCAGCTAAAGCTAGAAAACACTATTGAAAAAATTAGTGGCGGTATGGATCCCAAAACAAGGAATCTCATTAAAAAAGCAATTAAAGATGGACTGTCAGTTGAGCAAAACAAAGATATGGGATTGGTAAAATCCATCGTAATGCAAACCATGGATAGAAAAGGAGTAGGGGTAGATCAACGAATTTTAGATAATATTTTATCCAAATTTGCGAATGAGTCTAATAGTTTTTCTTTTGTAGTAAAACAAAATGAAGAAGTGTTGGCGGTAACTTTCTGTATTTATGATACTGATAAGTGTTATTATTTACTTGGAGGTTACAATAAAGGAAAGTCTCATGCTGGAGCTGGCCCATTAGGCGTATTGGAAAGTATAAAATTTGCAAAAGAAAAAGGAATTTCCATTTTTGATTTTGAAGGCTCAATGATTCCCAATGTAGAGAGTTATTTTAGATCTTTTGGAGGAGAAATAATACCTTATTCAACGATTAATAAGGCTCCTTACCTAATAGAAAGTATACTTAAGTATAAAATGAAACAACAGTTTTAAAAATTGAGTATTAGATCCATACATATAGACGAATTAGCCATTTTTATTAAAAAAAATAATATTGATAACGTGTTTTTGCAACCTGAATTTGTATCACAAAATGCTTCAATAAATATTCATGGAATTTTTGCAAAAGATGGACAGCAAAAAGGAGTTTTCCTTACTGAAACTATGCCTAGGTTAAAAATACTGAAAGCAATAGCTACACCCAAAAATATGGCAAATTGTCAATTGACTTTTATTAGCTCTGCTCAAAATCCTGCGAAGAGGAATAGTGAGTTCAAGAATGTGGTGGAGGCAATTACACTATATTTAGACAAGCTTCCTGGGGATGTAATTTCAATCTCTTTTCCTGAAAACTGGATAGATTTTCAACCTTTTATTTGGAAGAAATATAAAGTTACAACTCAATTAACCTATCAATTAGAGTTAAGTGAAAGCGAAGAAATACTATTTGATAATTTCTCTACCGAGAGAAGAAAAAATGTAAATAAAGCAGAAAAAGAAGAACTTATAGTAAAGCACATCGAACCCAATAAAGAATTACTTGAAATGATTTTGGGTACATTCAAACGCCAGAGAATTACTGCTGATGAAAGAGCAATAGATAGTGTTTTGTTCAAGACACCAAGCAGTAGTATTATATCAACTATGACTTTTGACATCAATAATAATCCGTTGGCTTGTAATGTTTGCTTAGTTGATTCACATAAAGCAACTTATTTATTTGGGGGTTATTCTAGTGAGAATAAACATGAAGGAGCTGGAGCTTTAGCTATGTGGAATTCCATAAAAAAAGCAAAAGAGAGAAGTATAGAAATTTTTGACTTCGAAGGGTCTATGATTCCTCAAATAGAGAAATATGTTAGGGGTTTTGGAGGGAAAATAGTTCCATTTTATAGAGTAAATAAATCTAGCTATCTTGTAGAAGTTTTATTAAAAACAAAAGAAAAAACTAGATTTTAAAGGCATAGAATTTTATGAAAATTATTATTTCTCACGATATTGATCACATGACGGTTTGGGAACATTCCAAAGATTTAATTCTGCCAAAATATATTGTAAGAAATCATATCGAGCTACTCAAAGGTAAAATTTCATTCAAGGAATACCGACTGAGATGGGCAGAGTTATTTCATAACAAATGGGAAAGAATTCAAGAGATTATTGATTTTAATAAAAGTGAAGGAATTAGATCCAATTTCTTTATTGGAGTTAATAATGGAGTGGGGTTAAATTACCCATTAAAGCACGTTGAAAAATGGATTCCAAGAATTATTGAACAAGGATTTGAAGTGGGAGTCCATGGAATTGATTTCGATTCTTTAGAGAAAGTAAAAACTGAATACGATAGGTTTTCTAATATTAGCAAACAAGACTCATTTGGGATTAGAATGCATTATTTACGTCAGAATGACCATACTTTTGAGTACATGGAGCAAGTTGGATATACATATGATTCTTCTGAAATTGGATTTAAAAACCCCTACAAAATTGGTAAAATGTGGGAATTTCCATTGCAAATTATGGAGGGATGGATTTTTTACCAAGGTAATAGGTATCAATCGGTAAATTTGGAAGAGGCAAAGAAACTGACTTTAATCGAGATAGAAAAAGCAAAACAATTAGAGTTAAAATACTTGAACATACTGTTTCACGATAGGTATTATCACGATAGTTTTGATACATGGAAAAAATGGTACAATTGGCTTATAAGATATTTAAAATCGGAAGGATTTGAATATACCACATACAATCAAGCCATGGAAGAATTAAATAAAATGGAGATTAAATGAAAATTTTAATTCACACTCAATACTATCCACCAGAAATTGGAGCTCCACAAAACAGGCTTCATGATTTGGCTGTGAGGCTCAAGAAACTTGATGTTGAAGTTGAGGTGCTAACCGCAATGCCCAATTATCCTGCAATGAAAATTCATGAAGAATATAAGGGTAAGTTCTATAAAAAAGAACAAATTGATGAAATCAATGTGTTTCGTTCATGGATTTTTGTCACCAAAAGCAAAGGGGTATTTTTGAGACTATTGAATTATTTTTCGTTTGTTTTTTCTTCATTTTGGATAGGTTGGTTCAAGACCAGAAAGTACGATTATATTTTGTGCGAAAGTCCACCTCTTTTTTTGGGAATCACTACTTTTTTATTGTGTAAACTAAAAGGAGCAAAAATGATTTTTAATGTCTCTGATTTATGGCCAGAAAGTGCTGAAAAATTGGATTTAGTTTCTAATAAGTTTTTCTTAAAGATGGCTTATAAATTAGAAGCATTTCTGTACAAAAAAACTTCAATAATTACAGGTCAAACGAAAGGAATAGTTGAAGATATTAAAGCAAGATTTCTAGAGACAAATCCTTATTGGCTTCCCAATGGTGTTGATTTAGATTTTTTTGATTCGGAGAGTAAGCTAGACTTATCTTGGAGAGTTGAAAACGGATACAACCCTGAAGATGTACTCTTTTTATATGCTGGAATTATTGGTCACGCACAAGGATTGGAAGTAATACTTAAAGCTGCAAAGTTGATTAAAAACCCAAACATTCATTTTGTAATGGTAGGAGATGGGCCGTTAAAAACAGAATTATTAGCACTTAAAAACAAGCTGAATTTAGACAATTTAAAATTCTATCCTTCTATACCTAAAAAAGAAATCTTTAGAGTGATACAATCAGTAAATTCTGTAATAGTTCCTTTAAGAAAGTTGGACTTGTTTTTGGGAGCAATTCCATCTAAGATTTTTGAAAACTTAGCCATGAAAAAAGCACTATTATTGGGTGTAGATGGAGAATCAAGGCAATTATTTATCACAGAAGGGAAATGTGGATTATATTTTGAACCTGAAAACGAAGTAGAATTAGCCAAACAGATTAACTTCTTGATGAATAATCCAGAAAAAACGGAAGAGCTTGGTGAGAACGGATTGAGCTATGTAGAAAAACACTTTAACCGTAGAATAATTGCAAAGGATTTTAAAGAATTTTTGAATTCAAAATAACAGGAATTTATGAAAATAATAACAGTAATAGGTGCTAGGCCTCAATTTATAAAAGCAGCAGCTTTGAGCAGAGAGTTTGCCAAGCACTCAGAAATTGAAGAAATAATAGTACACACTGGGCAACACTTTGATGCCAATATGAGTGAAGTGTTTTTTGAAGAGATGGAAATACCAAAACCTATTTACAACCTTGAAATAAATAGTCTTTCTCATGGAGCCATGACAGGTAGAATGATTGAGGGAATTGAAGAAATTTTATTAAAAGAAAAACCAGATTTATTGTTGGTGTATGGAGATACAAACTCCACCATTGCTGGAGCTTTGGCAGCAAAAAAAATGCACATAAAAGTAGCTCATGTTGAGGCTGGCTTAAGAAGTTTTAATATGGAAATGCCCGAAGAAGTGAATAGAATACTTACTGATAGAATTTCAGATTATTTGTTTTGCCCGACAGATTCAGCTGTTGAAAATTTGATGAAAGAAGGGTATGAAAACATTGAGTCTAAAATAGTAAGAACAGGAGATGTGATGCAAGATGCAGCCATGTTTTATGCTCAAAAATCTGAAGAAAAATCGAATATACTTTCTCAAATTGGATTCGAAAAATTTGCCTTAGCCACTCTTCACAGAGCTGAAAATACGGATTCAAAAAAAAGGCTTTCTTCGTTAGTTGAAGGATTGAATAAAATTCACGATACTATTTGCCCAGTTGTGCTTCCTCTTCATCCAAGAACAAAAGCAAAATTGGAGCATCATAACTTGGAATTAAGTGTAAAAACTATAAACCCAGTGGGTTATTTTGACATGATTGAACTACTAAAGAACTGTTCTTTGGTGATGACTGATAGTGGTGGTTTGCAAAAAGAGGCTTTCTTTTTTGGAAAGAATTGTGTTACCATGAGAGATCAAACCGAATGGGTGGAATTAATTGATAATAATGTAAATGTGTTAGTCGGTTCAGACAAAGAACAGTTATTAATTGCAGCAAAAGAAATGCTTGTCAAAGAATCTAATTTTGAAATTGATTTGTATGGAAAAGGAACGGCAAGCAAACAAATTGTAGATGCACTTCTAAATTATTGATTTCAGACTAATTAGTTTCATTATTATTTTAATTTAATCTAAGTATATTTATAAAAAAGAACCCTAATGAAACTAACACAAATAAGAAATATATTTCTCTACCTATTCTTGGTGTGTTTTTTCTTTTACCCAAGGTTTCAAACTGGATTTATCGCATTAGCTTTTTTTACTACATTTTTTACTGGTGAATTTTTAAATTTCAAGCAAACAGTTTTGAAAAACAAACTGGGCTTATCAATGATGTTATTTTTTATTATTCATGTATTAAGTATGTTGTGGACTGAAAATCAAATTGGTGGATGGAGGTCAATCGAGTCAAAATTCTCACTCATTGCATTCCCATTATTTCTTCCAGTAATATTTTATAATGGAATTAAAATGGAATCGGTTTTTAAATTCTTCAATCTAATTGCATTAGTTTATATATTATTGTCTTTAGGAAATTATTTTTATAATTTTTTTGTTTTAGGCAACATTCCCATAAATATCGTAGATAATTTAAATTTTAAATTTTCATCAGAGGCAAGAAATTTACATCCAACCTATGTTTCTTTTTATCTTCTCACAATTATCTTATATAATGGCAATGAGTTGTTGAATAATATTCATAACAGAAGAAAAACTATTTTTTCGATAGCAGGGATTTTAAGTTTATCAATGCTTGTTTTATTTCTGTCTTCTAAAGTGGCTTTTATAGGCTTATTTATTGTAATTTTTTTGTTATTAGGCAAGTATGCTAGGCAAAATGGTAAAATAAAACAAGCATTATTATTATTTATATTGTTTTTGGGTGTTGCATTAATCGGAATTTACAAATCGAATTTGCGAATTAAATTTGAACAAACTTACGAGGAATTGACTAATACAAATAGAACAAATAAGTCATACGTTCAAAGTACTGGAGCCAGAATATGGTTCTGGAAAACTACAACGGAAGTTATCAAAGAAAACCCTATTTTGGGTGTTGGGACAGGAGATATAAGAGATGAGTTGTCAAAAAAATACCAAGAAAAAGGAATTATTTACATACAAGATAAAGGGATGGATTCACATCAGCAATATCTCCAAACTTTTGCGGCTACTGGACTCTTCGGATTTTTAAGTCTTTTATCAATGTTTTTATTATTGTTTTATGATAGTATTAAAAACAGAAAATTTTTGCTTTTTGGTTTCACGTTACTTTATTTCATATTTGGATTTACTGAATCCATGTTAGAAACCCAGGCAGGGTTAGTTTTCTTTACTTTTTTTGCTCTTTATTTATCTTATTATAACCAAGTTAAGAAGTCAATTTGAAAAAGACATTATACATATTACTATGTGTGATTTTTGTAAATATTTCTTATTCTCAAAAATATAGTTTCATTAGTTACTCAGCTAAAGAAGGACTTGCTCAAAGTCAAGTAAATGATATTGTACAGGATGGTCAAAAATACCTATGGGTTGCAACATTAAACGGGTTGAGTAAGTTTAATGGGAAATCATTTGAAAATTTTTATGAAAAGCAAGGATTGCTTTCAAATAGAATTTCATCACTTTCAGTAAATGATAATAATGAAGTATGGGCAGTAACCTCAAATGGAATTTCTATCGTATATCCGGATACTATTTTATCTTTCGAGCATAACAATTTGTTTGAAGATAAAGAAATTGTTGAGATTGAACATCAAGGAGATAAACTTTGGATTGCAACATCTTTTTCTGGAATTTATTCTTTTAAAAAAAACGAGAAGGGAAAATATGAGCCTCATAAAGTGTTTAAAAAATACCTTGAAGGAATAAGAATAAGAGACATATTGACCGATGGCTACAAGTTATATGTTGCCACAAACAAGGGGCTTTATCAAATTTGGAATAACCATGTTTCTATTTTACCACTTCCTTGGGAATTAAACTTAAGTTCGATAGGAGTCACCAAATTGGGGAAGTTATGGCTGGGGACCATAGAAAATGGGGTTTATTTTTATGAAAAAAATAGACAACTTATTGTAAATCAAGACAATTCAGAGTTGTTGAATAATTTCACGACAAACCTTACGGTAGATAAACATGGAACAGCTTGGGTGTGTTCAAACTCTGCACTGTCAGAAATTACTCAGCTTGGAAAAGTAGAAAACTATGTAGATAAGAACGGACTTGAGTTTACAGCCCAATTAGTTTTTGAAGATATTGAAGGAAATATCTGGATTGGAACAAATGGAAAAGGATTATTAAAATTTGCTAATAAACAATTCAAGTTCCTCACAAGGCAAGAAAATTTACCAGCTGATTTAATTATATCAATAGGAGAAGATAAACAAGAAAATATTTGGCTTGGTTCTATGGGGGAGGGGGTAAGTTGTGTTGGTAGTAAAGGGATTGTTCAACACAATGCAAGGCAAACTAATTTTCCTAACAATAATTGTTGGGTAATTCATCAAGATTTAAAAGGTAAAATGTGGTTCGGAACCTCGGAAGGACTAGCCTACTATGCAAACAATACATTTTACACTTACACCACACAAGATGGTTTGCCCAACAAAAAAGTGCAGTCAATATTTCAAGAAACCTCAGAAGTAATGTGGGTTGGAACAAGATCAGGTGTTGCTTATTTAAAGAATAATATTTTTTATCAAGTAGAGGATTATCCATACAAAAATACCCGTTCAATTGTTTCTACAGAGGATGGAATTTATTGGTTTGGAACTTCTGATGGGCTAGTGAGTTATAATGGGTTTGAAGCTACACTGATAGAAGATTCGCTGGTAAATGGAGTCACAATTTATTCTCTTGTAGCATTTGGGAATAATCTTTGGCTTGGAACCGAAAATGGATTAATTTATTTTGATGGAGCAAAGTTTACACAAGTTGATTATAACAATGATGGAGATTTATCAGCCATCAATTTTTTGACTAGAGATAAGGATAATAAACTTTGGATAGGATCAAACAAGGGGGTGTTTGAGATGGATATAAAAACCTTTTTGGCAGGGGATATTAATGTGAATTCTTACTCTACAAACAATGGGTTGATAGGAATGGAAACAAACTTAAATGCAATTTATCAAGACTCCAAAAACAGTTTGTGGATGGGAACTAGCGAAGGAATAAATGTATACAATAAAAGCAAAAAACAGAATACTGAAGAATATATACCTTCAGTTCATTTTACTAATATTAGATTATTTTTTGAAAATAAAAACTACCTAAATACACTTAAAAACAATCCTCAATATAGTTTTGGATACAAACAAAATACCATTACATTTTACTTTCATTCTAATTATTTCAAAGACCCGTCAAAAGTCAAATACTCTTTTTTTCTTGAAGGCTATGATGAAGCTTGGACTCCAATAGATATCACAAGTTTTTCAAGGTATCCAAATTTACCACATGGTAATTATTCATTCAAAGTAAAATCTACATTAGATGGCGAAAACTGGAGCGAAATAGAAGAGGTTCAATTTAAAATAAAAGCTCCTTTTTGGTTGACATGGTGGTTTAGAATTTCTTTTTTAATCGCCTTATTTTTAATCATTTTTTACTTTTTGAATAGAAGAAGAAATGCAATAAAAAAAGAAAGAGAGGTAGAATTATTAAATTATAAAAACAAACTAATAAAGCTTGAGCAACAATCACTTAATGCAAGTATGAACAGGCACTTTATTTTTAATTCTCTCAATTCTATCCAGTTTTATATCAATAAAGAAGATAAGTTATCAGCTAATAGGTATTTGTCAAATTTCTCAAAGCTAATCCGTAAAAATCTTGACAGCTCCTCGGCTGAAGATAATTTAATTCCTCTATCAGAAGAGATTGAAAGATTAACTCTTTATTTGTCATTAGAAAACATGCGTTTCAAAGAAAAATTCACCTATGAGATTAAAATGGGTGCTAATGTAGATACAGAAATGACAAAAGTTCCTGCCATGTTTATGCAACCATTTATTGAAAATAGCATTTGGCATGGAGTTCTTCCCATGGAAAAATCTGGAAAAATTACCATTGATATTTTTAAGAAAGACAATAAAACTCATTTTGAGATTTCGGACAACGGAATAGGAATAGAAACTAGTATCAAAAATAAATCTCTAGAACAGAATGAACACTCATCTCAAGGGATGAATATTGCTACTAATCGAATAGAATTACTCCAAAAAGTAATTGAAAAAGAAATCACTATCGAAGGCCCATTTGAGATAACTAAAAATGGAAATGTGCTTGGTACTAAAGTGATAATAATATTTGGTTAAAAAACACTGAATTTCAAGAAAATCAATCCAAAACTTTCGAGTATAATAAAAAAGTAGCATCTTTATATTTCCAAAGAAAAAGAGCGTAATTTTGTGCTCTTATGTAAACGAATTTGCAACA
>CAKZNB010000024.1 GCA_937129365.1 uncultured Flavobacteriales bacterium
TCAGAAGTTGAGTCAACTAAATCTAAAATTTCTTCAAATTTGTTTTCGTCATACACATAAATTGTAATGACCGGACCAAAAATCTCTTCGCACATCGTTCTGAATTTTGCGCTTTTAGTAACTACCACAGTTGGCTCAATAAAATAACCTACTGATTTATCGTAATTTCCACCAGCTACAATTTCGGCATCACTTTGTTCCTTAATATAATCAATATATCCTGCAATTTTATCAAATGAATTTTCATCAATTACTGCATTAATAAAGTTTCCAAAATCTTCTGGTGACCCTATTTTCATAGACGCTACATCTTCTTTTACGTATCCAATTACTTCTTCAGCCATGTTGGATGGCAAATAAACTCTTGAAGCTGCTGAACACTTTTGTCCTTGAAACTCGAAAGCTCCTCTCGAAATTCCAGTAGCTACTTGCTTAGGAATTGCCGATTTATGAGCAACAATAAAATCTTTACCTCCTGTTTCTCCCACAATTTTTGGGTAAGTTCTATAAGTAGAAATATTATCTCCTATCGTTTTCCATAAGTGCCTAAAAACTCCTGTAGACCCTGTAAAGTGCAATCCTGCAAAATCTTTGTGGTTAAATACAACCTCTCCAGCTTCTGGCCCATCTACCAATACCATATTGATTACACCATCTGGTAATCCTGCTTCTTTGAATAATTCCATAATCACCTGTGCAGAATATATTTGAGATTCTGCTGGTTTCCAAACTACCACATTTCCTAACATAGCTGGAGCCGCACATAAATTTGCCGCAATTGCAGTAAAGTTAAATGGTGTAATTGCAAATACAAATCCTTCAAGTGGTCTGTATTCCAATCTGTTCCATAATCCTGGGTTAGAATCAGGTTGAACTTCAAAAATCTCTTGCATATACGCAACATTCAATCTTAAAAAATCAATCAACTCACAAGAAGCATCAATCTCTGCTTGGTAACAGTTTTTTGATTGTGCCAACATAGTTGCAGCATTCATTTTTGCTCTGTAAGGTCCTGCCAATAAATCTGCTGCTTTTAAGAAAATTGCCGCCCTGCTGTGCCAAGACATATTTTCCCAATCGCTTTTTGCTGCTAAAGCAGCTCCAATAGCCTCCTCCACATGTTTTTTTGTTCCCATGCTGTATGTTCCCAAACTGTGTTTGTGATCATGAGGAGGTGACATGGTAAATTTATTATCAGTATGAATTTCCTTGCTTCCTATGTAAGAAGGCACTTCTACTTTACTATTGTACATTTCCTTGTACTTCGCTTGTAACTCCTCTCTCTCTGCACTTCCTGGTGCATAGCTCAATACCTCTTCGTTTCCTTGAAACGGTACATTATAAAATCCTTTTGACATGTATTATTTAATTTTAAAATTGTATATTTTCTATAAAATTAAGGATAACTACAGAGATATGAAAGTCTATTAATTTATTATATTACTTACCTAATTTATACTACTGGGCATGAAGTACCTTTTTTTCTTATTCTTTTTTGTTTTTTGTTTCAAAATTGAGGCTCAAATACTTGTAGGAAGTGTAATTGACGAAGAAGATAATCCATTAATTGGTGTTACAGTGGTTAATTCTAATTCAAAAAAAGGAGTGGTTTCTGATAGAAATGGAAAGTTTTTAATTGAAACTTATTCTGGAGATTACATTAGACTCTCTTTTATCGGTAAAAAAACTCAAGTAAAACAAATTCCTATTACCAAACAGGATACTATTTACATGGTATTTGTATTGAAAGAAAAAGTAAGTACAATGAGAGAGTTTACAGTTTCTGGAAAACGAATAAAAAAAGTGGCTGGAGCGAAAAATGAATATATCTTGGACTACCTCCCTCTACTTGATGGTAAAATTGTAGTTCTGAAACAACTAAAAAGAGAATACTATCTTTCGATTGAAAAAATAGATACAGTTTATCACAAAACGAAAATAGAATTTGATAAACCTAAAAAATTTATCCGAGATTGTTACGGGAATATCCATCTCTTTTGTAAGGAAAAAATATATCAACTTTGGTTAACGGATACAATTATTCCTCTTTATGATTTTTCTTACAAACAGTTTAACGAAAAATTAAAACCTCTACTGTTTTGCAATGAAAATCAAATCATTACAGAGAATTTTTCTAATCACAATAAACTTTATCAAATTCATAAAATTGATGTATTAAATAAAATACCTACTCTACTACACAAAACCTATGACAAAGAAGCTGAAAAAATAGCAGCAGGTTGGTACAATCAAATTATTAGTCATTATTATGCCACTATTTCTGAAGAAATGAACTTAATTGAAAATGGAGTTTGGGATGGTAATTTAATTTCATTACAAACCGACTTAAAATCTATGCAATACATAAGTTGGTATCTTAAGGTGAGAGCAAGAGAATTGAACATCCAATCTTTTGCATCAGATAGAACTGTATATTTATTCGACTTGCATTTAGATTCAATTACTACTCTTTCTATCAAAGGGAAAATTATCTCAAAAGTAAGTTCTGATATTAATATCATAAGCCTATCCACAAAAATAATTCACGACAAACATACTGATGAATTTTATTATTTTTCTGATAACAAGTCAATTACAAAACTTTACAGAATAAATCCAACTACTGGAAAATCCAGATTAATAATAACATTAAAAGAAGTAAAGTTTATCAAAAAATTAAAAATTCATGCGGGATGGCTCTATTTTTTAAAGAAACAACCTACCGGTTTTCAAAAATTATATCGTGTTAAACTTGCTGATTAATTCTGTTATTTTTTTCATAATACTATCATTTGCAGCACATTTTATTTGGAAGATTGGAAACCTTTTACATATATTTACGTTCAACATAATACAAATCAAACCCCAAGCGCCTATTCAATAATATTACTTAAACACATTATTAACCCATTTTAATAAATAAGTAGTATTATGGATATTAACAAGAAAAGTGCCGACCAGGCACTAATCAGGAGTTACTTGGAAGGAAATGATTTGGCATTCGAAATCCTACTTTCCCGTTACAAAGACAGAATTTTTAGTTACTTGGTGTCATTAGTCAAGAACAGAAAAATTGCAGAAGACATTTTTCAAGATGCTTTTTTCAAAATCATTAATACACTCCAAAAAGGGAAGTATAATGAAGAAGGAAAGTTTTTGCCTTGGGCAATGCGAATTGCACATAACTTGGCAATTGATCATTTCAGAAAGAAAAAGAAAATGCCAACTGTAAGTCAAAACCCTTCTAAAAATGAAGACGATGATTTTGATATTTTCTCTGTACTAAACATGCATGAATCTAGTATTGAAGATGATATGATTGAAGAGCAAATTCATAAAGATGTGCGAAACATCATTGATTACTTACCTGAAGAGCAAAGGGAAATCATCATTCTGAGGCATTTTAAAGAAATGAGTTTTAAGGACATAGCTGAATCTAAAGATATTAGTATTAATACAGCTCTGGGAAGAATGAGATATGCACTAATAAATTTGAGGAAGATTATTGAAAACAATAAAGTGAATTTGACTGTTTACTAAAGTTTTTTTTGAGTGAATAATCTAAACCTAGTAGGCTTTAAAAACCTGCTAGGTTTTTTTTGCTTTTAACAACCCTATTTTTATTACTTTTACACATGGAATTTGAAGGAAAATGTGTCATATTTTCTGCTCCATCAGGAGCTGGAAAAACCACAATTGTAAGGTATTTATTAAAAAAAGTAAAAAACTTAGAGTTTTCGGTTTCGGCTACAAGTCGCCCAAAAAGAGACTATGAAGTAGATGGGCATGATTATTATTTTTTGACTGTAGAAAACTTTAAAAAGCATATCCAAGAAGATAAATTTATTGAATGGGAAGAAGTATATGCCGATAATTTCTACGGAACTCTAAGGTCTGAAATAGAAAGAATCTGGAGCGAGAAAAAACATGTTATTTTTGATGTGGATGTGATGGGAGGGATAAAACTGAAATCTATTTTTGGCGATAAGGCTCTTTCAATTTTTGTGCAACCTCCTTCTATTCAGGAGCTTGAAAACAGATTGATTGGGCGAGGTAGCGAAACTCCCGAAACAATAATAAGGCGAGTTGGAAAAGCTGAAATAGAAATGAAATCTGCAGAAGAGTTTGATTACATCTTAATAAATGATAGGCTGGAAAACGCAAAAAAAGAAGCAAGGAGAACGGTTCTAAACTACTTTGAAGGCAAAGAACTAGATGACAATAATGATGAGGAAGAATAAGCCGATAATCGGCATTATTTTTTTATTTCTAACTAAATAAAATGAAAAAGATAGGTTTGTTTTTTGGTTCATTCAACCCAATTCATGTAGGGCATTTGGTTATTGCTAACCACATAGCTCATTCTGACAAAGTAGATGAGGTTTGGTTTGTGGTTTCTCCTCAAAATCCTTTTAAAAAGAAAAAAACACTACTCGAAGATTATCACAGGTTGACTCTTGTAAATGAAGCCATTGAAAACAACTCTAAATTAAAATCAAGCGATATAGAGTTCACCATGCCTCAGCCTTCTTACACAGCAGATACACTTGCTTATTTAATAGATAAATATCCCAACAATGAGTTTTCTTTAATTATGGGCGAAGACAATATTAAGTCTTTTCATAAATGGAAAAACTACGAAGTAATTCTTAAAAATCATGAAATTATTGTGTACCCAAGAGTGGGTGTGGATGATAAATTGAAAGCTGAGAGTGAAATTCTTGCTCACAAAAATGTGCATATTCTGAAGGATATTCCTGTTATGGATATTTCGGCAAGTTACATCCGTAAACAAATAAAGGAGGGAAAAACGGTAGCGTATTTATTGACTGATAAAGTGGCTAAATATGTGGACGAAATGAATTTTTACAGGTAAATTAAACCAACTTCCCTTCAATCTCTTTAATCATAGATTCAAAGAATAATCGTCCATCAGTGTTGCTTAATTCTTCGTCAGCAGCTCTTTCTGGGTGAGGCATCATTCCAAATACAGTTCTCTTTTTGTTTGTTACTCCAGCAATGTTTTCTACAGATCCATTTGGATTGTTTTCTGAGTTGATTCTTCCATCTTCATCACAGTATCTAAATAATATTTGGTCGTTATCATTCAATTCTTTGATAGTAACTTCTGGGGCAAAATATCTTCCTTCTCCATGAGCGATTGGGATTTTGTATCCTTTTCCTTTTTGAAGGTTTGCTGTGATTGCTGTGTTATTTGTTTGAGGTGCGATATACACATTTTTACAAATAAATCGCTGATTATCATTGTGCAACAATGCTCCTGGTAATAATCCAGACTCACAAAGAATTTGAAATCCATTACAAACACCAATTGCATAACCACCGTTGTTACAGTGCTCAATAACTTGCTCCATAATTGGGGAAAATCTTGCAATTGCTCCAGAACGCAAATAATCTCCATAAGAAAACCCTCCTGGAACTACCACCACATCTACATTTTGTAAATCAGTGTCTTTGTGCCAAAGATTTACCACTTCTTGATTCATGATTTCTTTTAAAATATAAATCATGTCTTCGTCACAATTGGATCCTGGAAAAGTAATTACACCAAATTTCATACAGCAATGCTTTTAATTAATTAGTCTACAAAAGTAATAAAAATTGTAGGATTATTTACTTGCAAACTACAAAGTAGTGAGGAATTATTAACGTAACAAAAAAGTAAGGCCAATAGTTACCAAAAAGATTATTTCTTTCCATTTGTTATTGGTATTTGCAAAATAAAAACTCAAAAACAAAGCAAAAGGGAGTGTGAGTAAAAATAAAATATAATGTTGTGGAAACATGAATATACTCAATGAACTAACAACAATTGAAATTATAAGGTACATCAATAAATTTTTGGTAAGCCTAAGCGTAGCAATATCGATTCCTGAACGCTTGGAAATTACTGAACGATACCCAATGAAAGATGCTATTAAATACACTAAAATAACCACACCATACTTCCAAGTAACTTTTGGGAAAGCAAATTCAACCTGAAAAGCAGCGTTAATTATTTCAAAATTTTCTGTGACAATAGAAAATGCAAGAGCTATAAGAATAGGGACTATAAATCCTATAATAATCAACATTAATTCTTTGAACCCTATTCGCTTTGTCGTACTTAAATTATGAATTAACAACAATAAGAAAATAGCGAAAAATAGGTTGTGAAAAATCAATAAGCCAATGATAAAACTTGCATTAAAAACCTGATTTTCATTGTTTTTTGGCTCAATAAAAAATAGCAAATAACTTACCAAAAATATTAAGAATATTGAAACAATATCATATACCAAAAAACTTGAATTGGATAATTCTACTGAGAAAATTACCACATAAAAAAATAGAAATAAATTATTTGGCTCAAAACTAAACAGGTATTTTTTTATTTTATAATTAAGAAAACCTCCACTAATTATTGTTGTGAAGAAGGACAAAATTATCGCTAATTGCTTACTCAACTCATAAGATTCCTGAGCAAAATTAATTGTAACTAACTCATTAGGAGAAGATTTATAAAAAGCAAAGCCCCATAAACAAATTGACACTAATAGAATAAGAAAGTAACTAACTGCTGTATTTTTGAAAAGAGATGTTATCATTTAGGATTAAAAATACGGGTTGTTGTTTGAAGTAATCAGTTAAAGTTATTTATATTTGTACACACATTAACAAAAAAACATCAATATGGGTTGGTTAGCATCAATATTAGAATCAGTATTTAAATGGACTTTTAGCTTATTAACAGCTGCAGAAAATCTTCCTTGGATTATTTTTACCATTGTTATTTGCTTTGGATTGTTATATTGGATGATGTGGCAACAAAAGTACAACAGACAAGCTGAGGCTGATGAAAATCAACTAAAATAGACTTAGTCCAAATCAAATCCGATATCTTTTCGGAAGTAAATTTTCTCGAAACATATTTTATTTAAAGAAGCATATGATTTTTCTAATGCTTCTTTTTTGTTTACCCCAAATGAACTAACCGCTAGCACTCTACCCCCATTAGTTACAATTTTTCCATCTAGTTTTTTAGTTCCTGCATGAAAAACTACACTATCTTTCACACTTTCTATTCCTTCAATTGCCTTTAATTTCTCGTAAGTTTCTGGATAACCACCAGACACAGCCATTACTGTGCAAACTGTTTCATCAGTTACTTTAAATTCTATTTCGTTCAGTGTTTTATTTCCAACTGCCTCAAACACCTCGACCAAATCCGATTCTATTCTTGGGATAACCACCTCAGTTTCTGGGTCTCCCATTCTCACATTGTATTCAATTACATAAGGATTTCCCCCTACATTCATCAGTCCAATAAATAAAAAACCTACATAATCAATATTGTCTTTTTTAAGCCCATCTACGGATGGTTTTACAATTTGCTTTTCTACTTTATCCAAGAACTCTTGAGTAGCAAATGGCACTGGCGATACCGCTCCCATTCCTCCAGTATTCAAACCTTTATCCCCTTCTCCTATTCTCTTATAATCTTTTGCTGTTGGTAGTAACTTGTAGTTTTCTCCATCTGTCAACACAAATACCGAAAGCTCTATTCCATCCAAAAACTCCTCTATCACAACTTCTTGACTTGCTGCTCCAAATTTAGAGTTAGCCAACATCTCAGTCAATTCTTTCTTAGCATCTTCCAAATTATCAGGAATTACCACTCCTTTTCCTGCCGCCAATCCATCTGCTTTTAATACAAATGGTGGATTTAATGTTTCTAAAAAAGCAAATCCATCTTCGAGTGTTTCAGCTGTAAATGCTTTATATTTTGCAGTTGGAATATCGTGCCTCTGCATAAATTCTTTCGAGAATTTTTTACTCCCTTCCAATTGAGCTCCTAATTTTTTAGGCCCAATAATATGAATATGCTTTAATTCTTCTTTTTCTGTAAAATAGTCATGAATTCCTTCTACTAATGGAACTTCAGGACCCACAACTATCATGTTAACGTCATTTTCCACAGAAAATTTAGCTATTCCATCAAAATCAGAAACTACCAACTCAACATTTTTACCTACTTCTTCAGTTCCAGCATTACCTGGAGCGATAAATAAGTTAGATAATTTTGAACTTTGAGCCAATTTCCAAGAAATGGCGTGTTCTCTGCCTCCTGAGCCTATTACAAGTATATTCATGTGGTTATTTTTTACAAAATTATCATTTAAAATGAAATTATTTCCATATTTAGTTGCTTTTGACAACAAAAAAATTACTTTTGCGTAATAATAGAAATTTAAAATACAGAAAATTATGTATTGGACATTAGAACTGGCATCATATTTAGAAGATGCACCTTGGCCTGCAACTAAAGAGGAATTGATAGATTACTCGATGCGTAGAGCTGCTCCACTAGAGGTGGTTGAGAACCTACAAAGTATTGAGGAAGAAGGGGAAATTTATGAGTCGATTGAAGACATTTGGCCAGATTATCCTACAAAAGATGATTTTTTCTTTAATGAGGATGAATATTGAAAAATAAGTAAACTTAATTGTTACAGAACCCGATTCAACAAAGTTGAATCGGGTTTTTTGTTGGGGTCTTTCAAATAAATAACAAAAAAATCCCTCAAAGTAAAACTTTGAAGGATTTAATAATTTGTATTTAAACTTACACGATTCCTTGTGCCATCATAGCATCTGCTACTTTTACAAACCCAGCAACATTAGCTCCTTTTACGTAGTCAGTATGTCCGTTTTCAGTCCCATATTCTACACAAGCAGCATGAATATCTTTCATGATGTTTAGTAATTTTTCGTCTACTTCTTCTCTTGTCCAGCTCAATCTTAGCGAGTTTTGAGACATTTCTAATCCTGATGTTGCGACACCTCCTGCATTAGATGCTTTTCCTGGTGCAAATAAGATTTTGGCATCCATAAATACAGAAACTCCTTCTGGTGTAGTTGGCATGTTTGCTCCTTCAGCTACACACATTACTCCATTAGATACTAATGCTTTTGCTTCGTCTTCGTTCAACTCATTTTGAGTTGCACATGGCAAGGCAATATCAACTTTAGTTCCCCAAGGTCTTTTTCCTTCATGGAATTCTGCTCCAAACTTATCTGCGTATTCCTTAATTCTTCCTCTTCTTACATTTTTAAGATCCATAACAAATGCTAATTTCTCAGCATCAATTCCATTAGCATCATAAATATAACCTGAAGAATCTGACATGGTAACAACTTTTGCTCCAAGCTCTGTTGCCTTTTGACAAGCATATTGTGCTACATTTCCTGAACCAGAAATTGCAACAGTTTTTCCATCAAAAGAATTACTGTTTGCTTTCAGCATTTCTTGTGCAAAATATACACAACCGTATCCAGTAGCTTCTGGACGAATTAAACTTCCTCCCCACTCTCTTCCTTTACCTGTTAAAACTCCGGTAAATTCATTTCTTAATCTCTTGTACTGTCCGTACATAAATCCGATTTCTCTTCCTCCTACTCCAATATCTCCTGCTGGTACATCTGTATCAGCTCCAATGTGTTTGCTTAGCTCCGTCATAAAGCTTTGGCAAAATTTCATCACTTCGTTGTCTGATTTTCCTTTTGGGTTAAAATCAGCTCCACCTTTTCCACCTCCCATTGGAAGAGTAGTTAAACTGTTTTTGAATACTTGCTCAAATGCCAAGAATTTCAAAATGCTCAAGTTTACAGAAGGGTGAAAACGCAAACCGCCTTTGTATGGTCCTATTGCACTGTTCATTTGAATTCTGAATCCTCTATTTATTTGAACTTCACCACTATCATCCAACCAAGGAACTCTAAACATAATTACCCTTTCTGGGTTTACCATTCTTTCAAGAATTTTTGCTTTCTTGTATTTTGGATTTTCTTCAATGTAAGGGATTACAGTTTCTGCAACTTCCAATACAGCCTGCAAAAATTCTGGCTCTTGTGGAGTAATTTCATTAACGTAATTCATAAACTCATCAATCTGAGCTTGGTACTTAGATGCTGACATTAGCTTTTAGTTTTGATTTGTATTACAAAAAAAAGCAAAAGAATTAATATAGTACTGGATTTTGCTGTTTTTTTTTGAACCTACTATGTTTTTTGTTTACTAAGGTTTTTACAAGTAATTTTGCAAAGAAAAAAAAGCATAAAAACCATAGCCTTGAATTGTATCAACATATTTTTTTTACAAATCCCTGAACCAATTTCCTTTGGTTCTCCGATAGGTTTTTATGTTTTGATATCTGTTGCCGTTTTAATTATTTTTATAAAACTAAGGAACGCTAGTTATTTCAAAAATATAATGAATCTTGTATTCTCCGATTCGCAACAATTTGATCCATCATTACAGACTAATGCTGGTAACATAAATAGTGTTTTTTTACAAATCTCCTACATCTTATTAGTTTCTCTTGGTTTAACCTATGCTTTTGAATCAAATCCTAGTTTCTTAAATTACAGTGTTACACTTTTCAAAGTGTTGATTTTGTATTTATTTCAAGTTATTGGATTTTATCTTATCTCATCTATGATCAACCTAAAAACCGAATCTTTTCATAGAAATAGGTTCGTTATTAATGAGGTGAATGCCTTATTTCTATTCGTGGCATTATTCTTGATTATTTATTTACCAATAAAAGTCACAGGGGTAATACACGCACTACTAGGACTTTCAGCAATTTTTAATTTAATTGGGAGCAGTAGATATTTAGCTAGTAATATTTCCAATTTTCATATTATTTTATACCTTTGCACCCTAGAAATAATACCCGTACTACTTTTATTAAAATTTATTTAATCATACTTAGATATGAGTTCAACAAAAACTAAAATGGCTGTAAAGAGTATTCTAATATCTCAACCAAAACCTGAAGAGGGACAAAAATCTCCTTATTTTGATTTAGCACAAGAACGAAAGATAAAAGTTGATTTTAGACATTTTATTCATGTTGAAGGTATTGAAGCACAAGAGTTCAGACAAGCAAGAGTTGATTTAAAAAACTTTACTGCAGTAATTATGACTAGCAGAAGTTCAATAGATCATTATTTTAGAATGGCAGAAGAAATGAGGTTTGATGTGCCAGATACAATGAAATATTTTTGTACAAACGAAACTATCGCAAAGTATCTTCAAAAATATATTGTTTACAGAAAGAGAAAAATCAGTTTTGGAAAAGCTCAATTCAACGATTTGATGCCTTTAATCCAAAAAAATAAAAATGAAAAGTTTTTATTGCCACTTTCTGCTCAACACAATGGAAGTATTTCTGTTATTTTAAAAAACAACGAAATCAATTTTTCTGAAGCAATCATTTACAAAACTGTTATTTCTGACTTATCAGACTTGGCTGATGTAAACTATGACATGTTGGTGTTTTTTAGTCCTTCTGGGATTGAATCTTTATATCACAATTTTCCTGATTTTAAACAGAATGATACTAAAATCGCTGTTTGGGGTCAATCTACTGCGGATGCAGTGTTAAAAAAAGGACTAAGAATAGATGTGCAAGCTCCTAATTCAAAAGCTCCTTCGATGAAGAAAGCTATTGAAAACCATATGGACGGAAAAGAATAATTTATTCTGTCTCCACCTCTATTACAGAGGTTTTATCAATTTAAAAAATCAGTAAGATGAACAATACTTTTTGTAAAGAAGAAAGACTTTGCAGTAAGATTCTTATTGATGAACTTTTCTCTAATTCTGGCGATAAAATAAAATTTACAGAGTTTCCATTTGTACTTATTGCTAAGAAAACTAAACTCTCAACTAGCTTTCCTGCTCAAATGCTTGTAAGTGTAAGCAAAAAAAAAGTGAAACAAGCAGTAAAAAGAAATTTGATAAAAAGAAGAACCAAAGAAGCTTACAGACTCAATAAAAACAAGCTTTACAATTACTTAACTTCCAAAGAAGAGAACCTAATATTGAGCTTTGTTTACATTAGTAATAAACCACTTCCATATCAATTGATAGAAGAAAAAATAATTGTACTTTTAAGTCGTTTAACTAAAGAGTAATGCTAAAAATAATCTCATATCCTTTAATTTTTTTGGTGAGAGTTTATCAATACGCTATTTCTCCTTTGTTGCCAACAACTTGTAGATATACTCCAAGCTGTTCAACTTATACAATTGATGCATTAAAAAAACATGGCCCTTTCAAAGGAACTTGGTTAGGAATAAAAAGGATTTCTAGCTGCCATCCTTGGGGAGGAAACGGGCATGACCCAGTGCCATAAACACCTATTTATGAAAAAAATATTTCTACTTTCCTTCTTGTCATTTTATACTCTACTGGGATATTCTCAAGATGAAAGCCAAAATGACCAATATTTTGAAATCTCAAAAAACCTCACTCTTTTTAGTGAAGTCTATAAAAATATTAATCTGAATTTTGTTGACGAAACCAATCCTGGTGAGTTAATGAAAGTGGGTATTGATGCTATGTTAAAATCCCTAGACCCCTACACAAATTATATTCCTGAATCGAATATTGAAGACTACAGGATGATGCAAAGTGGGCAATATGGAGGGATAGGCTCATTGATTCAAAAAAGAGATAAATACATAATGATTACTAATCCTTATGAGAATTTTCCTGCACAAAAAGCCGGGTTGAGAGCTGGAGATGAAATTTTAAAAATTGATGGAAAATCGGTAGTTGACAAACCTGCCGATGAAGTAAGCGAATTATTAAAAGGTGCAAAAAACACTGAAGTAATTCTCACCGTAAAGAGACCTAATGAGGATAATCCGATTGAAATCAAAATAACTCGTGAATTGATAAAAATACCAACTGTGCCCTATTACAATATGCTAAACGACAAAGTTGGATACATAAAGCTTACTCAATTTCTTGGTACTTCTAGTTCAGAAGTGGCTGCTGCTTTTAAAGCCTTAAAAGACTCTAATAATCTAGAAGGATTGGTATTAGACTTAAGAGGAAACCCAGGAGGATTATTAAACGAATCGGTAAATATTGTGAATTTATTTGTGCCTCAAGGAACCAAAGTGGTTGAAACAAAAGGAAGAGATAAAAAAAATAATTACACTTATTTTGCGAAGAACAAACCAATGGATACAAAAATTCCGTTGGTAATTTTGATTGATAAAAATTCTGCATCTGCATCCGAAATTGTATCAGGAGCATTGCAAGATTTGGATAGAGCAGTTGTAATTGGAAATCAATCTTTTGGAAAAGGATTGGTACAAAACCAAATAAATATGGAATATAATTCTATGATAAAAATTACCATTGCAAAGTACTACACCCCTAGCGGAAGGTGTATTCAACGGTTGGATTACAGCAATAGAAACACATCTGGAAAAGGAAATTCAATTTCTGATTCATCGGTACATACTTTTACTACAAAAAACGGAAGGCCTGTTACTGATGGACGAGGTGTTTCCCCTGATATAGAAGTAGAAAGAAAACAACTCACTCCAATTAGCTTTGCTCTTTTGAGAGAAAACATAATCTTTGATTTTGCAACAGATTATTTTTATAATAATCCTACCATTGCTTCAGCAGAAAAATTTCAATTATCCGAAAGTGACTACGCTAAGTTTGTGGAATATGCTTCAAAAAAAGATTTTGAATACACAACAGGTTCTGAAAAAGTGTTAGAAAGGCTAAAAGAAGTGGCTGAAAAAGAACAATATTATGAGTCTTCAAAAAGTGAATTTGATGCACTTGTAGAAAAATTATCTCCAAATAAAAAACGAGATTTAGCAAAGTTTAAGGAAGAAATAAAACTATTGCTTGAAAACGAAATAGTGACTCGATATTATTTTCAAACTGGACAAATGGCACATGATTTAAAACATGATGAGTATGCACTTGAGGCTATTGAAATAATAGAAAACTCAAACAAATATTCTTCAGTTTTAGCTCCTAAAAAATAAAAAAATGGAGAAGATAAAGAAATTTATTTCTTACATCACTGGCTATTGGACTCATGTTTTTTGCCTGAGTTTAATTGTGATTGGAATGCCATTCTCAAAATTTTTGATGAGTTTAGGTACAATTTCTTTAATCGTTAATTGGTTCTTGGAAGGTGGAGTTATAGAAAAATTTAAGAAGTTTTTTTCTAATAGAATCGCCATAATTTCTACCTGTGTGTATTTGATTTTTGTCTTAGGATTGATTCACACTAGTAATTTAGAATATGGTCTTAAAGACTTAAGAATAAAAATTCCATTATTAGCTTTTCCTATAATTTTTAGCTCTACTCATAGATTAAAAAAGAATCATTACTTCTTGATAGTTAAGCTATTTACCCTATCAGTTATTACAGGTTCGCTCTATGGATTTTTGGTTTATAACGGACTAATACCCGCTAAAAAAGAAATTCATGAACTGCGAGATGCTTCTCAATTTATCTCCCACATCAGACTTTCTTTAATGATTGTGCTAACTCTTTTTCTTATTCCAAAATTATTTAATAAAAATATTGGATTGAAAATTTTTGGATTAGTAGCTAGTCTATTTTTATTGTTTTTTCTCTCCTATATTGAATCCGCCACAGGACTTACATTGGGAATTATCACCTTACTTTTTATTTCATTTTATTATTTATTCAAGAAAAAAAGCATCTACGGTTTTTTTATGATTGCCCCTATTTTAATAGTAGGAACATTGGTAATTCAAAATTTATACTCTACTTATACCTCAGTAAAAATTGATACTTCGGAAATGTCTGAAGTAACTAAAAGTGGAAATCCCTATAATCACAATTACGATTATCAGTTTTTTGATAACGGAAATTACGCCCAACATTATGTTTGCGAAAGCGAGATAAGAGATGAGTGGAGAAAAGTATCTGATGTGCCTTTTTATGGGAAAGATAGCATCTATGGAGTTCATTATATTTTAATACGATATATGAGCTCAAGAGGGTTAAAAAAAGACCGCGAAGGGTTTAATCAATTAACTGACAAAGATATTGAAAACATTGAGAAAGGTATTCCAAATTATCTCCATGCAAGCACTAATATTATATCAAGATTACAAAGCTTAATGTTTGAGGTAGATGGATATCTTGAAGGTGTAAATGCAAGTGGAAACTCACTTGCCCAAAGACTAGAATATTGGAAAATTAGTAAAGAAATAATTAATGAAAACATATTAATTGGACACGGAACAGGTGATGTACAGGATGCTTTTATAGAAAAATATCAAACTCTTGGAACTAAGTTGGACAAAAAATTCAGACTGCGTTCTCACAATCAATATCTTTCAACTGCAATAGCATTGGGTGTTCTAGGATTAATTCTTTTGTTGTTTTTTATGGTGTATCCTGTGAAGTTTGGCTTTCAACAACGAAATTATTTTTACCTAATTTGTCTGTGTATTTCTTTGTTATCGTTCTTTTCTGAGGACACACTTGAAACTCAAGATGGAGTTTTCTTTTTTGCCTTCCTAACAAATTTCTTTCTATTTAGCTCTCAAAATAGGTACTTAAAAAGTGTAGATTAATTGTAAATTCTCAATTGATTTGTGCTGGAATTAAACGAAGTACTATATCCATAGAGAGGAAACTCTGCCGGACCATTTGTTACCGAACCATCAAATATATTGTACGTACTGCCATCACAACTACATTCTACCGTAATATTATCAGAGGCCACAGATGCTTTTCCGCAAGGATTATCTTCATTGTAAGTACAGTTTCTATCAAAAGCCACAAATTCATTGCCGCCTCTTGCATAAACTATTATTCCTTGAGTACCCCCATTTACATAAGCCCATCCTCCAGGAGCCTGCAAGGCATTGTATTGAACCAAACTTGTGTTTATGTAAGTGTTTACAGGAGCATAAAAAGCACGCTGTTGCCTATTCTTTTTACATCCTTCAAAAAGAAAAACTAAACTTAAAGTAAGAGTAAAATATACTGCGAATGTTCTCATTAATTGATAACTAATTGAAAGTGATATTATTGTTTCACAAAACTCTTTTGATACAATTCAATCCATTGTTGAGGAGTAAATTTACGTATTAATTCAGCAATTAAATCATAAGGAATATCCTCCATTTTTTTGAATCGCACACAACTTTTTCCCATGTCCAATTTGTATTTGCATCTTTTTCCATATTCCTCCACAAACCATTTATAGATTTTTTCATCTGCATAAACTCCCATGTGATAAAGTGCAATAAATCCCTTTTGATTTGCCAAATTAATAAACGGTAAAGGCAATTTAGGATCACAGTGATACCCAGCTGGAAAAATAGAATGGGGAACTACATAACCCAACATTTTATAACTCATTGTCTCTTCAAATCCTTCAGGGATGTTTTCTAGAATGGTATTCCTTAGTTTCTCAAAAGGAACTTTTCGGTCTTCCGGAATTTCCTTAAGGTATTCTTGTATTGTGGTTGGTTTTGTTGGCATTAAATAAATTTTAAGAAGTAAATATAATGAAAAACCCTCCAAACAAAATATTTGGAGGGTTTTTCATTATATTTCAGAAGGTAAATTTACGCCTCTTCCATCTCATAATTCTCAATTCCAGGACAGGAACAAATTAAGTTTCTATCTCCATACCCCTGATCTACTCTTGATACATGCGACCAGAATTTAAACTCATTCAGATAAGGTAATGGCATAATCGCTTGCTTTTTTGGATAGGCGAAAGGCCAGTTATCCTCCATTACATCCGCCAAAATATGTGGTGCATTTTTCAATAAGTTATTCTCCTTATCGTACACTCCTTCTTCAATTTCTCTAATTTCATTTCGGATAGCAATCATTGCATCACAAAATCTGTCTAACTCTGCTTTTGATTCACTTTCTGTTGGCTCAACCATCAAAGTACTTGCTACTGGAAAAGAAACCGTAGGTGCATGAAAACCATAATCAATCAATCGCTTTGCAATATCTGCTACCTCAACTCCTGTATCAATTTTAAAATCTCTACAATCCAAAATCATCTCATGAGCAACAGTGTTGTTCTCTCCTTGATACAAAATGTCGTAATCGTTTCTCAGTCTTGCTTTGATGTAATTTGCATTCAAAATAGCGTGTTCTGTTGATTTTCTAATTCCCTCTTCACCCAACATTTTGATGTATCCGTAAGAAATTAATAAAATTAATGCACTTCCAAACGGTGCTCCAGAAATAGAGGTAATTGCTTGTTCTCCTCCAGTTTTTACTAATGGATTTCCTGGCAAGAAAGGAGTTAATTGTTTAGCAACTCCAATTGGTCCAACCCCTGGTCCTCCACCTCCGTGAGGAATTGCAAAAGTCTTATGTAAATTCAAGTGACATACATCTGCTCCAATATTTCCTGGAGAAGTCAATCCTACTTGTGCATTCATATTAGCTCCATCCATATAAACTTGTCCTCCATGCTTATGAATTAAATCTGTGATTTCGATTATCGAAGCCTCATACACTCCATGAGTAGATGGATAAGTAATCATGACTCCAGCCAAATTTTCGCTGTGCTTTTCTACGTTTATCCTTAAATCTTCAACATCAATATTTCCTTTTTCGTCACATTTAGTAACTACTACTTTCATTCCTGCCATTACAGCACTTGCAGGGTTTGTTCCATGTGCAGAAGCTGGAATAATCATAATATTTCTATTAAAATCTCCTCTACTTTCGTGGTAAGCTCTTATCACCATCAATCCAGCATATTCTCCTTGTGCACCAGAGTTTGGCTGCATACTAACTTTATCAAAGCCAGTTATCTCAGATAACATTTCATCCAACTCATTGATGATTTGGTGATAGCCTTCAGCTTGGTTGTTTGGTACAAATGGGTGAATATTAGCAAACTCAGACCAAGTAATTGGCATCAATTCACTTGCCGAATTCAATTTCATGGTGCAAGAACCTAAAGAAATCATTGAGTGTGTCAAGGACATGTCTCTGTTTTCCAACTTCTTGATGTAACGCATCATATCCGTTTCAGTATGATACATATTGAATACTGGATGAGTCAAATATTCCGAAGTTCTCTTGAATTTATCCTCAAAACTTATAGCTTCTTTCTCTCCTTCTGGATCAATTTGAATCTCAGAATCAGAACTAGATGTTGCGTTAGAAAATACTTCCAAAATGGTATTTACATCTTCCAATCTGGTGGTTTCATCTAAACTTATTTTTAATGTATTAGCATCTTTATAAAAGAAATTCATTTCGTTTTTCAAAGCCTCAGCTTTTACTTTTTCCAATGAATCAGTTTTAATTGTAATCGTATCAAAAAAGTTAGTGGTTTTTACCTCAACACCTACCAATTTAAGTCCTTCTGCCAACCAAGTAGTTAAAGAATGTACGTTAGTTGCAATTCTTTTAATTCCGGCTTGACCGTGATACACTGCATACATGGCTGCCATATTTGCCAATAAGGCTTGTGCAGTACAAATATTAGAAGTAGCTTTTTCTCTTCTAATGTGTTGTTCTCTAGTTTGTAATGCCATTCTCAAGGCATTATTTCCATGTCTATCTTTTGAAACTCCAATGATTCTTCCTGGCAAGTTTCTTTTGTATTCTTCGCTAGTTGCAAAATAAGCTGCGTGCGGACCTCCAAATCCCATAGGTACTCCAAATCGTTGTGTGTTGCCTACTACCACATCTGCTCCCCATTCTCCTGGAGGAGTTAATAGTGCTAAACTTAAAATATCAGCAGCTACTACTAATTTTGCCTTTAACTCATGTAATTGATTAGCTAAATTTCCGTACTCGTGAATTTCTCCATTTGCAGCTGGATACTGAACTAAAGCTCCAAAATACTCAGCAGTTGGGGTAAATTTTTTGTGATTCCCTATCACTAATTCAATTCCAAAACCTTTTGCCCTTGTTCTCACTACATCAATCGTTTGTGGGAAACATTCCTCAGAAACAAAAAACTTAATGGTTCCACTTTTTACCTGATCCCTTTTTCTTGTGTTGAATAACATTGCCATTGCTTCTGCAGCAGCAGTTGATTCATCCAATAAAGAAGCATTGGCAATTTCCATTCCAGTTAAATCACTTACCATAGTTTGGAAATTCAGTAATGATTCTAACCTACCTTGAGCAATTTCTGCTTGATAAGGAGTATAAGCAGTATACCACCCTGGATTTTCCAATACATTTCTCTGAACCACTGGTGGCACAATAGTATTGTAATACCCCATTCCAATATAGGTTTTATATACTTTGTTCTTAGCTCCAATTTCTTTGACAGAATTCAAATATTCAAACTCAGACATTGCTGTAGGAATATTTAATTTATTTTTTAATCTAATTCCCTGAGGAATAGTCAAATCAATTAATTTATCAATCGAATCAAGCCCAATTTCTTTAAGCATTAATTCTTTATCGGTTCCTAAAGTTCCAATATGTCTGGTTTCGAACAATTCTTTATTCATGGAATGTTGGTATTAAAAATCATTAATTTAAGAGTACAAAAATAATTCAATTTTACTTAATATTTTAAAATTGTTTTAAGAAATAAACCTTTGTTGAATCATAATAAAATCAATGGTTTAAGAAGGTTTTAAATGTAAGTAAAGGAAAAAACATGATTTCCGTCATATTTTTAATGTAACTTTAGAAGAATTTTTAAAACCAAAACTATATGAAAACAAAAATTACTTTAGGAACATTCGCCATATTATTGGCATTATTTTTTAGTAGTTACAATGATGTAATTGCTAATGCTGGAGGTTCTCCAGGAGGACGATCAAGCTCAGGAGGAGACTCTGGAAGCTCATGTGGACAAGGGGGTTGCCACGGTGGTGGCCATACTATCCAGAACGGAATTATCACAACCAACATCCCTACTTCGGGTTACACACCTGGAATGACTTACAGAATTAATGTAGCTGGAACTTCTGGCTCTGGAACAAAATTTGGATTTGAATTTGCAGCAGAAAATACTTCAAATGCAACTGCTGGAACTTTAGCAGCAGCTTCTGCTGGTTCAAGAGAGCAAATTAGGTCAAACGGACATGCTACGCACACTTCAACAGGAAACTCAGGTGTTTCTGGAAATTTCGGATGGCAATTAGATTGGACTGCTCCTGTTTCTGGAACTGGAAATGTACGTTTTTCTAGTGCTGTGTTGGTAGCTAATAACAACGGAATGAATTCGGGTGATGCTACACTTATTGATAGTACAATAGTGAGTGAAGCTACAACTACTTTTATTTCTGAATTAAATGAAAACAACACAAAGCTGTACCCAAATCCTGTTGAAAACAACTTGAATATTTTTTCTGAAAATTCAAAAATCAATCGAGTACTTATCTTTAATGTAGAAGGTAAAATAGTATTAGATGCTGCCATCAATTCTGTTGATCAAATAGATGTTTCAAATCTTATAAAGGGTGTTTACTTTGTTACTGTAAAAAGTGATGAGGCTCAATTTACTCAGAGAATTTTGAAAATGTAAACCCTATTAATTAATGCTTTTCTAACTTTAAGACCGCCTAAATGGGCGGTCTTTTTTATTAAGATTTAATTTTTGTTAACTCCTTCATTAACAAATGTTAATTCACAGAATTTAACATCCTTTTGACTCAATTTTGGATTATTAACCAAAATAAGAATCATGAAAAATTTATTTTTAATCTTTATCACACTAAGTATTGTTGGCTGTTCTTCTTCATCAAGTTTTAATAAAAGAAAATACACAAAAGGTAGAATTGGCTTTGCTAAAACAACTGGAAATTACACTGAGCCTAAAATTAATGCTACAGAATCAGAAACTAATTCTCCTGTTATTTCAAAAAAAAAATCTCATCAAACAAAAGAAAAAAATATCAGAAAAATTGGGGTAGTAAAACAGAGTACGTCTATTTCAAAAGAATTAATAATAAATGAAAAACTTGATTCACCAGCCCTTACAAAAGCTGAGAAAAAACAAATTAGAAAACAAAAAAGACAAGAAAAAAAGGAAATTGAAAGAAAGAAAATAGCCAAAATGTCTAAAGCTATTCTTATGGTAATGTTATCCTCAACAATATCTATGGCAGGTATTTCCTTTATAAGTAGAGGGCTATTTTACATATTTATTTGGGGAGTTTTTCCTGCTTCATTTTTCTCCTTTTTCTTTTTTGGAGTTGTAATCCTCTTACTGATCTATTTATTTTAATCTACTTTCACCATTTTTGCCAAGTTTTTAGTCTTTTCAATCAAGCCATCTATATCGCAATCAATTTTATCGTAAGCAAGTGCAACTGCCATTCTTCGGTAAGGTCGTGTTACTTGTTTTCCAAAAATCTTGATATCTGTATAAGGTTGCTGAAGTGCTTCTTCTACACCTTCGTATACTGGGTTTTCTCCATGTTCTTTTGCCAAAATTACTGCACTTACTCCTGCTTGCAATTGCTTAATTTCCGGAATAGGAATTCCCATGATTGCTCTAAAATGCAATTCAAATTCATTAAAATTCTGTGTATTAGCTAAAGTTACCATTCCAGTATCGTGTGGTCTTGGAGAAAGCTCAGAAAAATACACTTCATCCTTGGTTAAGAAAAATTCTACTCCCCAAATTCCTGCTCCGCCTAGTTCTTGTGTAACTTCAGCTGCCATTCTTTGGGCGATTTCCAATAAAGAGTGTTCAACTTTTGCTGGTTGCCAACTTTGTTGATAATCACCTCTTTCCTGTACATGACCGATTGGTGGGCAAAACAAGGTGTTTCCATTTTTTTGAGTCACAGTAAGTAATGTAATTTCCGAATCAAAAGGAACAAATTCTTCTACGATTACTTCTATTAAATCTCCTCGAGAACCTTGAACGGCATATTTCCATGCTTTTTCAATATCCTCTTCAGTTTTGATGACTGATTGTCCTTTTCCTGAAGAAGACATTAAAGGTTTTATCACACAGGGCATTCCCAATTTATCTACAGCTGTTTTCAATTCTTCACCCGAAGTAGCATAAAAATATGCAGCTGTTTTTAATCCTAATTTTTGAGCTGCCAAATCCCTAATTTCCTTTCGGTTCATGGTGAAATTAGCTGCTTTAGCACTTGGAACTACCGTAATTCCTTGCTCTTCATAATCATAAAACCTTTCTGTACGGATGGCTTCAATTTCTGGCACAATATAGTCTGGCGAATGTTTGGCTACAATTCTGTTTAGCTCATCGCCATCCAACATATCAATTACTTCGTGCAAATCTGCTACTTGCATAGCTGGTGCATTTTCATAGCTATCTACCGCTATTACTGTTTGTCCCATTCGCTTTGCAGCTATTGTAAATTCTTTTCCTAGTTCTCCCGAACCCAAAACCATTATTTTGTTAGCCATCGATTTATTTTTATTATGTGGTGAAATTACGATTATTTTCTTTTTGAATGAAATCCAATAAAAAAGCAAAAGCCGAATTCTCAACTTTTGCTTTTTTTAATTTTTTAGTAATTGATTCTCGTCAAAAGATTCCCGATCGGAGTCGAGAATGACAGTGAAAAGAAAAATAATGAAAACAAGTTACTTCCCTAACAATCCACCAAGAAATCCTGCGATTCCTCCTTTTTTGTTGTTGACAAACATGTTAGCAATATCACCAATGTCAAACCCATTATCTTGAGAGTCATTTCCACCACCTAAAAAGCTAGAAATCAAATCACCAATTCCATTTGATTGAACATTGTTTTGTTGTTTTTGTCTTCCTAAATAAGCCATAATTAATGGAGCTGCCATTTCAAGAATTTTACCCATAGAACCAGAGTCTACTCCAGTTTTTTGACTCAACATTCCTTCTACTTCAGTTCTTCTTGAACCCAAAGTGTGTTTTAAAATACCTTTTCCATTACCTTGCTCAGGATTATCAAAAAATCCTGAAAGATTATCTAACAAACTTCCATCATGATCTCTTTCCAATGCTCCAGCCAATTGTTTTTTCCCCAATTTACTTTGAGAATTTCCTTTTAATGCTGTCAAAATTGTTGGCAATGCTGCAGTTAAGGCGCTCATAGTTTGATTTTTATCCAAACCTGCTTTGTTGCTCATTTTCTCTACTTCATTGTCTCCTAAGAGACCTAATATGCTACTTAAATCCATTTTTTATTTATTTTAAATTGTATTGAACATGTAAAGTAAAAAATTCTTTCCAATTATTCTGAATATTTCACTGTTTAATTTTATACTTTTGATGACTAAATTGTTAAACCAACACTATGAGAACTGACCAATTCCAAGCTCCTGATTATTACAACATGGACGATTTACTGACTGATGAACACAAGTTGATTCGTGATTCGGCTCGTGAATGGATTAAAAAAGAAGTAAGCCCAATCATAGAAGATTACTACGAAAGAGCTGAATTTCCAAAGCAAATTATTCCTGGTCTGGCAGCAATTGGTGGTTTTGGGCCATACATCCCTGAACAATACGGAGGTCCAGGTTTGGATCAAATTTCGTATGGTTTGTTGATGCAAGAATTAGAAAGATGTGATAGTGGATTGCGTTCTACTTCTTCGGTACAGAGTTCATTAGTAATGTATCCAATTTATGCTTATGGAAACGAAGAGCAAAGAATGAAATACCTACCAAAATTGGCAACTGGTGAATTTATCGGAAGTTTTGGATTAACAGAACCTGACCATGGATCAAACCCTGGGGGGATGATTACGAACTTTAAAGACATGGGCGACCATTATTTATTGAATGGAGCTAAAATGTGGATTTCTAACTCTCCTTTTTGTGACATTGCTGTTGTGTGGGCAAAAAACGAAGAAGGAAGAATCCATGGATTAATTGTGGAAAGAGGAATGGAAGGTTTCACAACTCCTGAAACTCATGGAAAATTATCGTTGAGAGCTTCGGCAACTGGAGAGCTTATTTTTGATAATGTAAAAGTGCCTAAAGAAAATTTATTACCAAACAAATCTGGATTGGGGGCACCACTTGGTTGCCTTGATTCTGCAAGATATGGAATTGCTTGGGGAGCGATAGGGGCAGCTATGGATTGTTATGATTCTGCACTTAGATATTCTAAAGAAAGAATTCAATTTGGGAAACCAATTGCAAGTTTTCAATTGATGCAGAAGAAATTAGCTGAGATGATTACCGAAATCACTAAAGCTCAAGTATTGACTTTCCGTTTGGGACAGTTGAAAAATGCAGGAACTGCAACCACAGCTCAAATCTCTATGGCGAAACGTAACAATGTGGCTATGGCATTGGATGTTGCAAGAGAAGCTCGTCAGATTCACGGAGCAATGGGAATTACTAATGAATATTCTATTATGCGTCACATGGCAAACTTAGAATCGGTAGTGACTTATGAAGGTACTCACGATATTCATTTGTTAATTACTGGAATGGATATTACTGGGATTCCTGCTTTTAAATAAACAGAATTATTAATAAAAAAGCCATCTGCTATTGCATGATGGCTTTTTTTATGGTGTTACTTTTCAATAGAAAAACCCAACTCTTTCCAATTTCAAAATCATCAAAATTTTCTTCAGAATTTAATTCTATCTTTTTATCGAAATTCTTCAAATTATAGCTAAAAATGTCATTTTTCACTCTAAAAAACACTTTTTCTTTAAAAAATTTAACTTTTTCAGCATTTTCAAGTTGAATGCGTTTTACATAATTTCCAAACAAATCGAACACAAACAGTCCTTGATTTGGATCGAATAAATATACCTGATTATCATATTCTACAAGTTGAGTTGGATTAATATCCTTTCTTACTAATTGACTAATATTTTTGAATCGACTTGTTACAGTTCCACTTTTATTTATTTTAATTAACTCTTGCCCAGTTACTGCATATAGCCAAAATGCATTATCCCTGTTGGATAAACAAGCCAAATCAATCCAGTCAAATTGGCTAGCTAATTCAATTTTGTTAGTTTCTGAAAGTGTATTATCTAATAATACAATTTGTTGTTGCTGTTTGTAAAATAACATCAGCTGCAACGGATTCCTTGTGTCTAAAGAAGAAATTGTCCCCTTACTAAAAATAGAATTACTCTGAATACTATCCAATGTACTTGAATACTTTACAATCTTCATATCCGAGATACGGTAGATATTTCCCAGTTTATCTTGAGAGATAAATGAAGTAGTTTCGGTAGTTTTTGATTCTGTTTTGAGTGTTTTGCAGGAGAAGGTGAAAAGGAAAAATCCTAGGAGGAAAAGTGATCTGTTGGTAAAATTTTTCATTTGTTTTCATCAGTTATTCTGAACTTAATTCAGAATCTCACAGAGAATATTTCATGTTTGCTATATGCAATATTTCAATGAATAGAGATCCTGAATCAAGTTCAGGATGACATACATTTTTTAAATTTACTCTTCATAATTCTGATACAAAAAATCATTATATGGAAATCTAGTAATGTGGATTTTCTTTACTTGTGCGTACATTTTTTCTCTCAATTCTTCGATATTCATTTTATCCTGAGCCGAAATAAAAATAATGTTTTCTTCTTCCATTCGGTTCATCCAGCTGTTTTTCAGCTCATCTAACGATATATTTTCTCTCAATACAGGAGTTAAATCATCTTCATCTTTCTTTACATATGTAAATGCATCAATTTTATTAAAAACTAAAATCACTGGTTTGTCCAAAGCTTCAATTTCCTTTAGAGTTTCGTTTACCGTATTATAATGATCCTCAAATGCAGGGTGAGAAATATCTACTACATGTAGTAATAAATCTGCCTCACGAACCTCATCCAGAGTTGATTTGAAAGACTCAACCAATTGGTGAGGTAGTTTTCTTATAAACCCAACTGTATCAGCTAATAAAAATGGAATGTTTTGAAATACAATCTTACGAACTGTAGTATCCAATGTAGCAAAAAGCTTGTTCTCTGCAAATACTTTTTCCTTCCCCAGCAGGTTCAAAATAGTGGATTTACCCACATTGGTATATCCAACCAAAGCAACTCTCACCAACTTCCCTCTATTCTGTCTTTGAGTAAATTTTTGTTTGTCAATTTTCTCTAACTTCTTTTTTAACAAAGAAATTTTATCGCCAATAATTCGTCTATCCGTTTCTATTTCTGTTTCTCCAGGTCCTCTCATCCCAATTCCCCCTTTTTGTCTATCAAGGTGAGTCCACATCTTGGTCAATCGAGGTAAAAGGTATTGATATTGAGCTAATTCCACTTGAGTTCGAGCATGAGATGTACGAGCTCTACTTGCAAAAATATCTAAAATCAATCCACTTCTGTCCATGATTTTCACTTCTAGCTCTCGTTCAATATTACGTAATTGCGAAGGAGAAAGTTCGTCATCAAATATCACAATATCAATAGAATTAGACTTTACAAACTTTCTGATTTCTTCAAGCTTTCCTTTTCCCACAAATGTTTTTGGATTTGGATATTCCACTTTTTGAGTGAATCTTCCCTCAGTAACTGCCCCAGCAGTTTCTGCCAAAAAAGCCAATTCATCCAAATATTCTTTTACATCATCTTCAGTTTGTTGCTGGGTAATTACACCCACAAGCAAGGCTTTTTCCTCAAGGTATTCTACTTTTTTATTTTTGTCTATCATTCTCTACTTCTACGAATTTAAAAATGGATTATTTTGTTTCTCAAAACCTATTTGTGTTTCGGGTCCATGACCACAATATACCAAGAAATCATCTGGCAATGTAAATAATTGCTTTTTGATACTATCTAACAATACCAGGTGATCTCCACCAGGCAAATCTGTTCGTCCAATACTGCCATAAAAAAGACAATCTCCGTTTACCACAAATTTTTCTTCTTTTGCTATAAAAACAACATGACCTGGTGCATGGCCTGGTACAAATCTCACTTCCAATTCTGAGTTTCCAAAAGTAATATTCTCTTCTTCTTTTATAAAATTTGTGGGTTCAGAACAGGATTTAAAATTCATAAAACCATAGCTAGCTGCATAAGTTTCTACTGCCATCAAAGTATCCAAATCCTTGGAGTGTATGTGTAAATTTACGCCATATTTTTCCATCACAAATTTATTGCCAAGTACATGGTCAATATGGCTATGAGTAGAAATTAGTTTAACAGGCTTTAAGTTATTTTCTTTGATAAAGTTATCCAATTCTTCTTCTTCATGAGGTTCATAACAACCTGGGTCTATAATCACACATTCCTTTGTTTCATCAAACAAAATGTAGGTGTTTTCTTGAAACGGATTGAACGTAAATTTTTTAATTGAAATCATTCTTTTTATTTACTTTATAATACAAAAATTGCCGTAATAATGAAAATTACTATAATCAATAGATATTGCCAAATATCCACAAAATAAGGTTTTAAATCTTGCCATTTTTCCTTTATTAATTTCATTGATACTTTATTTTTTTACAAAGATATTTAATCTAAATATCTAATACACAAAATTATTGTGTTGAAAAATTTTATGATTTACGCCCATATATTTTTTAGATTTTAACAAAAATGTTAATTTAAGCCTCAAAATCAGTAAAAAATGAAGAAAACAGTAATTAGCTTGGTCCTACTAACGGGACTTTTTTTTAATGCATTCTCTCAGCAGAGCATGCTAAACGAGGGATGGTCAGCTTTTGAAGAAAGTAATTACAAACTAGCTATTGTAAAATTTGAACAGGCAGCAACCAATGCCTCAACCAAGTCTGAAGCAAATTTGGCTTTGTCAATTATCTATCATACAGAAAGTAAAGAACAAAAATCATTTGATCATTTTAAGGCATTTTATGAAAGTTCAAAAAATCCAAAAAACGAGTTGTATGCATTATGGAAAACTGCCAGTGTAAGTGACGGAAGAGGAAAGCTAACTGAAGACAGATTAGATTTCTTTTTGAATTTAAATTTTGATGGTGATGATGGAATGTATAAAGCTGTTAATAATGAGTTTTTGAATAATCATTATCTAATGGCAAATAACTTGGGTAAATCAAGAGATTATGCTAATCAAGTTGGGGTTGTAAATAAATGGGCTGGATTAGGAATATTTGATAATGTTTCGGCTAGTGGTTTTGGGAAAACTCACGATGCACTGGAGAACCCTCAAAGTTCAAAGATATTTACCAATAAAAACGGAGGCGAAGTTCAATGGTTTGATATTCCTTATTTACCAATAAGTAACTGGCTTGCAACTACTCACTATTTTGTAAATAACAACAGTGTTATTTATGCTCAAACTTTCTGCGAAAGCGAAAAAGCTCAAAAAGCTCAAGTGAGAGTTGGAGCTTATGGTTCTTTTAGATTATGGGTAAATGATGTACTTGTAATGGAAGAAGAGGAAGAACAAATAACTGATATTGATGCATATACAGTAACAGTAAACTTAAACCAAGGGAATAATAGGATTTTGGTTCAGATGGGATGTAGTGAACTTAGTAACAGTGGTGTTTTTGTAAGATTAACTGATAATAATGGAAATCCATTAGACAATGTTTCTTACAGTACTGAATACAATCCTTACAACAAAGGAAAAAATGAAACTCCAATCATCAAAAAATTACCAATTGAAGAGCATTTTGAAAAAGAAATAGCAAGCAAACCTGATGAAATTTTAAATTACATCTTGCTTTATTATACTTATGCTCACAACGGGAAGACTCAAAAGAAACTTGAATTGATGAGAAAAGCATCAGCTAAGTTTCCAAAAAACACCTTGATTAAAACATTTTTGATAAGTGTATATAGCAGACTTGATAACGAAACTGATGAGAGTAAGGAGCTTGAGGCCTTAAAAGAAATGGCTCCAAATAGTTATAAAGCCTTGAACTTAACTTATGATGATAAAATAGAGAAAGAAGAATATGAAGAAGCAGAAGAAACTCTTGATAAGATAAAAGATTTTTATGGAGAAAACTTCACAACAACTTTATACGGAATTCAATTAGCGTCATTGAGAGAACAACATGGAGAGCTAAATGATTTAATTAAAACTGCTTACAAAAAATATCCTGAAAGCTGGTACACAACTTACCTTAGATACTTAGTTTACAAGGATAAAAACAAATCAAGAAAAGGTATTAAAATTGTAAAAAAATATTTGAAAAAGAATTTTAGTTCAAAATTGTATGAAACACTAGCTAGTGCATATTTCCAGTCTGGCAATCCTAATGCTGGGTTGGCTATATACAAAAAACTTGCTAATCAATTCCCTGAAGAATCTGATTTTTCCTATACATTGGGACAAATATATTCTTCAGTTCAACAATATGAAACTGCGGAAGACTATTTCAGAACTTGTTTAAAAGTTGCTCCTTATGCCCCAGGATATTTCGAAAAAATAGCTGAGTGCTATGAAGAAATGGACAAAGATGAATTAGCTATTAAATACTATAACAAAGTAATTGAATACGGAAGGTATGACTTTGATGCAAGAGAAAAAGTAAGAGTATTAAACGGTGAAGAAAAATTATTTGAGCAATTTGCTGAAGTAAAAGATCCTGAAGATATTTTTGAAAACTCACCAATTGCAAAAGACTTACCTGAAGAAAATAGTGTGATGTTATTGGACCAGACTCACAAAATAGTGCATGAGGATGGAGCTACTGAATCAAGAAGATATTTGATGGTTAAAGTATTAAACGCAACAGGTGTTGACAATTGGAAAGAATATTCTGTAGGATCAGGAGGAAGAGCTACTATTGAAGAAGCAATGGTTTACAAAGCTGACGGTAGCAAAGTAGAAGCTGATAAAAACTACAGCTATATAGTTTTTACTGGACTTGAAGAAGGAGATGCCATCTATATAGAATACAAAAATGAGTCTACTAATTATGGAAAATTAGCTAAACATTTCTGGGCTCAGCACTATTTCGATTATTTTATTCCTTCTGTTACTAATAATTACAGCTTGTTAGTTCATAAATCAAAAAAATTCAAGTACGAAGTAACAAACGGAACTATTGAACCAAAAGTTTCTGATAAAGGAGATTATAAATTATATGAGTGGAACACAAAAGACAACAAAGGAATAAAGAGTGAATCTTACATGCCTTCGTTAGTTGATGTAACTCCAACTCTTCATTTATCTTCTATCGAAGAATGGAATGAAATTGTAGACTGGTACATTGATTTATCTCAAACAAAACAAAAATCTGATGTAGTACTTAAAGAAACTATTGAAGAATTATTTGAAGGAAAAGAAAATTTGACTGACAAACAAAAAGCTCAGTTAATCTACGATTACATCACAAAAAACATTCGATATAGCTCTATTTCATTCAGACAAAGTGGATTGGTTCCGCAAAAAGCATCTAAGGTAATCTCAACTAAATTGGGAGATTGTAAAGATGTGTCTACGCTATTTGTAACGATGTGTAGAGAAGTTGGATTGGATGCTAACTTGGTATTAGTAAACACAAGGGACAATGGAGATAAAGATGTTTATTTGCCTTCAATCGATTTTAATCACTGTATAGCAAAAGTAAACTTGGATAATAAACCATACTTTATTGAATTAACATCTGATTTAATACCCTTTTCTACTCAGGGCTATAATCTTAGATATGCAACAGTATTAGATATTTCAAAAGGAAATAATAATATTCAGCATTTAGATGTAGATACTAGGCTAAAAAACAGCATCAAACGTGAAACAACTCTTTCTTTTAAAGGAGATGATATGATTGTGAAAAAGAGATCTATCAAAACTGGAGATTATTCTGGGAATATGAGAGCGATTTATCGTGATATTGGTAGCGAGAAACAATTCAAAAGAATGCAAGAAGCTGTTAGTGGAACTTATGTAAAAACAAAACTAACCAACCTAGATTTTAACGAAACTTTGGATAGCAATGTAGAAGCAATTGAATATGGTTATGACTATTTGGTAGAAGACGTATTCAATGATGTTGGAGGAATCTTAATTTTTAAATTACCATGGGCTGATAATGCAGAACATGAAGATTTTTTATCTGCAGAATCAAGAAAATTACCCATCTCTATTTGGAAATATACAGTAGCAGACTCTAAATATGAAAAAATTACCGTTAACCTACCTTCTGACAAGAAACTAGTAAAATCTAAACCAGATGATATTGTTATTAATAATGAGTTTTTTAGCTATAGTTTAACTCACAAAAAAGTAGGGAAACAACTAATTATTATTCGAAAGTTTAATTTCAAAAAAGATACAATTGAGGTTAAAGATTACGAAAAATTCAAGAATGAATACGAAAAAGTAATCAAAGCTGACACAAGACAATTAGCTTTTAACGCTTAAAAAAGCAAACAATAATTGAATAGCCTTAAAGAAATTTAAGGCTATTTTTTTGTTAAAGAACAGTCCTAAAGCCAACAAAAAGTTCTTTTTTACGTATATTTCATGATAATATAGACTTAATTTTATGAAGTACTTAGTTTATTGTGTTTGTTTTCTTGGTATTATTTTTTCACTTGAATCATGCAAAAAAGAAGAAATAACTACCTACGAAAACCTTGTAGTTGATGGAAACAAACCACCACCCTATTCAGGAATTCCAGTAACCAAAATTGAAATTTATGTAAATAAATTATACATAGATGTGCTTGGGAAACAGCCTACCCAAACAGAATTAACAACTGATGTTACTTATCTTAAGTCGAAGGAATTAAGAATGGGTGCAAGGGATACATTGATTGACCAGTTACTTTCTAAAGATGATTATTTCAAAAGGTTATACACCACTGGTACTGCTAAGTTTTTGGAGGGTATCAACGCATTCCAAATAAACCAAGAAATACTCACTCAAAACTTTATCATTGGCATTCTATACGCCAGAGGAGATACATTTGAAGCTCAAGTTACAGAGGTAAATAGAGATAAATTAGTAAAGCTTCAACAAGCAGATTCTCTTTATCAAAACAATCATATAACTGTGAATGAATTTTATGCAACATTTACTGATAATTCAATTTATGACGATATAAATATGGGTAGTCTCAACTTTGTTCAATCTTGTTTTGAGAACTATTATTTGAGACCATCATCTACCTCAGAAACTACAAATGGAGTGGGCATGGTTGATGGAGAATCTAAAATTATTCTATTAAAGAATGGAAACTCAAAAGATGACTTTATCCGAATAGTAACTGAATCTGATGAATTCTATCAGGGATTAGTAATGGAAAATTACAGAAGTTTCCTTTCAAGAGATCCAAAATCAAACGAATCATTTCAAGCAACTTTTGCCTTCAAAACCTCAAATGACTTAGGTGAAATGCAAAAATCCATCCTTAAAACAGACGAGTATGCAGGCTTTTAATCCAATAAAAATAATAACGCTAGTTGCTTTCATAACTATTCTTACATCCTGTAAAAAAGAAGTAGAAGAAACTGTTGTATACAGCAATGTTATCTATGACGTAGATGATGTAACTATTTATAGTTCTAATGCTGAAAAAACAAAGCAAAAATCCCCTGAACTATTACTATCCATAATGTATTCAGACATTTTTAATCAAACTATTCCATCCAATAAGTTACTTGAGATTGCTGAATTATCCTTATCCAATGGGGATAAAACAATGTTTACTGAGATGATTTTTAGTCAATTTTTGGCAGATCCAAGTGCTAGTGTACCAACAAATACTCAAATGAGAGCTGATTTAGACTTATTTGTGAATGACAATTACATTCGTTTTTTTCAGAGAAAACCCTCTGAGTATGAATTGATTTATTTGAAAAACCTGATTACAAATGACAATATGATAACTGTAGATAATGTATTCACTTCATTTGCATTATCTAATGAATATTATTTTTATTAATAGGCTATTAATACCATATTATGAAAAGAAGAGAATTTATAAAAAAAGCCACACTTACCTCAGCAGGAGCACTCGTAGCACCCTATATTTTACCAAGTGGAAGATTATTTGCTCCCACTGGTGCACGAAAAGTAAATCATGTTGTATTCGTATTATTTGGCGGTGGAATTAGAAACCAAGAATCTGTTGGTCAACGCTATTTATTGGATCAAGGTAGGCCAGCTAGTGGAAATGTAATGAACAATATGTTGACTGGAGCTGCTCCAACCTCCAATATTGTATATAATCCTTGGACACCAATCCTTACAAATTCTTTACAATCTCAGGGAGTACTTTTTAAAGAAATGAGATACACAACAGGACCAACAGGTCATTACAATGGGCACACCGTTGCAATGACAGGAAACTATACTGCCACTGGATTAAATTTGAATATAAATCCTGAGCATCCTACAATTTTTGAGTATTATAGAAAACACAATAGCCCAACAGAAACTGCACTGAAAGCTTGGTGGCTTTCGGAAGGTCTTGGGCCATACCCTTCGCTTAATTTTAGTAGGCACAAAGATTATGGAGCTAATTACGGTGCTAATTATTTATGCCCTTCTCGTTTTATTACCAATACTGGCCTCAACAATCTTAATAATGCATCCTCTTACCAACCAGATGATGTAACCAGAATTGAGACCATGAAGAACTTTTTTGATGTGAATTTTGATAAATCTGCTAATGATTTACCCGGAATAATAAACACCAGAGCGGATAAAGAAAAAATCAAGAAAATGCTACTTGGCACTTTACAAAACCTTTCTTCGCTGAGCTTGCCTCTTCCTACGGGAATAGCTGGAAGCCAGATGACTAGCGATTTGTTGAATATTGCTACTTCATGGAAAGTGCTTGAAACTTTTAAACCTGAATTAACCGTAATTAATACATTTAATTTAGATGTTTGTCACAATAATTTTTCGGGGTATGTTCAGAACTTACATAAAGCAGATTACGGTGTAGGATGGCTGTGGAACAAAATCCAAAGTGACCCAGTTCTTGCCAATGATACGATTATGATTTGCATGCCAGAACATGGTAGAAATTCTACTCCAAATAGTATCGTAGATTCTAACGGACTTAGAGCTTATGACCACACAAGTGATCAGAATTCAAGAGAAATATTCTCATTAATTGTTGGTCCGCCATCTGTGGTGAAACAGAATGTATCTTTTGGTACATCCGCTTCTCCAGTTGGTGAAAGTGTAGATATTGTCCCTACAATTGCTCACATTCTTGGCTTTGATAGCAGTATTCCTGCAGGAATGTTACCAGGAAGAGCCTTAACCGAAGCATTTATTTAATCTTTTATCATGAAAAAGTACGTATTCATAATATCCACTTTGATTTTTGCAATTTTGCTTGCAAACTCTTGTAAAAAAGAAGTGACTAGAATTGAGCCAGATGTGCCAAAGAACCCTTATTCTGGAGTTGATTATGGCAATAATCCTGATGCAATTCCTATTGACACAAATAGCTTCTTGGGATTGCACAAATTAATCTTTACACCTAAATGCGGAGTTCCTGCTTGCCATGACGGAGCATTTGAACCCGATTTTAGAACTATCGAAGGTGCTTACAATCAATTAGTTTATCACCCTGTGGTAAAAAACAATACAGCCAATTCTTTTACTTATAGAGTTGTGCCAAATAACACCACAGACTCTTGGCTTTACGAAAGAATAACTACTGGTAACACAGTGTTAGGGAAAATGCCCTTATATGATGTATTGGCTCCTTGGCAGATAAATGCCGTTAAAAATTGGATTAATAATGGAGCCAAAGATATTTTTGATAATTCTCCTTCAATTCCAAATTATGAGCCAAGTACAGGGGGTGTTTTAGCATACTTAAATGATACATCAGGAATAAGACTTGATACATCTAGAGATAATGTGGTAGCACCCATGAAATTGCCGCCAAGCTCTAATGTAGAGCTATGGTTTTTATTATATGACTCAGATGCCTCAGGAGATTTTACTCCAGGTGCATTTTTAACTTACAACAAAATAAAAATTTCTACTCACCCTTATGATTTTACTGGAGTACCAGAACTTAGTTTGACTAAGCTTTCTGCAATAGCTCCTGCGTTTTTACCTATACCTTTCTCAACTACAGGTTTAGGTCCTTTCTATCACAAAATCACCATAAATACGGCTAGTTACACTCCCGGAAAAACTTACTATATAAGGCAATATGTAAAAGATGCTAGCGGAGTTTTAACTGAACTTCCTGAGAATGGTTCTCCATTTTATTTGTTTACTTACTTTTCATTTATCGTTCAATAAACTAATAGCTATGCTAAAATATATCACTCTATTTATTGGATTTTCACTTATCCTTACGTCTTGTAAAAAAGGAGCTGAAGGCAATGAGCCATTACCAGTTATTTCCAACACTCCCGCTATTGAGTTAGTTGCTACAAGTTCTACTAATATTACACAGTTTGATGATGTGGTATTTACCGTAAAGTACACAGATGGAAATGGCGACTTAGGAGAAACTGATCCGGATACTTATTCTATTTTTGTGACAGACAAAAGAGATGTAAGCATTGTACATAAATTTCACTTACAACCACTTGCACCACTTGATAAATCTTTAACAATTCAAGGAACCCTAAGAATAAACATTGAAAATGTAATACTGCTGGATCAATCCAATACTACTGAAAATGCTAGTTTCTCTATTTACATTACGGATAGAGCAGGAAACAAAAGTAACACCTTAAATTCTCCAACAATTAGGGTTAATAAATAATTATTATTTTTGAAAAAAGAATAAAACCATCATGAAAAAGTCGAAAAAAATAATCCTTGCAGTAATCGTAATTCTACTTGTGGGAATTGGTTTAATTATAGCAAATCCTGATTGGGTTGATAGCAAAGAGAAAGTAAAGGTAGAAGTCTCTGAAGAGGTTCAAGAAACTCACGATGAGCTTGAAGATGAGATTTTTGATTGAGTCATCTAGTTTTTAAAACCTCCAAGTAGCCCCACCCATAATATTAATCCGCTGAACAGGATATTGATAGTACATCAAATACCTTTGGTTCAGGATATTATTGAAGTTAATAAATCCAGATAAGTTTTTATTATATCGGTATTCAAAACCTAAGTTGAAATCTAAAAATGCTTTTTGAGAGATAGAATACGAATTATCACTTTCTAATTCTGCTCCTTCAATTGCCTCATAAATCTTAGCTTCTCTTTCTCCAATAAAATAAATATCTGCTCTCACTAAAATTTTATTTGCCAAATCATAAATACCACCAACGGTAATATCCAATGCTGGGGTGTTCCAAACATAAGCCTGATATAGCGGAGAGAAAAAACTGTATTTCCCTTTTACATACACTCTCAATTTTTCATTCTTATCGTACATAAATTGAGCATTCAATTCCGTTACATCCATGGAGTCATAAATCACATCCATTCTGTTTCCTATTGAGTAAGTGGTATCATTTACAAACAAAGCATTTCCATACACACTCTTTCTGGCAACTTGCAGGTTAAATGTAATGTCATTTGTAATACTTCCTCTTATCCCACCGTATACATTATATCGCGTATTGGTGTTGTCTAAATTAACTTGCGAAAGCAAAAATGGATTTTCTTGTGTTAGAGATTTAAAAGAATTTCTTTTTAGTCCTCCATTAATCCCAATGTAAGGAATAAAAATATCTAAGAAATTGTATTTAGCCTCTATATCTGGATAGAAATGAAACTTTGTAGCATCACTTATATCTGCATTAACTGAAACTCCCGCTCTCACATACCATTTATCTCCAGAAGCAATTGCCGAAGGATTTACCCTGATAATTGTATTGTTCACAGTCTCTTGATTGGGAGAAAATGAAGCTGGAGATATAATTGGTGTTGACTCTGTGCTTTTATAATTATTATAATCTACATCAAAATTTAGAGCTAATAATCCTGCTGGAATTAGTTTTTTAAACCTAGTATTTAATACCACATTATTCTCCATAGCAGCATATTTATCAGAATAATTATAATAAGCTAAAGAACCTTCATAATTCAAATCACCTGTATCCGTATCAAAAGAAGATGTCGATATTCTTGCTCCAATATTATTAAAGGCCTGATGAATTGCTTTTCTATCATCCGCAGAATCTATCTCATCGCGATTGAACCCATAAAAATGATTCGCATCTCTCTTATAATTCAACTCTCCTCTCCAGTAATTTCTTCTGTTGTAATGTTGGTAAAAAGCCGATGCTTTATTTTCACTCAATCCACTAAATCCAGTGTTCTTTATCGAAGAATTTGAAGATATATGCCTTGCATGAATCCCCCAATTGCTATTTTTTGAACGCAATGAATTGTAATATATTTCAGCTAAAGGAGTGGTGTACATTCCTATTCCTCCCTTTATGTAGCCTCTTTTTAATTTATCAAGTCCATCTATTATTTTCAATTTAGCAGGCTTAATTGGTTGCAATTGCATTTCAGAACCAGCAGTGTACTCAAAAAACACAAACTCCGATTTGATTTGAGTCTTAGTTGTATCTTCAATCAAAGAAGGAATAAGTGTAGCTTTGGGAGTAGGTTTTATTTTCCTCTCTCCTTTTCCATACGCATCCACCTCAATTATGGTATCATTCTGTGCAAAACCAGTAAATGAAACCATTAGAATGGCAATAAATCCTACTATGTGAGTTATATATTTCATCATGGCTTTTCTATCATTTCAATTTCAATGTCCTCTTCCTCTGTGTTATCTTTCGCATCTTCAGCAGCAATTATTGCGTCCAATTTTGCTTGGGCAATTGTTTTTATATCGTCATCTCCTTTGTAATAATCAATTACACTCTTAAGAGTCGCTTTTGCCTGAAAGTTATCCTCTAATTTTACATAGACATCTGCAAGCAAAATGTACCCTTTTGCTAACCAGTAATCGTAAGAAGGTTTTTGTTTTAAGTAACTAAATATCTCAGCTTCAGTTTGTTTGTACTCTGCTTTTTTGAAGTGTATTTCGCATAATTTATATCCAGCTTCAGCCTTATCAATATCTGTTGAGATAGCCACTACTTTTTTATAAGCAACTTCTGCCTCTTGGCTGTTACCTAATGTATAATTTGAATTACCCACAATCATATAAGCTTCTTCTTTCTCCCCTCTAGATAATTGTGCATTCTTCAGAACCTTCTCTGCGTAAGTTATTGCCTTAGCATAATTCTCAAGTTTATTATGAGTCAACATCAATCCTTTATTCATTGTAGGAATCTTCAACTCATCGGTATTGATTAATTCTAATTGAGTATAAAGTTTATTTGCTTCGTCAAAATTCTTTAATCTAAAATTGATGTTTGCCGCATGAAAAAGAGCATCAACCATATGCTTTTCATTCTTTTCAATTACTTTGTTATAATGAAAAAGAGCTGTTTCATATTCTTTTTCTAAGTAATTACATTCCGCTAAATAGAAGTGTGCAGTTACAAAATTTCTAGGCTGTTCAATTTTACTCAAATAAGCAGAAAGTCCACTTTTTGCATTATTACAATCTGCGCTCAAATACGCTTGATTAGCGGGATACCAAAGTGTAGAGTCCAACTTAGATTGAGAATATTTAATTCCTAACGAAGTCAATAAATCTGGAAATTCTGCAATTTTATTTTGAGCTAAATATGATTTTTCTAATTCATTAATAGCCGCTTCACCCTCTATTGATTTTGGGTATTTTCTTATTAAATCTTTCAGCTCGGTTTCAGCCAACTCATATTTTTTCTCTCTTAAATAAATCCCTCCTATTTCTAATCTAGATTTTCTTTCCTGGTAAGTACCGTTTTGATTAGAAACAATTTGCTTGTAATATTTTAATGCTTCTACATTTTTATTCTGAACTCTATAATTATTTGCTAATTCAAAAACTGTATTTCTAGAGTAGTTAGATTTTGGATAGTTATCCAACAACATCTTCAACAATCTTTCTTTCTCAGGGTAATCTCCTAAATATCCAGCACTTACTGATTTTTGATAAATAGCATAATCCACATTTTTCTTGTCTAAATCTATAGCATTTTGGTAGTATTTTACTGCTTGATCATCTTTATCAGTCAAGAAATAAGCATCTCCCAATCTCAAATTTGCATCCGCTTTTTTCTCTAAATTTGTAGCTGACTTTACATAATTTCGAAAAGCTGTTATACTTTGGTCAAATTTCTTTTGTTCAAAATATGCATACCCAATATTGTAATCAACCAAGTTAGCAAGTTCAGTATTCACAGCACCTGGCATAGACTTAAACTGTTTATACTCCCCTATTGCTTGGTTATATTTTTTTTGTTTGTAATGTGTCTCGGCAATCCAAAATTTACTTTTTGAAGTCAATTCAGTATTAATTGGATATTTACTTACATCCCCATAATACTTTAGTGCTTTTGAATAATCTCGTTTGTAATATAATTCAGTGGCTCTATTGTAACTCAACTTTTGATAAGCTTCTTTTATCTTGTGATTCTTTTCTTTAATTCTATCAATTGATTGAAGTGCAGCTTCATAATTTTTGGTTGTAGTGTAGACATCTAATAAATATTCATAAACCTCTTCTTTCTTAGTAGAAGAAGGAAATTCAGTCAGGAATTTATGAAAAATCTCGGTGGCTTCATCGTACGGATTATAACTTAATTCATAAGTAGTTTTTCCGTATCCAAACAATGCATCTTCATTAATCTGCTTATTAAAACCAAGGTCATAAGCTCTTTTAAAAGCTGCTTTTGCAAACTGCTTATTATCAGTTTTTACATAACATTCAGCTAATAAAAAGTTACAAACTTGAGCTCTCTCAGTTTTCTTTGAAGCTACTCTTCCCAGGTACTTTATTGCTTTTTGATAATTATCAGTTTTATAATACGAATACCCTAATTGATAATAATCATCTGTTGATTTTTTTGCTGTCTTCTTGAAGTATTCTTCCAAATAAGGAAGAGCTTCTTTGTATTTTTTCAACTTAAAATAAGAAGAACCCAAAATACCTTTAATCTCAGCTTCTCGCTTTATCTTATCTCCCGAAAGAGCTGTTGGAATATACTCTATTGCTTCGTCATACTTTTTTTGTTTAAACAAAATTTGAGAAATATAATAAGGAACAATCGGTGCAAACCCTGCATTGTCTTTTATGTTCCTAAATCCAACCAATGCTGTCTGATACTGCTCATCCATATAGGATAAATGCGAGTAATAATATTGAGTTGGAGCATAATAATCCGAATCTTTATTATCCTTTATTTCGTAAAAAGCTAACTTAGATTTTGCAAATTCTTCTCTATTAAAATAACTGTATCCGAGCTTAAAAAAGTATTCTGTTTTTTCATCCGCAGATAAATCATATTTATCCACTTTTTCATACCACTCAATAGCATTTTTGTGCTTTTTCCTTCTGTAAAAATCATTCCCTAGTAAAAAGAAAATTCTTTTCGTTTTGGGGGAATCAGGATGTTTTAGGGCAAAGTTTGAAAGTAAATACTGAGCATCTTTATGAAATAATTCAAGAGCACAAACCGCATGCAGATATTCAGCACTAATTTGTATCTCATCTTGCCCATCATCAATTTGCTCAATTACCTGTTTAAATTTTTCTTGGGCAGCACTAAATGCACCTTTATCATACAATTCCAATCCATCTCGGTAAGATTTATACTTTTCGGTATAAACCTCTGTCAGTTGAGTCCAAGAAGTATTGAAAATGAACAAAAGCCCAGTAATTAAAACTAAGGAACGAATCACTTTCATAGTAAGTCTTTTTTATTTTTTAGGAGTATTGGTTAACACTTCGTCAATCATTCCATATTCTTTCGCTTCCGAGGATTTCATCCAGTAATCTCTATCACTATCAGCAAATACTTTATCATATTTCTGACCAGAATGGTTTGCAATAATCGTATAAAGCTCCTCTTTTAATTTCATAATTTCTTTCAAAGTAATCTCCATATCACTTGCTTGCCCTTGAGCACCACCAAGCGGTTGGTGAATCATTACTCTTGAGTGCTTTAATGCAGAACGCTTGCCTTCAGCTCCAGCACACAACAAAACTGCTCCCATAGAGGCTGCCATTCCAGTGCATATTGTCGCAACATCTGGCTGTATGTATTGCATAGTGTCGTATATTCCGAGACCTGCGTAAACAGAACCACCTGGGGAGTTGATGTAAATCTGGATGTCTTTTTTAGGATCTACAGATTGCAAAAACAATAATTGAGCCTGAACAATGTTTGCAACTTGGTCATTAATTCCTGTTCCCAAAAAGATAATTCTATCCATCATCAGTCTAGAAAACACATCCATCTGAGCGACATTTAGTTGCCTCTCTTCTATAATATTAGGGGTTAAATTAGTAACATATCCATTCAGTACATTACTGTTTATTCCAGCATGTTTTGTAGCGTATTTTTCAAATTCTTTTGAATCAAACATAAATATCTTTTTTTGTAATAAGTTTATATTAAAATGGTTAAGCAAAAAGTATAAAACACTAATTACCCATTCTCCGAAAATAGTGAAAATTAAGCCTTGGGAAAGATTAATTTGGGGGAGTAATGCACCGATTATTGTTTATAACGTACACCCACTAATTATTATTTTTTATGGATAAGCTATTCTTTTGAATCTTTATTCCAAAACAAAACTTCTTTTTCTGTAATGTTCCAATGCTTCATAAGTTTAGACTGAAGAGTAGATTCTTCAGGGAATCTAAATAATTCCCAGCCAATAGGTGCGCAGTCAGTGTTAAGTTCCATTACCTTCTGGTTAGTTTTAGAGGCATGAATTAACGCTCTCTTTTCACACTCATTATTATTGAACCCTTCATTATCTAACTTGGTAAAGAAAAAAACAAAACCCAAAACAAACATGATATATACTCCCTTTTTTGCTTTCATGTTTAGTAAGAGAAATAAACTGGAAGAGCCTACCATAAATACCAAACTGTAAATAACGGGCAAAAGTGTATCATTTCTTATGAGATAAGGACGATAATCTCGGTATCCACCAAAAGGCAATAATAGAACATAAAGAAGACAAAATATTAACAACCAATTTATTGTAAGAAGAATAGTGGACTTATATCTGCCTCTTTTGATTAAAAAATAATTAACTAGAATAATTAAAAATAATATAAAAAATCCTTCATTTGAAAAGAAAATAGGAATTACTCCTTCAATCATTTTACCATAGAGCTCCAACAAGGGCAATTCACTTTCAATGGTTAATGAATTATATTTACCTAGGTAAAGAGAATATAGAGAAAAAACACCTAATGGTAATAAATAAAAGTAAATAGCAACGGGTAATTTCTTGAAAATCATCCAAGGTTTGCTTATAAATTGAGGGTTCTTGCGATATAACTTCCTAAACTGATGTACAATTACCAGTAAAATAAAAATAAGCGCAACTCCTGTGTTTAAAGGCCCACTTAAACTTACAACTAACGCTAAAAAAGGCCAAAAAATTTTAACTATAAAAGGGATAGAACTACTCTTCTTAAAAAATACCTGATGTACAAAGGGAAAAAGATAAATCAAAAGAAATACAAAGGATGTAGCATAGAAAAAAACATAGGTGCTTGATTCATCAATCATTCCTATTTGTTTATTAAAGCCATTGGTTTGAAAAAAACCAGCAACGATAAACATTGCTAAAAGCCCATTAAACTTCCAAAACTTATAACTTTTATTAATAAACATTCCTAGTAAAACTAACAGAAATAATTGGGTTATTGTCCTAGCCAATCCCATCGATATGTATACACTATCTATTGGTGAAAACCAATTCTGGAAAAATAATGGAGCTTTTAAGATATATTGTTGATTAAACCAATGACAAAAAAAACGATTTGGATTAACATAATTAGTGTCTTGAGCAATAGCTTTAAACCCTAATGGATTATCTAATACGGTTTTTACATCGGCAGCAGGTAGAGCATTCCAAGCCATATCACCATCTAGAGATTTTGCCTGGTGTTGCCAGAAAGAATAACCCAAATCTATTACAAGTAACAGAAAAAGCAGATAGTATAATACTTTTTTTCTTTTAAAAAAATTCATGCTATTTTTATCAAATTGAAAATTAAATAATTCTCTGCGAATAACAAGTAATCAGTACTATTAATTATCAAATAAATACCAAAACAACCAAAAAATGAATTTTCACCAAATAGTAATCTTAATAGCTATAGTTTGGTATGTCGTAACCGCCTGGTTTAGTTCAGGGTACATTCAATTAGATGAGCATTATCAAATTATAGAATTTGCAGGTTATATAAATGGGTGGAATGATGCTAATGATTTAGCATGGGAATTCAATTCCCAAATTAGAAGTTCAATTCAACCATATTTTGCTGCTTTAATTTTAAAATTTTGTGGGTGGATTAATGTTACAAATCCTTTCAGTCAGGCATTCGCATTAAGATTATTAACCGCTTTGTTTTCTGTATTTTCGATAACTATTTTTGTTAACTCTGTTAAGTCATTAATATCAAAAAAATTCTGGAAACCATTTATTTTACTTTCCTATTTTATATGGTTTTTGCCTTATATAAATGTAAGATTTTCATCAGAGACTTGGTCGGGTTTGTTCTTATTGTTATCAATTTCAATATTGATAACAAAGAATAAAAACTTAACACAATATTGGTGGATTGGAATTTTACTTGGATTATCATTTCTTTTTCGATTTCAAGCAGGAATTGTTATTGCTACAATCGGATGTTGGTTATTAATTAAAGATAAAATTTCTTTAATTAATATAGCTATGATAAGTTTAGGATTTATATTTATTTTCTTTTTAGGAGTAATTTCCGATTTCTTTTTTTATGGTAATTTAACAATCACTCCTTGGAATTACTTTTACGTAAACTTAATTGAAGGAGTAGCATCAAATTTTGGTGTTTCTCCATTTTATTTCTACTTCCAAGAAATTTATTTCAAATCATTTATTCCTTTTGGGGTATTAATTTTTACATCAATTATAATAGCAATAATCAAAAAGAGAGAAGAATTAATTTTTTGGATTGTATTGATTTTTATTATATCACATTCATTAATTTCGCACAAAGAGTTTCGCTTTATATTTCCAATTATTAATCTCCTTCCAATTTTTATTATTTGGTCGTTAGAGGAAATTAATAAGTTGAATCTTAATATTACAAAAGGTAAAGCAATTATAATTTTTGTCTTTTTAATATCCTCAGTAAATACTATTGGACTTATAGTTGCAAGTACAACTCCTCCAAGTTCTGGGATAATTGAAATAGCAAAACAAATTAGCTTATTAGAGAAGAAAAAAAATGTGAATTTTATGTTTACAGGAGAAGCAAATCCTTATGCTCCTTGGAATTGTAAGGCCAATTTTTACTTAGAAAATAATCTTAATACTCAAAAAATATTTTCAAAAAGTAGATATTCAAACTCTAAAATTTCTCAAGACACCACAGATGTTTTTGCATTTAGTATAAATGATTCTAATAGAAAAATTGTGAAAAAAATTATAAATAATTTAAATCTAAAGTATCGAGGCAAAAATGTTTCAAATTGGGCTTTACCCTTCTTTCTTGTCTATAATGCACACGATAAAAATGTAATATTACTTTATAGCAATTAAAATAGTAATACATTTGGTTTGAAAAATTATGTGTTTATAAAGAAAACTCTTACATTTGCATCCGATATTTTTGAAATATTAGCGGGCGTGGCGGAATTGGTAGACGCGCTAGACTTAGGATCTAGTGCCGCAAGGTGTGAGAGTTCGAGTCTCTCCGCCCGCACAAGCATCTAAGGCGTTCCGACAATCGGGATGCCTTTTTTGTATCGCAATATTTCTGAAATTTTTATTAAAAATAAATTCTGAAAAAATGAACATTACAGAAGAAAAAGTAGACAACTTAAACGCAATTATCAAAATTAAATTGACTCCTGAAGATTACAAGGAGCAATATGATAAAAAAATTGCTGAAGCTAGAAAGCAAGTAACAGAGCCAGGTTTTAGACCAGGAAAAGTTCCTATGGGAATGATTAAAAAGAAATATGGACAATCTATTCTTGCGGATGAGTTGAACAAAATGATTAATGACAATTTATATAATCACATCAACGAAAATAAATTGAATGTTCTTGGCAATCCTATTCCTTCTGATGAACATACTACTTTTGATAAATGGGAAGCTGGTGCAGATTTTGAGTTTGGATACAAAATTGGATTAGCTCCAGAATTTGAAGTAAAACCTTCTTCTAAAGACAAAGTTGTTTTTCATAAGATAAAAGTGGATAAACAAACTATCGATAAGCAAATTGAAGATTTTGCTAAGAGATACGGGCAAATGGGAGAGGTTGATAAATCTGAAAAAGGAGACATGGTTTTTGGTGAGTTTGTTCAAAAAGAAGGAGAAATTACTGCAAAATCTACCGTTTCTGTACCAATGATTGAAGACGAAAAGATTCAAAAGAAGTTTATTGGTCTAAAAAAAGGAGACAAATTAGTAATTGACCCAAAAACAGTTTCTAAAGGAGATGCTGATATGGCGGCAATGCTTCACATCAAAAAAGAAGAGCTTGACCAAGCTACTGGAGATTTTGAATTTACGGTAGAAGAAATCAAGAGATTAGAACCAGCTCCTCTTGACAAGGCATTATTTGATAAAATTCATGGGGAAGGAAATGTAAAAAACGAAAAAGAATTCAGAGCTAAGATTGAAGAAGAATTAAGTGTAGCTTTTGTAAACGATAGCGAACGATTATTCCAGAAAACATTAGCTGATTATTTCGTAAACAAATTGAAACTTGACTTGCCGGATGAATTTTTGAAAGAGTGGATTCAAGCTTCAAACGAAAAAGAAGTTTCTAAGGAAGAAGTAGAAAAAGAATATCCTCAATACTCAGACCAACTAAGATGGCAATTGATTGAAAACAAAGTGATTCAAGACAATGACATCAAAGTGGAGATTGACGAAGTAAAAGATTACGTAAAAGGAATGTTGGTGCAACAATACGCACAATACGGAATGCCAACTCCAGACGATGAGGCTTTGGAAGCAAACGCAATGCAGGTGCTACAAAACCAAGATGAGACGAAAAAAATCTTTGACTACTTGTACAAAAACAAAGTTTCTGAGTATTTCAAAAACAATGTGAAGATTCAGGAAAAAGAAGTAAACCAAGAAGAGTTTATCAAATTGTTTTACGCTCAGTAAGACAGTTTGAGGATTGAAAAATCCGATTCTTATTAAGAAACAACCGTTAAATAAAAAGCCTCTATCGAATAATCGATAGAGGCTTTTTTGGTATATTTATTGGTGCTAACACTAAATAATTACTATCATGGCTAAGTTAAATGACGAAATAAAAGGAGGTTTTTTTGATGTATTGAAGAAGTTTTTCGCTTCGCTTTTTTCCTCTTCGGATAAGAAAAAGTAAAACTAACTTGGTGAAATTTTGGTAGATAATATATCTATTATGAGAATACAAAAAATATTTTTGCTATTGCTTACCAGTTTGCCTTATTTTATTGGGTTTTCTCAGAATGACTCTATACAAGAAATTGAAAAAGGAATTTGGTTAGAACCTGTCGCTCCGAAATTTCCTGGTGGAGGAAAAAGAATGAAGTCTTTCATTCAATTAGTAAAACACTTTCCTGATTCAGCAAAAGCAAAAGAGATTGAAGGGAAAGTTTATGTTCAATTTTTAGTAGGTAAAACTGGAGAATTATCTAATTTTAATATACTTCGTTCTCCTGATTCATCTTTAAGTCAGGAAGCAATTCGCATAATGAAACTTATGCCCGACTTCATTCCAGGAACAAATCACAATGGAGATTCTGTTAAAGTTAGAATGGTTATGCCAATTGATTTTAAGATTAATTTGGAAAACGAAAATTCTTACTATGTAAAAGAGCCTGTTTTCCCTGGTGGAGAAAATGCATTTTTTTCCTATTTAAGTAAAAAATTAATTTTTACACAACCTATAAGTGATAACTATATATTCAAATATTATTTCAAATTCGTAATTGAAAAAGATGGTTCTATTTCAAATCTTAAGATGTTGAAAAATTACAATGAAGAGCTTTATCGTCAAGTAATATTAATTTTTCTTGATATGCCAAATTGGAAGCCAGCCACTTTTAAAGAGAAACCTGTTAGAAGTCAAATGGCAATACCAATACGTTTTCATCCAAGATAACCAAACAACACACCTCTTTAATTCTCCTCTCAAGAGGAGAGATTCTTTGAGCTAATTTATTGTTTTTATCTTTATTTTTTCATCATGATCCCCTCTTGAGAGGGGATAAAGGGGTCTGTTAAAACGAGAATCATTCCATTAGCATTTTCCCCTTACAATCCTTATATTTACTTTCTTAAATTTTTACACAAAAATTAGCTCGAAATAGATATGAAATTACAAAGTTACGCCCAAGGAAAATGGGTAAATGGAGAAGGTGCAGGAAAAGAATTATTCAATTCAATCACAGGAGAAGTAATTGCTGAAGCATCTTCCAAAGGATTGGATTTTGGTGATATGTTGACTTATGCCAGAGAAGTAGGTTCCCCTGCTTTGCGTAAATTAACGTTTCACGAAAGAGGAAGAATGTTAAAAGCATTGGCTTTTCATTTGTTAGAAAAAAAAGCAGATTTTTATAAAATAAGTGCCTACTCTGGAGCAACAAAAGTTGATTCATGGATTGATATTGAGGGAGGAATAGGAAACTTATTTTCGAATGCCTCTTTGAGGAAACAATTTCCTAACGAAACTTTTGCTTTGGACGGGGAAATTGCTCCACTTTCAAAAGGGGGAACTTTTATAGGACACCACATATTAACTTCCAAACAAGGAGTTGCGATTCATATCAATGCTTTCAACTTTCCTGTTTGGGGAATGCTAGAAAAGATAGCCGTAAATTTACTGGCTGGAGTTCCAGCAGTAGTAAAACCTGCAACTATCACAAGTTACTTAACTGAAGCTGTAGTTAGAGAAATAATTGCTTCAGGAATATTGCCAGAAGGTTCATTGCAATTGATTTGTGGTTCAGCAAATGGAATTTTGGACCATGTTGAAAATCAAGATGTGGTTACATTTACAGGTTCGGCAAGTACAGGTCAAATGCTTAAATCTCACCCAAGAATATTGGCAGAATCTGTTCCATTTAACATGGAAGCAGATTCCCTAAACTGTTCTGTCTTGGGAGAGGATGCAGTTCCTGGAACTCCAGAATTTGATTTATTTATCAAAGAAGTTCAGAGAGAAATGACTGTGAAATGTGGGCAGAAATGTACAGCAATTCGTAGAATATTGGTGCCAGAAAGATTAGTAGAAGATGTTCAAATTGCTTTAGGACAACGATTAGCCAAAACCGTAATTGGGGACCCAGCTCAAGAAGGAGTAAGAATGGGAAGTTTGGCAGGTCAAGAACAAGTAAAAGAAGTAACAGAAAGAGTAAATCAATTGGCTAAAAGTCAAGAGATTGTTTTTGGAAGTTTATCAGATTTTGAAGTAACTGGTGCTGATAAAAACAAAGGAGCTTTCTTCTCTCCTATACTATTTGTAAATGATGACCCTTTCAACAAAACGGATGTTCATAGCTTAGAAGCTTTTGGTCCAGTTTCGACAATTATGCCATATAAAACAATAGATGAAGCCATAGAACTTGCCAAACTTGGTAAAGGTTCTTTAGTCTGTTCTATTGTTACGAATGATAATAAAATTGCAAAAGAATTTGTGATGGGAGCAGCTTCACTTCACGGAAGAATATTAGTATTGAATGCAGATTGCGCCAAAGAAAGTACTGGACACGGTTCACCAATGCCATTACTAACTCATGGAGGACCAGGAAGAGCTGGAGGTGGGGAAGAAATGGGTGGAATGAGAGGTGTAAAACATTATTTGCAAAGAACTGCAATTCAAGGTTCGCCAACTATGTTGACTGCCATTACCAACCAATACCAAACGGGTGCAGATTTCAAATTTGATAAAGTTCACCCTTTCCGTAAGCATTTTGAAGAATTGGAAATTGGAGAAACTTGGATGACTGCAAAACATACTGTTACCGAAACGGATATCGTGAATTTTGCAAACGTAAGTGGCGATAATTTTTATGCGCACATGGATGTAACTTCTTTAGACGGAACTATCTTCGAAGAGCGTGTTGCTCACGGATATTTTATCCTTTCTAAAGCTGCCGGACTATTTGTAGATCCTGCAAAAGGACCTGTACTTCTAAACTACGGATTGGAAGAGGCTCGTTTTGTAAAACCTGTGTATGTAGGAATTACAATAGGAGTTAAATTCACTGTGAAAGAAAAAATTGAAGGAGAAAAAAGAGACGAAGAAGACATTGCAAAAGGAATTGTAAAATTCTTGGTTGATGTATACGACCAAACTGGAGAAACTGTTGCTATTGCTACTATTTTGACAATGGTGAGGAAGATTGATCAGAGTAACTAAATTATATTAAATGAAAAAAATTATAGGTTCACTCATACTGCTTATTTTTGTCTTATCATGCAATTCAACTAAATCAGTCGCAACTACTGATGAAGATATAAATACAATTTATTTATTTCAAAATGGTATAGAAAAAAAACTTTTAAATTTTGAAAAAGCTATTGAAATAAAAAGAAAACCTTTTTCTCTTAGATTCTTTAATAAAGCATATGATGGGAAAAACAAAAAATTTCATTCTGTTCAAATAGCAGCTCTACTAGATAAAAAAGAACTGAATGAGATAAGGGTAGGGATGAAGATTGATGATGCAACTTGTTTTTCACCAGGTTCAGGTTTATCAGCAGATAAAGATGGATACAAAACCCTGTATTTTGGAAATTTTGGACATCATTACTTATTTTACGAAAATGAACAGTCTAAAAGATTGAATTTACTTAAAAAACGAGGTGAGTTTCTTAAATTAGAATTTAATATCAACTCTTTCACTTTAGATGGGAAAAAGTATTCAATAAATGACTTTGAACTTGATTCTTTTTATTTAGCTCTTCTAAATGATGTAAACTTAAATGGAATTATTGAAATAAATGAGTTAACTAAAATTACATTTATACTCTCTAATTAATTGACAAAAAAAATAAAAATACATTGGTGGTTTTGGGGTTGGATTCCTTTCCTAATTGTTTTAGGATTAATATATAATAACACTACATACGATATTGCTGTCCATGACACATATTTTGTAATTAATAATCGACATATCTATTTATTCTTTAGCATCTTTCTATTTATATCGGGTTTTGGGCTATGTTTTTAAAAAGTTAAAATTTAGAAAAACGCTAACCATTTCTCATATCATAACAACTTTGCTAGGATTGTTCTTATTGGTATTTCCTTTTTATTTCTTTAGTCTTTACAACCCACCAAGAAGATATTATACTAACTCTTCCTCTAGTTTTTTAAACTACATTCAAGACCTAAATAATATAGCAACATCTGGGTATTTGCTTTTATTTTTTGGAGTTTTAATTTATCTCGTTAATTTGGGTTTTGCTATCTTTAAAAACAAAGCAAAATAATATCCTTAAACTTCCAAAAAAGGAATCTAAATTTTATGCAACAAAAACGCTGGACATTCGCCCCAAAATCTGAAATCTCTACCAAAGAATTGGAAGAAAAACTGGGGATTGATAAAGAACTTGTTGAACTCTTGCATCAGAGAGAGGTTTTTACTTTTGAGGAAGCGCAAGATTTCTTTCGTCCGCAGTTGGAGCACATTCATGATCCTTTTTTGATGAAAGACATGGATAAAGCGGTGGCAAGAGTTTTTGAGGCTTTTGAAAAAGGAGAAAAAATATTAGTGTATGGCGATTATGATGTGGATGGAACTACTGCTGTTTCGTTGATGTATACTTTTCTCATCAAGCATTATCCCAATGTAGAGTTTTATATTCCGGATAGATACACCGAAGGGTATGGAGTTTCATATCAAGGAATTGACTATGCTGCCGACAATGATTTTAAACTAATTATCGCTCTCGATTGTGGAATAAAAGCTATAGAAAAAGTAGCTCATGCAACCAAAAAAGGAGTAGATTTTATCATCTGTGACCACCACCGACCTGGAAATGAAATTCCAAAAGCTGCAGCTGTTTTGGATCCAAAAAGAACTGATTGTGACTATCCTTACAAAGAATTATGTGGGTGTGGAGTTGGATTTAAACTGGTGCAAGCTCTAAATCAAGAATTAGGTTTTGAATTTTCTGATTTGGAAGAATATTTTGATTTATTAGTAGTGAGTATCGGTTCTGATATTGTCCCTGTAACTGGAGAAAACAGAGTGTTAGCACATTTTGGTCTTAAAAAAATAAACCACAGCCCAAGAAAAGGAATTGCTGAGATTTTGAAACTTTCTGCCCTCAAAAGAGATTTGAATATTACGGATGTGGTGTTTATTGTGGGGCCAAGAATAAATGCTGCTGGCAGAATGAAATCAGGGATGAATGCGGTAAAACTATTGACTTCTGGAGATGATGAAACAGCTAAAGAATTAGGAGAATTTATTGAAAGTGAAAACAAACAAAGAAAAAACTTCGATAAATCAATCACTCAAGAAGCACTCAAAATAATTGAAGAAAATGAGGAGTTTTTGAATGCAAAATCTACAGTTTTATATAAAGAGGATTGGCACAAAGGAGTGATTGGAATTGTGGCTTCGCGAGTGATTGAAACACATTATAAACCTACCATAATACTTACAGAAAGTAATGGAAAAGCAGCTGGTTCTGCTCGCTCGGTGCAAGGGTTTGATGTGTATAATGCGATTGATGAATGCTCAGATTTACTGGAGCAGTTTGGGGGGCACATGTATGCGGCAGGAATGACTATGCCAATTGAAAATGTGGATAAATTCCGAAATAAATTTGACGAAGTAGTTTCTGCAACCATTAAAGAAGAACAGTTAATTCCCGAAATAAAAATTGATTCCGAAATTACTTTAGATCAGTTAATTCCTGAAAAAGGAGAGGCATTTCCTAAGTTTTATCGAATTATTAAACAATTTGCTCCGTTTGGTCCACAAAATATGCATCCTGTGTTTGTAGCAAAAAATGTACAAGCAAAATATGTCAAAATTGTGGGTGAAACACACTTAAAAATGTCCATTTATCAAGAAAAAAATTCAACAAAATTATTTGATTGCATCGGATTTGGATTAGGAGATTTTTTTGAAAAGTTAAATAATAATCAGTACTTTGATGTGGTGTTTGTAATTGAAGAAAACACTTGGAACGGAAATACTAAACTTCAACTAAATATTAGAGATATAAAAACAAACTAAAACTATGAAACGAATTTTATTTATTCTATTTATTGCAGTGAGCAGCTCATCATTTGGTCAATTTGAAAATACTGAAACTTACTTTAATATAAATGTTGGAGTTGCATTTGATAATACTGAAAAAAACTTTGTAAACACCCATAAGTATAATGTAAGTAGTCTGTATCAAAATCATGTTTCATTTGTCGAATTAGCTCTTACTTCAGTTAATTATAGTTCTATGGAAAACTCCTATTTTAAGAGCGGAGGAACTGTTACATTCAAATATTTTTATCCTAACACCTCTAATGACTCTATTAAAAGCAGGTATTCTGGAAATTTATTTGGGTTTGATTTATTGGGAGTAAATGTATTGCCAAAAGTTAAATTTGTTGATTTTCTGGTTACTGGAGGATTAAATATGGGAAGCAAAAAAGTGAGAGTAGGAAGTGGAGTAAAATACAAGAATTTTATATTTGCTCCAAGGCTTACTAGTGAATTACGATTTAAACTTGGAAGTAAATTTTCAATTTCGGCTAGAGTTGAAAAGCAATTTGATGTGACTAATCCTAGATGGAAATTAAAGAAAGGAAACGATTTGCTAAACCTTACCGAAATGAAATACAGCCCTTTGCTGCTTTCTACGGGAATTGGTTGGAAATTAGGATGATAAATGATTCCATTAGCTAACATAATTACCAACTTAAGTCAGGAGGAACAAAATAAATTTGCTTCTTTTTTGAAGAAGAAGTCTAAACAATCTGACTCAAAAAAATTGGTTCTTTTTAAATTAATTTTGAATCCCAAAATTAAGTCCAAAGACTATCCCAAAAAAATTTATGGGAAAGAAAACAAAGTCGCTTATCATCAGCTGAGAAAAAGGTTGTTTAGTGAGTTAGTTGATTTTATCTCAACCGAAAGGTTTAATCAAGAAGAAGAACATGTACTGGAGGTTAAAAAACTGATTCTTACCAGTAAACACTTGATTGAAAACAAAAGTTATAAACCTGGTTTTAAACTATTAAAAAAGGCTGAAGAAAAAGCAAAAGAAGAAAATGAAGTTGAATTGCTGAATGAGATTTACAACTTATATATTCAGTTTGCTCATTATAATCCTGAAAAAGAATTAGATTATGTAATTGATAAATTAGAGAGTAACAGAACTCAAATGATTCAAGAATCTAATTTGAATATGGCGTATGCTACTGTGAAACAAAAACTTGAAGAATATCACAAACAAGCCATTGAAATTGATTTTGACTCGCTTCTTGAAGAAGTATTTGACCGATTTCAAATTTCCACTAAATCTGGGTCAAATTACAAAACTCTGTATCAATTAGTACAAATTGTTGCTGCTGACGCCAATGTTACAAAGGATTATCACTTGGTGGCTCCTTTCGTTACAGAATGGTATTCTCGAATAGAAAAAAGCGAGGAAGAGACTAATCGCTATGTGTTTTTTCACATTAAGTTGCTTTACTTTATTGCCAATATATTTTTTCGTGACAAAAAATTTGAAGAGAGTAATTTCTATTTAACCAAAATGGAGGAATTACTACTTGAAAACAAAAAATATAAAAATATTTTTAAGACTAAAATATTGGTTTTAAAATCATTAAACACTAACTATCTAGGTGGAAATAAAAAAGCTCAGGAAATTATTGAAAGAGCAATTTCTGAAAAACCAGATTTAAAAAACAAAGATGTGTTGGATGCAATGATTGTTGCAGCAATGGTCTATTTTCATCAAAAAGAATATAAAAAAATACAGAGCATTTATGGAAAACTACAAGCTACTGATAGTTGGTACACCAAAACTATGGGAGCAATGTGGGTGATGAACAAAAATTTAATCGAAATTCTTGCTCACATCGAATTAGAAAATATTGACTACGTAGATAGTAGAATCGATAGTTTTGTGACTAAAAATAAAGAATATTTAATTCAAGATCAAAGAGCTTCTGTTTATCTTAAATATTTAAAAATCAGTTATTCACAGCCTGATAAAGTTCAAACCGAAGAATTTCAAACTACTTTTTTTGAAGCAGTAGAAAGGAAACCTAGGCTAAGAGAGGATATTTATATTTTGAGTTTTTTAGCTTACCTCAAAGCAAAGATGTTAGGTAAAGAAACTTACCAAACTACACTCGAATTAGTAGATAGAATGAATTAGTAAAACTTAGAAACTTCTTCTAAATTCTTCCTTTCAATATCTGGAACATAAGCTTCGTCAGTAGGATAACCAATTGGAAGCAACAAAAAAGCTCTTTCATTACTTGGTCTATCCAATAATTTTGTTAAAAAATTCATTGGGCTTGGGGTATGAGTTAGGGTTACCAATCCAGCTTGGTGAATAGCAGTAATCAACATTCCACAAGCAATTCCCACCGACTCATTTACATAATAATTTTGGTGCTTTTCACCTTTTTCACCTAAATCGTATGGTTTTTTAAACACAATAATTAAATAAGGAGCTATTTCCAAAAATGGCTTTGAATGATTGGTTCCAAGAGGTTTCAAATCCTTAATCCACTCTTCACTCATCCTTCCATCGTAGCTTTTTTTCTCTTCTTCTTCAGCAGCAACTCTTATTTGAGATTTTAGCTCGGCTGATTCAACTACGCAAAAAGTCCAAGGTTGTTTGTGAGCACCACTAGGAGCTGTGGAAGCAGTTTTTATAATGTTCTCAATTACCGATTTAGGAACAGGTTTGTCAGAAAAATCACGAATGCTCCTCCTCGAATCCATCAATTGATAAAACTCTTTTGCTTGATTTTCAACATCCTCTATTTTAATTTTTTGTTCAAATAAAATGTGAGGGTTCCCGTCTATTATTTTTTTCTTTGCCATGAGTTAAAGATAGAAAATAGTTGATTACAAATGCTTTTCGATTAATTCTTTCATTCCTTCTGATGCTACTTTTGGAATCACTGTCAACTTATTAGTTGAAGAAATACTTGGATTCGGGTCAATATAAAATACCCTACAATTATCTGGAGCATAATCCATTAACCCAGCAGCAGGATATACCTGCAAAGAAGTGCCAATCACTACAACTACATCCGCAGATTGTACTATTTCTATTGCTTCTTCCATTGCAGGTACAGCCTCACCAAACCATACAATGTGGGGTCTTAGTTGTGAGCCATTTACACAATTATCGCCAATATTCAAGTCCTTTTCCCATTTATAAATTAAAGATGAATTTTGAGAACTTTGTACTTTTCGTAACTCTCCATGAAGGTGAAGTACAGAAGAACTTCCCGCTCTCTCGTGCAAATCATCCACATTTTGTGTTACTACAGATACTTCGTATTCTTTTTCTAACTCTGCTATTAATTGATGTCCTGGGTTAGGTTCTACTTCAAACAATTGTTTCCTACGAGCATTATAAAAATCTAATACCAACTGAGGATTTTTAGCAAAACCTTGTGGGGTTGCAACATCTTCGATCGAATGATTTTCCCACAATCCATTTGAATCTCTGAAAGTAGAAATTCCACTCTCGGCACTCATCCCTGCTCCAGAAAGAAATACTAGGTGTTTTTTCATGCTTGAAGATATGAAAAGAATTAGAAAATAGTAAATTCGCTAATTATTAAACTTTTAACCTCTTATTAATTTTGGAAGAATTAGATATTTTAGACTTAGACATTGATGGACCAAATAAAAAACACCCGCTGGCATCGCATGGAAAACGATTTGTAAATGTATTGGTAGATGGTATTATATTAAGTATAATAAATAATTTTATCAGCGCTATATTGATCCCTCAACCAGAACTAGCTTACGATCCAGTATTTGAATCATATACTTACAATGTGGAACCTGACTGGAATATGATGGTTTTATCTTTTATAGTATCAATACTTTTTCAAGTACTTGCTTACACTGTGATGGAACATAATTTGCAAGGTAGATCAATTGCCAAATTTATGACCAGAACAAAAGTGCTTTCTGAAGATCATACAACTCCTACTTTTAGGCAAATTCACATACGTTCTTGGTGTCGTTTAATCCCTTTCGAAGCTTTTTCTTTTCTTGGAAAAAAACCAACAGGATGGCACGATACTATTTCTAAGACTATTGTGGTGGATGAAAGTAAAACTCTTTAATTAATTAAAAAAATAGATCTTTTAAAATTATCAATTGATTTAAAAAATCCATACTAAAAAAAGCCCTCTATTGAGGGCTTTTATGAACTCATTATTCTTTATAGACTTGCATATATATTTGAATAATCGATAAACTAAATTACTTTAGCTGCTACATCTTAAGAATAATGAATTCAGTTCTTCTATTTTGTTGATGATCTTCTTTACTACATTTCACTCCATCAGCACATTTATTTACTAGCTTTGTTTCTCCATATCCTTTGCCTGTGATTCGATTAGGATTAGTAATTCTTTTCTTAATATAATTTGCAGATGATTTAGCTCTTTTATCAGATAATCTAACATTAGATGAAGACCTTCCTCTTGAATCAGTATGAGAACCTAATTCAATTTCCATGGTTGGATTTTCATTCATAATTTTCACTACTTTATCTAATTCTGCAGCAGCATCTGGGCGAATAGCATACTTATTTAAGTCAAAGTATATTGGGTTTATAGCTATTATGTCTTCTAGCTTGGTTTCTCCTGTCTTCACTTTATTTAACGAAAGTAACTCTGGGTTTATTACAAACTCTTTTTGGTCTTTAAAAACTGATTTATAATCTACCGATTTAGATAAATACCCTTCTGAAGTTATTTTTATTGTATAATCAATAATTGCTCCTGACTCTATTTCGCCAAGAGGTAAACTAAATTCTCCTTTTTCGTCTGGTTTTAAAGCCACTTCTTTTCCTGTACTATTATTTTTTAATCTAATATTCGCATTAGTAATAGGCTCATTTGATTTTAAATCTACAATTTTACCTGCTAAACCTAAATCTGGTTTTGGTGAAAGAATAATATCATTATTTACCTTTTTAGAATCTTTGTTAATCGCAATTATATTAGCTTTAAATTCATCAATTTCAGATTTTATTGAGTATTGAGTATTTGGTTCTACTTCAAAAGAATAACTTCCATTTTTATCACTCATTATTGTTTTAATTTCATTCCCTTTTTCGTCCAATAGGGTAACTTTTGCATTGCCAATAATAGCATTGTTTTCGTCTTTTATTAATCCAGCTAAGATCTTTTTAAATATAAATGGTTTGTTATTTTTAAAATAATACAAATCGTCATCTCCCTGGCCTCCAGCTCTATTCGAAGAAAAATATCCTTTCGATTGATCTTGGGATAAGATTAAACCAAAATCATCTTCTGCAGTGTTTATTTCATTTCCTAAATTTTCTGGTGTTCCAAATTTACCCTCTTTACTTCCCACAACAAATACATCTAAACCTCCATTCCCTTTTAGTCCGTTTGAGGCAAAAAACAACATTCCGTCAGAATGATAAAATGGGAACATCTCGTTTGAAGCTGTATTTATTTTACTCCCCAAGTTTTCTGGTTTACTCCAAGTATTATCTGGTTGCTTTTCTGATTTGTAAATGTCTATCCCTCCTTTTCCACCTGGCATATCTGAGCTAAAATACATAGTTTTACCATCTGAAGTTAGTGCTGGATGACCCACAGAAAACTCTTCATTATTGAAGGGAAAATCAACTGTTTCATTCCATTTTCCATCTACACATTCTCTTGTTACTATTTTTAATTTTATAGCTCCTTTTTTATTGGTGTGATTTTTTGTGTAAGCCATAAATTTCCCATCATTAGAAAAGGTTGCGGGTCCTTCGTTAAATTTTTTATTAAAGGATTTTTTAAAATATTTCAAGTTTTTTAACTCGCCTGTTTCATCTATTTCTCCTTCATAAAGATTCAAATAGGGTAAGTTATTGATAGACCAAATCCTTTTGATTATTGATGTTTTTTTTCTTGAAGATGCAAATACTATTTTATTTTTGTAAAAAGTAGGTCCAAAATCTGCTTGATCGGAATTAATTTTAAGCTGCTTTACTTGAAATCTTCCATTATTGTCGTTCGCATTAGCTCCTATCGTTATTAATGAAAGTAAACTAAAAGATAAAATGTTTTTTATTTTCATACCAGTTGTTTTTAAAAATATCTTGGTGAAAGAACTTGTTTGTTTCCTTTAAATAGAAAATCATAACGAATCATCAATTCGTGAGAACCATTATTTGATGTAAATGTTTCGTTACCATAAGACCAATCGAATGAATAGCCAACTCTAAATTTTTCTTGGAATACATAACCGGCTAATAATCCTATTGCATCTGTAGTTCTAAACATACCACCTATTTCAAATTTCTTATTAAAAGCAAACATAGCTGTTAAATCAATTTCAATAGGAGCTCCTGCTGTTGCTTTTACAAAAGTTGAAGGTCTTAATTCGACATTACTGTTAAGTTCAAATACTGAACCTGCAGTAATGTAATAGTGCATTTGTTCTTTAGACGCTACACCTCCTTGTGTTGCGCTTGGATTTTCGAATGTATTCTCGAGTAGTTTCGGTATAGAAGCTCCTAAATAGAATTTCTTATTAGTATACAAAAATCCTGCTCCAAAATTTGCGTAAATTTCATTAAGAGTTGCACCATTGACCGATAAGTCACCTTCTTGATCAACAAATAAATTGTTTAAATTTCTATTATAATTACTAGCTCCACCCTTTAATCCAAAAGTCAATTTTTGGTTTTTGGTTAATTTAAAAGAATAGGATAAATCTAAGTTTCCTGTAAAACTATTCACAGGACCTATTTTATCTTTAATTAATGAAACACCAAGCCCCAATTTATCATTAAAAATAGGTGTGTTTAATACAAAAGTTTGTGTTACTGGAGCACCATCAAACCCAACCCATTGATTTCTTTGCAATAATGTAGCGGACATCATTCCTCTATTGCCAGCATATGCAGGATTCACAACCATAGTATTAAAACTATAATGTGTGAACATCGCATCTTGCTGAGAAAATAGGGATGCAATACTAAAAAGCATCCCTAATATTATTATTCCTTTTTTCATAATCTATGTTTTTTCAGTTATTATTTTCAAACGATTTTTTACTTAATTAAATAAACATATCCTTTTATTAACTCTTGCCCTACACCAAGGTCTAGTGTATAGAAGTATGTTCCTACAGGAAGATCACTTCCGCCAATCTTAAATCCATCTTGGCTCGTTCCTTTCCAATCGTTTTGGTAATTAGTAGTTTCATAAACTACAGATCCCCATCTGTTAAATATCTTGATAACACTCTTTTCGTAATATTCAATTCCTCGAATTACAAAAGCATCATTCACTCCATCTCCATTTGGTGAGAAAGTTTGAGGTACTTTAACTTGTCTATCACAAGTTACTGTTACATCAAAAGAACAAATTGTTGAATTACCCTCAGCATCTGTAGCAGTTATTGTAATTGTTTCAACTGTATTGTCAGTCGTCAGTTCAGTTCCTGCTGATGGAAATTGAGTGTAAGTGACATTTGCACTGTCGCAATTATCAAATAAGTCAGTTACTTCAGAAGTATAATCTGGCACTATGAAAGAACAATCTGGAGTTCTTATCAATGTATCTTTATCTGCCAAACAAGTGAACTTAGGTGTTACAGTATCTACAACTGTTACTGTTGCAATACAAGAATCAATGTTTCCAAAGATATCTGTTACAATAAGTGTTACACTGTTCGCTCCAACATTAGAACAATCAAAATTATTCTTGTTGATTACTACACTTGCTACTGAGCAATTGTCTGTACTTCCACCATCTAAATCAATAGCATTGATTGAAGCATTTCCGGTAGCATCTAAGTTTATCGTAATGTTCTGACACATTGCCATTGGTGCTATCGTATCCAGAATAGTAATAATTGAAGTACAACTATCAATCTGACCTAGTGCATCTATTGCATAGGCTGTTACATTATTTGGTCCAACATTACTGCAATCAAATGTTGTTTTAGATAACCAAGTTGCAGTTAAATTGTTATCTGTAATACTACTTAGTGTGTAACTCGTATCAATTAATACTGTTCCAACACCTCTTAAATAAGCTGTATCTGGCTTACAAACTAAGTTTGGTTTTGGATCAACAAATATTGAGATATAAGTTGTATCACACACTCCGTCATTACAAACAATAAAACAAGTTGTATCAAATCCAGCAAAACCGGTATTTGGTGAGTAAGAGAAGCAATTTCCTGAAATAGTTGTTGTTCCGTTACTTCCTCCGTTACACAATACTACACTATCTGCATTGATTCCATTTAGTAATGTATCGCAGAATACTACAGTACTGTCTTCAATTATAGTTGTAGTTATTGTATCTGTTACCCCTGGTCCTACTGTAATTGTTACGATTGTTGTGTCACATACTCCGTCATTACATGTGATTAAGCATAGCGTATCGTTTCCTATGTAGTTTGCATTTGGTGTGTAAGTGGCACAGTTTCCTGTTAGACTTGTCATTCCATTGCTTCCTCCGTTACAGATGACTACACTATCGCCTGTAATTCCATTTAGTAAAGTATCACAGATTACTATCGTACTATCTTCTGGAACCGTTACTGGTAATGTATCTGTTACTCCTGGTCCTACTGTAATTGTTACGATTGTTGTGTCACATACTCCGTCATTACATGTGATTAAGCATAGCGTATCGTTTCCTATGTAGTTTGCATTTGGTGTGTAAGTGGCACAGTTTCCTGTTA